>NZ_CP076643.1:1200000-2400000 GCF_019226825.1 Vibrio ostreae
AGTACCGCACACAAACCTGCCGCGGCCATCGCACACGCAGACCCCACCTCACCCTGACAGCCCACTTCCGCACCAGAAATCGACGCGTTTTTCTTACACAAGATGCCAATCGCTGCCGAGGCAAGCAGGAAGTCAACGATGTTGTCATCCGTAACCTCAGGCGTGAATTCGGTATAGTACATCAGCACCGCCGGAATGATCCCCGCCGCGCCGTTGGTCGGCGCAGTCACCATACGCCCGCCCGCGGCATTCTCTTCGTTCACCGCCAATGCATACAAGTTGACCCAGTCCATCGCGTTCAGCGTAGAACTGATCACATTCGGCTTGGTGCAGTACACCAGAGACTCATGCAGTTTTTTGGCGCGGCG
Organism: Vibrio ostreae; assembly: GCF_019226825.1. Classification (NCBI taxonomy): domain Bacteria; kingdom Pseudomonadati; phylum Pseudomonadota; class Gammaproteobacteria; order Vibrionales; family Vibrionaceae; genus Vibrio; species Vibrio ostreae. The sequence continues at coordinate 1,200,369 of NZ_CP076643.1, forward strand.
TTTAACGTTCAAACCGCCCGGCAGAATACCTTCGGCCTTAAGGCCATTGGCAATACAGGTTTCCATTGCACGCCAGATGCCAATCAGTTTTTCACGGATTTCGCTTTCCGGGCGCCAGCTTTTTTCATTTTCCATCATCAGCTGCGCAATGTTCATATTATGACGTTTGCACAGTTGCAGCAGCTCTTCACCGTTACCGAAATCGTACGGTGCCGATACTTCTGCCGGATGTTCGTTAGTGGCCTGAGCTTCTTTCTCATCCAGAATGAAGCCACCACCAACCGAAAAGTAGGTATTACGGTAAAGTGTCTTACCATCATCCGCCAACGCGATAATTTCCATCGCATTAGGATGATAAGCATGGGTATCATTCAAGAACTGCATATCGTCTTTCCAGTTAAATGGAATCGACTTCTGGCGTTTTACCCACAGGTTGCCGCCTTCTTTGAGCTCTTTGGTGACCAGAGGGATAATTGAGGTGTCGACCGTATCCGGCAGTTCACCCATCAACCCGACCAAAATAGCGGAATCTGTACCGTGTCCAACCCCGGTCGCACTGAGCGAACCTAAAAGTTTTACTACGATACGACCGGTCTGTTCCAAGTAGCCGCTCTCGTCGAGTTCGTCGACAAAACGCTTGGCCGCAACCATTGGACCAACCGTGTGGGAGCTCGAAGGCCCCACACCAATTTTAAACAGATCAAATACACTGATTGACATTGCCCCAACTCCTGTCAGTGGCTAAGAATAATTGTGCGATCACCAGACAAGAACACACGACGTTCAACATGATGCTTAAGCGCGTTAAACAGCGTGATACGTTCGACGTCCTGACCTTTTGCGATCAAATCTTCCGGATAATGAGCGTGCCCCACTTCCTGAATGCCCTGTGCGATAATCGGACCTTCGTCCAGGTCATTGTTGACATAATGAGCGGTCGCACCGACCATCTTCACGCCTTTTTCCCAGGCTTGATGGTAAGGTCGTGCCCCTTTAAAACCAGGCAGCAATGAGTGGTGGATGTTGATCGCTTTGCCGTCCAACTGCTCACACAACCAAGGCGACAGTACCTGCATGTAGCGCGCCAGGACCACCAGTTCGATATCATATTCGTCAAGCAGGCGAACAATTTCAGCCTCTTGCTGTGGTTTGGTTTCTGCGCTAACCGGAAGATGGTAGTAAGGGATGTTGTGCCATTTCGCTAACTCTTCCAAATCTGGGTGGTTAGAAATGATCAGTGGCACTTCCACTTTGAGCTGGCCGGTACGGTAGCGATACAATAGATCGTTCAGGCAGTGATCGTATTTCGACACCATGATAGCCATACGGGTACGATGACCCGGAGCCGTCAAATTCCATTCCATAGAGAAGTCTGCCGCACGAGCGCCAAACGCTTCATCAAATGCCTCGGGTGCAAACGCATCCTGTTCGGCCGGCAAAAATTCGATACGGATAAAGAACTGGCCAGAAGCTCGGTCATCAAATGACTGAATTTCTTCAATATAATGCCCTGCTTCAGCAAGGTAACGTGTTACTACGTCGACCGTTCCGACAACACTTGGACAGCGGGCAGTAAAAATCCACGGTTGAGTCATATTCGTCATAGATCCCTCTACTCAAATAAGACCGGCACATAAAGTGCCGGTGAGATTAGATGTTGTGGTAAGTATTATTTTTCAATCGCTAAGCCGTATTCCAGGCTCGCATCCTGAAGCCACAACCACAGGTAATCAGCGAAGCTGCGGCGAATCACTAACTCGAAACGCTCATCTTCGATGCGGCGGATGATTGCGCCGCTTTTTGCGAACACACTCGATACCACTTTACCTGCCGGGAACTCGCTTGGGTGGAAATCGATTGGACACGATTTCTTCAGCACGTCGACCGCAAATGGGCCAGACAGTTCCAGAATGGTTGAGCCGCCACTGCCGTTGACCAGCGAGTAGTGTCCTGGCAAACGCTCACGGAAAGCCGCTTCGACATCAAATGCTGCCAGACCAGGAACGGTGATCAGCCACTCATCAGGAGATAACCAGCGCGCTGCATAGTCACCTTTTGAGGTTGAAGTCAGCGGTTTCAGTGGCAGTGGGAAGCCCAGAATAGACTCCACTGCACTGGTTTGCTCTTCATTAGATGCATCACACCGCAGTGTCAGGTGACCCATCAGTTTCAGCTCTTTCAGGACCACGCCTTTGCCTTTCGCCGGCATGCTGGCCAGTTTATCCAGCTCAGCGTGGTGCAGTGGCGATTCACCCAGGATTTCGCCACCAGGGATCTGGTTCATCAGGTCAACGCCACCTTGAACGTTTGCTTTATCAATCACAACAGAATCAGACATGTTGGCGCTCTCCTTTTGGATCCAAGAAAATAGGGCTACAGATTTCAGCTTCGATAACAGAGCCATCAACCTGCGGGTAGAATACTTTCTCACCCATGCGGTTCAGGCCACCTTTCACAAAGCCCATCGCAATACTGCGGTTCAGGTTCGCACTCCAGTAACTTGAAGTGATATGACCTACCATTGGCATCGGAATTGGTGCATTCGGGTCAAAGACGCCTTGTGAACCTTCCGGCAGTACCACGTTTGGATCAATCGTTTTCAGACCAACCAGCTGTTTACGGTTATCACGTACACAGTCTTCACGCGCCATACCACGCTTACCGATGTAGCTGAATGGTTTGCTGTTCGCCACACACCAGCTCATGCCAAGGTCGTGTGGATGAACACTGCCGTCTGTATCCTGACCTGCGATAATGAAGCCTTTTTCTGCACGCAGAATGTGCATGGTTTCAGTACCGTACGGCGTGATGTTGTACTTCTTGCCGTGTTCAATCAGTTTCTTCCAAACGTGCATGCCGTAGTTAGCCTGAACGTTGATCTCGAATGACAGTTCGCCGGTGAACGAGATACGGAAGATACGAGCCGGAATACCCGCGACTGTTGCTTGCTGCCAGTCCATGAACGCAAAGTTATCTTTACTCAGGTCTGCGTCAGTCAGCTCTTCCAGCAATTTACGGCTGTTCGGGCCGGAAATCGTTGCTGTCGCCCAGTGGTCAGTCACAGAAGTGAAGTACACTTCCATATCCGGCCATTCTGTTTGATGGTAAAGCTCAAGCCATTCCAGAACGCGCGCTGCGCCGCCAGTAGTGGTCGTCATCAGGAAGTGGTTTTCGCCCAGGCAGGACGTTACACCATCGTCGAATACCATACCGTCTTCACCACACATCAGGCCGTAACGACACTTACCGACGGGCAGTTTCGCCCAGGCGTTGGTGTACACGCGCCCCAGGAATTCACGGGCATCTTTACCCTGGATATCAATTTTACCCAGCGTTGATGCATCCAGAATGCCCACTGACTCACGGACTGCCAGACATTCGCGGTCCAGAGACTGTTGCATGGTTTCATTACCTTTCGGGTAGTACCATGGTCGTTTCCAAAGACCGACATCTTCAAATTTCGCGCCGTTCTCCAGGTGCCACTGATGCATTGCAGTGTAGCGTTTAGGATCAAACAGCTCTTTACAGTTACGGCCGGCAATCGCACCAAACGTCACAGGTGTGTAGTTTGGACGGAATACGGTAGTCCCTGTTTCAGGGATGGTCTTGTTCAGTGCTTTCGCAGTGATTGCCATACCGTTGATGTTACCCAGTTTGCCCTGGTCAGTACCAAAGCCCATAGCGGTGTAACGTTTTACGTGTTCGATTGACTCGAAGCCTTCACGACACGCCAGCTCGATACCGGCGGCAGTGACATCGTTCTGGAAGTCTACAAACTGTTTGGGTGCTTTAGACGTTTTCTTATCGTGCGGGATATGGAAAAGCGCCATCGGTTTTGCTGGAGTTTCAGTGTTCAGTGCTGGCATAGCAACGTCAACCGCGCTTAAACCAACTTCCTGAATCGCTTTGATACCAGCTTCGATACCTTGCTGCATTGCCGCTTCAGTGGTGAACTTACCAGTAATAGCACCGGCAATCAGTTGCTTCTGCTTAGTTGCACCCGGTACAAAACCAATCACTTCATCATCCCAAACCGGACGGCTGCCAGTATGGCAAGACAGGTGCACAACCGGGCTGAAACCGCCAGAGGTTGCAATGGTATCGGCAGACAGGATTTCACCTTTACCACGCAAAGCATTACCGTTGGCGTCGATTGGAGCCACGCGAACACCGGTCACACGTTTGCTACCTTGTGCTTCAACCACTGCAGACCCTTTGATGACACGAATGCCAGCCTGAGTTGCTTTGTGAATCAGAACGCTGTCAGCCTGAGCACGGGTATCAACCACAGCCACAACCTGACGGCCGGCTTCATGCCAGTCCAGTGCAGTCTGGTAACCGCTGTCGTTAGTGGTCATGACGACCAGTTTTTCGCCTGGTACAACCGAGTAACGGTTGATGTAGGTTGAAATCGCACCACACAGCATGCTGCCTGGCAGGTCATTGTTACCGAACACCAGTGGTCGCTCGTGCGCACCCGTTGCCAGTACAACCCATTTCGCACGGACACGGTGCATGCGCTGACGGACAGTATTCACCGGAGCCAGATCAGCCAGGTGATCAGTACAACGTTCATGAATGGTCAGGAAGTTATGATCATGGTAGCCGTTCACTGTGGAACGAGGCAGTAGCATCACTTCCGGACAAGATTTCAGCTCAGAGACCACGTCGTTTACCCACTCTGTCGCAGGACGATCGTTGATTTTCTCTTTTGAGCTCAGCAGTGAACCACCCATTTCAGATTGTTCATCAGCCAGAATGACACGTGCGCCGCTGCGTGCTGCAGCCAGAGCTGCCATCAGGCCTGCAGGGCCGGCACCGACAACCAGAACATCACAGTGCTGGTTCACGTTTTCGTAGCGATCCGGATCGTTTTCCAGTGGAGAACGGCCAAGACCTGCAGCGCGACGAATGAATTTTTCGTAGGTTTCCCACATAGACTTCGGATACATGAACGTCTTGTAGTAGAAACCAGGAGGCATCATGCTGCCACCGACTTTACCAATGATACCCATCACGTCGGTTTCAACATTTGGCCAGCCGTTAGTCGACTGACCGACGAGTCCGTTAAACAGCTCTTGCTGTGTACCACGAACGTTTGGAACCTGAGTCGCTTCAGTGGCGCCAATTTGGAAAATTGCATTTGGCTCTTCTGCGCCCGCCGCGACAATCCCGCGTGGACGGCTGTATTTAAAACTGCGGCCAACAACATCAACACCATTCGCCAGTAGTGCCGATGCCAGCGTATCGCCTTTAAAACCACGATAAGACTTTCCGTTGAACTGGAAAGTAACAGGTTGTGAGCGATCAATACGGCTTTCCGCTGCAATACGATTTACCTGTGTCATCCTAACACTCCTTTACTCCGCAACCACTGATGGTTGCTCTCCAATTTTGTAGACTTCTTTGATTTCGTAAGTCTGTGTATCGCGGGTTACGTTGAAGAACTTGCGACAGCCTGCTGAATGCACCCATATTTCGTGGTGCAGACCACGCGGGTTTTTACGGAAGAACAGGTACTGACCCCACTCTTCGTCTGTGCATGAATCCGGGTCCAGAGGACGCTGAATGTGCGCCTGGCCCTTAGCATGGAACTCTTCTTCTTCACGATACTCACCGCAGTGAGGACAATAGATCAGCAACATAATACGTCTCCTGTTAGTGCGCTACGCCTGCGGCACCGTGTTCATCGATCAGTGCGCCATTGTTGAAACGGAACATTGAAAATGGCGCCGCCAATTCATGCATTTCACCTTTCGCCAGGCTCGCAGCAAATACGTTGCCCGATCCCGGGGTCGCTTTAAAGCCACCAGTACCCCAACCACAGTTGAAGAACAGGTTCTCGACCGGAGTCTTAGTCATGATTGGACATGCATCCGCTGTTGTATCAACGATACCGCCCCACTGACGGTTCATGCGAACTCGTGAGAAAATTGGGAACATTTCAACAATTGCCTGCACGGTGTGCTCAATGGTTGAATAAGAACCACGCTGACCGTAACCGTTGTAGCCATCGATACCTGCACCGATAACCAGGTCGCCTTTGTCCGACTGGCTCACGTAGCCGTGAACGTGGTTAGACATGACAACAGTGTCGATAATTGGTTTGATTGGCTCAGAAACCAGTGCCTGTAGCGGGTGAGATTCCAGCGGCATATCGAAACCGGCCATTTTCGCCAGTACGCCAGAGTTACCTGCCACCACACAACCTACGCGGTCGGCCATGATGTTGCCGTAACGGTTGGTTTTCACACCAACAATCGCACCATCTTCGATGATCATGTCAACCACTTCGGTTTGCTGAATCAGGTCAACACCCATGCTGTCTGCGCCGCGGGCAAAGCCCCATGCAACCGCATCGTGACGTGCCACACCTGCGTTAGGCTGCCATGAAGCGCCCATCACCGGGTAACGTGCGTTTTCAGAACAATCCATGTGAGGAACAATTTCTTTCACCTGTTTTGCGTCCAGCACTTCACCTTTAATACCGTTCAGACGGTTAGCAGCAACACGACGTTCGATATCACGCATATCTTGCAGTGTGTGGCCCACGTTCAGACAGCCACGCTTAGAGAACATCACGTTGTAGTTCAGATCCTGTGACAGGCCGTCCCACAATTTCAGTGAGTGTTCAAACAGGAATGCGGCTTCGTCCCACAGGTAGTTTGAACGCACGATAGTTGTGTTACGTGCTGTGTTCCCCCCACCCAGGTAACCTTTTTCAATCACGGCTACGTTAGTAATGCCATGCTCTTTGGCCAGGTAGTAGGCTGTTGCCAGACCGTGACCGCCGCCACCAACGATGATGACGTCATATTTCTTTTTCGGAGTCGGATTACGCCACACGCTCTGCCAGTTTTCGTGGTGAGATAGCGAGTGCTTAAAGAGACCAAAGCCGGAATAATGCTGCATTGTTTTGTTCCTTCATTTCAGCCAAAATCCAAATGTCATCACTGACATTTACTGGTATGCCGGGAAATCACGACATAGCGCTTGGACGTTGTTGCGTACTTGTTCAATCACAAGTGCCAGCGCTTGCGGTTCGTTGAGCACATCCAAGATGTCTGCAATCCAACCAGCCAGAGCTTCACACTCAGTGACACCGAATTTACGAGTCGTCACCACTGGCGTACCGATACGCAGACCAGAGGTGACGAATGGAGACTGAGGGTCACCAGGAACCGCGTTTTTGTTCACAGTGATCCCCGCCTGGCCCAGTGCTGCATCAGCAGCTTTACCTGTCAGACCCTGACGAATCAGGCTCAGCAGGAACAGGTGGTTGTCAGTGCCGCCAGAAACAACATCGAAACCGCGCTCGATGAAGACTTTCGCCATCGCCTGAGCGTTTAGAACTACTTGTTTCTGGTACTCAGCAAATTCAGGCTCTAATGCTTCTTTAAACGCAACAGCTTTTGCTGCGATAACGTGCATCAGCGGGCCGCCCTGACCACCTGGGAATACAGCTGCGTTAAGTTTCTTTTCCAGCTCGGCGTCACGAGAGATGATCAGACCACCACGTGGACCACGCAGAGTTTTGTGTGTTGTGGTTGTGACCACATCAGCGAAAGGAACCGGGTTCGGATAAACACCAGCAGCAACCAGACCAGCAACGTGCGCCATGTCCACAAACAGGTAAGCACCAACTTTGTCTGCGATGTCACGGAAACGAGCCCAGTCAACAACGCGTGAGTAAGCTGAGAAGCCTGCTACGATCATTTTTGGTTTGTGTTCCAGTGCCAGCGCTTCAACTTCGGCGTAGTCAATTTCGCCTGTTTCTTCGTTCAGACCGTACTGCACGGCATTGTAGATTTTACCGGAGAAGTTCACGTGAGAACCGTGAGTCAGGTGACCACCATGAGCCAGGCTCATACCCAGAACTGTATCGCCTGGCTCACACAACGCCATGTAGACCGCTGCGTTTGCCTGAGAACCTGAGTGTGGTTGTACGTTGGCGTACTCAGCGCCGAACAGTGCTTTAGCACGATCGATCGCCAGTTGTTCAACATCATCGACATATTCACAACCGCCGTAGTAGCGTTTTGCCGGGTAACCTTCAGCATACTTGTTGGTCAGCATGGTACCCTGAGCTTGCATAACGCGCGGGCTGGTGTAGTTTTCCGAAGCAATCAGCTCGATGTGGTTTTCTTGTCGCTTTTCTTCTTTAGTGATCGCCGCCCACAGCTCGCTGTCGTACGATTCGATTGTCTGGTCTTTGCTGAACATGTCGTCTCCTTGGTATGATCTTTTTTCCTTTATTCGATTGATGCCGGATTCTGGTGTTATCTGGTACACAGTTGAGCCTTGTGTCATCCAAAAACAGAAACCGTAATCACAACGCAATAGTAACGAATCGGTAACATGCTACTTGCGTAATCGCGCCGTTAGATTGCGAATTTGCGACAAGGTCAAAAAACGTACATAACCTTTTGTTAAATATAAAAAAACCGGAGTTTATAACTCCGGTTTTGCTAAAAACGCCGTTTTACGACAGATAAAATCGCTACAATTTAAAGCGGCCGACAATAGAACCAAGCTGAGAATTGACGCTGGCAATCTCTTCCGCGTCACGCAGTGCCTGCTGTCCGTTCTTGTCGAGATTACTCACGATGTCGCTGATCGCATTCATGTTACGACTGACTTCCTGAGTGACGCTACTCTGTTCTTCAGCGGCAGTCGCGATCTGGGCACTGAGGTCATTGATCTCATCGACAAAGCGGGTCAGGGTTTCTAAGCTCGCTTCCACATCCACTGAACCGTCTGCAGTTTCCTGACAGCGTTCTTTGGTGTAGCGCATCGAATCGACAACCGTCTGACAACCGCTCAGCAGGTCGCTCAGCGCTTCTTCTATTTCACCGGTACTCTCTTTGGTGCGACTGGCCAGTTTACGTACTTCATCCGCCACCACAGCAAAGCCACGCCCCTGATCGCCGGCACGCGCCGCCTCGATGGCCGCATTGAGTGCCAACAAGTTAGTTTGCTCGGCAATATCACCAATCACGGTCAGAATCGTGCTGATATTTTGCGTCTGATCATTCATCTTTTGCACGTCCAGTGACGCTTTCTCTACATCCGCAATCAAGGCCGATACGGTCTGTTTCGATTTGTCGACAATACGCCGTGATTCATCACTGGTTCTGTTAGCTTGCTGAGTCAGACTGGCTGTATTGGCAGCATCGGTCGCCATAGAATTCGCCGTTGCGTCCATCTCCTCTACTGCAGTAACAATTTGCTCAGTTTCGGTGACATGGCTTTGCAGAATATCCCTGTTGCTGCTCGACTGCTGACGCAGACGCTGCACGTTGTCCTGCAATGAGCCACTGGCCTGTTTGACTTCCAGCATCATGTTCTGCAGATCTTCGATAAAGCGGTTTACCCCCTGCGAAATCTGGCCGATGTCATCGTTCGAGGTTACGGTAAGGCGCTGGGTTAAATCGCCGTTACCACTGGACAGATTTGCAATAGTATCTCGCAATGAAATAATTGGCCGGTAGAGGAAATTAATTAGAACGAACGCAATTAAGACACACAGTATTGTCGCCACCACAGTGACCAGAATAGCATTGGTTCTGGCATCTTCTAATTGAGCGAAGGCAACCGACTTATCCAGACCAATGGCGTAATACCATTTTTTGTCGCCGGCATGAATGATGTGAGAGAACAGAATTTTGTCCTGCCCGTTAAGATTGTACTCAAACACGGCTTTGTCTTTCCCGACCGCAGTTAAAGCCGCCTCTTTAAACCACGGATAATCCGTACCTTTGTCGCCACCTTTGATTACAGTCGAAGACGATGCCAGTAACGTGGTGTTCTCATTCATGATCACAGCCACCGCACCCGGGATAGTCGTTTTGACCATATCGTTCAAAAACGATAAGGTCATGTCCGCGGATACGGTACCACCCTGCATTTTTTCGATGATGGTGACCCAGTTAGCTCCGTCAGTGCCCTTATACGGATCGGTGACTGTCACGCCGGAAGCGCGCTGCGCCGCCTGATACCAGGGCCGCTGGGTAACATCACCATTGAATTTGTGGTTTGGCCAGTTGGCGGTCGCGATGTTCCAGTAGGCATCACCGTTATCAAATGCCAGCACCGCGCTTTCCAGATTGAGTGCGTTAGCCAGAAACTTGGTCTGGTTAATCAGTTGATCGGCAGAGCCGCTCATCTGCTGATTTTTGTACTGTTGAGCAATTTTGCTCACGCCGCCTACTTTTTCATTGATGTAGGAGCTGATCATGGCCGCTTGCTCTAGGACAAAACTGTTACTTTGAGCCATAATACTCTTAGTTAAAGAAGTTTTTTGCTCGTAGTACGAGGCGAAATTGGCCAGTGCTACGGAGATTGCAACCAGTAAGATAACGGACAATAATAAAGTCCTTTTTAATCCCATGTTTTTCATTTATTTTTCCATCTCAAATGGTGATTTATGGCAGTATTAACTGGATACTTTGATATTAAGAGAGTTTCATACCTAATGGAAATGACCTAAATCATTTTCTTGGAAAAAGAGTAGCACTCATATCATCTGAGTGCTTAGCTTCTCACGACATCTAGTGAATTTTTATAACCAATAATGGAGAGAAAATGAGTAGCGATAACGGTGGTGTTCCCCACCCTAGTGGCAAAGCAAACCCGATTGATACGGATTACACCGTTGGTCAGGACAATGTTGTTCTGTCCGTCGGTCCGTTTGGTCTGGACATTCATAACCGTGTTTTCGCGGTATCAGGTTTGGCGATTGTCATCTTTGTATTTGCAACCCTAATCTTTCGCGAACAAGTCGAACCGCTGTTCCTTGACCTGCGGGCATGGCTGACATCCAGTCTGGACTGGTTCTTCCTGCTGTCTGGTAACATCTTTGTTGTCGTCTGTCTCGGACTGGCCATATCTCCTCTCGGCCGGGTACGGATCGGCGGTACGGATGCGACACCGGATTACAGCTATTCAGGCTGGCTGGCCATGTTATTTGCGGCCGGCATGGGGATTGGCCTGGTCTTCTTTGGCGTTTCTGAACCCATGACCCATTTTACAACCGCGCTGGGCGGCACCACTGTAGAAAATGGTGTGCGTACCGACTGGGCACCGCTGGGTGGTGCGATGGGCGATAGCGAAGCCGCACGTTCGCTCGGTATGGCAGCGACGATTTACCATTGGGCACTGCACCCTTGGGCAATATACGCACTGCTGGCTCTGGGACTGGCTATTTTCTCGTTCAACAAAGGGTTACCACTGACTATGCGTTCAGTGTTCTATCCGCTGTTTGGTGAACGCGTTTGGGGCTGGACCGGTCACATCATTGATATTTTGGCTATCGTGGCAACAGTGTTCGGACTGGCGACATCTCTGGGCTACGGCGCGTCTCAGGCTGCGACCGGGTTAAACTTCTTGTTTGATATCCCACTGACCGACACCACGCAAATTATCCTGATCATTGTGATCACTGCATTTGCACTGCTGTCTGTATTGGCCGGCCTGGATGGCGGCGTAAAACGCCTGTCAGAAATGAACATGCTGCTGGCCGCGCTGCTGCTGTTTTTCGTGGTAGTCATCGGTCCGACTGCAGCCATCCTGCTCGGTTTTTTCGACAATATCGGTGCTTATCTGACCAACTTCCCTGCACTGTCTATGCCATTTGGCCGTGAAGATGTGAACTATTCTCAAGGCTGGACATCGTTCTACTGGGCATGGTGGATTTCATGGTCACCATTCGTCGGTATGTTCATTGCACGTGTATCACGCGGTCGGACCGTACGCGAATTTATCGTCTGCGTGCTGATTGTTCCGTCAACCGTGTGTGTGTTCTGGATGACGGCATTCGGTGGTACCGCGATCAGTCAGTACGTCAACGACGGTTATAAAGCCGTGATGGACGCAGACCTGCCATTGAAACTGTTCGAAATGCTGGAAGTCATGCCTCTGCATGAAATTACATCCTTCATCGGTATCGTCCTAGTCGTTGTGTTCTTTATCACATCATCGGATTCAGGTTCACTGGTTATCGACACGATTGCTGCCGGCGGTAAAGTTGATGCGCCAACACCACAGCGCGTATTCTGGTGTACCTTCGAAGGCTTGGTCGCGATAGCATTGCTGCTAGGTGGTGGTTTGGCCGCGGCGCAGGCCATGGCGGTGACAACCGGCTTCCCGTTCACTATCGTCTTGTTGATCGCGACAATATCGCTGATTAAAGGCCTGATGAGTGAACCACGGGTTAAGAAAGCCAAATAGCGGTTTACTTTAAACGACAATGGGCAGGCTCCGTGACCGAGTTTGTGTAACGGAGCCACTCATTGATAAAGAGACACAGATACGAAAAAAGCCTCGCAGTCTTCACTGCGAGGCTTTTTATATGAGCACTAAACGCTAACGGCAGAGCATCAGGCCTTGTTCTGGCCCAGCAATTCCTGCGCTTGCGGCTGTGTCATCGTAATATGCAGCTCGCGCTGCGGAAAAGGAATGGTCATGCCTGCTTCCTCAATCTTACCTTTCACCTGGCGCTGAATGCTCCAGTAAGTTTCCCAATATTTATCTGTGGTACACCAGGCACGTAATTGCAGATTCACTGAGCTGTCCGCCAGCATCTGAACCATCACCTGAGGTTTCGGATCCAGCATGACCGCTTCATGGCTGAGCGCTAAATCCTGAAGCACTTTCAGGCCGGTTTCAATGGAATCCTCGTAAGAGATACCCACCACAATTTCCATACGACGACGGCCATTTCGGCTGAAGTTACGAATAGTTGCGTTCCAGACAGTGCGGTTCGGGCTGGAAATATACAGGCCGTCACCGGTTTCAAATACTGAGGTAAACAGACCGATATCTTTTACCGTACCGCTGTAACCGGCAAACTCAACGAATTCACCTTTTTTAATCGGTTTCAGGAACAGAATCATAATCCCCGCAGCAATATTGCTCAGGGTATCTTTTAATGCCAGACCAATCGCTAACCCGGCAGCACCGACTAAGGCAACCAAACTGGTGGTATTGACACCAAACAGGTCGAGAATAATGACCAGAGCGAGAATATAGACAATATAACCACCGACTTTAGACATCAGAGAAGCGACAATCTCATCACCATTGCTCACTTTCATGATGGCTTTCTGAATACCGGCACGCAGCAGTTTTGATGCGATAGAAGCAATCACTAAAATAAGCAGGGTTAAAATTGAGTTCTGGATGATATCCAGAATCAACGCCTGATGTGTCTCGTAAAAGCTGACGAGTAACTCCATTTTTATCTCCGTAACGGGTTATGGATGTTGTAAAACAGTGCCCGGTGATATCCGTCGGGCACCAGCATTTGACAGCGCTAACCCACGCTGCCCTGAATCAGGTAAATGTTATAACTTAAATAACACAGAACGAACACTCCCCCTTCCAGGCGGGAAATGGTTTTCGCTTTGCCAAGTTTGACTGCGGTCAGCAACAACAAAGCTGTAAAGAACAAGACCGATGACCAGTCGCGCCAGAAAATTTCCGCGCCAACATCAGAAATGGGTTCAATGACACCGGCAATACCGACGACCGCCAACGAATTAAACATGTTCGAACCGACAACGTTACCTACGGCCAGATCATGCTCACCTTTGCGGGCGGCGGCTAATGAGGCGGCCAGTTCAGGTAAGGAAGTACCCAGCGCGACAATGGTCAAACCGATTGTCAGCTCACTGACACCCAGTTCCTGTGCAATATTGACCGCACCCCATACTAAGATACGTGAACTGGCGACCAACAGTACCAAACCGGTAACGAGCCAAAAAATAGCGCGGGACAAGGTCATAGATTGCGGCATCACCTGTTGTTCCACTTCAGCCGGTAGCTGGCTTTTTCGCGAGCGCAAAGCACTCAATAGTGACCAGCCGACAATGCTGACGAACGCCGCTAAGAGTAACCAGGCCTCAATAGAACTGATATCGTGATCCCACAGCATCACCCCCAATACCAGAGTGATCAGCAGCAGAATTGGTAACTCTTTCCGAATAATGGTCGAGTGCACAGCTAACGGCGCTATCATCGCCGTCAAACCAAGGATAAGACTGATGTTGATGATATTGGAGCCGAGTGCATTACCCAAAGCCAACGAGGGATTGCCATCCAGTGCGGCCATCGCGGATACCACCATCTCAGGTGCTGAAGTACCAAAACCTATCACCAGCATACCAACCACCAATGGCGGTGTACCGGCATAACGCGCACTGACTGCAGCACCTTCGATAAATCGGTCTGCACTCCACATCAGGAGAATGAATCCGGCAACAATTGCCAGTATCGAAAACAACATAGTTTCAGTCCTACTATCTATACATGCTTAAAAACGGGGAAATAAGAAGGATGTATGAGTCAGTATCAAACTATGGCGTTGTTCTAATAAGTATACCAAATTATCACTTTCAATTGTGACAACAATTTGGGCTCACCATGCTTATTTTTGCAGTCGGTATAAAATTTGTGGTCGGCATAAAATTCAGCCCAGCCGAACATTCGGATGAGCTGACTGATAAATCAGATTAGATAGACGCTAGAGCTTCTGATTGAACTGGCTGACCGCATCCACAACTCGCTGTGAACCACGCTGAATATCTTCCATCACCTGTCCGGCCTCTGTCGACAGCTCCAGCGTTTCGGCGGCCTGGGACTGACAGGCAGCAATCAGTTCCACCGCATTACGGGTTCGTTTCAGGTTTTCGGTGACGACAGTACTGATTTCTTCCGTGGTACTGTTGGTACGTGATGCCAACTGTCTGACCTCATCAGCAACCACCGCAAAACCACGGCCCTGTTCACCGGCACGCGCTGCTTCAATAGCTGCATTGAGCGCCAGTAGATTAGTCTGGTCAGCGATACCACTGATACTGGCAACTAGATCATCAATACGTTTAGACTGCTCATTAAGTGCTTCAATGCCCGCGCTGGCCTGTTTCATCTGTGCGACCAGCGCGTCCATTTTTGCAATAGTCGTACTGACAACCTGTTGCCCTTGCGCAGTCTGTTGGCCGGTAATTTCCGACACATCAAAAGCGATTTTTGCCGCTTGCGACACCGCAATTTCCTGATTAACCAGCTCGGTGATCACGGTCGCGAATTTCACCACTTTATACAGCTCACCTTCCGAGTTATGAATCGGGTTATACGAAGCCTCAAGCCAAACGTCCTGGCCGTGACTGTCTATACGTTTAAAGCGGTCAGAGACAAATTGACCCGTTGCCAGTTTACGCCAGAACTCTTTGTATGCGGGTGAATTTACCTCAGCTGAATCACAGAAAATACGGTGATGTTTACCCGCGATCTGCTCATTATTGCGATAGCCCATGGTACGCAAAAAGTTCTCATTGGCGCGCAAAATAGTCCCGTCAAGCGAAAACTCAATCACCGCGGTGGAACGGTTGAGCGCCTTAAGCATATCCTCATGCTCTCGGGACGTTTTGATGGTCCGTGTCAGCTCAGAACCATAGAGAATAAAGCTTTCCAACTTACCTTTACTGTTCAGGTTCGGCTGCAGAATGACGCGTATCCAGGCGTCATCACCGTTATTTTTTTCGATCTGTAGAGCGCCATTCCAGTGCTCTTTAGTCTCAATAGCCGCTTTCATACGATTAAAATGCTGGGTGGTTCGGGCTTTCTTGGGTACAAGCTCTACCAGAGGCTTGCCCACCAGCTTTTCAGCCGCCAGACCCAATTCCGTTTGCAGACGGTGATTGACGGAAGTCACGACTCCATTAGCATCCAGACTGATTCGCATCATATCTTCGTCAAGACTGTCACGTACCTGCTCTAAAGAATAAAGTGCTTCACGAAGCCGCTGATTTTCCAGCTGTAATGACTTATTGAAAAACATAGTGACCCTTTTAAAACGCCGAAAGTATAAAAACAATTCTAGACCATTACCGTTCACAGAGCGGGTTCTGACCTGAATGATGAAAAATGCTTCTGATTGAACAGTGTAATAGGTAAGCCTCAAAACATGCCAGATTTTTGTTTCTGTTGATAATTTTATGGCAGACCAACGGCAATTTGACGCTTGATACACGTCCATCATGTACCCAGATAAACCAGAGTGTATCGCCGTTGATACATTCACAAAACTGAATACCACACAACAAGAATGAAATGGTCACCGACCATCCAACAACCAATAATAACAATTCAACAACAAGAAGAAATAATGATTCATTGACAAAACCCGTTCGCAATCAGTGAACACGGCACCGCCACTGATCGCAAGTGACGAACGATGTCAGTGCATAGTTATTTATCAAACCGATAACTATCTCTTACCTCGCAACTATAAGGAAATTGCTATGCTTAATGGTCTGCCAGCCGTGATGCTTTGTGTTGTTTCAGTCTCTGCATTTGCTCAAACGGATGTGATTCTACTTGGAACCGGTACGCCGGTTCCTGATCCGGAGCGTAGTGGGGCTTCAACTGCCATTGTCGTTGATAATGAAGCGTACATATTTGATGCCGGCGGCGGCATGGTGCAACGTGCCCTACAAGCTGCGCAGCGATACCAACTGGAGGCGCTTTATCCGACCAATATTCGTCATCTGTTTTTAACCCACTTGCACAGTGACCATATCCTTGATGTCCCTGAATTAGCTGCGACCTACTGGTGGCGGCGCGAGCATCAACTGGAAATTTACGGTCCGGTGGGCACCCAAAAGTTCATGAATGGTTACTATGATATGTTATCGGTGGATACTGATTTACGTAATTCGGGTAAACAGCCAGTGAAAAACCCAACCTACTATCAGGCCAAAGTCACCGAGTACAGTCAGGGTCAGGTAGTGTTTGACGATGGTAAAGTCACGGTCGAAGCCTTCAACGTTCCGCACGGCGCGATCACCCCTGCCTTTGGTTATAAAGTCACCACACCAGACAAAGTGGTAGTGATCAGCGGCGACACCGCCTATACCGACATCATGGCCGAAAAAGCTAGCGGAGCTGATATACTGGTGCATGAAGTCATCAGTGAGCAGGGGCTTTCCCAACTGACTCCGTTCTGGCAAAGCTATCATTCTAGTAGCCACACCACCACATCCAAACTGGCACAAATTGCCCGTAAGGCCAAGCCCGGCAGCCTGGTTTTAACCCATATCTTGCACTACACTGCACCGATTGAAAGCGTGAAGACCGAAATAGAGAGCCAGTATGGCGGTACTGTGGTACTGGGGAATGACCTAGACCGTTTCTGATCAGGCCTTTCCATCCTCGGCAACTCACCGCAAGTAACAAAAAGCCACCGTGATATAAGGTGGCTTGTTAGACTATGGACTGGTTTAACCTAGTTTTGTCGACAACGCCGATACGTAATGAATGGCATCGACCAGCTCTTGTGCACTGATGGTGCGCGGCATATTGCCCATATCTGAGGTATTGACCGACGCAGTGGCAATATCAAACAGTTCCGTCTCCGTCAGTTCGGCAATGTCAGCCAGGGTGACCGGAATACCACAGCGTTTTGCTAAATCAATTTCTGCCAGGATTTCAGCGTCTGTTCGACCTTCCAGCACTTGCAGTACCAGGTTGCCAAAACCGACCAGCAAACCGTGACCAAAATCGCGGGTTTTCGGATTGGTGGTAAAACCGTCAAACAGTGCATGCGATGCCGCAACGTGATCACCCACGCCCATAATTGAGGTAAACCCGGCAAACAGCAAGATAGCATCGGCAGCACCTTCGAGTGCGTCGCTTGCCTGTTGCTTCACATTATCCTGCATCGCCTGCTCACCGTAATCACGGATCAGGTCGTAACACAAACGGCCATTCGAATATGCGGAATAGTTAAAGCTGCATTTAGGCAGGTTATCGGCAATCGCACGGAACTCGTACAGTTTTGCCAGCGTGTCACCCAGACCCGCCGACAGCCAGCGCGGTGGTGCATGAGCAAGGATATCGGCATCAATAACCAGAGCCAGCGGTGCTTTAGCCAGCTGCTTCATGCCCATATAGTGGCCTGACTCATCGTACATCACCGTCACGGTTGAAGATGCAGCACACGTGGCAGCAATGGTCGGAATAGTTACAACCGGCAGTTGCAGGTCATCGGCAACCCATTTGCCCATATCAATCGCTTTACCGCCGCCGATAGCAAAGATCACATCCGCACCGGCACGCTTTGCCTGCTCGCTTAGGCGCTTCATATTCACTTCCGTCACTTCGCCGCCGTACCAGCTGTCGGTTAGTTCACGGCTGCCCTTTACGCGTTGCAGTGTTGGTAATGTCACTGACAGCGCGGTCTTGCCTGCTACAATAAACACACGTTGCAGCGAATCACTCAACGATGAAAAGACGTTATCCAGACAATGACTGCCTTTCAGAATTTGGTGCGGAAGTGAAACGGTTTGAGTTTGCACGGTAATAATCCCTGTATCCTTTATATCTGGCGCCAATCTACAGAGTAGGCCCGGTGATGAGTATCGAATTCTTTGCAACTGAGCCATGAATTAAATTCATCGCTCAGGCTTGTCATCATTATGGACCAACCGGACCAGTTCTTCATTATTCAACCGAATGGGTAATGAATATCGAATCAGTTAAGCCAGATATTTACCCATTTCGTCCGCAGGCACCATTCCGCCGCCGGTTGCCCAGATAACATGCGTGCAATCTGCCAGGCGGTCCATATCAACATCGAGCGATCGCAAATAGTCCTTGTGCTGGCTGACCACGACCGGGCCATACACCGCCGCCGCCGCCGCAGAAGGTTCAACCCGTATATGCTCGCTGCTGTCCAAGGCTTTCAGCCACCGCAGCATGTGTTCATCACTGATGGTGTAGTAGCCGTCAATCAAACGCTGCATGGCTCGGCCGACAAAACCGGACGGACGCCCGACCGCCAGACCATCGGCGGCGGTTTTATTATCAACCCCAATATCTTGCACACAGATCTCGTCATGCAGGCCGGTGTGTACGCCGAGCAGCATCGCAGGCGAATGGGTCGGCTCGACGAAAATGCAGTGCACATGATCGCCAAACGCCAGCTTGAGGCCAAACCCCACCCCACCCGACCCGCCACCGACACCACATGGCAGGTAGACAAACAGTGGATGCTCAGCATCGACCACGATGCCTTGCTCATCAAACTGAGCTTTTAGACGTTCTCCCGCAACCGCATAACCGAGAAACAGCGTTTTGGAGTTTTCGTCATCAATAAAGAAGCAATCTGGATCACTTTCTGCTGCTGCACGTCCCTGCGCCACCGCCACTCCGTAATCCTGCTCATACTCAACGACTGTCACACCATGTGCCCGCAGCTTACGCTTTTTCCACTCGCGTGCATCTGCCGACATATGAACGGTGACATCAAATCCGAGTTTTGCACTCATGATCCCAATCGACAGACCGAGGTTGCCGGTTGAACCGACTGCGATGCGGTGGCGGGCAAACAGCGCCCGGCACTCCTCACTGAGTAACTTGCTGTAATCGTCACTGAGCTTGAGTAACCCGGCTTGCAGAGCCAATTTTTCCGCATGGGTCAGCACTTGATAAATGCCACCGCGCGCTTTAATCGAGCCCGAGATCGGCAGATGGCTGTCCTGTTTGAGATACACCGTGCCGATGGCTGCCAGACCGGACTCCGCAATCAACCGTTGTTGCAGTTGGCTGACCGGCGTCAGAGGCGATTCAATAATACCCTGGCTGGCGCGGGTGTCAGGAAACGCCTGCATCAGATAAGGGGCGAAGCGACTCAGACGGTCACTGGCGGCTTTCACATCATTGGCATCCAGACCCACATCAGGCAGGGCCGTTTTTAGGTCAGTCACCGCGGGGTTGAACCAGCAGGTTTCCTGTAACTGAATCAACTGCTGTACCAAGGGATAACGACTGACTAACTGTTCAATCTCGGACTGATTCAATTGCTTTCCTTGTGATCTCAGACGCTCAGGTCACGGCCAACGTGCACCTGAGCGCGGTATAGTAGAGTAAAAGCCACCTGGTCCTAGTGACGATAATGCCAGAGTAAGCGCTACAATGTCAGACAGCAACGGGCGACCACAGTTGCGCGCTCAGCGAAGGTATCGATAAAGCACGTTTCGCGTTCAGTATGCGCATAAGCGCCAACCGGACCGGTGGCACAAAGCGTCGGAATACCCATTGCCGATGTCCAGCCGGCATCTGAGCAGCCGCCGGTGAACTCTCCGTCCACCGAGAGGCCAATCTTCGCCGCTTGCTGCTTATACAGAGCCAGCAGAGGATTGAGAAATATTGAATTACAAGTTTTAGCGGGCAGAACACTCCCCAAAGCGGTGCAATCTGTGCCCGAATTTTTAATTAACCAGCTAGAACCAAACCGGTGAAAAATTATTTTAATATGATGGCTATTTAAAAATAAATTCATACAACCACAAGAAAAAATTTATTTACACCGTCATAAACCAGTAATGATAAACGTTACTATTTATCTTTGAATCGACCATTAACACCACTGTGTTTAATAAAATTATATCAACGCAAAAAGCCTCGCTCAGCGAGGCCTTAAATAATCATGTCAACTTTAGCTACGGTGTAATGTTAACCGTTACGGTAGATGTAGCTGTAAGCGTTGATAGCCGGTACACCGCCCAGGTGGGCATACAGAACTTTAGATCCTTTCGGGAAAAAGCCTTTACGGGTCAGATCAATCAGGCCCTGCATCGATTTACCCTCATAAACCGGATCCGTCATCATCCCTTCCGTGCGGGCTGCGATACGGATGGCTTCATTGGTCTCTTCAGATGGCACACCGTACTCCGGATAAGCGTAATCATCAATGATGACAATGTCTTCTTCGGTGATTGGTGTCGACAGTTCAACTAAATCAGCCGTATTCTGAGCGATACGCAGGACCTGAGCATGGTTTTGTTGCGGCGTTGCCGACGCATCAATACCAATCACATTACGCGCACGGCCGTCAGCAGCAAAGCCCACCACCATACCTGCCATCGTTGAACCAGTAACAGTACACACGACGACGTAATCGAACTTGATGCCCATCTCTTGTTCCTGCTGACGGACTTCTTCAGCAAACTGAACATAACCCAGGCCCCCGTATTTATGTTCCGAGGCACCAGCAGGAATCGGATAAGGCTTACCCCCTTTCGCTTCCACATCCGCCAGCGCATTTTTCCAGCTTTCGCGAATGCCGATGTCAAAGCCATCATTGACCAGTTCAACCTCGGCACCCATCACCCGGCTCATGAGAATATTTCCGACCCGATCGTACACTGCATCCTGAAACGGTACCCAGCTTTCCTGTACCAGACGGCACTTCATGCCAATTTTCGCGGCGGTTGCTGCCACTAAGCGGGTATGGTTAGACTGCACACCACCAATGGTAACAAGGGTATCCGCCCCTGACGCAATCGCATCCGGTACAATGTACTCCAGTTTACGAATTTTGTTACCACCAAACGCCAGGCCACAGTTACAGTCTTCGCGCTTGGCATAAATGTCGACATCGCCACCGAGAAACTCAGACAAACGGCTCAGCTTTTCAATTGGGGTTGGACCAAAAGTGAGCGGGTAACGTTCAAACTTTTCCAGATTCATGGGCAATCTCCTTATTGTCGCCTGATTCCGATTTCATCAGCAGACATTGTCTGCCGTCTATGGATACAGACTACCCAAACCCACGAGAAATGTGCTTTCTAATTTCGAATTATTTTTAATCAATTATTTCCATAAATACCCATTAGTGTTTAAATAAAAATCATATGTATCGATATTATGGAAGGTTCTTTCATGAACATTTCGTTAGATAAGACCGATCGCAAACTACTGCAACTGTTGCAGCAGGACGGACGCAAGAGCAATGCTGAACTGGCTGAGATGGCCAACATCAGTCCCGCGACCTGTCACCGCCGGGTCGATCGGCTATTTAAACAAGGCGTGGTAAAATCAGTGCGCGCGGAATTAAATCCGGCCGATATAGACCTGGGGGCACTGGTTATCGTCGGCGTGGTGCTGGACCGCTCTACCCCGGAAAGCTTTGCTGAATTTGAAGCCGCGATTGTGAAACTCAAAATGATCATTGACTGCCAGTTGGTCGCCGGTGAGTTTGATTATTTTCTCAAAATCCGCGTAAAGGACATGGCCAGCTTCAATCAACTGCACGCCAATCATTTATTGGCTCTGCCCGGCGTACGTCAAATCCGCACCTTTTTTGTGATGAAGGAAGTCAAAGAGAATGCACCACTGGCGTTTTGAGCCAGACGAGATAGAGGCTGGATTCAGGAACGTGGTGAGTTACCCACCGCAGTATCCGGCTCTATAGAACCCAAACGTGCCAAACGTGATGATTTGTGCCGCTCCTGATGCAGGATGCGCTGCGCACAACGCTCAATGCGCAATAGTTCATAATCCAGTCCGTTATAGTGCTGGGTTTCAAAATGGACGATGACCCGGCGCATACTGCGGATCAACTTGGTATCGTCACTGTCGATGGTTTGATAAGGGTCGAGGCTGAGACGTACCCGGACCCGCAGCTGATTCAATTCTCGCACATCCTGGGCAAAGACTTTCTCAGCCAGCAAGCGGTCTAAATCTTTAACGCTGTAGTAATGCTTCATCGCTAATGCACTGAAAGCAGAGACATCTTGCTTGAGTTGCGCCTGCCACGCCATTCGGTGCCGTGCATAACTGTGCGCCAGGCGATCTCGCCGCCCATGCTGACCGACTTGATAAACCACCCAAACTGTCAGCAACAGTACCAGCAGCCCTGCCACCAGCAAGAATCCATGTGATGCAAGAGTTTGCGCGTCCAATGCCGCCTCCATCCCCGGTCCAGATCCGGATAACCTCTTTGTGAATCTATGCTCAAAAGTGTAGTCGATAGCGCTTGAGATGCTGCGACCAAAAAATACTCCGATAGTCAGACAGTTTTGCGACGCGCATAAAAAAACCACCGCATAACGCGGTGGTTCAGGTAATTCTTTGGCTTGATCGAATTAAACCGTCGTTAACCCATCAGGCCTTGTTTCGCCAGATACTCATCGTAAGTACCGTGGAAATCGTTCACACCTTCTTTGGTGATCTCGATGATGCGCGTTGCAATCGATGATACGAACTGACGGTCATGGGAAACAAACAGCAGTGTGCCTTTGTAGTTTTCCAGAGCCAGGTTCAATGCTTCAATCGATTCCATATCCATGTGGTTGGTTGGTTCGTCCATCAGCAGGATGTTTGGCTTTTGCATAATCAGCTTACCAAACAGCATGCGACCCTGTTCACCACCAGAAATCACTTTTACCGATTTCTTGATATCATTTTGTGAGAACAGCATACGACCCAGAATACCGCGCACGGTCTGCTCATCATCGCCCTCTTTCTTCCACTGACCCATCCAGTCCAGCAGTGACATATCTTCACTAAAGTCGTGAGCGTGGTCCTGCGCGTAGAAGCCGATGTTGTTGTTTTCAGACCACTTGATCATACCCGCCATCGGTTCCATCGCACCAGCCAGGGTGTTCAGCAGGGTTGATTTACCAATACCGTTTTCACCGATGATGGCGATACGCTCACCCACTTCAACCATCAGATTCACACCGTTAAACAGAATGTTCTCTTCGTAACCCTGTTTCAGACCTTCTACTTCCAGTGCGTTACGGAACAGCTCTTTTTCCTGCTCAAAACGAATGAACGGCGACTGACGGCTGGACGGCTTTACTTCATCAAGCTGGATTTTATCCAGTTGCTTCTGACGTGATGTCGCCTGCTTCGCTTTTGATGCATTAGCCGAGAAGCGGCTTACGAAGGTTTGCAGCTCAGCAATCTGTGCTTTCTTCTTCGCGTTATCAGCATGCAGACGCTCACGGGCTTGTTCTGCCGCAATCATGTACTGATCGTAGTTACCGTGGAACAGACGCAGTTCACCATAATCCAGATCCGCCATATGCGTACATACGGTGTTGAGGAAGTGACGGTCGTGCGAGATGATGATCATGGTACAGTTACGCGCCAGCAGAGTTTGTTCCAGCCAGGCGATGGTGTGCATGTCCAGGTTGTTGGTTGGTTCGTCAAGCAGCAGGATCTCTGGCTGCGCAAACAAAACCTGTGCCAACAGCACTCGCAGTTTCAGGCCAGGAGCCACTTCACTCATCAGACCGAAGTGTTGCTCTTCCGGGATACCCAGGCCAAGCAGCAATTCACCGGCACGCGCTTCAGCCGAGTAACCGTCCATTTCAGCGAATTCAGTTTCAAGATCGCCCACACGCATTCCGTCTTCATCGGTCATTTCCGGCAAAGCGTAAATACGATCGCGCTCTTCTTTTACCTTCCACAGCTCTTTGTGACCCATGATCACTGTATCGATGACAGTGAATGCTTCGAAGGCAAACTGATCCTGACCAAGTTTGGCCATACGTTCATTCGGATCCTTTGCAACCGAACCAGAAGACGGCTCCAGTTCACCGCCAAGGATTTTCATAAACGTGGATTTACCACAACCGTTCGCACCGATCAGGCCGTAACGGTTACCATTACCAAATTTAATCGAGATATTTTCAAATAATGGCTTATCGCCAAATTGCATGGTGATGTTTGCAGTCGTTAGCACAGGGAATCCCAAGTTGTTGGATTGTAAATAAGCGAAAAGTTGGCACTGGCCAACTTTTCAAAGTAATCGGATTCTATCAGTTTTTGTGATTAACATCACCCCTAAAAAGCACATTGATAATCAAAGCATCGCTGCGGCGTGAGGCGGCTAAATCAAGATTATCACTAAATCACTTTTCATATATTGTACAACCGATTCATTCATTGCTATGCTGCGCTCGTTAGTCGGGGGGGCCATTTGGCTGAGATCGCAAAGCGAGACCCGTTGAACCTGATTCAGTTAATACTGGCGTAGGGAACTAATCCAATCGCATGGCTCCATCGATTGATTATCTTGTGCTGTGATACGGTATCCGTATTTCTGCACCAGACTGTTCCTGCGCACGACACCCAGCAAGGAACAGTGATGAACCCAATCCAGTCAGTCTCTGCACGACTCAATGTCATTCCAGTCAGTCACCCGAACCGTGCTTTGAGCTTTGCTCACGTCGAACTGTGTTTCCCTGTGATTGAACAAGGGAATCAGCGTGCATAACTCATCCCCTGTCCTTGCCATCGAGGATTTAACGGTGCGCTACGCGCAGCAACCGCAGCCTACTCTGAACCGGCTCAGTCTGGAGCTGGGTGTCGGCCAATGGAATTGCATCCTCGGTCAGAGCGGTTGCGGTAAAACCACTCTGCTCAAATATCTCGCCGGGCTGCTGCCAGCCGAATGTGAAATCAGTGGCGGACTGCAAGCGCAGGCGGGTTCAGGCCTCTCAGGCAATATCGCCTATATGGCGCAACAGGATCTGTTGCTGCCGTGGCTGAGTGTACTGGATAATGTCTGCCTTGCAGCGCGTCTGAAAAATCAAGCCTGCCGGCAGGTCATCACCAAAGCCAAGCATCTGCTTGAACTAGTGGGCCTAACTTCAGCTATCCATCACAAGCCCGGGCAGCTTTCCGGCGGGATGCGTCAGCGGGTCGCTCTGGCCAGAACCTTATTGCAGGATAAGCCGGTCGTGCTGATGGATGAGCCTTTTTCAGCGCTGGATGCCGTGACGCGTCATCAGCTGCAGCAGCTCTCTCACCAGTTGCTGGCTGGAAAAACCGTGGTGCTGATTACCCACGATCCGGCCGAGGCCTGCCGGTTGGCTGATCGCCTGTTTATTCTGGAAAAGACCCTGGACAAAAACGCCGCCCGTCTTGAGTCACTCAACTTACCGGTCACGCCAGCCCCCAGAGACTATGACCAGGCAACCACAGAATTACACAATCAGATTTTTGCCCGTTTGGGAGCCCGTCATGCTTAATCATCCATTCATGCACAGCTCAGCGGCAGCCCAACCACGCCGACTTGCGCGTCTTATCCAACTGACGTTAACCGTGATATTTATTCTGGCGTTATGGCAGGGTGCTATCGCTGTTTTTGAATTGCCGAGCTTTATTTTGCCCAGCCCCCAGCAAGTCTTCCTTAAAGCGCTGGCACGCTACGATATCCTGCTGGCCCATGGTTGGGTGACGTTACAGGAAATCCTGTTTGGTCTGCTGCTCGGTTTGAGCTGCGGCTTATTTTTCGCCTTGCAGATGCTGCTGTTTCAACCCGTGAAACGCTGGTTATTACCGGTTCTTATCATCAGCCAGGCGATACCGGTATTCGCTCTGGCCCCGATTTTTATGCTGTGGCTCGGTTACGGCATTGCTTCGAAAGTGGTGATAGCGGCAATCATTATCTTCTTCCCGATGACCACCTGCGCCTATGACGGTTTAACTTCCACCCCGCAGGGTTACCTGGATCTGGCCAAAACCATGAACGCGACCCGCTGGCAAACCCTGATTCAACTGCAAATTCCGCATGCGCTGCCGTCGATAGCGTCTGGCATTCGGGTGGCCTGTGTTGTCGCCCCCATCGGCGCGATCACCGGCGAATGGGTCGGGTCCAGCTCAGGATTAGGCTATTTGATGCTGCAGGCCAATGCCCGCATGATGATCAGTGAAATGTTTGCGGCTCTGCTGGTGTTATCACTGATTTCACTCTCACTCTATTTTTCCGTCGACCTACTACTCAAGCGATGGATCTCCTGGAAACCTTAAACGTATAGGAATACCCCATGTTTAAAAATCTGATTACCTCACTAAGCTTGCTCAGCCTGACGGCGTTTGCCGCCCCGGCCAGTGCAGAAACGTTGTCCCTGATGCTCGATTGGTTCGTCAACCCGAACCATGGCCCGATCGTGATCGCCAAGCAGAAAGGCTACTTTGAGCAGCATGGCATTGACGTCGACATCCAGGAGCCAGCAGACCCGAGTACTCCCCCTAAACTGGTCGCAGCCAATAAAGTCGATTTGGCGATCACCTACCAGCCCAACCTGACCATGGACGTGGCAGAAGGGCTGCCGCTGGTGCGCACTGCCACCTTAATCGCCACACCGCTCAACGCCCTGATGATGCTGGATAACGGACAGCAGCCAGAATTAAAAGATCTGAAAGGGAAGAAAATCGGTATCGCTCTGGCCGGCAATGAAGAAGCTAACGTAGGAACCATGCTGCGCTCTGCAGGGGTTAGCTATTCCGATGTGAACATCATTAACGTCGGCTGGGCACTTTCTGCATCCCTTGCCTCAGGCAAAGTGGATGCGATTTGGGGCGGACTACGTAATTTCGAGACCAACCAACTGGCGCTGGAAGGCTATAAGGCCGTCTCATTTTACCCGGAAGAACATGGTGTACCCAGTTACGACGAGCTGGTGATTGTTGCCAACCACGATCACTATAACCAGAAAGCGATTGGCGCATTTAATCAGGCACTGCAGCAGGCAGTCACTTACATCGTCAATCACCCTGAACAAGCCTGGCGTGATTTCGTCGCTTACTCACCCGATACACTGGATAATGAGCTCAATCATAAAGCCTGGCAAGATACCCTGACCCGCTTTGCCCTGCGCCCGGCTGCTGTTGATCTGCAACGCTACGATCAATACGCGGAGTTTTTGTATCAGCACAAGCTGATCGCTAAGCTGCCGGCAGCAGCAGACTACGTGGTGACACTTAAATAACCGCTCTGCAGCCAGTGTTTTGAATATATCCGCTTAACACTGGCTGCCTGTGCGACACTTAGTACTTGATATACACTCTTTCCGGTCGCCCTACTTTACCGTACTCATTCTGACTGACGATCAAACCATGAGTTGAGCAGTACTCGAGATAACGGCGCGCGGTGGTTTTACTGACACCGGTACTCTGACTGACATGTTCAACGGTAAACTTTTGCCCGCTATGGCGGGAAAAGTGGCTGATAAAACGGTCTAAAGTGACCTGCTCAATCCCTTTCGGCAACAAATTAACCTGCTGTTTTCGGTGCTGCAGGTTAAACAGATCATCAATATGCTTCTGATTGAGATTGTCGTACGCTTTCATCGCATTGTTGAGGTTGAGATAACGCTGTAAGGTTTCTTGAAAGCGGTCGAATGAGATCGGTTTGAGTAAATAGTCAAAACATCCCAGTTGCATGGCTTCACGCACCGAATCAACATCGTCGGTGGCGGTAATCAGTACCACATCCATTTTTCTTTTCTTTTTCTGGCTGATCAGATCACGATATAAATCGATACCGAGACCATCTGGCAGATAGTTATCGAGCAGAATCAGTTGCGGCTGATAAGCCTGAATGATGGTTTGGGCGGTTTTTAGGGTTTCGGCTATTCCGACAATCTGAAATCGAGTCGTGGTCTTAATGATCTCCTGATAGATTTGGGTAATGTTAGGATCATCCTCGATGATAACAACGTCTATTTTGTCCATTTCACTTCCTCGTTCCAAAACGGCTTTAAGGCCAAGCCCCTGCCCCCAAAGGCATCAGCGTAACACGTGAGCCTTTTATCCCCGGACTGCGGTACACCCGCAGCCGGGAAGGCCCGCGTCTGGTTCGGAATTAAAGCCGATAATTGTGCTGACCCGACTGCAATGGCATCTCATCCAATACCGGGCGTTTTATGTTTATATTTATGGTTATGGTTATGGTTTTAGCGATAGTTATGAGTTTATGGTTCAAGCGGGCTATTCGGGATAAAGACCGAAAAGATACATCCCTGCGGAATGGCATCATCAATGTTGATAAAGCCACCGGCCTGTTCCACATGCCGTTCAACCAGATACAAACCGATGCCATGATTGGCAGCATCGGCTTTACGGGTCGAACCTCTGGCAAAAATAGCCGTCTTCTCTTGCGCGCTTAATCCTGTGCCATTATCTGATATTTCGATGAGCAGATCCTGGCCGGCATCCGTGATCAGAACCCCCACTTCAGGGGCTGCGACACCGCTCAGACGACAGGAATCAAACGCGTTATCGATCAAATTGCCTAAAATAGTACACAGCTGATTTTCATCCAGTTTTCCTTTCAGCGCTAAAAGCTGGCAAGTCGGATCCAAATTCAGTGTGATCCCCAGCTCTTTTGCTCTCAGGGCTTTGCCCAGCAAAAATGCCGCGACCTGATTGAGTAAAATAGCCTGCTTAATAAAATCCAGGGTAGCCTGCTTGTCATCGCTTTCACTGTTGATGAGCTGCAGCGCTTCATCCGCCTTCCCCATTTTTAATAATCCGGCCAGAGTGGTCAGTTTGTTAGAAAACTCATGCCGTAATACGCGCAAATTATCACTGTACTGTTTAATCTGGGTCAGGCTGGCACTCACCGCATGAATATCGTTCTGTTCGCGAAAACTGATGACCCAACCGACCAGTTCATCGCCATGCATGACCGGCTCGCGATTCGCGACAATTTGAAATCCATTGAGCTGATAGAATTCATCTTTTGGCTGACGACGCAACGGATTCAACTCGGTTTGCTCCAGCCAGGCGCAGTCATCGAGATAATCAGCGATGTTCGCCTGATACCGGTTCGCCGCTGCTTCCGGTAAATATTGCTGCGCTGAGGGGTTAACGATCATCATTTGACCTTGGCGGTCCACCGCTATGATACCTTCATAAACCGCATTGAGAATTGAGCGCTGGATTTCCCAGGAGAGAGCTATCTGCTCCGGCTCCATATTGTTCATTTGTTTCTGAATGTGGCGGGTAAACAGCCACACCGATACAAACACCAAAATCAGTAAAACCAGCATGTCCACTATGAGAGGCTGCAAATACTCTTTCAGCCAGTGATCAAAGCGAGTCAGCAGATATCCCACTGAAACGACACCAATGATCTGCCCACTGGCATTCTTGATCGGTGCTTTTCCGCGTACACCATAGCCAAGGAACCCCTCTCTTAATGAGGTGTAAGACTCGCCGCGCAGTAAGGCGCCATCATTATCGCCCCCTTGCATCGCACGCCCAATCCGGTCATCCACCGGATGAAACAGACGAATGCCGTTTTGGTCACCAATGACAATAAAACTGGCATCTGAATCCCGCATCAACCGTTCTGCAATCACCCTGATGGTGTGCTTATCCCGGCGCCCGACGCTGGCAATCAGCTCGGGATCGCTGGCAATTTCCCTAGCCTGAATCAGGGCGCGGGTTCTGACCTGGTGATCCACCGAAGAGGATAAAGTCTGATAGAACCCCCAGGCCATCACCAATGCCTGGATCAGCAATAAGGTCAGTAACAATAGAAAAATTTTATTTCTGAAACGCCAGCGCACCGGCACAGAGCCTAAAACAGGACGGCTCGATAACAAGCTGTGGGTCTTTTTAACAGGGGGCTTGGCTTGGGATCGTCATAGGTGAGACAACATCAGATATACAACAACAAAGACCCGTAAGAATAACACGGAGGTAACAGGATGACATTTGGTTGAAACATATTTACTACCAAACTTTGATATGTGAAACATCTTCCTGCTATGCGAGGTCAATACCGATTCGTTAGGCACTGACACCGAGTGAAATAACGACAAAAGCCAAAATCAGATGATGACTTTGGCTTTTGGAGAATCACTCAATCACATCAGCCCAAGGAGCATGATGTTCTGGGGGGTTGTTATGCCGTTTTCAACTCGGATTGACGACGTAGTTTACTCAGCAGTGGCCACAACACTGAGATCACAGTGACCGCCAACAGCACCTGAGCAATACCGGACTGAACGAAAATGCCCATTTCCTGGTTGGAGATTCTAAACGCCTGACGGAACGACTGCTCCATCTGACTGCCCACAATCACCGCCAGAATCATAGGCGCAGTCGGGATATTCACTTTATGCATCACCATTCCCATCACACCCAGCACAATCAGAATGTAGAAATCGACGACCGCACTACTGATTGCATAACAACCAACGAAAGCCAGACCCAGCACTATCGGGTAAAGAACGTTGGCAGGAATCGCCAGCATACGTACCAGGATCCCAGCGAGAGGAATGTTGACAAATGCCAGAATAATGTTGGCAATAAACAGGCTGGCAATCAGGCCCCAGGCGGTATCCGGATGTTGGGTAAACAGTAAAGGTCCAGGCTGGATACCCAGCATCAGGAGTGCACCCATCATCACAGCCGTTGTACCTGAACCGGGAATACCCAAAGACAACATAGGGATCATCGCGCCGATAGAGGCTGAGTTATTCGCCGACTCCGGCGCTGCGAGCCCTTCTATCGCACCATGGCCAAACTCTTCCTTGTGCGGAGAAAGCTGCTTTTCATTGTTGTAGCACATCAAAGAAGCCATGGTGCCGCCCGCGCCTGGCAACGCGCCGATGATAAAACCAACCGGTGCACTACGCAGAATCGGCCATTTCGAGCGACGCCAGTCATCTTTGCTGATCCAGATACGTTTAAACTTAGTCTGCGCTTTTTTACTGCCATCACTCAGCGCTTCCATACTTTTCATTACTTCGCCCAAGGCGTAGATACCGATAATCACCACCAGAAAATCAACCCCGGTCTGCAGTTCAAGCACACCAAAGGTGAAACGGCTTAATCCTGACTGAGCGTCAATGCCCACGGTCGCAATGGCCAGGCCAATGGCCATAGAGAGGAAACCTTTTAGCATGTTGCCTTTCGACATGGACACGGTCATCGACAGTGCCGCCAGCATCAGCATAAAGTACTCGGCAGGTCCGAATCGAATCGCAAAATTTGCGACTGGCTCAGCCAGGAAGGTCATTAATACCGCGGCTATCGTGCCACCAATCAAAGACGCAATCGCCGAGATCGCCAGCGCCGATTCCGCCCGGCCTTTCATCGCCATCGGATAACCGTCAAACGTCGCCGCCAGTGCCGCGCCGTCTCCCGGAGTATTGATAAGAATCGAGCTACGGGAACCACCAAACATCGCGCCCATGTAGATACCCGTCATGGTGATCAGTGATGCCGTCGGTCCCATGGCATAAGTCATCGGTAGCAGTACTGCCACACCGGTTGCAGGTCCAAGGCCAGGTAACATACCAATAATGGTGCCCATCACCCCACCCAGAGTGATCAACATTAAATAATATGGCTGTAGAGCAATTCCGAATCCATTCAGAAGGCTAGCAAAAATATCTGTCATACCCTGGCTCCTTAGCTAAACATCAGAGAGGTCGGCAGATTAATTGCCAACAACTCACTAAAAATAAAATAGATACCGGTCGAGAACAGTACCGCGATCAATAGCGAACGTTTCCATGCCCCGACACCGCTGGTAATAAGCAGCATCGCGAACATAAATATCGCCGTGCTTAGCATGTAGCCGGCATGCTCAAAAATTAGCGCGTAGACAAAAGCCGCTACACAGCTCAAAACAATCCGATAACGGTGTGTCTTACGTTGCGCGTGCTGCGCAATAAACTCTTGCACTGCTGCCACTGATGGTGCAACACGCCCGTTGATAATCAGCAGAATGCCAATCACAATCGTCAGCGCGGCAATCGCCAATGGCATAAAAATGGGTTCCCACGGGTTACCAAACATGGGCCGTGGTAACAAATAGGCATAGCCGCCATAGCCCAGACCAAACAAAATACTGACCACGCCGGTCAGTCCGTCCCAGTTTGCAGGCTGTGTTTGTTTGTTCATGTTAATGAAGTCCTTATTCCAGCTGAAACATAAAGGGCAATTCCCTTTATCAATCTGTTGGCTCCTTACCTGGAGCCAACAGCTATTGTTGTAATAATTTTTATCGGAACACTTCTTGGATCAGTGTTTTGTATTGTTCATTGGTCGCAGAGAGAAATTGCTCAAATTCAGCCTGATCCTGATACGCAGCTTCCCAGCCATTACGTTTCATCGCGGCTTTCCACTCGGCAGTTTCAGTCATTTTCTGCAGTGCATCACGCCAGTAATCCACCGCCTCTTTTGGCATATCTTTTGGCCCGAACAAACCACGCCAGTTTTCAAACGTGACATCGATGCCCTGCTCTTTCACGGTCGGGATCTTAGCCATCGCTCCCTCGCCAATGCGTTTGTCAGCTGTTTGTGCCAGTGCGCGCAGCTTACCGCTTTCCAACAGACCCGCGACATCACCAAGCCCGGTCGAAATCAGATCAATGTGACCACCCAGTACCTGAGCAACGACGCCACCATCCTGGAAAGAAACGTAATCGATATCTCTCAGGTCTTTAACGCCCGCGGCTTTAGCCACCAGCAGGAACTGAATGTGGTCCATAGAACCCGCGGTGGAGATGCCACCAATTTTGATCGACTTAGGATCCTTCTTGAGAGCGTCCATCACCTGATTAATCGAGGTGTAAGGCGAATCTTGCGGCACAACAAATGCGGCATAATCAGAAATCAAACGAGCCAAAGGCGTGGTGTCTTTGTAACTATATGGCGTCATCCCCGTCAGATTGGTCAGCAGAATTGGCGGAGAATAGACCGAGATCAAATCGCCTTTGCCTTTTTGAGTTTGCATGAACGTCAGGTTAACGGCACCACCACCGCCAGGACGGTTAATAACCGGCAGATTTGAGCTGACAAGGTTCTCGTCTTTCAGTGTTTTGGCCACGGTACGAATGGTTAAATCCCATCCGCCACCTGCGCCGGCAGGTGCGACCATATTAACGGTTCTTGGCGGGTAATCATTGGCAGATGCCGAAGACATTGCACCCAGTGTAGTGGCAGCAATCAGCAGGTGTGCAAAAGCAAATGTTAGCTTTCTCATAGCGCTATCCTTTAATTATTTTGTATTTGGGAATCCATTCATGAGCAACACGCAGGGAACAGTACCTCACCCGCGCGCTTCATTTATTGAGCAGATAGGTTGGACAGTGTGGCAAGCAGCGACTAAGTCCACAGCGAGAACCTGAACTGCTGCAAGCCTGACGATACTAATTAACAATTCGGTAATTTGTTGCGATAAAGGGCAACATTCGCGTGGCAAATAATGACGCTTATGGTTTTTATGGTGTTAATTATTTGCGCCAGATTTTGCGGGCGATATGGCCGAGGTGCTGGCAGCGGAATAAAGATTCGGCGGGCCTATACTTCGAGCGTACAAATCGGCTAAGGCTTGTAATGGAAAGCGTAAACGATATCGGGAAGATGCAGACGTGAATGCCGCTGCGGTCAGAAATTGAAGTGCATTCGAGCAAATGAAATGTATTAGTGCAGATGAAGCGACAGCAACGATAACCAACCGCCACAGAGAAAAACTCACACTTCAGAAACGACAAAACCCGCTAAAAAGCGGGTTTTGTAAGAAATTTTGGTGCGTCCGAGTGGACTCGAACCACCGACCCCCGCCATGTCAAGGCGATACTCTAACCAGCTGAGCTACGGACGCACACTGCATGTTTATACACTTGCTGAGTGTTTTCTCATGGTGCGTCCGAGTGGACTCGAACCACCGACCCCCGCCATGTCAAGGCGATACTCTAACCAGCTGAGCTACGGACGCTTTCCCTGAGAACGAGATGGATATTAACGACAGATTTTCATGCGTGCAAGTCAAATTTCTTTATTTTTGAATCGATTGGCTTTTCTGTAGACACTTTGTTGATTTTTTACCCCAACAGCGTGTCATTAATTGAGTTTTATCATATTAAAACAGTGGGCGCTGTGCTGAAGCAGCTCTCCTTTTGTGACTTTAATTCAACAAAACTCTTGATTGCTACCTACTTAGAGGTAGTATAAATTTTTATTGGTCGCTAAACGTACAATTGAGACAAAAGAACATGGATTCACGGTTGTTTGATCACTCGCACACACTACGAAGCTCTGTTCTGGCTGGTTTGAGTCTATTCTTGTTCGCAGTCGCACTGGCTTTCTCCTGGTTATACTTCAACAAACAGGAGTTTGTGCTCGCTTCAATTTACCTGTTTTTCACTCTTTACTCGCTGTACGTGTCCCGCCTTGCTGCACAGCGTAAGCACAAACATCGTCACATCCAATGTTACGTTTACTTAATGATGTTTATCATCTGCATCAGCACCTACCTGCAACCTTTAGCAGATGGCCTCTATTTGTGGACGATCTTCTGCCCGATAGTGCTCTATGCCCTGCTCGGCCTCAACCAGGGCCGCCTTATGTCGGGCATTGTCCTGCTTGCTCAGGTTATGAGTGTCTACGATGACGTGATTCAGGTTTCGGCTTTAAATGCATTGACCACCATGGTCAACTTAATCTTGTGTTACTGCGGGGTCTGGATTGTTTCACATCGCTACGAATTCAACCGCGAGAATATCGAGAACTCTCTGACTTACCTCGCATCACGCGACGCTCTGACCGGGGCCCATAATCGCCTGTCACTGCGAGCGGCCTTTAACCACTTTGAGAAGCATCGCAGCAGCGTAGATTCACTCAGCCTTCTGCTGATTGATTTGGACTACTTTAAACAGATTAACGATCAGTACGGACATGATTCCGGTGACAAGGTATTAATAGAAACAGCCCAAATACTGGCCAATGTGGTGGGCGAAGATAATTTGTATCGTATCGGCGGCGAAGAATTCTGTGTCACTCTGTTTGATACGGTTCTCGAACAGGCGGAGAAGATGGGTGAGCGCCTGCGCAGCGCAGTTGGAACCCATTTATTCTACTATCGCGAGCAGACAATTCACTTAACCTTAAGTGTGGGCATTTGTGAGTATCAGGCCGGAGATAAACTGACCGATTTGATCAAGTTGGCGGATAAAGAGCTCTACCGGGCAAAACATAACGGACGCAATCAGGTTCGTATTTGCCAGACAGTCGAATATGCCGAGTGCCAACCGCAAGCTGAATCAGGTTAGTGATTCTGCGTCTTCCCCATCATCCAGTTCAAATACCACATTGTAATTTTCTGTATAAGTACAGTGTGGCTGACGGCTGCAGGTAAAAAATCGACGACCTTTGAACTCGCCCTGACTGGCCACTTTGATGTTCATCGGGCTGCCACAACGTTTACAAAAACGAACTTCTTTGTCGGTTTCGATCAAGTCAATATGCGCGGCGAGTAACCGGCGCAGTTTGCCCACTTGATAGCTGTAACGGATATTGGCACCGATTAAAGGGATATTTGCCGTCTTACATACCTGCATCAGCAACTTTTCTCGTTCAACCTTAAGCTTGGTCAGCTCCTTGCCATCATCGAGTTCCACAACCACGCGCGGCTCCAATGTTCTGGCATCACACACCAGGAAATTAAACTGGCTGCGTGCCACCCGGTTGTTGGCAATAAACCACTGCTTCTTATTCAGACCTTTTGAAGGGGTAACCACCTGGGTCATACTGACTTTGGTCAACACAATTCCGTGCTCTCCTACTGCAGCGGTTAACGCGTGATAAAACGTGCTTTCTGCGCTAGTCAAAACTGGCCCTTTACGACGGTAAGCGTAACTTTTGCTGCCATCATGGCGAATCACGTACTTTTGAATCACCACAAAAAAGACCACCAGCAGTGCCACAATGATGAAGATATTAGTCATGACGTTCCTTTAACCGCTATTAAATTCAAGCACTGCTCCCAAAGCCTGAACGATGAAATATCATCCCCGAACTCACCACCATCACTATTAGATTCGGAAGCTAACTCTTTCATAGATAACTGATGTTTTCCCGAAAGGCCAGCACATTTCTCCGATTTTGCAGAATGTGTAAACCTGACACTAAGTTCCTTGAGCTATCTCCAGTCCATAGAATTATCTCCAGTCCAGAGAACTATCTCAAAGCCGAAAAACGTTCGCGAAGCCACACAACTATGGTGAAGCGGCCAAACTAACAAGAAGACCCGCCAATGCGGGCCCCAATCACTCAACAAAAACGCAATAAGCTTAGCCGCGCCCCGTCATTACTGTGACGATTCATGTCACAATGCTGGCTCGCGCTTTAGCTCAGGTCGGAAGACTTAACTGAAGATTAAACCGTCCATTAAGGATACCAGCTTGCCAATTTGTGGTTTGGTAATGGTGTCATTGGCTCCGAGCGACAAAGCTTTGGTACGGTTGTCGTCACTCATCAGAGACGAGAACATCACGATGGGGGTGTTACAGTACGCTTCGGTATCGCGTAATCGCTTCAGTAAATGCATTCCATCCATGCGCGGCATTTCCACATCAGATACAATCGCATCAATAAGCTCACTGACCGCCAGATTTTCTTCTTTTGCGATACGCTCGACGTCCATCAATTTCTCATGCGCTTCACCACCATCTTTGCAGGCAATAACGTTATAGCCAGCGGTACTTAACGTATCTTGAATCAGACTGCGGATGAATGCTGAATCATCGACCACCATCACCGTTTTCGCATTACGCTTACTGACCATGGTCTGATTCAGGTTGACCGAGCGGTCGACTTTCACATCATACTTCTCCATACTCAATTCCGGATTGATGTCAGCAATAATCTTCTCGAAATCGAGGATCATGATCAGCTTGCCTTCTTTACGCACCACAGCAACCACACAGTCCTGTTCACCTGACTCCAGAAATTGACTCGGAGATTCGACATCATTCCAGGAAATACGATGAATGCGGCTGATGCTGTCAATCAGGAAGCCATTGGTCATGCGGTTAAAATCAGTCACAATCACATATTTGTTGCTGTTTACCGAGCTGGTCGGTACACCAAGCCAACCGGCCAGATCCACTAACGGTGTCAAAATGTCGCGTGAAGAGAACACACCAATCATATGAGGCTGAGCATTGGGATAGTCGGTGGTGTCCGGTACACGGATCACCTCTCTGACTTTGGCGACGTTAATGCCGTAATAACAGGTTTTGGTTTCGCCATTTGCCAGTTGTTTTTCGAGATGAAATTCAATTATTTCTAATTCGTTGGTACCGCTTTCAAGAAGAATGTTACTGCTGGGGTTACTCATATTGGTCACTTCAGTTAGGCAAGTTATCGGTATTTGTCTAAAATGGCCTGATATAAGTTCACGCCATCTTTACCGGAAGTATCCCTAATTATATCAATCCCTTTTTGTAAGTCATTCACCAACTGCTGATCTATTTCTTTATTGAAGGCGAAATAGAGTAAGCCTTGCTGCAAAACAAAAATTGTCGCCAGATCTTCTGCCTGGTAGCCCGACCTGATAGCCCACCAGTGCGTCGCCTGTTCGTTATAGGCGATAAGATCGATACGGTTTTTGAGCAGCAATTCGGTCAGCACGCCGACATTGGCCGCTTCCTGCATCAACTCTCGCGGGATGCCGAGTTGGAGCAGGAGCTGTTCACCGACATCATCCCGGATAACGCCGATGCGATATTTCGCCAGGTCAATGGGCTGGTCAATTTTTATTTTGGTGTCACTGCGAGCCAACACGGAAACCCGGATTTCCCCTATCGGTCCGACCCAGTTGAACAGGGATTCGCGGTGCTGAGTCCGGGTTGCAGAAAACAGAACCGAACCGGGTTTGAGCAACACCGAGCGATAAGCTCTCGGCCAGGGCTGCATGACAATTTGCTCACTTGAAATTTCACGGCCAACTTGCTGGCTGGCCTGTTGCAACAAATCCACTGCAATGCCGGTAATCTGGCCATTATTTGAAAAATTATAAGGCGGGTACTCTTCAATGTAGAAAGTCAGCTCACTCATATCCGCAGCTGATGACACAGACCAGACCAAAACCGACACAACAGCCGACTTTGCTAACCGTTTCGTTATTCTCATTCTGATGCCCTTGCGACTCTACTGAACTTTAACGCTAGATGAGTCAGATGGGCTTAGACGAGAGCAAGGTCGCAAAAATTCTACTCTGCAATGACTGGCTGTCCGATTGACCTCATATTCGAGTGACTTTCTTATAGCTGCGCTCAGGACGGCCCACAGAACCATAACGGACATCCGCTTCCAGCTCTCCCGAACCAATCAAATACTCAAGATAGCGTCGTGCGGTCGTGCGGCTGGCCCCTATTTTCTCACCGGCCTCATCGGCTGTGAGAGTGACAGAATCGACAAACAACTGGCGGATTTTATCCAGCGTTACACTGTCTATGCCTTTCGGTAACCGCGAAGCTGACATATCCTGCTGAGCAGAAGAGGTTAACATCTTATCCACCAGTCCCTGATCCAAGTCGGCCAATTTTCCCAACTCAACCTGACGTGCCAAATACTTTTTCAGGGCCGTTTCCAAACGAGGAAACATCACGGGTTTGAGCAGATAATCGACCACACCGCCGCGCATCGCCTGCTGCAGTGTTTCCACATCACGCGCCGCGGTAATTAGGATCACGTCACAGCGGGCATTACGGCTGCGTACCCACTGCAGAATATCCAAGCCCGTGCCGTCCGGCAGATAAACATCCAGTAACACTAAATCCGGTTGCAGCACTTCTAACTGCATCTCGGCTTCCGCTTGTGAGGTTGCAATCCCGACCACATCAAAGCCACCCGTCTGGTTAAGATATTTATGATGCAACTGAGCGATCGCTACATCATCTTCAATGATCAATACCCGGGTTGTCATAGCAGCTCTTCCTTGGGCAGATAAACCGTCATACGTGTTCCATATTCTTTGTCATTACTATACATCTCTAATTGACCCTGATAGCGATCAGATAACTGCTTGACCAGATACAATCCAACCCCCCGGTTATGCTTCGCTTTACTCGATACCCCTTTTTGCAGCAACAGATCCGGGCTGAAATCCTGAGGCAAACCACAGCCCTGATCTTCAACCTCAAGTATGATTTCATTGCCGTAGTCGCTGATCGAGACATCGATAACACGCCTCTCCTTTGGAAAACGTTGCGAGTGGCGTATCGCAGTCAGTGTCGCATCAAAGGCATTGTCTATCAGGTTGCCCAGAATAGTCACTATGTCTTCCGCGTTGATATAACCCGGTAAACAGGCCAGATGCGAGCCATCATCGACATTAAGCTCCAGGCCAATCTCACGCGCTCGCTCTGTCTTACCCAGCAGCATACCGGCGATCAACGGGTCTTTAATCGTTTCACGCAGAAACTCGATCAAACTCTGGTAATGGGCGGTTTCCTGACCAATTAGCTGCTGTACCGCCTCCAGCTCTCCCATTTGCACCAGTCCACTGATGGTATTGAGTTTATTGCGATGTTCATGAGTTTGAGAGCGCAGCATTTCTGCGTACTCTCTGGTCTGGGATAGCTGCTCCGTAAGCTCGCTGATCTCACCACGCAAACGAAAGCTGGATACCGCCCCGACCACTCTGCCTTCAACAACAATCGGACTTCGGTTGGCAATCAAACGCTGTTTGTTGAGATACAACTCGATATCATGGTCTATGGCCCCGGTTTCCAGCACTTTGTACAGATCGCTATTGGGTAATGAGTCGGTCAACAAGCGATTAATGGCCTTATCGCGGTCGATACCTAAAATGTCACAGGCGCTTTTATTAATTGAACGCAATACGCCTTTATCATCAATACTGAGAATACCCTCTCTGATCGTACTCATGGTGACATCCAGCTCGACATACAGACGGCCAATCTCCTCCGGCTCAAAGCCCAGAATCGCCTTTTGAAAACGACGTGACACATAACTTGAGACAATACCATTGGCAATTAACACCAAAAAGGTGATCGCGATAAGGTACGTCAGAAATGGTTCGATCCTGTCTTGTAAACGAGCGAGCAGATACCCCACCGAAACAACGCCGATCACCTGGCCGTTGCTGTCAACTACCGCGGCCTTACCGCGCACCGACTGCCCCAGAGAGCCCTGTGCAAACGAGATGTACTCTTCACCGCCCAGCAAAGCGCGCTCATTATCACCGCCTACCATTGGCTTACCGATTCTCGCGTCAATCGGATGAACAATCCGCATCCCTTTATCATCACCAATCACGATGAAAGTGGCGCCGATCAATTGGGTTAAATCGCGGAAACGTTGCTGGATCTCATCAGAGTCATCCGCACGTTGAATAACGTCAATCACTATCGACGAGCGGGCCAGAAACGAAGCCACGCCCAGAGCCTTGAGCCCCATCTCTTCTTCCTGAGAATGTTTGATGTAGGCAAAGCCGGCGGCGACCAAGACCAACAACTCAATCAAGCCGGACAATGTCATTATGATCAGCATACGTTTGCGAAAGCTGATATCGTTCCATGTCATGAATATCTCCCTGTCCGCCCAAAACTAACACTAATTTAACAAAGGTGCGAAAGCGGGTTCGATAACTGTGAACACAGCGTGTGTTAGCAACTTGCTCATTTTGGTGACAAATTTTCATACATCCTCGCCAGCATCAAATTGAGTAAAAAATCATCAACAACTGGATTTTTTTGCAACAATAAAACATGACATAGATCACATGCGATTTGGTTTTTTTTAGCCTGTAGAGGTTCATTCGGTCATATACTGATTGGGCAGTGAGGGCAGAAACGTTGCAGGCAGGGCCAACATAATAATTAACTCAATCCTGGTTTGTCGCTTGCGCTACTATCGTAAGAAGGATACTCACCATGGAAAGAGATGCGTTTGGAATATGTTTGTCGCAACAAATGCTGACCGAGCACCTGCAGTCAACTTTTACTCATGTTCGTGCTTACGGATCAGAGCAGCAGGATGATCTGCAAGTCGTGCTATCGATACCGCAAATGACAGGACAAGATCTGCTCGATACCATTCAAAGCACAGAAGAGCTGGTGTGGCGCGCCGACTTTCACTGTCCCGGACGATGAGCCTGTCTACAAGCAGAAACAGGACTGGGCTCCTCAGCAACGATAGGGCTCAAAGGCATCATAAAATTGGCCCAACCAACGCTAAATCGACTCTAAGTCTACGCATTTGACTCTTGATGTGTTGATCAGGAAAATGCTGTTATACTCAACGGAAAACCGATAACATAGAGTATAAACTCTAATATCGACGTTTGAGCTTAAGCATGAAAGTGAAATCAATCAGTGTGCTGTTAACTTCTCTGTTGGCGCTCCCGTCAGCGTTTGCAGCGCCGATCTCCTTTGACCAGGCGTGGGAGATTTTGCAGCGTCAAAACCATTCGTTAGCCGCCGAGCGCGCCAACGTAGATCATTTTGAGCACCTGTATAACGCCACTTCCAGTCTGAATTTACCTTCAGTGACCGTGGGAGCTAATTATACCCGCCTCGACCAAGATGTGACATTGTCACTTAAGCAGGTCGCAGACAGCGCAGGGGGCATTGTCGCACCGGCTGCTCTAGCCCCTCTTTTCACCTCTCTCGGCTCTCTGACCTCTACCATCACGGAACGCGATATTTTCAGCTCTTCGATTCGGGCAGTCTGGCCTATTTTTACCGGTGGTCGCATTACTGCTGCGCAAAATGCTGCCGAAGGCAAAAAGGAAGAAGCACAAAGCCAACTGGCGATGGAAGTTCAGGCACGATATGAAGACCTGGCCAAGTATTATTTCAGCGTGGTCTTAGCGCAGGAAGTGCTGCAAACCCGTATTGAAGTAGAAAAAGGGCTGACTCAACATCGGGACAACGCGCTTAAGCTCGAACAGCAAGGCCAGATCGCCAGAGTCGAGCGATTGCAGGCCGAAGCATCGCTTGATAAAGCAACCGTTGAGCGTAAAAAAGCGCAAAAAGATCTCGATATTGCTCAAAGCGCCCTCACCCAAATCCTCAACCAACCACAAATGGTTGAGCCGAGCGGTGATTTGTTTATCAACCCCAGCTTACCGCCAATGAGCGCCTTCATCGATCAGACACTGGCGACTTACCCGGGGCTGGACTTGCTCAACGCGAAAGAAAAACAGGCCAGCAGCCTTATCAAAGCTGAAAAAGGCAAATACTACCCAGAAGTCTATCTGTACGGCACTTACAACTTATACGAAGATGACTCCCTCGCCAGTGACCTGCGCCCGGACTGGTTAGTCGGCGTCGGCGTCAATGTGCCACTGGTGGAAAATACCGGGCGTAGTGAGCAAGTGAAAGCCGCCAGCAGTCTGGTCACCCAGGTGAAATACCGTCGTGAACAGGCTAAGCAAGATCTCAGTGTGCTGGTTGAAAAAACCTATAAAGAAGCCGAGCAAGCTCAGGAAGAAGTGGAAGGACTTAACTCGAGCCTGCAACTGGCTCAGGAAAACCTGCGCTTACGCCAGAAAGCCTTCACTCAAGGACTGTCGACCTCAGTGGATGTAGTCGATGCCGAGTTATACCTCGCCAGCATTCGTACCCAACAGGCGGTGGCCGGCTTTCACTATCTGATCGCACTGACCAAACTACTGGCTATTTCCAGTGAAATGGCCACTTTCCCACAATACCAGCAAAGTGCACAGCCACTCAGTACAGCGCCGAATCCATCTGCTGCCATTTCGATGACGGAGAACCCAATTTCATGAAAACCGTTAAAACGCCTCTGCTCGCGATTATCGCTCTGGCCGCCGCAGGCTGGATCGGTTACAGCTTTTATCTGGCCTATCAACCAGAACCGGTGCGCCTGCAAGGTCAGATAGAATCCCAGCAATACAGCATTTCTTCCAAAGTGGCCGGTCGTATTGATCAGGTGTTCGTGCGTAAAGGCGATGAAGTAAAAAAAGGCCAGTTAATCTTCAGCCTGCACAGCCCGGAAATCGAAGCCAAACTCGAACAGGCGGTCGCCAACCAGAAAGCCGCTGGTGCCATGGCAAAAAGAGGCTGAAAACGGCGCGCGTCAGCAACAGGTACGTGCGGCGCAAGATCAATGGTTAAAAGCTAAAGCCGCTGCAGAACTGGCCGAGAAAACCTACCAGCGGGTCAATAACCTTTATAAAGACGGCGTAGTGGCTGAACAGAAACGCGATGAAGCCAACACCCAGTGGCAAGCCGCCAAGTACACCGAAAGCGCAGCGTTGCAGATGTATAACATGGCACGTGAAGGTGCGCGCAGCGAAACCAAACAAGCCGCTCAGGAAAAAGTCAACGTCGCAGCAGGTGCCGTGGCGGAAGTTGAGGCCTACGCTGCCGATACTAAGATTGAAAGCTGGTTTGACGGCGAAGTCGCGCAAGTCCTGATGCAAAGTGGCGAATTAGCACCACAGGGCTTTCCCGTGGTCACCGTGGTGGATAGACAGGATTCCTGGGCAGTACTCAATGTGCGTGAAGATCTGCTCAGTCAGTTTAAAAAAGGCAGCACGTTCAAGGCCTATCTTCCCGCACTCGATAAGCAGATTGAATTTACCGTTTCCCATATTGCAGTCATGGGTGATTTTGCCACCTGGCGTTCGACAGA
Organism: Vibrio ostreae; assembly: GCF_019226825.1. NCBI lineage: Bacteria > Pseudomonadati > Pseudomonadota > Gammaproteobacteria > Vibrionales > Vibrionaceae > Vibrio > Vibrio ostreae. Next base: position 1,244,382 of record NZ_CP076643.1, read on the forward strand.
TTCGGCGCAGGGCTTTGATCTACGGACTTTTGAAGTCGAAGCGCGCCCGACAAATCCACAGGCGGATTTACGTATGGGCATGAGCCTGGTGGTTGAGTTGTAGCCATGAAGCACGCTTCGGTTGACCGCAGTCATAGCGGCGCTCATAACGTGGCGAGCCGTGCTGCCGACGGTACCAGTCCGGCTGCAGGCGACGCTGGTCGCCTGCCTGCACAGTGGCCGCTGCTGCGCAAGGATAAATGGTTGCTGGCCTGCCTGACCTGGTTGCCTATCCTGCTGGCGGCCAGTATTTGGTGGATATTCTCAGCCGGTATCGTTCATAACCTGCCCATCGGTGTGGTGGATTTGTCACACAGTCAGCTATCGCGTCAGTTGCAGCGCCATCTTGATGCGACGTCAACCTTAGCGGTCACCCGCCAATACCAGAATGTCGCTGCAGCGAAGCAGGACATGGTCACCAGCAACATCTACGCGTTTATTGTGATTCCCAGCCAGTTTGATAAGTCGGTCTATCGCAGTGAATTGCCGCAGGTCACCACGTTTTACAACAGCCAGTACATTCTGGTCGGACGGGTCATCAGCTCAGCAATCATGCAGGCCGTCGCAACGCTCAACGCTGAAATAGGGATCGTCACAAGCCTCTCCGCCGGCAATCAGACCACCCAGAGCGCAATGGGCCAGGTCGTGCCGGTACGCACTCAAATCACGCCATTATTTAATAAGAACACCAATTACGCCCAATTTCTGGTGTCTGCCATTATTCCGGCCATCTGGCAGATTGTTATCGTGGTGAGCACCATTCTGATTCTCAGCGCCAATACTCGAATTTATGGATTACATCGCTGGCTTGGCCAACGGCCCTTATTGCATCTGAGCCAGACACTGCTGCGTTACTATCCAATTTTCATGATTCAGGGCGCAGCGTATCTGTTCTGGTTCTACAGCGTATTGCAATGGCCGATGCATGGTAACCTGCTGGTCTTAATCCTGGCCCAGATGATTACCACTATCGGCTGTATGATCATGGGCGCCGTTTTTTTCTTCCTTAGCCTGGATCCCGCACGTGCTATGAGCTTCGCGGGTGCATTTACCGCCCCCAGTTTTGCCTTTATGGGCATTACCTTTCCAACCAGCGATATGGGGACGATTGCCCAGGCCTGGCGCAGTCTGCTGCCGGTCAGTCACTATATCGAAGTGCAGGTCAGTCAGGTCAGCTACGGTCTGGGCGGGTTCCAGTCGCTAACACATCTGTTGCCGATGTTCGGGTATTTATTCCCACTGCTGTTAACGGTCGTCCTGATGCGCAAGCATTTGCGCACGACACCGGTAAGGAGTGACCATGCGACTGACTGATTTATTTAAAGCCGAATTAAAGGCCTTATTGAGCAATCCGGTCGTTATGCTGACTATGTTTGGTGGCGTGCTGTTTTACTCATTCCTCTATCCACTCCCCTACAGCCATCAAACGCCGCGTGAGCAGGCGATCAGCATCGTGAATCTGGATAAGAGTCAGATTAGCTATCAGCTCGAACGCATGGTCGATGCCACCCCGCAGGTCAAAGTGGTGCAACGGGATCATTCGCTGGAACAAGCAAAGCAGGCTTTTCTGGATCGGAAAGTGAGCGGAATACTGGTGATACCCGAGCACTTCTATAAAGATCTGCTACTTGGTACCAGCCCGACCCTGGCATTTGCCGGAGACGCTTCCTACTTTCTGGTCTACGGCACTATCGTTGAAGGTCTGGCGCAAGCGGGCGGCACGCTGTCGGCCCGTGCCCGGGTGACCCGCCTGCTGAGCCAAGGGGAACCTCTTGAGAGTGCGGCCCATCACTATGCCGCAGTGCAATCGAATTTAAAGCCGACTTTTAATCCGCGTGTCGGTTACGTCGATTACGTCGTTCCTGCGGTGTTTATCCTCATTCTGCAGCAAACTCTGGCGATGTCTGCCGGGCTGTTAACCGGCACGCAGCGAGCTGAGTCAGGCGACTGGCAGCAGATTCCGGTACTGCCCCTGCTCTTCATGCGTACCTTCATCATAGTGGCGCTCTACTACCTGCTCAGCATGTACTATTTCGGGGCCAGCTTCAGCTTGCAAGGCGTGAGTACGATAGGTCAGCCGATACAATTACTGACTCTGCTGCTGCCGTTTTTGCTCACAGCCTGTTTTATCGGGATCTGGCTCGGAGCGGTGACACCACGCCGCGAACTGGTCACATTGATCGTGCTGATAAGCTCAATGCCGCTGGTGTTTTCCGCCGGATTTATCTGGCCTCTGGAAGCTATACCTACACCTATCATCTGGCTGTCGAACCTGTTCCCGAGTACACCCGGCATCCAGGGCTTTCTGGCACTCAATCAGATGGGGGCAGAATGGCGCCAAATCGCGCCGCAATGGACCCTGCTGTGGGCACAAGCCGTGGCATGGGGCAGCCTCGCTTGGTGGCAGCTGCAGCGCAATCACGGCGCTTTAACTGTGAAAGTCAGTCAAGCAGGATAGCTGTCAGGCTAGCCCGCCTTCTAACACCGCGGATGTGAGATGAGGGACGGTGGGGCAAAGCGCGCATTAAGCCGTGCTCGCTGATGTTAGTCCTGCCATTTTTTACGCATACGTTCGATGGTCGCCTGCTCTACGCCATGGATGTTGGGATACTCGCCACGACATACCTTAATCACCAGTTTTGCCCGGTGCTGACGGGCGATTTTCTTATACGCAGTCATCTCCCAGTGCCGCACAAACGTGTTGGCGACCACTACGCTTTTGCCCTGCTTGAGGCAATTTTCTGTCTCTTGCTGACACCAGGCGTGTGCCTGTGCTATCTGCTCCGGACGGTAGTGATATTCGCCCTGCGCATTGATAAAAAACATATCCGCTTCAAGATGCACCGCCGGTAAAGACTTGGCTAACGTCGATTTTCCCGAGCCGGGTAAACCACGAATTAAGGTCAGTGTCGGAATCATATGTGTTCAAATTATGCAAATCATAGCCGGCATACTAACTTAATTTTGTGGCGCACGCATTTTGCTATCGACAACGCCTATCAGTTAGGTTATAAGTCTAGATGTATAGACGTCCAAATGTAACGCTTAGGGAGAAAGCTGTGCCGATTAAGATCCCCGATCAACTGCCTGCAACTGATGTTTTACGTACTGAGAATATCTTCGTCATGTCGGAAACCCGCGCATCGACCCAGGGTATTCGTCCGCTGAAGGTTCTGATTCTTAACCTGATGCCAAAAAAAATTGAAACCGAAACTCAGTTCCTGCGTCTGTTATCAAATTCACCGCTTCAGGTGGATATTGAACTGCTGCGTATCGATGATCGCCCAAGCAAGAACACACCAGAAGAGCACTTAAACGAATTTTATCGCCAGTTTGAACTGGTCAGACACCGTAACTTCGATGGTCTGATCATTACTGGTGCGCCTTTAGGTTTAGTGCAATTTGAAGATGTCGTCTACTGGGATCACCTGCAGCAGATTATGAAATGGGCCAAAGAGCATGTGACCTCAACACTTTATGTGTGTTGGGCAGCACAAGCCGGCCTGAAATTGTTGTATAACCTGCCCAAACAGACACGTGAAGAGAAACTGTCCGGGGTTTATGTGCATGAAAACCTGCAGCCGTACCATCCGCTGCTGCGTGGTTTCGATGATACCTTCCTGGCACCGCATTCACGTTATGCCGATTTTGCGCCTGGTTATCTGGAAACTCATACCGACCTGGATATTCTTGCGACATCTGATGTCGCAGGCGTTTACCTTGCATCGACTAAAGATAAACGTAACGTGTTTGTGACTGGTCATCCGGAGTACGACGCACTGACCCTGCATAACGAGTACATTCGTGATCTGGGTGCGGGCCTGGAACCGGTCATGCCGGTGAACTATTATCCGAATGATGATGTTGATAACCCCCCACGTGCCAGTTGGCGTAGTCACGGACACTTGTTGTTCGCTAACTGGCTGAACTACTGCGTTTATCAGCAAACACCGTACGATCTGGAGCATTTCAGCGAAGATAAGTTCACCAAAGACGATTAATTCTCCATCGAGATTCGCCACAGTTCACTAACATGTTTTGATGACATTGGAAGGCCGCCCATCACGCGGCCTTTTTTCATCCCCTCAGCCATTAGGCATCTCTCTCACAAGCCACAATAAATATGCCGGGTGGCTCGCATTATCCTCTCAGACCGCTGCCGCGCCACCACCATGCTGCTTACTATTTGTTAATCGAAGCAAAGCTAGCGGACGCTAAAGGGTTAGCTGCAAGCAAAAGTATCGCAGCAAGCGCGCAAAGCATCGTTAGCTTTGTACTGCAACGCGCGGTTGGGGTATACAGAGGTGGATAGAATGCAATTCAAACAACTGATGCTAGTGGGGATAATAACGACGGCAGGCTGTGTCACTGTTACCGATATCCCTGACAATCATCCTCAGGCGATGGCCGATTCAAGAATTGATCTGGGATTAGGCTATCTCAGCCAAGGTAATATGAATAAAGCACGTGAAAATCTTTACCGCGCTGCGCGTCATGCGCCGGACTACGCCCGTTCTCAATTAGCGCTGGCGCACTACCTGGACCAGGTCGGTGAAACTGAAAAAGCGCGTCACGTCTATCTGCAAGCCCGGCTAGACCATCCTGAAAATGGGGATGTGTTGAACAACTTTGGCACATTTTTATGTAAGCACGGCGACTACCTTTCTGCTGATACACTGTTTAATCAGGCGCTGCAAAGGCCGGATTACAATCAGCCCGCCGCCACTTTAGAAAATGCGGCGCTGTGTGCAAACAAGTCCGGCAACCAAAAACAAGCGATACACTATCTTGACCGCAGCCTGAATTATGACCCGTCTCAAGCCACCGCTTGGCTGGCACTGACCCGCATGCAATTAGCTGCGGGTAACACAGAAGATGCTCGCAACACGCTGCGCGGGTTTAGCCAGCGTTTCGGTAACCCAAAGGCAGTGCAACAACTTTGGCTGGAAGTGAATGCGGCTTGGGGGAGACACAAAAAAACCAGCGCTGAGCGCCGGCTTCTGTTGAAGTGAATGACTTATCATGTAAATCAACAACTACCTCTGTCATTTAGTCACTAACGTTTTTGGTTGATATTGGTCGGACGGCCATCCTTGCCACCTTTGCGATCCCGATAATGGGTCCGGCGCAGGCGACGCACCTTGGTGGAACGGTTAATCTTTTTGTATTCACGATACAGGATGCGAATAAACAGCCCCAATCCGATCAGAAACAACACGGACAAAATGGAAAGTGAAGGCACACACAACCAATCCGGCTGACACGGTGAATAGAATTCGAATTCCATTCTACACCTCCTTGACTGTTTATTCCGTTGAGTAGGTTAACTTCTACATAAGTTTAGCGCTTTAAGCTTAACCACAGCTTGCGTTGCTCCGCATTGTGAAAAGTCCAGGCCACAAAACGACTGATTTTCTGGCCTTGCTGCATCTCTACTATCTGTATCGACGCCGCGCCGACTTTCTGAAGCTGTTTTTTCATCCAGCGTACGTTATCACTTTTCGAGATCAAGGTCGTGAACCACAGAACCTGCCTGGCAAAGTGCTGACTTTCCTGCGCCATATTCTTAATAAACTCGGCTTCGCCTCCGGGGCACCACAACTCAGCCTTCTGACCCCCAAAGTTAAGCGTATTCGCGCTATGTTGCGGCGCTGTCATTTGCACGACCGGCGCTCCACGTTTACGCTGGTTATCACGCAAGTTACGAATTTTACGTTCAGTGCCTTGCTGCGCTTCGGCCAGCGAAGCATGAAACGGCGGGTTACAAGTCGTCACATCAAAACGCTCATCAGCCCCGATAATGCCGCTGAACATCGCCTTACTGTTTTTCTGCAGTCGCGCTGCAATTTTTCCTTTCAATAGCGGATTATTGCTGGCAATCAGATTGGCCTGTTTGACCGATACCGGATCGACGTCGCTGCCGACATAACTCCAGCCATACTCGGTCACGCCGATGATCGGATAAATGCAGTTGGCACCAATGCCAATATCTAACGCTCGTATGGCTTTATGATTCAGCGCCGGAAAATCCTGGCTGAGCAAGTCCGCCACGCGGTGGATATAATCTGCACGTCCCGGAATAGGCGGACATAAATAGCCTTCCGGAATATCCCAGTTCATCACACCATAATGATGAGCCAGCAAGGCTTTATTAAGCAGTTTCACCGCCAGTGGATCAGAAAAGGCAATCGTCCAATCCCCTTTGGGATTTTTGATCAGGTGACGCTTGAGGTCCGGTAAAGCCTGACACAAAGCATCAAAATCATAATTCCCTTTGTGACGGTTACGGACATGCAGACCGGCTTTTCCTGTCTGTTTCGCCGATTGCGGCTTCGCCGAGGGCGATTTGCCAGGCTTCTGACCCGGCGTTCGCTGACTCGCCGTTTGCGGATCTGTTTTGCCAGACGGCTTACGACCAGGTTTCACGTCCGACTTACGTTGATGCTCTGCTTTCGGCTGCTCTGCTTTATCCTGACGGTTTTTATAACAACGCGGTTTGTCAGTGACACGAGCTGGGTGGTTGCCGGATGATTTAAGTGGTGGTTTAGGCATGATTATTTTCCTGCTCTCAGTTCAAGAACCATCATGTATAAGCGCGCATCCAATTCGAGTTGATGGTAATTCGGTTCCATATGGCAACAAAGCTGATAAAACGCTTTATTGTGTTCCTTTTCGCGCAGGTGAGCCAGTTCATGCACCACTAACATACGCAGCAGCGGCTCCGGCGCATTTTTAAATGCACTGGCAATTCGAATTTCATTTTTGGCTTTGATTTTGTTGCCATGCACCCGGGAAACATAGGTGTGCAGGCCCAGCGCGTTGTTAATGAGGTGAATCTTGCCGTCATACACTACTTTGCTCAGTGGCGCGGTCTTCTTCATGTACTGGTTTTTTATCTCCAGCGTGTAGGCATACAGTGCCTTCTCACTCTGGACGTCATGGCGCTGCGGATAACGCTGCTCGAACCAGCTGACCAGTTTATCGGCGTCGACCAGGCGTTCTACCGATTCGATAATGTGAGCAGGATAACCCTGGATATATTTCAGTACGGGATTCATAGTGACAACGCTTTTTCAGATCAAACATGTTCGCGAAAAGTCGGGGGCGCAAAGTGTACCCGAAACCTGGCGCTGAATCATCCGCGATTTACTCGCCACGGATTCAAAAAATCCGTCAAGCCGGGGCAGAAGATTGAACGCTGACAAAACCGATGCGGGTTTGCATCTGATCCGCTGGATGGTTAAACTCAGCGCCCTTGTTCCATTTACAGGCCCGAACCATGAAACGAGTTGTACTTTACGTTAAAGATAAATGTCCGCATTGCAAAGATGCCCAGCGCCACCTGGACGCCAAAGGCATCAAATACCGTTTATGCAACGCGAAAATGGAACGCGGCCGTAAAGAGCTCGACGCTATGGGTGCACGCAGCCTGCCAGCGCTGAAAATCGGCGATCGCGTCATGATCGGCTGGAATCCCAGCAACTTTGAGCGCATTTACAACAGCAAAAACTAAACGCCCGCAGAAAGCCACCGTGCCGGAAAGATTGACCGGCACTCATAGTGGGACGAACCTCTGGATCACTCATGCACGGGATCACACGTACTGCTTCACAAACTCTATAAAGGTCCGGTCGGCATTGGATAAGTAGCCATCTTTGCGCCATGCCAGCGCCAGATCGAGCCACACCGGCGGATGGAACGGAATCGCTTTTACCTCCGGTTCGTTATCCGTAACCAGCTCCAGTAACGCCGTTACCGCATATTCATGCTTCACAATGCTGAGGATCATCGGCAGCAAATTGGTTTCAAACGAGAAATTGGCGTTTAGCTTGTGCTCTTTGCATACCTTGTCGATGAATTCACGGTGAAAATAACCCGGTTTGAACATCACCAGCTCGTGCCGGAAGAACTCTTCAAATTCAATTTGCTGATGCTGCGCCAGTTCGTGCTCTTTACCGACCACCGCAACCATCTGGGAAGCAAGCAGTGGATCCACTTCCAGATCCGGCGGCAAATCCTGATTGAGAATCACCCCGATATCCAGCTCGCCGGATAACAACATCTTACGAATTGATTGCGTGCCTGCGTCGACTACCGTCATCTTAAGATGCGGAAAGTGGCTTTTAAACGCCATCACAATTTGCGGAAAAAAGTAAGAGCCCATCATACTCGGTGCACCAAGGCGCACTTCACCTTTGACTAACCCTTTCAGCTCGTCGATAGCCAGTTGTGCATCTTCGATTTGCTGTAAAATCCGCGTCGCATGCTCCAGCAGTACCTGACCTTCATGGGTCAGCGTCACTTTACGCTCATCGCGCTTAAACAGAACCACACCAAGTTGCTGCTCGAACTTCTTGATTGAGATACTCAGGGCCGGCTGAGCGATATGCAGCGCCTGAGCAGCATGAGTAAAACTTTCATTGCGCGCCACGGTGACAAAATGACGCAGGTGCCGGGTTTCCATCACTGACGTTCTCCATATATAAAATATATTACAACCATATTTTTAATATATTTTATTAATTCGCGTCACACTGGTAGTTTGATCACATTGCCGTAACCGCCTTATCCGAGTTGTCAACATGATCGAATTGCACAGTCCACAGTATCGTAAAGTCACTTTCGCCCTCGCCTTCGGCTCGTTTCTGGTCTTTTGTAATTTGTATCTTTTCCAGCCGATGTTGCCCTACATGGCCAAACACTTTGCGGTCTCTGAAACCCAGATCAACTGGGTATTCGCCGCCGCAACACTCGCGCTTTCCGTCAGCCTGGTGCCTTGGGCGATCAGCTCCGAAGCGATTGGGCGACGCCGCGTTATGTTGCTTGGTCTGTTCGCTATGCCGGCTATTGGCGCCCTGATGCTGATCAGCAGCGAATTCTGGGTACTGGTTCTGGCACGCGCATTAATGGGCGTCGCGCTAGCTGCATTCGCCTCAGTTGCCGTCGCCTATATGGTCGAAGAGCTGTCTCCACAAGCATTCAGTAAAGCGATTGGCGGTTATATTGCGGCGAACTCCCTTGGTGGTATCAGCGGCCGTATCGTCGGCGGGCTACTCACCGATGCCATGGGCTGGCAGCAAGCCGTGATGGCCATGTCCGCCTTTACTCTGGCCGGTGCCGTCATCGTACTCTTCTGTCTGCCGGTACAAGCACACTTTAAGCCCCAGCGCGGAATGTTCTTTCATCACAACCGTGCGCTGGTCAAACACCTTTCCAACCGCACAATATGGCTGGCGATGCTGATTGGCGGCACCAACTTCGCTTTGTTTGTTAACCTCTATTCGGTGATGGGTTTTCGTCTGGTCGCTGAACCTTACAACATGCCGATCGGTCTGGCTTCGCTGATCTTCCTGTGTTACCTGGCCGGGACACTGAGTTCAAAACTGACTGCCAACTGGAGCAGGCGTTATGCGCCGATTCCGGGCATGGTGCTGGGCGCTCTGCTCAGTATGTCCGGTATGCTGATTGCGATGATTGAATCTATTCCGTTTATGATGCTGGGGCTGATGCTGATCAGTTTCGGCGCGTTCTTTACTCACACACTGGCGTACGCCTGGGTCAGCCAGAAAGCGACCGAAGCCAAGGCCACCGCGACAGCCCTGTACCTGGTGCACTATTACGTCGGCGGTAGTATCGGCGGATTCTTCCTGCTCTATTGCTGGCAGCATGGCGGTTGGGAGATGGTAACCAGCGGTGGTATGGCACTGTATGCGATGCTGTTTACTTTGTGCTGGCGCCTGAGCCTGCGCCAGAAAAAGATCGTTAACAACAGCGCAACTGCAGTACTGAACTCATCACACCAGAATTAAGCTTAGTGCTCGCGCGCAACCGCTATCCAAGCGACAAATTATGTTATTCTTGGCGCCAATTTTATTCGCAACACTATTTCTACCGATAAAGGCGACAAAATAACATGAGCTCAACCATCAACAATCAAGCCATTACTGCCAGCGTTAACCAATGGTTAGACGACGTAGTCATTGGCCTGAACCTGTGCCCTTTTGCCGCAAAGCCCCAACGCAATAAGCAGATCAAAATCCAGGTCAGCAACGCAACCCGCGAAGAAGATCTGCTGCAGGATATCTTGGATCAACTGCTGGAACTCGACAGCAAGCAGCCCGACGAACTGGAAACCACCCTGGTAGTGGTGCCGGACATGCTGCATGATTTCACCGATTACAACTTCTTCATCGACTGGGTGGAAGCACTGATCCGCCAGGAAAACTGGGAAGGTGTCTACCAGGTCGCCACTTTTCATCCGGATTACTGCTTTGCCGGCAGCGAACCGGAAGATGCCGAAAACCTGACTAACCGCGCCCCTTACCCGATCTTTCACCTGATCCGCGAAGAGAGCATGGAAAAGGTGCTCAAGCACTATCCGAACCCGGAAGCGATCCCCGACATCAATATCGAGCGGGTCTCCAACCTGAGTGAAGCCGAACGTAAAGCGCTGTTTCCTTATCTGTTTGGTTAATTCCGTTATCCGATGAGCTAACCGCCGATATCCGTAGCGGTTAAATGATGCTATACCCAAACAATCTGGAGTTGTAGCCAGCACCGCTGCAGCTTCGAGTAAGAAGGGGATATTTCTTGCTGTTACGGCAGGACAGGAACCAATTCTTAATGGGATTTAGCCGTTGAAAATGCTACTCTTACGCCATCATTCTTAGTGAGAGAATAAAATGAGCAAATTAACGACAGATATTCAAGCTAACCTTGAGCTGTTCATCAAAGAGTCCAAAGAGAACAACCTGGTTTGGGGTCTGCGCAATGAAGAAGGCTGGTTGTCTTGTGAGTCGACAGAATTTGAAGAAAGCGAAGTCATGCCTTTCTGGTCTTCAAAAGAAGATGCAGAGCTGCATAACGTTGAAGAGTGGGCCGATTTTGAAGTGCTGGAAATCCCGCTTGATATCTTCGTTGAAGACTGGCTGATCACGCTGGATGAAGACGGTGTACTGGTTGGTATCAACTGGAACGCGACACTGGAAGGCAAAGAGCTTGAACCAGTAGAACTTGCCAAGCTGTATCTGTAATTGCTTTTAATTAAGGCGCCTGATGTGGCGCCTTAATTGTTTCTGCCACTCTCTGCCTTTACACCCTGTATCGGCCGACAAATCTCCAATCAGTCTACATCCTTTATCGTGCCAATAGATGCGGGTCGCAACCTCTGTTACCATTAGTGTTTTGATTTTGACTAACCGGACTGACAGCATGCATTTATCTAAGCTGACGCAAGAGATTTTTGATCACCTTTACCGCGATATCACTGAGTTTCGCAGCACTTTTGACCTGCCGGTTGCTGCACCAGCCAGCCTGGACGATAAAGCAGATACGCTGCACACATCTCTGGCGATTGAAGAACTGACCGAGCTTGCTGAAGCCGACAACAAAACTGAACAGGCTGATGCGATTGTCGACAGCGTGTATGTCCTGATGGGCCGCCTGGTGCACCTCGGCGACGCCAAAGTCACTGACAACCTGGCAATCAGCTATCTGATTGACCTGTTGCTCAACGTTGCCGTTAACCGTGGTATCGACTTCGTTCCGTGCTGGGATGAAGTACATAGCTCGAACATGAGTAAAGTGTGCCGTAACGAGCAGGAATACGCGGAAACTGAAGCTTTCTACGCTGAGCAAGGTATCAAGTTAATGGCAGTACAAAAAGGCGATTACATTATCGCGAAATGTGCTGAGGACTTCGTTGCTGAGGGCAAAACCATTCGTCAGGGCAAAGTACTGAAATCCGTGTATTACCGCCCAGCCGATCTGGCCAAGCTGACTCAATAGTATGAGTCCGGCTTAGCAGCCTGAGTCAATGGGCCGGCAGTCATGGCAAAAAGCCAGAGCGATGCGAATCACTCTGGCTTTTTAGTATTATTTCTCGCAGATCACGTTACGCTGGAGCACTACATTCTGAGCGGCTAAGTATTCCTGTTGCAGATTTTGTTGCTGTTTACGCTTAATCTCATCCCATGAACCACCCGCTTCGAGCGTCGCCATACGCTGTTGGTATTTGTCACAGGCCCGTTGAATCACAGATTCTACGCTGACACCCGCCTCTTTTTGCAGAGCTAAGATCGCGTTTAGATAATCCCACAGCACATCACCTAATTCATCTTCCAGATAACAAAGACGATGTTTAGGGATCTCCTCACTGACCTCATCCACTTCACTTTTTAACGCCGCTAAATAGGTTTCAGGCCCGGTGTACCAGGGATTATTTTCATCAAACCCGGCTTTGCGTCTGGCGATATCCAATAATCGTTCAAAATCCTGCATGTCATATCCTTCGCAATGGGTGACCCTAAGGAAAAGCTCAACGCTGTGCTGGCTCAATATGACGGACTTTGGCCGCAAATGCTCTCAGTTCCTGCTCCGAATACGGCGTATGTACCCGTTCGCTTGATGGCGGCCGTTGGGTAAGGCTGACTCCGGTACGCCATTCATTGTGCGGACGAATCGGACGAGCCACAAAGCCACCACCGCAATTAGGGCAGACGTTATCAAGAATCTGTTTAACGCACGAAGCGCAAAATGTACATTCAAAGCTGCAGATCATGGCCTGAGTGGAGTCAGGCTCCAGATCTATATCGCAACACTCACAGTTTGGCTTTATTTGTAGCATGGTTGAGTTCCCTCTCCAATGATGATTTTTCCGCATAGTTAACTTATGCTTTTTCAACTGATAAAAACAATACGCAGAGAAAAATAAATCAGAAAAATATCGTCTTCACCTCACACAACAAAGAAACCAGAAAATAGTCGGAAGACAGGTAAAAAAAGGCCACCTTGGGAGCAAGGTGGCTAAGGAGACTATAAAAAGCCTAACAAGAACGAGAATGTATCGATCTTACTAATGCCATAACTGTGCCAACTTTTAAAAATAACATAACTACTTGTTTTTAATGAAAATAATGGATTGTGCTATTTTTAGCGTTCTGACTCTAAAGGAGTAGCTGAACCAGAGTTGTGCTCAGTGCACCAAATTAGTCGAAGATCAGGTAAGGTTTACCTTCCAGCTCAACCCGCTTAATTGAGGTTTCAAACACTTGGGCCAGATTTTCCGCACTCAGTACCTCATCTGCGCGGCCAAAGCGATGGACAACGCCCTGATTCAGCAACAGCACTTTATCGGCATGACGCAGTGAACGGTTAAGATCATGATTCGCCATAATCACCGTGATACCCTGCTCTGCCATTTGCTCAATCAGGGCATACAGCAAACCTTCCTGAGCAATATCGAGCGGAGCAGCTGGCTCATCAAGAATCATCAGCTTGGCATACGGGTTGAGTGGCAGCCAGACTTGCAGACAGCTGCCGGCTAAACGCACACGCTGCCATTCTCCTCCGGACAGATGATGAATGGAACGATGCAACTTATCCGCAATTTTCAGCATGGCGGTGATGGTTTTAATCGCTTGATTAACCTCTTCTTCCATCCCGGTCGCGCTGGCTGGTAATGACAATGCCAGATACTGGAACACGTCCAGGTTAAAGGCAGGCTTTTCACTTTGTGACAGATAAGCACGATGCAGGGCTAAATCTGCCAAACTGGCACCCCGAACATCCATCTCACCCACCCGAATGTCGCCATCACTGTCGAGTACGCCGGCCAGAGCCGCCAGCAGTGTACTTTTACCGCTGCCATTCGGGCCCACAACGTGCAGCACTTCGCCCGCCTGGCAATCAAACGAGAGAGGTAATAAACGTGAGTCTACATTGAGGCTTTTAATCTGAATCATGGCGTCGCAATTCCGGACAGTTCAAATAACAGGAGCTAGTGGTGATTTTTAATCAACATCCAGATAAAGATAGGTGCACCGAGTGACGTGGTCACTACCCCGAGTGGCAGTTCAGCAGAATTGAGTGCCAGACGTGCGATGGTATCGGCAAACACCAGCAGCAAAGCGCCACTTATCGCTGAAAGCGGTAACAACATACGGTTTTCAGTACCTAGCGCCAGACGCAGCAGATGCGGTACCACCAGGCCAACAAAACCAATCACTCCGCCCAGGGCGACCGCCGCACCCACCAGAACAGAGACGGCCAGGATCAATTGCCAGCGCAAACGAGCGACATCAACACCTAACTGCTTGGCGTGGGTTTCTCCCAGCATCAGCTTATCGAGTGTTTTCCCCTGCAGCATCAGCCAGATGATGACTGGCACCGCGACCAGAGACAAAGTATGCTGATACCAGCTTGCCCCGCCGATACTGCCCATCAGCCAGTACATCAACTGACGTAAGCTGAGATCATCGCTAAAGTAAAACGCCCAGGTCACCACCGCACCGGATAAGATGCCCAGCGCCACCCCGACTAACAGTAACCGAGTTGTGGTGAGACGCATCGCTTTCGCTATTGAGACCAGCAGCAGAGTAAACAGCAAAGAGCCAATCACAGCCGAGATCATGAAAAGCTCCGGGCTGGCAGACTCTGGAAAGAAGAACAGCACCACAACCATAGCCACGCTGGCGCCGCCGGAAATGCCAATCACGCCCGGTTCGGCCAGTACATTGCCGAGCAGCACCTGTAAAGTCGCGCCGGACACGGCCAGCGCAGCACCAATGACGATAGCGGCGAACAGACGCGGCAGACGCAAATCCAGCAATAATTTCTGCTCCAACGGGCTCATGGGTTCGAAGGGTGAGACAAACAGTTCTCCGACCATCACATAGGACAGACTGGCCACCAGCAACAGGAGCAGCATGACCACCGCGGCGCGCTGCCAACGGCGCTGTTTATGTTGTATTAGCTGACTAAAATCCATGAAACTCGGGCGATAAATAAGAATGGCCTAACATTAACGTTAAGCCACTCAAATAGAAAGAACTAACTTTGCTTGCAACCGACGCACCGCCGCATTAAGCGCGAGGCTGGTTACGCTTTAATCGTATACCAGTTGATCGTCTTCGTAACGAACATCAACTTTACACACCATCAAAGCGGCACGTTGACCAATCGCGACCCGGCGGTTGGGGAACACAATGGCTTCCCCTTCATTTTTCGCCATTAAAGGTTTATCACCATCATGACCGAACACTTCACCATGGACGAACGAAGTAAAGTTTTCGACTGCATCATCGAAACGGAAATCGAAATCGTCATGCAGACGCACAATGGTGCGACTGACCCGATACATGACTGCTTTTTTCGGTAAATGCTCGGAAGGTTCGCGCGAAATCAGGTCACGGGTTGCCAAATCAAAAGCAACCAGACGCTTCAAATCGTTCTCACCGATCCGGGCCACCTGGCCCAGTTCCAACGTCAGTGCCTGGGCACCAAATGTCTCAGCGCTATACCAGCTGAATGTCGCCGACGGGGCATTGGACAGCATCACCGCTTCAACATGAGCACTTTCAACAAAATCCATCAGGGCACGGCTGCGCACTGCATGGCGGGCGCGAGGGCTGACCGCAAACGAATAGTGTTTGGAACCACGGATCGCGCAGTGCAAATCAAGGTGCCAGCGCTGATCCATCGGCGTATCGGCAAAAAACTCATGCAGTAAGATTTTAAGCTGATCAGCAATCACCAGCTCAGTGCTGGTTTCTCGCGGCTTGTCATCGAAAAGGCGGTTAAGGTTCTCTTCGATAAAACGGGTGTGCTGATTGGTAGCTTGCGGATGCGCGATAATCAGCAATAGACGCTCGTTGACCGGCTGGAAACCGCTCATGATATCTTCAACCAGCTTATCAATGAGTTCCATCGGCGCGGTTTCATCGCCATGGATACCGGTAGAAATCACAATGTGTCGGGTTTCGTGGTCAAGCCGGGCCGGTATCACTTCGAGAATACCGCGCTCATGGAGCTTAAGTGTCACCCCGCCGCCAGTTTGCATTTCTGCTGCACTGACCGCCTGGTCGAGATCTAAACTGTCAAAAAGAAAAGATTGGCGAAATAGAGACTTCGTCATGCGCTACTCCTTTATTGCACAGCGGTATGTTAAAGAATTGTGCAGCCAAATTATGTTGGTACGATCCCACTTATGGAGACCTGTTGGCCGGGTTCAGTCAAAAACAGCGACTCTTTAAATGCCCACACCGAATCATCAGATAAAAACAACGGGGTGACGAATTGCTGGTTAGCGCGAATTCTATCACTAACTGCTTCAGATACTCTATATTGAATTAGTTCAATACGTTATCTTTTCATTCACTATGAATTACTCACCACTAACCGGCGGGGCCGAGAGCTCACTGCCAATACACTTCACGCTAACCACTGGTGGCTGAGCAGGATAGATATCCAGCCGGGTCAGCGTTTGATTACCAATCGCCAGTGAAGCGAACCAGGCCGGGTTACGCCAGTCCACCTTGAGAATATGCGCCAGTAACAGCCGGATCGTTCCGCCATGGGCGATAATCAGGCTGTTATCCTGCAAAGAAGGCAACCAACGCTGCCAGGCTGCCGTGACTCTTTGATAGCAAGCCTGTAATGTTTCGGCCTGTGGCAGAGGATTATCGGCAGGTGAACGCCAGAACGCTTCCAGCTCCGTCCAGTACGGCGCAAGATCATCAAAGCTGCGCCCGTCATACAGACCAAAATTCATCTCCTGAAAGTCAGCTTCCAGGCTGACAGGCAACTGCGGAGAGTGCTGCTGCAACAACAGCGCTAAATCGGCGCAGCGGCTAAGCGGCGAGCTGATCACCTGCTGAAAGTGGTACGCTTGCAACTGACTGGCTACCTCACGCTGACGCTCCGGTGCCACCAAAACATCAGTCCGGCCGTTTAAGGCCGCCGGACCTTGCGTTTTGGCATGCCGTAACAGGGACACCCGAATCATGAGGAACTCTTCAGTGTCAGTGGCAGACCTGCCGCGACTAACACAACGGAGTCTGCGACCGCGGCAATCGCCTGGTTCATCCAGCCTGCGTGGTCGACAAACAAACGGGAGACCTCGCCCATCGGCACCACCCCCATGCCAACCTCATTAGAAACTAACAGTACCGTGGCTTGCGTGCGCGCCAGAGACTGAGCCAGCTGTTCCACCTGCTGCCTGATTTGCGTGGCATTCATCGTCTGGCCATCATTGTAAATGACGTTATTAAGCCACAGAGTCAGACAGTCAACCAGCACCACATCGCCGGCTTGCATCTCAGCCAGAGTCTGAGCCAGTTGCGTCGGCGCTTCATGCTCTTGCCAGTCACCACCACGCTGCTGCTGGTGATGGACAATACGTTCACGCATCTCGTCATCAAACGCAATCGCGGTCGCTACGTAATGCAAACGCCCGTCCGGAGTACTGGCCAGATGCTGCCTGGCCTGACGCTCGGCATAGCTGGATTTACCGCTGCGGGCACCGCCCAGAATCAGATGAATGCTCATACAACCCCTACCAAAATGCGCATAGCACTCCTCCAAGAATGGTCATGCCGTTGTGTCCTAACCCAATCAAAAGGATGTAGAGCGCTAATTCAGTGATCTGCTGAACCCCGCCCAAACAGTCGCCGGTAAAGCCGCCCAAGCGCTTCATCAACCAGTGCTTCATTGCGTAGCGCAGACCTAAACAGATGAGCACAGCCCACAACCAGACCACTGCAGTGAATGCCAATAACGGCAAGAGACCACACAGACACAACACCACCAGTTCCAGGCGGCTCTGCCGGTTAGCTAACGGTTTGGATTTACTGCTGTTGGGATCGGAGACATAAGGCATGTCATAAATCAGCGTCGCGGCGACAGCGCGGCTTAAGGTGTAGCCAAGCAGCAGCACCGGAACCAGCGAGATTTGCCCGGCCAGCGTAGTCAGCAACACATACTTGCCAAGCAACGCCATGATCAGAGCTGATGCGCCGTAAGTGCCGATACGGCTGTCTTTCATGATCGTCAGGCGCCGTTCCAGCGTCATACCACCACCGATACCATCCGCCATATCGGTCAGGCCATCTTCATGAAATGCGCCGGTCAGCAGTAAGCTGGCTGCCATGGTCAGTAATATCGCGATATTAGTAGGCAGAAACTGGCTTAGTAAGCCATACACCGCGGCACAAATTGCCCCCAGCAGCAAACCGACCAGAGCGAAATAGCGCCCGGCCTGATTCATTCGCTCACTGCTGTAAGGTAAATTTCGGGGTACTGGCAGACGGGAAAAGAAGCTCACTGCCAGCAGAAACAGCTGGCAGTGATAAGTCATACCGCGCAGCATTACACGGTTACTCCTGCCTCAGCAAAGCTGGCCATTGAGTTGTAAAACTCAGCTGCGGCGCGCAGCAGAGGAACCGCCAGCACAGCGCCGGTGCCCTCGCCCAGACGCAGGTCCAGGTCAAGTAAAGGTTGCGCTTGCAGAAGTTCCAGCACCGCTTTGTGGCCTGACTCATGGGAACGATGGGCAAACAGCATATAATCGCGGCATTCAGGTTGGAGCAGAGTCGCAATATAAGCGGCAACAGTGACAATAAAGCCATCAACCAGAACCGGTGTGCGTTGTTCACAAGCCTCCAGAAAAGCGCCCACCATCTGCACTATCTCAAAGCCACCCACTTGTGCCAGGGCGGCTTTTGGATCCGCACGCTCACAACGGCTGACGCCCTGGGCAACCAACTGACACTTTTTCTGGTACTGCTGTGCGGAAATACCGGTGCCTAAACCAACACACTGTTCAACCGGTAAAGCACTCAATGCCGCCAATAATGCCGCTGCGCTGCTGGTATTCGCGATACCCATTTCACCAAACATCACCAGGTTAGATCCGGATTCAATTACCTGTCGGGTAATCCGACGGCCATACTCCAGCCCTTGCTCAACTTGATCTGCCGTCATTGCCGGCTGCTGCGCCAAGTTAGCGGTACGCTCACCCAGACGCTGCATCACAAAATCCTGATGGTCCGATTCCACTGGCATTAAAATGCCACAATCAATCACCTTCATGGCGACCTGGTTAGCACGACAGAAACAGTTAACGGCCGCTCCGCCAGCCAGAAAGTTCAGCACCATTTGTTGAGTGACAGCACTCGGTGCAATGCTGACCCCTTCATCGGCAATACCGTGGTCACCGGCAAATACCAACACTGTCGGTTGGTGAATCTCAATCTGAGTTGTCGCTTCACTGCGTCCCTGACTCTGAATCAAGGCAAGCTGCGCGGCAACAGTTTCTAATTGGCCAAGCGCGCCAAGCGGCTTAGTTTTTTGATCAATTCGCTGCATAATCGCATCGCGAAAAAGAGATCTAACATGTGTGTTCCTGATTATTTCGGTCGTTGAAAACTGAATACTTTATCCAATGTGGCATATTCACCACCGCCCAAACGGGACAGCGGGTTTAGTTTACGTGCATCGACCTTCAGCCCTTCGCCATGTTGCTCTGCGATGTAGCTGGCCAGATAGACTTTTTCTACCTTAGCGATCAGCAGAGTTTGCGGCGTCGCGCCGATTTCCTGAATCTCGTACAATGAGCAACCAAAGGCCACCGGACAATTACTGACTCTTGGCAGCGAAAATCCTTCAAATTCTTCCAGTTCAATATCGTTAGCGGTCACTTCTGACTCGCCATGCTCAAGCGTTGCCGCAGTGCGGGTAACGCTCTTAGCTAATGAGCCATTAGCAATATGGATCACCAACTTACGTGTTTTTTTCACGTTGACCGCAGTGTCCTTGATATCTCCATTGGGCTTTTTACCAATCGAAATCATCAACAGAGGCGGATTACTCGACACCGGAGTAAAATAAGAAAAAGGCGCCAGATTGAAATTATCTTCCTGAGATTCGGTTAATACCCATGCGATGGGACGAGGGACGACGGTCTGTGTCATTAAATGATAAATGTTAGCCGGGTCCCACTGACTTAAATCAATATACATACAATTTATCCGTAAATTGGGTAAACACATTAAGATGAAGTCTTTTAGGCAGTCTAACCGTAATCGTTTACCGATAACAAACGAAACCCACTCGCCAGCCTATTTAAATCACAAAATCGATCAAACATTCACCATCGGATATGTAAAAAGTTGCTCAGAAACTTAATAAGTGGTTGATAGAAATATGGTCTACACTAATTAATGACAAACCATCCTATCAAGGAGATGTTATGTTTGCTAATCAACGTTCACAAAAACAACCCGCAAAGCCTTCTGACCATAAGAAAAGCCATCAGGTCCCTCTGGGTTTAACATAACTGTGATGCTCTTTAAGACCGCCATTATCGTGTGTCTGTTAAACATCCATACACTCACCAACCGACTGTTAACTCACTAACTGTTTCAGTCACGCCGGCTCACCCTACAGCGACAGCAATGAATCATCATCACTCAGACAAAAAGGTACCTTCACCACCTATGGTTTCATCAGCTAAACCTACTCATTGCGTTATGATTGCCGGAGCCAGCGGATTGGTCGGCTCACATACTCTGGACCAGTTACTGCGGCATGCGGCGATCGATCAGGTCATCGCCCTTACCCGCTTTCCTCTCAAGGTTCAGCATGACAAACTGAGCGAAGTGATTTCGCCAGTGCTTGACACCAAAGACGGGGTAAAAGCGGCCATAACAATACAACTTGGCATCATCGCTTTAGGCACCACCCTTAAACAAGCCGGTTCAAAGTCTGCGCTGGAGTTGGTGGACTATACCTTGGTGTGTCAGGTCGCCCAACGCATGAAAGAGGCAGGAGTCACCCGTTTAGCGGTGGTATCCAGTTATGGGGCCAGTCCCAACTCAATGTCGCATTATCTGCGGTGCAAAGGGAGAGCTGAACAGACCATCAGTCAAATGGGGTTTGAACAGGTTATCTTTGTACGCCCCGGCCCTTTACTCGGAAAGCGGAAAGAAATTCGGGCCAGTGAGCTATGGTTGCAGCGCTTCATGACGTTTGGCCGATACCTGATGTTAGGCGAGTTAAAAAATTTTATTCCGATCTCAGCGAAAGATGTCGCTGCCGTGATGATAGACGGATTATTGAATGACCAGCACGCACCTGTTACGTGCTTAAATTCACAAGCCATGTGCCGGGTGCTAACCAAGACCGATAAATCGTTATAAGCACGTATTCCTTTTCGGACTGCTCATTCTTTCTGGGTGAGCTTTGGTTACTGCCCGTCAACACGTCCGCCAAGCCCAGTAGACACTCACTTTATTACCAGTGAATAAAAAATAGGCAAATTAACCAGAATTCACCGACAACACCCAAATAAAACACCAGCAATATAACTTTTAATTATAAATAATTCGGTTTTTATCTTTTCTATTTGAAATCATCCTCGCTAGAGTGCGCCCTGAATCACTGACTCTCTTGTATATCCAATGCAATTCGTCTTAATTGCATCGACGAGTTCCAGCCTGGTCTGGCTCGTGGATATAACCCCAATTTAAGGATTTTGACCATGTCATTTGCCTCTATCGCAGCGATTGCGGTATTTGTCGGCATTCTGTTCTTCCTATTCGGACAACAGAAAAAGTCACACACCCTGTCTCGTATGGTTTTAATGGGCCTGGTACTGGGCAGCGTTTTTGGCCTTGCCCTGCAACTTATCTTCGGAGAAGGCAGCCCTGTCATCAGCGATACTCTGTCATGGGTTGCTATCGTTGGTAACGGCTACGTTGGCCTGCTTAAGATGGTAATCATGCCACTGGTGCTGGTTTCCATGATTTCAGCCGTGGTTAAACTGGATAAGAACGGTTCACTGGGAAAAATCTCCGGTCTGACTATTTTTGTTCTGCTGATCACAACAGCGATCTCAGCACTGATCGGTATCTTTGTGGCTCAGGCTTTTGGCCTGACCGCTGCCGGACTGACTGAAGGTGCGCGCGAAACCGCACGTATCGCTGTACTGGAAAGCCGCGCTTCTACTGTGGCTGATTTAACTATTCCGCAGATGCTGTTGAGCTTTATTCCGACCAACCCGTTTGCCGATCTCACTGGCGCCCGCTCAACTTCGATCATTGCCGTGGTAATTTTTGGGGTGCTGGTCGGCATTGCGGCCCGTAAAGTAATCATCGAAAAAGAACAGCTGGAAACGCCTATCCGTACTTTCGTTGAAGCAATTCAATCGATTGTGATGCGTCTGGTTAAAATGATCATGGCACTGACGCCTTACGGCATTGCCGCTCTGATGGCGAAAGTTGTCGCTACCTCAAGTGCAGGTGACATCCTCAACCTACTGGGCTTTATCGTTGCCTCTTACATTGCTATCGCCCTGATGTTTGTGGTGCACGGCATTCTGGTCTCGTTTGTCGGTGTCAATCCGAAAACCTACTTCAAGAACATCTGGCCAGTACTGACTTTCGCTTTTACATCACGCAGCTCAGCCGCCACCATTCCTCTTAACGTGGAAGCGCAGATCACCAAACTGAATGTGTCTCCGGCAATTGCCAACCTGTCTGCGTCATTTGGTGCCACGATTGGTCAGAACGGCTGTGCGGGTATCTATCCTGCCATGCTGGCTGTGATGGTGGCTCCGACAATGGGCATCAACCCGCTTGATATTCAGTTCATTCTGTCACTGGTTGCGATTATCACCATCAGTTCGTTTGGGATCGCCGGTGTCGGCGGCGGTGCCACCTTCGCAGCACTGATCGTACTGCCAGCAATGGGCTTGCCTGTCACTATCGCAGCCCTGCTGATTTCAATTGAACCGTTAATTGATATGGCCCGTACTGCACTTAACGTTTCGGGCGCGATGACAGCGGGTACCATTACCAGCCGCGTGCTGAACCAAACCGCTGATAAACAGAGCCAAGGTGAACAGGCGTTGGCCTAAACATCCTGTCCCGCAATTCAAAGCCGACGCTCAGCCGTCGGCTTTTTATTATTGTGGACCGTCTAGTCACGCTGCCATGCCGCGTGGTAGCTGTGTCATAAAAAGCAGAAGCATGCGAAATCACAGGTACAAAAAAGGAAGCCTTTCGGCTTCCTTCAAACTATTTGAATCTGAGTGCAATGCACCCTTTCATCATTCCCGATTATTCAGCGCTCAGAGACGCCATATCGATAACGAAACGGTGAGCAAGGTCACCTTGTGCCAGACGTTCAAATGCAGTGTTGATTTGATCGATATTGATCATTTCACACTCTGGGTACACGTCGTGCTTAGCACAGAAATCCAGAACTTCCTGAGTTTCTTTAATACCACCGATCAATGAACCTGCAACGCGGCGGCGGCCCATAACCAGAGGTATCGTCAGTGGCTCATCCATCAGACCAATTTGGCCAACAATAACCAGAGTACCATCGACATCCAGCAGCGGAGTGTAGATGTTCAGGTCATGCTTCACTGGCGCAGTATCAACGATCAGGTCAAATGACGATGCAGAAGCTTTCATCTCTTCAGCGTCTGTCGATGCCAGGATTTTCTTCGCACCGATAGCAACTGCTTCTGCTTCTTTCTTCTTGGTACGGCTGATTACCGTAACTTCAGCGCCCATTGCCACAGCCAGTTTAACTGCCATGTGACCCAGACCGCCCAGACCGATTACCGCAACGCGAGAGCCTTCACCGACATTCCAGGTACGCAGTGGAGAGAACGTGGTGATACCTGCACACAGAATAGGTGCAGTTTTTGACATATCCATGTTTTCTGGCACTGAAAGAACAAACTCTTCACGTACGACGATGTGCTTAGAGTAACCACCTTGAGTGATATCACCAGTTTGACGATCCGGCGCACCGTAAGTTGGTGTCATACCGTTACGGCAGTACTGCTCTTCACCATGTGAACACTGGTCACATTCCATGCAGCTATCAACCATACAGCCCACTGCAACACGATCACCAACGTTATACTTAGTGACGTCAGAACCAATAGAAGTAACCACACCTACGATTTCGTGACCTGGTACCAGCGGGTAAGGCTGTGGACCCCAGTCGCCATTCACAGTGTGCAGATCTGAGTGACACACACCACTGTATAAGATTTCAATCGCAACGTCATTTGAGCGAAGATCACGACGCTCAAAGTGGTAAGGTACTAGCGCTGAATCAGCGGAGTGAGCCGCATATCCTAAAGTTTTCATTGATTTCCAACCTCTCGTTGTATCTATGAGTTTTTCGTAACATGCCCGAAGACATAAAGCCATTATCCAATAATAGATACTCAATTGGGCATACCCAATTTTATTTTTCTTTTGCCCATTCCTACAAAATTGTCCATAAACACTCAGTTGTCGCTCGGAAATCTGCCACAAAGCATCACTCCAACCGCAAAATGAGTTTTACGACGACGAAAAAAAATCCGGCCTGGCTGGCCGGATTGAAGATTCAAGCGAGACGCTGAGAGTGGCGTTCAGTCATCAGAATTTGAAGCGTTTCACCAACTGATTCAGGTGCTCGGCCAGTTTGGCTAATTCAGTACTCGAGGCTGAAGTTTGGTCGGCCCCGGCAGACGTCTGCATCGACAAGTCGCGGATGTGCACCAGGTTCTGGTCCACTTCTCTCGCCACCGTAGACTGCTCTTCAGCGGCACTGGCGATCGTCGCATTCTGGTCATTGATGCTGGAAATCAGTGAGGAGATCTCTTCGAATGCCGCACCAGCTGCATTGGCTACATTCAGGGTTGAACTCGCCATCTCATTACTGTTATGCATATTCTGCACTGCTTTGTCGGTTTCCGCGCCCACTTCCGCAATCATCACCTCGATATCCTTAGTGGAAGTTTGGGTACGATGCGCCAGAGCGCGCACTTCATCCGCCACGACAGCAAATCCACGGCCATTTTCCCCGGCCCGCGCCGCTTCAATGGCCGCATTCAGTGCCAGCAGATTGGTCTGGTCAGCGATATTGCGGATAACATCCAGCACCGAGCTAATTTGTCGGATACTGTCAGCCAGCGCAATAACACTTTGCTCTGACAGCTGAATCTCATTTTTCAACGTATCGACCGTACTGATGGTCTCTACGATCTTCACTTTACCCTGCTGAGTTTTACTGTCCACAACCTCTGCATTGTTACTGGCCGAGTTCGCCGAACGAGCGACTTCATCAATAGCACTGGTCAGTTCGCTCACCGCCGTTGCCGCCAGGTTAACCTGGTCACTTTGCTGTTCGATAGTCGACGACGATTGCTTGGTCACTGCGCTGAGCTCTTCAGAGGTAGTAGCAAGTTGTTGTGACGAGTCTGAAATCAGTGACATCGCTTCTTTAAGCTGGTTTTGCATGTCGGTTAAGGCACGCATCATGTCTGCCGCTTCATCGCGATGATCATCAGAAAAACGTTGGGTCAAATCACCGGTCGCAATGGTTTGAGCGATAGTCACGGCACGACGTAACGGAGTAACCAGGCTGCGGGTGTAGAAAAAGGCGAGCAGCACCATAACCACAAGCGATGCCACAATACCACCTATCATCCAAACCTTGGAGCTTTGGTAATTTTCGGTTGCCGAATTGTTTTCCTGTTCTGCTCTTTCTCGTTGAAAACGGCTGTATTCATCAATCGCATTCTTGAGGACAGTGGCCGCAATTGACACAACCTCCTCTCGATAGTCGGTTGCAGGCTCCATATTACCTATCACGGATAATTCATACAGGCGAGGCAGCGTGGCTAAGAAGTCATCATTTAACTGCACAACGTTGCGGTAAATCGCCTGAGATTCCGATGAGCTCGAATACTGCTGCATTTTTTGCTCAGACTTGTCATAGTTCGCGGAAATACTATTGATATCCTGGACAATTTTATCCATCTGCTGTTGAGTATCGGCATCCGATAGCTGAGCAATACGCAGTTGCATTAACAAAATATCGCGACGCATGTCATTGACGGTCGCAATAGCCGGCATCCGGTGCTCGGTCAGGACATCAGTGATCGTATTCAATTTGGACAGCTGCGAAACGGAGAAAAGCCCTAAAGCCAAAATGATCAGCCCCAAAAATCCAAATGCCACTGAGGTTCGAACCCCGATCCTCAAATTTCTACTCATATTTCCTTACTCCCAATTGACTGCCTCCGCTATTTATCCGGAGTACAGCCGATACATTAATTCGTTGCTGAATAGACAAACACAGCGTCCTGAAGCCCCGAAGCCGAGACTGTCGTGACGTCTCACTCACAATAGGCAAAATTTACGCATTAGTCATCAACTGTATGTCCCTTTTTAACCAAGCGTATTATGTCTTTAACCAGACATAGTATGTTTTTCAACAAACGCATATCGTCCTGTCGGTAATACAAACCAATAGGGGAAAGGAATCATGGAATATTGTCACAAAGGCTAATAGCACCATTGTAACCCCTGCTCAGGTACAATATCATGGCTCATCTATGATGCTCGTCACAGATGCCTGATTAGCTTAGACAAGAAAATACATATAATACATTAACTTAGAAAATATAAGGTTTGGCGTGAAAGACACCGCACCCCACCAGCAGCAAGATCATCAACCGACATTCTTCTTTTTCGACTACGAAACCTGGGGCACCAGTCCGGCGAAAGACAGACCAAGCCAGTTTGCTGGCGTACGTACCGATAAAGATTTCAATATCATTGGTGAACCACTGGTGATTTACTGTCAGTTACCCAGTGATTACCTGCCTGGTCCGGAAGCGGCGCTGATCACGGGCATCACTCCACAGAAAGCAATGTCACAAGGCCTGCCTGAACCTGAATTTATTGCCCGTATCCATCAGGAACTGTCGACCCCCAACACGACCAGTCTGGGCTATAACAGCATTCGTTTTGATGACGAGGTAACCCGTTACACCTGCTACCGCAACTTCTTTGACCCTTATGCCTGGAGCTGGCAAAACGGTAATTCACGCTGGGATCTGCTGGATGTAATGCGAGCCTGTCATGCTCTTCGTCCTCAGGGTATAGAATGGCCGGAGAATGAAGACGGTTTCACCAGCTTTAAGCTTGAGCACTTATCCAAAGCCAACGGTATCGAGCATGAGAACGCCCACGATGCAATGGCAGACGTTATCGCGACTATCGAGCTGGCTAAGAAAGTGAAAGCCGCCCAACCCAAACTGTTTGATTATTTCTACTCGATGCGAACCAAGCGCAAGCTGAATGAACTGATCGACATCGTTAATATGACGCCGCTGATGCATGTTTCCGGCATGCTGGGACGTGAGTGCCAGTATACCAGTTGGGTCGTCCCCGTTGCCTGGCATCCGACTAACCAGAACGCCGCCATCGTTGTTGATCTGGCCAAAGATCCACAGCCACTGCTCGACTTAGATGTCGATGCTCTGCACGCCCGTATGTATACACGACACGATGAACTGGGCCCGGATGAACTGCCGGTACCGGTCAAATTGATTCATCTGAATAAATGTCCGATTCTGGCGCCAGCCAAAACCCTGACGGCAGAAAATGCCGATCAGATTGGGATTGATCGTCAGCAGTGTCTGGCTAATCTGGCACTGATTCGTCAACATCCGGAAATCAGGGAAAAACTGATTGGCCTGTTTAATATTGAGCGCGAATTCGATAACAATCACGATGTGGATACCCAGCTTTACAATGGTTTCTTCTCACCCACCGACAAAGCGTCGATGGATATCATCCGCTCAACGAACCCTGAGTTTCTGGGAGAGCTGGGCATCACATTCAGTGACCCGAGAATTGAACCTTTGCTGTTCCGTTACCGTGCCCGCCACTACCCATGGACACTAAACGAAAGCGAACAGCGTCGCTGGAACGCACATTGCCGGGAGTACTTTGAAACTCATCTGCCCGACTATATGCTGAACCTGGAAAACTTAGTTCACGAACATGAGAGTGACAGCAAAAAAATAGCCATATTAAAATCTGTCTATCAATATGTAGAAAAACTAGCCAGTTAGACGCAGGGTACAAAGTGCTTGTATTGAAGGGGCCAAGGCCCCTGATTTCTTTTAAGTTAACAGGCCGGTCTTTAATTGTTCCACAAACTTGTTAGTTGATTCACAAAACGTTTAGTTGATCCATAAAACGTTTAGTTGATTCACCCTCTTTTTAATTGACTTATCAGGTCAGAAATGGATAACGGCTGATATTCATGGCAAAAACCATCGCACAATATATTGTTTCATTCTTACTGATTTTTCTCTGCCTGCTGGCAGGTACCAATCTGCAGAGCTGGCTGGAAGTCTCTATTCCGGGCAGCATTATCGGCATGCTGATTTTATTCGGCCTGCTGGCCAGCGGCCTGGTACCAGTCGCCTGGGTTAAGCCGGGAGCCAACATCTTTATTCGCTATATGGTTCTGTTGTTTGTACCGGTCAGCGTCGGCTTAATGGTTCACCTTGATATGCTGGCCGCCAATATCTGGATCATTCTTGCCAGCGCCATCGGCGGCACAACGCTGGTCATAGTCACACTGGGATTCATCCTCGATCGACTACTAAAAAAAGGTAAAAAATCATGTGGTTAATCGTTACGATACTGGTTTTCTTCTTTGCCCGCTGGGTCGCAAAGAAAGCGCGTTCTCCTTTTGTGAATCCGCTTTTAGTCTGTATTGCCATACTTATCCCACTGCTACTGACGTTAAAAGTCCCCTTTGATACTTACTATGCTGATAACCGTTGGATCAGCTACCTGTTGCAACCTGCGGTGGTCGCACTGGCATTTCCGCTTTACGAGCAGCTGCCACAAATCCGTGCCAACTGGCGTATCATTACACTGGCCTGCGGGATAGGCAGCGTGATGTCGATGCTCAGCGCCAGCTTGATCGCAGTTTATATGCACGCTGACATCACTTTAATTGCCGCCTTAATGGCCAAATCGGTGACAACTCCCATTGCAATGGAAGTGGCCAGCAATCTCGGTGGTGAGCCGTCGGTTGCCGCTATCATGGTCCTGCTGGTTGGTTTGTTTGGTGCCATCATGGCCTATCCAATCTACAACCTGCTCAATATTTCCCATCCTATCGCCAAAGGGCTGACCATGGGCACGGTTTCGCACGCGCTCGGGACTGCGACCTGTGCGGAGAAAGATCCCCGTGATGCAGCATTCAGTTCTTTGGCACTAGTGGTCTGTGGTGTCATCACTTCGATTCTGGCGCCGACCGTTTTCAGCCTGGCGCTCTGGCTGTCCAACCTCTAACGTTATTCTCTGGCCACTGCTCATACTCTCTTCACTCGCCCGGCCTTCTCTCACAGAGGCCGGGCTAGGCTGTTATGCCTCGCTGCAATCGATACCATGTGTGACGTCACTCTAATTATGAAATATTAAAATACGTTACATTTATTTAAGTGATATTGATCACATCCATTTGGTGTCAGTTGCCTAAAATACACTTCAATACACCAATAAGGATTGAGTATGAAAAGCCGTATTGAACAGGCGCTGGCAGGCATGCCACAACCCGTCAGAGAATATCTGGCTCCGATTGTGCTGGCTGATGACTTTGACGCGACTTTGTCTTCCGATCAATTTGACCAGTTACTTACCATCGCGGAAATGAGCGATGCCGAACTGCGTGTCGCCTTACTGCCACTAGCAGCTGCATACGCCTACGTGCCAATTTCGGAATTTTATGTCGGTGCGATCGTGCGCGGTCTGTCCGGTCGCCTCTATTTCGGCGGTAACATGGAGTTTTCAGGCGCACAACTGAACCAGACCATTCATGCAGAACAAGCAGCCATCAGCCATGCCTGGATGAAAGGCGAAGAAGGATTGGCTGATGTCACCGTCAACTACAGTCCCTGCGGCCACTGCCGTCAGTTTATGAATGAGCTCAACACGTCGCAAACACTGACAATTCAGTTACCGGAACGCGAAGAAAAGTCACTGCAATACTATCTGCCTGAATCGTTCGGCCCTTCAGATCTTGGCATTAAGTCCGCTCTGATGGCCAAAGTTGACCATGGCAAAGTCAGCGACGAAGATGATACGTTACTGCAACACGCTCTCCGTGCACTGAATAGCAGCCACGCGCCTTACACCAACAACCTGAGTGGTGTAGCACTGCAAACTCAAAACGGGCATGTTTATCTGGGTTCATATGCAGAGAATGCGGCATTCAACCCCAGCCTGCCACCACTTCAGGTTGCTCTGATTCAGGTTCGCATGGCCGGCGAAGAGTTTGAGCAGATCCAGGCTGCAGCCCTGGTTGAAATGAACTCAGGTCGCATCAGCCATCTGGCCGCAACCCAGTCAACGCTGGAAGTCATCCATCCTGATATCCCAATGACCTATCTGTCACTGGACTGAAGCCATAACTCGTCTTCAATGGATAAACACATTTCAGGACGACATCGCCGCTAGCAAAAAGCCAGACTTGAAGTCTGGCTTTTTCTGTTTTACTTGGCTTAAACTGAGCCGCTCACTTCTCTCTCGGCTACTGTGAGCCGAACGTCTGCAGGGTCTGCTCTGTACCATCGGCTTGTACAAGTAATAACCCAGAATTTCATCTCACTCATCTAACATTCAGGATTGTTATCCAGCACGACGACCTGAACCTAAAAGCCTGATAGTTTTAAACATCGTCATCACACATGGCGCTATCGTCAGCACTGAAGAAAAGGATTTCTATGTTTGCGCAGGTTGTTAGTATTCTCTTTCCTGTTATGGCCCTGGTTGCGGTCGGGTTTGCCATCGGCTATTGGCTCAAACCCGACTTTCGCCCCATCAACCGCATTAACATGGATGCCTGTCTGCCGGCCCTGGTGTTCTCATCGCTCTCGACCATGCCGCTCAGTGACGGGCAGTTGCCCTTAATTTATGCTTCTCTTATTGCGGTACTGGTACCGGGTCTGCTGATGGTGCCGATTTGCCGTCTGGGTGGCTGGAATTTTAAAGCCTGGGCGCCGCTGCATATGTTTCGTAATAGCGGGAATCTGGCTATTCCACTCTTTACATATACCTTCGGTGATGCCGCACTCTCTTCGGCTGTGCTGCTGTTTGTGGTTTCCGCGTGCCTGCACATCAGTCTGGGGCTGGCTCTGCTCAGCAAAGGCGGTTCGCTGCGCCAGATCCTGACCGCACCGGTATTTATTGCCGCAGCCACCGCAATGGCTTTGAATCTTACTGGCAGCCAGGTTTGGTCACCGCTGCATGAAGCAACAGCACTGCTTGGCCAGGCTGCGGTGCCCGTGATGCTGCTGTCGCTGGGTTCGCAAATGACGAATCTGCGCTTGTCCGGATTAAAAGTCGGCGTCATTGCAACCCTGCAGTCACTGGTTACCGGCGCGATTGCGTTTGCCTGTATCTACTATTGGGTCCCCTTACCTCAAATGCAGTTGCAGATGATGGTGCTCTTCACCATGTTGCCTCCCGCGGTAATGAACTATCTCTTTGCTGAGCGTTTTCATATAGAACCGGAACACGTTGCCTCTATGGTGTTATTTGGTAATTTTTTCTGTGTGCTCACTCTGCCACTGTTATTAGTTTTCGCGTTTTCTTTGGCGAGTTAAAAATAATCACTCTCGCTTGCATTATCGATTATTAATAGTTATGCACATGACATCTGATTTTTAATCAAAAACTTAGGCGACTATACCCATCAACTGTTTGAGCAAGTGTCAGTGAATCAAACGGTCAGAGTCGAGGGAGGCTACGGACGCTTTCAGATCCCCGGCATGAGCAGCAAGTCTGGATTGGTGCGGGTATCGGCATTGTCCCGTTTCTCGCCTGGTTACAGGCACTGCGGATAACACCTTCGTCATCAGGGCGTCACATCGAACTGTTTTACTGCCGTGAAAATGAAAATCAGCGCTACTTTGTCCAGTTGCTGGGTAAATTGGTACAAGTTTTACCAAAGGTAACCCTGCATGTTTACACGGCAAGTCAGAATCAATACCTGTGCGCAGAGAGAGTTGCCCGGCAACTCGACCTGGCCCGCTCCAGTGTCAGCTTCTGTGGTCCGGTCGGATTTGGTCGCAGTCTCAAAAACCAACTGGTAAACATGGGATTAGCTAAGCATTGTTTCTATTCTGAGCGTTTCGTCATGCGATAAGATTACAGCATACCACTCTTGCGCAAACGTTTGCTTTTTTATTTGGATCCAGTATCATTACGCTGTTTTCGCTAAAGTCATAAGCATTTTTATAAGGATTCTTTCTGTATGTTCGGGACTGCAACTCGAGAAAGCGCAACGCGCGTACTGTTACTGGGCTCTGGTGAGCTGGGCAAAGAAGTAGCGATTGAATGTCAGCGCTTAGGGCTGGAAGTGATCGCCTGCGATCGCTACGCCAACGCACCGGCTATGCAAATCGCTCACCGCAGTCATGTGTTTGACATGCTTGATGCTGACGCACTGCAGAAAGTGATCGAACTGGAACAACCCCACTATGTGGTTCCGGAAATCGAAGCCATTGCGACCAGCAAACTGGTAGAACTTGAAGCTCAGGGCCTGAATGTGGTGCCGACCGCAAATGCCACTCGCCTGACCATGAATCGTGAAGGTATCCGTCGCCTGGCTTCTGAAGATCTGGCGCTGCCAACGTCTCCTTACCGCTTCGCTGACAGCTATGAGGACTTTATTGCTGCTGTTGAATTCGTGGGTATTCCATGCGTGTGTAAGCCAGTTATGAGCTCATCAGGCAAAGGCCAGAGTGTAATCAAAACTGCACAAGATATCGATAAAGCCTGGCAATACGCCCAGGAAGGTGGCCGCAGCGGTGCCGGACGCGTAATCGTCGAAGGCTTTATCGACTTTGACTACGAAATTACCCTGCTGACCGTGCGCGCAGTGGATGGCGTGCATTTCTGTGCACCAATCGGTCACCGCCAGGAAGATGGCGACTATCGTGAGTCATGGCAGCCACAAGCCATGTCTGAAAATGCGCTTAAAGCGGCAGAATACGTCGCAGAACAGATCGTTAACGCGCTAGGTGGCTACGGTTTGTTCGGTGTGGAACTGTTTGTCAAAGGTGACCAGGTTATCTTTAACGAAGTGTCACCTCGTCCGCATGACACCGGCATGGTGACCCTGATTTCTCAGGATGTGTCCGAGTTTGCTCTGCACGTCCGTGCTTTCACCGGCCTGCCAATTGGTCAGATTACCCAATACGGCCCGTCCGCTTCAGCGGCTATTCTGGGTCAGGGTCAGTCTGGCGATATCCGCTTCTCGGGTCTGCAGGATGCGCTCAGCGTTACTCAGTCTCAACTGCGTTTGTTTGGTAAACCGGAAATCAACGGTCGCCGCCGTCTGGGTGTCGCGCTGACACGTGGTAAAGATACCACTCAGGCGACTGATCGTGCGATTGAATGTGCTAAACAGGTAAAAATTGAATACTAACGGGACAGTATCCGTATTCGCTGAATAAAAATAACAACGTCAAACACCAAAGACATTCCCAAGGGCTTTTAAAAATAGCCCTGAAGGAATCGTTCAGGTTGGCTACAAACAATAAGCGCGCCCAAGAGCGCGCTTATTCATACCTATTGTTTACCTGCCAGACAAGCGACCAGCCGGACAATCGCCGACTTTAATCGTTAACCAACTGTCCGACCGTTTCAGCAACATTATTAGCGCCACCACGAATTTGTTCGATCAAAGCCTGAGTGGCCTGCAACTGCTGGTTACACTCAATCACTTTACGTTGAATGTCATCCATCGTCTGACCGGATATCTTAGTCAACTCACTGTTACGCTGCACTATATTGCTAATCTCATCGGTCGCATTCGAGGTGTTTGAGGCTAGCTTACGCACTTCATCCGCCACAACGGCAAAGCCGCGCCCGTACTCCCCCGCTCTGGCCGCTTCAATCGCAGCATTCAGCGCCAGCAAATTGGTTTGATCGGCAATGTTAGAAATCGTGGTAACAATCTTCGCGATCTGTTGCGACTGTTCTGTCAGCTGTTCCATCAAGGTCGAGGCTTTCTCTACCGAGCGATCAATGTTGTTGGCGATCTCGGTCACCGCATCCAGGGTATTGGCACCATCGTTAGCCATACCGAGCGTATCCAGTGACGTTTGCTGCGCCAGTCTGGATGCACGCTGGATGGATTGCATATGCAGCACCCGCTCCGTGATCTCACTGGCAAACTTCACCACTCGAACCACATTACCATTATGATCAAAAATCGGGTTGTAGGTCGCTTCCAGCCAGATAATGTCTCCCTGGCGGTTGAGGCGCTCAAACAGGCCGGACTTAAAATCACCGCGCGCCAGCGACGGCCAGAAATCACTCTGCTTTTTCAAAAACTCATCGGTGCAGAACATACGGTGATGTTTGCCCTGAATCTCTTCCAGGCTATAACCGACGGTGCGGCAGAAGTTTTTATTCGCGTTGAGAATATGGCCATCAGGCGTAAACTCAATAAACGCCAGCGACTTTTTCAACGCATAGAAAATGGCATCCTGACGCTTGAGCTGTAATGTTTCTTTCGTCACATCACTGGCGACTTTAACCACTTTCACTGTCTTGCCACTGTCGTCTTGCACCGGGATATAGGTTGCTTCAATCCAAATATCACTGCCGGTTTTGGTTATACGTCGGAACGTACCGTGTTGTGGCTGTCCTTGCGCCAGTTCACGCCAAAAAAGTTGATACTCCGGACTACTAGCCAGTTTAGAATCACAAAAAATACGGTGATGCTGACCTTCTATTTCCTGCGCTGTATAACCAACAGCCTGCAGAAACGCATCGTTCGCCGCCAGGATCCGTCCCTCGGTAGTGAATTCGATATAAGGAACGCTCTGTTTAACAGCATTGAGGATGTGCGAAGCCGAGCTCATCTCACTCACTTGCTCTGGTGACAATTGGGGATTTTGTTTACGGCTACCAAAAAGAAACATACTAGGACCTCTGTTCTTGCGGCAAGCGACCGCGGTTTAAGGAATAGCCACAACGTTCTTTGCGTTGTTTATTTTTTCCACCTCGCAAAAAGGAGGCCACCCAGCGAAAAAAGGAGGCGTATTTTAGCGTATAGCGCCCCCTTTGCAATCTCTATTTTGACAATTCAATCATCAGGTAATCGCGCACTCTGTTACGACTCGATCAGCCACACTTCCTCGGCAAAACGAGTCAATGCCTTATCGCCGCGCTTCGGTTGCTGGGCTTCACTGTCATCACGATGCAAACGGGTGACTTTAAACTCACCAAACAAAGCTTCAACCTCGTGTTGCGGCACACTAAAGGGAGGACCACTCATTTCGTTTTGATCATAATCCAGGCTAACCAGTAAAATACGCCCACCGGGACGCAGTAATTGCTTTAAGCGCTGCGCGTAGTCTGTACGCATCTCTTCGGGCAACGCCACCAAAGCCGCTCGGTCATAAATCAGGTCAACCGACTCCAGCGGCGCTGTAAAAAAGTCTCCGGTGTAAACCGACAGTTCATCAAACTGATACAGTTCGTGCTGACTGTTTACCTGAGTCACCAATGGAGTATAGAAGTGTTCTGCAAAAAACGCGCGTACCGCGATCGGGCTCAGTTCAACACCCTGAACATCATCATGTTTTTGAGCTAACCACACCAAATCTTCGCTTTTGCCACATAAAGGCACCAATACGCGATCTTCGCGCTTGGGTTGTGTCGCATGCCAGTAGTCGGTCAGCAGCGTATTGACATCCATCTGATGGAAACCAATTTTATTTGCGGCCCATTTCTGGTGCCAGAATTCTGGATCTTTCATACCCGCTCCGTGAAGATTTCCGAGCCCGCTAGAGTACCCAATTCCGGCACGATTCGGTAGCCGCTTTTCAAATTCCGGTCAGCATTTTGTGAAAGACACACTTGGTTACATGCTTACACGGAACTGTTTATGCTAATAATCGTCTGAATTAACGAGGATTGTGGTGTGATCTTGACCACAGTGTCTACAAGACGACGCAGCGTAGAATTGAATTTTAGCGCTCTCACCCACACCTCATAGAAGAGCAGCAGCCGTTTATCTCGTGTTAGGGCCTTTTAAATGCCACGTTTGACCTAACAGCGTAAGTTAAGGAGAGGGAATGAGCCTACTGCTACGAACGACTGCTTTAATGCTTTTGGTACTGAGCCGTGCGCCGGCATTCGCCGCGACTCTGCCGTATGACGTGTCAGCGGAAGAGACACGTGAAGAGTCCCGAGATCAGGTCAGTGCCCGATTTTTTAAACATAGCCTGAGTGGGCTATACGCCATCCATACCAGCGAACGTAACGTGCTGCAGCCTTATCAGGATTTAGATACCCTATACAGCCATGCAGCACAGGCGCAAACCGAATTAGAAACTCTGTGTCAAAGCACCGCTATGCTAACCTCTACCCAAGCCTACTTTGCCGGAGTAAAGTCTTACCCGCGTGCCGCAAAAAAAGTTGAACTCGAATTTGATGGCAACGCACAGCGCATTACCGACCTTGCGCGTGCCACATTAATCGCCGACGATGTACCAAGCCTGGTCGAAGCTTATGAAGTACTCAGCCGCGAAGCCACCATAGTCAAAGTCAAAAACCGTTTTAAAAATCCGGCACCTTCCGGCTATCGTGACCTCATGGTTCTGATTCAACTACCCGGCAGCAAACTAATAGCGGAAGTCCAGTTGCATCTGAAAGCCATCGCTGATGTCAAAAGCGGCCCAGAGCATCAATTGTATGAAGAGATTCAGGCGATTGAACGCAGAGCAGGACAGGAAAAACGTGGTCTTAATGACTGGGAGCAGGCCAAAATTCATCACATACGACAGCACTCGCGCGATCTGTACCAGAACGCATGGCAGCCGTATATCACAACCCGGATTCAGGCGGCATAAACAGCACGCTGCGCTGCTTGACCCGGCAGGAAAAATGAAAAGACCACGCAGCGATGCGTGGTCTAATGCGCGGTCTTATTCGGACGGTTCTATATTCTCGACTCGGGCTTTTAGTTTTTGCCCTGGGCGGAACGTTACGACACGTCGAGCGGTGATCGGAATATCCTCACCGGTCTTAGGATTTCGTCCCGGACGTTCATTCTTGTCTCGCAGATCGAAATTACCAAACCCGGAGAGCTTTACCTGTTCGCCACTTTCTAGTGCTTTGCGAATCTCTTCAAAAAACACCTCCACCGTTTCCTTGGCATCCCGTTTACTAAACCCAAGTTTTTCAAACAGGTTTTCAGCCAAATCGGCTTTTGTGAGCGCCATAAAACTTCCCTCAAAGCTATGTTAAACCTTGCTGCCCAGTGGCAACACCAAAGCAACTTTTACTCAGCCAATCAATAACCTATCGGCTTTCTCTGGAAAGTGTATGCCAACCGTATGATTTTCGCCAACTTTTTTATCCTTCTATTACAATTCAATCAGTTACAAAAGGGCGATATACAGGTGAAAAAGCAACACGTGACATCAAATTGAGTAAAAAATCACTGATATTTTAGTCAGTTATCATGAGTATACCAAAATCTTCAGAGGTTCTCTCTAGTTAGAGAGTAGGAAATTTTTTTGTTCCGCCAAAAATTTTTTCAAATTGATCGTAAAATCAGGTGCTTGCTCACGCTATTTCCACCAAATGCAGCAAAATAGCCGATAATTGACAAATCGCGAATAAAAAAAGAGCAGACCGAAAGGCCTGCTCTTTCCACTCATTACACCAGATTAGTCGCGCAGAGCCGCACCAAATGTCTCAGACACATGAGCAACAATCGAGTCAACAGCGCCTGCGATGTCCGCATCTTCCAGCGTACGCTCGCCGGATTGCAGCGTCAGCGCGATAGCCAGGCTCTTCTTACCTTCCTCGACACCTTTACCGACGTAAACGTCAAACAGTTTGGCATCTTTGAGGAATTCACCGCCCTGAGCCAGGCAGGCATTAACGATTTCACCGGATGCTACGTTCTCATCAACAACCACAGCGATATCGCGACGGTTAGACGGGAACTTAGACAGTGCCACCGCTTCTGGGATCACTTTGCTGTTGATTGCAGACCATTCAATTTCGAATACGATGGTGCGACCATTCAGGCCAAACTTACGCTCCAGTTCAGGGTGAACAGTACCCAGGATACCCACTTCTTTGCCGTCAACCACGATAGCCGCTGACTGACCAGGATGCAGTGCCGGATGCTTAGCGGCAGTGAAACTGTACGCTTTGCCATTCGCGGTCAGTTCCAGAATCGCTTCCACATCGCCTTTCAGGTCAAAGAAATCAACCGTGGCGGTATCAATATTCCAGTGCTCTTCGCTGCGGGTACCAGAGATAACACCTGCCAGCATCGGCTCCTGGCGCATACCATTTTCTGCCGCTCGATCCGGGATAAAACGCAGACCTTGTTCGAACAGACGGACACGTGGCTGTTGACGTTTCTGGTTGTGAACCACAGTGTTCAACAGACCTTGCAGCAGGCTCAAACGCATCGCAGACATATCGGCTGAAATCGGGTTAGGCAGAACCAGCGGCTCAACATCCGGCACGATCAGTTTTTGCTGCTCTGGCTCCACGAAGCTGTAAGTGATCGCTTCATGGTAACCACGGTCAACCAGCAGATCACGCACACGTTTCAGTGGCAGATTCGCTTCTTTGTGCAGGTTCATGTTCAGAGCCGCAGCCGGAGCCTGGTTTGGAATGTTGTCGTAACCGTAGATACGGCCAACTTCTTCCACCAGATCCTGCTCGATAGCAATATCAAAACGCCAGGTTGGTGCCGTTGCCGTCCAGCCTTCAGCGTGACTTTCAACACTCAGGCCGAGACGCTGCAGGATTTCAACCACGTCCGCATCAGCAATGTGATGCCCCAACAGGTTATCCAGTTTGCTGCGACGCAGAGTCACAGTGTTTGGTGTTGGCAGATCCGCCGCCGATTCAGCCGCCACCACTGGCGCTACGTCGCCACCACAGATGTCAACCAGCAGTTGAGTCGCACGTTCCATCGCCGCGTGTTGCAGTGCGTAGTCCACACCACGTTCAAAACGCATGGATGAATCGGTGTGCAGGCCGTAGCTGCGAGCGCGACCACGGATATAATCCGGTGCGAAGAACGCACACTCCAGCATCACGTCTTTGGTTTCTGCACTCACACCTGAGTGCTCGCCTCCGAAGATACCGGCCAGCGCCAGCGCTTTCGAATTGTCTGCGATAACCAGAGTGTCTTCGTTAAGTTCCGCTTCGTTGCCATCCAGAAGCGTCAGTTTCTCGCCCTGCTCTGCCAGACGCACCACGATGCCACCGTCGATTTGTGCCAGGTCAAATGCATGCATTGGCTGCCCCTGCTCCAGCATCACGTAGTTAGTGATGTCAACCACAGGGTCGATAGAGCGGATACCGCAGCGGCGCAGTTTTTCCTGCATCCACAACGGCGTTTTTGCTGCAACATTGACGTTTTTAACGATACGGCCAAGGTAACGCGGACAAGCAGCCGGCGCTTTCACTTCAATCGCAATGGTGTCATCAATAGAAGGCGCAACGGCTGCCACTGAAGGCTCAGTCACGTCAGTACGGTTAAGCACGCCCACTTCACGCGCCATACCACGGATGCTGAAACAGTCAGCGCGGTTTGATGTCAGGTCAACATCCACAGTCACATCGTTCAGACCCAGGAACTCACGGAAGTCAGTGCCGATAACCGCATCTTGTGCCAGTTCCATGATACCGTCAGAATCAACGTCGATACCCAGCTCAGAAAACGAACACAGCATGCCGTGTGAAGGCTGGCCGCGTAGCTTCGCTTTTTTGATTTTGAAATCACCCGGAAGCACTGCGCCAACGGTTGCCACAGCCACTTTCAGACCCTGACGACAGTTTGGTGCGCCACACACGATGTCGAGCAGTTCTTCTTCGCCCACATCCACTTTGGTCACACGCAGTTTGTCAGCATCAGGATGCTGGCCACATTCCACAACGTGACCGACTTTAACGCCGTTAAAAGAACCCGCAACTGGCAGGACATCATCCACTTCCAGGCCGGCCATAGTAATTTGATGAGTAAGCTCGTCAGTGGTAACCGCAGGGCTTACCCACTCACGAAGCCAAGATTCGCTGAATTTCATAGTGATTAAACCTCTGGATTACTTGAACTGTTTTAGGAAACGAAGATCGTTTTCGAAGAACGCACGCAGGTCGTTCACACCGTAACGCAGCATGGTCAGACGCTCTACGCCCATACCGAATGCGAAACCAGAGTATTTTTCAGGGTCGATACCAACACTGCGCAGTACATTTGGATGCACCATACCGCAGCCCAGTACTTCCAGCCATTTACCGTTCTTACCTTTCACGTCCACTTCTGCAGAAGGCTCTGTGAACGGGAAGTAAGACGGACGGAAACGCACTTCCAGATCTTCTTCAAAGAAGTTGCACAGGAAGTCATGCAGGATGCCTTTCAGTTGCGCGAAGTTAACGTTTTCATCCACCAGCATACCTTCCACCTGGTGGAACATTGGGGTATGTGTCTGGTCGTAGTCGTTACGGTAAACGCGGCCCGGTGCGATAAAGCGCAGTGGTGGCTGGCTCTCTTCCATAGTACGAATCTGAACACCTGAGGTGTGAGTACGCAGCATCAGCTTCGGATTGAAGAAGAAGGTATCGTGATCAGTACGCGCCGGGTGATCGTCAGCAATGTTCAGGGCATCGAAGTTATGGAAATCGTCTTCGATTTCAGGACCAGACTCAACAGTAAAGCCAAGTTCACCAAAGAAGCTTTCAATACGCTCGATAGTGCGGGTTACCGGGTGCAGACCACCGTTTTCGATACGACGGCCAGGCAGGGTCACATCAATCGTTTCCGCAGCCAGTTTGGCTTCCAGTTCAGCACGTTGCAGGCTGTCTTTACGCGCAGCAATCGCTTTTTGAACCGTTTCTTTGGCGACGTTGATTTCCTGACCAGCAGCGCGACGCTCTTCTGGTGGTAGTTTACCCAGGCTCTGAAGCTGAGCGGTCAGCTCACCTTTTTACCCAGATACTGAACACGCACTTCATCCAGTGCGACTAACGACTCCGCAGCATTGATGGCTGCTGTCGCGTTAGCAATGATCTCTTGTAGATGTTGCATCGTTTCCTCGTCTGCTAAGGAGCAGTTTCCTTAAGGAGCCCGAAAGGGTTACCTTGGTGCCCTTTTGGGGTACCGATAAGGGTAACCATAAGGGTTTCTTGGGGGTTTTTAAATAGCTGTACATAGTAACGAAAGCTGCTGTCAAAGCCAAATTGAAATCCGCTTTGACGCGACTTTCGCGTATTTGTTAGGCAGCTTTTTTCCTCTGGTTAAAGAATTGTTTCCAAACCAGGCCGGAAAAGGGCGCCGCCAAGACAAAAACAGCCCATCACGACTGGTTACGGCAACTAAATTTACCCCTTTCAGCTCAGGTTTTATGCTATGTTGCTGCACTAACCGAGATGAATAAAACCCGAATAATATGAGGTCACTCACTATGCAATCCAAGCAATCCGAGCAATCAGATATTTTCCCCATCTCAGCCGAATTTGATTCGTCAATTGGTGACATTATTCAAAAGGTCGGCGCGGAGTTCGGCGCTATTGGTGAAGGGTTCGGTCCGTCGGATGCCGAGGTCACGCAAATGAGTCACTATTACCGGCTGGATAATGGCTGGGGCTACTGGGTCGCGACACTGAATGGCGACGTGGTCGGCGGTGGCGGTATTGCTCCTTTCAATGGTAGCGACAGCGTGTGTGAACTGCGAAAACTGTTTCTGCTGCCGCAAAGTCGTGGCCATGGACTTGGCAAAAGACTCGCGGAGCAATGCCTGACTTACGCACGCCAACAGGGCTTTCGTGAATGTTATCTCGATACACTGTCGACGATGACCAGTGCTGTGCGCTTGTATGAAGCCCTTGGCTTTCAACATTTATCTGCGCCTATGCCCGGTACTGAGCATAACGGCTGTGATGTCTGGATGCTAAAGCAACTGTAAACACGTCTCCTCTTTACGCACCTCTCCCCTGATGTAAATCCCACCCCTGATTTGTGCGGTTCATCCCCTGAACCGCATGATTCCAGACAGGCAAAATGTAACCGTTTCTTAACGCCTGACCAATTGCATATCTGAACTGCTAAGCTGTCTACAGTGACAACACATGTCTGTCAGAAACTATCAGGGAAAAGATTATGGTACGTTGGTTAAGCGGCTCGGCTCTCAGCGTCGCGGCAGTATTAGCGGTCAATTCGCCAGCCTGGGCCTATCAGGCCGAAAAAGTCATGAGCGGTTTAATGGTTCCCTGGGGAATGAGTTTTGTCTCCGATACGCAGCTGCTGGTGACAGAACGCAACGGCGATTTGGTTTTGGTTGATCTGCCCTCGCAGAGTAAAACGTCGCTGCTCAGTGTTGAGTCTGTGTATGCCAACGGCCAGGGCGGCCTGCTGGATGTGGCCCTGTCACCGCGCGATCCGAAAACCTTCTATTTTACCTACAGCAAACAGCGTGATTCAGGTTCCGATACCACGTTAGCGGTTGCGACATGGGACGGAAAACAAGTTAAAGAGTGGCACGATTTATTGGTTACGACCTCTGGCTCTGACACTTCACGCCATTACGGCAGTCGCATCACTTTTGATGACCAGCATCTGTACTTTTCCGTGGGCGATCGAGGCAAGCGTCCGAATGGCCAGGATCTCAGTGTCCACTCCGGCAGTATTCTGCGCCTCAATCTCGATGGCAGTACACCGGATGATAACCCGTTCGCCGGCCAGGCTAATGCCCAGGCACAGATCTGGAGTTATGGCCACCGCAACCCGCAGGGGCTGTTTTATGATCAGCAGACTCAAAGCCTGTGGGAAATTGAACACGGGCCGAGAGGCGGCGACGAAATTAATCTGATTCACAAGGGTGCCAACTATGGCTGGCCGAGAACATCACACGGCAAAGAATACTGGGGTCCGCTCGATGTCGGTGACAGTGAAGAAGCGCCAGGGATTGAATCGCCGCGTCAGGTTTACATCCCCTCTATCGCCCCGAGTGGTTTACTGCTCTATCGCGGCCAGCGCTACCCGGATTTGAATGGCAAACTGCTGACCGGTGCACTCAAGCTGACTCACATCAACGTGATTACGCTCGATAGCAATCAGATAGGGGTAAAAGAAGAGCGCCTGGTCGATTCACTCGGCGAGCGAATCCGTGATATCAGCCGTTCACCAGACGATTGGATCTATTTCTCCACCGACAGCGGTAATCTGTATCGGCTCAAGCCTTAGCGATGATTAAACCCCGGACACAAAAAAGCCTGACTCATTAGTCAGGCTTTTTTGTTTAGAATGGAGCGACACACGAGGTTCGAACTCGTGACCTCAACCTTGGCAAGGTTGCGCTCTACCAACTGAGCTAGTGTCGCATGTTCTGCATAAGCAGAGAGATGGTGCCCCGGGCCGGACTTGAACCGGCACGACTCGAAAGTCGAGGGATTTTAAATCCCTTGTGTCTACCAATTTCACCACCAGGGCACGCAAAATTGTTGCGATGGTAACGCCATCTAAAAGTATCGCTGTATCAGCCATACTAAAATAAAATCTGGAGCGACACACGAGGTTCGAACTCGTGACCTCAACCTTGGCAAGGTTGCGCTCTACCAACTGAGCTAGTGTCGCAAATGGAGGCGCGTCCCGGAGTCGAACCGAGGTCCACGGATTTGCAATCCGCTGCATGGCCACTCTGC
The DNA here is from genome assembly GCF_019226825.1 of Vibrio ostreae. Classification (NCBI taxonomy): domain Bacteria; kingdom Pseudomonadati; phylum Pseudomonadota; class Gammaproteobacteria; order Vibrionales; family Vibrionaceae; genus Vibrio; species Vibrio ostreae. Next base: position 1,287,773 of record NZ_CP076643.1, read on the forward strand.
CAACGCGCCTTCGTGTACTTATTCGCTGACGCTTTACAACGTTGCTCCTGAGTACGGGATTGCATTCTACGGATTCGATGCCTTGAGTCAACACAATTTTTTTGATTTTAAATCGTTTGTCTATTTTACATTCAGAAAGCGTTAAATTGCTCATTTTGACGACAAAAAATAGCGTAATTTCCTCAACATAACCGACTTCTCTCCGCCGATTTCACGCTGTCAGCACTGCTAAAACGTCAAAGAAATAATGCCGAAACAAAAAACGGGCCGAAGCCCGTTTTTCTAATGATGTTCTGCGCTGAGTAAATCGTCTTTCGCGGCAGCGAGATACTGCACCATCGACCAGTAAGTCAGAATGGTTGCGATATAAATTGCGGCGTATCCCAACCAGACCATCCAGTCATCGTAATGCCAAATCAGTACCCACAAAGCAAACATCTGAGTCAGTGTCTTCACTTTACCAATCCACGACACGGCAACACTCGCGCGTTTGCCGATTTCCGCCATCCACTCACGTAGTGCCGAAATAATAATCTCACGCGCAATCATGGTGACAGCAGGAATGGTAATCCAGATATTGTGGTAGTACTCAGTGATCAAAATCAGCGCGGTGGCGACCAGTACTTTGTCGGCGACCGGGTCAATAAAAGCGCCAAAACGGGAAGTTTGGCCCAACTTACGCGCCAACATTCCATCCAGCCAGTCGGTGAAGCCTGCGACCCAGAACACCATTGCCGCAGCAAACGGTGCCCAGCTGTAAGGCAGGTAAAAACACACGACAAATACCGGGATCAGGAAAAGTCGTATTAAAGACAAAATGTTGGGTATGTTCAAACGCATATTTTTAGGCTCTTATCAACTGCGCGTTAATGGTGCGGTATTTTTGTCATTGTTTCAATGCTTGATAAATGTTTTCTGCTAAAGAATGACTGATGCCGGGCACTTTGGCGATTTCTTCCACAGTTGCCCGTTTCAGCTCCTGCAAACCACCCATGTATTTCAGCAACGCCTGGCGACGTTTCGGGCCGATACCCTCGATACCTTCCAACGTACTGGTACGACGGGTTTTGCCCCGCTTTGCGCGGTGTCCGGCGATCGCGTGGTTATGACTTTCATCACGAATGTGCTGAATCAAATGCAGTGCGGGTGCATCACTCGGCAGATGGGACTCTTCTCCATCAGTAGTAATCAGAGTTTCCAGTCCCGGTTTGCGGGTCACGCCTTTAGCAATACCGATCAAACGTGGCCGCTTGGGCCAGTCCTGCCAACATTGCTGTAGAATCTCATGCGCCCGGTTGAGCTGCCCTTTACCACCATCAATAAAGATAATATCCGGGATCTTATCGACATCCAGCTGTTTGCTGTAACGTCGCTCCAGTACCTGCCCCATCGCCGCATAATCATCACCGCCGGTAATGCCGGTAATGTTGTAACGACGGTATTCCTGCTTCACCGGCCCTTCCTGATTGAAGACCACACAAGACGCAATGGTGCTTTCACCCATGGTATGGGAGATATCGAAACATTCCATACGGGCGATACTGGTCATCCCCAACTCTTCCTGCAACGCTTTGAAGCGTTGACTGATGGTCATCTTATGATTGATCTTACTGGTCAGTGCCGTCAGCGCATTGGTGTTCGATAGATTCAGATAACGACGACGGATGCCGGTCGAGTTAGCATGGAAGGTGACTTTACGCCCCGCCAGCTGGCTCAGAGCCGCCTGCAGCGCGCTGGTGTCTGGCAGCAGTTCCTGATTGAGGATAATACGGCTCGGGACAGTGCGCGCCTCATTATGGCTGAGGTAATACTGACTGAGAAAGCTTTCGAACACTTCCTGCTGGGTGGTTTTGTTTGGGATCTTGGGGAAATGGCTGCGACTGCCCAGTACCTTACCCTGACGAATCATCAGGATGTGAATACAGGCGATGCCATTCTCCTGAGCAAAACCGAGTACATCCATGTCATCCATGCTGTCTTCCGAGACGAACTGCTGCTCCTGTACCCGGCGGATAGCATGAATCTGATCGCGATACTTGGCTGCCTGCTCAAAACGCAGTTCCTGACTCGCCTTTTCCATTTTGGCGATCAGGATTTCCAGCACCTGTTTATCTTTACCCTGCAGGAAAAGACGAACATAGTTGACCAGTTCGGCGTACTCTTCATCGGAGATAATGGTGCTGACACAAGGCCCGGCGCAACGCCCGATCTGGTACATCAGGCACGGTCGGGTACGGTTGCTATAAACCGTATCTTCACACTGTCGTACCGGAAAAATCTTCTGCAGCAGATGCAGCGTTTCACGCACTGCCCCGGAGTCCGGATAAGGCCCGAAATACTCCCCTTTGCGCTTTTTCGCGCCACGATGCATCGACAAACGCGGATGTTTATGGCCGCTGATAAAGATATAGGGGTAGGATTTATCATCCCGTAACAACACATTATATTTTGGCAAATACTGCTTAATATAATTGTGTTCCAGGATCAGAGCTTCGGTCTCGGTATGGGTCACCGTGACGTCGATTTTCTCAATATGACTGACCAGCGCCTTGGTCTTCTCACTGTCAATTTTCTTACGAAAATAACTCGAGAGGCGCTTTTTCAGATCTTTGGCTTTACCGACATAAATCACTTCAGCCTCGGCGTTGTACATACGGTACACGCCAGGCTGATTAGTGACAGTCTTTAGAAACGAAACAGAATCAAACGCAGACACTACAACTTCTCGGTATCCAGCATTCCGTGACGGATCGCCAGGTGCGTCAGTTCAACATCACCGCTGATGTCGAGTTTGGCAAACAGACGATAACGGTAGCTATTGACCGTTTTAGGACTCAGGTTGAGTTGCTCCGAAATATCGGTCACTTTCTGCCCTTTGGTGATCATCAGCATGATCTGAAGCTCACGTTCGGACAAATCGGCAAATGGATTTTCAGAGGCTGGCGAAAACTGGCTCAAAGCCATCTGCTGCGCTATTTCCGGAGAAATATAACGCTGACCACTGTGCACCACGCGAATGGCATTCACCATTTCATCCGGGGCGGCACCCTTGGTCAAATAGCCTGCCGCTCCGGCCTGCATAACTTTGGTCGGAAACGGGTTTTCTGTATGAACGGTTAACACGATGATTTTCACGTCAGGATTGAAACGCAGAATCTTTTTGGTCGCTTCCAGGCCACCGATTCCAGGCATATTCATATCCATCAATACAACGTCAGCATGGTGATTACGACACCATTTGACGGCTTCTTCACCGCTATCAGCTTCCCCTGCTACGTTCATTCCACGGACGTCTTCAATAATACGTCGTATCCCTGTGCGAACCAGCTCGTGATCATCTACAAGGAAAACACTTATCAAACTTGTATCTCCACACTTAACTAATGGCTCTGCACCCACCGAGGTAGTGGATAGCAGCATGGCTGCCCTAGTCTAACTTAAATTAAACTTTTTGCTTACCCTGAATATGTGCTGAAACGCAAACTTTAGCAAGCACTTATTAATCCTTAATGTCATTGATTATGCATTATTTATTAAATCAATAACTTAAGAAAACTTTCAACCTCAGAGTACCGCGCAGCACGCTTGCCGTCTACCCCTTTGAACAGAGCTTGCGCAAGTGGCTGAATCGGTTCAATGAACAAAAACAGCTCATCTTGCTTAAGGTATCAGCAATCAGGCCCGGATCTGGTGGTTAAAAGCAGGATTGCGTCCGCTTTACACGAAAATTTGTTATAGTGCTCAGTCAACGACACTTCCAGCGACCCAAGAGCATGTCTGATGACGTCCCGGCACTGCCCTACGCGCAGTAACCACCCGTATTATTATATGCAATTTTCTTGGCCCGCTTGTGGACAAAGTCGCAGACTGGCAATGCTGAAGTCAATTATCGCCAGACGGCATAATAACCAGTCAGTCAACATAAATAGCGGATCAGGAACGTGAGTATTCAACAAGGCTTTTTATTAACCAGACAAGCCCGGGACGTCAGAGGTCAAACCCAGATCGAACTGTGGCTGGCGACTGATCAAGGCCCGACTCAACTGCTAATCCGTGGCGAACAGCCGGTGTTTTTTATCCTCCAGCAGGACATCGATGCTGCGCAGGACATCGCCCGTCAACATCGTCTGCGAGCCCAGTTTCGCCCACTGCCGCTCAAATCATTCGAGCAACAGCCATTAGCCGCTTGTTACAGTGATTCCATCCAGCATTCCAATGCGCTTGTCTCGCATCTGACGCAAGCGGAGTTGCTGACTCTGGAAGCGGATATCCGCCTTGCCGATCGCTATCTGATGGAGCGTTTTATCCGTGGTAGTGTCGAATTTTCCGGCCCGGCTCAATCGATGGGATCCTACTCCAGTGCACGGCAGGTCAAGTGTCGACCGGGCGATTACATTCCCAATCTCAAGGTTGTCTCACTGGATATTGAGTGTTCAGAAAAAGGCATTCTCTATTCTATCGGACTCGACTCAGAAATGGACAGCCGGGTTATCATGGTTGGCAAGCCGCAAACGGCTGAGACTCAGATTCAGTGGGTTGAGGACGAATACGCCCTGCTGACCGCGATGGTAGAGTGGTTCGAACATTTTGACCCGGATGTCATCGTCGGCTGGAACGTGATTGATTTTGACTTTCGTCTGCTGCACAAACGCGCGGAGTGGCACAAGCTAAAACTGATGATCGGCCGTGCCCGCCAGCCAAGTTTTTTTCGTACGGCCAGTCAGACGCAGCAAGGCTTCATCACCATTCCCGGCCGCGTCGTACTCGACGGCATCGATACCCTCAAAACCGCGACCTACCATTTCCGCTCCTGGTCACTGGAGTCGGTTTCCCAAGAACTGCTTGGCGCAGGGAAAGCGATTCATAACGTGCATGACCGCATGGACGAAATTAATCGCATGTATCGTGAAGACAAACCGTCCCTGGCCAAATATAACCTGCAGGACTGCGTGTTGGTAAATCGTATCTTTGCGCACACCCATTTGCTTGAGTTTGCCATTGAGCGATCCCGTCTGACAGGTGTCGAGCTCGATCGCGTCGGCGGATCGGTCGCCGCCTTCACCAATCTGTATCTGCCGCAGTTGCATCGCGCGGGTTATATCGCTCCCAGCCTGCATTCGGAAAACTGGCTGGCCAGTCCCGGCGGCTATGTAATGGATTCAATCCCTGGCTTGTACGATTCAGTGCTGGTGCTGGATTTTAAAAGCCTGTATCCGTCCATTATCCGCTCATTTCTGATTGACCCGATGGGATTGATTGAAGGGCTGCAGCTTCAGATTGGCAACGCACCTGACCAGGCTGTGCCCGGTTTTCGCGGCGGCCAGTTTCATCGCAGCCGGCATTTTCTGCCACAGATGATCGAGAACTTGTGGGCCGCACGTGACGTAGCGAAAAAGAATAATGAGAAAGCCTTCTCGCAAGCGATTAAGATCATCATGAACTCGTTTTATGGCGTGCTGGGTTCCTCAGGCTGCCGCTTTTTCGATACCCGCCTCGCTTCCAGCATTACCATGCGCGGGCACGAGATCATGAAGCAGACCAAGCGGCTCATCGAAGCGCGCGGTTATCAGGTCATTTACGGTGACACCGACTCGACCTTTGTCTCGCTCGGCAGTGAACACTCGCAGCAGGATGCCGACCAGATTGGTCAGTCACTGGTACAACACATCAACCAATGGTGGCGCAAACACCTCAAACAAGAATACGCCCTCAATTCGATTCTCGAACTGGAATACGAAACCCATTACCGCAAATTTCTGATGCCGACCATCCGGGGGTCGGAAACCGGCTCGAAAAAGCGTTACGCCGGACTGATTGGCGAAGGTGACAACGAAAGAATGGTGTTCAAGGGTCTGGAAAGCGCCCGCTCCGACTGGACTCCGCTGGCGCAACAATTCCAATCCGAGCTGTACCGGATGATTTTCCATGGCGAGCAGCCTGATGATTATATTCGCCGGATTGTCGAGGAGACGCTGGCCGGTGAACACGATAACGAACTGGTATATCAGAAACGTCTGCGCCGTAAGCTGCATGAGTATCAGAAAAACGTGCCGCCGCAGGTGCGTGCTGCCCGTATGGCGGATGAAATCAATCAACGTCTCGGACGTCCGTTGCAATATCAGAACCGTGGGCTGATTGAATACTGCATGACCATCAACGGACCGGAGCCGAGAGAGTATCAACACAGCGCAATGGACTATCAGCATTACATCGACAAACAGCTCAAGCCGGTTGCCGATGCCATACTGCCGTTTATTGGCCGGCAATTCGACCAGCTCAGTGCGCCTCAGTTAGGCTTATTCTGAGCCTGGCGCACATACTCAAGTAAATCGTCACTATGGAGTGCTTTGGCGTAATACCAGCCCTGAACGGAAACCTCGGAGCGGGTTTCAATGCAGCTCAACTGCTGCTCTGTTTCGACGCCTTCCACAATCACACTCAGATCCAACGACTCAGCCAGAGACTGCAGGCTGGCGAATACCTTTCTGCCTTTCGGATTGTCCAGCGCCAGCACAAAGGAACGATCGATCTTAATACAATCGATATCAAAGCGGTTAAGATAACTGAGTGATGAGTAGCCGGTACCAAAATCATCGATGTGGATTTCAACTCCCAGCTCACGTAAGCGTTTGAAGGCCGACATAATGTACTGCTCGTCCACCAGCAACGATTCTTCGGTAATTTCGATATGAACCAGACCACGTAGCGGTTTAATCAGTGCCGCGATAATATCCAGGCTATCGCGGTCGAGCAGTGTCTGCGGGCAAATGTTGACGCTCACCGGTAAATCAACTCCAAGAGAGCGCCAGTGACTCAAGTCCTGTGCAACCCGGCGAAATACCCATAAATCCATCTCTTTCATCATGCCAGCCTGTTCCAGCCACGGTATAAAACTGCCCGGATATTGCAGAGCACCCTTTTCATCCATGGTTCGAATCAGCGCTTCGCAGCCAGTCACCCGGCCAGTACGCAGGTCCACCTGAGGCTGATATTGCAGACAGAATTCTTTACTGCTGATACCGCGCAGATGTTGCTCGACCGTATGCTGTTCACGTTGTTTTTGCTGCGCGAGCAGAATCGGGTCATCCTGCAGCCACTGCGCTTCTTCTTCACGACGCAGGTAAGAGGTATTCAGTGCAGAAATCTTGATTTCGCTGCCGGAATAGAACTTATTCATACGCTTCACTGCCGGGAAATAGATGGCACAACCCAGCAACACATTGAACAGTTGCAGCAACACCGCGTGCCAGTCCCCTTCTGTCGATACCCAGGCATTAAACAGCACCGGAGTATGAAAAGGCACCGAAACACTCGGGGCACTGACCCAGCCCCACTGTACCACGAGCAGTCCGGTCACCACATTCAACATCGGAGTCAGCACAAAAGGCAGCAGCAGACGCGGATTATAAATGATGGGCAGGCCAAACAGCAGAATCTCATTGACGTTGATAAACGCAATCGGAATGCTGGCCAGAGCAATCAAACGCAGGGTGCGCTGACGCGCAAACAGCAGCAAAGCCAATACCAGAGATAAGGTCGCACCACTGCCGCCGATAAACACAAACGTGCCCATAAAAGACAGGTTCATGACATAGGGCACAGCACCACCGGCAAGGACCGTCGAATAGCTCAGACTGCTGGCTTCCTGAAGCAAATCAACCATAGGTAACAGCGCATAATAACCATGGACACCGACAAACCACAGGAGTGAATTCAGGGCGGAAAACGTCAGACCAAACAACCACGGTTCATTGGCATAATCGGGGCTAAACAAGCTTTCAAACGGTAGATGGGATAAGAGGAGAAACAAACCACGAGTCACCAACATCACCACCGCGGCCACCATGATGGCCGGAATCACCATATTCAGTGACTCTTTAACGATGGATCCGGCACTGTTAGATGAGGTGATATTGAAGCGCTCAAAAGCGAGCAGTTTTGCCAGCAGAGGAACCGAGAACAGCGGGATAACGATCGAGAGCACGATATGAAAGGTCATCAGTGCCACATCAGAATGTGACATTGCCGCTGCCAGCACCAGATAAAAAATGTTGATCAGCGCTACCGGAGGCCTTGGCAGACGCCAGTGCATTGCCAACACGTAAGATAAGGTCGCTGTCATCAGATAAGGAAAAAACTCGCCGATAACCTGATTGGTGTTGTACATCACATCGACCCAACCCGGGCGTTCATCCAGCAGCCATTCCCCCATGCTGGCCAGCAGCAGGGCAAACGATGACAAAATGAGACAAGGAATCAGCCAGACCATGCTTTCACGTACCGCCTGCATGGAACTAACGATAAACCGTGCGCCTTTATCCAGTAACCGCTCCCGACCAGAAGCGAGAGGTTTTGACAACTCAGGCATCTATAACTCCATTTACCCAGAGAACTCGATTTACTCAGAGAGCCAGAGCTTAACATATCAGTCACATATCATGATAATCCGCACGATACGTGGTAAATAAATCTTTCGGATATGGGAGAAATACCTCGATTTGAGCCGAATCTGAGTCTTCAGCCGATACGAAACTCGGTTTTTTCATATTGCTTCACTAACCAAACGCCAAAACTGTCCAGTAAACCAATTACCGAGCGCTTGGGAATGACTCTGGTGGAAAGCAGAATATTCAGCCGCTCTACCTCGAGCTGCTTTTCCGGATGGTAACGGACAAAATGCTGCCCACATTCCTTCGGATCGTCATACCAGTTTTTGTCGCGGTACATAATCAGCGAATAACTGGCGCGCAGCAGCTTTTTAGCAATGGTCTGCTGGGCCCTGATTTGCTCTTTGGCCGTGGCCGCTTTAGCGATTTTTTCCCGGTAGTAAACCAGCCAGTCACCCACATCCATATTCCAGTGTTTGGCGATTTCCCAGCTCGGTTCGTAATCACCAAAACAGTCGCCCAGGTTATCGCCATACACGCACACACAACAGTGGCGCAGCATCGGCCCCCAGGAAAAAATACTCTCCAGCGTCGCCACATCGCTCACCACAGCGGTTTTGATCGCCACATCGGTCACAAACGGGAAACTTTTCTGAAAACGCCAGCGAATCGTATTGAGCAGGGTGGCTTTCTTATCGTCAAAGTCACGATGAGTGACCAGCACCACATCCAGATTAGAGTGTCCGGGCTGGGCGGTTTTACGTGCCACGCTGCCGTAGATATAAATACTGTGCAGCACCTCCCCCAGCCCGGCCCGCAAGAAACGCACTAAGTCGTCAATGGCCGGCTGATAAGCAGGTTGAAAAGGCTGGTTAGGATCGATGACCGACAATGTCATGACAAACAGAAACTCCGCGCTGAATTAACTTATTGCTGTACTCATTGATATAATGTTCGCTGATGACCCGCCGCGAATCAATACCTTGCTGTTTGCGCTGCCGAATAATCATCCACAAATACACTATCTTGAGGTCACTGTGTGCAGAGATATTCCTTTTTGCCCCGCCCTTTAGTTATAATGCCGCCAACTCTAGAACGAAGGATAAAAATCCATGCCAAAGGCAAGTGAACTGAAAAAAGGTTTTGCGATTGTTTCTAACGGCAAAACGCTACTGATCAAAGACATCGAAGTGACCACTCCTGGCGGTCGCGGCGGCTCTAAAATCTACAAACTGCGTTGTACTGATCTGACAACCGGTGCTCGTGTTGACGAGCGCTACAAGTCAGACGATTTCCTGGATACCGTTGAGATGAACAAACGCAATATTTCGTTCTCTTACGTAGACGGTGACGAGTACATCTTCATGGATAACGAAGACTACTCACAGTTCGTGTTCAAACAAGCCGATATCGAAGATGAACTGCTGTTCATCACTGAAGACATTCAGGGCATGCAAGTGGTACTGGTAGACGGTACTGCTGTCGCCATCGAAATGCCTTCTTCTGTTGAGATGGTCATCGAAGAAACCGATCCGTCAATCAAAGGCGCCTCTGCTTCTGCACGTACTAAACCAGCGCGTTTTGCAACTGGCCTGGTTGTTCAGGTTCCGGAGTATATTGCGACTGGCGAACGTGTTATTGTGAACACCACAGAACGCAAATTTATGAGCCGAGCTTAATTATGTCTGATTTAATTTCTTACGACGATGCTATCGACGCCGCTTACGACATTTTCCTCGAAATGGCACCTGATAACCTCGAACCTGCCGATGTCATTCTGTTTACCGCGCAATTTGAAGACCGCGGTGCAGCAGAAATCGTCGAAGTGGGTGATGACTGGGACGCAGAAGTCGGTTTCGAAGTCGATAAGGAAGTGTTCGCAGAAGTACGCATTGGTCTGGTAGACGAAGAAAATGACGTACTGGATGACGTATTCGCCCGAATGCTGATCAGCCGCGACCCGGATCAGAAATCTTGTCACATGCTGTGGAAACGTGATTAATTTTCGTTTTTTGCGTTGATGCGGTTTTTGAGTTCATTCTGAACTGAATAAACTCATCACAAAAAGTAAATACGCAGTGATAAGTCGAACGCCAACCTCAGGGTTGGCGTTCTTGTATTCAGGGCTGACAGCGCTCCGCTACACCAGCTGATAGTGAATCACATACAGCTCTTCGATACCGGGATAGATATCGCCTATCACCCGCTTGAGCTGATCTAACGTCATATTCTCCTGCTCGGCATGAAATTCGGTCAGTTGCGAAAATTGTACCGGTTCTACTTTTTCAATCCGTAAATGGCAAAAATAGCGCCCCTCTTCCAGCGTTGACACTTCAACCACTGTACCCGGCTGATAGTCGCTCTCGCTTTCATCACGAATGGTGATCACTTTCTTGCCCGCCAGAATATCGGCTTTAAAACGGGCAAAAAATGTCATCGTTGTTGGCGCTGCCATACTGCATATTCCTTATTTAATACAATTAACTGGCTGATATTTTACTATATCCAATCAAGGTATCTGCTGGTCAAGCCATACAAAATGTCCATTGGACGACACCAATTTAGATTGGTTAAATATCAACCTCATTTGCGTTGATTAGGTTACTCTAGGATACATCATGATAAACAAGACCCGAAACGGCTTAATCGCTTTGCTGCTCTGCCCTTGTCTGTCGTATGCCAATAGCCAATATGGCCCGTTACAACTCTACGCTCAATCGCCGCTGCAGACCAACTCTCTGACCCCGCAGATACGTTCCGGTTTCTCCCTTCCGCAAGGCTCGATGGAATTTGCCACCAGCGGCACCATGGCCAGTGTCTGGGCTGTGACCGATGATTACGAAGCCGACTACTATCAGAATCAACTGTTTCTTGGTATGAAATGGCAGATGTCACCACGCTGGCAACTGGGCATGAATTATCGCTGGAACGTAGCATTCAACAACCATCTTGATGAAGTCACGATGGGATTCCATCGCATCTTTGGCCTCGATCAGGCAGGGCGAGAGGACGTCGATCGGGATCGGTTTTATCTCGAGGTACCGGATCATGATGTCCATTACGATAACTTCGAGGGCGAAACATTAAGCAGTGCCCTGACGGCGTACCTGCAATATCAGCTGTATCAGGATCAGTACCAGGGCTTGTCATTGGGAGGCTCACTCTATTACAACGACCTCGACCACGGCTTACTCAGTAACAGTCGCTTCGAACAGGCACTGCAGCTCAATTACGCCTATGAATACCAACGCCATCTGTTCAACGTTCTGCTCGGTGTTTCTTTTCATCACAGTGAATCTGTGTTCCGCCATCTTGAATACCGTGACAATACCGCCACATTTGGCCTGAGTTACCAGTATGAGCTCGCCGCCCGCCATCATCTGATTGGCGAGGCTCATGTTTATGAAGGCGTGTCAGATGGCTTTAGTGAGATGTCCAAACCGTCAACCGAATTTGTGCTTGGTTATCGTTACCTGCTGCCAAACAGCGCGATTGAATTCTCTATGATCGAAAATGTATTCAATATGGACAATAGTACCGATATCGCGTTTAGCCTGGCCTACCGTCACCAGTTTAACCCCGGCTAAAACCGGATCCAGCTAACACCTTAAGATGAAAAGACAAACGATGAATTGCATTTTTATGCTCAGTTATAGATTATTTGTATATTCAAATTAAGGTTATTGTGTATGTCCTCTTCGCCCCTCTATCTGCAGATTAAACAGTTTATTCTGGACAACATTGAGTCCGGCCGTTGGCCGGTCGGTCATCGTATCACTACCGAGCTGGAGCTGACCGAGCAGTTCAGTGTCAGCCGGATGACCGTCAACAAGGCGATCCGTGATCTGGTTGCCGATGGTATTCTGCAGCGCCGCCCGCGTCTGGGGACATTTGTCTGCGCACCGGAAGAGAAAGCTGAATCCCCGTTGCTGGATATTCGAAATATTGCCGAGGAAGTGGTCAGCCGCGGCCAGCGTTACCACAACAAAGTCATCAGCCAACACGAGCTTATTGCCGATGACTTTGTTGCGATAAAACTAGGCGTCATGGTCGGCACAGCGGTGTTTTACAGCGAGATCCTCCATTTTGCCAATGAGACCCCGCTGCAACTGGAGGTACGCTGGGTGAATGCCCGCTACGCGCCGCACTACCTCGAACAAGATTTTACCCGCATCACACCCAATCAATACCTGTCTGAGAATTGCCCGTTAAGCGCAATTGAGCATACGGTCGAAGCGATCGTGCCGGATAATCACATCAAAACCACTCTCGCCCTCAGCGCCAGCGAGCCCTGTCTGCTGTTAAACCGGCGCACCTGGAGCGGCGATCGCCTGGTCAGTTCCGCTCTGCTCTATCACCCGGGTTCCAAATACAAACTGACGTCAAAGATCGTTTTATCCTGATTGCCCGCATCTCCTGTTCCCTTTGATCTTTCAGGATTATTCACCTCGTGAAAGATCAAACCTCGCTTTACCGTAAAACCGCCCTCCATCGTAAGACGGAAAGTTGATCACAGTTTTGCAACATTCACCTTGTCGGTTGCGTTTAATTGCATCATTATTTGTATATACATTTAAGCAGACAATTAAATTGTCTTGTCACGACACAGCCAAACCACTGACGTTCAAAACAACGACGTTAAGCAACGAAAGGCCGGTGTCAAACAAGAAATGTCATAAGATCAAAGTACAGGCTAAATGACTTGTGACACCAAGAGGGAATTATGGACCTGATTCTGACCAATGCCCGGCTTGTCAGCATGCAGCCAAAAAATAGTGGCTACCAACCTACTGACCCGGTCAACATCGTGATTCGTGACGGCAAAATTGTTGCAATCAGCAGTGCAGCTGCCAGTAACGAAACCGTCAGCAGTGACAGTCGATACATCGACTGTAGCGGTAAACTGGTCACTCCGGGCTTGATTGACTGCCATACCCACCTGATTTATGCCGGTAACCGCGCTAATGAATTCGAAATGCGCCTTAACGGTGTGCCTTATCAAACCATCGCGGCACAGGGCGGCGGTATTCTTGCCACGGTGAAAGCCACCCGCCAGGCCAGTGAAGAACAGCTGATTGAGCTGGCACTGCCTCGCTTAGACGGGCTGCTGCGCAGCGGTGTGACTTCGATTGAGATTAAATCCGGTTATGGCCTCACTCTGCACGATGAACTGAAGATGTTGCGTGCGGCGCAAGCCCTGCAGCAACACCGCCGGATTAAAGTCACCACAACATTACTGGCCGCGCACGCCCTGCCGCCGGAATTTGCCGGACGCGCTGACGCCTACATCGAACACATTTGTCAGACCATCATCCCGACAGTGGCTGAGCAGCAGCTGGCCAGCAGCGTCGACGTATTCTGCGAGTCGGTCGGTTTTAACCTGCAGCAGACCGAGCGCGTCTTTGCCTGCGCCCGTGAATACGGCCTGCAAGTCAAAGGTCATACCGAACAACTGTCGAACCTTGGCGGCAGTGCGCTGACCGCACGCTATCAGGGGTTGTCTGCCGATCATATCGAGTATCTCGATCAGGCCGGTGTGGCGGCGCTGGCACAATCAGGCACAGTGGCGACTCTGTTGCCCGGCGCGTTCTATTTTTTACGAGAAACGCAAAAACCACCGGTCGAACTGCTGCGTAAATATGGCGTGCCGATGGCGCTGGCCAGTGACATCAATCCGGGCACATCACCTTTTGCCGACCTAACCTTAATGATGAATATGGGCTGCACTCTGTTCGGCCTGACCCCGGAAGAAACTCTGCGCGGTGTGACGCAGCATGCCGCGCGAGCGCTTGGTTTTGCCAAAACCCGCGGTCAAATTGCCACCGGCTTTGATGCAGATCTGGCGATCTGGAATATCGATCATCCGGCTGATCTCAGCTACCAGGTGGGCGTTCCGAGATTACATGCACGAATCGTCGATGGAGTGCTGTGCAATGACTGATGCAATTCAAACCTCACACAACTTTACCTGGCAAGGTCGTCACGATGCCGAAGACGGTGCTTTAGGGACTCGCGTGCATCATGTGATGCAATGCCTGTCTGCGACCGGTCTTGAGCCCAACCAACAGGCCGTATCCATACTCGGCTTTGCCTGTGATGCCGGAGTAGCACGCAATAAGGGCCGCACCGGAGCGCAGCAGGCACCGGATCGGATCCGGCAGGCACTGGCCAATATGGCCTGGCATCGCGCTTCGCCACTGTATGATCTGGGCAACATTCACTGCCACGGTGACGCGCTTGAACAAACGCAAACTGACGCAGCCAGCGTGATTACTCAGGCTTTGCAACACACCCCGGTCATCGTACTGGGGGGCGGACATGAAGTGGCCTGGGCCACATTTCAGGGCCTGGCCGGGCACCTGCAGCAGACGTGCGCGCAGGCGCCGCGCATCGGAATCATCAATTTTGATGCTCATTTTGATCTGCGTGCGTTTAAATCAGAGCAGGCTGAGGTAAAACCCAGCTCTGGCACCCCGTTTTATCAGATTCAGCACTTTTGCGCCGAACATAACTGGTGTTTTCACTATGCCTGCCTGGGTGTGAGCCGGGCCAGCAACACGGCTGCCCTGTTTCAGCGCGCCGATGAGCTGGGCGTGTGGTATGTGGAGGACAAAGCACTCTCTTCACTCAACCACATCTATCACATGACTCAGTTACAGCATTTTATCGATGACTGTGACTACCTGTATCTGACTATCGATCTGGATGTCTTCCCGGCGGCCACGGCACCCGGCGTTAGCGCGCCGGCCGCCCGTGGTGTCAGTATCGAAGCGCTGAGTCCGTTTCTCGATCGTATCCTGCATTACAAAAACAAACTGATGATTGCCGATATTGCTGAGTACAACCCAAGCTATGACATCGATAATCAAACCGCCCGGCTGGCAGCCCGCCTGTGCTGGGATATTGCCAACACCATGGCGGACAAACCGCCTGCTTCACAGTGTGACTGAATCAAACTAACCCACACCAGCCTGCGTACCAGCAAGGCCGGATAAAACAGAAATACGCTCACGGACACCGAGCGATCTAACACTACGGCGCTGCCCCATACCCTACAAATTCAGGCTGCGCCAAGCTTAACCATGAAGGAGCTGTAACATGACCAAGCAAGCCGAACAAGGCACCCGTCTGGACACCAGTCGTATTATCCGCGCCCCGCACGGCACGACCCTGCGGGCCAAATCCTGGCTGACGGAAGCCCCGCTGCGTATGCTGATGAACAACCTGGACCCGGATGTCGCAGAACACCCGCAATCACTGGTGGTCTACGGCGGTATCGGTCGCGCAGCGCGTAACTGGGAATGTTATGACAAGATCGTTGAAGTTCTGGAACGCCTGGAAGACGATCAGACGCTGGTGGTGCAATCTGGCAAGCCTGTCGGTGTATTCCCGACCCACAAAAATGCACCGCGCGTGCTGATTGCCAACTCGAACCTGGTGCCACACTGGGCCAATTGGGAACATTTCAATGAGCTCGATAAACAAGGCCTGATGATGTACGGCCAGATGACCGCCGGATCTTGGATTTACATTGGTTCACAGGGCATTGTTCAGGGCACTTACGAAACCTTCGTTGCCGTGGCGAAAAAGCACTTTGACGGCAACGCCAAAGGACGCTGGGTACTGACTGGCGGCTTGGGCGGCATGGGCGGAGCACAGCCACTGGCAGCCACCATGGCTGGTTTCTCAATGATCGCGGTCGAGTGTGACGAATCGCGTATCGATTACCGCCTGCGTACCGGTTATGTTGATAAAAAAGCCACCAGCCTCGATGAAGCACTGGCCATTATTTATGAATCAGACGAACCGGTTTCCGTCGGCCTGCTGGGGAACGCGGCCGACATCTTCCCGCAACTGCTGGAACGTAATATCACTCCGGATGTCGTGACCGACCAGACGTCAGCCCATGACCCGCTTAATGGCTACCTGCCACTTGGCTGGAGCATGCAGCACGCCGCCGACATGCGCAAAACCGATGAAGCCAAAGTGGTCAAAGCGGCTAAACAGTCGATGGCCATTCAGGTTAAAGCGATGCTGGAACTGCAACAGCGCGGCGCGGCCACGCTGGATTACGGCAACAACATCCGCCAGATGGCGCTGGAAGAAGGCGTAGAAAACGCTTTTGACTTTCCCGGCTTTGTTCCGGCTTATATCCGCCCGCTGTTTTGTGAGGGGATCGGGCCATTCCGCTGGGCAGCGCTGTCCGGCGATCCGGAAGATATCTACAAAACCGATCAGAAAGTCAAAGAGCTGATCCCGGATGATCCGCACCTGCACAACTGGCTGGATATGGCGCGCGAGCGCATTCAGTTCCAGGGCTTACCGGCCCGAATCTGCTGGGTTGGCCTGAAAGACCGTGAACGTCTCGGCCAGGCCTTTAACGAAATGGTCAAAAACGGTGAGCTAAAAGCGCCGGTCGTGATTGGCCGCGATCACCTCGACTCCGGCTCAGTTGCCAGCCCGAACCGTGAAACCGAAGGCATGCTGGACGGCTCAGATGCCGTGTCAGACTGGCCACTGCTGAATGCCCTGCTCAACACCGCCGGCGGTGCGACCTGGGTATCGCTGCACCACGGCGGTGGTGTCGGCATGGGTTTTTCCCAGCACTCGGGAATGGTGATCTGCTGTGACGGCAGTGACGATGCAGCCCAGCGCATCGGACGTGTCTTGCACAATGACCCGGCGACCGGCGTGATGCGCCATGCAGATGCAGGCTACGAGATAGCCAAACGCTGTGCGAAACAACAAAACCTCGATCTCCCTATGCTGAACGACGAACTCGCTCAACTGAAGTAAGGACTGTAACCATGTTGAATCTTGTGATTAAACCAGGCGCTTTGACCCTGAGCCAACTGCGCGCCGCGAGCCACCAACCCGTGACACTGTCACTCGATCCGGAAGCCATTCCTGCCATTGAACAGAGCACTCGTGTCGTTGAGCAGGTGATCGCTGAGAATCGTACCGTGTATGGCATCAATACCGGCTTTGGTCTGCTGGCCAATACCAAGATTGCTCCGCAGGACTTAGAAACTCTGCAGCGCAGTATTGTACTTTCCCATGCCGCCGGTATCGGCAAATTTATGGCCGATGAAACTGTGCGCCTGATGATGGTGCTAAAAATCAACAGCCTGGCACGCGGTTTTTCCGGGATCCGTCTGCAGGTACTCGAAGCACTGATGACGCTGGTGAACCATGAGGTTTACCCGTGCGTACCGCAAAAAGGCTCGGTCGGCGCCTCCGGTGACTTAGCGCCGCTGGCCCATATGAGCACCATTCTGCTTGGCGAAGGTCAGGCACGTTATCAGGGCGAAGTGATTTCCGGCCTGCAGGCACTTAAAATTGCCGGTCTGGAACCGATTACTCTGGCGCCGAAAGAAGGCCTGGCTCTGCTCAACGGAACACAAGCCTCAACCGCATTCGCACTCGAAGGCCTGTTTATGGCCGAAGACTTGTTCGCCTCAGCCACGGTATGTGGCGCGATGTCGGTTGATGCGGCGCTGGGCAGCCGGCGTCCGTTTGATGCGCGCATTCATCAGGTACGCGGTCATCAAAGTCAGATGGATGCTGCCGCCGCATACCGTCATGTACTGGATGAACGCAGCACCATTGGTGACTCCCATCAGGGCTGCGAAAAAGTACAAGATCCTTACTCACTGCGCTGCCAGCCTCAGGTGATGGGGGCCTGTCTGCAGCAAATCCGTAATGCTGCGGAAATCCTGCAGGTGGAAGCCAACTCCGTCTCTGATAACCCGCTGGTGTTTGCCGACGATGGCGACATCATCTCCGGCGGTAACTTCCACGCTGAGCCGGTGGCAATGGCGGCCGATGGTCTGGCTCTGGCGATTGCCGAAATCGGCAGCTTGTCAGAACGCCGCATGGCACTGCTGATCGACAGCGCACTGAGTAAACTGCCTCCGTTCCTGGTCGATAATGGCGGAGTCAACTCCGGCTTTATGATTGCTCAGGTCACATCAGCGGCGTTGGCAAGTGAGAACAAAACTCTGGCTCATCCGGCTTCAGTTGACAGCCTGCCGACCTCAGCCAATCAGGAAGACCACGTGTCGATGGCAACCTTTGCCGGTCGCCGCCTGAAAGACATGAGCGAGAACACCCGCGGTATTCTCGCGGTGGAATATCTCGCCGCCGCGCAAGGTCTGGATTTCCGCGCGCCGAACCTCTCTTCTGCCCGAGTGGAAGAAGCCAGGCAGATCCTGCGCCGTGAAGTCTCGTTCTATGATAAGGACCGTTACTTTGCGCCTGATATCGCCGCGGCGAATGAACTGCTGCTGCAGGCGGTACACAATCACCTGATGCCGGAGCAATTGCTGCCGAGTGTGGGGTAAAAGGTTTTAGGCCCTAGGGTTCTGGAACCTTAGAACCCGAATCCGACATTAAGATTGAATAAAGCAGCCAACACACTGGCTGCTTTTTTCGATAAGCGCCTCTGAGACCTAGGTTCTAGGTTCTAGAAACCGGGAACTTCACTGTCCGACATCTTTGCGAGCAATACTTCACTTCTTCCCAGCAATCGGCCCATTTTTTACGCCAGGTGAATGGCCGAGCGCACACCACACACTGTTTTTGCGGCAAATGCAGTTTTTTATGAGTCATGCTGTGTTTTCCTATACTGTGACGGGTTTCATTACGACTTCCGCTGCCAAAAGATCACGCTTTTGAGCTCTTATTGTGTTGTTATTATGAATATTGTTTGTTCACTTCCAACTGATTGGACCATTAGACTCCGGGTTGAGAGCTATAATCCGTCACAGTTTTGTCGGAATAGCGTAAATTATGTTTCTAGCTCCTTACTTCTCAAATCAAGACCATCAATTCCAGTTCACTCGCGAACAGGCCAGTCACTTCGCCAAACGTGTAGCGGGCGACTTCAACCCGATCCACGATGAAGACAGCAAGCGCTTCTGTGTACCTGGCGATCTTCTGTTTGCAGTACTACTGAAACGTGAAGGCATCAGCCAGAAAATGCGTTTTGATTTCTCAGGTATGGTGGGTGACGGAACGGCTCTGCATATTGAGAACAAGTGCAGCAAAGAAAGCGCTGTCGTCGACGAGTCAGGTAAAGAATATCTGCACATGAACCGTGAAGGCGAAGTAAGCCATGACGCAGCTTTCATCGAACACGTGGTTACAAACTACGTTCAGTTTTCCGGCATGAACTTTCCGCACATCATGGTGCCGCTGATGGAAGAGCAGCAGATGATGATCAACTGCCAGCGTCCGTTAGTGATCTACGAGAGCATGGAAGTTGAATTCTCACGCCTTGACCTGACGCACCCTGAAGTAGAATTCACCGGTGCGACTTTCGATGTTGAGGGCAAACGCGGGATCGTGACGCTGAACTTCGCGTTTAAAGAAGAAGGTGAACAGGTCGGCAGCGGTGTAAAACGCATGGTAGCCAGCGGACTGAAACCGTACAACCAGGCAGATATTGATGATCTGGTCAGCCGTTTCAACGAGCGTAAGGACGCCTTCCTGGCAAAGTTCGCTAAAGCGGCCTAACAGCAGTCGCGTGCAAAAACCACAAATAAAAAAGCTTCACCGTGGTGAAGCTTTTTTATTGCGCCATTACCTGGCCTAAAAACACTGATTTCAGGCTCACAACCAGCGCCGTACCCGGGTTTTATAATCAACATAATCTTCCCCGAACAGGTGCTCCAGCGCCTTCTCTTCCGGAATAATCTGGAAGCGGTTCATGTACATCACAAATCCCGCCACCACAGCAAAACTTATCAGGTTCTGGTGCCAGTAAGCAAAACCAAACAGCAGCAGTAACAAACCAAGATACATTGGATTGCGGCTGTAGTGGAACACCCCGGAATCAACCACAGTGGTTGCTTTATAAGGCTGAATTGGATTGACTGTGGTTTTCGCACGCCGGAACTGCACCACACCGGCAATGCCGATCACAGCAGCCGCGACAAAACACACCGCAAACACCGCATATTTGTACGGCAGACTGACGTCAGTAAACGGAATCAGAACAGCTAAGCGGTTGACCAGAACCAGAGCAACCAGAAACAACGCCACAGGCGGTATTTTCAATTCCAAAAAACGCATAATAGCTCCCAGACAGGTATTGCTTCATTATAAGCCTTTTTCTGTGACGATATAAAAACAAAGCCCGGTAAAACCGGGCTTTATCAATTAAATCAGTGCTAATCTGCTTGTTCCGCCCGATTACATCAACGACAGCAACGCCTGCAGAGGATGTTTCGGTTTGGCCTCTTCAAAGCGTTTTACCTGGCTGCGGCAGGAATAACCGGTGATAAGACAACGCTCTACCGGCAGCTTCTCAATACTTGGTTTCCAGCTCAGGCCGTAAATGTCTTTCGACATCTGGAATTTATCCACTTCGTGACCAAACGTACCTGCCATACCACAACAGCCGACCGGCACTGTTTTCAGTGTTGCACCAAAGTGGGCGAAGATTGCCCCCCACTCCTTCTCCGCGTTTGGCATCCGCGTTTTCTCAGTACAGTGCGCCAGCAGATACCAAGGTTCAGCCTGAGCAGACTCCTTAGCGTGGAATTCAGTCAGGCGCGGCTGCAGCCACTCGTGCACGGTAATAACGCTAAAATCTCCCCGTTCACTACCCAGCACCTCAGCGTATTCATCGCGGTAACACAGCACCAGCGCCGGATCGACGCCCACCATGGGAATGTTCAGATCCGCCACCTGGGACAGGAATCCTGCGGTATTGGTTGCTGTTGACTTAAACTGCTTGAGGAAGCCTTTAATATGCTGCGCCTTACCGTTGGGTTTGAACGGCAGCAGAATCGGTTTTTTGCCCAGTTTCACCGCCAGAGCGACAAAATCTTCCACCACATCCGCATCGTAATAGCTGGTAAACGGATCCTGCACGATAATCACGTGCTGGTTGCGCTCATCCTGCGACAACGACGCCAGGCGCTGCATATCAAACGGAGTCAGCGGATGGCGACGGGTGCGTTGTGCCAGCGTCGGCACAGACAGCATAGGGGCATCAACATAACCCACCGTAGACGCCGTGACCTTCTGTACCCATTTCTGAGCCATCACACCGTTGACCAGTTTTGGCGCTTTAGCCATCACCGGCAGCATGGTTTCAATATTGGCCACCAGGTAATCTTTGGCCGGACGCTGATAACGCGAATGGTAGATATTGAGGAAACGGGAACGGAATCCGGGTACATCAACCTTTATCGGACACTGGCTGGCACACGCTTTACACGCCAGACAGCCATTCATCGCTTCGTACACTTCATGGGAAAAATCATACTCATGACGCTGGTTGATACGGTTTCGCACCCGGTCAATCATGGTCTTGATGGTTGGCGTGGTTTCCAGCGCCTTTTTCTCCAGATCCAGGATATCAATGCCCTGCTCGGTCAGTTGGCGCAGCCATTCACGCACCAGACCGGCACGGCCTTTTGGCGAGTGACGGCGATCGGCGGTGACCTTCATCGAAGGACACATCGGTGAGCTGGTGTCATAGTTAAAGCACAGGCCGTTACCGTTACACTCCATCGCACGTTTAAAGCTGTCGCGTACCTCGACATCAATCTGGCGGTCAAAATAGCCGCGCTTAGTGTCAGAGACTTTAACCAGTTCAAAGTTAGTATCGAGCGGCGTACAAATCTTACCCGGGTTCATCTTGTTATGCGGGTCAAACGCGGCCTTAACGCGGCGCAGTTCAGTAAACAGCTCGTCACCGAAGAATTCCGGACCGTATTCTGAGCGATAGCCTTTGCCGTGTTCACCCCACATCAGGCCGCCGTATTTCGCTACCAGCTTAACCACTTCATCCGACACTTCGTGCATCATCAGCTCTTGCTTCGGATCGCACATATCCAGCGCGGGACGCACGTGCAGAACACCAGCATCAACGTGGCCGAACATGCCGTAAGCCAGCCCTTTTGAATCCAGCAGGTCCCGGAACTCGGCGATAAAGTCAGCCAGGTTCTCCGGCGGCACACAAGTATCTTCAGTAAATGGAACCGGCTTGGCGCGGCCTTTCGCCGCCCCCAGCAGACCAACCGCTTTCTTACGCATGTTGTAAATACGGTTGATGCTCGCCAAATCATCACACACCTGGAAGCCGATAATCCCCGCTTCCTGATTCTCGACCATCACTTCCAGACGGGCGGTCAGCTGCTCCACCAGAGAACGCACTAAGGCTTCATCCTGATCAGCGAATTCAACAATATTGAGGCCGAGCATCTCTTTACCCGGAACGCTGGTGATCAGGTCACTGACGCTGTGCCAGACAATGTCTTCACGCGCCAGATTAAGTACTTTCGAGTCAACGGTTTCCACCGACAGGGCATTCGCTTCCACCATCACCGGTGCGTTACGCAGCGCCGAATCAAAGCTGTCGTACTTGATGTTCACCAGCGTACGCGCTTTCGGAATCGGAGTCAGATTCAGCTTGGCTTCGGTGATAAACGCCAGTGAACCTTCCGCACCACACAGTACGCGGGTGATATCAAATCTATCATTGTCGGTATCAAGGGCGTTTTTCAGATCATAGCCGGTCAAAAAACGGTTCAACGGCGGGAATTTAGCAACAATCTGCTCACGCTTATCACGGCATACCGCTTCGGTCACCCGCATGGCCTCAGCAGCATAACTGCCAGCCTGCGGCAAACCTTGCGATAAATCGGTTTCCAGTACCGAGCCATCAGCAAACACCGCCTGCAGGGAAAGCACATGATCCGAGGTTTTGCCGTATTTAAGCGAACCCTGACCGGACGCATCGGTATTGACCATACCGCCCAGAGTAGCACGGTTACTGGTCGACAAATCTGGCGAGAAGAAGAAGCCATAAGGGCGTACCGCATCGTTAAGCTGGTCTTTAACGACACCAGCCTGAACCCGCACCCAGCCTTCTTCGGCATTGACTTCCAGGATGTGGTTCATATGACGGGAAAGATCTACCACCACCCCTTTCGTCAGAGACTGACCGTTGGTGCCGGTGCCGCCGCCACGGGCAGAAAACGTGACGCGTTCAAATTCAGGTTTAGTGCTTATTCTACCGATGATCGACACATCCTGAGTCGATTTCGGATGGACAACGGCTTGTGGCAGTTGTTGATACACACTGTTATCAGTGGAAACAGCAAGACGACTTGAATACTGAGTTTCAATATCGCCGCTAAATCCCGCTGCTTCAAGTTCATGTAAAAACGTTAAAACAACAGGGTCAACATCGGATTGGAGGTGAAGTCTTGGTAACATTTGCTTCCTGCCCGTACTGCGCTGATCCTATCAGCTCTGGGTTATAAGTTATTTTTGGTATTAATATTTGAGTCATGTCACTTTACAACATTTAAAAAGGTGATCAAATCAGAATCTCAATGCCAGAATGAAATGAAACGGAATTTTTCACTAGTGATACCGACTTATGATTTATCACCAAGCCTGCTATGATGCGGTGTGGATTATTTCGCCCCTAACATGACGTTATACTGCGAATGGTGCATTTAATGGCACATCGGCTTAATGTGACCCAGTTTCTTCCATTACGCTTTGCGTCTAATCAGCTTTTACGGACAAATACATGAAAAAAAGTAAGATCGTCACCACCGAAGATATTTTGCTGAAACTATGCCAATCAGTGTCCAGCGTCCTGACTTCCGCCACCGCATCTAACATCTCTTACTCGGCGATGGTGCAGAAGATCAATAAAACGTCACTGAAACCGGACTTCGGTTGTTTTGTCCTGTTTGATGGCGGATTCAGCGGCCTGGTGGTCATCAACTTCACCGCCAAAGCGGCGCTGGAAGTCTACGCCAACTACATGCGCAACATGGGTATGCCGGAAGAAGAACTGGCCGTGCTGCACACTTCAGACGAAGTGGGTGATGTACTGGGTGAACTGATGAACCAGTTAGTGGGTGACTTCACCAAAAAAATACGCAAAGAGCTGCAAACTAACATTACCCAGAACCAGCCTAAAATGTTGTCGCTGAATAAGCAGGTCAATTTGTCGGTGGACACCAACCTGGATCGCCCGCAAGCACGCCGTGTCACCTTCTCGACCGAAAACAACAATATTTTCTATCTTGAGCTGGCGATGGATAAAACCGAATTTATCCAGTTGGAAGAATTTGAAATTCAGGAAGATGAAAGCCCGGATTCCATTTTAGCGGCTGCGCAACAGAAGATGGAAAGTAAGACACAACCAGGCAGTGCAGCGGCAGACGATGCCACTTCCGACCTGCTGGATGAACTCGGCCTCTGATCACAAGTTAGCCCGGCAGCGCCCCTGCTGCCGGTAAAACGCCCCCAATCACCGAACCGCAGGTACAAGACGGGCACTGATTCACATTCCTATTGGCTGCCCGGCTTTAAATTACGGCATAAAAACGGTAAAATAGCGGACTTTTCTCAATGCCGTAGTAACGTTTTTTTCATGTCGATGGATAAGCAAAAAGCCCTCAAAAAAATCGCAAAGTGCCTTGAACTGGGTAACTCCGCCAATGTGAACGAAGCCGCTAACGCCATAAAAATGGCGCACCGGCTGATGCTCAAGTATGGTCTGGATAAAGATGACATCGAGTTCATCAAAATGGGCAAAACCCAGTCCACCCACCTGCTGCCAGCCTCCATCTCATCCGCCATCTTGCGCGTGATCCGCGGCATCAATACCAAATTTGGCGTAGAAGCCGTGCTGCTTAACCATAAAGGCTTGAAACGAGTTGAATTTATCGGCGAAGCAGACCGGGCGATTTTTGCCGCTTTCGCCTTTGATATCATCTATCGGGAAATGAACGAGCAAACCGGGCAATTTCGTAACAGTTTTGCCGGTAGCGGCACACCAAATACCGAAGTCCAGCGCCGGGTAAACTCCTTTTTGTCCGGCTGGGTAGAAGGTGCGCTAGAGAAGCTGCCAGAGATAGCGCCAGACGATGAATCAGCCAACAAAATCAATAACTATATTGATAAAGAGTTTCAAAACATCGACCGGGAAACCTTCAAGCAACAGCTGCGGGAAGCCATGAAGAATCTGACTGAAGATTACGAAGTCGGACTTAAAAAAGGACGCCGGGTATCTGTAAGCCGTCCGATTGATGGTGGCCAGGCGCCGAAACTCCTTAAGTAAACGAATTAGAATCGACCGGCGGCCGATATGATTAAGCCGCAAATCGATAAGTTACTCAGTTGAATACGGTATTTAAGTAAATCCTAAGTCAAGAGTGAGTAAATTCGTCTATGCTTGCATTGACGTATGATCACTTTTCTCGTTTATTGCAATCCGGAAAACTGAATAACTCACGGAGATGAAGTTGTGAAAAAAATTACATTGGCTCTTGCAGTGTTAATTGCACTTTCAGGTTGTGCCGCCACACAACGCCAAAATGCGACCACGGGTGAAAACGAAACTAACTCAACCACCAAAGGGGCACTGTTAGGTGCGCTGGCAGGTGCTGCGGTTGGTTTAGCATCTGGTGATGACGCTAAAGAGCGACGCCAGAGAGCGCTGATCGGCGCGGCAGGCGGTGCTGCTGTCGGTGGTGGTGTTGGTTACTACTTTGACCAGCAAGAAGAAGCGCTGCGCCAGGAACTATTGAACTCAGGTGTTCAGGTACAGCGTGTAGGCGAAAACCAGCTACTGCTGCGCATGGAAAACGGCATCGGATTCCAGACCAACTCTTACCAGCTTGACTCTTCTATCCACAACACACTACGTGGCGTGGCACGCATTTTGGTTGAATACCCGGATACCAGCCTGGTGATTGATGGCCATACCGACAGCACAGGTAGCGACACCACCAACCAGGTTCTGTCTGAGCGTCGTGCTGAGTCCGTACGTTCATTCCTGTTGTCTCAGGGCGTAGCGGCAGGTCGTGCGGTAGCGCGTGGTAATGGTGAACGCTACCCGTTATGCAGCAACAGCACAGCAGATGGCCGTGCATGTAACCGCCGTGTAGAGATTCAAATCTTACCGCTGAAATGATTTAATAGGCGGGTGAGCAACGAATTGCACCATTCTGCCTGAATCGTTTAGTCGATACCCGTATGGATGTAGCCCGGCCTCAGTGCCGGGCTTTTTTGTTTTGTGGTGTGCCGTCCGCAATGTATTGACACATTGGCGGAGTATCATGACCGCTTCTGATATCCCGGCCAGTTGCATACCGTCGCTCACACGCAATTCACATCATGATAAAGGGAAACCAACCACAATGAAGAAAGCGCTTCAGGCATGGATAATCACATTGGGGTTACTGCTCTCAAGCCAGGCTGTGGCTGATCCTTCCGAGCTGATCCAACTGGCGAATCAAGGGGATCGCGCAGCACAATACCAACTAGGGGTCGATTATCAAACCGGCCACAACTTAACCATCAATCTGAACGATGCATTTTACTGGTTTCAGCAAGCGGCGCAGCAAGGTCATCCGCAAGCCATGCAGCAACTCGCCAACGCTTACCAGCACGGATTAGGCACCGAAGCCGATACGACTCAGGCGTTGTACTGGCTGACGCGCCAACTGCTCAGCGGTGACAGCAACGCAGCCATGGCCATCGGACAGCTTTATGAAAGCCTCGACAGCTCCCCTGCCCCGTCAGCGATGGCAGAGCTGTGGTATCACAGTCTGGCTGACCAGAATCCACAGGCAGAGCAGCGCTACAGCGCCATTTTGCAACAGCAGTTTGACCAGCAGCGTGCCCGCCAGGTCGCGTCAATTGAGCAACTCGAGAGTGCCATCAACCAAACCACTGCAGCCGCACAGAACCAAAACTCCACTCAGTCCGCCCCGCAAACGCCAAGCCTGATGAGCGACTATCTGTTTGTCGTACTGTGCATTTTGGTTTTGATCGCGGGTCTATCCGTCTACCGCTACGTCAAAAAATCCAACAAACAGCAGACCCAGCACCAGAATTCACTCAATGAAAGCCTATCCCAGAAAGACAACCTGCTTAAACAGCAAAAGCGCCAGTTGGACACGCTGTATCATCAGTTGAAGAAGATGCAAAACCATCAGAGCCGTCAGACTCAGGATCAAAAGCTGCACCTGGCCTGCGCGATGTTTGGATTTGCACCGGGACAGTTACCAGAAGAGCGGCAAATCAAAATTCGTTACAAACAATTGTCGAAAATTTATCATCCGGATATGAAAGGCAGTGAAGAGGAAATGAAGCGTCTTAACGGCGCGATGAAGGTGCTCATCAATGAAGTTAATAAATCGTTAAATAAAGTTTCATCCAACTGATATAAAACCCTCAAAGCCCCAATTACGCTTGACTACGCAATCGATTACTCTCTCAATATTTACAACAAACGGTTAACAGGCAAGCCTGTGATATGCGATAATTCTGCGCGAATTTGGCACCTGCTTCAGGTGAGGAGACAACATGTTCACTATCTACGGTATTTGCGATTGGTGTAAAAAACCAAATCAGTTGACCAAACTCGAGTATCTCGACGGCAAAACCAATCACGCTTGTGAAAACTGTAATGACTTTGCTCGCATGGACGTAAGACAATTTAATATTGCCGAGCAAGCACAGCGTGAACGTCTGGCCAGCCAAAACGCAAACCGACCATAAACCCGATAAAAGCGCCAGGACGGCGCTTTTTTGATCGCGCGATTCATCCCCTGCAGTACACACGCTTATACCAACGCCAATACTAACCACTGTATAACAACTCGTATCCATCTCTGCCCCGTCACTTAGGCGCAGCCGTTGTTCATATACAGCTAACCGCCAGTACTGGATAGAAACTACTGTATAAGCCCACTGTTCATGCGCTAAAAAGTTAGTTAGATCACAGAAAATCACACTAATCAGCAACTTTACCCCAGCATTCAAATATTAGATTTATGATTAAAAATCAGTTGTTTAGATTTAATCATGTAAAGAAAAAGACAAAATAAGGTCAATTTTCCATCAAACCTAAACTTGATCAGCACGATATTTAGGAATACTGTATAGACATACAGCATGTATGAAAGGACAGTGTTATGCTTCATGTAGATTTCGATACCACACGTTTTGGCACCCAAACTTACACGACCGATAGCTACCGCCCGGTCACCGTTAATCAAGATATGATGTCTCGTTTAGCGCAGCTATCTCAGCAACAACAATGGATTTTGTACACCGCGCAATGCCCGCGCCCTCAATACGATGCCCTCGCCGCCCATCAGGTGCAGTGCGGAAAAATCATTCATATGAAGCCCTCACAATCCCAATCTGAGCTGGAGATCGTGATGAAAGCGATTCAGTCCGGTAATGCGAGCGCCATCGTCGCCTCCAGCGCGATCGATTTCGTCAACCAAAAACTGCTGCAACAGCTGGCTCGTGATCACCAGTGTGAAGTGTTTTTCTTGCACAGCACGCAGCACCATTTTCATTAACTTCTCATGTGAGTACTCACGGTGATTTTGCGCAATACACAGCGAATTTGAAGCGGGCAGCCGTATGTCCCGCTTAGATTTGGAGTCTGCTTTTTCACTGGATTTAGGTGAATCCACCCTGCCTATATTTTCAACATCAATTCCTTCTGAACCTTTGCTGAAACGAGGTTACGCATACAAAACAAGTGACATATCTAACAGTTTTATGTCAAGGCACCTACATCATTAAATATGTGGTTCTAATATCATTAGAACTATTACGTATTTATTCTCAGGTTTGAAATACTATGAAGCTAAATCAAGTCTTAAATCATACCAATCAAGTAGAGCGTTCCAAGTTTGTAAACTGTATCGATAAACTTTGCCAAGATAACAAAAGCGACCCTGAATTAGCCAAACAGCTCAATAAGATTGATGGCCAGCTCAAATCTGCATCTGGTAACGAAATAAACCAACTTTTTAGCTTAGTAAAAAAACACTTCAAAAAACATATCATTGAGCAAGTATCGATAGGCGGTCCGCAAGCTTTTTTACTCATCAATATCCTATCACGAGATGGTAACTGTATAGCGACTATTCCTTGGATTGAACAGCTTTATACAAAAGAGTATCAGGCGATAGACACGCTCAGCAGGTCGCTATTAGAGGAGATTGAAGCTGACGAATCCAGCAATTTTGAACGATTAAATCGAATCGATATCTATAGAGATTGCATGCGAACCGCTTTTTGTAACGACTTAAAGGTTAATAGAACAGCAAAGATATCTGAGGATGAACGCAGTATTCTTAATGTACTGGCTCAACGCTTGGAACTTTCAAGAGAAGAAGTCAATGCTATTGAGCATTCGATAGACCCTATCCCTGAGCTTGGTATTGATAATGCACTCGAATACCTAAGAGAATGTGGCATCATAATGATCAACCGAAGACGTTCAGAGGTAATGGTTCCGGACGAAGTTGTTGACATTCTGCACGATGTATTAGGCAAAGAATTACACGATAAATATGTATTACGGATTTTGCGGTCACTATCAGATGCAGAGCTTTCTAGTACGTTGAAAAATCATGGGTGCAAAGTAAGAGGTGTGGATAGAAAGGAAAAAATAGCCATCATATCTCGCTCAGGCCTGTCTATTAAAAATATACTAGCAAACGACATACATTCTGAAGATGCAACACAAAATCAGAGAAAAGAAAGAATAAAACAACTCTTTGAAGATATGGATCTTGATATCACCAAAATAGGATCTCGTTTGCAAGAGCGAATAGAGGTTTTAGTTGATCACCTTAAGAGTTCTGAAGAAGATGAGTTTAACTTGCTGAGCGTCAGTGGTTATAAAGAGCTTATGGAATCGCTTTCTCGCACCGAACCGAATGTTGAGAACCGTATACGCTCTGACTTCGAAATTGAAAACAAAGAATCTTTGGATCCTGAATATCTAAGATCGCTAAGTATTACACCTCTGGATATCCTTTATTTGTATACCAATGATGAAATCAAGATTATACGAAATGATATGGGCTTGAGTCGAAGAGGTAATCCGAGAAGCCAAATCATCGATTCTTTCGCCAGTGCCAGTGACCGTTTCATAGAGAACTACCATCTGCTTGCTAGTCGAGATTTACAAGGACTACATGATGCGGGCATCGATATCAAAGAATCCGATATTGGAATTAAATTCGAAGAAATCACTCGTTCAATACTGGAGCAATTAGGAATGAATGTAGATGAGGATCTGAGGAAAGATATTAATACAGCCAAAGATAAGACCGATATCATTGTTTCACTAGAAAACGATGACGTCATTATCGGTGAAGCAAAATCCTTTAAAAATGGCGAATTTGCCAAATACGCTACGACTTCCAGACAGGTAAAATCATACGTAAAACGCTGCGAAGCAAGCGGTCATCGCGTTGCCCAGGTACTTATCGTGGCTCCTGCGTTCTCGGCTGATTTCATTGATGCCGCAGATATGGATACAGAGATCAATATTTCTTTACTAGAAGCGAATGGATTACAAAAAATACTCGCAGCATACAAGCAACGGAGAACCCCAAATTTCTCCCCGAAATTATTGACAAAAGGTGGGTTGTTAAAAGCGGATCTAATTTCAAAATCAATCTAACCATTAGGCGTCAATCCCCCCACATTTTCCTGTGGGGGGCAAACAAGTATATTTTGGCCCCTGTTTACAGGGATGTCGAATGTTCCTCTTTTCAGGTACAAAGCGGAACCAGGAAATATCTTTAGCCCTTAGGCACTATCAGAGCCGATTTTATGCGTTCCCTGCGCGACAAACCTAATACTTCCGTCCTAGATTTTTGCCCTATGTATGAGTTCAAAACTAACGCTCTAGCGCACTTTTGGACATCTTTTAATTTTAGCAATGACTAGATTATAACCTCACAGATTATATCAGCTATTGCAAATATCTTTAGAGAAATTGATTAAGAAACGCATAGAAAGACTTGGTTATATTCACAGAGTTTATACATGATGACTTTCAGAAAGTTTATTTTCCTTGTCATCACTCATAGATAAGCTTTTGAAGATATAAAAAAATGTTCAGATTTTTTTATTTTCTCTAACGCACTTTCTCCATTAATTTTCACTAACTCTGAAGTAAGCCCTTCAACTAAACCAAATGCCGGTGTTAGAGATGGAAAAAAAGTAAGTCCTGTCGTCGGTATGTTTAAAACCATATCCGCCCCTATGGTAGTTGAAGCTGTTAACTTATCAGTAATAAACATCGTATTACACCCGGCAGCTTTGGCTGCATTAAAGACCTGATTAATTTCTTTGGAAATGGGTTTAAAACCAATATGAATTACTACATCACCTTCTTCGAAATCACGAGTAAACTGTTCAAGATTACATGCTAAACCGTCAATCATATATACATTATTTTTAAACAACCTCATAATGTAATAGAGATAATAGGCAACAGAAAAACTCGCTCTAAATCCACATATGTATATTTTCTTTCCGTTATTGATTAAATTTGCAGCACCTGTAAGGAGACCTACATTTAAAGACGAGGACTCCGTCATATTGTCTTGAATAGAAGAAAATAATGAATTGATAAACTCTTCATCGTCATTCATCAGAGATTGAGCTTTATCAGAATACCCTACTTCACTTGTCAGCCCGACTTCCTTTATCAAGTTATCTTTAAGATCCGTCCACCCTTTGTAACCCAACGCTTTAGCCACTCTTAACAGCGTCGAAGGTTGAACATCTGCATACGCAGCCAGAGAACGCATTGAATAGATAGCAATCTCATTCTGGTGCTCTAAAAGATAGCCTGCAGCCTTTTGTAACTCAGGAGTAAGCTCAGGAAAGTGCCTAATAATATTGTCGCTAACGGTCATTATTTTTCCTAAAAAATAAAAATTGATTAATACTGAACTAGAAGCTTAATAGAGTCAATTTAATCCAAACCCATTAGAAGCTAGAAGCGATAAGGTTGCCTCTATAATGGTGCAATTGAACCATTTTGTAGCAAGTTCCAATCAAGTTAACCCAAGCAAAACCAAACTAAACCCTAAAAAACAATAATAAACACATGATTTTTAGTTATTAATTAAAAATAAAACATATGTATCATTTATGGCACAAATAGTGCTTAAATGATACATATGACTCAAATGAGCCATTAATGATTCAAACGAATCATTGCGCCGCAAGCTAAGCAGCTCTGCGACCAAATCAAAATTTTCATTTTAGGATTAGTGATGATAATACATAAGAATCGACATGGAATATTTAGTAAGCTTAAACAAACTTTAGCTACTATGGTGTTGTTACCAATCATTCTAACAGGGACTCAAAGTGCGCAAGCAAGTGATACAGAGAAAATGACAGGCAAAATAAAAGTCGCCTCCGTTCAGTTTAACCCAGAAATGTATGAACTAGACAAAAACCTGGATCGCCTTGCTGAGGACGTTACTGTTGCCGCTAAGAATGGGGCTAAGCTCATTGTGAC
Source organism: Vibrio ostreae (assembly GCF_019226825.1). NCBI lineage: Bacteria > Pseudomonadati > Pseudomonadota > Gammaproteobacteria > Vibrionales > Vibrionaceae > Vibrio > Vibrio ostreae. The sequence goes on from NZ_CP076643.1 coordinate 1,320,506, forward strand.
AACAGAAATGGTTACCACGGGCTATATGTATAGCAGTCGAAAGGAAATCAAACCGTTCGTCGATACTATTCCGGGGAAAACCACTGATTTATTTACCAAAATTGCCAAAGAATACGATACTTACATTGTTCTCGGCATGCCTGAAGTGGATCCTGAAACTGACCTATATTACAACTCTCAAGTTTTAGTCGGTCCAGAAGGTTACATTGGTAAATACCGTAAAGTTCACCAATGGGAAACCGAAGAACACTGGTCTGCCTGGGGTAACTTAGGCGTACCAGTGTTCGATACAAAAATTGGTAAAATTGCCATGATCATCTGTATGGATGGAGCTTATATGGAAACGGCTAGACTGGCGGCTGTACAGGGAGCAGATATTTTGGCTTTTTCTACCAACTCTGGTGGTCAAACAGTATCAGCATTACAGGGGAGAGCCGAAGAAAACGGTATGTATATTATTAGCTCAAACAGGGCAAATACCGAGCTTGGTTATCATAACGTAGGTGCAAGTGCTATCTGGAGTCCTGATGGTGAAAAACTTGCTGAATCACCAGCGGCGCCAACTAAAGACGATGACATTGACGAAACAACATATATCTATGCCGATATTGATACTGAGAAATATGACAACCCAGCTAAACGTCGTATTGCTGACGAAAGACGACCTGAACTTTACAAAGAGCTAATGCTATACATCGCTCCATGGGATTACTCTAAGGATAACACTGAACAAGACATTAGTGCTCTTGCTTTGCAATATGATGTTAATACATCAAGCAAAACAGAAAATATGTCGAAAATAGACAATATTATTCAGGAAAAATTGGATAGTTCTGATAGAGACATCAACCTTGTTGTACTGCCAGAGTTATCTCTGACAGGTTTAGTCAGCGATAAGTCGACTGCTGAATCTTTAGCTGAAGATATGAGTGGCCCAACTGTTGAGTACTTCCGAAAATTAGCTAAAAAATATGACACCTATGTAATTTTCGACATGATTGAACGTGACGGTTCCAAACTATACAACACAGCGGTTTGTGTAGAACCATCAGGTAAAATAAACGGGAAGTATAGAAAAACTCATTTAACTGCAAGTGAAAAAGCATGGGCGACGGCAGGCGATGAAATTCTTACCTTCAAAACTGATATTGGTCGAATTGGGATCATGATTGGGTACGAAGCAGCATTCCCTGAAATGTCTGGTTTAATGGCGGTCAAACGCGCTGATATGATTGTAATCCCATCAGCATTTAACGGTGAATTCGGTAGTGAACTAGATTTGAACTTAGATATCTATGCTAACGACTACCCTGAGCACAACACTAACTCAATTTGGCACGCTATTGGTTTGAACTCTCAAGCAACAACTATTGTTTCTAACTTTACGGGTAAAGATTACATGGGTGGTACTTCAATGTATGGATTAGACCCTATCTTTGCCTTAGACCAAGCGATTGTTGCTCCACGTGATTTCGAGGGTGCGATTGAGGTTGATTTTAAGACTGTTCAAAATGAATGGTGGTTTAACCAGCAAAAACTGATTGCTTCAAGACGGACAGACTACTACATCCCGCTGATTAAATAATTTAAACACCCTAAATTGAAATTAAGTAAATAGTATTTCAACTAAATCAGCCTTACGGTTTTATATGACTGTAAGGCTTTTTATTCACAGACATACAATTAACTTGACCAGTTCCGACCTTTATCATTCGACAAGGGAATTGTTCAGTCCTTGCGTATGCACGTCAAAACCCCGCATTCTAATCGTCTAGCCCGAATCTTACGAATCCCCTCATAATTTCTATATAAAACAATGAGTAGACGCGCATCGCTCATTCTGATCTAATGAATTTCGCCAAAAACACACCTGATTAAATGGATTTAATAGGGAGCCCTAACGATGCGCGACATTCAAATTCTACAACAAACTCTCGAGAATCAATGCCCTGACATTCACAAAAAACGACTGAGATCTCTGATGCTTGCAACCAAAACTGTTCTCGACGGCTCTGATCTCACATTGACCAAAATTGGGCGCGCACTCGACACCGATACCAACGTAAAGCATGCGATTAAACGCATCGACCGATTGCTCGGTAATCGCAACCTACACCGTGAAAAAGACACCATTTATAAGTGGCATGCGTCCTTTATTACCCGTGCCAACCCTTTTCCTGTGGTGCTCGTTGATTGGTCAGATGTTCGCGAGCAGCTACGTTATATGACATTGCGCGCTTCAGTTGCCGTTAAAGGTCGAGCCGTCACGCTTTATGAGCAGGCGTTTGAATACAAAAACTACAACTCTCCAAAGAGCCATCTATACTTTCTCGATAAGCTTCAAACGCTCCAGCCCGAAGGCTGCACTCCCATCATTGTCTCGGATGCTGGATTTAGAAATACATGGTTTCGGCAAGTCGCCAACAAAGGTTGGTTCTGGTTGGGACGCGTACGTGGCGAAGTCTCGATCAAATGTGGTGATGCCCTTTAGCTATGGAACAAGACCTTCTATCCTCAGGAAACTGACAAACCGCAGTTTTTAGGGGAAAGCCAATTAGCACGGCGTTCGCCGCTCACATGCTTTGCCTATTTATACAAGAGCCAACCTAAAGGCAGAAACCCCCATCGACACAGCCGAACCTGCCAAAAGCATTCAGCAGGAAAAGTATTCCACAGAGGTGCAAAAGAGCCCTGGCTTCTAGTAACAAACCTCCCCAATCAGGTATTGAATGGCGTTAAAATCACTCGCTTATACGCCAAAAAAATGCAGATTGAAGAGTCGTTTCGAGATCTAAAAAGCCCCGCTTACGGATTGGCACTGCGCCACAATCGAACTCGCTGTACGAATCGTATCGATATCCTACTCCTCATGGCGCTAATGGCAGAAATCATCATGTGGTGGAATGGCTTAATCGCCATGCAAGCTCAATGGCATTATGACTTCCAAGCCAACACTATCAAACATCGCCGAGTACTATCCATCCCTAGATTGGGTAAAGAGGTACGTTGTCATCGAAGATACCAAATAAAAGGGTCCCAATATCATTGGGCTATGATGGAATATCAACGTCTCACACACACTTGTGGCTTAGGTGAATTATGAGGGGATCCGCCAGCGCTTGGGTTTATCTTGGTAGGGTCATAGGGGGGCGGTGTGTGTCTTGATTCTAAAAGCCGACCAGATTTCAGCGTGGTTTGATAGGTATCTACTGAAGAAAGACAAAGAGTAGACCTGATTGTGAAGCTCTAATATCGGTCTTTAGCATGATAAAAGCGAGTAGCCAAATAAAATGGTTCTCGCTTTTTTAATCAATTACCACGTTCGATTCGAGATAAAAATTACCCAGTAAACTCTTCAGAATCGGGACGATTGGTAAACTGCACACCATTTAAGAAGTCGCACAGCAGTTGGTCTTCACACTGTTTGTAGTTTTTGTTGTTTGGCTTGCGGAAATACGCACCAATTTCGTATTTACTTAAACTAGTACCAACCACTTCTAATACGTCCAACACATCTTCTGCTTTCATGTCTAGCGCAATGCGCAGCTTCATGAGAATCATGTTGTTGGTCAACGTGACTTCTGGCTTAGGTTGCTCGCCGTCTTTTTTTCCTCGCTTGAGGTTAATAAAGCCATTTAAGAATACCGCTAACTCTTGATCCTTCATCTTAACGCAAGATTTGTCGCTTTCATCTTTTAACCAGTTTGCCACTTTATCGTGAGCCACAGTGACTTCGGCCTGCCCGAAAGCTTTCATTATCTGCGCGTTTTTAAGGTTTAACGCGTGTTGGATACGACGTAAAATTTCGTTGTTAGTCACTAGGGATTCCTAAAATGAGTTCTAAGGGTGAATAAAAATCCATCAATGACATGCGTTCTGTGGGTGTCTTTATTCAATAGCGTAGTTGACGGTGACTCTAACAGAGAACACGTTTCTTCGGTAGGTTAAAAAATAGAAATAAGACGGCCTATTCGAACTAGTTGGCTAAGTTTGTAAGACTCCACTTTCATAGACACTATGCTGATTAGAAGAAGTAGGTCAAACCACATCACTATTATTTGTCAGGTAGAAGGTTACTGGCAAAGAATGGGGCAAAATCCATTTAGGTAAGTAACTGAAACCACTCCGCTAAGGCAAAAAATCAGGACGATTTTTTAGGTTTTCGGCGGCGGGAACGCCTAAAACCGTTCCACGCCTAGCCACCAGCGCAACGAAATTGTGTTAGTGTTGTTGCAGGCAATCACAGCACGACGAGCATGATGAATATTGGTGAACTAGCAAAAAGAACCGGTTTAACTGCATCCAAGATCCGCTTTTACGAAAAGATTGGGTTACTCAAAACCGTGAAACGTAAAGCCAACGGTTATCGAACCTACCCGCCTGAAGCGGTGATGGTGCTGGATATGATTACCACCGGACAGCAAGCCGGATTCAGCCTGGATGAGTTACGCACCCTACTTCCAGGCGACTTATCGCAATGGGACCACAATCAACTGCTCGGTACGTTACAGCAGAAAGTGAAAGAGCTAGAAGACATCGAACAAAAGATCGCTCATAACAAGGCAAAATTACTGGCCGTGCTGAATGAAATAGAAGCCAAACCACAAGACATGGACTGCGCGCAAAATGCCGAGCGCGTGATGTCCCAGTTTGGCTGGGATATATTAACCTCACAAGGAAACAGCAAAAAGGAGCAGTAATGCTCCTTTTTGTAGCGGCTTGTTTATCGTCTAAACATGTACGCGAGCGTCATATCCGCCAATTTGCCGAATGGTGCTCTGAGCATCGCGGGTAAACTGTATCGCCCCTGAACAAACGTGCCTTTGGCGTGGCTCATCGCTCTGAAACCTTCAATACCATGATACGCCCCCATGCCACTTGCCCCGACGCCGCCAAATGGTAAGTCATCCTGGGCTACATGCAGTACAGTCGTATTAATGCCCACATTGCCTGACGTGGTGCGTCGCAGCACTGTGTCACACTCGTTATCCCTGTTGCCAAAGTAATACAGTGCCAGCGGTCTTGGCCGGGCATTAACAAATTGAATCACTTCATCAAGGTTGCGATAAGTTTTGATCGGCAGCAAGGGGCCAAAGATTTCTTGCTGCATGATATCGAGTTCGTCACTGACCCCGGTGACTATGGTCGGTGCAATGGTGCGCAGGCGACGCGCCGCAGACTCCGGTTGGCGTCCAACTTCCGTCACCGTTGCACCGTGCCCCCTGGCCTGCTCAAGCAAGCCCATTAATCGCTGATAGTGACGTTCATTGATAATCGAGGTGTAATCCCGGCTAAGCGGGCCATCAGGATAGGATCGCGCAACGGATGCTGAGTACTGTTTGATAAACTCGGCTAAGTCATCTTCATGTATCAAGGCATAATCGGGGGCGACACAAGTTTGCCCGCCGTTGGCGAGTTTACCAAACACAATGCGATCAACATTCTGCTGATTAACATGACCCTTACTGATGATCACCGGACTTTTGCCTCCCAGCTCCAGAGTGACCGGGACAAGGTTATCACTGGCCGCTCTCATAATGTGATGGCCGACCTGGGTACTGCCAGTAAAGAGCAGGTGGTCAAAGGCCAAATGACTGAATTCAGCACCGACTTCCGGCCCGCCCTGCACTACCGTCACCTCCTCGGGAGAAAATACCGACGCCAGCATTTTGCTCAATACTTCGCTGGTCACCGGGGTCAGTTCTGATGGTTTGACCATGACCCGATTACCCGCAGCCAATGCGGTCGCTAACGGGATTAAGGTCAGAAGTACAGGATAGTTCCATGGTGCTATAATACCGATCACGCCCAGCGGTTGATACTCGACATACGCTTGACCGGATTTGGATGTCCAGTGGACATGGCGACGCTCGGATTTCATAAATCGCGGTAGACGGCGTGACAGATAATCAATCGACTGCAGCACAACACTGAGCTCAAAAATGTCGGTTTCGTATCGGGAACGATGACCAAAGTCCTGATTAATGGCGTCTTTCAGTTCCGTTTTGAAAGCAAGAATCGCAGCGCGCAACACCGCGAGTTTTTCTCTTCTTTGTCCAACACCCGGTATTTCGCTGGCTAAAAAGGCATCTCTCTGCCTCGTTAACAAATCAGCCATGGTTCTCTTGTGTTCAGCAGTGGTAGAGCTTGTCATAAATTACCTCAATGGTTCACCATCACCCGGCGTGACGTCGAAATATTGCTCGATATGCGCTCGATAAAGATTGACACACCCGTGATGTCGCCTGTTCGAATGCCTGAGACTAAGCTTAAACTTCACTTTAATGTCAATGCCTAAAAACAAATCAAATTTCGCATTGACCTTAAACTAAGCTTTAATCTTACGATGCTGACTAAAGAATGCACATCAGGAGAAATCATCTATGCAAACCATTTTGGGAGCAAACGGGCAGATTGGTCGGGAACTGGCACTCAGCTTAAAACGCGACTACACCAGCCACATCCGCTTAGTCAGCCGACGTCCGCAGAAAGTGAACGAAAGCGATGAACTGGTTCAGGCCGATCTGCTCGATGCACAGCAAACCAGCGATGCGGTTAAAGGCTCAGAGATTGTCTATCTGACTGCCGGGTTACCTATGGATACTCAGTTATGGATAGAGCAATGGCCGGTTCTGATGAGTAATGTTATTGCAGCATGCCAAACTCACAACGCAAAACTGGTTTACTTTGATAATACTTATATGTATCCACAAACCCGTACTCCACAGGCCGAAGATGCACCGTTTGTACCGAATGGCGGTAAAGGCAAAGTACGCGCTCAGATCACGACGATGCTACTGGACGCTATGCAACGTGGGTCGATCAACGCTGTCATTTGCCGCGCCCCCGAGTTTTACGGACCGGGCAAAACGCAGAGTATCACGAACTCAACCGTGATTGATGCGCTGTCAGCGGGCAAGCCGGCCAAAGTATTTGTACGTGACGATGTCAAACGCAGCCTGATTTTCACGCCGGACGCCAGCCGGGCGATGGCGCTGATCGGGAATACGCCTGACGCTTACGGTCAGACCTGGCATTTACCTTGTGACGATAATCGGCTCACCTATCGTCAGTTCGTCGAACTGGCGGCCGGCATTTTCAACGTGCAACCGAAGTACCGGGTGCTGAAACGCTGGCAGTTATGGCTGGCGGGTAAATTCAACCCCACGGTCAGAGACGCGGCAGAACTGCTGCCTCGTTATCAGACGGATAACATTTTTGTGTCGGATAAGTTCAAACGCCGCTTCCCGGACTTTGCAGTCACGACGTTTACCCAGGGGTTAAACATCATCAGGGATGAACGACAATAATCTTAGCCACAAGCCAGCCGTCGGGCTGGCTTATTTGACTCATTCATCATTGCTCGGAAAGTAATACGGACAGTGGCTGCGGCACATAAAGAGCACTTTGAAAATCAGCAACATACTCATATTTGAGCATCGCCCCGAGGTCTAATGACCGGATAAAATCAGACAAATACCCGTCCCCCAGCGTCAGGCGAACGTTGGCTTCATCAGTGGATGTAGCGTAACTCATCAGGCGCGATTTAGCATACCCATAAGTGAGCTCATCGTTATGATTCAGATTGGTAAAACTATTGGTCACGATCTCGCCGTCAGTCGATAAATCGGTCAGCTTATCCGCACTGAAAATCAAATCCGGCTGGCCCGTTTTTTCATCGGCAACCGTGTAGGTGACGGTTGTCTCATCACTGTCAAAGTCTATCGCGGTTAACCATTTAGGTAAGTTGTAACCGACAACACCACGCACTCGGGCCAGCTCGGTATCGACCGGGAGTTTAAGCACATAGCCCCAATAATCGCCTGACATCGCCTGCCCGATAAGGCTTAACGGCCCCCAGTTACCGTTGCCGGGCTGATTGGTGACCACGGATAATGCAATTTCGTTATATTGATCGTTATCACAATAGTGATAGGCATAGGCGGTCAATACCACAAGTCCGCGCCCGGGCCAGATTTTCAGTGGCTGAACCTGAGCGGCGACCTTATCCGGGATAAGCGCGGCTAACTTGTCAGCATCCGCGGTAAATACCACGCTGATACGTTCATTCTTATAGTAGAAATTGGGTGAGTAGGAAGGAAAACCAATATCAACCTGAGTTTTATCTAAGGTTTTAAACCAGCTCAGATCCAGTTCTGGTTTTGATTCAGCAATCACACTTAACGGTGGGTTGGAGCGATAACGGTCATACAGCCCACCCGCTTCCACCGGCACGGAATAACCGGCGATATCAATATCTGTCATCACGGTGTGCTCGTCTGCGTGGGCGACTAATGACAAACTACTGCTGGTAAGTGCGATGGCGCTGGTCAGGTATTTTAATTTCATCTCGATTTCCTTAGTTGCATACTCATAATCGTTCGCCTCCAACGACGACAGAAATGAATACAGTCAGTGGTTATGCAAACTCTAAGGTTGAATCGAGGTTTAAGGTCAATAGCAATAACAGCATTAAAAGGAGAGCACCTCCTGATGATCTCCTTGGTTAGAGAAAGTAACGGAATGGTTTGGTCAATCAGGCAAATTTTTGGCCGGTTTCCTGTTCAAACTCCGTTACCATCATCTCCCACGAGCTGTGGATATTATCAGCGAGGTTAAACAGCCCGCTGCGGCCAATTACGTAGATGTCTGGTTTGGCATCGTGAATCACTTTCCAGTGCTTCTTATTGGTCGACCCATCCATTTCAATCCGATACTGGTAACCATGCTCTTCACGCAGTTGTCGCAGTTCGGTAATTTTATCCAGCATATTGACCAGGAAGCGCTGACCGGCAAAGCCAGGATCGACCGTCATTACCGTTACTTTGTCCAGCAGATCGATGTATGGCAGGATCTCGCTCACCGGCGTTTCCGGGTTCAATACGATACCCGCTTTCAGTCCCGCATCATGGATTTGGTCAATCAGCCTGAAAGCGATGCCATTGACACGTTCTGCCGGCATACAAATGACCTCACATCGAATATCAATCAGTTGCTGCACCCAGAATGACGGATCCGTCACCATCAAATGGGCTGACATTTCTTTGTTGGTCAGCTTGCGGGTTTGTTCAATAAACCACGGCGATAAGCTCAGATTAGGCACAAAATGGCCATCCATAATATCAATATGGAATGAATCGACATGGTCGTTTAAAAAAGTAATCTGCTCTTTGAACTGATCCAGGTCCATCGTCATTAACGATGGCGAAATATTAATATGTTCACTCATGGTTATATAATCCGTTCGTTAGAGAAAAGATAATCTATTTTTTCAGGGTGCAGAGACCCATCAGCCAAAACTTTAATTAAGGCTGTTAAATTAACTGGATTGGAAATTTAAAATATATTTAGCTGATTTTTATATCGTCTAGGTCGATATCTTCCTCTTCATCATCATTATTTATAACAACATCACGAGGAACATCTTTCTTGATTACCGCATAAACCGTGGCGGTAACAAGTATATTGACGACCAGAGCCATAATACCGGCCATTGGATTAGACATAGTCGGAATCATAAAAATGCCGCCGAAAGGTACTGTTGCGTCCGCACCGTAAACCATCGTCACTGCACCACCACAAGCGCCGCCGATGGCCGCCGCAGAGATACCGCGTACAATATCATTCATCACGATCGGTATAGACCCTTCAACAATGTTCACCACCCCCATAGGAACAGCCGATTTTAAAGTTTCGATTTCTTCATTGTTATAAATGTTCTTGCGCAGAAGTTTACTAATGAAGTATGCCAGTCCGAAGCCGATAGGTGTGGCCGTATTGACTAACTGCAGTGCAGTAATCGGCTCGTTGATGCCCTGCGCCTGAAGCGTCAGTACAAAGGCAAAACAGGTTTTATTGATCGGTCCGCCGAAATCCAGGATACACAGAGCACCAATCACTGCGCCCAATACCAGATTGGATGATGTCCCCATGCTTCTCAGGAAACCGGTCAGAGTATCGGTGAAGATGCCAATTGGAGTCCCGACGATATAGACCATAATTAAGCCACTGATCACCGAGGCAAAAAACGGCACAATCAGTGTCGGCATTAATCCTCTGGCCCAGCTCGGCACTTTGACATTTTTAATGATACCCAGCGCGATATAACCGGCAATATAACCACCCAGAATCCCGCCAATAAAACCAGCAGAAATGGTGTTTGCCGCTAGGCCGACCACAAAACCTGGTGCGATGCCGGGTTTACCCGCAATCGAGCCGGCAATACCACAGGCAATCACAACGGGTAACAGTCCGAGCGCTTTGGCCCCCATGGTCGCCATTGACGTCCACAAGTCAAACTCACCCAGTACCAAGGCGTCCTGAGGCTTGCCTCCCATCGCCATGCCGATGGCAATAATAAAGCCGGCACCACAGACAATCGGAATCAAAAACGAGATAGCGGTCAGCAGATGACCTTTAGGGTTAGCTGCTCTCCAGATGTCCTTTATACTCATAGATAAAACCCTCTGTTTGTTATTGTAATTCGTCTGGCTGAAATTACTCCGTCACTAACTGCTGGAGTTTTTCGATAAGCTTGTTAGGCGATTTAATAGCGACTTCTGTGGACACTTTAACGACTTTTTTTCCGGCAAATCGTTCTTCACCGGTGACATTAACATCGGCGGCTAACAGCACAATATCCGCTTGGGCAATATCTTCATCGGTCAATTTATTTTCGATACCGATCGTCCCCTGAGTTTCAATTTTTACGTTATTTCCCGCTTTTTTAGCGGCTAATTCAATTTTCTTTTGCGCAATATACGTGTGAGCAATACCGACAGTGCATGCGGTAATTCCTACAATATTCATCATTAACCTCGACAAGTTTATTTTTGGTTTAAACTACTAACGGATAGTTGAAAATAAATGAAAACCGTTATTCCGTTACCGTTTCCGGATTAAACAGCTCAACGATTTTTTGCGGATCTTGTTCTTGCAGCAACTGCTCGATGATCTCTTCATCTGCCAATGCGCTTGAAACTTGCGATAACAGACGAATATGCGTGGTATTCTGGTCAACCATGCGAACAGCAAACAAGATAATGCAGCGAATGTCACTGCCATCCATGGTTTCCCAAGGGATGTCGTTCTGGGTGCGGCCAATCGCCAACGTAGTCTGGCGTACCGCCTCAGATTTACCATGTGGAATCGCAATGTGGTTTTCAAAACCAGTTGAGCCTTGTTCCTCACGCAGCCATACATCGCGGACAAAATGCTCTTTATCAATCACAGCCCCATCGTCAACCAATAAATCGGTCAGTTCTTCAATCGCTTCTTTTTTAGTTGTAGCCACCATGTTTAATTTGATGTGCTTTACGCTGAGTACTTTTGAAATGTCCATAAATCACCTTCGATATCCTGGGATTAAGATTGAGTAACGTTGTATACATCGCTTGCGAGATGTAGCTTTTCTGTTATGAGTTTTTCTGTAATTCGCTGCAGATCTGCATCGTTGAGAAACGCGGTGACATACACCACCGGAGTGTCAATTTCTGCCACATGAACCGTTGAGATAATCAGATCAGGCGCGAGTTTCTGATTGACGCTTTGTAAGTGGCTCGATGGCACCGTCGCCACGATTTCCCAATCGGGAAATGCCCGTACAATGCGGCTTTTGAGCAGGTGTGACGTCCCTACCCCGGTTGAACACACCAGTAATACGCGCTTGTGCGTGATCTGGCGTTCAATGGCAGCCTGAAAATGGACCGCCAGATAACCGACTTCATCATCAGAAACGGCCGCTGATATATCAGTGGTAAACACATCATTCACCGCAATACGAGTCAAATGATAGACATCCGCCAGCTCATTTTTAATTTCATCTAGCAGTGGATTACGAATAATAATTTGATAATGAAGACGGTTTATCAGCGGACGTATATGCACTTCCATGCCATCCAATAACTGTTTATCTGCAGCCAGATCAATATTAATCAGCTGCGAGAATCGTGTGACCAGTTGTAGGGAAATATCCCGTGCCTGATAACTGCATAATTCAGTATGCAATACACTGTTGTTTTGATTTTCAGACACCAATATTCCTGATGAAATAATGTACTGGTAAATAAACCACACCTCATTTTCCGGTAAAGATAAATCGATGTGCTGCTCGATTTTATCCACCATTTTACCCGCCACCCTGAATGCTGAATCCTTAGGATGCTGGCGCGCTTCATAGCATGGATTTCCCAGCAAATTCCCCTTGATACGCCGGTGCATCATGATCAATATATGGGTGAAAATATTGATGTAGTAAGGTTCACCTAACGGATAGGCAAGATCTTCTTCCATGTCCTGTAGCAGAGCCTGAACAAACCCCACCTCGCCTTCGCCAAAATAGTGAACCAAGGCTTTATAGCTGCCCGGGTCAAGTCTTGAATGGTTCACCAAACCGGGATCCTGATGGTTGATTAGCCCGTTAATCAATGCCGCCATGGCCTGACGCACACTGTTCTCATCACCTTGAATTCGAGTGCCGCTTTGGCTGCGAATCAGTTCAAGCCCAAGTGGTGTGATCCAGTCTTCGATAACCTTTAAATCATTGACGATTGACGCATTGCTGATGTGGTGGCGCTCGGAAAGCTTGTTAATTGACGTTTCTTTAGGGGTTTCACTCAATAACCATGAGGCAATTTTTATCCGCCGCGCATGGCCCAGAACACCGTCGGAATCTTCATTGTCATCACTCAGTTGCAACTCCAGTTGCAACAGGTCGGCGGTACTCTCAGCCACCAGCAAAACACCAGCACCTACTTTTTTATCGATTTGCACGTTCAAATCAGCCAGGTAGGCCGTAATAATATTCAGGTCACGCTGGATAGTTTTTGTCGACACACCAAGTTGTTCTGCCAGATTGAATAAAGTGACGTATTCCCGATGTTGTAGCAGGAATCGTAATAATCGATGTTGTCGAGAGGTAATCATTTTCATTTTTTACCTTGAGTTACAGATCAAATTAGTAAGTGTGACTATTTTTAGTATTTATTTTTATCTGAGTGTTTATGCATCCTATGATGTTCAATCTAATGAGAATGTTCTAACACCACAATACTAAATAGTGTCCATAAGACGGGACAAAGGACAAACACGCAAGCATTGAATCAAGATAACGAATGAGGCGGAAGAAAAAGTATAAAGAGGAGGGAAACTGGCTTAAGAAGCACGTATTTTAAGACAATTCTATTTAACAAGATAAATAGATCACAAATTTAAAAGTTTATTAACTGAGCCATTTAAAACAGATCAGAGGGAAATAGCGGTTATCAACCTGAGCCAGCCCCAGATCGCGGGCAAACTGCTCCGCCCCATCACCGCGCCTTTAACCGCGTTAAACCAGATGCAATCTTCTAACCGGTTAACCGCCGCCTGAACGACATCAAGCGCATCCTTACATCAAAGAGTTTTTTGATACCGCAAAATTGATTTCGCACCTTGATACACTCTCAGCACTCAATGAAATAATCCCGACACTTTACTGCAATAGACTCTCATTAATTTATTCGTTTACTTTCCAGAAAAACCGAGAACCCTATGAATCACAAAGTCATTGTTACCGCCCTTGGTGCCTTGAGCCTGTTCATCCTGCCGGCACACGCCAGCAATGTAAGCGAAGGCAATGTAAGCGAAGGCGATGTCATCAGCGTCACTTTACACCAATTGAAACCCACGCAACCTTCCGTCGGGTACGATCAAATCATGTATAAACTTGGCCGCTACCAGTTTGACCGGGAGAAAATGTTTGATGAGATCTGTGAAGCCAATGGTCAGAAAGGGGTAAAAAGCATTCAAGACAATGCCCAACCGAATGTACCTGCCACGTTCAAGTGCGAGTCAGAAGTCGGAACCCGTAAAAAAGACATGAAGACCATAGTGATTGCCCCAAATGGCGAATACTTTTTAACGGACGGCCACCACACCTTCAACGTCTTTTACCAGATGCCTCAGGGCGGCCCTGATTTCAATATCCATGTCACGGTAGATAAAGATTACCGTGATTTAAAAAACATGGATGAGTTCTGGAAGGCGATGGTAAAGGATGGCAACACCTGGCTATTTGACCAAAACGATCAGGCCATCACTTATCAGCAGCTCCCTACATCCCTTGGACTGAGTAACTTTGCCAATGATCCGTATCGTTCACTGATGTACTTTACCCGGGATATCAGCTGGGATAAGCCACCGCAACCTGTGCCATTTTTGGAGTTTTACTGGTCTAAACAACTACGCAAAGAGGTCAATACCGCCGCCTTCGATTTAAACTCAACGGACGGTTACGCCAAAGCAGTCACCCGTGTGAGCGAACAGATACTGACGATGAAAAGCAGCAATGTGGGTGGATCTAACCGCAGCGTGAAAGAGATGGGACAGTTTGACCAGTTCAGCCAAAAAGGCTTCGATAAACTGTTCAAAAAAGGCGGCAAAATCGACTACATGCTGCGCTATAAAAACGCTTTAGGCTCAAATACCCACAGCAAAGAGTTAGCGGAAACCGCGGCCCATTAGGCTGTAAACGGGCCTGGCTTATAGGCTTGGTTCACTCCCCCCTCAATACCAACCTATGTCTTGGTATTGAGGGGGAACAGCAGAAAAGGCGCACGATGGCAGGTGTTGTGGGTGAACGCTGGGTTAAAGCAGCACATACCATTCAGCTGAGCTGAGATAAATGGTAAAACCGGAGCGGCGATGCGATACAAATTCAATCTCCCCGCTCGGCTGAACCCAGAATCACCGCATAATATAAACACTATCCTCGGCAAATCAGGCAAACGTTTGCTTTTTCTCTGGCGACAGAAAATAGTTCTGGTATGATGCGCTCAGTATTCGATATCTCATCCCGTTTTTACGCTACGGATATCTTCTCTCAACGACGTTTGAAACAAGATAGGAATGTCTAAATGAGCCTTGCTGACCAAGTTCTTGCCGTCAATGACGACCTCCCGATCCGCACCAACCAGCCGGTACACAGTGGTAAAGTCCGCTCTGTTTACTGGTTAACCGAACAAGACAGCCGTCGCCTGATCAAAGAGAAAGGCTACAACGTGGCTGAAGATGCGCCGCTGGCGATCATGGTCATCAGTGATCGTATCTCAGCGTTTGACTGTATCTGGCATGCCGAAGGTGGTGTGCAGGGCGTTCCGGGCAAAGGCGCGGCGCTGAACGCAATCTCTAATCACTGGTTTAAACTGTTTAAAGACAACGGCCTGGCTGACAGCCACATTCTTGATATTCCTCATCCGTTTGTCTGGATCGTACAAAAAGCCAAACCTATCAAGATTGAAGCGATTTGCCGTCAGTACATCACAGGTTCCATGTGGCGTGCTTATTCCAAGGGCGAACGTGAGTTCTGTGGTATTGAACTGCCGGAAGGTCTGGAAAAAGATAAAGCACTGCCAGAACTGCTGATGACTCCGTCGACCAAAGGCATTCTGAAAGGCATTCCGGGCGTGCCGGAAGCGGACGATGTCAACATCACCCGTAAGAACATTGAAGACAACTTTGCGGCATTCAACTTCAGCAAAGCGTCAGACATCGCGCTGTACGAAAAACTGCTGAAAGAAGGTTTCGGCGTGATCAGCAATGCGCTGCAGGCGATCGACCAGATTTTTGTCGATACCAAATTTGAATTTGGTTACGTCAACGATGCCAACGGCGTTGAAAAACTGATCTACATGGACGAAGTGGGCACGCCTGATTCATCACGTATCTGGGATGCGAAAGAGTATCAGGCCGGTAACATCGTCGAAAACTCGAAAGAAGGTTTCCGTCAGTTCCTGCTCAACTATTTCCCGGATCCGGATATCCTGCTGAACAAAGAGCGTATGCCGGAGCGAGAAGCACTGGCGCGTGATAACGCTCTGCCGCTGGAAGCACTGATGGATATCTCACGCACCTACCTTGGTATTGCCGAGAAGATTGTCGGTCATAAGATTGAGCTGAGCAGCAATCCGAAACAGGAAATCATCGACGTACTGAACAAAGAGTACGGCCTTATCGACTGAGTGCTGAGCAGCGTCAGGTGAAAGATAAAAAACGGGGCCGATCATCGGCCCCGTTTTGTTTTACCCGTTGGCACTGAAAGCCTTCATCGTCACTTAAAGCGTAATAATGAACTCTTCCGGTGCGGTGGCTTTGATTTCAGCCTCGCCGCGCGCCTGGATGGCATTAATCTGCTCCGGTTCGAGCGAATAAGGCATCACTAATTTCAGTTCCTGAATCCCTTCCAGCTTGGCCAGTTTGACCAGAGTGACCAGATTGGATTCATCACTGCGACGGCTCGATAAGCGCTGCAGTGCCATTTCCCATAATCGCTCTTCATGGCTTTTGCCATCTCTGACCGTATCGTGCCATACGGTTCCGAATACAGGGGCGAATGAAACCAGGGCATCGGAAAACGTCCATTTTTTCGTGCAGGATGTGCCCAGGAAACTGGTGTAATCAAACACGACAGAGATTCGATTTGTGTTCGCCATTCTGTCCTCCGGCAGCTTTGGTTTCTCTTAACATCATCATATGCCGGATTTCTTATATAGCAATGCGATATATAAAAACGTTCTTTTATGCATCGTCTTCAACACTTAGTGCTATATAAAAATCAAAATGGTAACAATATTTGATCAAAGACAATAAACTCTCACTCCGCTTGGTTAATATTTCAGGCCGCTAACAAAATGGGGCGCTCAGACGATATCCACAATGCGGCTTGCTTTCTTAAACTGTACCTTGTAACCGGGCCACCGTGGCAGTTCCCAGCGTTTGGGCAGGGTTTTACGTAACCCGTTTTTGTATACCACATGGATAAGCTTACGTTTAATGTAATACTCCACGGTGAGATTCAAATCACCCAACTGAAGTTCAAACGGGTACGATTGTGCGAACTCATCCAGCTCCCAGTACGGTATGCCTTCAAACGGCAAATCGTCGGCCTCAAATAGTGCCAAATCGTCCGCGCTTTCCACACCAAGCGTTTCCAGTTGCTGTGCAAACCACTGTTCGAAGGTAAGATCATGATGCTGACTGGTGTTGGGATCCAGGCCGAGTTCGACATAGAGTTTCCACCAGGAAATCTGCTGCTGGCGCAAAGTAGCGAAACCGGGCAGGCACTCACCGGCCACCACCGCATCAACCAGAGGTTTGAGGGCCAGCTCACCGCTCGCTTCGACCATGCGGCTGGCGACCACGCGTCCGGCATAAACCAGGTTGAGCACAGTCTTTAACTGATGCTGTTCCTGCACGGTATCGGCCTGCTGCCACTCCCCCAGCTTAAGCTCTTCAATCACGGTAAAGGAAAGCGGCATCATCACGGTGGCGAGAGTCAGCGTCTGTTTTACCCCACGCCCGGGCAGGCTGTGCTGATCGAGCACCAGAGCCGCCTGTGCGCTGGCAGGCAGGCGACTGTGACGGCCGCACATCACTTCCATCCGGCCATTTGCCAACGCTTCGGTGCGGCGTTCGCGGCGCACAAACAGCAGCTCCGGATGCAAAGCGGCAATCGCACGCGCCAGATCGGGCTGTTGATAGCGGGAAGCGACGTCTAAGTCCGGTAGCTGGTAGATATCGCGCATCTGCTGCGCCAGTCCGCGCGCTTCGCGCAGCGCTTCTGCATCCGGGTTGACGCCGGCAAATGACGCACCACGCACCAATTGGATCAGTAGATGAGCGTCGCAGCCCAGCGGTTCATCCCGCGCCAGTTGCTCTAGCTGCTCTTCACTGCCTGATAGCGTATACAAGCTGGCCGGTACCGCTAATGCCGCCGTCAGGTCAACCATGGCTTCTTTGAGTGCCTTGGGTGCAATACGCGCCACCAGGTCGGCATATAAGGCATCGACCGGCAACGGAGCCAGCTGACGGCCATGTTCGGTAATCTTGCCCTCATCATCAAGCGCTCCCATGCCGGTGAGCCTGTCGCGCGCCTGAAGCAAGGTTTTATCCGGCAGAGTTTCGAGAAACTCAATCTGGTCCAGCTGTACACCACAACTGGCAGCGGCCAGCATCGCTTCGGTCAGGTCTTCGCGCTGCAATTGTGGCGGCGTCACCGCATCCAGAGCCGCGTGCTGGCCGTATAAACGAATCGCCCGCCCCTGCATCACACGTCCGGCACGTCCGGCGCGCTGCTTGGCGCTGGCCTCGGAGATGGATTTGAGCACCAGCGCTGTGCGGCCATTACGTTGTTCATTGCGCCGCTCCAGTCCGCTGTCAATCACACAAGCAATATTGGGGATAGTGAGGGAGGTTTCTGCCACGTTGGTGGCCAGCACCACCTTCTGACGCGATTGCGGATTAAGCGCCAAGTGACGCTCACTATCGCTGACCGAGGCATGCAGAGGCACCACCAGCAGATCATTGTGGCTGCCAAGCAACTGCTGGCACTGCTGAATCTCTTTTCGCCCCGGCAGAAATACCAGAATATCCGCGTCCGTCTGCTGCAAGGCGGCCAGCACTTCCTGTTTAACCCGAATAGCGAGATCCCGGCTGTCCGGCAGTTGGCGGCTCTCTGTAGCGCGGTATTCAATATTGACGTCATACACTCGCCCGCTGGCCTGCAGCCGCTCGGCAGCCAGATAGGATGTAAGACGCTGTGCTTGCAGGGTCGCTGAAGTAATGACCAGGCGATGAGACGCGCTTTGCTTGAGCAGCGCAACCAGTAAGTCCGTATCCCAGCGCCGTTCGTGAAACTCATCCACCATAATGGTCTCAAAGCGGACCAGCCGATCTTGTGCAAACCAACGCAGCGCGACACCCGGCGTTACAAACACGACCGACGAGGCGTCACTAAAACGGTTTTCCAGTTTGATCGCGTAACCAATCGACGCTCCGACTTTCTCCTCGCGTTGCCCGGCGAGAAATTCAGCCAGCGATGTACAGGCGATGCGGCGCGGCTCGATGACCAGTACCCGGCCTTTTTCTGCCGCCCAAACAGGCAAACGGGTTGATTTACCTGAGCCAGTTTCCGCTTCAACCACCAAATCGTGATCGTTGAGCTGAGTCAGAAAAGTGGCTTTTAGCGTATCTATTGGTAATGAGTGCATAGTTAAACAAAAAACGTGAGTGAATAAGGATACTTATCAGATTGAATATGGCCTGCACCACATCAAAGCAGTGTTAACTGGCTATTTCTGACCTGTAATGAAAATATTGCTTATTTTTAGCAGAATAATCGCCTGATGGAGGCCGGTTGTCTATTTACAAGGTGCTGGCTAAGCCGTTATCATTTTTAAGTTTCCCGTTCATCCCTACAAAGGTCGAAAATGAATAACGACAAACGTCCGCTATATATCCCTTATGCCGGCCCAGCTCTTATGGGTACCCCTCTTTTAAACAAAGGCAGTGCATTTTCCGCTGAAGAGCGCGCCTCATTTAACCTTGAAGGGCTTCTGCCTGAAGCCACGGAAACAATACAGGAACAAGTCGTTCGTGCCTACCAGCAATATCGCAGCTTTGAAAGCGATATGGACAAGCACATCTACCTGCGCAACATCCAGGATACAAACGAAACCTTATTCTACCGTCTGGTACAAAACCACATCACAGAGATGATGCCGATCATCTACACACCGACCGTTGGTGCTGCATGTGAAAACTTCTCTAACATTTACCGCCGTGGCCGTGGCCTGTTCATCTCTTACGCCAACCGTGACCGTATCGATGATCTGCTGAACAACGCAGCCAACCACAACGTCAAAGTGATCGTTGTGACCGACGGCGAACGTATTCTTGGTCTGGGTGACCAGGGGATCGGCGGTATGGGTATTCCAATCGGTAAACTGTCGCTGTACACCGCGTGTGGCGGCATCAGCCCGGCTTACACTCTGCCTATCGTGCTCGATGTCGGTACTAACAACCCGCAACGTCTGGCTGACCCTATGTACATGGGCTGGCGTCATCCGCGTATTACCGGCGCTGAATACGATGCGTTCGTGGAAGATTTCATCCAGGCAGTGCAACACCGCTGGCCGGAAGCACTGATCCAGTTCGAAGATTTCGCACAGAAAAACGCGATGCCGCTGCTGGAGCGCTACAAGAACCGCATCTGTTGTTTCAACGATGACATTCAGGGCACTGCGGCCGTCACGGTAGGTTCTCTGCTGGCTGCATGTCGCGCGGCAGGCAGCAAACTGTCTGAGCAGCGTATCACCTTCCTGGGCGCTGGCTCGGCTGGTTGTGGTATTGCTGAAGCGATTATCGCGCAAATGGTCTCAGAAGGTATTTCAGACGAGCAGGCACGCTCTCAGGTTTACATGGTTGATCGTTGGGGTCTGCTGGAAGAGGGCATGATTAACCTGCTCGACTTCCAACAACGTCTGGTACAGAAGAAAGCCAACATCGCCGAGTGGACCACTGAAGGCAGCGGTTACTCACTGCTGGACGTCGTCCGTCAAGCAAAACCAACGGTTCTGATTGGTGTATCCGGTGCGCCTGGCCTGTTCAGTGAAGATGTGATTAAAGAGATGCATCAGCACTGCCCGCGCCCGATTATCTTCCCGCTGTCTAACCCGACCAGCCGTGTTGAAGCGACACCAAGCGACATCATTCGCTGGACCAATGGTGAAGCGCTGGTTGCGACCGGCAGCCCGTTCGATCCTGTGATCAACGAAGGTAAGACTTACCCTATCGCTCAATGTAACAACAGCTACATCTTCCCGGGTATCGGCCTGGGCGTACTGGCGGTTGGCGCAAAGCGTGTTACCGACGAAATGCTGATGGAATCAAGCCGTGCTCTGGCACTGTGTTCTCCGCTGGCGATTAATGGTCACGGCCCGCTGTTGCCGCCTCTGGAATCTATCCATTCGGTATCGAAGAAGATTGCTTTTGCGGTTGCGAAGAAAGCCATTGAGCAAGGTGTTGCGCTGGAAATCACAGATGAAGCACTGGAAGTAGCCATTGACCAGCACTTCTGGCAACCTGTTTACCGTCGCTATAAGCGTACATCGTTCTAATCAGAACGCTGACAGCACCCTAATCTCTCATGCTGACTGAGCATGGTTAAGTCGCGGCACTGTGAATTGCATCCTTTTGCATACCATAGTGCCGCGATTTTGTTCCGTCACAGGGATCATTAAAGACAGATACGGATATGATGAGTTTTTTCGCCCCGGCCGGGCATTACATCGCGCCCTACCTCAGTGAAATTTCTACCGCACTGATCGCCTGCTTGCTGGTGATGTGTGGCGGTGAAATCAACGCCCTGCTGCGCCGTCTGCTGCGCAACCAGCACTTTATCGTGCGTACCGTAATTTTTATTATGATTAACGCGTTTGGTTATGGATTAATCATAATTAAAGCAAGCCCTTACCTGACTCGGACACTTTCTGATTTAGAGCAAGGCATGATGTTTGCCATTATTTTCATCAGCTTTGTTGTAATTGGCCTATGGGCACAAAGAAACCGTCAAATTTAAACCCCAGAGTCATCCTGACTCGCTGCACAACCCTGCTGCGTCGCATGCGGTGGCGTGTGTGGCTGCGCCGCGCCCTGCTCAGCCTGCTGGCCGGTGTTGTATTAATCTTCTCAATTGACCGTTGGGTGAGTTGGCAAGCCAGCGATAAAATCATTAATGATATTACCCAGGTTCCTAAGTTTCAGGTAGCGGTGGTGCTCGGCACCAGCAAGTACCTGGGACGCACGCTTAACGATTACTACACGCACCGCATTAGCGCTGCGATTGAGCTTTACCAGCAGGGCAAAGTGAACGGCTTTCTGCTCAGCGGTGACAATGCTCATCGCTCGTATAATGAGCCGTGGACTATGAAGCGCGATCTGCTCAAAGCCGGCGTACCGGATCAGCAGATTTATCTCGATTACGCCGGGTTCCGTACTCTCGACTCGATCGTACGCGCCAAACGGATTTTCGATACTGATGATTTTCTGATCATCACCCAGCGTTTCCACTGCGAACGGGCACTGTTTATTGCCGAGCACCATGACATTCATGCCAAGTGTCTTGCCGTCGCCGGCCCGTCGAATCACTCTGGCTTCCAGGTGCGTCTGCGCGAAGTGTTTGCCCGCACCAAGGCGTTTTTTGATCTGTATATCTTCGATACCCAGCCAAAATTCCTCGGCCCGAAAGAGCCGATCGAGATACAGGATCCCGCGCAGCCGCCGCAAACCACAGTTTCAGCTGCAGAAACCAGCGCGGACTCCGCCGCGGACGGTGCGGCTCAGTCCGCGACAGATACCGTTCCCTCATCAGCCACAGACAGCGCGCGATAGCAGACACACTGCCGCCTACCCGCTGTTTTCTGATAAACTATCCTAAGAGCTGGGCGCCGCAGGCCGATGCTGACCTTAGCGAGCGCTCAGCCAATAATAAATACATCAACCAAGAGTAATGTCATGTCACTAATCGCAACCGGCGTACTGGATAAAATGCGCGCCGATTTAGATGGAGTTGTCTCGTACCGACTGCCAGTCGGTGATGCCGAAGTCGATCTTAACCCTTTGATCGGCCACACCATCACTTTGCAACACACCGGCAATATCTACTGCTGTTCATGCGGGAAAAAAAACCAAAAAGAGTTACTCGCAGGGTCACTGCTTTGTGTGCATGAAAAAGCTGGCCAGCTGCGACATGTGTATCATGAAGCCTGAAACCTGCCACTTTGACCAGGGCACCTGCCGCGAACCGGACTGGGCACTGAGCCATTGTATGGTTGACCATTACGTCTACCTCTCGAACACCTCAAGCCTGAAGGTCGGCATCACCCGCCATACCCAGATCCCGACGCGCTGGATTGACCAAGGGGCCACACAGGGCCTGCCGCTGTATAAAGTTAAAACCCGTCAGATTTCCGGCTTGTTGGAAGTAGAACTGGCGCAGCACATCGCCGACAAAACCAACTGGCGTACCCTGCTGAAAGGCGATGGTGAACCACTGCCGCTGGAAGAGCGCGCAGCCGAGCTGAAACCTTTGCTGGCAGATAAAATCGCCGAGCTGAAACAGCGCTTTGGTGATGATGCGATTGTCGAAGTGAGTGATGCGCCAACTGAACTGGCTTATCCGGTTGAAGCGCACCCGACCAAGATCACCTCGCACAATTTTGACAAAGAGCCGCTGGTCAGCGGCGTGCTGCAAGGCATCAAAGGACAATACCTGATCCTCGATACCGGCGTGATTAACATTCGCAAATTCACCTCATACGAAGTCGAAGTGAGCAGCGACGTCTGACTGAGCTATTGAGCCAATGACAAGGTGAGCTGTCGAGTAATCAGCAAGGGCCCGCGAACGGGCCCTTGTTATTCGTCCCGATCCCCACAGTTCATGAACGTAGCGCGCATCGCCCCTGCTTTGCCGTCAGCACGAACAAATCCATGTGGCCGCGGTTGTCATTACAGGCTCGAATCGGCTGAGCATTGTGCCACAACTGGTTATCCGCCAGCATCGCAATTTCACCATTGCTCAACACTTTACGGAAGAAAGGCTCTTCATCACAATTCTGGTACAGCAGAATATCTCCGCCCTCGATGTTATGACGATCGATAGCCACAATAGCGATATGATCGAACCCGTCCTGATGGACACCTTCAGGCGCTACTTGCGTTTCCTGGTACACGGTCGCGATGCGAATCTGATGAATCTCAATCTCCTGACCATCCGGTAAACCATTGGCCGCCACAAACAGTGCACACATTTCCCGCATGCCCTCACTGTCTAATGTAGCCGCAAGAACTGGTTCAAACTGACGGGCGATATTGCCTTGAAAGTGATTAAATTTGTCGGTCTGCATGAACTCATTTTTACCAGTATCAACCACCTGACCAGCGATAAAATTGATCACTGAGTAACGGCGCAGACGGTACTGTCCGTCCGCATGAGCGGTATGAGGCAAATCGACAAAAGAGGGAGCCAGCTGGCTCACTGAGTTAAGACTTAATTTGGTTATATGTAGCGTATTCTGGTGAGAATGTAACATCATCGACTCCATGAGGAATATACATTGATCAGCGAGTGAATTAACAAATATTTCACAACCAAGAATACGCAATCATGTCGTAAGATCAACTTTAAACAATAAATAAAACCAATATATTAAATAAATTAACATTATTACCTAATATACAAGGAAATATTAGCATTTAGGACCAATTTAGCGGTATCGATAGCTAAGAAAGCAAAGCTTTTCACCAATAAAATAATAAATCAATATTAATCAGTAATATAAATAAGATCAGACTTTATTAACCAATATTATTCCGTTTACGACTTTCGATTAGCACTGCAGAATTAAATTCTGCACAAATCGCAATATAACCACACATCATCAGATCAATCAGAATAAAACACTGTTTGGGGCTCGGCGCAGCCGCTTCGGGATACGCGCTCCGGGGTAAGCACAGCGACTCGGAGGATAAACGCAACCGCCGGGATGACCAGGGATAAAAAAGCCCGGCACAACCGGCCGGGCTTGAGGTCACCCGCTTCTCAACCGGGCGATCGACAAAATTTACTCGGTCTGCGTTTGCGCTTGCTCGCCGCCGACCCGCTTCTCAAACCCGCTCATCACCACAAAGGCCAGCACGATACTCAGCAGGCAAAGCAAAAATGGCGCTTTGAAACCAAAATACTGCGACACCAGCCCCATACAGCTCGTCCCCAGCATGGTACCGACTAACATCGCGTTGGTGTAAAACGCCGATGCTTTACCGATATTTTTGCCGGCATAGTCCTGCATCAACGTCACGCCGAGACCGGCAAAAATACCGAAAAACAGGCCGTTTAGCAGTTGCAGTGCCAAAATAGTCCAGACCGAGGAGCTAAAATAAACCGAGACATAATAGACCATGGCGCACACAAAGGCGGCCTTCATAATCCATAATTTACCTACTTTCACGGCCCATCCGGCCACCAGCAGCATGACCGGGATTTCCACTGCCGCGGCCGCTCCCATCAACCAGCCCGGATAAGCCGTCGACAAGCCAAGATCTTTGGTAAGATACAACGGCATAGTGTTGATATAAGCGCTGTTGGCCATGTTGGCCAGTAACATCACCGCGCCCAACATCCAGACCTCATAACCCAGCCGGCTGTCAGCGACAGCACCCGTTTTGCTCTGTTGCTGATGATCCTCTTGCTCTGGCTTGGGCTGCTGCAAAACCAAAGTCACCCATATCATCACCAGTACCGCGATCAGCGCAGAAGTGCGAAAGTTGGCGGCAAAACCAAGCTGGTCGACTGAGAGAAATGCCAATGGCGGGCCAAACACCCACAACATGGAAACCGATGAACGCATTTGTGAGTTGAGCTTAGTGCTGTTTTTACCACTCGCGTCAGCGTAATGACGAATGATGGTCAGGATCAACGGAATCGATGACGAGGCGAACGGCATCAGCAAACACCCGACCAGTAACGCCTGCCAGAATTCGCTGGCCACAGAAAACCCTAACGCCGCAGCCACAATCCCCGTCAGAGAGATCAGCAGCAACCGTTTACCCGGAACCCCTTTGTCAATCAGCCCGGTCATTTTCTGACTGACCAGTACCGTCATTAAAGCCGTCAGCGTAGTATAAATACCAATATACGCAGGCTCGGTGTGCAGCCCACTGACCAGAAACAGACTCATGACCGGTAACACCAGCGCGAACGCCAGCGCTGTAATGCCATTGGTTAAAAACAGCACCACGGTTTGGTTTTTTAACAACTGAGTATCCTTTGCGCTTAGCTGCGCGGTTAATGACGCCAACCGAGATGGTTCGCGCTTTATTAGTCAGGCAGTAAATTGGGGGGCAGACGGTAAATTATGTGTCGAACGGTAAACCATGCTCGGTTGAGCATTTACCTCTCTGATGACAAAGCCTGCAATGCCGCTAAAGCCTGCCCGGCCTGATGCGCCGGAACAAAAATATGGTCATGATAATAGGCCGCAATGATATTGGCACTGATCCCGCGCTGCGCCAGACAAGATGCCACCGCCGCGGTTAACCCGACCGCTTCCAGGCTGGAATGAACCGAGAGTGAAATCTGACGAAAGCAGCTTTCCACCGGCCAACCCTGTTGCTCAGCCTGCGCTTTACTGACCAGCAGCGTCAGACCTTCCCTTTCACGAATCATCGCCACAGGCTCCAAGCCGACATAATCTGCCATTTGACCCGCCACTGTACAGAAGACCATCTCACCGTTTAATAGTTCAGGTTGCATACTACGCAGCAGTTCATCGAGTGCGGTGATACCGGTCATATTAGGTTCCTGTCTGGTCAGTACGGCTCTGTCGCTATTCAGAATGCCATCGCTTTAACGGCTTGCTCGACGGTAGGGAAATAAATTTTGGTCACACATACCTGAGCAGCAGCAAACTCATGAGCCTGAATTAACTGACACACTTGTTCCGCACCATAGCGCTTACCGGTCGGGCGCAATTCAATGTCTTGTGCGCTGTTCGCGCAACTCACAATGGCCGCACAACTCACAATGGCAAAGCTCTGACCACAACAATCAATCACATGATCGCCCTCACCGACGATCATGTCTGCACATTCTTCAATAAATTGCTGCTCGGAGGCGAGATAAAGCAGTTCATCATCACCGTCTAGTTTGAGCAGCGCAGGCCATTTTATCATGGGTACACTCCGCTTAGCATCAGCGCCAAACATACGCCTGATTACAACAGCTGTGCAAGTAATAACTCAACCTCCGTGCGTTACTGACAACAGCAACGATGAAAACCAAGGACTTACCACGCGCCGCAGTTCACCATCGATAACGTTGACTGGCAACAAATCCAGCGTAGGTTAACAATTACTCACTAAAATGCAGAACCGGACCACTTGGGCAAAAAAACGACAACCCTATTGAATTTAAACATATTTTGCTAAGCATCAAGTTCTATCTAATAACGATTAATTACAGTTACGATGCCCCTTTATGCTTTTATTACCGTCCCAGATTTCCTACAATCGTTGCAATTTACTGAGCACTTCTAAAGTGGAGCAATCATGAGCGACGTGAAACATTGCAAACTTCTTATTCTGGGTTCGGGCCCTGCAGGCTACACGGCAGCCGTGTACGCAGCGCGCGCTAACCTTAACCCTGTTCTGGTAACAGGTATGCAGCAAGGTGGTCAGTTGACCACAACGACTGAAGTCGAAAACTGGCCGGGCGATGCAGAAGGCCTGACCGGCCCTGCTCTGATGGACCGTATGAAAGAACACGCCGAACGTTTTGAAACTGAAATCGTGTTTGACCACATCAACCAGGTTGATTTTTCACAGCGCCCTTTCCGCCTTAAAGGCGACAGCAGCGAATACACTTGTGATGCACTGATCATCTCGACCGGCGCATCAGCCAAGTACCTGGGTCTGGAATCAGAGCAAGCTTTCCAGGGCCGCGGCGTCTCTGCGTGTGCAACCTGTGACGGTTTCTTTTACCGTAACCAGAAAGTTGCCGTAGTCGGCGGCGGTAACACAGCAGTAGAAGAAGCGCTTTACCTGTCGAACATCGCCAGCGAAGTGCACCTGATTCACCGCCGTGACACGTTCCGCGCGGAAAAAATCCTGATTAACCGTCTGATGGATAAAGTGGAAAGCGGCAACATCGTGCTGCACACCAACCGTACTCTGGAAGAAGTGCTGGGCGACGACATGGGTGTCACCGGTGTGCGCCTGAAAGACACTCAGTCAGAACAGACGGAAGAATTTGATGTTATGGGTACCTTCATCGCCATCGGCCACCAGCCAAATACGGCGATTTTCGAAGGTCAGCTGGAAATGAAAGACGGCTACATCGTGGTTAAATCGGGTCTGGAAGGCAACGCAACCCAAACCAGCATCGAAGGTGTGTTTGCCGCGGGCGACGTGATGGATCACAACTACCGTCAGGCGATTACTTCAGCCGGAACCGGTTGTATGGCTGCACTGGATGCAGAGCGTTTCCTGGACGGTTTGAACGACAAATAATTACAAGATTATTTTTCAGTTTTGACAAGTTAGCAGCAAACCCGGTGGTATATCCACCGGGTTTTCTTTTGTATACTAGCCCACTTTCAAAATCATAAGAATTCAAGATAAGCCTTCAAGTATATGGATAAGAAAAAGCAACGGAGCTTGAATATCTGGCTCAAACAGCAGAGCAAACTGGCCAAGCGCTGGTTAATGCTGGCTATTGGGCTAGGCGTATTATCCAGTGTGTTTTTGCTCGCGCAAGCCGCTCTGCTCGCCTCGGTATTACATCAGCTCATCATTCAACATGTCGACAAGTATGAGTTAGTCCCCTACTTTGCGGGACTGATCGTCATCATTGCAATACGCGCCGCGTGCTCCTGGGGCCGCGAACTGGCTGGCTTTCGTGCCGGCAAAGAGATCCGGATCTACATCCGGCAACTGATTTTCGACAAACTGCGCACCCTTGGGCCTGCCTATATTAAAGGCAAACCGGCGGGTGCCTGGGCGACGCTGACCCTGGAACAGGTCGAAAATATGCATGACTTCTTTGCCCGCTACCTGCCGCAAATGTCCTTGTCTGTGCTGATCCCGTTTGTGATTCTTGTCGTGGTATTCCCGGTCAACTGGGCTGCGGGTTTGATCTTCCTGATCACCGCGCCATTGGTGCCGCTGTTTATGGCACTGGTCGGTATTAAAGCGGCCGACGCAGGGCGCAAAAACTTCAAAGCGCTGCAGCGCCTGTCCGGCCATTTTTACGACCGCCTGCAATCAATGACCACCATTCGTCTGTTTGACCGCACTGCTGCGGAAACCGAGCAGATGCGGGGCGCTTCGGAAGTATTCCGTAAGCGTACGATGGATGTGTTGCGGATAGCGTTTCTCTCCTCCGCTGTACTGGAGTTTTTCACTTCGGTTTCTATCGCCATTACCGCGGTTTACTTTGGTTTCAGCTTCATCGGTGAACTGGACTTTGGCTACTACGGCGCTGGTGTGACCCTGTTTGCCGGTATTTTCATTCTGGTGCTGGCACCGGAATTTTATCAACCGCTGCGCGATCTGGGTACGTTCTACCATGCCAGACAGCAAGCCGTTGGCGCCGCTGAAAGCATCGTCGAGTTTCTTGATATCGACGTCAGCAAAGTCCAATCCGGCTCTGCGCAAATGCAGGATGCGGATGATGTCGAAATCATTGCCACTGATCTGCAGGTGTTCAGCCCCGAAGGTCAGCGCCTGGTTGGTCCGGTCTCATTCCGCCTCAATCGCGGCGAGACAACCGCCCTGGTCGGCCCGAGTGGTGCCGGTAAAACCAGCCTGATTAACGCGCTTCTCGGTTTTATGCCTTATGACGGCAGCCTGACCATCAACGGCACCGAGCTTAGTCAGCTTGATCACGCCAGCTGGCGTAAACACATCAGCTGGGTCGGTCAGAACCCGCTACTGGTACACGGCACCATTCGTGAAAACATTACCCTCGGCAAATCCAACATCAGTGACAACCAGGTGCAAGAGGTACTTGAGCACTCCTTTGCCGCTGAGTTTGTCAACAAACAGGGCCTGGATTACCCGATCAGCGACCGCTCCGGAGGCCTGTCAGTCGGTCAGGCTCAACGTCTTGCTCTGGCGCGTGCGATGCTGCAACAAGGCCGCTTCTGGCTGCTGGATGAACCTACCGCCAGTCTGGATGCCCGCAGTGAGCAACTGGTAATGCAAGGTCTGACTCAACAAATCACCCACAAAACCGCGCTGCTGGTGACACACCAGTTACTGCCACTGCAATCTGTCAGTCAGATTCTGGTGATGCAGGATGGCGCCCTGGTCCAGGCCGGCGATTTTACTGCGCTGAGCCAGCAACCAGGACTGTTTGCCGATATGCTGGCGTCTAACCAGGCGCTGCACGAAGCCGATAAGGGGAACTTAGATGCGTGATTTATTACCCTACCTGAAACTGTATAAAAAGCACTGGTTTGGTCTGACGCTGGGCATGCTGCTTGGCCTCGCCACTCTGGGCGCGTCTATCGGCCTGCTTACCCTGTCCGGCTGGTTCTTGTCCGCCGCTGCGGTGGCCGGCCTGACCGTTGCGCGCGAAACCTTTAACTACATGCTGCCCGGCGCATTTGTGCGTGGTTTTGCAATGGGCCGTACTGCCGGCCGCTGGGGTGAGCGCGTGGTCAGCCACAACGCCACGTTTAAGCTGCTGACCGATCTGCGCATCTTTTTCTTCCAGAAACTGGCGCCAATGATCCCGGGCCGCGTGTCTAACCTGCGCGATGCGGATCTGCTCAACCGTCTGGTGGCAGATATCGATGCGATGGACCATGTTTACCTGCGCCTTATCAGCCCGGTCACCATTGGTGTACTCGGTGTAGCCGGCCTGACCGCGTTAATCTGCTGGTTTGATCAAACCCTTGGCCTGACGCTGGGCGCCATCCTGCTGCTTCTGCTGCTGACCTGGCCGGTGCTGTTTTACAAACTGGGTAAACGCAATGGTGCCGAGCTGACCCAAAATAAAGCCGACATGCGTGTCGCGACCCTGGACTGGCTGCAAGGTTACAGCGAACTGACCATCTTTGGCGCTGAAGCACGCTATCGCGCAGCGATTTACACCGCACAGGAAAAACTGCTGGCTAACCAGAAACTCAACGCCAGCTTTAACGGCCTGGCCTCTGCCCTGCTGATGCTGGCTAACGGCTGGACTCTGGTCCTGATGCTATGGCTCGCCGCAGACGGCGTTAACGGTCAGGCACCGGATCCTATGATTGCGCTAGTGGTATTCGCGACGATGGCCAGTGTTGAGCTGCTGATGCCGATTGCCGGAGCGTTCCAATATCTGGGCCAAACCCTGACTTCAGCGCGTCGTCTTAATGAGGTGATTTTAGCCGAACCGGATGTGGTATTCCCAACGGACACTACCCGCCACTCGGGCCAGTTTGATATCGCGTTTGATAACATCGGCTTTGCGTACAACGACAGCGAGCAGCCAGTCCTGCGTGATGTCAGCCTGACCATTCCGGCCGGCCACAAAACCGCCATCGTCGGTCAGACGGGCTCGGGTAAATCGACCCTGATCCAGCTGCTGTGCCGCTACTGGGATGTACAGCAAGGTGAAGTCCGCATTGCCGGAACCCGACTGCAAGACTGGAATGAAAGCGACCTGCGCGCGGCGATCAGCGTGGTCAGCCAGCGCGTTGATATCCTGAACGGCACGCTACGTGACAATTTGATCATGGCCAAACCGGATGCCGATGATGCCCTGCTGCGTGAAACTCTGCAACGAGTCGGCCTTGGTAAACTGCTTGATGCTCCGGGATTGGATGCCTGGCTGGGTGACGCGGGTCGTCAGCTGTCCGGGGGTGAAAAACGCCGTATCGGTATCGCCCGTGCACTGCTGCACAACGGCCCGATTCTGCTGCTTGATGAGCCAACCGAAGGTCTCGACAAGCAGACCGAAAAGCAAATCATGGCGCTGTTTGAGTCGCACTTTACCAACAAAACGGTCATCTTCATCACCCACCGTCTGGTGGAACTGGAAAAGATGGATACCATTTGCCTGATTGAACAGGGCGAGATTGTCGAGCATGGCAACCATCATCAGTTGCTGGCCGAGCAAGGCCGTTACTTCCAGCTCAATCAGACGCTGTAACCTAAACCGTATCAGTGCTGCTTAACCTCAGCCCCGCTTATCCGCGGGGCTTTTTCTTGCCTGAACAACGCCAGTCTTAAAACGATCCAGCGGCAGTAAAATAATCCAACGGCAATAAAAAACCCGAGCATGGCCCGGGCTTTGCTATTCAATATGTTTTATCACTGCTGCTGTCATCAGGTTACGATTAACCAGACTCAGACCAGAGCGGCTGACTTAACGGCCTTTACGTGGTTCACTGGCTGCTTTACCGCGAGAGCCACCCTCTTTACGACGAGAGTTGGCACGACCGCCGGCTGGTGTGCTGACGCGCTCTTCATGGCGACGAACTGCACGACGAATCTTCTGGCTGCGTGAACGCTCACGTTTACGAGAAGTGTTGTCTTTCGACAGATCCAGCATAGTGCTGTTTTCCGGCTTCAGTTCGACCAACTCACGCAGATAGTTAACGTCTTTCAGTGACAGTTCCATCCAGCCGCCACGAGGCAGTTTTTTATCCAAGAAGATGTCACCGTAGCGCACACGCTTCAGTCGGCTTACTGTCGTTTCCTGTGATTCCCACAGACGACGAACTTCACGGTTACGGCCTTCGTTGATCACCACGTAGAACGTATGGTTCATGCCTTCACCGCCAGCGTAGACTACGTCTTCAAAACGAGCCATACCATCGTCCAGCTCAACGCCGCGTACCAGGTTGCGTACTTTGTCTTCAGTCACATCACCGAACACACGCACCAGATACTCACGTTCAACCTGACGACTTGGGTGCATCAGACGGTTTGCCAGCTCACCATCAGTGGTAAACAGCAGCAGACCCGAGGTGTTGGCATCCAGACGGCCCACCGAAATCCAGCGCGAGCCACGAATTTTTGGTAGACGATCAAACACCGTACGACGACCTTCCGGGTCGTGACGGGTACAAAGTTCACCTTCCGGCTTGTAGTAAGCCAGAACGCGACATACAACTTCTTCCTGCGCTTTAGCTGACACAACGTGTCCGTCTATACGCACGATGGCGTTTTCATCATCCAGGCGTTCGCCCAGGACAGCTACCTTGCCATTAACACTTACGCGCCCAGCTCGGATCAGAGCTTCCAGCTCACGACGAGAACCATGACCAGCACGTGCTAAAACCTTTTGTAACTTTTCGCTCATTTATCTACCTATGATGTCGTCTTCTCAGACGTCGAATAACAAGATGCGACCTCAAAATCGCGGTCGCGTATTATCGCAAAAAATCCGCGAAAAAGCATCTTTTTATTAGCGCCTGTTCGATTACTCAAATGGTGTCGGATCGCCCGCACCTAAACGCACCACTTGCATTTCATCTTCGCTGAAATCAATCACTGTGGTTGGTTGTTCGCCCAGATAGCCGCCGGCCAGAATGACATCAACCGCATGCTCAAGGCGATCGCGAATCTCTTCCGGATCCGATTCCGTGGTTTGGTTACCCGGCAGAATCAGCGAAGTGGACATCAGCGGCTCACCCAGCGCCTCCAGCAGATCCAGCGCGATCTTATTGTCTGGCACGCGGATACCTATCGTCTTACGCTTTGCATTCATCAGGCGACGCGGCACTTCTTTGGTGCCCTTAAAAATAAAGGTGTAAGGACCCGGCGTGTTGTTCTTCAGCAAGCGGAAAGCCGTGTTATCAACGCGTGCATATAAAGATAGCTCAGATAAATCGCGGCACAGCAGAGTAAAATTATGTTTGTCGTCCAGACGGCGGATCTGACAGATACGCTCCAGGGCATGTTTATTTTCTAACTGGCAACCCAGCGCATAACCGGAATCGGTCGGGTATACGATGACACCGCCATTGCGAATAATTGCTACCGCCTGATTGATCAAACGGGTCTGTGGATTCTCAGGATGCACATAAAAAAACTGGCTCATTGTGATACCTCATCATTGAGTCTCTCGACTGGATGTTTGGAAAGATTGGTCCAATCTTTCCAAACAGGTTCTACTCCGGAAGGCAACCAAAGATTGCGCCCTAATTCCATCCACGGGGACGGGTAATGAAAGTCGCTCCCTTGAGAAGCTAATAGATTGTATTGTATCGCATAATCGGCAAGATTGCGTTTTTCTTGCGGCGCTTGTTGTGGCTGGGCCACTTCCATCGCATCGCCACCCGCTTCACTGAACGCCTCGATAAGGCGTTTCAGCCATTTCGTGGTCAGATCGTAACGGGCCGGATGGGCCAGCACCGCCTGGCCGCCGGCAGCATGGATAGCATCAATCGCGTCCTTCATTGTACACCAGTTCGGTGGCACATAACCGGGATTGTTGCGGGTCAGATATTTTTTAAATACCTGCTGCATATTCTTCACATAGCCGGCATCCACCAGCCATT
This sequence comes from Vibrio ostreae, assembly GCF_019226825.1. Lineage (NCBI taxonomy): Bacteria > Pseudomonadati > Pseudomonadota > Gammaproteobacteria > Vibrionales > Vibrionaceae > Vibrio > Vibrio ostreae. Next base: position 1,354,369 of record NZ_CP076643.1, read on the forward strand.
TGGCAAAATGGGCACGCGTGATCGGCGCATCGCCGGCAATGGCTTGCACTTCTTCTAAAACACCTTCACGGGTCGCCTTTTCCAGACGCTCGGCAATCATTTCCGCCCGCGCCACACGGTGCGCTTTTTGCGCTTCAATTAAACGCAGCAGCTCCGGCGTTTGGATATCGATATTCAGGCCGACAATATGAATGTCTTTGTTTTGCCACACGGTCGAGAATTCAATCCCGTTGATCAGGGTAATCGCATGTTGCCGGGACTGAATATACTCACGTGCCGGTTGCAGTGAATCGACCGTATCGTGGTCAGTGATCGCCAGCACATCGATGTTAAATTCAACCGCTCTTTCAATCAGTTGCTCGAAACTCAGACGACCATCAGATGCCGTGGTGTGACTGTGTAGGTCAATTTTCATAATTTTTTTAATTTGCCGGTTATTTGGGCTTGACTTTCGACCTCCGCACTAGTTTACTAGTACACAAATACGAGAGCACAGTTTAAGGTTCCCATGTTACTAGAAATTACAGCAAACCATAATCCCCAATTCAGCCCTGCTGTTGCAGCGCTAAACTGGTGGCACACTTGGACAAGTTCTTAGTGGGCTCGCGTATACCTGTCTGACAGGAAACGTCTTTCAAGAAGCCCGCTGACTTAGCGGGCTTTTTATTTTATTTTTCATTATATTATTCGTCGGGTTTCGCTCCATACATCAGTCTGCATTACAGCGAACAAACCCAACCGGCAAACGCAAAATTCAGATAAGGAGGTCTTGTGAACAAGGCCATTGAAATCAAAAATCGCGCAACCATTGAAGTACTGAATACGACGTTGCCGTACACCCAGGATCCAACCGCACTGTTTCACGCTTTGTGTGACGGTAAAACAGACTGCCTGTTGCTGGAATCTGCCGAAATCGACTCAAAACAAAACCTGAAAAGCCTGCTGTTGGTTGATGCCGCTGCACGCATCATCTGTTACGGCCACGAAGTAACCTTTCAGGCATTAAGTGATAACGGCCGTGCTCTGATCGACGTTCTGGCGCAAAACGTTGTGGCAGACATCCCGAGCCAGCGCAGCGAGTCAACCCTGACGCTGACGTTTACCACACCATGCGATACATTAGATGAAGATTCGCGCCTGCGTGAAGCGTCATCATTTGATGCGCTGCGCCTGGTGCAGCACAGCTTTGATCTGAGCGATAAAGATAAATACGCGCTCTTCCTTGGTGGTCTGTTTGCTTACGATATGGTGGCAAACTTTGAACCACTCGGTGAAGCCGCGGCAATCAACGACTGTCCGGATTACGTGTTCTATGTGTCTGAGAACCTGATGATCATCGACCACCAGACCGCGACCTGCCAGTTACAGGCAACGGCGTTTACCTCTGACAGTGCCGTCAAAGCAACGCTGCGTGCCCGTCAGGAAGAGATCAAAGCGCAAACGTCGCAGAACCTGACTCTGCCGCAGGCCACTAAGCTGCCAAACGTTGAACTGACCACTAATATTGAAGACGCACGGTTCTGCGATATCGTGCGCGATCTGAAAGATCACGTGATTAAAGGCGATATTTTCCAGGTCGTCCCATCACGCCGTTTCTTCCTGCCTTGCCCTTCCCCTCTGGCCGCTTACCAGCGCCTGAAAGAGAGCAATCCGAGCCCGTACATGTTCTACATGCAGGATGAACGCTTCACCCTGTTCGGTGCTTCACCGGAGAGCGCGCTGAAATACGCAACAGACACCAACCAGATTGAAATCTACCCGATCGCCGGTACCCGCCCGCGCGGTAAAAATGCGGATGGTTCGATTAACTTCGACCTCGACAGCCGTCTGGAACTGGAACTGCGCTGCGACAAGAAAGAGAACGCCGAACATATGATGCTGGTTGACCTGGCCCGTAATGATGTGGCGCGTATTGCCGAAGCCGGCAGCCGTCACGTGGCGGACCTGCTCAAAGTTGATCGCTACAGCCACGTGATGCACCTCGTTTCCCGCGTAGTTGGCCAACTGCGCAGTGACTTGGATGCCCTGCACGCTTACCAGGCCTGCATGAACATGGGCACCCTGACCGGCGCGCCGAAAATCCGCGCCATGCAGTTGATTCGTGATGTTGAGAAAGAACGCCGTGGCAGCTACGGCGGCGCAGTGGGTTACTTGACTGGTGAAGGTGATTTAGACACCTGTATCGTCATTCGCTCTGCGTTTGTTGAAAACGGTATTGCTCAGGTTCAGGCTGGTGCGGGCGTGGTGTATGACTCTGACCCACAATCGGAAGCCGATGAAACCCGAGGCAAAGCTCAGGCGGTGATTTCCGCGATTCAATTTGCACACCAGGCGTAAGGAGACTCAACATGACGCAAACAACTCAAACCGCCAATATCGTTTTTATCGATAACTTTGACTCTTTTACCTACAACCTGGTTGATCAATTCCGTTCTCTTGGCCATCAAGTGACCATCTACCGTAATCACATCCCGGCCGATGTGATTGAGCAGGCGGTGGCCAAACTCGACAACCCAGTCGTGGTTCTGTCACCGGGTCCGGGTGCGCCATCGGACGCGGGTTCCATGCCGGAAATCCTGCAACGCCTGAAAGGCAAAGTACCGATGATCGGTATTTGTCTCGGACACCAGGCTATGGTGGAAGCCTACGGCGGCGTTGTGGCTGGTGCCGGTGAAATCGTACACGGTAAAGTTTCTATGATGGAGCATAACCAGCACCCGATTTATCAGGGGCTGCCTTCTCCGCTGGCCATTGCCCGTTATCACTCTCTGGTTGCGACCGAAGTGCCGGACAGCCTGACCGTCACCGCTGAAGTGGATGGCCTGGCGATGTCGATCGTCAACGATGCCGACAAACTGTGCGGTTTCCAGTTCCACCCGGAATCCATCATGACCACTCAGGGTGCGACTCTGCTCGCGAACGCGATTAACTGGGCGATGGATAAAGCATAACGACGTCCCTTTCATTTGACGTCAGACCCAATTCGCAGACGACAGATCCGGCGCGAACACGACAGACAAAAGATTAACCGCTCGCTGAATAACTGATATACATCAACGAGCTGGCAGGATACGGAGAGAAAGCAATGCAAGCGATCATTAATAAGCTGTATGAACAGCAGGCGCTGACTCAGGATGAGAGCCAGGCACTATTTGACTACATTATCCGTGGTGAGTGTGAGCAACCTCTGATGGCTGCCGCGCTGACCGCACTGAAAATCAAAGGTGAAACACCAGACGAAATCGTCGGTGCAGTACGCGCCCTGGTAGCGAATGCCAGCCCCTTCCCACGCCCGGATTATGACTTTGCCGACATCGTCGGTACCGGTGGCGACGGCGCTAACACCATCAACATTTCAACCACCTCAGCGTTCGTTGCGGCAGCTTGTGGGGTCAAAGTGGCCAAACACGGCAACCGCGGAGTATCGAGCAAATCCGGTTCATCGGATCTGCTCAGCGCATTTGGTATCAACATGGAAATGAGCGCACAGAATACCCGTCAGGCTCTGGACGATCTCGGCGTCGCCTTCCTGTTTGCGCCGCAATATCACGGTGGTTTCCGCCATGCGGCACCAGTGCGTCAGAGCATGAAAACCCGCACCATTTTCAATATTCTCGGCCCGCTGATTAACCCGGCTCGCCCGAATATCCAACTAATGGGCGTATACAGCCCAGAATTGGTTCGTCCTATCGCCGAAACCATGGTACAAATGGGTTTGAAACGAGCCGCTGTGGTTCATGGTTCAGGATTGGACGAAGTGGCAATTCATGGAGAGACACTGGTTGCCGAAATCAAAGATGGTAAAATTGTCGAGTACACCCTTACGCCGCAAGACTTTGGCCTGGACAGCTACCCGCTGCAAGCCATTGAAGGTGGCGATCCACAGGAAAACCGCCTCATCATCGAAAACATTCTGACTGGCAAGGGGACATCTGCTCAGGTCGCCGCAGTGGCGGTGAACGTTGCCCTGTTGCTGCGCATGTTTGGCTTTGAAGATTTGAAAGCCAACGCACAACAAGCCATTGATGTCATGAACTCAGGCAAAGCGTTTGATCTGGTACAACAACTAGCAGAGCGAGGTTAATCCCCTGATGTCTGAACAAAACGTGTCTGAACAGAACAAAGCACACACCCCATCATCCGGACAATTGTCTGAGCACATTTCGGTGCACAATGCCCAGATGGCCGAAGTACTGGCAAAAATCGTCACTGACAAAGTGACCTGGGTTGCTGAGCGCAAAGCCTCACAACCACTGGAAACCTTCAAATCTCTGCTGACTGCTTCCGATCGTAGCTTCTACGATGCGCTCAGCGGCGACAACACCGTATTCATTCTGGAATGCAAAAAAGCATCGCCATCGAAGGGATTGATTCGTCAGCATTTCGATCTGGACTACATCGCGTCGGTCTACAACCAGTACGCGAATGCCATCTCTGTACTGACTGATGAGAAGTACTTTCAGGGCAGTTTTGACTTCCTGCCACGCGTGCGTGCCCAGGTTTCCCAGCCAGTGCTGTGCAAAGATTTCATGATCGACACTTACCAGGTTTATCTTGCTCGTCACTACGGCGCCGATGCTATTCTGCTGATGTTATCTGTACTGGATGACGACACTTACCGTGAGCTGGCTAACGTGGCTCACGAGCTGGGCATGGGCGTGCTGACAGAAGTCAGTAACGATGAAGAGCTGGAGCGCGCCGTGGCACTACAGGCACGAGTTATCGGTATCAACAACCGAAACCTGCGCGATTTGACGACGGATCTTAACCGTACCAAACAAATGGCACCGAAACTGCCAAAAGGTACCACAGTGATTTCCGAGTCCGGTATCTACACTCACCAGCAAGTACGTGACCTGTCCCGCTTCGCCAATGGCTTTTTGATCGGCAGCTCACTGATGAGTCAGGACAATGTTGAACTGGCCGTACGTAAAGTGGTGCTGGGTGAAAACAAAGTATGTGGGCTGACTCATGCCGACGACGCGGTGAAAGCGTATCAGGCTGGCGCGGCATTTGGTGGTCTGATTTTTGTGGAAAAATCGAAACGCTACGTTGATATCGAGACCGCACGTATGACCATGAGCGGTGCGCCGCTGCAATACGTGGGTGTGTTCCAGAATCACAGTATCGATGCTGTCGTTGATATCGCAACTGACCTGGGTCTGTTTGCCGTCCAACTGCACGGTGATGAAGACCAGGCTTATGTCGATGAACTCAACGCCCGCCTGCCGGAGCAGACTGAAGTATGGAAGGCGTACGGCATCGAAGACACGTTACCAGCCATGCTGAATAACGTCGATCGTCACTTGCTTGATGCCAAAGTGGGCAACCAGAGTGGCGGCACCGGCCGTGTGTTTGACTGGAACCTGATCGACAACCCACAACGCATTATGCTGGCCGGCGGCCTTAATCCGGACAATGTCAAACAAGCGGCCCAGCTGGGCTGCCTCGGTCTGGACCTCAACTCAGGAGTTGAGAGCGAGCCGGGTAAAAAAGACATGGCCAAACTGCGCCAGGCATTCAACGAAATCCGTAATTACTAATTGACCATAACCATAAATCGCAAGAAACGGTTATTGAAGGAATAAGATCATGGCAAAATTAAACGCCTACTTTGGCGAATACGGTGGTCAGTTTGTACCACAAATCCTGGTTCCGGCACTCGACCAGCTGGAACAGGCTTTTATCGACGCACAGGAAGATCCTGAATTTCGTTCTGAATTTATGTCCCTGCTGCAAGAGTATGCGGGTCGTCCGACCGCGCTGACTCTGACGCAAAACATCACCAAGGGTACCAAAACCAAGCTGTACCTGAAGCGCGAAGATCTGCTGCACGGCGGCGCGCACAAAACCAACCAGGTACTGGGTCAGGCTCTGCTGGCTAAACGCATGGGAAAAACGGAAATCATTGCAGAGACAGGGGCAGGTCAGCACGGCGTTGCCACCGCTCTGGCTTGTGCGCTGATGGGGCTGAAATGCCGCGTTTACATGGGGGCGAAAGACGTCGAGCGCCAAAGCCCGAACGTATTCCGTATGCGCCTGATGGGAGCGGAAGTGATCCCGGTTCACTCCGGTTCCGCAACGCTGAAAGATGCATGTAACGAAGCGCTGCGTGACTGGTCTGGCAGCTACGAAACTGCGCACTACCTGCTGGGTACTGCCGCAGGCCCTCACCCGTTTCCGACTATCGTACGTGAATTTCAGCGCATTATCGGTGAAGAAACCAAGAACCAAATCCTGGCGCGTGAAGGGCGTCTGCCGGATGCAGTGATTGCCTGTGTCGGCGGCGGTTCAAACGCTATCGGTATGTTCGCCGATTTCATCGAAGAAGAGTCAGTGCGCCTGATTGGTGTTGAACCAGCGGGTAAAGGTATTGATACCGACATGCACGGCGCGCCGCTGAAACACGGTAAAACCGGCATTTACTTCGGCATGAAAGCACCGATGATGCAGGACGAAGACGGTCAGATTGAAGAGTCTTACTCTGTGTCTGCTGGTCTGGACTTCCCGTCAGTCGGCCCGCAGCATGCGCACCTGAACGCGATTGGCCGCGCCGAATACGAAAGCATTACCGATGATGAAGCGCTGGAAGCGTTCCAGAAACTGGCCCGCAATGAAGGCATCATCCCTGCGCTGGAATCTTCGCATGCACTGGCTCAGGCAGTGAAAATGGCGTACGCCGAACCTGATAAAGAACAATTGCTGGTGGTTAACCTTTCCGGCCGTGGTGACAAAGATATCTTCACCGTGTTGAAGATTTTAGAAGAAAAAGGAGAGATCTAATGGACCGCTATCAATCGCTATTCCAGCGTCTGGCTGACAACAAACAGGGGGCTTTCGTTCCGTTTGTCACCATCGGCGATCCGAATCCGGAGCAATCACTGCGTATCATGCAAACGCTGGTCGAATCAGGTGCTGATGCTCTGGAACTGGGTATCCCGTTTTCTGACCCTTTGGCGGACGGTCCGACCATTCAGGGCGCAAATATTCGTGCTCTGGACGCCCAAACGACTCCGAGTGTCTGCTTTGAGCTGATTGGTAAAATCCGTGCTCAGTATCCGGAACTGCCAATTGGCCTGCTGATGTATGCGAACCTGGTTTACGCACGTGGTGTTGACAACTTCTACCAACGTTGCCAGCAAACGGGCATCGATTCGGTGTTGGTGGCGGACGTCCCGACCAACGAAAGTGAAGAATTTGTCGCAGCGGCAAATAAATACGGTATCAAGCCAATTTTCATCGCACCGCCGACAGCGAGTGATGAAACATTGCAATCGGTAGCCAAACTCGGTGGTGGTTACACTTACCTGCTGTCTCGTGCCGGTGTCACCGGTACCGAAACTAAAGCTAAGATGCCGGTCCTGACTCAGCTGGACAAACTCAACCAGTATAATGCGCCACCCTCTCTGCTTGGCTTTGGCATTTCCGAACCGGAGCAGGTTAAACAGGCTATCGCTTCCGGCGCAGCCGGCGCTATCTCGGGTTCAGCCGTGGTAAAAATTATCGAGACCAACCAGGGTGACGATGAGAAAATGTTAACAGAGTTAGCACAATTCACCCGTAATATGAAAGCAGCAACTTATCGGTAAATGCTGTTAAGATAAGTGTTTGGTTTCTTACTCATGTCAGAAACCAAACACTTTACTAACAAGTCCCCGTTTTATTCCTTCCTTATACTGTGCTAATTCATTGACATTTCACTTACTTAAAACTTCAAAGCAAACGTTTTCGTGTGCTTAAAAATCCTACTCACGTCAATAAAATAGTTGTTTGATGCCAAATTCCCCCTGATTACATATTGCCAATTGTGACAGGAACGTGTAAAAAGCGGGAACAATACAATTATCCACTGAATATATTATGCACAGAGGGTAATACTGGACATTTCAATATTGTTAGCACAGAGGTTATGGAAGTGTTAAAAGAAAAGAACTTATTAAGCAACATCGGCGTTCAGGTCGTGATTGCGATGATCCTGGGTACTGCAATCGGTGCCACCATGGGTCAAGACGCCGCAATGTTTGCACCTCTGGGTGCCATTTTCATTAATTTAATCAAAATGCTGGTGATCCCACTGGTCGCCGTTGCCCTGATTTCAGGTGCAGCCGGTCTGGGTGACAGCCAGTCCGCAGGTAAAGTCGGCTTCGTAACTCTGGGTTACTTTGCTGTGACTTCAGCGCTGGCGGTAGCTCTGGCTCTGGTAATGGGTGCCGTATTCCAGCCAGGTCTAGGCATTGATGTCTCCGGCGTGGAAGGCATGTTCTCTTCTGAATATGCATCAAAAGGTGAACTACCAACTTTCTGGGCCACCATCATTGGTATGATCCCAACCAACGTTTTCCAGTCACTGAATGATGCGAACATCCTGCAGATTCTGGTCTTCTGCCTGTTCCTGGGCGTAGCGATTTCTAAGCAGCCAAAGAACAAACGTGAGCCAGTGATCAATGGCGTAAATACTCTTGTTGATGCCATGGTATGGATGATCAACAAGGTCATGATTATCGCCCCTATCGGTGTATTTGGCCTGATGGCTGAAGCCGTGGGTACATTCGGTTTCGGCGCACTGATGGTGGTGTTCAAGCTGTTTGTTGTGTACGTAGCCGCTATCCTGATCTTCGGTTTCGTGGTTTACCCGCTGATGATCCAACTGTTCACTAAGACTTCAGCGAAGAACTTCATCAAAGCGATGAAGAAACCGCAAGCCGTGGCACTGTCTACTGCATCATCAATGGCCACTCTGCCAGTAACGATGGACACCGTTGAAAACGAACTGGGTGTGCGTAACTCTACCGCGTCATTCGTACTGCCTCTGGGCGCAACCATCAATATGTCCGGTAACGCGATTTACTACGGCCTGGTTGCTGTCTTCTTCGCACAACTGTTCCATATTGACCTGAGCATGGGCGCTTACGTTGCGATCATCGTCACTGCAACTCTGGGCGCTGTTGGTCAGGCAGGTGTACCGGGTCCGTCATTCCTGGTTGTTGCTGTACTGCTAGCGGCAGGTATTCCAATCGAAGGTCTGCCACTGCTGTTCGCTCTGGACCGTATCTTCGATATGATCCGTACTGCGCTGAACATCACTGGTGACGCCGCGTGTGCGGTTATCGTTGATGCTCTGATCAAAGAAGAAGCAGAAGCTGAAAAAGAGTACCAGAATCAGGAAGCATAATTCTGATTGAGCGGGCACTGCACCGAGAAAATTGCCAAAGCCACTCTTCGGAGTGGCTTTTTCATATCTGCTATTTTCTCCTGACCGTTGCACCTTTTACGTCATCGACACGTAGAAAACTTTGAAACCAGACTTCGCCTGAGTGGCTTTACTAAGGAGGTCTACCATGACCATGCAACGCCACTGCTATTATGCTCTGATTCACCAAGGTATCGAAACCCTGCTGCACGAGCGATTCGGAGCCAGCGACAATAGTGCCTACCATCAAACCTTACGTGACATGACCGGTAAGTCGAGCTGTTTTAACTTGTCCGATGACGAGTTGGAGCAACTGGTCGAAAACCTGAGCAATGAAGGCTACTTGCACAACGCTCAAGCACTCTCCTGCCAGTTGTAACCAAGCGCAAACGCCGACAAATTTGTTTCAAATTATCATTTAATGTTTAGCTGGCGGTCTTAATTCGTTAGACTGTCAGCAAGCTACTATTCGGACGTATCGACACCATGAAACAATTGCTCGACTTTATCCCACTGATCATCTTTTTTGCCCTGTTCAAGTTCTATGACATCTATGTCGCCACCGGCGCACTTATTGCCGCAACGGCAGTGCAGATAGTGGTGACTTACTTCCTGTTTAAGAAAGTGGAAAAAATGCAGATCATCACCTTTTTGTTGGTGGCGGTTTTTGGTGGCATGACCATCTTCCTGCACGATGATAACTTCATCAAATGGAAAGTAACTATTGTCTACATGATTTTCGCGCTGGGACTGACGATCAGCCATTTAATGGGCAAATCAGCGATTAAAGGCATGCTGGGCAAAGAAATCACTCTGCCGGAAGCGGTATGGAGCAAGGTAAACTGGGCCTGGGTGGGTTTCTTCTCTGTGTGTGCGGTCCTCAATATTTACATCGCGTACCAGCTGCCGCTCGACACCTGGGTCAACTTTAAAGTGTTCGGCCTGCTGGCGGCGACTTTCGCTTACACTCTGCTGACCGGTGTCTATATTTATAAGCACCTGCCTAAAGAGCAGAACAACTCTGGCGAGTAAAACAGCAAACAGTGCCCGAAAGGTGAATCACTGATACTTTTGTTGTTATAATTCCTATTATTGTTGTTACAGCGACCTATACGGTCGCTGTTTTGTTTATTGCGGATATCAAGAATGAATCAGGAAGTACACTCACCGAAGGGCCAGATGCTGCTCAGAACCCTGGCAATGCCAGCCGATACCAACGCAAACGGCGATATTTTTGGTGGCTGGATTATGTCTCAGCTCGATTTGGCCGGCGGCATTCTGGCCAAAGAAATCTCCTGCGGACGTATCGTTACTGTGTCGGTGTCGAGCATTACCTTTAAGAAACCGGTCCGGGTGGGCGACGTCGTCTGTTGCTACGGCGAATGCACCAAAATAGGCCGTACATCGATGTCAATTAATCTGGAAGTATGGGTAAAACCTGTCAAAGAAAACGGAGTATTGGACCGTTTTCAAGTCTGCGAAGCGACGTTTAACTACGTGGCCATTGATGCCGATGGCCGTCCACGTCCGATTAAGCCAGGCAAATAATCAAAAAATCTGTTTTTTGCCCTTTAAAACTCAATCTGTTTCAGTACATTAGTATCTCTGACCTAATTTAGGTATACACTTACCGATAAGCAACTTATAAGGAAATTAATATGTGGTACGTCATCTTCTCACAAGATGTTGAAAACTCGCTGGAGAAACGTATGAGTGTTCGCCCGGCTCACCTTGAGCGACTGACAACTCTCCAGGATGAAGGCCGCTTGTTAACAGCAGGTCCGATGCCAGCGATCGATTCAGATAACCCCGGTGAGGCAGGATTCACGGGGTCAACTGTGATCGCAGAGTTCAATTCACTGGATGACGCCAAAGCCTGGGCAGATGCAGATCCTTATGTAACTGCCGGTGTTTATGCTAACGTTATCGTGAAACCATTCAAAAAAGTATTCTGATATGAAAAAATCATCCTTTGGTCTGGCGCTGATCTGCCTGGCGTTACTGGCCGGTTGCAGCTCGACGGCTGAACGTGAAAAAAATCTGGAACTGCTGGCCGCGAATCGCGCCAGTATTCTGAGTGCAGAGTTGCCACTTGAACTCGGTCCGCTGAATATTATGCGTGCCAGCTCCACAGGCAGTATGATTGAGATGATGATGGTCTATAACATCGACCATCCGAAAGCCAAACCGGCCAGCCAGGTGCTGCAAAACAGCATTCACAGCTTCTGCAATGACAAAGACATCCGTGCCAATCTGGATGTTGGTCTAAGCTACCGGATTAAGATGCGCAATACGCGCGGTCAGCTGATGATTGACCAAATGGTGACTGAAAAAGATTGTCCATAGAATACAGGAGGCCTGAGCCTCCTGTTTTTTTATCTGTCGGTTAACGTATTTGCAGGTTAACCATCAAAGCTTAAAGCGGCTGATGGTCGAGACGATCTGCTGGTTGACCTGAGTGATGTCACTCATACCCGCTAGAGTGCGTGACCCAATCTCATCCAGCTCGGTGACAATCTGGTTGAGCTCGTTCATACTCTCGCTGACACCATGCGTGACGCTGCTCTGTTCCTCCGCTGCGGTCGCAATCTGAGTGCTGAGGTCGTTGATGTCGTCAATGTAGCTTGCCATTGTTTCCAGGCTGTCAGCAACGTTCTGTGAACTGCTGGCCGTGTCGTGACAACGCTGCTTGGTTTTACTCATTGCATCAACCACAACCTGGTTGCCCTGCAATAAACGGCCAATCGCATTCTCGATTTCCTGGGTACTGTCTTTGGTGCGGTTAGCCAGATTGCGCACTTCATCCGCAACTACGGCAAAACCACGCCCCTGCTCACCAGCTCGCGCCGCTTCTATGGCCGCATTCAGCGCCAGCAGATTGGTTTGTTCTGCAATTTCGCCAATCACAGTCAGAACCGAATGAATACTCTGAGTTTCTTCACTCATGCTGCGCACACTGTCGACCGTCATGTCCACGTCTTTAATCAGTGCATCCACAGTCGCCAGTGAACGAGCCATAATCTGACGTGACTCAACACTGGTATGGTTAGCCTGCTGGGTAATATTGGACGTGTTGGCAGCGTCCGACGCGGTTGAACCGGCGGTCGCATTCATTTCTTCCAGCGCGGTGACGATCTGCTCAGTCTCGACAACATGATGGCGCAGCTTGTCGGCGTTACGCTGTGACAATGTCTCGACCGAACCGACGTTCGACTGCAGCGTTTGTGAAGCCTGCTTGATCTCCAGCATCATACTTTGTAACTGGCTGATGAAGTTGTTCACACCCTGAGCTATCTGACCAAGCTCATCTTGTGATTTCACCTCAAGACGTTGGGTCAAATCGCCATTGCCGCTCGACAGGCTGTGGATGGTCTGTTTGAGCGATAAAATCGGACGGTACAGCATCTGAATCACCAGATAAGCAATCAACACGCTGACCAGGGTAGCGACCAGGCCTATCACAATCGCAGAGTGCTTAGAGTCGGTAAGATTGGCAAAAGCGATACCCTTACTTTGTCCAATCACAAAGTACCAGTTTTTATTAGCCACTTTAATCTGGCTTGAGTAAAAGATTTTGTCTTCACCGTTCAGTTGGTAGTCCTGCACGCTGTGCTCAGAACCAATAATGCTCTTAGCTGCACCTTTAAACCAGTCGCTTTCCAGAGTCTTGTCACCGGGTTTTAGCGCGCTATTTTGTGAAGACGCAAGCACCGTACCATCATGGTTGATGATCATGGCAGCACTGCCGGCCAGATCGGTCGATTGTTCCACCAGCTTGTTGAGAAAACCCAGTTTCATGTCGACACCCAACATGCCATCCTGAGTTCGCTGCACAATACTGACCCAGTAAGTGTTCGGATCAGCGGAATCCGGATACGGATCCGTCAGTGAAGGGGTCGTCGACTGACGTCCTTCCTTGTAGTAACTCATGGTGCGAATATCACCATTGAATTTATGTCCGGGCCATGCATCGGTAATCTGGTTCCAGTAGGCATCACCGTTGGATTCAAAGCCGATAAAAGAGCTGCCGGTCGCCAGCGTGGTGGCAAACAGCTCGGTCAGATCGATGTAATCCTGCGCCGAATTACCCGGATAAGGCTGATCTTTATACAGCTCGCCTATTCCTTTCACCGCCGTGATTTTTTCCTGAATGAAGGTCTGCACCAGGTTGGCTTTATCCTGGGTGTAGATCTCGCCGCTGCGGGTGATCATTGCACTAATCACTTCCGATTCCTTCAGGTAGGAGATGGTACTGGATATCGCGACTGATGCCGCGACCAAGGCCATGACCGAAACAAGAAGGATTTGTTTAAGTCCGAATGATTTTGTCATATTACTGCTTTCCCTAAGAGTGCTGAACAGTGGAAATACTCCTTATCCACCATGTGTCATATTATCGTTGCTTTATTGACCTTGGCAGAATAGCATTCGTTACCGCCATATTGAACAAGAAAAGGTGGCTTCAATGAGGCCTCTCGCTTTTTTTTTATAACACGGTGACTCCCTCACACGACAGATTAGGTGTATACAGACCAAAGTCCGCTCACTGAACACCCTCACCGTAAAATGAACCCTCGCTTTGATATTCAACTTGTTTATCAAAATAATTCATGGTGAACTACTCCTACTTTAAGTTTATTTAGATTAAATAGACGTCTAGATGTTTACACGCCTATAGAAACGGCGTAAATTCAAAAATATAATTCCAAGTTGGACTAGGCAACTCATGATAGAACTCAAGCACCTGCGTACACTAGTATCACTGCGGGACACTGGTTCGCTGACTTCCACGGCTACAGCGCTGCATTTAACCCAGTCTGCCCTATCGCATCAGATTAAAGATCTCGAAGCCCGCATCGGCGGACAGCTGTTTCTGCGTAAGACCCGTCCGGTACGCTTTACCTCCGAAGGAGAAATCTTACTTAAACTGGCCGATGAGGTACTCCCTAAACTCGCCAAAGCAGAAAATGAGCTGGCCAGTCTGAAAGAAGATGTGAACGGACGCCTGCACATGGCGATCGAATGCCACTCTTGTTTTCAGTGGCTGATGCCTGCTTTGCGTGAATATCAGATTGCCTGGCCAAGTGTGGCACTGGATTTCTCATCCGGTTTCGGCTTTGAACCTCTGCCAGCCCTGCTGGCCGGTGAGTTGGACCTGGTGATTACTTCCGATATTCTGCCGCGTTCCGAAGTGCATTATGAGCCGCTGTTCGATTTCGAAATGCGTTTGGTGACGGCAACCAATCATCCGCTGGCGGAAAAAGAGTTCATTACACCACAAGATTTAGCCGGACAAACCATGCTCAGCTATCCGGTGCAAAAACAGCGCCTCGACGTGGTGAAACATTTTCTGCAGCCAGCAGGTATTGAGCCGGCCAAATGGAAACAAGCCGATAATACGCTGATGCTGGTTCAGATGGTCTCGGCCGGACTTGGCGTGGCGGCATTACCAAACTGGGCCATCAGTGAGTTTTCGCGCCAAGGTCTGGTTACCAGTAAACCACTTGGTAAAGGACTATGGCGCCGCTTGTTTGCCGCAACCCGTAACAGTGAGAAAGATAAACGTTATCTGCAGGCCTTTTTTGCGACTGCCCGTCAGCAATGCAAAAGCCACCTTGATGGCATCAAGATGGCCTGACTGGATACATTTGCCAATGGGCCTGCTCTTAAGCAGGCCCATTGATTGACTCGCTGCCCTAGCTAGTGCCGGCACATTTAAACTGATTGGTCAGCGGATCGTACTGAAATCCGAGAGCGCTCAGTTTGTCGACCACATGATCCACATCCATTTCATAAGTGGTCACCAACTCATCAAGGCTGTCACATTCAAGACGTAACTTTTCATTGACGATTCCCAACAGAATGGCACTGTCTAACTTACCGGCATTACTCAAATCCATCATGGTGCTCCTCAGGTTACAGGACGATAGGACGTGCAGACCTGCAAGTCGGCTTCAACCAGGTTAATTGGTCATGTCATACAACGCCCTTTCTCCGTATAAGCTTAGAACGAAATCCCGACCTGCGGGGTGAATTTACACCCCTGACGGAGAGCAGAGTGGCGCAGCAAAAACAAAAAGCGCCCGAAGGCGCTTTCTCAATATCTCTCATTTTTCATCCAGGCCCCTATTACATCAGGTAAAGGCCGTGGAAACCGGTCGATGCCGCAAGAATCATAACCTGAGCCACAGCAAGCTGCACTTTATCAACCGTCTTTGACATCATGATGTGCCAACTCCAGACTATGATACCGGCAACCAAGAGTGCAAAACTGACAAGCAATGGCTGCGTCATGGCATACAAGCTGTCACTATCGAGACTGTGCGCATAAGGCACGATGCATAATGTGGTTAACATGGCAGAAAGAATACCAGCCACGGGCAGAATACGATGGAAAGCCTGTAAACGAGTTCGGGCAATGGTCATCAGCAGGTGACCGAACATCGCCCCCAATAGCGCAACCATGGTCAGCAGAGAGAGCGCAGCCGACCAACTGTGCGCGTCTCCCAGCAAAATTGCCACGTAAGCAATCGCCAGTCCATCAGCCAGATACAGCACCCACATCGGCCCGCTGTCACGGGTTTTCTTGGTCTGAACCTGAGAATAAAAATAGAAAAGCGCAGCAACAATCAAAAAGGCTTCGATTTTAATTGAAGTGACAGCCAACCAAAGTACAGCAATGGCCGGTAGTACTTTATGAATGCGTCCGCGCTGTCCGGGGCAGATATCCCCTTTAACTAAAACCAGCGTCAGCAAAATTTGTGCACCCAGTAACATAGGCGCAAACACAGTGAGTAGTGAATACAACATAAACCCAACCATCAATGGCGTAAAATCTGGCGCTGATGATATCAAAACCAGCCCTGTCGTGCCTACTGTTGACTGCTTTTGGTTGGTAATTCATCGGCCCTATTGACGGCCCGGCCATTAGCCGCACAGTTTAAGCCGAACCATTGCAATATAAATATTTACCCTCTTGGCGCTATACCGCTATAGAGACGCAGCGCCAAACATAATTTTAAATCATTAATTGCCGTCGTCACATGGAGATTCGTGTTGAGTTGAGCTTTAATAGAAGCACAGATTTCAGGTACACTATCATGTTGTAGCACAAATAAATTGTGTTATAAGCTAGGCAGTAGTCCGGTATTGAGCCTTTAACTTGTTGTCTTGCAGGAATAAACCATTTGTCTACAGCCACTTTAAGCAGTTATCGTCTGTCCAGAATAAAAAAAGCCCGGTTCTACACTGGCTTACTCTTTATTGTCCTGACACTGTCTTCCTTTGTTGCCGCCTACCAATGGGTTACCTATCAATTAGCCGAACAAGCCAGAGCTGAAATCCGTAATGTGATTGAACAAATAGACCAGTTGTTTATCCAGTTGGATAAGATAAGCCGAGATATCAGCGCATACCCGGATCAGGATTGTGCCTCGCTGCAGCCAGTTTTGTTACGCGAAATGCTCAAAATCCCCGGCGGACTCTCGGCGACAAAAAGTCAGCCTCAAGGCTACTGTCATTCAATACAAGGTAGCCTGGCTGCACTACCTTTGACCATGCAGGGACCTTCGATTGAACTCACAAACGGTATGCTCGAAGCTGAATCTGTACTGTATCGGACTGATGGAATGTTGTACGAGGTTTCCGAGCGCTACTTTCTGTCCCTGCTCGATATTAATCCGGCCTTTATTAAACCTTCGCTACTGATCAATCACAGGAGTGTAATGAGTCTGGATCAAAAAAGCGCTCTGGTCAGAGGAGGAATACTCAAGTCGAATCTCTACGACTATAGTTTGCAGTTCAACTACGACAGCAACATGTATCACTGGCGGATAATCAAGCAGGTAACTTACTACCTGCTGATCCCTCTGATGCTGTATGTGTTTGCCAGTTTCAGGATCTATCGTTTTTTGTGTCAGCCGGCATGGCTGGCCGGAGAGTTGGCTTCGGGCATCGCCCACCAACAATTTAAACCTTACATCCAGCCTATTTTTGATAGTGGCGGGCGCATGGTGGGCGGTGAAATTCTGGTGCGCTGGCACCACCCGACGCGTGGAATTGTTGGTCCGTACGAGTTCATTTCTATTATCGAACGTGGCGGGCTGTCACAAAAGCTGACCGAGGCGCTGCTCGAACAGACTGCGACGCATCTTGCCCCGGTAGCCAAACAGCTTCCGGACAATTTCCATATCGCATTCAACATCAGCGCCGAGCAGTTAATCAACGATAAAATCGTCCAAAGCTGCCAGCGTTTTCGCCAGCTGATGAATGCCCCGCATATCAACCTGGTGCTGGAACTGACTGAACGTGAGCAGGCCTTTCAGGTAGCCGAAGTCATGGACACCTACCAGGTCCTGAAAAATGAACATGTCCGCATCTCAATTGATGATTTCGGTACCGGCCATTCGAGTCTGCTCTATCTGCAGATGTTTCAGGCCGATTACCTGAAAATAGACAAGAGTTTTATCGACTTGATTGGTGAGAATGAGCTGTCCAATCACATTGTCAATAACGTACTGGATCTCGCCCGGCGCCTGAATATCCCGACGGTTGCCGAAGGAGTGGAACGTAACGACCAGCTGGACTACCTCACTGTGCATGGTGTCGATTATTTCCAGGGTTACCTGTTCAGTAAGCCGGTAAGCATGGAAACCTTTATTGAACATTACTGCGCTGAACAGGCGAGTGAGACAAAACCACTACATGACGATATTTAAATCGACCGGGAGCAGGAAGAGGTATTTTCGGGTGCATCCGGTATGGATGCCTGGTTGTGCCTCACCTTGAGCAGCATGAAAAATCCGCATGCAGCTCTTTTGGCCCGGGTCGGCTGTTCCCAGGCTGAACTGACGACACTAACCTCAATAATCTATTGTCCTCTCCCCGCCCCATCTAATCCTCAGACAATGCGAACTGCACCGCCTGTTCAGCGTGAATTCGGGTCGTATCGTACAACGGAACCGCTGTATGCGCTTGCTGTACCAACAGCGCGATTTCCGTACACCCCAAAATCACCGCTTGCGCGCCCCGGCGCTGCAAATCCTCGATAACCGTCAGATACTGCTGACGCGAATCGGAATTTATTTTACCCAGACACAACTCCTGATATATCACCTGATGGACGATGTCACGTTGTTCTGCATCAGGAATTAATACATCAATAGCAAAATTGTCGCGCAACCGGCCGCGATAGAAATCCTGTTCCATAGTAAAACGGGTACCGAGCAGCCCTACCCGGCTGACACCATCTTTGATCAGCTGCTGCGCCGTAGCATCCGCAATATGCAGGATCGGGATATCGATATGGGCTTCAATTTCAGCGGCGACTTTATGCATCGTATTGGTGCAGATCAGTAAGAAATCGGCTCCGCCCGCCTGAACCGACATCGCCGCCTCGGTCAACAGTTGTGCCGTCTCCGACCACTTCCCCTGATGCTGAAGTTTTTCAATCGGATCAAAATTAACACTATGCAGGCAAATTTTGGCAGAGTTCAGTCCGCCCAGCCGCTCTTTCACTCCCTGATTGATTGCGCTGTAGTAACTGACCGTGGATTCCCAACTCATGCCACCTAACATACCGATGGTTTTCATCTCCCTTTCCTCTCCTGACGTAGTCGCTTGCAAATAGAAACAGCGAAATTAAAGTACAAACAACAAAATTAGAGTAAAACAACGAATTTAAAGTAAAAACAACGAAATTTGCGGGAACCAGACTAACAGGCACAGGCCAAAAATTGAAACCAGCAAGAACGGAATCACCCCTCTGGCGATAGAAGCAAGTGAGCAGTTGGTGATATTGGCAGCCACAAACAGGTTGATACCAACCGGCGGCGTAATCAGCCCAATCGACAACGCTGTCATCAGCAGGACACCGAACCAGGTCAAATCAATATTCAGCTCACGTACCACAGGCAAAAAGATCGGCAGGGTGATATACATGATAGTCACCGCGTCCATAAACATGCCCACTGTCAGCAAAATAGCCAGAATCACAAATAAAATCATCTGGGGATTTTCGCTGATGGTCAGCATCACTTCGGAGTAATCAATCACCAGCCCGTCTATCTCAATCACCCAGCCAAACAGGCCGGCAAAGGCGACCACGATCATCACTACCGCAGAAGAACACGCGGAATGGGCAAATGCGGCATAAATCTGTTTGAGATTAATGGTGCGATAAATCAGGCTGCCGACAATAATGGCATACACAGAAGCAATGATGGCGGCTTCGGTCGGGGTAAATATACCGCCGTAAATGCCGCCGAGAATCAGCACCGGCGTAAATAAGCCCCAAAAAGCGTGGGTAAACGCCTGGTAAAGACGCTGCAGATAAGTACCTTCCTGATTGTTGGCAACACGCAGTGAAATGGCCTGATCCGCCTCTGAATCTGCCTGATAATGGCGCGACAACGGCAACATGAGCAGCATCAAGCAGCCCAGCAGAATACCCGGCACTATCGTGGCCAGAAACAAATCACTGATCGACGTCTCGGCAATCACACCGTAAATGACCAGCCCGATCGAAGGCGGAATGATCAGCGATAACGCGGCTCCGGTCGATACCAGCCCAGCGGCAAACGGTTTACTGTAGCCGTCTTCGACCATGCCTTTAATAATAAGCGGACCTATAGCAGCAACAGAAGCCGGACCGGAACCGCTCACCGACCCCCAGAACAGACACACAACCGTACCAACCAGCCCCATATTGCCGGGCAGTTTTTCAACCAGTACCCGGAAAAACAGAATCATCCTTTCGGCAATACCGCTGATGCCCATGATGTTGCCGGCCAGAATGAAAAAGGGAATCGCCAGCAAGGTATACTTTGAGCTGCTGGCAATGACTAAATCGGCCACCATATCGAGGCCGAAGTCCATCTGCCACATGGCAAACAACGCAGACAGCCCTAAACAAAACGCCACTGGCACACCAAAGATGATCAGAGCGAAGAACAAAATGATCATCTGGCTCCCAACAGATATATCCACAACTACCACCTTATTTTTTAATTCGTATGCCGCTTTAACTGGGTAAACAACCACTCAATCTGACGAATGATCATCAGAACAAACGCCAGAGGCAGGATGGTTGTGTAGTACCAGGCTTTAATCTGAAGTGCACTGGTGAGAGTTTGCGATTGGTATTGGTTCATCAACAGATCGACCATGTAATACAGCATCACCACCAGGGTAAAGACAATCGCGCCGCTAATAGCGACCTGAAGCAGCTTGCGAACACTTGGAGTAACCTTATCGATCAGAAAATCAACCGAAAGCAGTTGGCTGCGCTTAATGGCAATAGCGGTACCAAACAGAGTCAGGGCCACCATACCGTTGATGACAATCTCTTGAGTTGAAGCTAAGGAATAGTTGGTAAAGGTACGCACGATGACATTAGCAAAACCCAGCACCAGCATAACCACGAAAATCATTACGCAGATGGTTTCTTCTAATTGCCGCCATGCTTTGTTGAACAGTGTGGCTGTAGTCATTTTATATTTTTAATCGAGTATGAATGAGTGTGAAAGACTTGCATGGAGTGGGATGACAGGGCCTGTTGAACAGCTGAGACAAGGCTCAGGCAGGCAGATCGCGGGTTCAACAGCCCCTGCAGGCTAATTAGCCCTCAAATAAGCCGACAATATCTGTACCGACTTTTTCTTTCCACTTATTGTAAGAAGGTTTGGTTTTTTGACGGAACGCGTCGATCTGCTCCGGCGTCAGCTCCATCACCTGCATATTGTTGTCACGCAGCACCTGAACACCATCGGCGGTTTTCTGGCGAGAAATCTCTCTTTGATATTGCATCGCTTCTTGCGCCGCCTTGGATACTTTCTGCTGCGTCTCTGCATCCAGGCTGTCCCAGACTTTGCGGCTTACCGCCAGGAAAATCGGGTCATAAGAGTAGTGCCACAAGGTGATGTTGTTCTGAATTTCATACAAACGCTGCGGAACAATAATCGCGCCTACCGGGTTTTCCTGACCATCCACAACCCCCTGCTGCAGAGCCGGGAAAGTTTCAGCCCACTGGATTTGTTGCGGGTTAGCGCCCAAATCCGTAAACACATCAATATACATAGGGCCGGCAACACGCACTGACATACCTTGCAGATCGTCCGGCGATTTCACCGCTTTCACGCTGTTGGTCAGCTCACGAAAACCATTCTCACCCCAGGCCAGAATAATAATATTTTTATCCAGCGCGATTTGTTCGATCTTTTTACCGCCCGGGCCATTAATCGCGTCATCGACAGCTTTATAGTCATCAAATAAGTAAGGCAGCGAGAATACTGCCATTTCCGGAATTAACGGCGTCACGTTAATAGCAGAAGTCAGGACAAAATCGATTTTGTTTGCACCCAGCATTTCTGCCTGCTTGATTTGATCACCACCGGTCAGGACCGAGTTCGGAAAAATGCGCACCTTCATATCACCGTCAGTTGCTTCAGAAAGCAACTCGTTAAACTTTTCCGCTCCTTCCTGCCAGGTCGTGGTATTCGAAACGTTGTGTGATAAACGGTAGGTCTTAGCCTGGACAGAAAAACCAATCGTTGAGCAGGCAAATAAAATGCAGAAGCATTTTATGGCAAGGCGTGAATACATAATAACATCCCTATTATTGAGCTTTTTAATATTAAATTAATGGTAATAATGAGGTATTTTCGATAGATAAGGATATAAGTGTCAATCAGGGAACCTGAATTCTGTGAAGTAATATAACTTGTAAATCAAACTGTTAAATCAATCAAAGCTTATATTATGTTGCCTTTATTCTGAAATTAAAAACAACATTGTATACAAATTTAGATTGGTGATATTTAAATTTGCAAATGAAGCAATAAGCCCGTATTTATATCGAAATTCTCTATGCAACTCCCAGCCGGGTTCAAATGGGAAAACCGGACCCTATCTGTACGCACAGCAGACACCGTTAGCGCACGATATCTTCATTGCATCACACCTTTATTGCGTAACACTCGGTTAAATCAAACAATGACTACCCTGCATTATCTATTTGGTTTAATGTATAACGCCTTTTCACACAGTTCGCTCTGCTCTGATAGCTGAGTAAAAAAGACCCCAACCCAGTATGAATATCGTCAGCGTTGATAGCAGTAACCAGTATATTTATCTTAATTTAGCCCAGGCTTACGAAGCAGAATTTTCGCAGATCATGCAAAAGAAACCGGATGAGCACGGACGTTTCGGCCTCGACACCGAAATAGGCGGTGTGGTCAGCGGTTATCTGCTTTTTATCAACGGAATCCCGGCCGGTCATTGTGCGATTGCCGAAGAAACAGACGGCCATTTTGAAGTGTGTGACTTTTATGTGGTGCCCTACTTCCGTGGCCGGCAGACCGGCCAGCGTTTTATCACCAAGTTGTTCGAAGACTTGGGGGGGCGCTGGGAAATAAAACAGGTCGCAGGAGCCGAGCACGCCATTCATTTCTGGCGTAAAGTGATCAACCACTATACGCGTGGCCACTTTACAGAAGATGTATTCGATGACCCGAAATGGGGTATGGTTACCCGCCAGCGTTTTGATCATCAGCCGTCATTCACTGCTCACCGTGAACGATCACGCGCAGCACTGGCGTGATGCAACATCGCATTGCTTCGACATAGTTCTGACACAGTCATAGCGCAATTTGGTAATACCCGTATTACTCTTTAAGCAATTTATTGTTATTTTATCTTCCATATTGATAATTTAAGGAATAAGCCATGAAAACTGCACTGACTGCCATCACTCTGGCTCTGCTGCTAAGCGGCTGCGCAGAAACCTGGAAAGGCGTGAAACAAGACTCTTCTACTATCTGGAATGAGACCAAAGAAGCGACTCAGGCCGGGGTACAAAACACGAAAGAAGCCATTCACGAAGCCACCGAATAACCTCGCCAGCCGGTAATCCAATACCGGCTTTTTATTGTCGGTAATTGCTGATCTGACATTCACTCAATAGTGTCTCACATCGCTCACCACTCATGGCGTCATGTTGTGCACTCGGCCTACCCAGCCACATCACCAACTCGCACCAAAATGACTCTTTTTCACCTTGGTGGTGCAAATTCAACGCATTATGCTTCTCTGCTCAAAATATCAACCCAAGCCACAACCTCGCAATGTGTGCAAATGGTACAGTTATCCGTGCTACTAGTGTCCCTTGCGCACAGTGCAAACCGAAGTGGGGACTGCTTACGGGTTTTGGCACAAATGTTGTTTTGAATCGGGAGTTAAACATCAATTCAAGGAATGAATGTTATGAATACGACAAGTGATTATCCGTTAAGTGCTGTACCCGCCGACCAGCGTAAGGGAATGTGGTCAATGATGTCAGTATTGCTCGGCTTTACCTTTTTTACTTCCACTATGTGGGCCGGCGGTACACTGGGCAGCGCGTTTAGTTTTTATGAGATGTTGGCCATCATCCTGATTGGCAACGCTTTACTGGGCATCTACGCGGCGGCCCTGGCTTATATTGCCTGCAAGACTGGTCTCAATACCGTGTTACTCGGACGCTACAGCTTCGGCTTGAATGGCAGTAAGCTGTCCGATTTTGTGCTCGGCTTCACCCAGATAGGCTGGTATGCATGGGGCACAGCAACGATCGCTTTAATTCTGGTCAAGTTGCTCGAGCTGCCAGAATCCTGGACCGTACCGTTGATGGTTGTGTTTGGTTTTGGCTTTTGTATCAGTGCTTCCATCGGCTACAAAGCGCTCGAGCTGCTATCAAAAATTTCTGTACCGGCGATGCTGTTTTTCATTGGCCTGAGTTTTTACAAAGGTTTGATCGATGTCGGCGGCATCGGTGAACTCATCATCAGGCAACCAAGCGACAGCATGCCGGTGGCCGCAGCCATTACTCTGGTGTTTGGTACTTTTGTCAGCGGCGGCACTCAAGCCACCAACTGGAGCCGTTTTGCCAAAAACGGCAAGGTCGCCGTGCTCACGACCCTGGCCGCTTTCTTTGTCGGTAACGGCCTGATGGTGTTTGTCGGCGCATTCGGCGCATCGATTTATCAGCAGTCGGACATTGTCGATGTTCTGGTGTCACAAGGCTTCATGCTGGCTGCAGTATTGATGCTGTTTACCAATATCTGGACCACTCAGGACAACACTATTTATAACTTTGCGGCGGCAGGCTGTAACATTCTGCGCACCGACAAACGTCGCCTCATCACCTGGATTGGCGCCGCTATCGGTACCGCTATGGCGATCATGGGGATGTATAATATGCTGATCCCTTTCCTGATCCTGCTCGGTACCTTTATCCCGCCGATTGGCGCCATCATCATGACCGATTTCTGGGTCAAATACCGTACGCAAATGCCGGATTTAGCCACCGCTAACCTGCCACAATACAATTGGTCAGGTCTTTTGGCTTACGCTATCGGCTCCGGCTGCGCTTATTTCTCGCCTTGGGTCGCACCGCTGGTCGGCATTCTGGTCTCCGCCGCAAGCTATACCCTTTTGTTGTCGCTGTCGGGAGCTAAACAACGCGCGATGCAGAGTGCACAGTAAGATGGTCACCATTGAGTCATTAGCGTGTATTCCCGGTCTGGAGCCTTTGCAGCTCCGGGCCGGGCAACAAGGCCGGCACAATATCATCCGCTGGCCCTACGTCGCAGAAAATGCGGATATCAAAGACTGGATCGAAGGCGGCGAGCTTATCTTCGTGACCGGTTTAAACTGGAACTGGCAAGCCAATGATTTTATCCAGCTGATTACGACTGCAAAAGCGAGAAATGCCAGCGGTCTGGTACTGCTGACTCACTCTCCTTATTTGGATGAGATACCACACAACGTTTTGGCATTCTCCGACCAGTGCGGCTTTCCCGTGATTGAGCAGCCATGGGCACTGCCCATGGTCAAAGTCACCGAACTGCTGTCGAATGCGATCATCATGACCGATCTGCAACACAAGTCGACCCGCTGGCTGATTCAACACCTGCTGGAATCGGCCGTGCCATCAGACATGACGTTGCTCAAAGCCAGCGAGCACGGCATAGAGGTTCACAGAATCTGGTCTGTAGCGGTCATTAACCCGGCTTCGAATCAGACCAGCGATCTGATACGCAGCCAGCATTTAATCAGCCAGTTCCTGGCTGATTTTAGCGGCGCTCTCCCCGTACTCGAATATCACCAGGGCTGGCTGGCGTGCCTGCCACTTACCTCCAACAGCCCCGACACTCTTACGGTGTGGCAGCAACTGGCACAGTATCTTGCCCGTCAGGGGATTGATTGCCATCTTGGCCTGAGCGAAGCCAGAACGCTGCGCAGCCTGCGTCAGGCGGTGTTACAAGCGCGGCAAAGTGCCGATTTCAGTGCCGCCCATCAGGGGTATCCGGTAGTCCACTATAACAGCCTTGGCATCGCGCAAATTTTCAGTCGCCTTGAGGACCCGCAATTTCTGGCTGACTTTTGCAAGCAACACTTGGGCGGACTGTATGGCGATCAAGACAAACAGAATCAGTTACTCAAACACACGCTAAGCTGCTATCTCGACCACCTGGGATCGCTGCGCCAAACCGCCGCTCACCTCAATATTCATCGTAATACGCTCAGCAACCGGCTAAGTAAGATAGAGCAACTAACCGATCTGAGCCTCAACAATGCCCAGCAAAGGTTGAGTATCCAATCCGCACTGATCGCAGAACGTCTGCTGTTTTCATCGGCAACCAATACGCAGCCATCGGCTGACAAATTGCACTTTTGAAGGAAGGAACCATGATTATTATTAACGCCAGCCTGAGAGGCAAACAAGGACTGTACAGCTTAGAATGTGAACAGGGCCAGTTTACCGCTATCACACCGCAATCAGGCATGATCAGTGACGCCCGGGCTGAGATTGATGCGTCAGGTAACCTACTGTGCGCCCCTTTCGTTGAACCTCATATTCACCTGGACGCAGTACTGACCGCCGGGCAACCCAACTGGAACATGAGCGGAACGCTGTTTGAAGGCATTGAGCGCTGGGCGGAACGTAAGCCGATGCTGAGCCGGGAAGATGTGCAGTCGCGGGTACTGAAAACCATTGAACTGCTGCTGGAAAATGGCATTCAGCATATTCGTACGCACGTCGATGTGACGGACCCTGATTTAGTGGCTCTGAAGGCCATTAACGAATTACGCCCGCAGCTGGCGCCTTTTATTGATTTGCAAATCGTGGCCTTTCCGCAGGAGGGAATCCTGTCCTACCCTAACGGCACCGAGTTGATGGAAAAAGCCCTTGAACACGGTGCGGATGTTATCGGTGGTATTCCCCATTTTGAATTCACGCGCGAATATGGCGTGCAGTCGGTGGAATGGTTAATGGATCTGGCGCAAAAACACGACAAACTGGTTGATGTGCATTGTGATGAAATCGATGATGAAGCATCACGTTTCCTCGAAGTGTTGGCAACCGTGGCACTGGAAAAAAATATGGGCGAACGGGTCACCGCCAGTCACACCACGGCCATGCACTCTTACAACAACGCATACTGCTCTAAGCTATTCCGCCTGCTCAAGAAATCAAAGATTAACTTTATTTCCTGTCCGACAGAAAGCATCCACTTACAAGGTCGCTTTGATACCTATCCGAAACGACGCGGCATCACACGGGTAAAAGAAATTCGCGCGGCCGGTATGAACATCTGTTTTGGCGAAGATTCCATTCAGGATCCCTGGTATCCGGTCGGAAACGGTAAGCTGCTACGTGTACTCGATTCCGGGCTGCATTCCTGCCATATGATGGGCTATGAAGACCTGGCAACCGCGCTGGATTTAATCACCGATAACGGCGCCAAAGCGCTACATATCTCAGATCGCTACGGTATTGAGGTGGGTAAACCGGCCAACTTTATTGTCCTGCAAGGCAGCAATGATGTAGAAGTGATTCAGAAACAGGGGGAGGTGCAGTATTCGGTGCGTTACGGTGAGATCCTGATTGCCCGCCAACCGGCCCTCCTGACTCATCGCGTGGCACTGACCTGATGAAAAGCCTTGCGGGGCACTCTCCGCAAGGCTTGATTCAGAACGCTGCTAATTATTTGCCGTGGCGGCCATGAATACCACTCGGATTGACGTCGCGATTGGCCGGAATATCGGCCCAACCGCCCAGACCATCTCCATACAGGCCGTAGGTATAATCCACTTCTGAACTGTCACCGTCGATCAGTATTTTTACCGTTGGTGCCAAGGTACCGCCGCGGCGGAAGTTTTCTTTAAAGCCCACCGTATCAATAAACGACTGCACCAACCCATCAGGCATCACATAGTGAGAATAAGACTGAAAATGTCCAGCTGGCTGGTTGTAGTCCGGATCGTAAGGGGTGCCCGGATAGAAGTTCAGGTTGGTCGGATTACCCAACACCAGGCCAGAGCCCTGGTTCATGGGTTGATAATCACTGCGGATACCGTTGCCGACAAAGCCATATACTCCTTCCGGTCCCGTAATGCCATTGGCAAAAGTGGTACTGTGGCTGATAGTAAACAGATAATATTTACCATCTTTTTGCACGATTTGTGGACGCTCAGTCTGGTCGGTCACACAGTTGGCGGACAGGATCGGCGGCAGGAATTCCCATTCCGTCAGATCATCGTTCGTCGCGCGTGCCAGTCCTATGTTACCAATCTGATAAGTGGCACCGGAGGCATTCACCTCGCGCGGCGTTTCGGCGTACGGGTCACCAATCTGATACCCCAGGTCTTCCTCAGTACACTTCGCTTCACCACGTTTCATCGCTGAGTTACCTTCAAACACCATAAATGTCTCACCTGGATGTGCCGGATCAGTGAAGGTAAACGGATCACGGAAGTTAAAGTAGGGGTTCTGTTCAGCGGTCTGGTAATATGTACCGTCTGCTTCCAGCAGCGTAGTCACCTTTTTGAAACCGGTGAACTTCACTCCGTTTTTGTTCGCATGGATTTTACCGACACTCAGGGCAATACGCGGATCGTAGGGTTTGATATCGTTCCCATTTTCATCTCGATAAAAGGCCACGTCGGTGAAAAACAGTTTTACCTCGCCGCCGCGGAAAATACGCGCCGAGCCGGACCATTGTGTTTGATGACTGAAAGACTGATCCTCAAAAATTTGCCCGGTCACCCCTTCATCAAAGATCTGTCCACCATAGGTCCAGCCGCCGTTTGCCGGACGATCTTCATCCGGAATGCCCGCCGGACGGTAAAAATAGCCAATGCGGGCGTAGACGTGACGATCATCAAAACCCAAGCTACGATCAGCCACCAGTGAAAAGATCACCTCCTGGCCATTGATACTATATTGGTTACCATCCTCATCCGTTAACGGCCATGAATCCCACACCCAAACCTGCTCATTGGACATATCCGGAAAATCGAGCGGAATAGGTGGCATGGTGTACTCTTCTGGCATGGAGTTTTCACGTGATAATGCCAAAGGATCAGACATCCGCTTAATCTGGCGAGCATCAGCACGAGTCCACTTAGCGGTAAAATCGCTATCTGGTGCATAAGCTTGCTGAGTGTGTGCTGTGGGCTCAGGACCAGGTTGAAGCTGCGCTGCTAAAGCGGATTGGCCGGCTCCAGCAAGCAGTAACCCCAGCATAATATGTGACACCGGCATGACCGGTTTTCGACTGTTTGTACTCATTATTTACCTCTGCTTGTTTAACATTGTTATCTGTTTTCTTTCCAGAGATAGTGACCACAACTTGGTTTATCTTTTCATCTAAATATCTTTCGAGAACGTTCCCAACTTTTGGCAACAAGTTACCTATCTCGGGTAGCCCCTTCGTATAGGTTCGAAACAAATAGAAATCGTAGATACACAACTGGCGGTCCCGCTATCTTAGGAAAATATCCGTTAGACCGGAAACTTTGCGTCACCTCCTTTCGAAGGCTTTGCCTTTACAATCGTCGACAGCTCAAAGAAGAGAGCGTATTGACTGGACTCAGACAGCGCGTGCTGACTAAGTAACGGGAGCATATCCGGAGAATGTTACAAAACAAGCCGCCATAACTAAAACTTACCCAAGCCTGACCGTGAGCCAACATAACAAGCAAGAAGGTAACTTTTTGATTTGGTGGTAAAACCTGATTAAGTAAGTTGTGGTACCGGTCTCAAGGCCACCAGTTGCATCCGATTCATAGCGCCGTATCACAACCAGGGTATTTGGCGAACAAATGACCTTAACATGACACAAAGTAAATAATTACCCACTTTGAAGTTGCACAAGTACGCAAACGACTTCGGACTCCAAACGATTAGCGAACCATACGATGGATGAACTTCTACGAGACACTGGCCCCCGCAGCCCATGGTCCAGCCAATCGAATGAGTGACCGAACCATGATACTCAGTCCGGCCTTCCGCCTGCGTTTGCTCTATGTTGCGCTGCCGTTTTACTGGCATATATCCGGCACACTTGCTGTTGATATGCGCCAGAATGAAGATGAACTGTTGTGTTTATTAACAACAGAAACAGAGCGACTTCGCTGAGAACGTGATACACTCCAGCGCTATTTTGTCTGGCGTCTTTTTTCACCTGCTATTATTGCAAGATTGAGGAAAGAAGATTTCCATTCAGACCGGTTTGAGCACAGGTTGAACAAGCCTGCTCTAAGCCAGCCAACAGAGCTGACAGCGGATGTCTTCGGCTCTCAACACGCGCAATGTATGCGGCCAGGAGTGGTCGTAAGTGACTGTTTCAGACCATTCGGGTTACAAACAGATCGGCGCGGAAAGAATTTCGGGCGTTGAGTGTGCGACCACACAACACAGGCACAAAGCCATATTACAACCATGGTCATGCAGCCGCTCAGCCCTTAGCGTAAAGTGAGCACGTTTTAAACATATGAATACACCAAAGATTAACGAATACAAAAAGTACTGGGCCGAATGTTTTGGCACAGCGCCTTTCCTTCCCACCTCACGTCAAGAGATGGATGCTCTGGGTTGGGACAGTTGTGACATCATCATCGTGACCGGTGATGCGTATGTTGATCACCCAAGTTTTGGTATGGCGATCATTGGCCGTTTGCTGGAATCCCAGGGCTTTCGGGTTGGTATCATTACTCAGCCGGAATGGCAGAACAAAGAGGCCTTCACCAGTCTGGGTAAACCGAACCTGTTCTTCGGTATCACTGCCGGCAACATGGACTCGATGATCAACCGCTACACCTCAGATAAAAAGCTGCGTCATGACGATGCCTATACTCCGAACAATGAGGGGGGCAAACGTCCGGACCGCGCCACTCTGGTGTATTCACAGCGTTGTCGTGAAGCCTATAAAGATGTGCCTATTGTACTGGGCGGCATCGAAGCCAGCCTGCGTCGTGTCGCGCATTACGACTACTGGTCAGATAAGATCCGTCGTTCAGTGCTGTTTGATGCCAAAGCCGACATCCTGCTGTTTGGTAACGCCGAGCGAGCGCTGGTCGAAGTCGCCCATCGTCTGGCGAATGGCGAAAATATTGCTGACATGACCAATGTGCGCGGCACCGCCGTGAACCTGCCGGCTGCACCGGAAGGTTACACCGTGATCGACTCATCACGGATTGATAAGCCAAGCAAACCGTTTGTGCCGACCAACCCGTACGAAGTTGAAACCCAGTGCGAAACCAATAAGAAAGAAGAAGTCGAAGCCAAGCCGATTACCATTCGTCCGTCGCGCCACGATGCTAAAACCACCGCGGTGCGTCTGCCATCGTACGAAAAACTGCAAAACGACCGTATTCTGTACGCGCACGCCAGCCGTGTTCTGCATCTGGAAACCAACCCGTATTCCGGCCGCGCCCTGCTGCAGAGCCATGGCAACCGTGAACTGTGGGTTAACCAGGCACCTATCCCGCTGACGACAGAAGAGATGGACTTTGTGTTTGGCCTGCCTTACGCACGGGTTCCGCACCCGATGTATGGCAAAGCAAAAATTCCGGCTTACGATATGATCAAGACCTCAGTCAACATCATGCGTGGCTGTTTTGGTGGCTGCTCTTTCTGTTCGATTACCGAGCACGAAGGACGAATCATCCAGAACCGTTCGCAAGAGTCGATCATTAACGAAGTCAAAGAGATTCGTGACAAAGTACCGGGCTTTACCGGCACCATTTCCGACTTGGGTGGTCCAACGGCTAACATGTACCGTCTGGGCTGTTCTGATCCAAAAGCGGAGGCAAACTGTCGCCGTCCGTCGTGTGTGTTCCCGGGTATCTGTCATAAACTCAATACCGACCACAAACACACCATCGACCTGTACCGTGAAGCACGTAAAGTTGAAGGTGTGAAGAAGATCCTGATCGCGTCCGGGGTACGGTATGACCTGGCAATCGAATCACCAGAATACGTTAAAGAGCTGGTGACGCACCACGTCGGTGGTTATCTAAAGATTGCGCCGGAGCATACTGAAAAATCACCGCTTGATCTGATGATGAAACCGGGCATGGGTACTTATGACCGCTTTAAAGAGATGTTCGAGAAGTTCAGTGCCGAAGCGGGTAAGAAACAGTACCTGATTCCCTACTTCATTTCTGCTCACCCGGGCACCAAAGATGAAGATATGCTCAACCTGGCATTGTGGCTGAAACAGAACAACTTTGAGTGTGACCAGGTACAGAACTTCTACCCGTCACCGATGTGTAACGCAACCGCGATGTATCACTCAGAAGTGAACCCGCTGAAACGAGTGAAGTACAAGAAACGTGAAGACATCACGGTACCGAAAGGTGAGCGTCAGCGTCGCCTGCATAAAGCTCTGCTGCGTTACCACGACCCGCTCAACTGGCCTTTGATCCGTGAAGCACTGATCGACATGGGTAAAAAACACCTGATCGGTGACAAACCAAGTTGTCTGGTACCGGCCGAAGACAGTGACCGCAGCACGCCGGCTCAACGCCGTAAATCAGGCCGCCACGGTGCCAACCGCTTTGCCACCAAGCATACCAAGTCACAGCCAGGCTTCGACGCACTGCGCGGCGACCAACCCAAAGGTCAACGCAAAGGCGGAAAGGCCGCAGGACAGGGACAGCAAGGCGGCCCGGGCAAACAAGGGGGTTCAAGTAAGCAAGGTGGAGCCGGTAAACAAGGTGGCCGTAACCAGGCCCCAAATGGTAAAACAAGCGGCAACCGCGGTCAGGGTAACAACCCAACGCGTGCCCGGGGTAAAGACCAGTCTCAGGGACGCAGCGGGCAGCGTGCTAACTGATACCGGTATCCCTGGTTAACCCAAACTACCGCCAACGGTGGTAGTTTGGGGATGTAATCGAAAGCCGCCGCCCTGGCGGCTTTATTATTGTCTTTCACTCACCCGTGAGAAGTTTATTCACGCCTTCTCTCTACCTAATAAAACGTTATTTCATCTGGCGTTTTTAAGACTCTTTGTCTTTATTTCCCTGCTGTAACTACAGACGGCCAAAATAGCCATAACCGCACTTTTAATATATTAATCACTAAGAAACAAATGCTTATAAACAGTACGACTATTACTCTTTGATAGCACTTCATTGAGAAAATAGCCTGTTTAGTCATAACCAGATTAGCTAAAAATATGTACAAAAATGCTGCATACCTGGATATTTGAGACTTATAACAGTACCAGAACGCTATGCCCATTACATTATTCATCAGTTGTAAATCAACGGATGAAAATACAATGTATAAATATAAGCTGCCTGTATTAGAAAAAGTGGGATTTGGTGCCGGTGATATGGCCGTCAACGTGGTCATCTCTTCGATGATGTTGATCATCACCTTTTTCTACACCGATATCTTTGGGATCAAACCCCAGGATCTCGCCCTGCTGTTCATCGTAGTACGCCTGATTGATGCGGTCACTGATCCGTTAATGGGCATGCTGACCGATAAAATTCATACTCGCTGGGGTCGCTACCGGCCCTATCTGCTGTTTCTTTCTGTACCGTTCGGTTTATCGGTGTATCTGGCTTTCAGTACCCCGGATGCCGACTACAACAGTAAACTCATCTACGCCTACGCGACCTACATTCTGGTCACGATTATGTTTACCGCGGTGACGATTCCTTACATCTCGCTCATTAGCGTACTAACGGACGATCCAAAAGAGCGCCTGTCTGCCAACGGTTACCGGCTGTTTTTTGCCAAGATTGCCGCGTTTCTGGTCACCATTATCGTGCCGCAACTGTCCGAATTCTGGGGGCAAAACAATATCCAGCTCGGCTACCAATATGCGATGGGACTGATGGGATTGATGGGCACACTACTGTTCCTGTTCTGCTTTATGACCACCAAAGAACGGATTGAGCACAAGGTGGAGCAGCGCAGTTTCACTCAGCAGGTCAAATTGCTGGCCAGTAACGACCAATGGCTGGTGCTGTGCGCTGTGTGCGTCACTGGTACGGTGGGTTATGTGATACGCGGCTCTGTTGCCGCCTATTACGCCAAGTATTATCTGGGGGGCGATGCCGGTACGATTTCAGCCTTTCTGGCGACTGGTGTGGTAGCGGCAATTCTGGCCATGGTCGCCTCGACCTGGATCACCAAACGCTACTGTAAAATTAAGCTGTTCCGCTACAGCCAGATTGCCGTACTGTTGATCAGCGCCCTGCTCTATCTGCTGGTTGGGCGCGGCGATTTTGCCTTGGCGTTCATGCTCTATTTCCTGCTCTCATTTGTGGTGGATTTGCATGCGCCGGTATTCTGGTCGGCGATTGCCGAAGCGGTCGATTATGGCACCTACAAAACCGGCCAGCGCGTTTCCGGCCTCGCCTTTGGCGGAATTTCTTTCTGTCAGAAATTTGGTATGGGCATTGCCGGCGCCATCGTCGGCTGGCTGCTGACCACGTTCAACTATGTCCCTAACCAGGATCAATCGGATTATACCCTGACCGGCATCGCCCTGATGCTGACGGTCATTCCCGGTCTGTTCCACTTTTTGATGGGCGCGTTAATGTTCAAGTACAAAGTCACCGACCGTTTCTACCACTCGATGACCGCAACCAATATTCTCGAGCAGGATGAAATCCTCAGTACGGTTACTCCGGATAAGCCACTGAAAGGTCTCACTCATTAAGGTTCACATTATGCAAACCCTGACTAATCCAATCATTGAGCAGCGGGCCGACCCGCATATCTACCGCCACAGTGACGGTTACTATTATTTCACTGCGTCCGTGCCTGAATATGACCGGATTGAAATTCGCCGCGCGCGTTCCATTGCCGAACTCGCCACCAGCAATGAACTTATTGATGCGTGGCACAAACCGTCCAGCGGCCCTTACAGCGACCTGATCTGGGCGCCTGAACTGCATTATATTGATGACTGCTGGTATGTTTACTTCGCCGCCGCGCCGTCACGGGAGATAGTCGACGGCCTGTTCCAGCACCGCATGTACGCTATTTCAAACCGCAACGCCAACCCCATTAGCGACAACTGGGTGTTTGAAGGGCAAATTGAGACCGGAATGGATACCTTTTGCCTGGATGCAACCGCGTTTTCTCATCGCGGACACAACTACTATGTCTGGGCGCAGAAAGAGAATGGCATTGGCGGTAATTCCAATCTGTATATCGCCGAACTGGAAACACCTTTGCTACTCAAGACTCCGCCGCAGCGGTTAAGTATCCCCGAGTTTGACTGGGAACAACGTGGCTTCTGGGTCAATGAAGGACCTTCAGTACTGCACCGCCACGGTAAGTTCTGGATGACCTATTCGGCCAGCGCGACAGATGAAAACTACTGTATGGGCCTGCTCTGGGCCGATGAAGAGAGTGACTTACTCAACCCTGCCAGCTGGCATAAGTCTACCCAGCCGGTCTTTGCCACCAACTGGCAACTCAAGGTGTATGGACCGGGTCACAACAGCTTTACTCAGGATGAGCACGGTAACGATTTATTGGTCTATCACGCCCGCGATTACACCGACATTGAGGGTGACCCGCTCTGGGATCCCAACCGCCACACCCGGGTTAAAGTGCTTGAATGGCAGGATGGTCAGCCACATTTTGGCGATGCCGTCTAAGTCATGAACATGCCCGGCAGGCCCCTGCCGGGCGGGCTAACTAGTAACAGAACCACTTCAGACAGGAGTCCTGATGAGTGCACTGCAACAAATGCGCGCCGGTGAGCGCTACTGGATTAATGATCCCGAACTGATTGAGACCCGCGATATCACACGGGATTTAGCCGCCGAATATAACCAGTTGCCCCGAAGTGCCCGTGAACAGCAACGTACGGTTTTGCAGCGCCTGTTTGCAGCGATTGGCGACGATGTGCATTTCGAAAAACAGATCAATATCGATTACGGCATCAATACCACGATTGGCAGCCATGTCTTTATCAATTTCAACTTCACGCTGCTCGATTGCGCCCCGGTTACCATCGGGGACCACGTATTTATTGGCCCGAACGTGCAGGTTTATACCGCTCATCACCCACTCGACCGTGCCAGCCGCGACCAACATATCGGCTGGGCCGAGCCGATTACTATCGGCAGCCATGTCTGGATTGGCGGCAACTGTGTGATCATGCCCGGCGTATCGATAGGTGACGGTGCGGTGATCGGCGCGGGCAGTGTCGTCACCCGCGATATTCCCGCGAATACACTGGCGTTTGGTCATCCGTGCCGGGTGCAAAAGAGCATTACACAGACTGACACGCCCTAGGGCTGCCCGCCAAACCATTCCCTCGGGTCTCAAACGGGGCAAATGCCAGGCACAAAAAAACCCGGTGAAATCACCGGGTTTTGCATGAGAGTAACTCAGTCACAACCGAGCTGCCATTGTTCAACAAGCTTAGGCGTATTTCGCTTCGAACTCTTGCATAAAGTCTACCAGCGCCTGCACACCTTCAAGTGGCATTGCGTTGTAGATAGAGGCGCGCATACCGCCAACCGCACGGTGGCCTTTCAAAGAGGTCAAACCACGTGCTTCAGCCAGCTCCAGGAAGGTGGCGTCCAGTTCTGGTTTCGCCAGTTGGAATGGTACGTTCATCAGAGAACGGTTATCCGGGTGGATATCGTTACGGTAGAACGGAGAAGCATCAATTTGTCCGTACAGCAGCGCCGCTTTGGCACGGTTAGTCTTTTCAATCGCCGCCACACCGCCGTTCTCTTTCAGCCATTTGAACACCTGACCAGACAGGTACCAGGCGTAGGTTGGTGGCGTATTGAACATAGAATCCTGCTCCGCCAGCAGCGTGTAGTTCAGAATGCTTGGCAGCGTTTGCTGCGCAACACCCAGCAGATCGTCACGTACGATGGCAATACAGATGCCTGCCGGACCGATGTTCTTCTGCGCACCTGCGTAGATCACGCCATATTTAGAAACGTCGATCTCACGGGACAGAATCGTTGAAGACATGTCTGCCACGATTGGCTTATCAGTCACAGGCAGGTCGTTAATTTCAATGCCGTCGATAGTCTCGTTCGGGCAGAAGTGAACGTATGCGGAGTCCGAATCAATGTTCCACTCGCTCGCTGGCAGAATACCGGTTTTGCCGTCTTTAACGATTTTTGCGTCGAAAACGTCCGGTGTACAGTATTTGTCCGCTTCTTTTACTGCGCTTGCAGCCCAGTATCCACCGTCGATGTAAGTCGCTTTAGTCTTGTCACCCAGCAGGTTCTGCGGCACAGCAGCAAACTGCGCGCGCGCACCACCCTGACAGAACAACACCTTGTAGTTGTCCGGGATATTCAGTAAATCGCGCAAATCCTGTTCCGCTTCCTCTGCGACCTTGATAAAAGGTTTGCTGCGGTGGCTGATTTCCATCACTGAAACACCCATGTTGTTCCAGTTAACAAATTCAGCCTGTGCTTTTTGCATTACAGCTTTGGGTAACGCTGCTGGACCAGCACTAAAGTTAAAGACAGTGTCCGTGATCGGCTCCATGTGTTCTTTGCTCCTGCTATCGAAAATTAGTGTGATTAATACCACTTTTTTAGCTGGATAAAAAGTGAGAAAAGAGGTCTTAAGACCTCTTTTCGTTAATAAGCACAAAATTCCTTTCGCTACTAACCTTGTTGCATCATCAAAGTCATAAATAATGCCATCAGCGGGACTTTCGTGCCGTTGGCAAATTGCAGATTACCGTCTTTCACATCCGCTTTTAACTGATAACCTTTATCATCCTGAGTCGCCATTTCCATCACAACCAACTCATCTGCTCCCTGCTGTATCATCGGATATGCTGCCGCAAGTTGATTAGAAACGGACGATTCCAGATGCCCGGTGAGCGCGGACAGCACGATACCGGGATCCTGCATCACATTATCCGTCCCTTCAGGAATAGACAAACTCCAGCTGGAAGTAAACTCGCCTTCGCCCAGAGATGCAGACAGCTTGTCCATCGTCAAACGAAAGCCTTTAGAAAATAAGGTGTCCAGATATGGCATCGCCTGTCCCATCGCTTCATGGGTCATTTCAGGATAGCTTTGGTAAATATTCGACAGTTGCTCAAACGAATCACTGTCAACATCCGCCAGAGTAAAATCAAGCTGCACATCACGCAGAATGTTGTCCTGATTGACCACCTGGCCGATATTCACCACATGCTGGCTGCTGAAACGCTGAGTAGCCTCATCTAACGTTGAAGTGAACTGGTAACTGGCTTTGTCAGCACTGAATGGCGTCGTGCCATCAATATCTGTGGTGGTCAGCGCATCCAGAGTCAGGCTCTGTTTACCGATCCAGAAACCTTTGATTTGCTTGCCCTGTCCGTCAATACGCAGATGGCTGAGCTGGGCTTTTTCACCATTGGTAAAGTCCATATCAATCGATGGAACAGAAAGTGAATAAGTCAGCTCACCCAAGCGGGTCGCACTGCCCTCCAGCACCGCCGGAGTCAGAGAAATGGTGAACGGCGTTTCACCTTGATTCTGGTAATGCCAGTTGTCACTCTCCACTTTAAAACGGGTATTGCCGTTTAAGCTAGTCGTGCTGGTGATGGTAAGCGGTAACTCGGGATACTCAGGAAAATCCGACACCGCCGTTAAACTTATCAGCCCATGGGAGATTTCACTGTCCAGTAAAAATTGGGCCGGAATACCCTGTTCGGCCAGTTGCGCTTTCAACTGAGGATCAAGAATGGTGTAGCGGGTTTCAACATGGGAAGAAAGATAGCCGCGATCATAACTGACCAGTTCAGCCGTCACCTGTTCGTTACTGAAATGAGCAATACCATCGGTGATGACATTTTGTCCAATCTGACCGACTGCCAGTGGCCAGCACAGTACCAGGACGACCGCGCCACCCACTGCGCCAATGCGTTTTATCGTATTCATGTGTTCGGGATTCCTTATTGTTTGGCTCAGTCTACCGTAGATGCCCAAAGGACGAAACAGTAACAGCTGCCTGTCAGAAACGAGTAAGCAAAGTATGAAGTAAATCAGGGAATTGGTTGCCTTTGTGTCAGGATTTTTTGACTTCTAACCAGGCTCGCAAATTTGGTGGCTAAAGCCTGATAAAGTCATGGATAGTGATAGCCCGTGCGAGAGTCTTGTGAACCGATATGCCCTGCTCTGTTTAGACAACAATCCGCTCAGCGTACAACACTGGCGTAACGAGCTGAGCGTGTTCGCCAGCCGCTTTGATGTGCTGAGCGCGGCTTCTTTGCAGCAAGCTCATCAGATCCTCGAGCAGGTTGAGCAACACCACCAGGTCGTAGCTCTGGTGGTGGCCAGTCATCATTCTGCTGTGGACGGTGCCGACTTTCTTATCCAGTTAGATAAGATGCCGCACACTCGTAACGCCCGCAAAATACTCATCAGCAGTGGCCTGGATATTCAGGCAATCGTTAATGCCGTCAATGAAGGCAGGCTCGATTACTGTCTGACCGAGCCACTGGCGGATAACCTGCTGCGCAAAACCGTGCAACAGGAACTCACCACCTATCTGCTCGACCACGATAGCGACAACGTGCTCACTTACAGCAGTGTGCTGGACCAGTCGCGTATTCTGCGTGCTCATATCGACAATAAGATGCGCAGTTACCGCGAGGGCTTCATCAGTGATTATCATCAGATGTCAGATATGGAACTGGCCGAGCAAGTGATTGGTGCCCTGTACCAGTTTTTTGAACACAATGACGAGACTCGCGCCTGTCGTACTTACTCGGCCCAACACCTGCTGACGGAAGAAGGCAGCGAAAACCGTTTTTTATGGTTCATTACCTCAGGCGAAGTCGCGCTGTACAAAAAAGATGACCAGGGCCAGCAGCGAGAAGTGGTGCGACATCCGAAAGGCAATATTGTCGGCGGCATGTCTTTTGTCACCGGTGAACCCTCGTTTTCAACCGCCATCACACTGACGCAGACCGAAGTGATCAAACTCGACAGAAGCGTATTTGCCAAAGTAATGCACTCCGACACCCGTCTGCTGCCGTTGTTCACCAATTTACTGTTACGCCATTTTAACCGCCGGTTGCAGCGCAGTATCACCACTAAAATCACACTGCAAAAAACGCTGGAGTCGCTGGAAAGTGCCCATCAACAATTGATAGAGCGTGAAAAAATGGCCATGCTGGGCCAACTGGTGGCTGGTGTCGCCCATGAGCTGAACAACCCCGTCGCCGCCATACTGCGCGGCGCAGAAGCGCTGGCCCGTAACATTGAATCGATTGTTGAACACTCCCGCCATCTGCCCATCGACCATCACGGCGCGCAATTGTTACGCCAGGCGCTGCGGGTCAACCCGCTCTCAACGGCGGAGGTACGCGCGAAAGCGCAGGCTCTGGAGGCGCGTATCCAGCACAGGTTACTGGCTAAAAAGCTGGTCACTCTCGGGCTGGATGAAGACCAAGCCATACTCACCCTGGCACAGCAGGATGCCGAGCAAGCCTTGCAACTGGTCAGCGAGCTGGAAAGTTACCACCTCGCCGGGAGCAATTTA
The DNA here is from genome assembly GCF_019226825.1 of Vibrio ostreae. NCBI lineage: Bacteria > Pseudomonadati > Pseudomonadota > Gammaproteobacteria > Vibrionales > Vibrionaceae > Vibrio > Vibrio ostreae. Next base: position 1,394,376 of record NZ_CP076643.1, read on the forward strand.
CGCTCAATTACCGTCTGCTCGCAACGGATTGCCGATATGGTCAAAAGCCTCAAGGGTTATGCCCGCCCGGACGATGAAACCTTTCATCTGGTCGATATTCATGAAGGACTGGAAGATACCCTGGTGATCTTTGAAAACCGGCTCAAAATGCACCGGGTAGAGAAAGAATACGCAGAGTTGCCCCTTGTTCGCTGTCAACCGATCGCTTTGCAACAGATCTGGACTAATCTTATCGCCAATGCGATTGACGCCCTGCCGGAGCGCGGCACACTTCATATACGAACCAGGCTGGCCGTTAAAGAGGACAAAACCTACGTGGTGGTCAGTATTACCGATGATGGCTGTGGCATCCCAGCACCATTGCTGGACAAAATTTTTGCTCTCAATTTCACCACCAAACGTGAAGGCAATTTTGGCCTGGGGATCGGTTTATCGGTCTGTCAGCAAATCGCCCTGCAGCATCAGGGCTGGATTGAGGTCGACAGTAAGATTAACGCCTATACCTCAATGAGCTTATGGCTACCGTTATAGTTTTAACGGTGCCCTGGTGATTTTTCGGTATACGACGAGTTTGCAGCTAACACTCTGACTCAGTAAATACTACAGCTACATACCGTCACGCTGACCACGCATCAGGATTAAGTATTAAGGAGAACAACATGAATAAATACATGATTTTATGTGTTGATGATGAAAGAGAAGTGCTGGATAGCGTGGTACAGGATCTTGACTGTTTCGAGCAGGATTTTGTACTGGAAGCTGCCGAGTCGGTCAGTGAAGCAAGACAGGTTATTGACGATTATTGTCAGCAGGATATTCATCTGGCACTGATTCTGTGCGACCACATTATGCCCGAGCAAACCGGGATTCAGTTTTTGATCGAGATGAACCAGAATCCGGATACGGCCGCAACCCGCAAGGTACTGCTGACCGGTCAGGCCGGACTGGAAGATACCATTGAGGCGGTCAACCATGCCAGCCTTGATTTCTATGTTGCTAAACCCTGGCAGGGTGACCAGTTGCGCCAGATGGTCAAAGATCAACTGACCCAGTACATCATCGACCATGAAACGGATTTGATGGCTTGGGTACAAATTCTGGATGCCGAGAAGATCCTCAATGCCATGGCAGCAAAACGCACCACTTTTGGAGAGTAAGCATCCAATCTCACCAATAAACTGCAAATTTGGCTGTCGAGTCAGACAATAAACACAAAAGTTTCATATATTTGGCATTTAAATTGCTTATTTTTACCTGAACGACAAAACAATGACATTTTTCGGTAGAGCTCGGCAACACCGTGAATTATGATGTCGACACTTTTAGAGCTTGGTTATCTTGCAAGGCATTACGTTTATATGACCTCACCGTTGACCATGGAATTAATCATAAAGAGATAGGTTTATCGTGATTATGCGTAAAACAATCATTGCATCAGCACTTCTTCTTGCTTCAGCCCATTCAATGGCTGCGGTCAATCCTAACAGCCCGGCCGTGATGAGTAACTTCAGCTACGACTACGTTGAAGCGCGCATCGGCGCGAGCCCGGTTACCTATGGTGCGGCAATCAGCACTTCTATTCACCCTAATGCTCACATTATCGGCCGTGTGGATTCTGAGTTCGAAGACGACTACGACGCAGCCGCTGGTTTCGGCTTCCACGCGCCAATCAACAACTGGGCTGACTTCACTGGTGAGATGCTGTTCCGCATTCATGATGACGAATCTCGCAGCAGCGCGGATACCGGTATGGAACTCAACCTTGGCGTACGCCAGTGGCTTGGTCCGCAACTGGAAGTGGGGGGTAAAGCCGGTTACGTTTCTATTGATGATAACGACGACTGGATTGGTTCGGTTTACGGTCGTTTCCACTCAACAGAGCTGTTTTCTATCGGCGCTGAAGCCCGCTTCAACGATGCGTACGGCGACCAACTGATGTTTACCGCTCGTTTCAAATACTAAACAGCACTCTGCGCACTGCCGGATCACTGTACGTAAAGCTGGCGTCGTATATTTGTGTCAAAAAACCGAGGCTTGCCTCGGTTTTTTTGGTTTTGAACGTCACTGCCGACAACTGTCGAGCAACTGGCGTTTACGCGGTTCCTGGAGCAGTTCCCAATGCACTCCTTCGATAGCGCCAGCAAACTTCCACAGCAGACTGACATCCAGATCATTGCCGTAAATATCGCGGACTTTATTAAAGACCTTTGGCGCTCCCAGATCAACGAAAGTCGCCACGTCCTTGATGCCCGCTTTTTTTACCATGCGCTCCAGTCTGAAATGCATATTCGGCATATCTCTTAAACGCTTCACTTCACCCTGGTTCTGGCGACAGCGCGATGCCACTGCATACTCAATCGAACGATGGATCAAATCGTCAAGGCAAGCCTTCTCAGCACGGTATAAATCCGTCACGTCATAATAATTAACTGTCGCCGTGGTCTGCTTTTTTATATGACGGAATTTTTCACATCCTAAAGCCAGAAACTCATCATCCAACACACAGCCGCCACGAATAAACAAGCGCCCTTGTGCCAATAATGCAAACATAGAGTGATGCCGGAACAATCCTGTACCACCGAACATGGAACGCTTCTCCAACGGACCAAATTGATTGAGGAATGAGATGTATCTGTTTGTACTCATTGTGGTAACACCTTCTTATTGAATGAATAAAGAGGTCACCAGACAGCAATAAATAGTATCGGCTAGCCAACCGATTAAAGTGCAAAGTCCATTTATCGAACGTTTGCTTATATTTTCCTTTATCATAATGAACTGACAAAAAATAATACCATACGAAATTCACAGCAATTTATTCTCAAGTTGGCAAAAAAGAGATATGCATCACGGCGCATTAAATCTCATACTTTTGCAGTAACTTACCGGGGAAAATGCACAACAGATCATCGAAATGCTCATAAACGGTGAATTTGTACTTGATATGAGTTGCGTATATTTGTCACCACTTTGTAGAATGGGGTTCACTAAAACGATTAATAATTAAAAATGAATCATCTATCTTTTTTTTGGCTTCCGGAAAACCGCCACAAACTCATTGAAGGGCTAGAAAGTGAGTTCGCACAGATGGTTAAAAATTCCATCAGTACCGGTAAGATCTCCTTACCACCGATTCCTGAGGTGGTAGTGAAAATTCAGAAACTGTGCACGTTAGAATCGACAGGTATATCTGACGTGGCCGACTGTCTGACCGATGACCCAGGCCTGGCGGCTATTGTGATCAGGGTTGCAAACTCTGTGGTCTTTAATCGCCGCAATATTACCTGCAACGATTTGTTCACTGCGGTATCACGCCTTGGCATTATGCGGGTTCGTGACATTGTCACAGCTCAGGCAATAGAACAGCTCAAGCACTCCATCAATCTGAGCAAAGAATGCAATGCCATGCTGGTCAACAGCGCTTCGGTATCCCGTGAATTGGGCGCAACCATGGTCATAGTGGTGCAAAGTTTTAAAGCGCTCGAGCCGGGACGTTACACCTATCTTGAGCAGGAAAAAGCACTCTTGGTTGGCCTGCTGGCGGATATCGGCCTGTTCTGCCTGGTGAATGAGTACTACCTCTATCTGGAGAGCGGCAACTATCTTGATCAGGATATCGCGCTGCAAATTTTCCAATCCAGTTGTTCTCAGACCAGTAAACAAGTGCTTAACCATTGGGGATTCGATCGTGATTTCCTTGAAGTGGCCTGTAATCAGTCGCTGATTCAGCATGAAGAAGAAGTGAGTTATCTCGATGTCGCTCGCATCGCCCACCATCTGTTGCTGTACAGAAAGCAAGACGATGCGTATGACGAGCATGAAGTCGAGATCAACGCTACTGGTGCCGAAGTACTGTTTGAACTCAGCAACCTGAGCGAACTCGATTTTAAAGACAAACTCAGTGCGGTAATCAACGCCAGCGGTTTCTGACCCCGACTTTTGAGGATTATATGATTTCAGGGATGCTGTTTATCTTTGCCCCGCTTGTCGTGGGCTATCTGTTTAGCGTGCGCAATAAAAACTGGCTCAATAAGCTCAATCAGGTGACGTCTAACCTGGTCTATATCATGCTGTTTCTGATGGGACTGAGCTTAGCGGCTCTGGACAACCTAGGCGACAATCTGCAACTGATCATTAAGTTTGTCAGTGTCTTTTTCGTGGCTCTCGGGGCGGCTAATTTGCTCTTCCTGCCGCTGATTGATCGCTTCATGCCACTCCAGACCGACTCTTCCCACAGCCAGTTGCCTCTTTCAAGCATGGCGCTGGAATCACTTAAACTGATTGTGGTTGTCGGTGGAGGCCTGTTATTGGGCGTAGTGCTGAATCTGAACTTGCCCTGGGTCGACAATGCGATGGAATGGTGTTTATCGCTGCTACTGTTTTTTATTGGTATCCAGCTGCGCAACTGCGGCCTGACACTGGGACAAATCCTGATTAACAAGCTCGGAATGATGATTGCGGCCGTCATGATTATCACCAGTTGGCTGGGTGGCTTAGTGGCGGCATTGGTACTCGACATTCCCGTTTATAAAGCGCTGGCAATGGCGTCAGGTTTTGGCTGGTATTCGCTGGCCGGCATTCTGATGGGTGATGCATTTGGGCCGGTCTATGGCGGCGCGTCATTCCTGATCGAGTTAATGCGTGAACTGGTTTCTCTGGTGATGATCCCGATGCTGATTGGGCGTAAACCGTGCACCACTATCGGCTATGCTGGCGCCACGTCCATGGACTTCACTTTGCCGCTAATCCAGACCACCGGTGGTGTACGATGTGTGCCAGTCGCTATCGTTAGCGGCTTTATACTCAGCGTGTTAGTTCCGGTATTGATGCTTTTCTTTGTGTCACTTGCAGGCTAGATCGCAGGAATAGTGTTACTTATCTTATACAATGGGCATCTTTTACAGTAGACCATCTTACATAGCAACGGCCTACGGTGAAATGAGCAATCCAAACTGGACGTAAACCTGTAGCTCCCTAAGCGAAAGGGAGGTCGATACAAGTCAGAAAGGAACTTTTATGAAACGCTTTCTTGTCACTCTGCTGTTATCAGCCGGTTCGATGAGCGCCGCAGCAGCGGACAATTCGTGCTTTGCGCAAAAGTATGACGCCTACATTGATGCTTCCCTGACGTGGTATACCGACCTGGCTGAGATGACAACACAAAAGTATCCAGATTTAGCGGAAGTCAGCCAATGGTTCCTGCAAGGTCGTAAGCACCATTTTGAACTCAATCGCGCCGCTGTTCACTACTACCTTGAGCACGATCCGTCCAAAGTTGCCACCGGGCAACCGGTCGAAGCCTGGCTGCAGCTAGAGCAACAGGATGTCAAAGTCCTCGCTTCGCGTAGTGATGGACTGGGTCAAATCGCGAAAACGACGTTTGATGATCGCCAGGCAGAACCACATGCCAAGAACTACGAGCTGCGTTCTGCTTTTGCCGATTTACTCAGCCATCCGAAACAGATTGAATCTGCGCTCGACAAATACAATCAGGCGATAGCCAAAACTGAGCAGATCACCTGTAACTAATTTACCTGTAACTTATCCCGCATGGCTATCATGACGGGTATCCGGGCACAGTCACCAACCGAATAAACACGGGACAAGAGTCCCGTTTTCGTTTAGATTGTTGTACTTAAAATCGGAAGATGAAACTTAAAACGACGCTGTATGGTATCTGAACACAAAACCGCAAATGCGAACTTTGAATCTTTACTTCGCATATTTACGGTGCCAGAAGGGCCGGACTCAACACTGACCCGCATCGAAGAAGAGCTCTCCCGCAATCTGAATCAGTTTTTGCGTGAACACATAGTGGCCGAAGAAAAGCCGCTCAAGCAGATCGAAAAAGATTTCTGTGATGCGCGTATTCCTGATGAACCTGTCTTTGTCTCAGACCATACCCAGCATCTGCTTGATACTCTGGTGGCGCAGTCAGTACACACCGCCTCACCCAGCTTTATCGGTCATATGACATCGGCACTGCCCTACTTCATGATGCCACTGTCCAAGATCATGATTGCCCTTAACCAGAATCTGGTCAAAATCGAAACCTCCAAAGCCTTTACCCCATTGGAACGGCAAGTGTTGGGCATGCTGCACCGCCTGATCTACGGTAACGATGACAGCTTCTATCAACAGTGGATGCACAGTGCTGAGCACTCACTCGGCGCATTTTGCTCAGGGGGCACGATTGCCAACATTACCGCGTTATGGGTAGCCCGTAACAGTGCACTCAAAGCCGATGGTGATTTCCACGGCGTTGAAAAAGAAGGCCTGTTTAAGGCGATGCGTCACTACAATTATGACGGTCTGGCGATTCTGGTGTCTGAACGTGGTCACTATTCACTCAAGAAAGCGGCGGATGTACTCGGGATTGGCCAGGACGGCCTGGTTTTAGTCCGTACCGATGAGCACAACCGGATCTGCCCGGACGATCTGCAGGCTAAAATCACCGAGTTAAAAGCGCGCAACATCAAACCGTTTGCCGTTGTCGGCGTCGCCGGCACCACTGAAACCGGTAATATTGATCCCCTGCAGGCGATTGCCCGCATCTGTCAGCAAGAGCAGTGCCATTTCCACGTTGACGCCGCCTGGGGTGGCGCCACTCTGATGTCGGGGAATTACCGCCATCTTCTGGATGGAATTGAACTGGCTGACTCAGTGACCATTGATGCCCATAAGCAGCTTTATATCCCGATGGGAGCCGGCATGGTGCTGTTTAAAGATCCGCACGCGATGAACTCGATTGAACACCACGCGCAGTATATTTTGCGTAAAGGCTCCAAAGATCTCGGCAGTCACACCCTAGAAGGTTCGCGCTCTGGCATCGCGATGCTGGTGTATGCCAGTATGCACATCATCAGCCGTGCCGGTTATGAACTGCTGATTGATCAGAGCATTGCCAAAGCCCGCTATTTTGCTGATCTGATTCGTGCACAAGCCGATTTTGAGCTGGTTTCACAACCTGAATTATGCCTGTTGACCTACCGCTATCTGCCGCAGCAGGTCAAGACAGCGATGCACCAAGCAGACAGCTCGCAACGTGCGCAATTAAATGCACTATTGAATGAACTGACCAAGTTTATTCAGAAAAAACAACGTGAAACCGGCAAGTCCTTTGTTTCACGTACCCGTTTGAATCCGATTTGTTGGGATAAGCTTGATACCATCGTTTTTCGTGTCGTACTTGCTAATCCACTGACAACAAACGAAATTCTACACTCGGTCCTGGAAGAGCAAAGAGAAATTGCAACTCTGGCACCACTTCTGATGGGCAGAATTGAGCGTTTAACGCAACAAATTCTGGCATAACCTGCTCGGAGAGAATTACAGCAAACTGAAAATTTCTTTCGTTTTGCTGTAATTCACATATCAAGACGATGCGTCTCGTTCGTATTTTGGATAAGTTTCGCGCCTAAAGCTGTAGTTTTTATGAAATTTAGTTTGAGGCTTGTCATATTCTCATCATTTGATACGTCGTTTCATTTCTGGATTATCCCTGCTTAGGTTTATACTCATCCCATGGCGTTGGTAAATGGGCTTTTGGAAACGATTATTTCCCTCCCCCTTAATGGTTACCTTACCAACGAGTTGTTCTCTACGCCCGCGTGAACACTATGAATACATTAGAAAAAATTCAAAAGAACCTGGAAAATTTTAGCAAGTCGGAACGTAAAGTAGCGGAAGTTATTATGGCTTCTCCGCAGACTGCCATTCATTCGAGCATAGCCACCCTTGCTAAGATGGCGGATGTCAGTGAGCCTACCGTTAACCGCTTCTGCCGTCGCCTGGACACCAAAGGCTTCCCCGATTTTAAATTGCATCTGGCTCAGAGCCTGGCAAACGGTACCCCTTATGTGAACCGTAACGTCGAGGAAGATGATGGTCCGGATGCATACACTCATAAAATCTTCGAATCGACTATGGCGTGTCTGGATGTGGCGAAAAACAGCCTGGATCCGATGCAGATTAACCGTGCCGTCGATTTGCTGACTCAGGCGAAACGTATCTCATTCTTTGGTCTTGGCGCCTCTTCTGCCGTGGCTCGTGATGCACAAAACAAGTTTATTCGCTTTAATATTCCGATTACCTGTTTTGAAGATGTGGTGATGCAACGTATGAGTTGTATTAACTGCACCGACAACGATGTGATCGTGCTGATTTCACACACTGGCCGGACCAAAAGCCTGGTTGAAGTGGCGAATCTGGGGCGTGAAAACGGCGCAACCGTGATTGCCATTACCGCCAAGGATTCACCATTAGACCGAGCCAGTTCGCTGTCTATCTGTCTCGATGTGCCGGAAGACACCGATGTGTATATGCCAATGGCAAGTCGCGTGGTGCAGATGACCGTTATCGATGTCCTGGCGACCGGGTTTACCCTGCGCCGCGGCTCTGGTTTCCGTGAAAACCTGAAACGAGTCAAAGAAGTGCTGAAAGATTCGCGCTACGACAAATTGTCCAGTATCTGATAACGCACTCGCCTACTGAACAAAAAACGGATCACAATGTGATCCGTTTTTTTATTGTCATTCAAATATTGTCGCAACGAGTTTTCACCAAAAATAATCCGGGCTGCTGTCATAAACTGCAACATGCGACCTCCCTTAGTTCACACACCTCACCACAACGATGACACTTTGTACGGCTCTGGGCGCAAATCGCACTGATAGCTTTTACCTATTAAAAGAACAGGTAATTGTCGCTTTATTTTCTATGTTGGATCGGGCATAGTGACGTCAATCGAAACAAAGGAGAAAGCTATGTTCGTAGTGATTTTTGGTCGCCCTGGTTGCCCATATTGTGTTCGTGCGAAAGAGCACGCTGATACGCTGAAAGAGAAACGTGACGACTTCAACTACCGTTATGTTGATATCCACGCTGAAGGCATCACCAAAGCTGATCTGGAAAAAACCGTTGGTAAACCAGTAGAGACTGTGCCACAGATCTTCATCGACCAAGAGCACATCGGTGGTTGCACTGAGTTTGAAGCTTACGCAAAAGAAAACCTGGGTCTGTTCGACTAATTGGTCGATGATGTGACGACAGTACTAATACATGAGAGCCCGCTGCACTGCCAGCGGGCTTTTTTCATAAATAGTTATTTCATAGAACTGTAAAACCTTAAAATTTTCACTTAATTTTTTAATTAATTACGCTACAATCCGCATAATTTAACTACACCCCTCTTCCGCGCTTGAATTGAGCTAAATTGTGAACATCGACGTCGTACTTTTGCTAGACCAAAACCCTATTCTTCTCATCTTTGTTGTTCTGGCCATAGGCCTTGCTTTTGGCAAAATCCGCTTTGGCAGCCTGCAGTTAGGTAACTCTATCGGTGTATTGATCACGTCGTTGATCATGGGACACCTCGGTTTCTCCTTCAATGCAGAAGCCCTTACCATTGGCTTTATGCTGTTTATCTACTGCGTCGGTATTGAAGCTGGCCCCAACTTTTTCAGTATTTTCTTTCGTGACGGCAAACATTACCTCATTTTAAGTCTGGTTGTGCTTATTACGGCGACCGTGCTGACCTACCTGGCCAATCATTACCTGAATCTCGATTTAGGCCTGGCAGCCGGTATGATGGCCGGAGCCCTGACTTCCACTCCGGTGCTGGTTGGCGCGCAGGATGCTCTGAACTCGGGTTTGTCGTCCGTGCCGCGTAACCTGGATATTTCTCTGGTGCTGGAAAATGTCTCGGTCGGCTATGCGATGGCGTATCTGATCGGTCTTATCAGCATGATTATGTTCGCAAAACTGCTGCCTAACCTGCAAAAGCAGAACCTGTCTGATTCTGCCCAGCAGATCGCTCAGGAGCGCGGCCTGGGGGGCAGCGGACAACGTAAAGTATACCTGCCGATCATTCGTGCCTACCGCGTCGGGCCGGAACTGGTGCAATGGGTCGACGGACGTAATCTGCGCGAACTGGGCATTTATCGTCAGACCGGTTGTTACATCGAGCGTATCCGACGTAACGGCATTCTCGCCCACCCTGATGGTGATGCGATTTTGCAGGAAGGCGACGAAATTGCCCTGGTGGGTTTCCCCGGACAGTCACGCCAGACTGGAACCCAGTTTTCGTAACGGCAAAGAGGTGTTCGACCGTAACCTGCTTGACCTGCGTGTGGTAGAAGAAGAAATCGTTGTCAAAAGCGATACCATTGCCAGCAAGCGCCTGTCTGATCTGAACCTGTCTGAGGATGGCTGTTTCCTTAACCGCGTAGTACGGGCTCAAATCGAAATGCCGATGGACCTGGATATCGTGCTGGCCAAAGGCGATGTTCTGCAGGTCAGTGGTGAACGCAGCCGCGTTAAAGGCCTGGCAGACAAAATCGGTTTTATCTCGATTCACAGTCAGATGGCGGACCTGCTGGCATTCTGCAGCTTCTTTATTCTGGGTATTCTGTTTGGTCTGGTCACCATGACCTTCGGCCAGGTCTCGTTCAGCCTGGGTAACGCGGTCGGTCTTCTGCTGGCCGGAATCACGCTGGGCTTTTTACGTGCCAATCACCCGACCTTTGGCTACGTACCGCAAGGTGCACTGAATATGGTCAAAGATTTAGGTCTGATGATCTTTATGGTCGGTATTGGCCTGAGCGCCGGCGGGCGCATGTTTGAACACTTATCCGAAGTCGGCCCGCAGGTGATCGGCCTGGCCTTTGTGGTCAGTGTGCTGCCGGTTGTCTTCGCTTATCTGGTAGGCGCACACATTCTGAAAATGAACCGTGCGCTGCTGTTTGGCGCTATCATTGGCGCACGTACCTGTGCACCGGCGATGGACATTGTCAATGATTACGCCAAATCCACCATTCCGGCGCTGGGCTATGCGGGTACTTATGCGATTGCCAATATTCTGATGACGCTGGCGGGTACTCTGCTCATTCTGCTTAGTTAACGGATTTAACTCAGAAAACGACAAGCGTCGCCATCGAGCGGCGCTTTTTTTATACCTTTCTAAATCGTTAAATCGCAGTAGCCGTAAATCGCAGAGACAAAAAAGGCGCTGAATCAATCAGCGCCTTTGGCATTAGCTTTCTGGTTATCGATGTATCAAACCATACAATTAGATATCGATAACGTCGAATTCAACCTGTGGGTTTACGTCAGCATCGTAATCAACGCCTTCGATACCGAAACCGAACAGTTGCAGGAACTCTTCTTTATATGCTTCGTAATCGGTCAGCTCTTTCAGATTCTCTGTCGTAATCTGTGGCCACAAATCACGACAGTGTTGCTGAACGTCTTCACGCAGTTCCCAGTCATCCAGGCGCAGACGGTTCTTGTCGTCTGTTTCTGGTTTGCTGGCGTCGTCTTTGTACAGACGCTGGCTGAACATGCGGTAGATCTGCTCCATACAACCTTCATGGATGCCTTCTTCACGCATTTTCTTGAATACCATCGCGATGTACAGTGGCATCACAGGAATTGCCGAACTTGCCTGAGTCACAACTGACTTAAGCACTGCCACGTTTGCCGTGCCGCCTTTCGCTGCCAGTTTATCGTTCAGAGCGGCTGATGCACGGTCCAGGTCCATTTTGGCACGGCCCAGAGCGCCGTCCCAGTAGATTGGCCAAGTCAGTTCAGTACCGATGTAGCTGTAAGCAACGGTTTTGCAACCTTCTGCCAGTACGCCAGCGTCATCCAGGGCCTGCATCCACAGTTCCCAGTCCTGACCACCCATTACCGTGATGGTGTCTTCGATTTCCTGCTCTGTCGCCGGCTCTACACTTGCTTCGATGATGACATCTTTGTTGGTGTCAACCGCAGTAGAAGTGTAAGTTTCGCCGATAGGTTTCAGTGCTGAACGTACCAGCTCGCCAGTTTCAGGCAGCTTACGTACTGGCGATGCCAGTGAGTAGACGACCAGGTCAATCTGACCCAGATCTTCTTTAATCAGTTCGATCGCTTTCTGTTTAGCTTCGTTCGAGAACGCATCGCCGTTCAGGCTTTTTGCATACAGACCTTCTTCATGCGCCAGCTTATCGAAAGCTGCTGCATTGTAGAAACCTGCTGTGCCTGGCTTCTTCTCAGTACCTGGTTTTTCAAAAAACACACCGATGGTGGCTGCACCGCCGCCAAATGCCGCAGCGATACGTGAAGACAAACCATAACCACTTGAAGAGCCGACAACAAGCACACGCTTAGGCGCGTTCTTGATTGGACCTTGTGCTTTAGTGTAAGCAATTTGTTCTTTTACATTAGCTTCACAACCCACTGGGTGCGTTGTTGTACAGATAAATCCGCGAATTTTAGGTTTGATGATCATATTCAACTTCCTTCAAAAATCTCCGCTAGGATAAAAGTTTCGCCCGCAGATCGCATCCTATTTCTGTCAAAATGGCGGTATTTTATAAGTGGTTGGATCACTGTGTGGCGTTTTTTAACCCACGCACCCCGTAATTTGACCATGATAGATGGTCAGCCAAGCGTGAATCCGGGTTAACCTGCCAGAAAAAGAAGGCTTCCTGTCAGAAGCCTTACTGTTGATTATCCCGCTGAGCAATCTCAGGCCACGTGATTAAGCTTAAGCTTACCACTGGTGTGGGTCAAAACCTCGGACAGGTCATGACTGAAGTGATCGACCTGAATGGCTTGATAACGCAGTTTATCGGCAGCGACAATCGCATCCACTTCATCCTGACTCAGCACGCCCGCGTCAAGGGCCTGCTGCAATCGTTCAGTGAGCGGGCCTTTGCGGGCCACTTTGCCCTCTTTCACGCCCTTGTTGAGCTTACGTTCCAGCCCCTGCACGCCATAGAGCTGCAAAAATGCCCGTTCCATCAAACCAACGCTGTCATCAGGATCTGCTCCGATATAACACAAATGGGTCAGACGATCGCGATGCGCTCCCGGCGTCATCAGGCTCTGCGCGATTTGAGTCGTCAACTCATCACCCGGTGGCTGGAAGTGATTACCGAGCGGGAACAGCAGCCCCTTCATCACCCGACCAACCGACTTGATTGGATAATTACGGTAAGCATCATTGAGTGACTTCGCCGCATGGTGCAAACAGTATTGCATCGCAAAATGGACATAGTTCAGATCCGCCTGCTGCCGTCCTTCATCTTCATAACGTTTCAGTACCGCCGATGCCATATACAAGTAACTCAGGCCATCGCCCAAACGGGCCGAAATCATCTCTTTGCGTTTCAGTTCACCGCCCAGGGTCAGCATGGCAAAATCAGCACTAACGGCCAGAGCCCGGCTCAGGCGTGTCATGTGACGGTAATAGTGCTTGGTTTCGCCACTCATATCGGCACGGATGAAACGTGAGCCGGTCAAAGCGGCGCCCAGCGCCCCAAAGGTGTTTCTGGCCGCATGGCCAATATGTTTAAACAGCAGCTTATCGAACTCTTTCGCTCCCTGCTCCTGATCAGGATTGGCAGCGGCAGCCATCTCTTGCAGCACATACGGGTGGCAACGCGTCGCACCCTGACCGAAAATCATTAGGTTGCGGGTCAGGATATTGGCCCCTTCCACAGTAATTGCAACCGGTATGCCCAGGTAGTGCGTCGCGAGATAGTTCATCGGGCCGTCCTGAATCGCGCGGCCGGCATGGATGTCCATCGCATCGTTCAGAATGCTGCGGCCAATCTCAGTCATATGATACTTGGCAATCGCGGTCACGATGCCGGGCTTTTCTTTCATGTCCAGCGACGTGGTCGTCAAAGTACGGGTGGCTTCCAGCAGGTAAGTCAGGCCGCCGATACGCCCCAGCGCCTCTTCAACCCCTTCAAACTTACCGATCGGCATGCCAAACTGCTTACGCACATAAGCATAAGCACCGGTAGTGCGCGAAGTCAGGTGACCAATCGCGGTGCCCAGCGCCGGCAGTGAAATACCGCGCCCGGCCGATAAACATTCCACCAGCATACGCCAGCCTTTACCGGCGTAGTCAACTCCACCAATCAACCACTCCATCGGAATAAACACATCCTGACCACGCGTCGGGCCGTTCATAAACGCCAAGCCAATCGGGTCGTGACGTTCGCCAATTTCGACCCCGTCATGATCCGCAGGAATCAACGCACAGGTAATGCCAATATCTTGTTTATCACCCAGCAGGTTGTCCGGGTCGTACATCTTAAATGCCAGCCCCAGCACAGTTGCCACTGGTGCCAACGTGATGTAACGCTTATTCCAGTTAAGACGCACACCCAGTACCTCTTTACCTTCATGCTTGCCGTAACACACGATGCCCTGGTCGGGAATACCGCCTGCGTCTGAGCCTGCTTCCGGCCCGGTCAGTGCAAAGCAGGGAATATCAGTACCGTCTGCCAGGCGCGGTAACCAGTAATCTTTTTGCTCCTGAGTACCATAGTGCGACAGCAGCTCACCCGGGCCGAGTGAGTTCGGCACCATCACAGTCACCGCGGTACTGATACTTCTGGTGGCGATACGCGACACTATGGTCGAGTTAGCCAATGCAGAAAACTGACGACCACCGAATTTCTTGGCAATAATCAGTGAGAAGAAGCGCTCTTTACGCAGATACTGCCATACCTCCGGCGGTAAATCGCGGTCCTGTTTGATGATTTTATGGTCATCAAGCATAGCAAGCAGTGTTTCGAGTTCATTGTCCATGAACGACTGCTCTTCTTCACTCAGGGTTGGCTTGGGATAATGGTGCAGCTTTTTGAAATCTGGTTTACCAGAAAACAATTCCCCGTCCCACCAGACACTACCGGCTTCCATCGCCTCTTTCTCTGTTTCAGAGAGCGGTGGCAGCACTTGCCTGAACAGTTTGAATGCGGGGTCGCTTATCCATTTTCTTCGTAGAGAGCACATAGTTCAGATCCTTTTGTTCACTGGTCTTTTAAACTGATTGTGTTTACTTAATACGTAAACTTATTATGTTTTGCTTTGTGTTAGGCTGAGGTTCTCCGACCTTTAACCTTCGGTTAGTTTGTCTCGGACAAGTCACCCTTATCCGGCCGCCATACCAGCCGCAAGATACGGAATAATCTGGTCGACCATCACCTTGGCATCGACCTGAGTACCAAAATCATTCTCGGCAATCTCAGTCAGCGCCTGACTCGATGCCATCGTAAATACACAGGTCCCCAGAGTGAAATGTAGCCGCCAGAACAGGGTTTCACGGGTCAACTGCGGATTGGCTTTTAACACCGACTGGGTAAACAGTGTGAGTACGTCGTCATAACGGGTAGTGATAAACCAGCGTAAATGGCCTTGCACATCGGTGTAACCGCGTCCAATCAGCAGCATAAAACGGCTGGTACCATTCGGACGTAACTCGTTCAGCGCCCGGAGCGGACTGCGCAGCGACTCAAATACATCCGCCATCTTATACTCATCGCGCAGATTGAGCGTGATCAGTGCATCCTTGACGGCCGGCATAAACGCTTCCAGATAACGGTTCAGTACTGCCCGCACCAACGTTTTCTTATCCCCAAAGTGATAATTGACCGAAGCCAGATTCACGTTGGCCTTGCTGGTTATCGTTCGTAGCGACGTATCATTAAAGCCGTGCTCAGCAAACAGGCCTTCCGCTACATCGAGTATTTTTTCCTTGGTACTACTTCTTGGTGCCATTACTAACCCACTTACCCAAAACGTTAATCACTTGTATAAAACATCTGTTTGAAAATATACTCCGCACATTGAAGGTTAACAAGTAATTAACATCACACTTTTCAATAATGGTCAGACCAGACAGTATTCATTCGGTGTAATAGCTTGTCCCGACTCGCATTTTGAAAAATGTGAATTTTTTTCTCTTTATTGGGAACTCTTTTTATGGGGCCCGGTCTGAATTATCGTAGTTGACAGAGTTTTAAAAGTTTTACAGATCGTCGAACTGTCTGTGGTACTGACAGCTATACCTATGCTGCTTTTTCTTATTAACTCCTATGTTTGTATCAGCCCAAAACGACCTTGTTTTGGGCTTTTTTTCGCTCCGGATTCAGGGCACACTGGGCACCCATTTGCCAAAACCCCATGTTTGCCACAGCGCATTTTTTGCTGAGACCGAATGTTATGAAACTTGCCGACAGTCCCGTTACCGTCCATCAGTTTGATGAATTTCCCTTTTATCTCAAGCGTGACGATCAGCTGCACGCACAGTTCAGCGGGAACAAAGCACGTAAATTTATGCCCTTGCTGGATCAGGCATTACCTAACATTCAGACCTTAATCTGTTACGGTTCCGCGCAAGCCAACTCACTCTATTCACTGGCCGCTCTGGCCAATCTGCGCGGCTGGCAGCTGGAGTTTTATGTAGACCACGTACCGGGCTGGCTGAAACAGAACCCGAACGGCAACTATCGTGCAGCGCTGGCGCTGGGCGCACAAATCATCGAAACCCGCACGCTGAGTGACTTACCCCCCAAACAATACATTGACCAATATCGCCACCCGGACAGTCACTGCCTGATGTTGGAAGAAGGTGGCCGCAGCCCAATCGCCAAACAAGGGGTGACGGCACTGGCTAATGAGCTGATCAACTGGATTGCCCGGCAACCAGATCAGCCATGGCGAGTTGCGCTGCCCTCGGGGACCGGGACAACGGCGCTCTATCTGCATCAGACATTAGCACCGCATGGCATTGAAGTGGTGACCTGCCCGTGTGTCGGCGATCAAGACTATCTGCTTGAGCAGTTTGACCAGCTCATCGGGCAAACCCAACCTGTCGCCCACAACCAAACTCCGGCTGAGCGCTACCCAACCATCATCAGCCCTTCATCCAAACATCATTTTGGTCGCCTATATGCAGAGGATTACCGGATTTGGCGGCAGTTACGTGCCCAAACTGAAGTGGAATTCGATTTGCTTTACGACCCTTTGATGTGGCGTTTATTGCGGCACTGGCTGCCAACGCAGCCTGATAAGTCACTGCTGTATATTCATCAGGGCGGATTGCTGGGCAATGAGAGTATGCTCGCACGTTATCAGCGTCAGTTTGGTCATTCGCTGGCTTGAGCTTAAGCTGCAAGTATGGCGGTGCAGGGCTGGGTGGTGCTACAAATCAGGCCGCTACTTATCTCACCGGCAGAGGCGCGCAGGCAATGACGCACAGACAGCTATCGGGTTTAAACGGAGAATACAATGAATCATAAACTCATCATGGCACAGGCCATAGTGCTGCTTAGCAGTACGCTGAATTCCGCTGCGGCGCAAGCCAACAGCATTTCCGTCAGCACGCCCAAACCGGCCATCGTGCTTGATGGCGGTGACATGGGTAAACGGGTCTGCTACTACGAAGATAAAGCCTATTCGGAGGGCGCGGTACTGCAGGTCGGAGAAGTGTATATGTTGTGTCAGCGGGCCAGTCAGATTGAAACCAACGGCCCGCTGAAATGGCGAGTGTTTAAGGCGCCGGAAACGAAAACGCCCTAAACAGCTCTGAGGGTTACAGACCACCCATCAGGGTATATTTCATTTCCAGGTACTCTTCCATCCCCTGGCGTGCGCCTTCACGGCCCAAACCGGATTCTTTCACGCCACCAAATGGCGCCAGCGTGGTTGAGATCAGCCCTTCGTTAATGCCGACGATACCGCTTTCCAGTGCTTCACTCATGCGCCAAGCACGCGCCAGATTCTGGGTGTAGCAATAAGCGGCCAGACCAAAATCGGTCGCATTAGCCCGTTCGATCACTTCGTCTTCCGCGCTGAAACGGAACAAACCAGCCAGCGGGCCGAACGTTTCTTCGTGGGCAACCAGCATGTCATCACTCATATTGGTCAGTACATGTGGCACAAGCAGACGACTGCCGTGTTGCGGCAGAGTACCGAATTCCACTTTCGCCCCTTTCTGCACCGCATCCTCAATATGACTGCGTACTTTAGCCACCGCGGCATCGTTAATCATCGGGCCGATGTGAGTCCCTTCTTCCAGACCATTACCCACTTTCAGTTGGCTGACCCGCTCGACCAGTTTTGCAGTGAAGGTGTCGTACACGCTGTCATGAACATAAATCCGGTTAGCGCACACACAGGTCTGTCCCGCATTACGGAATTTGGCGATCATTGCCCCCTCAACCGCGGCATCGATATCAGCATCGTCAAAGACGATAAACGGTGCGTTCCCACCGAGCTCCAGCGAGAGCTTCTTCACATTCGCTGCCGACTGCTCCATCAGGATCTTACCCACACGGGTTGAGCCCGTGAATGAGAGTTTACGCACCAGCTTGCTCTTGGTCAGTACCCGGCCCAGGCTTACAGCATCACCGGTCACAACCTGCAGCAGGCCATCCGGTAATCCGGCACGTTTGGCAAGCTCGGCCAGTGCCAGCGCGGTAAACGGTGTATCCGGCGCCGGTTTGAGCACCACAGCACAACCTGCAGCCAGAGCTGGTCCGGCTTTGCGGGTAATCATTGCAGCCGGAAAATTCCATGGTGTGATCGCAGCGACAACTCCAACCGGCTCTTTGGCCACCAGAATTCGTGCATCTGCCTTGTGACTTGGAATCATCTCACCGTAAGCACGTTTGGCTTCTTCGGCGTACCACTCGATAAAACTGGCGGCGTAGGTGATTTCACCTTTAGCTTCGGCCAGCGCTTTGCCTTGCTCGACCGTCATCATCTGTGCCAGATCATCTTTATGCTGTTCAATCAGATTGAACCAGCGACGCAACACCGCTGCGCGCATGCTTGCAGTCTCTTTCGCCCACAGACGCTGCGCCTTGTCGGCCGAGGCAATGGCACGCTTAACCTGCTCGTCCGTCAATTGCGGTACTGTTCCGATCACCGAACCATCGTAAGGATTGGTCACCGTCGTCGCCTGGCCATCCTCACTGGCAACCCATTGTCCGTCGATAAAGCAGTGCTGCTGGAATAATCCAGAATCTGATAATTGCATTCCCATCTCCTTAACGATTGATTTCTTTTAACACGCATGAGTGTGACACCCGTTATATCACTAATACACTACAAGTGCCGTCATCACAGGGAAATTTGTGTGCAACAGAATAAAAAAAACACAGTTCAATAGAAGCCAAAAATAAAAAAAATCCCACTCATAAATCGGGCGGGATCTTGTTCATGAAACGCTAGCATTTGACTCCTAAAGCAACCCGACAGCCAATCAGCTATTTCAACGGTGCGCTTTCCAAAGTAATATACCAACCAACACGGAAATACTCATAAAACTGAAGATGACTGTTAAGCCTGTTTGAGTCTCAGTTGAGGCTTTATCAGGTCATACACGTATTCAAATTCATCCGCCAGCTGGTACATATGGTTAATAATGCCGCCCGCCATGTGAGGATGACCGCCGCCAAAACCAATACCGCTGTCATTGAGAGCACGGCGCACAATCTTAGCGACGTTATTGTGCTTACATTCAGAACGCAGTGACAAAAATGTCTTTTCTTTACTGCGTGCGCTCAGTACCACCATATCGATTTCATCCACGCCGAGCAGGAAATCCCCCAGCACACCGAGCATATTTTTGCTGCAACCTTCTGGCAGCGCCGCAAATGCACAGTTTTTCTCGCGTTTCATATTCGCCAGCAAGGTATCAAACAGCTTTAACTCATGAAACTCAATCTGGTTACGACAGATGCGATTCACCATCGTCATGTCCGCTTTGGCTTGTAATTGCAGTAACGCATTGATATCCGCCGCGCCGACCGCGCGGGTGAAATTGGCGGTATCAAAAGTCAGTCCCACCAGCAGCGCTGTGGCAATCTTGGCCGGAATCTCCAGCCCAAACTGATTAAAGTATTCGACCATGATTGTGGCGGTAGAGCCATAATCTGGGCGGATGTCAGCAAACCAGACAAAATCCGGCGCGTTAACCTGATGGTGATCAATGACGCCGACTTCCAGACCGGGAAAATCGGTGACATTCTTTTCACCGATGCAGCCGTCCACCACAATGATTTTATCGTTCGGAGTCAAAGTCAGCTGATGCGGCTGGACAATCGGTATATTGAGCCAATGAATCAGATTGCGCAGTGAGATGCGGTCAATGAAGCCATTATAGGTAATGAATGGATTCAGTCCTTGTTTGCGCAGCAAATAGGCCAAAGCAAACGCCGATGACAACGCATCGTGATCGGGAAAATCATGCGCCTGGACAATCACCCGCGGCTCATTGTTCAGACTGGCTATCAGCTGTTCAAATTCAAAAAATTTCATGACGTTGTTGTACTACTCTTCGAATAGAGACCTGAATAAAAGCGCTTACATCCCATGAGGCTATTAGGATTACGCATTGTTATGTATAGCCAGATTACACGCTTCACACGGTAAAAACACAACATTAATTCCAAAATGACCGACATTAAATTGACAAAAGTCTCACATCATCACCTCTCAGCCAATTTACGTGCCTGTTTTTTCTTTTTCAGACTAAATTACTCAACTTTTTCACACCTCTGTGAGCGCACTCTCAGCATCTCTTTTTATCCTTCCCCGGCGTCGTAAATGCACCATTACGCGGCGCATTGCGACATATGGGTGCAGCACTTGAGGGCTATTTTCGGTATGCAAAGCAAGCAGATAAACCAAACAAAGTTTGTAGCCGCTCGAATAACGCCGCTTTATGGGGCAGTCATTGTCCGTCACATTCTCGTCCGAATGACGACCTTGACTGCCCTGCCCATCGCGCCGCTAACCAAACAAAATGAATTTGTCTGGTTAAAGGAACGCTACAACTATAAAAAGCCTCAACAAGGAGACCCTATGTCCTACGAAAAATCCAACCGTGGTGTTGTCTACAAAGGCCCAGGAAAAGTTGCTGTAGAATCTATCCCTTATCCTGAACTGGCACTTGGTAACCGCAAGTGCGAGCACGGTGTTATCCTTAAAGTTCTGACCACCAACATCTGTGGTAGTGACCAGCACATGGTGCGTGGCCGTACAACTGCTGAAGAAGGTCTGGTACTGGGTCACGAAATCACAGGTATCATCCTGGAAAAAGGTCGTGACGTAGAATTCGTGGATGTGGGCGATATCGTATCGGTACCGTTTAACATCGCCTGTGGTCGTTGCCGCAACTGTAAATCTGGTTTGACCGGTATCTGTCTGAATGTAAACCCTGCTCGCCCTGGCGCCGCTTACGGTTACGTTGACATGGGTGGTTGGGTCGGTGGCCAGGCTGAATACGTCATGGTGCCATACGCAGACTTCAACCTGCTGAAATTCCCGGATCCGGATCAGGCACGTGAAAAAATTCAGGATCTGACTCTGCTGTCTGACATCTTCCCAACCGGTTTCCACGGTTGTGTAACGGCAGGTGTTGGCCCGGGTTCAACCGTATACATCGCTGGTGCAGGCCCAGTCGGTCTGGCAGCGGCGGTATCTGCTCAACTGCTGGGTGCAGCGTGTGTTATCGTCGGCGACATGATTGAAGATCGTCTGGCTCAGGCACGCAGCTTCGGTTGTGAAACCATCGACCTTCGTGAAGAAGGCAGCATGGAAGACAAACTGGAAGCGATTCTGAACGAACGCGAAGTTGACTGTTTCGTTGACTGTGTCGGCTTTGAAGCGCACGGCTGTGGCTGTGGTCACAAAGAAGAAGCACCAGCGACAGTACTGAACTCTGCCATGCAGATCACCCGCGCAGGTGGCTCTATCGGTATCCCTGGTCTGTACGTGACTGACGACCCGGGCGCTAAAGATGAAGCGGCACGAGAAGGGGCACTTAGCATGCGCTTTGGTCTGGGCTGGGCTAAATCTCACTCATTCCACACTGGTCAATGTCCGACCATGAAGTACCACCGTGGTCTGATGCAATCTATCCTGTTTGATAAGGTGAAGATTGCAGACGCAGTAAACGTGCAGATGATCTCTCTGGATCAGGCACCACAAGGCTACGCAGACTTCGACGGCGGTGCAGCGAAGAAATTCGTTATCGACCCGCACGGTGAGTTCATCTCTAAATAATATGACCCAACCTCTTCTCGGAAGTTAAGTCATGAAAAACCGCAGACCTGTTCTGCGGTTTTTTATACCTGCCTGTTAACAGAAACCTGTCAGTTATGAAATGCCTGCCAGACTTTGTGCTCTCTAAGCGTGTCTTCTCTGTCAACCTTTGCCACCTTTCAGCCACTTGAAAAAGCAGCTGGCGCTACTGCATGAGGCCAAATTACGATGCTAAAACACCAGCCGCACCATCAGTGCAAAGTGTAGTGCTCAATAAGCGCAGTCAAACGCACTCAGCAAGCAGAGTCTTCGGAGAGGCGCCGCAAAGAAGAGTTGCGCACCGTGCAAATGGCAAACACAAGCCGTACAAGTACAGGAAGAAAATACAGCGCACCAGCTCACACTTGCAAAAAAGCCGCTGCGAGTGCAGCGGCTTAGCGGGTTCAAAACAGTGAGAATCAGTATTGCACCGCCGGTTTACCCAGCGGACGCTCTTCATTAATCGGCTCAAGGATCAATTCACCCTGTTCGGCCCACTGACGTTTTTCTTCTTCCGTCGCTTTCGGGCAAAATTTACCAAACGCCGCGTAGATAATGCCCAGTAACGGTGAAGCCCAACATGCCACGGCACAGACGATGTAGAGCAGGTTTTCGGTGTGGCCGGCAGCGATGCCAAGGCCCAGCGCATGAATCACAAACGCGCCACCTGCGTTCCACGGAATGAGCGGAGAAATCAGGGTTCCGCCCTCTTCTACCGAACGGGACAGACACAAGGTTGAGTAGCCCATACCGCGATACGCCTGGCTGAACATACGTCCCGGCAGCGCAATCGACAGATATGGGTCACCTGCGACCAGGTTGGTACCAGCGGCGGTCATGGTTGATGCCAGTTGCAAACCAAAGATAGTGCGTACGCGGCTCATAATCGACAGAACAATCGTTTCCAGACAGCGGGTTTGCTCCAGAACGCCCCCCAATGCCAAAGCAATCAGTACCAGAGTAATGATCCAGGACATCGATTGTATTCCGCCGCGGTTAAGCAAGGCATCAGCGGTGGCGTTGCCAGTTTCAACACTAAAACCATTTTGTAGGAACGTCAGCGCATCGTGGACTGATACCCCCTGCACCACCACCGCAATCAGCATACTGAACAGCACGCTCGCCATCAGGCTCGGAATCGCAGGCATCTTCATCAATGCCAGGCCAAACACGACCACTGCCGGTGTCAGCACCAACCAGTTAAATTCAAAGTGATCATTGAGGGCAGTACTCAGCGCTTCAATCTTAGCGATATCCACTTGCTGGGCATCAATGATGTTAAAGCCAACAAACAGATAGACCACCAGTGCAATACACATCGCCGGGAAGGTGGTTGGCAGCATGTTACGAATATGGGCAAACAGGTTGGTGCCCGTGACAGCCGGAGCCAGGTTGGTGGTATCAGACAGCGGCGACATTTTGTCGCCAAAGAAAGCGCCGGAAACCACAGCGCCGGCAGTCCAGTACATCGGTATACCAAACCCTTCACCAACGCCCATCAGCGCCAGGCCAACCGTCGCGGTTGTGGTCCAGGATGTACCTAGTGACACAGAAATCACCGCACACAAGATCATTGCCGCCGCCAGGAACGTTTGCGGGGTCAGCACCTGAAAACCGTAATAGATCATCATAGGGACGGTACCACTGGCGATCCATATCCCGATAATCATACCGATGATCAACATAATCACGATCGCCGACGTGGCGACCTTAATCACGTGGAACAAGCCCTGCTCCATATGATTCCAGCGATAACCGCGCAACCAGGCAATCGCACAGGCAAACACAATCCCGATCGCTAACGGGGTATGCGGGGTAAAGTCACCAAAGTAAAACAGCTGGATACCGAGCAACCCTATCGTAATAGCGATCGGCAAAATTGCCAAAAATAGTCCCGGACGTTCAATTTGCTCTTGATAAGACTGCTGATCTTTAGACCGAGTTGCTTGTTCTGTAGACCGCGTTGTTTGTTCTTTAGACCGACTTATTTGCTCTTTAGACATAATGCCTCCTTGCGCAGAGCAGAAAATGATTCAGATGCCAGTACACCGGAAGTACACAAGGATTGATCCTCAATCTGTTGTTGCTTAAACGCATCAGCACTCTGCCCGCGTTTATCCTCCGGCTTGGTAGGTTAAGTTGTAGCCCTATCCTGTCCACAAGTCTCAAACCACGCGTAACAGCTTGTAATTAAGTTGTAAATCAAGCCAAACACCACAAGGACAGCTATATCCACCAAATATACAACAAATAGCATTATTAAAACCCATTAAGTAACCGTTGATTAACATCGCATTATTTGCCTGTAGCACAACATTCATGCAGGCATGCGTTGTCCCAGCATCTGCCCCATCTCCCGTCATGATTGGGATTCCCACCACCTCCTGCCCGGCCGCCGGATATCCGGCACTAACCTGGTGCGAATGTTGCACTTTTGTAGGAAATCCGTTTCAGCGCGTTGACCGCCATGCAATCCTCCTGGGTACTCGTTAAACAGTAGTTGACAGCCATCAACCATAAGTAATAACAAGTAAAATTCAGCCAACAGATTGTGAAAGTATGTAAACCAGACGGATTAAAATGTAGACTGCTTCATCTCTGGCGGGCTGCAAGCTTGCTTATCAAGCAAATTAATATTTACAGTTGGTATAAAGGGAACGGCACTTGCTACTTATACGATTGCAAACCTGTATATCTGCAGACGCTTAAACGTGTAAACAAGCCAGTAAATCAGCCGCACTAGAAAGGATTCTGATTATGACCCCCGTGGTAAACGCACAAGCTCAGATACTGGTGATCGACGATTCCGATGTCACCAGAGAAACGCTGGTCAGCTATTTTGAGGAAGAGGGCTTTATTGTCCATTCGGCAGAAACCGCCGAGCACGGCGAAGAGCTGCTGGCGATACATGATATCGACATGGTGCTGCTCGACATTCGCCTGCCCGGCAAAGATGGCCTGACCCTGACACGCGAATTACGCAGTGCATCAGAGATTGGCATTATTCTGGTCACCGGTCGTCAGGATCAGATTGACCGTATCATCGGCCTGGAATGCGGCGCCGATGAATACGTCACCAAGCCTTTCAATCCGCGCGAAATTCTGGCACGTAGCAAAAACCTAATTCGCCGGGTCCGAAAGCTCAAGACGCTGGAACGCAGTGCGGAAAAAGAACCTGGTGGTTTTATCGACATCGGACCGTGGAAAATGGACATCCATCGCCGCTGGCTGAAAAAAGCGGACGGCGATGAACCGGTCCAACTGACCGAAGCGGAATTTCAGTTGCTCAACGCGCTGGCCACCAACCCGGGCCGCTCTCTGTCGCGCGATGAACTGATGGACAGATTAAGGAACCGCTCCTGGAACGCCACCGATCGTACCATAGATGTTCTGATCGGCCGTATTCGCCGCAAACTGCAGGATGACAGTTACAGTCCGAAATGGCTGATCACCGTGCACGGTGTCGGTTACCTCTACTCACCTGAATAACGCAGCCGGTATGAAAACGTTACTGGCTTTCGTTTGCCTGCTACTGATACCGCTCGCGCAGGCAAACCATTTTGATCATAACCGCACTTATAGAGCGTGCGGGCTGCCGATCTATCCGCCGATTTCCTGGGTCGATAACCATCAGGTAAAAGGCGTCGGCGCTCATCTGCTGCAACAGTTGTTTCAACGCTTTAACCTCACCCTCTCATTTGAGCAGGACTTTAACTGGCAACGCTGTTTAAAGGAAATGGAACTGGGCCATATTGATATCGCCACTGCTATGTATAAGGTCGCCGGGCGGCAAAACTACAACCATTATCTCTCGACGCCGATCGTCAAAGAGCCGATTGTGCTGTTTTACAATCGCCAGCACCCCCAAAAGTTTAGCCAACTGAGCGATTTGAAAGGCAAAACCTTAGGCGTCATTCTGGGTGACTCCTACGGGGATGAAATGGACGACTGGATAGCGCGCCATATGCAGGTCGACTATGTGTCCAGTGGCGAGCAGAACTTCGCTAAACTGCTGCGCGGACGTATTGATATGATGCCTCTCGGTCGCTATGGCGGCCAGTTGCAAAACGAGCGCCTGGGTTATCAAGACATCATCGTCCCGCTGGAGCGTCCGTTGACCACCGATTACTGGTATATTGCGATTGCGAAAAAATCACCGCTCTCTGCTCATCTGACTGAACTGGATCAGGCCCTGCAACAGATCACCCGCCAGACTGATATTGGTGAATTGATGGCACAATACGCCGAACAATACCGGATATCGACCCGGTACGGAGGTGCGCATGACTGACACTTCTGCCTCCTGGCTTGGTAAAGCACGTGGTTACCATACCGATCACCCTCTGGTTTATCAGGTACTTAAACGCTTTCTGCTCTGTGGCCTGGTGCTGATTGTGGTCACTACTGCGCTACAGGTATGGGCCGAATACCGCCGTGAACAACACAGCCTGCAGACTCGCCTGAGCCTGATCGCTTCTTCCCAGTTAGACGGTATCGCTAAGAGCGTGTGGAATCTGGATAAAGAGCAGGTCAACCTGCAACTGCAGGGCATCATGAACTTTCCCGATATTCAGGCCGTGACTCTCGACAGCGCTGACTGGCCGGAGAAGCTGCAGTTTGGCACGCTACCTGCCAAAGCCGCGGCCTCCAACCAGTTTGCGATTGTTTATCACACCTTGCAGCGCGAGCCGCGTCAGTTAGGTATCTTGACTGTCTTTCACGATGTGGCGGCAGTGCATACTCGGCTGATTGAATCTGCGCTGTGGAGCTTTCTGGTACAGTCGCTGATGATTTTGGCCACCAGCGTGGTGCTGTTTGGCATCGTACACTTTAATATCACCCGTCATCTGGAACGGATGGCACAGTTCACCCGTCAAATCAGTAAAAGTCATCTCCGGCAACCGCTCACTTTGCAAAAACGCGCCCGCCAGCGCAGCAGTAATGAACTGGATCAGGTGGTCGAAGCGATCAATGAAATGCGCCTGGCCATTTTGCGTGATATTGAGCGGCGTGAGTCGGAGCAACAGGAGCTGAGGTACAGCCGGGACCAGTTGCAGGAACAGGTCGAACAACGTACCCGGAATCTGCTCGAAGCCAAAGAAAATGCCGAAGCCGCCAGTCAGGCCAAAACCAAGTTTCTCGCCACCATGAGTCATGAGATCCGCACCCCGCTCAATGGCATCCTGGGGATGGTGCAGCTACTGGGTCGCACTGAACTTTCGGCGGAACAACAAGAGCGTCTTAATACCATTTATCAGTCCGGTGACGCACTGCTGGAAATCCTCAATGGCCTGCTCGACTATGCCCGATTAGAAGAAGGCGCTTATATTCCGGAGAACCAGCTGTTTTCCCTGCATGAACTGGTCAGAACCAGCTGCCACCTGTTTTCCGCTGGTGCGCTGGAAAAAGGCCTGGATTTACAATTTGATAT
This sequence comes from Vibrio ostreae, assembly GCF_019226825.1. Lineage (NCBI taxonomy): Bacteria > Pseudomonadati > Pseudomonadota > Gammaproteobacteria > Vibrionales > Vibrionaceae > Vibrio > Vibrio ostreae. The sequence goes on from NZ_CP076643.1 coordinate 1,421,680, forward strand.
TGACCCGGCGGTGACGGATGTTTGCCAGAGTGCACCGGGCGCGCTGCGCCAGATGCTGGCCAATATGATCTCCAATGCCATTAAGTTTACCCAGCAGGGCTTTGTGCATGTCACCCTCACCCGCTCCCGTACCGGGCCAGATCAGCAGTGGGTGCGTTTTGCCGTCAGCGACAGCGGAATCGGCATCGAACAAAATGATTTAGCACGTATTTTTGAACGTTTCAGCCAGGCCGACGACAGCATTACCCGCCGCTTTGGCGGGACCGGGCTTGGCCTCGCGATCACCGAAAAACTGGTACACAGCCTCGGCGGAGAAATTGGGGTGACCAGCCAGCCCGCCTGCGGCAGCACATTCTGGTTTGAACTGCCGCTCAGCACACCACCTGAATTGGCGCAGTACCCGGCGTTAACCCAAGCCAGTCATCCGGCCAGGCTGGACGGGCTTCAAATTTTGTTGGTGGAAGATACGCCGGTGAATCAGGAAGTGACCATGGCACTGCTCAGTCAGGACGGTCACCAGGTCGAACTGGCACAGACGGGCAGTCAGGCTCTACTGGCGGCCAGCGAGCGTAAGTTTGATGTCATCCTGCTCGATGTCCACTTGCCGGACATCAGCGGAGTAGATGTTGCCCGCCACATCACCAGCCAGTCCGGGCTCAACACCAATACGCCTGTCATTGCACTGACTGCCAATATTCAGCCCGGGCTGATTCAGAAATATCACGCCGCCGGTATGGTTGCCATTGAGCCGAAACCGCTCAAAATCGGGCGATTGTATAAAGTGATCAATCAGGTGATCGCCAAAGCAGAAATTCTGCCAGAGACAGAACCGCCTGACACCGCTGCGGCATTGATTGACTTCGCCGTTTTTCAGTCGCACAGCACGATTCTGGGCCCCGCCCGGGTAACCAATCTTATCCACACACTGCAACGCAGCTGTGACAAGATCCTGCCCCGGATTGAACAAGCCATGCAACGCGGCGATCACTATGACATCGCAGAGCAGGCCCACCGTCTGGCCGGTGATGCAGAGTCTCTCGGCGCCAGTCAGTTAGCACACCAGTTACGGGCGCTGGAAGATTTAGCCCGGCAGGGTTTAGAAGAAGCTTTGACATCTCAGCGTGGCAGGGACTTGGCTCAGTACAGTCGGGCCAGCCTGGCCGAATTGACGCGCTTAACCGCCGCATTAAACGCACCAACATAAGATTCGTTGCCTGGCAGCATTTCGTTTTTTGGACGCTTTTGGTTTCCTGAAAGCTTTTGATTTGCTGAAAGCATTTGATCTGCTGAAAAATAGGGGGCTCGCCCGAGAACATCGCGCCAAATAAAGTAAAGCCTGAGCCCGGTAAACCGGGCTCAGGCTTGGCTATTTTGCTCTAAGTTCGCTTTATAAACACAACAGTCCAGACAAACCGCGTGCCTGTCAGGAGATTAAACGACTGCTGACGCGCTCCTGGCTCGCCTGGGTCGCCATGCCCCAGTCAAGCATATTACGGTGCTCGACCGGATCATACACGGTGTAACCGGCAACATGGTTAAGGATACGTGCCGCGCGCCAGCAGGCCAGGCTCAGTTGCGGCTCGGCAATCCCATGCGAGGCGATCCCGGCATTGACCATATAGATCCGGTTGTGCGGCGCGCCCTGCCAGTCGACACAGAAATCCGCCGACAAGATTGGCCGGCCATGTTCATCCCAGGATATCTGATCCTGCAGATCGCGCAGACAATGCGGCACGATGCGCTTAAATCCGGTACACATGATCACCACATCGGCGCTGATCTCACGGGTTTCTCCGGTCAGGCCGTGGGCGAGAGTGATGTGGTAACCGTCTTCATCCTGACGCATCGCCACCAGCGACTGGTTCGGGCAAATGTTCCACCAGTTAGGCTTACGCAATACATACTTATCGTGATACAGACGCTGGTAAATGCCTTGCAGACAGTCGCTGGTGATGCCGTCACTGGTCAGCTTCTGGCGTGCCACCTCGCGCTGTTTAGTGGCCTGATCAAGCTGATAGAAATCGTTAACATAGTCCGGCATGAAGTACTGGTCGGTAAAACAGGCTTCATCCAGCACTTCAATATTGGCGCGGCGTGAAATCCAGTTCAGCTCGCGCGCGTGGCCGAATTCGCCGTCAAACGCATGCTGGAACACGTCCGCACCTGTTTGTCCGCCACCAATAATCGCCACCCGCTTATCGGTCAGCTGCGGATCGCGCAGCGCCAGTTCGCTGGCGTGGAAACAGTGCTTACCGACAAACGGCGTCACACACTCCGGCATACTCGGGGTCAGGCCGGTGCCCATCACCAGATGTCGGGTCAGGTACTGCTGCTGCCCGACTGAGACTTTGAACACGCCGTCGCTCTGTTCAATCGCCGTCACTTCCTGATTAAAGGCAACGTTCGGCAGTTGACTGACCACCCAGCCCAGATAGTCCGAAAACTCAAGACGGCTGATGGTCGTCTGGCCGGAGGCCATAAACGGATAGAATTTACGGTTGGTGACCAGGTAGTTGAGAAAACTGTAACGACTGGTCGGATCCACCGCCGAAACCAGGTCTTTAAGGAATGACGTCTGCATCTTGGCATCATTCAGCAGCAATCCCGGATGCCAGGCGAAATGTGCTTTCTTATCGAGGAACAGCGTCGACAATGACGCTTTCTCCGCCGCCAGTGCCGCAATACTGAGATTGAACGGCCCCAGGCCAACGCCGATCACATCATAGATATGTGCAGACTGGGGTTGAGTATCGTGACCTTTCCTTGTGTGTGTGCCTTGCATGATGAGCTCCTTAAAAAGCGAATTGCTGGAAAAAGCGTTCTCGACCGCACTGGATCAATGCTGAACGTTTGTGTGGAAAATCAAATTCGAACTGAACCTGCATACCCACCCGGGCATTCAGTTTCAGTACGCGCTGGTTGTCGGCACGTGGTTCTCCGACCACAGATTCAGTGCGCGGCTCTTGCTGGAAGCAGTAATGGACAATCGATTTCGCCCAGGTATCAAAGTAAGTACCGCCACGATAGGCAAAGTTGCCCACCAGCATGTGCACACCTTTATCAAACAAGCCGTATTGGTAATGCGGTCCGATGCGGTCTTCTGCCGCCCAGTACACTTCAAGATAACCAAAGGATACGCCGTCAAATTCTGCGATTAAGCCGTAAATATGGTCATCTTGTTTCTGCTTATTGAGATACTGGTGATGCTCCTCCAGGCAGCCCTCCAGTTCCCACATCTGAGCCACCACCGGATGATTGTGCCAGCGATGGAAGGTCGGCAGATCGCGCTCTATCTCAATCACACGGAAAGTGAGCGTGCGTTTGAGGTGATAAAAATAACGCTGGAACACAACGCCGGTCGGGTGCAGCGGGCGCAGCGGATGACGGGAACCATTCACCGCCGTGGTCATAGTGACAGCGCAAGTATCCTGCGCGGCATGCAGCCACAATGGCGAGTGCTCGAGAAATTCGGCTTTACTCAGCAGTTTGCTGCCCTGCGGCCAGCCGGGAATTCGAATCTGCTCCAAACGGGCGGTATAAAACGCATGCTCAATCGCGCTCCACCACAGCATGGCATCGCTGACATCGACACTCTCGCTGTGCAGTTCAGTGACATCATCACCACAGGTACGCAGCGAGAACGCCGCCACGCTGCGGCCATGCTCCAGCAGTTCGAACTGCGCCGCAGCGTCGGTATGCTGTTTTTCAGCAATCGTGATACGGCGCCCGCCCGGCAGCGGTTTGTGCACTCGTGACAGACTATTGTCGCCTGCAGGCCATTGCAGCGGGTTAGCAATATCACAGTAGATGATCGAAGGATCTTTCAGCGTTGCTTCATTGTGCGCTGACAGGAAGCAGAAGAAGTTACGTTTCCAGCGCAGGGTTGGCGATTGCAATACGTACTGATAAAAAGAACTGTCTTTCGGATGCTGTTTGGCCAGCGCATCCAGTTCCAGACGGCACAGTTGCCACAAATCGGCTTCACTGATGATGCCGGACACCGCAATAGATGCGATGGTATTGAGCAGGGTATTACCGATGACGTAATAGGCGTGATAAGGATTGAGTTCATCCCATTCCATAAAATACTGCGGCGCTTCGTTATCAAGCACGTCAGCGAAACGCTCTTTGGCCAGCGTGGTCAGGCCAAATCCCTGACAATCACGCACCGCCACACCGACCGGCATGCCGTGCTCAATTTCCAGCAGCAGATTCTGCTGATGGGCCAGCATCACAATGCCGTAATCGCTGCGCGCCACACACAGTGGCGCCATCACGCGCTGCATAAACGCGCTCATCCAGTGGCGAGCGGCCAGCTCATTGGTGTAACCGTGTTGTGCGGCGTACGCTTTAATCCAGGCGGTGAGACGATTGTCCTTGCCAGCACCGGCATCCTGATTGAGGCTGGCCAGCATATAGAAGCGCTCACCATTAAGCGGCGCTTGCTCATCCTGCGCGGCATAAAACGGGTTATGGCGAAAGCTGACCAGCGGCAAATCCAGCGTCTGGCCATCATCATCCTGCACCGAACACCACATCGGCTCTTGGATAAAACAGGCATGTTCAAAGCGCTGCTGCAGCTCTTCACCCGCTGGGGTGGCCATCAGTTTGCTGAACTGGGTGCCACGCCGTGCTTCCGGCTCGGTCATCAAACGCAGTGAGTTGGTGAGGCGCACCGGCAGCGACACTTTCAGCATCCACGGACAGTGCGGATGGTAAACGGCGCGCGAAGATGACGTCGCGGTCCAGCCGCCACTGCTCAGCTTAAGATCCTGCACCGCATCGGCGGCAAGGTGATATTGTCCTCGGGTACGGCGCCACTCTCTGGCCTGCAGCGGATGCAGCGGCAGCGGCAGCCACTCAGCGCCGGGCAGCGCCGCCACACTCTGACCTGTCTGCTGTTCAAACAGGGCCATCAGCGCCTGCGCCATATCACCACCAACATACTCACCCACCAGGCAAGAACGCTTGACCGCGAACCATTCAATCGCAAACTGAGCGCCAAATTCCGGCAGATAGGCCTCTTGTTCCTGCTCGCTGAGCGGCTCATTGCACTTCGGTGCCGGGTGCATACTGTGCCCCCCGCTCAGGTTCTGCTCTGAAGCAATAAAGCCCTGCACCGCGGCACGCGCGTGCAGCGCGGCATCCGCGCGCTGGACATAACTATCCGAGTCCAGCACACGCTGAACAAACTTAGCCTTATCGCTTGCCGCAACCGAATCAAAATAATGCTCGACAATCTCAGCCATAGCACTGTCAAAATCGACCGGCTGCAGGCCTTGCGGTGTCGATAACAGCAGCTCGCCGCGATAACGGTGCCTGCCCGCCGCCGAAACATAAGCCAGGGGGATCACCAGTTCACGCCCTGCATTCAGAGGTAACCGAACCACCTGCTCTTCTACTCGCGCCGCTCCGGTTTCGAGCAAAAAGCTGTTTAAAAAGTGCTGCATGGTCAAAGCATGAGTCATAAAGTAATCCTTCATCGTTTGTGAGGTTAGTTAAGGCCTGGCCTGTAAAATGTGTGTCCTGAAAAATGTAAAAGTCTCTGTTGGCTACCCACCGCCCTAAATTAGGGATGCACGAAGCCAAAGCTGGTCGTTACTGACAGCCGCACAGGGAGGTAAACAGAGAAAAAGTTGAAAGCTGGCCAGATAAGCCAACGGGGGAACCGACCGGGTCAGGCCGGTTCCGCCATTGAGATCAGCACGAGCGGTTAAGTCGTCATACCAACAACTCCTGCGCTTTGGTAAACGTTAACGGCTTCATGCTGCACACCTTAGAAGGTCGCGCTGTAACTGACCGCCAGAGTCCGGCCCAAACCATTGTGGGAGTAGATCTCCGGTGATGAGCTTGCGCCGTACAGCATCTGTGCACGTTGGCTCCAGATGGTTTCGTAGTCGCGGTCAAACAGGTTCTGAATACCGACGTTAAGGCGGCCTACCGGCAGTGCGTAGTACGCACTCAGGTTTGCCAGGGTGAAACTCTCCAGTTTCTCACCATCTTCATCTTCGTAGCTGATGAAGCTGTTGACGCGCAGTTCAGCGCCATACTGGTAGTTATCAAAACCAAACCAGGCACTGCCTGAGCTCGGGCTGGCCGACGCGGCTTCCAGCTTCTCCCAGCTGCCGTCGACCTTGGTTTCACTTTTCACGTAATGCGCCTGAACACCGGTGTAGAAATCATCGTTGATCTGGTAAACAGTCTGACCTTCGATACCGTAGATACGCTTATCGTCATCTTCAACGCCGACAGCAAAGGTGGTGCGGTCATAAGACACCGTTTTATCTGACAGAGACAGGTAACCGGCGACCTGCACATCCCACGCTCCCTGCGACATACGCCAGCCGAGTTCGTAAGAGTTGGTTTTCACGCCCTGTAAACTTGCGTTGTCGACCGAAGTTGACCCAGACAGAGATCCGTCTAACTGGTACGTGCCCTGGCCAAAGAAGCGAGCCGGATCCGGCACGTCAAAGCCTTGCGAGAAGTTGCCCCATACCTGCATATTGTCAGTAAGGTGATAAACCGACCCTAAATTAAACAACCATTCATCGTAATCAATATCACCACCGGTAATCGCTTCCGGCTGATTTGGCAGCAAGCCTGCATCGTAGGCGTACTGCGCTTCAACACCGACATGGTCACTGATCTCATGTTCCATAATCGCATAACGGAAACCACCGCTGACCGACCAGTCCGGCATCACTTCCCAGTCCACCTGAGAGAACAGCGCATAGTAGTTACTGTCGATATCCGGATAACGCGAAACCGTATCGACCGGATCAAACACCAATCCGCCGGAAGCGAGGGCCTGGTTTGCATCAAAAATAGTCTGGTCCGCTTCAAATGAATCGCGCGAGGCGTCCATACCGTAAGTCAGTTTGACTTGTTCCCAGCGCTTGATTAACGCCAGATTCAGGCCATAAACGGTCGATTTCTGTTCCGATGCGCCGTACAGAGGAATCGTCGCTCCGCCAATCCGTCCGGTTGAAGGGTACGGGAAGTAACGCAGCGATTCAGTACGAAAATATGCCTGTGCCAGAAGTTGCTGCCCCAGCACATCATCGTGGCTGTATTGAGCATTCAGCATGACACGTTCAGTATTCGGCTGCTTGTCGAGTTGTAAACCTTTACGGGTTTCTACCACCGATGGGTCAGTAATACCCGTCAGGTTCGGACCGAGATACGTCGCATAATCCGAGTCCTGCTCACTGTTGTAATACTGCGCCGTTACCGACAGCTTCTGGTGATCGTCCGGCGTGAATTCGACATTACCCATCACATCAATGGTTTCATTAAACTGCAGGTCTGTCTGAGTAATATCCGGGCGAATCATTTCACCGTGAGAATCGTAAGCCCCACCGTTTTTTGAATACGCCACAGACGCACGACCACGTAAGGTATCGGTACCGCCGGACAGCGCCACCGCAACATTTTTATTGAGGTCATTGCTGTCATTAAAGCCGGTCTGGCCACCCACTTTGGTTTCAACCGTCAGGTCATTGCCGGTCGCTTTCTTGGTGATGATGTTGATGATACCGCCAGCCGCACCCGCGCCGTAAATAGACGTGGCACCTGACAGCACTTCCACCCGGGCAATGTTGAACGGGTCGATGCTGTCGAGCTGACGGCTGATGTTACGAGTTGAGTTAAGAGACACACCGTCAATCATCACCAGTGCCGAACGGCCACGCAGGTTTTGCGAATAGTTGGTACGAGCGTTACTCCCGAAATCAAACCCCGGGATCAGCTCGCCCAGCGCATTCTTCAGATCAGCACCTGAATTGAGAGCACGCTCAAGTTTTTCCTGATCAACGACCCACATCGTTGAAGCCACATCTGCGATGGCTGTTTCCGAACGGCTGCCGGTGACCACGATAGTATCCGGTGATGCTGCCTGACTGACACTGGCAAAGATCATTAAAGCGATCGGGCTTAACTTCGCCACACATCGAGTGGTATTTTTCATAATGTTAGATATCCATTCTTCTAATTAGATTGCATAAAGGAACAAGTGCCGGACTCAGTGTTTTTCCTGAGTTTTAGCACGGTGAAGAGCAATAACAGGACCAGGGCAGAAATAAGCACGGATAAGCTCCATTGCTGATGTAAAAACAGCGAAGCCAACCCGGTTCCGACCATGTGTCCGGTTGTGTGAGAGCGCGTCAGATAGCCACTGCTTTTGGCTTGCCGGGCAGGTTCAGATTCCCGCTCCAACAAACGACTGGTATACCAGGCCGGTAAACCAGCGACAGCTAATAACAACCCCACCACTGCGAAAAACAAGCCCCACCAGTTCGCACCGCCTGTCACCAGTATTATCCAGCCAATAACGAGAGAGAGGAGTAAAACGGGCAACAATGCAGAGGAATAACTGCGACTTATTTTCGGGATCACGCGCAGTTGATAGACCACCAGCAGCACACTGGTCGCCAACATCATCAGCGCGTAAACTTTAGAACCTTCTTCACCCTCATAGCCGTGCGAGGTGATAAACTGCAGCACATAAAGCTGAAATACCGCAACAAATCCGGTCGTCAGTAATGCAGCGCTGTAAACCACGCGTGCGTAACCGCTTTGTCCCCGGGCTTTTGTCTCCTCTGACGGACGTGCAAGTTGCGCAGACTGGCCAGAGGCATGACATTGACCCGGCAGGGCCATGAAGAGCACAGGCACCACCAGGACAATCGGGACCAACAAGATGACCGGAATCGATACCGGCAACAGAACCAACGCTGGTCCGGCCAGGCGACCGATAGTCAAACCACCACTCAATGCCGACAGCGCACCGGGGGTCGCTTTGCCCTGCGCGGCAAGTTGCGCCTGGCTAAGCGGCAAAAACGCGCTGCTGAATCCACCAATCGCAAAACGGCACACGCCAATCAGCCAGATGTTGCCTGGCGCCAGCAGCAACAGACAGATAAAACTCAGGTTAGCCACTATGTAGCCGCAAGATGCCAGACGAATCGCTCGGCCGAATCCCAGCTTTTCAGCCACTCCGCCCCACCAACCGGCTCCCAGCCAGTAGCTGACCAAATTCATGTTCACCATCGCGACCAGCAAGCCAACCGAAGCTGCGGAATCACTCTGACCGACCCACTCAATCAAGGTGGGGATTGCGGACAGCAGTACAGTTTGGTTGATACCAAGTGATATCAAAGCCAGGGTTAAAACAGGCATCATGGAACGCAAACTTAAATCTAAATGATAATAGTTACTATTATGATTGCCTGATATGTAAAGATATGTCAATAATAACGTAAAGGTATGTCAGCGGTTTTGTAGCAACAGCACACAGTGCAACGTTAAAAAACCGTTGAATATGTCATTGATTCAATCCACTAACGACACGGAATTGCCCCTAATGAATAAGCAATACTGGCTTTCAGCCAACCAGCATCTTTGCGCTAAAATCATCACCGAATTGCACTATGAGGAGCGGCTTCAGCCCAGAACTGCAGGCGCAGGTTGGGTGCTTGCCACCGCCGATCGTGAGTGGCGCTTTAAGGCTGGCGTGACGGTGTGGGGCATGCTGAATATTGATGAGGCTTCACTGCATTGCTCGGACCTTCGCGAGCCACTCGCTGCGCAGCTACTGCTCGATGTCCAGGCCGATCTGGAAATCAACGATATCAATCTGGCCAATTTGTTAGAAGAAGTGCAGCAAACCCTGTACAGCGATATGCAGCGCTTAGCTCAGTTGCAGCACGTGACCGCGAGTGACATGGCGCAAATGCCTGAAACGCTGCGTCAGCGTTATATCGACTCTCATCCGAAAGCGATTGCCAACAAAGGGCGCCTTGGCTGGGGAGCCGACGATCTGCAGCGCTACGCGCCCGAATCCGGATCGGCATTCAAACTGCGCTGGCTGGCGGTGAGAAAATCCTTGTGTCAGTCTGGTATTGCGGCCGGGCTGGAGTATCAGCAGTTACTGGAAAATGTGCTTGAAGCGGAGACTCTGCGCGCATTACAGCACTCGCTTGGCAAGCAAGCGCAAAATTTCTGGCTGATTGCCGTTCATCCGTGGCAATACCAACGTTTTCTGACCGGACAATACGCCGGCCTGTTTGCTGATGGGGATCTGATTGATTTGGGCGAACATGGCCCGGACTGGCTGGCACAACAGTCGATTCGCACCCTGAGCGCAGAAGATACAGCCGTCCAGTACGACGCTAAAACCGCGCTGAGTATTCTCAATACCTCCAGTTATCGCGGTATTCCGGGCAAGTTTATCGTTCAGGGACCAGAGCTTTCTGCCTGGCTGGCCAAAACCGCCGCCAGCGATCCAACCCTTGCTCAGCACGGATTGAAAGTGCAGCAGGAAGTGGCCGGATTCTACTGTGCTCACCCGTTTCAGGCGCAGATCAAACAAGGTCCGTATCGCTATGATGAAATGCTGGGCTGCATCTGGCGTGAGCGGGCCGAAGCCGTAGTCGGCGCCAGTCAGCGCCCGATGACCATGGCGGCGTTAATGCAAACCGATCAAAACGGTACACCGCTTATCGGCGCACTCATTGACGCTTCAGAACTCAGCGCCAAAGCCTGGCTGGCGAAACTGTTTAACCATGTGGTGGTACCGCTCTACCATCTGATGTGTAAATACGGCGTTGCGCTGGTGGCTCATGGCCAGAACATCACCCTGATCCTGGAAAACAATCAGCCGGCCGGCTGCATTATCAAGGACTTTCACGGTGACCTGCGCCTGGTCGATCAAGCCTATCCCGAGCTGGAAAGTCTTAACGCCGATATCCGTAATACCCTGACCCGCTTGCCGCCTAAATACCTGGTGCATGACCTGCTGACCGGCCATTTTGTTACCGTGCTACGTTTTATCTCACCGCATCTGATTGGCCTTGGCGTTACTGAACAGGAGTTTTATCAACTGCTGCGTCAGACACTGACCGACTATCAGCAACAACATCCGGATTTAGCCGAACGTTACGCTCAGTTCGACCTGCTATCGCCGACCATCGATAAAATCTGTATCAACCGGGTGCGCTTCCGCATCGGTTATGGCGACAGCAATGAGCGACCTCTGCCGGATATCGGCCAACCGATACCTAACCCGCTTAACCCTTAGAGCGGTCTAAAACACAACGGGCCATTTCTGCGCAGGAAATGGCCCGTCAATACATCGGACATGAAGCAACGAATTTTCTTCAGGCAAAAAAAAGTCATCTCCGAGGTATAGGACTTAACTACCCCGAGATGACACGTTTCCGTATATACGGAACAACTCGTATATTAATAGGTTTGCAGTGGATTAATATTAATATGGGAGAAGAACTCCCCAACTTTGTTGACGAGAAAGGAAAAACTAGGCGGACAAGCGCTTAGGCACATCATCCACAGCCGCCGCTCAACGCCACGACTGACTATTCGGTTTCACTCTCATTTATCGCATTTACATTGCTGTACATATTCCGTCGCGCGGGTTTCAAACTGTCTTAACACCCGGGTGGCGCATTCAATGTCTTCAGCAGAGACATCGGCCATCAGCTCCTGACGTAACTCATCGGCGACTTTAACCAGTTTTTGTGCTAATTCCGTACCCCGAGGTAATACATGCAGCGTTTTTACCCGGCGATCACCGGCCACTTCACATCGTTCCAGCCACTGCTCTTCTGCAGCCTGGTCCAGCAAACGCACCAGTGCGCCTGGGTTAATCCCCAGCTCCTCGGCCAGCAATTTCTGGTTAATGCCGTTCGGATGTCGGTACACCAGCACCATTAGCATCGCCAGAGACATCGAAATATCGTATTCAGCGATCACTTCCGAGACGGCCCGTTGCCAAGCTCTTTTTACTGGCTGAAGGCTGTTGGTCAGCTCACATAAAAGCAACGCTTTGTCTGGCATTTTTTCTTCCTAGAGCCCGTAAAGTTTGTGTAACTGCGATTCGGAGTACAGCATAATAAAATATACTTGCTTAAGCAATTATTTTTTAGGCAACTATATCTTAGGCAATGATATTGACTAAGCTGATAATTTTGTACGGCCAGCGATGAAGGTTAATCAGTCGCCCGCATAACTGCGCCGAATCAACCTGGAACCAGGTTAAAATATTCACCTCAGACATCAGCCATATTTGTGAAAGCAATCATACGCAGCAGCGTGTGCTCACTGATATGATACCGGTTACATTACAAGTACAAATCTATCGAGGTCTTAATGTTAAAACCGTTTCTGTCAGTCGCTATTTCTGCCCTCTGCGCCACACCGGCCTTCGCTGCCTGGCAAGCTGAAAACTACGACGATGGCCAGTTTACCCTTCCATACCAGCTCTACACTCCGCAGCAACATGGCCAGCTGCCGCTGATCATTCATCTGCACGGCAGCGGTGAAGCCGGGACTGATAATCAGGCGCAGATGTATCAGGGCACCAACTGGGGCCCGCAATATTTCGCCAGCGCGGAAAATCAGTCCATTCAAGCCGCTTACGTGCTCGCACCGCAAACTCCGGGGCCGATGCGCTGGGCAAGCACAACGTTAGCCCCCTATAACTATAAGAAAACGCCATCGACCGAGTCTATGACCGCTCTGCTCCACCTGGTGGATAGACTTCTGGTTGAAAATCCCGATATCGATCCGGCACGCGTCTACATCACCGGATTATCAAGAGGTGGTCAGGGCGTGTGGAACGCGATGATGCAGCGCCCGGAGTTGTTTGCTGCCGCACTGCCTATCGCTGGCAGCGCCGACCCAAAGCAGGCCAAAACCATCAAACATATTCCGACCTGGGTATTTCATGGCAGTGCTGACGAAGTCACTAATGTGGATTATTCGCGCCAGATGGTCGATGCTATCATTCGATCAGGCGGCTCCACCTCAACCATTCGCTACAGCGAAATCGAAGATGGTGGCCACTCGGCATCCTGGGTCACTGCTTACGGTAATAGTGACGTCTATCGTTGGCTGATGAAACATCATAAACAGTAACTCACCGCGGCTTTACCACAGATACGAACAGCGGGAGGCTCACCCCGCTGTTCTGCGTTTTCACCCGAGACAAATACCCTTACAACAAGTGTTTCCTTACTGTCATAAAAGCCAGTCCTATCTATACTCATTAGTAGTTCAAACACCGGTAAGCCCAAGAGGCCCAAACCGGGTATCCTTTGCTGGCATACAACAATAATCAACAGCAATGCGAACTTGAGGAGCACTTATGTACAAAGTTAAAGACGAGGGATATACACCACTGTTTTTAGCTGGCCTGTTTGTCGCCGTAATGCTTTATGAATTACTGGTGCAGGACGGCAGCGCATGGCTGTGGATTCCGACCCTACTGCTGGCGGGCGTAACGGCCTCACTGACCTACGTGGTGCACTGGCATCGCCAACATCAGGGGGGTGGAGAATGATCCTGCTTATCAGTGCCATCGGGCTGGTAGCCGGTCTAATCGCCCTCTACGCCGACATGATCCTGGTCTGGCTCGATTCGGTGATTTGACCTATTCATCCTGAACATCATAAGACAAACCCCGGCTACTAAACCGGGGTTATATTCGCTTGACTGAAATGATTATGATATGAGTAACGCACCTTCTACTTAAGCACGCAGCCCTGCGGCATTCATAAAGCTTTTCAGCAACAGAGAGACCACAAACAAGGCCGCCACACTGCCACTCCAGATAACCACCAGCCACATGACCTTTTTCCACCATGGACCCGGTGTTTTTTCAGTCGTGTTCATCGTGTCACCCCCCACGCGTTAATGGTAGTTCTCGCCTGGTTTCACTTTGCCGCGGAAGACGTAATAGCTCCACGAGGTGTAAACCAGAATGACCGGAATAATCAACAAGCCTCCGACCAGCATAAAGCCCTGACTTTGCGGTGGTGACGCAGCCTGCCAGATACTGATCGCCGGCGGAATAATATTCGGCCACAGGCTGATACCCAGCCCGGTAAAACCCAGGAACATCAGCAGCAAGGTCAGCATGAAAGGCAGATAGTGAGCATGATTATAGACCGAACGTATCAACCACCAAGAGCAGAGCACGACCAGAATCGGCACCGGCGCAAACCACAGAATCTGCGGCCAGGTAAACCAGCGCGCGGCGATGTCACTGTGCATCAGCGGTGTCCAGATACTGACAATAACAATCGCGGCGAGCATCACGTAGGTCAACGGCACAGCAAGTTCACACATACGCTTATGCAGGTCACCTTCGCTTTTGAGAATAAGCCAGGTACAGCCCAGCAACGCGTAAGCAACCAATAGTCCGAAGCCACAAAACAGCGGGAATGGTGCCAGCCAGATCAACGACGGGCCGCTGTAGGTTCGCCCGGTGACTTCCAGCCCGTTGATGATAGTGCCGAGCACGACGCCCTGGCTGAACGTCGCAACAATCGACCCACCGATAAACGCTTTATCCCAAAAGGCACGGTGCTCAGGAATGGCTTTAAATCGGAACTCAAATGCCACCCCGCGGAAGATAAGACCAATCAACATGATCGTCAGGGGGATAGCCAGCGCATCAGCTATCACCGCATAAGCAAGCGGGAATGCGCCGTACAAGGCTGCGCCACCAAGCACCAGCCAGGTTTCGTTCCCATCCCACACTGGCGCGACCGTGTTAACCATAACGTCACGATGCGTTTCATCTTTATTGAACGGGAACAGGATGCCTATCCCCAAATCAAAGCCATCCATCAAAATGTACATCAGGGTCGAGAAAACAATAATCACAAACCAGATAATCGAGAGATCAATACCCATGTTATTTCCCCCCTTCCGGACCATCAATTCTGTCACGCACCGCCGACAACGGCCGTGCTGGCGTGTGTGAGATATCCGGCTCATCATGATGAACATCACCTTCTTCCGGCCCGATTTTAATCAGTTTCATCAGATAGACGTACCCAACACCAAACACCGAGGTGTACACCACAATAAACGCCAACAAGGTGAACGACATGTGTAACTCAGAATGCAGTGAGACCGCATCGCGGGTGCGCTGCAAGCCATACACAACCCACGGCTGACGGCCAATTTCAGTGGTAAACCAGCCAGCCAGAATCGCAATCAATCCGGATGGCCCCATGTAAAGCGCAAAGCGATGAAACGCCCGGTTTTGATACAGTGTTCCTTTGCGCCGTAACCATAACCCGATAACACCCAGCAGTATCATCAGCATGCCGAGCGCGACCATAATTCTGAACGACCAGAAGATGATGGTAGAATTTGGACGGTCCTCTTTAGGGAAACTTTTCAGCGCCGGAATTTGTTTATCCAGGCTGTGGGTGAGAATTAAGCTGCCAAGATACGGGATCTCAAGCGCGTATTTGGTGCGCTCTTCTTCCATATCCGGAATACCAAACAAAATCAGCGGCGTCGGCTCACCGGGTTCGTTCTCCCAGTGTCCTTCTATCGCAGCGATTTTAGCCGGCTGATGCTCAAGCGTATTCAGGCCATGCGCATCGCCCACCACCGCCTGAATCGGAGCGACAATCAACGCCATCCAGAGCGACATAGAAAACATACGACGAATAGCCGGTGTATCATTACCTTTCAGCAGGTGCCAGGCAGCAGAGGCACCAACAAACAGAGCACTGGACAGGAATGCTGCAATCGTCATGTGAAACAGTCGATACGGGAAAGAAGGGTTAAAAATGATTTCCATCCAGCTTTCCGGGATCACCACTCCATCCTGAATACTAAAGCCCTGTGGCGTGTGCATCCAACTGTTGGAGGACAGGATCCAGAAAGTCGACATCAGCGTGCCCAGTGCCACCATGCAGGTCGCAAAGAAGTGCAAACCTCTGCCGACCCGATTCCAGCCAAACAACATCACACCGAGAAAGCCCGCTTCAAGGAAAAAAGCGGTCAGCACCTCATACGTCAGCAGCGGCCCGGTGACACTACCGGCAAACTCCGAGAACCCGCTCCAGTTGGTGCCGAACTGGTAGGCCATCACCAATCCGGATACCACACCCATACCGAAGTTAACCGCAAAAATCTTCGACCAGAAATGATAAAGCGACAGATACGTTTTATCGTTTGTTTTCAGCCACAGCCCTTCCAGCACGGCCAGGTAGCTGGCCACACCGATGGTAAGTGCAGGAAAAATAATGTGAAACGAAACGGTAAACGCAAACTGTATTCTGGCAAGTTCAAATGCATCCAGTCCAAACATTACCAACCCCTGTATTATTCGAGTTATAACCCTTAAACCCTAATTCAAGACCTCAGGATTTGCCAAAATTAGTAACAAATTTAACAAAGCAATACAGCGCTTTCTGGCTATTTCAGGACCAGAAAATCACACTTACAGAATATTATTCAATAAAGTCATAGTGTTAATCTGCATTTTTGCAAAACTGCTCTGCATATTGGATACGAAGGTTTAGCTGTAAAGGTTCACAGTGAATAACAACTTATTTTGTGTGGGTAATTCGTGATTTAATATAAATTTTAAACTTGGACTGACTCTCTTCTTATTCAGATGATATTTATGTAACCAGTAAGTCACATGAAATATATGATCTTATCTAAACGTGCCTACAAATACTAAAAATACATAATTAAATAGAATATAAAATAAGAGGAGCCGATACTTAAGAATAGTAATTAATCACAAGCTGTTTATCATATTCCCTTAAACAACTCACTTCTATGATGTGCTAGATATGGCTTGTGTTCACGAATGATCCTAAAAGACATATCTTCTCTGAGCCCTATGACTTCTGGCGCTTCAAGATACCCTGAAATTAGCACCTTTCCGTTGTCATCAAATGATATAAAGCCAAGATCAAAAGCTTTGTCCAAGTTGGCTAACAGCAATAACCCGTTGAACTTATCCAGCCTTTCGCGATTATTTGAATCACGCCAAGGCTTAATATGAGATGCAAGCAGAAGTTGAGTATTACGATATCCTGTCACGGCGCAACCACCCCACATTTGAACCAATTGAGATCTGAAGAGACCTTGGCCCATTCTGGTTTTAACCATGATGCTCTTTTCAGTATCCGTTAGTTTTTTGTCCGACATAACCTGGCGAATATCTGCGTTAACGTCGATTTGAGCTAAGTCCGCTAGGAACTTGTGATAGTGAGTTAACGCAGCACTATACATCCCCTTACCCTTTCGATCCGTCAGCTTAAAAACTTCTAACTGTCTGACTTTCTCTTCATACTGGGTAAATCTCCGGTAGGATGTGATGTCGGTTAATGGCTCACAGATTTGGTACGTATCCATTAGCCAATTGGAAATTGAACCACGAATCGCTCCGAGATAGTTTTTAGCGGTTTTCTCCGACTTACCAATATCCATAAGCCACTGATAATATAATGCAGCTAAATCAGTAAGGTTTGAAACCAGCGCTTCTTTAAGTTCGTTGCTGATGATAAAGCTCTTCATATCTTCAAAAAGCTCATCGTCTAAGTAGGCATACGCGATCGCTTTTGAAGAATAGCGACGAATAGTCGTTTCGTCATAGCCAGCGTGATAGGCAAGGTGCCAGAACCCCTCGCTTCTCAGATGGAAGAATGGATTCTCTGGCGTATTCTTATCTTTACCCTGAGCAAAGCTGTTGAAGTGTTCTGTGAATCTGTCTTTTAAAGGCTGATTCAGTTCAATTTTGTTTGAAGCGATATGTCCCACTTGGATGAGATCCATGACCGCAAGTAGCATGCATACTTTATGAGGGCTCTTCTTACCACCAGCAATATTCATGTTCAGCGTACGAAACTTATCGGCATAATATTCGTGTGACATGCTCTAGCCCTCCAAACCTAAGGTTTTCTTCATTACAACGGTTTGCCACATAACCTCTTCTCGGTTAAGGAAATCTTTTTCATCTTCGACATGACAGCAAACCAATCCGAAATCACCCGCTAACTTATCCAACTCCGAGACGGAAACACCAAAAGTCTCACGACCGTCTCTAAATCCACCGTGACGTAATGTGATAACTAGAATTCCATCGTCAACCAGAAGATTAGAAAGCACTTTAATTGCGATGGAACGTTGTTCGATAGGAATATGCATCCAGACAGCGGACAGCATCACTAAGTCATAACGCTTAGCCAGCCCTACTACATGACTTAAATAAGGTAACGAGTCATCTAAACAAGTAACGTCTTCAGAGCAGCTTTGCTGTACAAGATCACGCAGCCTGATTGATGGTTCCACAGCGACAACCGAACAGCCTCTCTCACTCATCCACCTCGCATCTCTTCCAGAACCAGCACCAACATCTAATACCGCTGCTCCCGACTTCGGCCAGTATTGAGACCAAGATTGGTGGACAGATTCAAACGCGAGGGAATTGTATTGCTGAGCTAGATGAGTAGCATTTTCGTCGTAAAAAGAGATAGTTGCGGACATATATCAAACCAAGGAACATAGTACGTAAATCATATATGGCACATTGACACAAGGCGATAAAGTATTAGAAAAGAATGAATAATTGTGACGACAATCGTATCTAAGCACCGGTTGAGCTGGAACTTAGGAACCGAAGTTTCGTGCTTAATAGTGGATAATCACTACGAACTGCCTCCAAGAATTGATCCCAAACTTCGTTAGTATGCATCGTCTGGGAACTCTCTTAGTAAAGTAGCCTGCAGCGATGATTTGGTATGCTTTAATGACTTTGTTGCAGCGAAGTCATTGCCGAACTCTTCACGCGATGAGACTGTAATAATTTGTTCAACAATTTCTTCAAATTCTAATTTCATCTAGCTAATACCTTAAATTCGAAGCTTGTGATTTATAGTTTTCAAGAAAATCACTGATACTGACGACTTGCCAACCAACGTTATTCGCGTCTTCAATATCATTCGGTGATATCGCAATCCCAAAACGATGTTTGGGCCATGCAAGTTCAATTTTCGCTGCAATATCTCCTAAGCTATCTTCAACATAAAAGTTAACTTCTGGTAGCTTAAGAGTCGCTTTACGGCAAGCGTGCAAAATACCATGTACACCAGGGTCCGCATAATCAAACAACTCTTTCCATTCACCTAAATTGTCAAGAATTCCCTGTTCTTTTCTCAGTTGGTTAATTAACTGCCTTTCTGAGTGACTCACTAACATGTGTTGATGCATAGGCTGCTTACTGTGGCAGTCAATGCAAAGAGCTTTTAAGTTAGACGGTTTGTTATCAGATTTAACACCATTAATATGATGCACATGGAGTAAACTTCTATGAGTGCGTAAATTAACTTTGCACTGCTCACACTCAAAGTTCTTTTCTACTCGATAATGAGAAGATATTTTAGCCCAATCGCTGGTGTAGTTTGTTTTTGCAGCCTCAGCTTTTCTCGATGGCATATGTGGAAAGAAAGAACTATAAGTAGCAAAAAATTCTTCCATATCAAATTGGTCAAAAACCTCAGTTCGGCTTGCGCCAGTGGAATATCCTTTATAATTAAGCTGTCCTAAGCAGAACTTACATATTTTTAGCTTTGCTATTCCTTCCTCTAAATGACCACCAAAATATGAACTACCAGATATAGGAAAGTCGCCAGAGGTATCGTTTATCACGACATATCGCTCGAAACGGCCTTCTGCTCGCATTGATTTCAACTTGGTGCAGTCAGCAACATGAAATCTATTTCCAGTTTCCGGACTGTGAACTGCAGACTGCACCGCTGAACCATGATCTTTTATATAGAGAAGAACCTGACGCCCTTTATAGCTAAGTAGGCCAGAATCAACGTCAACATCCTTCAGTTCAACGTCTTTACCTTCTGCTAACTCAAGATCTAGCTTTTCTATAATCTTTTCAGTTAACTCGAGGTGGAACTGTCCCTTTTCTTCCGGCTCCATTAAGTCAATGGCCTGCATCAGAGATTGAAATGAAATACCTAACTTCATTGTCCACCCAGAATTTTTCTGATTTGCTCCTCAGCATTCGTAACCACTCTGAATGAAACTCGCCTTGAACGTTTTTCATCTTCTGTACCATCTTCCTTTAAAACGGTCTTTGAAGATGAGTAACCAACGGCTGCAACATTACTTTTTACCCAGCTGTAATGTTCATCACGAACCTCGTTTAAGCTCATCAAATAACTTAATACCGTCCTGGTTCGCGCCTGAGACAAACTCATATTGTTAAAATACGCCTCATAGTTAGATGAATCATGGTTCCACCGACTGGACGTATGCCCCTCTATTTTTATTTCTTGAAGAGATGGTTTGAATTGATCGAGAACACCGAGATATCTGGGGAAAAAATCATTCAATATTGATTTGAACTGCTCCGTTAAACTTGCTTTGCCATTAGCAAAAAGAACATCGGGTGCAGTGAAGTTTAAACTTAGAGTACTTCTATCGATTTCAGCCCCCCACTTTTCTAAATCAGCAGAGAACTCATCCAACAAAGCGATATATATAGCTTGCTGTGTTTTCTCATAAGTCACAGCAACTTCTTTAATCTTATCTCGTTCATTCATCGCATCTCTCATCAATGCTACTGATATAAACAGAAACACCATCATGAGACCAGCCATGAGATCAGAGACAGACATCCAATGCTCACCACCTTCGCCTGTACGGTGGCTTCTACCAAATATCTTTTCCATGATTAAACCGCCATGCGAGCTGAAACAACGTTATTCATCTCACGTACAAGTTTCTGGTAGTCTTTTGTGAATTGTTGAGTAACCGTCGCAAGGGCTTCACCCATCTCGCTGACTACACGGTTAATTTCTTGCTGCATCTGATAGTCAAGTACTTCAACTTGCTTTTCGACCCCGTTACCTGTTTTGCGTACGGCTTCAGTAATCTGGTCTTCCAAACTATCAAACGTTCTTTGAACCGCTTTAGCTTGCACTTGGAATACTTCTTCTAGAGTAGTCTCTAATCGGTCATGCAAACGAGTAATCGCAGTGATTGTTTCAGTTTGAATATCTTTAGTACTGCTTAACAATTCACTATTCGCTGCTTTCAGAACATTGCCGGTTTCTTTTGCATCATCCTTAATATCTGCAACCAAAACTCGCAACTGTGCATTAAGCTCAGAAATAGAATCTTCTAGATGCTGTCGAATACTTTCGGTTGTTGATGTCAGGTGATTTGTGACATTGCTCAAACCACCGGTAGCAGTACCGACTTGATCCTGAATCTCTGAAGAGGCTTCAGCGAGCTTTCCACTTAAAGAATGTGAGCTTTCAATAAGCTGATTTGATACTCTTTCTGCTCCACCTTCGATATTAGTTCTTAATTTTTCTACGCTTTGATTCGCTGTATCGCTAAAGTGTTCAATGACTTTCTGTGATTCTGCCAACATTGAATCATAATGATTTGAAGCAGCCTTTACTGATTCGCTTATAACGCTTATCGTATTATCAACATGCTCACGAATTTGAGGCATAGCCTCCACAGCTTTATCTCTCAGATCCTTGAACGCTTCCAGTCGGTGTTCGAGTTCCGTAACTTGACCATGCCCTAACTCCATAACTTGATGAAGTTTTTCCATAGTGACAGGAATAGATTCAGCTCTTTCATTTATACTGGCTAAAGACTTTTCTGTAGAGGAAATAGCGTCAACACCGAGCTGGTATTTTATAGCCATATCTTCCAACTGATAACGGTAATTTTCTTGCCAATCAACAAGCTTTTTCACCGACTCATCAAGACGTTTAAAGTTCTCGCCAAATTGCTCAGTCAACTTGTCATTGAACTCTACAATTACTTCTTTCAGTGCATTTATAACCTGCTCAGTAGCAGATTTAGACAAAAGATTACCAAATTCATCCATCTTTTCCCACAAGTGACTTTGGAATTTTTCTCGCTGATTGGATGCCGCATCCCAATGATTATTAAAAGATTTATTGCCATCATTAATATCAATTCTTAAATTCTTAATTTGTGATGTCAAAGAGGAATCTTCATCACCTTTTATCGCCGCTAGCAATTCATTAGATGATTTCAATTGAGCAGACATCACAGAGTAAATTTCATCTGGCCCGACACCTTGAGCTATCTGCTCGTCCGGTTTCGGCAATAAACCCAGAATAGCCTTATAACAAATAGACCCAGCCATCCCGACTAAACTCGTGAGGAAAGCTGTTTTCAATCCAGCAAGAAGAGACTCAATACTTCCATCAATATCGGAAGGATTAAAGTTCATCAATCCAACCACAATGCCAGCAAACGTCCCCAAAATCCCCAGTGATGTAAGTAAGTTAGTAGTACTCGCTGTGAATCCTTTTGCTTTGCCTTGATAAGCAAAAAAAACAGAAGCGATTAGAAGAAAAAGTATTAGGTATATAAATGCATTGGAAATACTTTCTGCAGTGAAAGTTGCAATTAATGATGCTAGAAAACTTGTCATATAGCCAACCGAGATAGGTTTATATTCTTATATGTCAAGTATTATAACGAGATATTGGAAGCAGGCCAAAGATTTATAAACCTATAAAACCTGAAAATACATGAACTCTTAGAAAGAACAAAAGAATCATTACTCAAAATCACGCTCATTAAATATGATAAAATTCCAAAATTAATACCATAACACAAATAACTTACTTAAATTATCGAAAAATGCAGAATAAAAAAACACTAAACAATGACACTAAACTTTGAACAAACTTCTCGCCTATACACCCTACGTAACCAGCTTATCCATGGCGGAGCTACTTACTTGAGTTCGGCAAATAGGCAGCAGCTCAAAGACTGCTGCTGTATTCTAGAAAAACTGGTTCCGAGTATTATTGAAATCATGATGGATTCAGCAGACCAGGTTTGGGGAGAAGCTGTTTATCCGCTTATCAACCAGAAATAGCTCTGAAGGCCGTTAAAGGCCTTATTAATCACTACAGTTACATAGTGATGAAAGAGACTAACTCGTAACGGACTCATCAACCTGTGGGATAAACCCTGCGTTGATGATTTCAACCATACATTTGGGAGTTAGAACCGTAACATTCAAATCACCGCATATCTCTGTTCGAGCTCTATAACCATCTGGGCGCCATTCGTGCAGCTCATTTTCCCAAACGAGCCAAGGCTTTCCTTCTAGCTCTATAAACACTCCATCAGGTAAATTCGCAAGCTTATCGGTATACGTAACTTTTTTACCTCCTCTTACAGCTCTATCTTGATGAAGGATTTTATCTATTTCATCCACTTTCAACTCACTTAGCTGAGCTGCATTCCACGCTTGTTTAAACTCATCAAATCTTTGCCTTCTGCACGTGGTGCAAGGTCTATGCCCTGCCGACAACCCGGTGGCCTCATCAAGAAAAAACAGTTCGGAGTAGCTATTTGGGCTAAAAACCTCACGCCTACACTCTTTATAACTCAGTTCACAAAGCACCCAATTCTTATGCTTCCAAGGGCGTATAATTTCTTTCTTTTCATTATGAAGAATCCCTCTATTCCCAAGCCACGAACCTCGAGCATTATCAGTCAGTAGTTCACCACTTGGACTTACTCTATTTTGCAATGGCATCATCGGCTCCTTAACTAAATTTGTTTAATTCGCTAGGTATTATCGATGCTACTTATCGTCTTCCGGTATAAATAGCTCATTGATAATAGAAATATAACGCTCAGCCACAGTGCCAACCTCACGGTATGCCATCTCAAGAATCATAGACACTTGCTCATTGTTCTCTAGAGGTACGTAGTTTTTCTCGTCCATATAAGCTTCAATTGCCGCAATCTTGTCATCACTCCCCTCTAGGAATTCACGAAAGTCTTTGCTTGCCTTTGCGCTGTTGCATTCTTTGCAGCTCGGGACCAAGTTACCAAGCCGATGCTCTCCTAGATAAACCTTATTGATGGGAATTGCATGTTCTATAACCAGTTCCTTCACCTCACCACAATACGCACACTGATGATTAAAGTAAGCTTTGGTTGCAAACCAGTCTTCTTCAGAAAACTGCTCTGTTCCAAGGTTACTAAGGATATTTCGCACTAATAGGTTTTGAGCATTGCCTATCGCATTACCGCGGTAACGGCTATTGGCTCTTGGGGTAGCTGATAAGGGTCTACGAGAGGGTATTGTTCTAAATTCAAGTAACTCATTCTCCAACTGAGGTTGATCATAGTCGATACCGATTCGCTGTAAATACTTAGCAAAGTAAACAGCGTCTTTTTCAAACCACTGGCTACATGCGCGAACAGTTTGAC
This sequence comes from Vibrio ostreae, assembly GCF_019226825.1. Taxonomy (NCBI): domain Bacteria; kingdom Pseudomonadati; phylum Pseudomonadota; class Gammaproteobacteria; order Vibrionales; family Vibrionaceae; genus Vibrio; species Vibrio ostreae. The sequence continues at coordinate 1,445,764 of NZ_CP076643.1, forward strand.
CACGCACCAAATAGACTTTTGTCCAGTATCGTTTAGATAAGTCCGAAGGAAGATTGCTGACTGGAACCAAAAGAGGAAAGTTGAGGTTAAAGGTACGCTTTGTGTAATCAGCATCACAAAGACACTCGAACTCGTTGTGACTTTTTTGCTCGCAATACTCCAGTATCTTGGGTAGAAGTGTCTGTACTAACTTTCCAATTTTCATAGTTGGTCCACTTATTCTCAAACTGACGATATCAATAAGTATATGCACGGGCTACTTAGTAAAGAGCAGCCTGTGTTGAGAAAATTGAATCTCATAACCACTTAGTGGAAGGGTATCAGAGAGACCAAATTCGTGAATACTACCGTCAGTGTCACGGGTGAGCTTGAGGACGTCCCTATAGGCCCCTGTAGCGTCTAAATCGGCCTTAACGTGCTCATACCATCGCTCAGCGATAATCGCACATTCGATAGCATTCAGCTCGATATCAGACGAGCCTAACACCTTCAGCTTAGCTAACTCAATCTGCTTTTGAGCTTCTTCAAGATAAGCGGGAAACAGACGCTTGGCATCTTTGAGGTTTTTGGTGCGTAGTGATGTTTTGAACTCGGTCTTACCTATGGTGTCCCGTAACTCTTTCGGAACGCCCCTTCTGAAGAAGTGGACCCCAGTTCTAGGATGTTTGTGAGGTGATGATGCCCATTTGTACCTACCCTTTGTACCACTAGGTAGCCACGCCAGAAACGAGAAAACCCCAGCATTTCTGCTGGGGTTTTGAATGTGGCGGTGAGTGAGAGATTCGAACTCTCGATACGTTGCCGTATACACACTTTCCAGGCGTGCTCCTTCAGCCACTCGGACAACTCACCGGTGCGTTAACCTCATCGGCTAACGAGGCGCTAATTTAATGATTATGCTGGGAATGGTCAAGTGCAAAACCAAAAAAAATCGCCCCTAGTGGTTTGTTTGTCTACTAATTGTCTGATTCGTGCAATTAAACGACGATTACACACTCTGATAGTAGCCAGGCACGCGAAACCAGCGGCGGCACAGATCGAGGAAGTGTCCGTACAACACACCCATACCGCATGAAATGGCCGCGTTACTCGCCACCGCCGTGATGATTTGGTCAGTCGATGCGCCCACTGTATAAAGAATCGCGGCATATACCGGGGACTGAAACAGCACGTAAGCCACCAGGTCCGCGATATTCTTCATAACGCTACCCTCAGACAGCCTTCTCCCCTGACGCAGGAAAAAGTCGCGAAACACACCATAGGGCCATGCAATCGCGATATTGACCGGAATGGATAAGGTGCGTGAAGCCAGGGATTGCTCAAAACTCATCCCGGAAACAAAAATTTCGATGATCATGCCGGCTACAAAGCAAAACACCACCATAGCGAAAGTGTCCGCCGCCGCGTGCCTGATACAAAAAGGACCACGTGCTTTCATTTACATCCTCAAATAAAACATAAAACTATAAAATTGCGACTTTTGTAAAACATATTACTGGATATTGTTTTCATCCCAGTTTATGGCGCTATTAAATCACAACAATAATAGTTTTAGGTTCCGTTTTTAAATTCGAATGGTAAATAAACTACCAAAAAGAAAGCACGAAGTAGCATCTAACGCTGATTTTACAAGCGTTTAACAAGCAATCGTTTATCTAAATGCCGGTTATGTAATTTAATTACAAAAATCCGTCAGCAGTACGGTCAGAACGTCCAGTTCTTTGGCTGGAGGCAGGCGTTTCCGACACAGGTGAGAAAGCAAAGACTGTATACTCTGCGACAGAGAATGATTGTCAGGCAGTCCCAGTGACTGCTGCAAGTTGTGCAGTATGCTGACGGCTTCTTCGGTCGAACGGTTATCCAGCGCGATATAGAGCTGAACCAGCAGCTCTTCAGTGTTCCCAGAGAAGGTCGGTAAACTGGCACCAGAGCGGAACTGATACAGTTTGTTGGTGAATCGGTACAGCGCATCATCCAGCTCGTTCTCATCGATAGGCTTAGCGATAATGGCATCCGCACCGGCATTAAGCATCTGCTCACGGGTTTCACGAAACACATCAGCGGTGCAACCAAAGATGAGCACACCAGACTGCCGGACATTAAGACGCCGGATACCATCAATGGCGGAAATGCCATCTTTGACCGGCATATGGTTATCCATTAACACCAAATCGAAGCAGCGCTCCTGCACCGCTTTGATCGCCAGAGCGCCATTATCCACACAGGTGCAGTCGAAACCTTTGTTCTTCATAAAGGCTTCGAGAATGATGCTGTTGGTGCGGTTGTCTTCAACGATCAGCACGCTCAACCCGGTGCAGTGAATATGGCGTGAGGGCTTATCTGCCGAGACTTGAGGCTCTGCCTTATCCACGGCGACCCGGACGATAAAATTACTGCCGATACCGACTTCGCTGATAACGCTGACGCTGCCTCCCAATACCTCGGCGATTTGTTTAACGATGGCCAGACCAAGTCCGGTGCCGCCAAAGCGCCGGGTGGTGGAAGACTCTTCCTGTTCAAACGGCTTGAAGATTTTGTCCTGCGCCTCTTTGGCAATCCCGATCCCGGTGTCACGAATTTGCATACTCAGATAGAGCTGTTCATGCTGCTGCTCTTCAGTAAACGTCACTTCGACCAGGCCGCGATGGGTAAATTTCACGGCATTGTTGAGGAGGTTAAACAGAATCTGGCGCAGGCGGGCTTTATCCGAGTAATACCAGCGATTGTCTTCTATATGGTTATAGACTTTGAACTGTAGCCCTTTTTCGTTACACAGGGTCGAATAAACACTGGTGATACTGCCTATGATCGATTCCAGTGAAAAGGCGCTGTAATCGAGCTCGAGGCGCCCCTGCTCGATTTTTTGAGAAATCCAGAATTTCGTTCAGCAGCGTCATCATGTGCTCGCCTGATTCATACAAGCTTTTCATTTGCTGGCGCTGGCGAGGTTGCAGATCGCCTTTTAGCAGGATCTGTGCGGTGCCCAGTACTCCGTTCATTGGCGTACGGATTTCATGAGAGAGCGTGGCGAGAAAGGCACTTTTCGCCTGCGTTGAAGCCTGGGCCTTGATTCGCTCTGCCTCGAGATACACGGTTTTCTGGTTAAATGTATCGATCAGATAGCGAATCTCGTCCTGACTGTTGTAGTTCACCTCTATGATTCCCCCCTCGCGGGATTCATCGACCTGGCGCGCAATCACCACCACCGGGTTAATCAGGTAGCGATTGATCAGGTAATAGCCCAGCATGACGCACAACAACAACAACGGGATCAGCCCCTGCTCTACCCGGGTGACCAGTTCAAACACTTGATCCTTAATTAATCTATCGGCATTGACCACATCGAGATGCCAATCATATTCACTGAATGGGTAGTGGGTGATATAAGCATCTTCACGTAAGCGAAAATTATGCTCGGTGATAATCGAGCCCATCGCATCGCGCAGCCTGACTCCCAGACCATACTCTTCTGTCTGCGCTTTGATGAAATCCGTAAAGCCTTCCAGGGAAATATCAACCGTTGCGACTCCGGCAGATTCGCCCTGTACGTAATAAGGCATGGAAGCGGTGATCATCGGCACCTGGGTGTAAGCGTCGACATAGACTGGTGACCAAACAACCTTGCCGGGACGTTTATCGACTGCGGACAAATACCAGTCTTCCCCGCTATAACCGCCAGCGGCGGGGTTATTCCAGGAAATGAGCTGATCGACCTGGCCGTCCACCGCTTTGTTAAAAAACAGGCTGGCAAATTCCTTATTGGTAGAAACAGTGCCCGCTTTTGGCCAGATTCCACCGCTAATCACAACCCCGTCCAGCACTTCAAACAGAGAGCGCAGCATACGTCCCTGCTCACTTTGATCCCGCCCGCTCTGGCCAATACTGACAATACTCTGCAGTACACCGAGCGAGCTCTCGAGTGGCTGGCGAATCTCCGTCGCCAGCATCTGGGTTCGTAAATCAAAATTTTGTTGCGCCTGTTGGCGCAGCGGCGCTTCCACAACCCAATACGTTACCGAGCCGGCGGTGACCAGAAAGAGAAACAGGTACACCGCCAGCGCTATCATACTTTTGCGTTTGAGTGAGGAGTGAATTTGCATAACTGTTTGAATTATTTCCGTTTGAGGCTGGCATCCTGCAACCAGTATAGTGAAAAACTGCCTCAGTTATACCAGGCTGGATCTGAATTCGTGACTAAAGCAGTGCTTACTTGTCCTGCCGTTCGTCGCCGCAAGGCCAAACTCACTCGCGTTAAGCGGTGGTTTAAGGTTAATATGGGCGCTTTATTTCCACCAGATAAGCATGGAACTCTATTTTGACCCTAAACGACATTCTTTCCTTACCTGAACTTGAAGGCCGCCTGCTGGGCGAAGCGAAAACCCGTGGTTTTGTCACCGCAATGGCCTCCGCGCCGAATATTCTGCCACCGGAAGAGTGGTTGCCATTTTTGTGGGGCGGCGAAGAGGTCGCACCGTTCAAAGATGCTGAACTGATGGAAAGCTATTTTCAAACTATCATCGATATGTGGAATCTGTATCGCGCGGCACTGCTGGAAGGCAGCTGGGCCTGGCCGGAAGGCTGTGAGCTGGACGAAGCTGAGATTGTAAATCAGGCTGCACGTGATTTGTGTGAAGGCGTTCTGCAAGGCTGGCAATTAACCCGTGACGACTGGGAAGTGCTGATGCCACAAGAGAGCCAGGACAACGCGCTGCTGGGTGGTGTCCTGCTGTCACTGAGCATGCTGTTCGATCCGGAAACCTCGCTGGCGACCTTGTCTGAGCAAGGTCTGGAAGGTCTCGACCAATTCGAAGAAATTTACCACGCCATTCCGGTCATGCTGTGCGGCCTGACCCAGCGTGGCGTGGCGCTGGCAGAACAAATGTAAGCTCCGGCCTAGCAGGCTATTTTGCGTTTTTGCTTTAAGACTGCGCATCATAGAAAAAGCCCGCTTCAACAAAAGCGGGCTTTATAATGTTTGCTGTCTAGATAATGTTTGCTGTCTGGCAGTCAGATGCCGCGCCAGATTGTGTCACGGCGATAACAAATCAAATCAGGCGTTGCCTTTGACTTGCATGTTGAGCTGCTCAGCAAAATCGAGCATGCGGTTCAGCGGGATCAGCGATTTCACTCGCAGCGCTTCATCAACAAAGATTTCGTGCTCTTCGCCGCCATCACGCAGTGCTTTCTCAATCGCTTTCAGGCCGTTCATCGCCATCCAGGGGCAATGAGCACAGCTGCGGCACGTCGCGCCGGCACCGGCGGTTGGGGCTTCAATCAGCTCTTTTTCCGGCACCATTTGCTGCATCTTGAAGAAGATGCCTTTATCGGTAGCAACGATCATTTTTTGCTGTGGCAGTGATTTGGCCGCCTTGATCAACTGGCTGGTTGAACCAACCGCGTCCGCCAGTTCGACCACACTGGATGGTGATTCAGGGTGAACCAGAATTGCCGCATCCGGATAGAGCGCTTTCATTTTTTTCAGCGCGTCAGCGGAGAACTCATCGTGCACCACGCACTCACCCTGCCACAACAGCATGTCAGCACCGGTTTTATCAGCGATGTAAGAACCCAGGTGACGATCCGGGCCCCAGATAATTTTTTTATCTTCGCCATCAAGATGCTCAACGATTTCCAGGGCGATGCTCGAGGTAACAACCCAGTCCGCACGCGCTTTCACTGCGGCTGAGGTGTTGGCATAAACCACAACGGTATGGTCAGGGTGCGCATCACAGAACTCGGTAAACTTGTCCGCCGGGCAACCCAGATCCAGTGAACACTCGGCATCAAGCGTCGGCATCAGGATCCGTTTTTCCGGAGTCAGGATTTTTGCCGACTCACCCATAAAACGCACACCGGCAATAATCAGTGTGCTGGCCGGGTGGCGGTTACCGAACTTAGCCATTTCCAGAGAATCACCGACGAAGCCGCCAGTCTCTTCCGCCAGAGCCTGAATTTCAGGGTCCGTGTAATAGTGGGCAATCAGCACAGCGTCTTTTTCTTGCAGCAGCTGTTTGATGCTCGCGATATAGGTCTGTTTTTCTTGATCTGTTAACGGGATCGGTTTTGGTGGGAACGGGTAAACCGTATCAATCTTATCCAGTATATGACTCATTGCTCTGCTCTACGCAACTTCCTTTAATCCGCGCATTGTACACTGTAACCTCAGCGATAGGCAAAAGTGATTCCGGCCTGGGTTGGCAATTCAGGCAATCAATAATTCACAAAATTCAGATAACAAAAAGGCCGCATACGCGGCCTTCGCAGAATCAACAAATCAGCATCACTTAAGATTTTCTTTGGCCAGGCTGGCCGAAGCGCTGTCGGGATATTCATCCACAACTTGCTGGTAATATTTGTTTGCCTGCTCTGCATTATTATTACGTTTGGCGATATCGCCCAGCTTCACCATCGCATCCGCACGTTTGTTTGAGTCTTTATAGGCTAGCACAGCGCCAAAGCTCTTCGCGGCGTCGGTGTCTTGCTTCTTGGCAAAGTAAAGTTGTCCCAACCAATAGTGCGTATTAGGCGCAAATGAGGAGTCAGGGTAGTCGCTCTGAAATTTTTTAAACGCGGCAATTGCGCCAGCATAATCACGCTTTTTCAAAATCAAATCGACGGCGTTCTGATAAGCGGCCTGTTCATCCGCATCGCTGCTGAACGTACCATCCACAAGTTCCTGTTGCGCGCTGTTAGCGGCGGCAGCAGGCGCTGGTCGGGATTTGATTTCACTACGAACTTTGTCGAGCTCAACAAACAGTTCACGCTGGCGCTGTTGCATCTGCTGCATATCGTAGTTATTACGTTCGATTTGACCGCGTAAATTGTTCATTTCCAGGGACATATCGTCCAATTGCTTTTGCATTTGCAACTGAACACGATTGCGGTTATCCAGCAGGCGCTCTAACCGTTGCACATCGCTTTCGGACGAAGCCGAACGAGTGGAGGAAAGTTGGCTACTGTTACTAAGGTCCGATACTGGAGCTGGTGCAGCGAACGAAGCGCTCGCTGCACTTGCCAGTAACGTAAGCGTGAATACGCGCTTTAAGTTACTGAACATGAGGTTCATCCTCGATTATTAGTACACTAGAACTGCACGGCGGTTCTTAGAGTATACTTCTTCGCTCTGGCCAAGAAGTAGTGGCTTCTCTTCACCGTAGCTTACGATAGAGATTTGCTCAGCCTGAACACCCAGCGCCTGCAGGTATTTAGATACAGCTTGTGCACGACGCTCGCCCAGTGCGATGTTGTACTCTGGCGTACCACGTTCATCAGCGTGACCTTCGATAGTCACCTTCATGCCTGGGTTTTTGCTCAGGTATGCTGCGTGTGCAGCCAGCATGTCTTCGTAGTCGCTCGCGATAGTTGCGTTGTCGAATGCGAAGTAAATAGTTTGAGTTTCACGCAGAGCCTGTTCTTTCAGCTCTTGCTCAGAAAGTTGTGCATTCTCATCCATTGGCGAAACAACCGTGGTGTCCATGTTGTTTGCTGAACCTGATGTAGTTTGGTTGGTTTCAGAACCAGCGGCGCCTGTTGCTTCGTCGCTTGAACTACATGCAGTCACTGCTAGAACAGGTAGCGCAATCAGTAGCCCTTTAAGAACTTTGTTAAGTTGCATCTTATTTTCCTTACTATGTAATAGTTAGTTGCTATAAAAACGGAGACCAAGCAGGAGCTCTTACGCGCCCGTTTGTTGCCGGTAATCTAGCTTTAAATCGTCCATCTATTGAAACCATCGACAATACGTTTGTTTTGTTATAGATAGAACTGTAAACGACCATGCCACCATTCGGTGCAATGCTTGGCGATTCATCCAACAGCGTCTTGGTCAGAATTTGTACCGAACCGGTCTCAAGATCTTGTTTTGCCAAATTGAAACCGGAATTGCTGCGATTCACCATAACCAGGAATCGACCATCCGGTGTAATTTGACCACCCAAGTTTTGACTACCTTGCCAAGTCAGACGTTTTGTCGAACCATCAGCCAAATTTACTTGATAAATCTGTGGTTTACCACCCCGATCCGAAGTAAATATCAATGACTGACCATTCGGATTCCAAAATGGTTCGGTATTGTTCGAACGACCATGCGTGACCTGAGTCAGCTTACGGGTCGCCAGATCCAGAGTATACACTTGCAGAGTTCCGGTTTTCGACAACACCAATGCCATGGTTTTACCATCCGGTGAGAATTTTGGTGCACCATTGTGACGTGGGTATGAAGTCAGTTTCTCACGCTTACCGGTATAGATGTTCATCATGAAGATTTCGGCCTGGCCGTTCTGGAAACTCACGTACGCCAGCGTCTTGCCGTCCGGTGACCAGGAAGGTGACATCAGCGGCTGTTTAGAACGCAGTACCAGGCGTTCGTTGTAGCCGTCGTAGTCTGCCACACGCAGCTGGTACGGGTAGTCATCCTTATCGTTGACAACCACGTAAGCAATACGGGTCAGAAACGCTCCACGCTCTCCGGTTAGCTCTTCGTAGACCAGATCAGAGATGCGGTGTGCGTATTCACGCATGCGCTGCGCCGGAACGGTCGCGACCTTGTTCAGCAGAACATGATCTTTAGACTCCACCAGGTTACCGTCTGCGCTTAAAGCGCGGCTCTGACCTTGGGTCAACTGGCCACGCACCACATCGACCAGCTGGTAGCGAATCACATAGTTACCTTCCGCATTTTGGCTGATGCTGCCGGTCAGCAGTGCGTCCACACCCAGACCACTCCAGGCATCAAATTTTACATCGCTCTCGGTGTATGGGGTTTGCGGCATTTTGTTGGTCGGAATCGGACTGAACTTACCACTGCGCTGTAAGTCAGAGGCAATCACACCCGAGACATCCTGAGGTAATCGATTGGCGCCTTCCCATTTGAACGGGACAATCGCGATTGGACGTGCTGAGTTGATACCATCGGTGATCACCAGCTCCAGTGCCGCATTGGCAAATTGTACGCTGCTCGTGACCACGAGCAGGCATCCTAATATTAGTCGCTTAAACACAAGCTTTTCCTTTTACTCTGGTACTACAGTTAAGTTAATGTTTTTCAGCTTTTCGATGATGTCAGCTTCATCTTTCTTCGGTAGCGGGAAAGTCCCTACCTGAGCGACAGCACGCTTGGTTGCAGAGCACAACCGACTATCGCCATCCAGAATTTTGAGTTCACCCACAATCGCGCCGGTCCCGGTCGGAATCAGACGCAGATTCACCTTACACTGCTTGCCCTTAAAGCTATCTTCCAACAACAAGTTCTGCTGGATAAGTTGAGTGTAGATGGCTCCCCAACGCTGTGCTTCACTGGTCACGTATTGTGAGCGAGCTGCAGAGTTACTTTGTGCTTCAGATTCCAGGCCGGAGAAAATATCATTCAAAGCCGCTTCCTGCTCTTTACGCTCACGTTCGGCACGCGCCGCCCGCTCTTTCTCCAGACGAGCCTTTTCAGCCGCTTCTTTCGCAGCCTTCTCTTTCGCGGCTTTCTCTTTCGCTAATCGTTCCTGCTCAGCTTTGGCGGCAGCAGCTTCACGCTCACGACGCGCTTTTTCTTCCGCTTCTTTTGCGGCTTTCTCACGCGCGATGCGCTCTTGTTCTGCTTTCGCTTCGGCGGCGGCTTTTGCTTCAGCAGCGGCTTTCGCTTTAGCGGCACGCTCTGCTTCGGCTTTGGCCGCAGCTTGTTCTTTGGCTTTGCGCTCAGCTTCTGCTTTTGCAGCACGTTCCTGCTCAGCTCGGGCTTTTTCGGCCGCTACTTTGCGTTCCTGTTCTTTCTGCTGGCGCTCTTTTTCAGCCTCACGGGCCGCTTTCGCTTCGTTGGCTTGCTGCTCTTTCAGTTGGCGAATTCGTTCTTCTTCCGCTTTGCGGCTTTTTTCCAGTTGTTCGCTTTCACGGCGCAATTTGTCCAGGCGCTCCTGCTCCTGTTTTGCTGCCGCTTCACGCTGGTTGCGGATCTGCTGCGCCTGCTGTTTGACCAGATTTGGGTCAATCACCACAGCTTCAACCATGTTGCCACTCGGCTCAGGTTTGGACATATTGAAATCAGTGCCCCACAGCAGCGCCGCGACTAATGCCGCATGTAATGCAACCGAAACAACCAGCGGTTTCTTGAAATCGTTGTTTTTCGATTTGTTCTCTTTCATGGGCAGTCTGTGGCCTATTCCTTGATATCCGTCAGCAAGCCCACTTTCGGGATACCTGCCTGACTCAATTCATCCAGCACCAGGACCACATCCGCGTACGGCGTCGCCCGATCACCACCGACCGCAACCGGTGAATTCGGATTGATGGAGCGTTCCGCCTTGATGCGCACAATGACATCCTGCAGCGACAAACCACGTTGCACATCTTCATCGTTCACGCTCAGGCCAAGATTGCCGTCTTTATCAATTTCAACAATGATAAAGCTGGCATCGCTGTCACCAGCGAGTTCCGAGGCCGGCTTGGCGGTGGAAGTTTTTGGCAGTTCAACGTCGACACCCTGGGTAATAAAAGGCGATGTGACCATAAAAATGATTAACAGTACCAACATCACATCGATATAGGGCACGACGTTAATCTCAGCCGTCATCTTCCGTTTTTTCGGTTGATAACCTGCCATCGCTTATTCCTTACCTGCCATCGCCTGACGGTGCAAGATGCTGTGAAACTCTTCCGAGAACGTGGCGTAACCGTGTTCCAGTTTGCCGACTTTGTTACTCAGGCGGTTGTAGGCCATCACCGCGGGAATCGCAGCAAACAGTCCCATTGCCGTCGCGATCAACGCCTCAGCAATACCCGGTGCAACCATCGCCAGCGTCGCCTGCTTCACTTCGCCCAGTGCGATAAACGCATGCATGATGCCCCATACAGTACCGAACAGGCCGATATACGGGCTGATCGAGCCAACCGTCGCCAGAAACGGCAAGCTGGTTTCCAGTTCGTCCACTTCACGCGCAACGGCAACACGCATCGCGCGGCCGGTGCCTTCCATAACATAATCAGGGTGAGCTGCGTTGGTTTTACGCAGGCGGGCAAATTCGGTGAAACCTGAATAGAAAATCTCTTCGGTTCCGAACAGTTCATCACGACGCTTTTTGACATCCTGGTACAGTACCGACAAATCACTGCCAGACCAGAATTTATCTTCAAATGCTTCCGCGCTGCGGGTAGCCTGTGCAAGCACCTTACTGCGTTTGATGATCATGGCCCATGACACAATCGACATTCCCAAAAGGATAAGCATCACCACTTTCACCAGGAAACTGGCCTGCAAAAATAGGTCGAGGATTGAAATATCAGCAGTCACTATGGGTTAACTCCAAAATAATTGATTGAGGCATCGCCTTGGGTTTCATCTTCTCATTGTCGATACATGCTACCTTAACTATTGCTTTACACAATAGTTGCCCTTCAGGATTGACCAGCTCTTGACAGAAGGTCAGAGAGGCCTTTTTTAAGTCAGCAATTGAGGTTACGACGGTCAGTTGATCGTCAAGACGTGCGCCTTGCTTAAAGTCGATCTCAGCATGTCGGACAACAAAACCTACCCTTTGTTCCAGCAAAACCTGCTGTGACACGCCGATGGCGCGCAGCATTTCGGTTCGGGCACGTTCAAAAAATTTGAGGTAATTGGAATGGTACACCACGCCGCCGGCGTCGGTATCTTCATAATAAATGGTAATGGGCCAGTGAAATACTTGCATAATGGGCGTATACCGAGTCACTCGATGTTTGATCAATAGGTTACTATAACGCATCTGATCGCGGTTAGTACAAGGGCCTGAACCAGATTTAGCGGCTCAGGACTAAAATTTCACGGACAATTGCTAAAAAAATAAGCGCTGACTCAGAGAGAAAGCGCTTATTCAGATAAATCATCAACAATATGCCTGTATCAGCTGAGACGTAAACCCAGCAGATACAGCAAAATCGGCAGTGAAATGTAAGGGCTGAACACTAACTGCCAAATCCAGCTGCGCGGTTTAAAGCCAACACCGAACACCATGCTGGAGCACACGGCCCATATCAGCAACGGGGCGACAAAAGCGTTAAAACCACCAATACTGCTGCTGTACGCCGCCGGATCCCACATCACCATAGCAACGTGATAGAAACCCAGTACCAGGGACAAAACCTTAATTAACGTCTTGTCCACCGGGGCGTGCAGATTGGCCAGTTGTGTCGACCAGTTACTCACTGTCTTTGTCCATCATCTCTGAATGCTCTAACCAAAGAGCGTTGATGATGCCGAACGCGCAGGCAAGCAATACACCCAGAATCCACGCAAAATACCACATAAGTCAGGCTCCTTAGTACAGTGAGTTTTTGTTTTCTTCGATGAATTTGTCATCCAGGCGACCGAACATCTTGTAGTAACACCAAGTGGTGTAACCCAAAATGATAGGTACCATGACAAACGCAACACCAGTCATCAGGTTCAGCGTCATCTCACTTGAAGTCGCATCCCACATGGTCAGGCTATGGCTTGGCTCCAGGCTGGAAGGCATCACAAACGGGAACATCGCCAGGCCGGCCGTGAAGATCACGCCAGCGTTACCCAGGCTGGACGCCAGGAATGCAAGGCCGCCTTTCTCAACTCGGGAAGCAATCACGGCCAGCAGCGGCATCACTACGCCCAGCACCGGAGCCGCCCACAGCAGTGGGTACTGCTCAAAGTTATGCATCCAGGCACCAGCTTCCCGCACCACTTCTTTGCTGAGTGGATTCGACGGGCCAGCCGTATCGATCACGCTGGTGATCACATAGCCTTCAATGCCCTGCACCCAGAAACCGGCCGCAACAAACAGAATCACCGTCAGCAGACCCATCGCCTGTGCCACATTGCGGGCACGGACATGCACGGCGTCAGTGGTTTTCATCTGTAGCCAGGTCGCGCCCTGCATCAGGATCATCGCCAGGCTGACCAGACCACACAACAGTGCAAACGGATTCAGCAAGCCAAAGAATGAACCATGGTACGACGGCATAGAGAACTCATTGAGCTGGAACGGTACGCCTTGCAGCAAGTTACCAAAGGCCACACCAAAAATGATTGGCGGTACAAAGCCACTGATCGAGATACAAATATCCCACACCTGACGCCATTTAGCGTCTTCCAGTTTAGAACGGTAGTCCAGACCAATCGGGCGCAGCCAAAGCGCAGCCAGAGTCACGATCATCGCCAGGTAAAAACCTGAGAATGACGTCGCATATACCAGCGGCCATGCAGCAAACAGCGCACCACCGGCGGTGATAAGCCATACCTGGTTGCCGTCCCAGTGCGGTGCGATTGAGTTGATCATCACACGGCGTTCATTGTCGTTTTTACCGATCACAGGGAGCAGTGCGCCGACACCCATGTCAAAACCATCGGTAATGGCGAAGCCAACCAGTAACACACCAATCAGCACCCACCAGATAAATCGTAGGATTTCGTAATCAAACATAATCTTATCTCCCTGCCTTACGCTTCGACTTGACGGCTAACTTTGTCTTCGACACTGTTACCAGCCTGCTCGAAGTGGTAGCGACCTGTTTTCAGGCTGCTTGGACCTTTACGCGCAAATTTCACCATCAGGTACACTTCTGCAATCAGGAACACAGTGTACAGTGCCACAATCGCAATCAGTGATGTCCACAGCTCTGCCGCACTTAATGCAGAAGCAGCAACATGAACCGGCAAAATTTCACCCACCGCCCAAGGCTGGCGACCAAACTCAGCCACAAACCAACCCGTCTCGATTGCGATCCATGGTAGTGGAATACTGAATAGCGCCGCTTTGAGGACCCAGCTCTTCTGTGTGATCTTCTGACGACAGGTCTGTACGAACGCAGCGCCAAACACCAACAGCATAATAAAGCCACAGGCAACCATGATACGGAATGACCAGAATAGCGGCCATACTGTAGGAATCGAGTCGTCAGCAGCAGCCTGAATTTGCTCTTCTGAAGCATCGGTCACCTTGTCGGTGTAACGTTTCAGCAGCAGACCGTAGCCCAGATCTTCTTTCACTTCATCGAATGCCGCGACGTTTTCTGGTGTTTTATTACCAGCGCGCAGTTGCTCAAGTAGTTCGTAAGCGTACATACCGTTACGAATACGATCGACGTGCTCTTCACGCAGGTCACGCAGTCCCGTCACCGGTGTATCAATAGAGCGTGTGGCAATAATCCCCATCAGGTAAGGAATTTTGATTGCATAATCAGTGTGCATATCTTCCTGATTCGGCAAACCAAACAGGGTAAATGCCGCCGGAGCTGGCTCGGTGTGCCATTCGGCTTCAATCGCAGCCAGTTTCACTTTCTGAACTTCACCGACTTCGTATCCGGATTCATCACCCAGTACGATAACCGACAGCACTGAAGCCATACCGAATGACGCGGCAATAGCAAATGAACGACGGGCGAAGGCAATGTCACGGCCTTTCAACAGGTAGTATGCGCTGATGCCTAAAATGAACATAGCACCTGTTGTGTAGCCGGCTGCAACGGTGTGAACGAATTTAACCTGGGCAACCGGGTTAAACACCACTTCCGCAAAGCTGACCATTTCCATACGCATGGTTTCAAAGTTGAAGTTCGCACCCACCGGGTTTTGCATCCAGCCGTTGGCGATAAGGATCCATAGCGCAGAGAAGTTAGAGCCGAGAGCCACCAGCCAGGTCACGGCTAAGTGCTGGCGTTTTGACAGGCGATCCCAACCAAAGAAGAACAAACCAACAAATGTCGATTCAAGGAAGAATGCAACCAAAGCTTCGATCGCCAGAGGAGCACCGAAGATGTCGCCTACATAGTGAGAATAGTATGACCAGTTGGTACCAAACTGAAACTCCATGGTCAGGCCGGTAGCCACACCCAGAGCAAAGTTAATACCGAACAGCTTACCCCAGAACTTGGTCATGTCCTTATAGATTTGCTTATCGGTCATTACATACAAAGACTCCATGATGGCCAGCAGGAACGCCATGCCAAGAGTCAGTGGAACGAACAAGAAGTGATACATCGCGGTCATTGCGAACTGCAATCGCGACAGATCAACTACGTCAATCATGGTAACTCCTTTGTGTCGGCTGAGTGACACTTTCGACATAATACAAACGTAAGTTCGCCTGATTAACCCACACGATGATTGGTTAATACCTCGTCATGTTTGTTGGTTAATCAGCGCAACTTGTTGCAATTATGTACCATTGTGGTTAGTTAATTGTTTAAGCATCAGCTAATATAGCTGCAGTGATACTACTGCCAAAAACGTCTTGTTTCAAAAGGTTTATGGGCGGAAATCGCCTTGATATAAATCAATTTTTACTTCTCAAAACTGTACATAAATCACACAAAATGATGCAGATCAATGAAAGGCAAAATATCTTGTTAGGAATAGGTAAAATACGCCCTTGGTTCCACGAATCTGAAAACAAAGGGTTAACAACTACCCCCAAATAACTAACCCCTACTCATTAAGGGAAAATACCAAAATGTGATCTAGATCCACACATTGACGTTCTTAGTCTTTAGTAAACTTAATTGTAACCTTATTTTTCCAAGCCGAAATGCAGGTAAGCCCGGTCTGTCGCAATCCGTCCGCGCGGCGTACGCTGCAGATAACCCTGCTGGATCAAAAACGGCTCCAACACATCTTCAATGGTATCTTTTTCTTCACCGATGGCCGCTGCCAGGTTATCCAGCCCGACCGGTCCACCGCTGAACTTTTCCATGATCGCCAAAAGCAGTTTACGGTCCATATAGTCAAAGCCCTGATGGTCTACATCCAGCATATTCAACGCTTTATCGGCGATGTCGGCACTAATGTGACCATCACTTTTCACTTCCGCGTAATCTCGCACCCGGCGCAGCAAACGGTTAGCAATTCGCGGCGTACCACGCGCACGGCGTGCTACCTCAAGCGCGCCTTCGGCGTCCATGGATAAACCCAGGCAATCGGCACTGCGCTGCACAATGTGCTGCAAATCTTCGATCTTGTAGTACTCAAGGCGCTGGACAATACCAAAGCGGTCACGCAGCGGTGAGGTCAGCGAACCGGCTCGCGTGGTGGCGCCGATCAAGGTAAACGGCGGCAAATCAATTTTAATCGAACGTGCCGCGGGTCCCTCACCGATCATAATATCCAGTTGATAGTCTTCCATCGCCGGATACAACACTTCTTCCACCATCGGGCTAAGACGATGAATCTCGTCGATGAACAGCACATCGTTCTCTTCCAGGTTGGTCAGCAGCGCTGCCAGATCACCGGCCTTTTCCAGCACCGGACCGGATGTGGTGCGAATATTGACTTCCATCTCGTTGGCGACAATGTTGGCCAGCGTGGTCTTCCCCAGTCCGGGAGGACCAAATATCAGCAAATGGTCGAGCGCTTCACTACGACGCTGCGCAGCCTGGATAAAAATATCCATCTGATCACGCACGTGATCCTGACCTCGGTAGTCAGCCAGTTTCTTAGGGCGAATCGCGCGGTCGATAACTTCTTCATCTTTAAATGAAGGGTTGCTCGGAGCAATTAGGCGATCGGCTTCAATCATTACAGAGTTCCTGTCGGCACACAGATGATGACTTTGACCATCATCTCAGTAAAAGTTAACAGACGTCGAAACAGAAAGCGGCCCTTCCAGCCGCTTTCTGTTTCACTCAGTCTTCTGGCTACACCATAGATTTTAGTGCTTCTCTGATCAGCTGTTCACTGCTCATCTCTGGTTTCGCTACCTGAGAGACCGCCTTCGAGGCTTGTGCCGGTTTGTAACCCAACGCCAGCAGCGCGCTCACCGCTTCTTCCTCGGCGCTCTGGTCTGCAATACCAGACACAGAATCTAACGGTGCGGCATCGGTTGCCGGAGTAAACAGGTCACCCGCGCCCCATCCTTTAAGGCGATCTTTCATTTCGACCACCAAACGTTCGGCGGTCTTTTTACCTACGCCAGGCAGTTTGACCAAGGTTGAAATATCTTCCCGTTCAACACAGGCGACAAACTGACTGGCTGTCATGCCAGACAGGATCGCCAGCCCCATTTTCGGGCCGACGCCATTCGCTTTTATCACTTCACGAAACAGTGCTCGTTCATTGACAGTATTGAATCCATACAGAAGTTGTGCATCTTCCCGAACGACAAAATGGGTATAAATCACGACCTCGGTTCCAACATTGTCGAGCTCGTAAAAGCAGCTCATTGGCATTTGAACTTCATAACCGATGCCACCGACATCAATCAATACTTGAGGAGGTTGTTTTTCTATCAGGGTGCCACGAAGACGTCCAATCACAGGGAAAATCCTTGGTTTTTTATCAGTACGAATGGCAAAGATGATAATCAATAACTGGATGGATAGCCAGTGAAAGATAGGTAACCGGCGCTGGGGACGCCGGCTTTATCAAGGCTGGAAACGAGAGTTAACGGTATCGGCCGCGTCGGGCACTGGTCGCATGTCCGGCCAGTGCCACCAGGGTTTTATTGGTGTTGGCATGACAAATTGCCACCCCAAGCGCATCCGCGGCATCGGCCTGCGGCTTAGCCGGCAACTTGAGCATCTGCTGCACCATGTGCTGGACCTGCGCTTTGTCGGCGCCACCAGTTCCCACCACCGCCTGTTTAATCAGACGGGCTGCGTATTCAAACACCGGCAATTCGGCATTCACGGCAGCCACAATCGCACTGCCGCGCGCCTGGCCGAGTTTGAGCGCTGAATCGGCGTTCTTGGCCATAAACACCTGTTCAATGGCAAATACATCCGGCTGAAACTGAGTGATGATCTCGCTTACGCCAGCATAAATCTGCTTGAGACGCAGCGGCAGCTCTTTTTCCGACATTCGAATACAACCACTGCCGAGATAGTGCAGATGCCGTCCTTGCTGACGAATCACACCGTAACCCGTGATGCGTGAACCCGGGTCAATGCCCAGAATAATCGACATATTGTCTTCCTGTCCTAAAGCGATAGCGTTGCGGCAATCTCATCAGAGATATCACCGTTATGATAGACTTCCTGCACGTCATCGAGATCTTCCAGCGCATCAATAAGGCGCAGCAATTTAGGGGCTGTGTTCTCATCGAGTTCAGATTTGGTTGCAGGAACCAGGGCCACTTCAGCATTGTCGGCGGCAAAACCGGCCTCATCCAGTGCGTCTTTCACCGCGCCAAACTCGTCCGGTGTGGTATACACATCAATCGCACCGTCTGCTGCGGTGTCGATGTCTTCTGCACCGCTCTCCAGCGCCACTTCCATCACCTCATCTTCTTCCAGACCCGGTTGATAAGAGATGACGCCTTTCTTGTTGAACAGGTAATTGACGCTCCCGTCAGTCCCCAGGTTTCCGCCCGCTTTAGAAAAAGCATGCCGAACACCAGACACGGTGCGGTTGCGGTTGTCGGTCAGACATTCGACCATTACCGCCGTGCCGCCCGGACCATAACCTTCATAAATGACGGTTTCCATTCCTTCATCACCTTCACCGCCAGCGCCACGCGCGACCGCTCGGTTGATAGTGTCACGGGTCATGTTGTTGGAGAGCGCTTTGTCTATCGCTGCACGCAAGCGCGGGTTATTTTCGACCTCTGCACCGCCCTCTTTGGCTGATACCACAATTTCGCGGATCAGCTTAGTGAAAATTTTACCGCGTTTGGCGTCTTGCGCCGCTTTGCGATGTCGGATGTTTGCCCACTTACTGTGACCTGCCATAGGATTTCCTTACTGCTTGGTGTCATGACTGGTGACGTTTGTGCGTGCTCGCAATCGTTGTCACAATGTTGTTGGTTGAGAGTTGTACGGATGAGTGCCATTGCACTGCCCCGCACAAGCTTGAAGACTTTACCGGCTGCAACCAGAGAGCCCGGTAAATACGATGATTGATGACTGAATCGTTATGATAATCACTGTATCGTTTTAGTGATAGCGGAAGCGTTCTAATGATAACCAATCGGCTGACTGTAATTCACCCGGCACTATTCACCTGGAACTATTCGCCCGGAACTAAAAGCAAAAGTGGGCGATAACGCCCACTTTATACAGCTGTTACTTACGACGCCAGGTCGTACCGTCCGGACCATCTTCAAGGACGATGCCCAGCTCGTTGAGTTTATCTCGTGCCATATCCGCGTTCGCCCAATCTTTGGCAGCGCGCGAATCGTTACGCAACTTGATCAGAGCTTCAATTTCAGCCACTTCATCATCACTGCCTGCATCACCCTGCAGGAAGGCTTCAGGATCCTGATACAGAATGCCGATAACATCAGCCAGTTCACGCATCAGTGCACCCAGAGCGCTGGCTTTATCCATATCTTCGGTTTTAAGGCGGTTAACTTCACGCGCCATATCAAACAGCACTGAGTACGCTTCCGGAGTATTGAAATCATCGTTCATAGCGCTGGTAAAGCGGCTGAGGTATTCCTCACCACCGGCCGCCGCAACCGTCATGTCCAGACCACGCAGCGCTGTGTACAGGCGTTCCAGTGAAGCACGAGACTGATTGAGGTTCTCTTCACTGTAGTTAAGCTGACTGCGGTAGTGACCGGACATCAGGAAGTAACGTACCGTTTCAGCATCGTAATGTTTCAGAACATCACGGATGGTGAAGAAGTTGCCCAGTGATTTAGACATCTTCTCACGGTCCACCATTACCATGCCGCTGTGCATCCAGGTATTAACATACTGAGTGCCGTGCGCGCAGCAAGACTGGGCGATTTCGTTCTCATGGTGCGGGAACTGCAGATCAGAACCGCCGCCGTGGATATCAAAGTGATTACCCAGAATCGACGAGTTCATCGCTGAACATTCGATATGCCATCCCGGACGACCCGGGCCCCAAGGCGATTCCCAGGTTGGCTCACCCGGTTTGGACATTTTCCACAGTACGAAATCCAGCGGGCTGCGCTTCGCGGTTTCGATGTCAACACGGGCACCGGCTTGCAGCTGATCCAGATCCTGTTTTGACAGTTTACCGTACTGATCAAACTTGTTGACTTCAAACATCACGTCGCCGTTGTCGGCAACATAAGCGAAACCACGTTCAATCAAACGTTCAACCAGAGCAATGATCTCTTCGATGTAAGCCGTTGCGCGCGGCTCAACATCCGGGCGTTTGATGTTCAGTGCATCAAAGTCTGCGTACATTTCCTCGATCAGGCGCTCTGTGAGCGAATCACAGGATTCCTGATTTTCCGCCGCACGCTTGATGATTTTGTCGTCGATGTCGGTAATGTTACGCACGAAGGTCAGGTCGTAACCCAGGTAACGCAGGTAACGGGACACCACGTCGAATGAGACGAAGGTACGGCCGTGCCCGATATGACAGAGATCGTATATTGTGACTCCACACACGTACATGCCAACTTTACCGGCAGTGATGGGTTTGAATTCCTCTTTCTGTCTCGTGAGTGTGTTATAAATCTTCAACATGATCGCTATCTAATTACCGTTAAAACCAAAATAGTGCCACAGTATAACAACTCTGTTATCGTCTGGTCATCCATTTGATGTTTTGAATGGACAAAAAGTTAGGCTAAAATCGCCTATTCACACAAAACAAGCAAAGGTAATGCACATGATCACCCTTCACACAAACTTTGGTGACATTAAAATTCAACTGAACGAGGAAAAAGCGCCGGAAACCAGCGCAAACTTTCTGCAATACTGCCGTGACGGTTTCTACGACAACACTCTGTTCCACCGTGTTATCGATGGCTTTATGGTTCAGGGCGGCGGCATGACGTCTGGTCTGCGTGAAAAGCCAACTCGTGCACCGATTCGCAACGAAGCGAATAACGGCCTGAGCAACAAAGTTGGTACGCTGGCAATGGCGCGTACCATGGAACCGCACTCTGCAAGTTCTCAGTTCTTCATCAACGTAAACAACAACACTTTCCTGGATTTCCGCTCAGAAAGCCTGGATGGCTGGGGTTACTGTGTATTTGGTGAAGTGGTTGAAGGCATGGACGTGGTTAACCAAATCAAAGGTGTAAGCACCGGTTCTTACGGCATGCACCAGGACGTACCACTGGATGAAGTGGTCATTACTGGCACCACCATCGAAGAATAATCGACACAGGAGCGCCGCCAGCGGCGCTCCGAATCAAACTCTATGCATACTTTATTTATTTCAGATCTCCACCTGACCCCCCATCGCCCGGACATTACCGGTTGTTTCTTTCAGTTTATGCGTAACGAAGCCGTCAATGCCGATGCGCTTTACGTGCTGGGAGACCTGTTTGATTTTTGGATTGGTGATGATGACCCGACCGACTTTGCCAACCAAATCAGGCAGGAATTCAAACGTCTGACTCAACATGGCGTACCCTGTTATTTTATCCACGGTAATCGTGATTTTCTGGTCGGCCGTCGCTTCGCCAGACAAACAGGCGTCACCTTACTTGACGAAGAAGCCACCATCGATCTTTATGGTACCAAAGCCGTTATTCTGCATGGCGACACGTTATGTACTCACGATGTGCGCTATTTGGCATTTCGGGAAAAAGTCCATCAGCCCTGGCTACAGTGGCTGTTTAACCGCTTACCTTATTGGGTTAAAAAGCGTATTGTGGCGAAAATTCAGACAGACATCCGCAGTGATAAAAGTCAGAAAGCGATGGAGATTATGGATGTGACTCCAGACGAGGTTATCCGCGTGATGGAGCGCCATCAGGTAAACCTGATGATTCATGGTCATACTCACCGTCCGGCCATTCATCAGTTAAGTGATGACCCGCAAAAAACCAGGATCGTTTTAGGCGACTGGTACACACAGGGCTCAGTATTGGTCTATTCTGACAGTGGTTATTCACTGGGAAATCGGTTATTCACTCAGCAATCGTCGCTCTAATCGCCAGCGCCTCAACATCGTTTCTGGCCTCAATCGTTTCTGGCCTCAATCGTTTCTGAAGTTTGTCGCCGCTGGCACGATTTTATTGCATGATATTATTGCAGTAGTAGCACGTTATTATATTCTGCCTGGATTAAGTTCAACCTAGTTTCGACAACGTCAATTTTTGGGGTAAATGCTGCCTTGGCCAATTCATATATCGCACGTCAGCCTATTCTGGATAGCAACAGAAAAACCATTGGTTACGAACTGCTGTTTCGTGATGGGCCTAAGAATACGTTTCCGGAGATCGATCCGGATTTAGCCACCAGCCGACTGCTGTCAGATCACTTTCTTTCCACCCATTACAGTACCCTGGGTAAGCATCTCGGCTTTGTTAATTTTCCTTATCAAAGCCTGATCAACTTAGTGCCGACGCTGTTCCCAACCAATAGCCTGGTGGTCGAAGTGCTGGAAGATTGCCTTCCGACTCCAGAGCTTTTAGAAGCGGTGCGCAAGATGGCACGCATGGGCTACAAAATTGCCTTGGATGATTTTGTCCCCAGCGTGGAATGGAAAGCCTTTTTGCCCTACGTTTCTATCATCAAGTTCGATATCCGGATTGTTCCGATCGAAAAGGCCAGACAATTCATCTATAAACTGCGTGAGTCCAAGATTGTGTTTCTGGCAGAGAAAGTTGAAACTTATCAGGAATTTGAGCAAGCAAAAGCGGCAGGGTTCAGCTACTTCCAAGGCTATTTTTTCAGTAAACCCGAAGTGTTACAGCGCAAAGCATTAGAACCTGCGTTCTGGACCATGGTTCAGTTGTGTAAAGAAGTCGCCAGTGAGGAGATTGACTACAAGAAGCTTGAGTCGTTGATCGTTCAGGACGTCACCCTGTCTTATAAACTGCTTGCTCTGGTGAACTCCTCATCCGTGGTCAGCTCTAAAATTCAGTCTTTTAAACAGGCACTGGTTTATCTGGGTGAAGAGCGACTACGCAAGTTTGTCTCACTGGTGGCTATCGCATCCACTCAATCAGACAAACCGGATTATCTGTATGGCTTGTCCATTCAGCGCGCTCGTTACTGCGAGCAGCTCTACGCCACGCTTAACAAGAATGGCGAAACCGGTAACGCTTTTCTGACCGGAATGTTCTCCCTACTCGACAGCCTGCTGGATCAAACCCTCGAGTCAATCGTCAGCGAGATCCCGCTCGAAGCTCAAGTCAAAGAGGCGCTATTGGAAGAGAAAGGCGTGTTAGGCACGATACTGGCACTGACCAAAGCGTATGAACAGGCACAATGGCAGAAGGTGTCGGAACTTGCCAGCCAACTCGGCATCGCCGATGCAGAACTGAGTGCCTGTTACGACGATGCCGTAAAATGGACTGCGGACTTGCTCAATATCAGTCCAGAATAACCCCTACGACTGATGACCAAACACCAATTCTCGACATGCGCACAGGTAGCTCATACACTGTGCGTCATTATTTTGTTACGTCAGAGAGTAGAACATGACTCAATGTTACTGCGGCAGTCACAGCAGTTACGCTGATTGTTGCCAGCCGATCCATCAGGATCACAGTCAGGCAAACACGCCGGAGCAGTTAATGCGATCCCGTTATAGCGCCCATGTCCTCGGCCTGGTCGATTTTGTTGTCGCCACTTACCACCCAAGTTGTGAAGCCGAGTCAGAACGTGAGGCTATCGCCCGGTCGATTGATAGTGACTGGCAGAAACTGGAAGTGATCAGTGCCGATCCGGGTAGCCATACCGATGAGGGGTTTGTTCACTTCAAAGCCTATTTTAGCGATGACAGCCAAAGCTATTGCCTGGAGGAGCGTTCGCGCTTTATCCGTGAAAACGGCCTGTGGTTTTATATCGACGGCGAATTTCCGCAACAAAAGCCAAACATAAAAGCAGGCCGTAATGATCCTTGCCCGTGTGGCAGCGGTAAAAAATTTAAAAAGTGCTGCGGCTAACCTCAGACGATAATAAAGACTGCACCAGAACAACAAAGGGCCGGATAATCCGGCCCTTTGTCTATCAATCTTATCAGTCTTATTCCTGATCGATCATCCACTTGCGGAATGCTTTACGCTCTTCTTTAGATGCCTGCAGGTAAAGTCGCTGCAGACCGCCCAGCACACTACCTTGTGGTGCAGGCTGCGTATCTACGATCTGGGTGCTTATTGCCGCTGCAGGACGCGCAGAAGCCGCTTGCGGAGCTGCCGCCATGTTGGCTGCAGGATTCGCGATGGTGACGTAAGTCAGGCCTACGGCCGCTTTACCACCTTTTTTGTTGTAGCTCTCGACTTCATCGCTGAAGTTCTGGCCTAACACAAACCCTTTAGGCGAGATTTTATCACTAACAGTCTTGATCGCTTGATTTGTTTCGATATCAACAAGCGCCCAGTTGAAGTCATTGATGCCTTCTTCAGCCTCTCGCGCGTTACGATAGTCTGGTACCCGAAATGTAAGTTTCTTATCTGACGCCTCAAACTTGAAAATGATTAACTCGCTGTAAACTTTCTTCGCTTTATCTCGTTTAACAAAGTTCTGCGAATAACGAAACGCGATCTGATTGAGGCCATCCGGTAATTCAACACTACGGTTCGCATCGAAAATGCTACCCTGAATTTCCGGTTTTTCCATGTTAACCACGTGCAAGTCTATTTCTTCCGGAATATTGACCGTAACCGCAGCATGCGCTACACCCGACAACATCAAACTTACTACGAATGCACTACCTATATTTTTCAAAGAAGAAATAGCCACGTTTTTGTCTCCTACTAAAAAGCCCAGCTTTGCTGGGCTTTATATTAACAGTAACCGATTGAATTACCAGTATACGCGAGCACCTAGTGCTAGCTTGTTCGCATCATCTTTGCCTTCTTGAGACTTGAAGTTGTACTCAGCGTAAACACGAGCCCATTTAGCAAAAATGTGGTCAACACCTAAAATAATGTTTTGGGTTTCATCAGTATCACCATCGAAATCCCAGTACTGGTAGTTACCGTATACAGACGTTTTCTCTACAACTTCAAATTTTGCACCCAGGTGGAAGCTGTTAGATTCAACTTTAAAATCCTGATCGTTTGCGTCTGCTTTGTTGTATGCGTAAGTCAGACCGATAACACCTGAACCAATGTAGTACTCAGCGGTTGCTTCAACATACGTTGCGTCGTAATCATTAGAAACATTCTTGATACCTGAAAGGTCAGGATCTGTCTCTGCGCCAGTTTTATCAGACATGAATGCACCACCAACGTGCACTGCCAAGTCGCCAAACGCAGTACCTACGTATGCTTCACCCATTTCTGGATTGCTGTCGTTTTCTGGCAGATTGTATTGCGCTTTTAACCACGCAGCGTCAGAGCTGATCTGATAATTGATTGAACTACTTTGATAGAAGTTATCACCAAAACCTTCACTTGCGTATGGACCCATGTCGTAGTTGTAGGCATAGATCGCACCATAAATATCATCATATAGAGGATTATGCTGACCAAAAGTCACTGTGCCGTATGAATCGTTTGAGAAACCGATGTAGTGAGTACGCAGGTCGCCACCTTCAACGGCCATCTCGACGTTGCCTAAAACAGCTAGATCTTGAGCCGCTTGATAAGACAGGTTTACCCCCCAACGAGAACTGCTTTTGTCAATTTTAGCATCGTCGTCACCGTCTACGTCAGAGAACTCAACGTATTCACGTAGCTGACCGTAGAAGTCAACAGTTGCGTCGTCAGTTTTGTATACTTCAGCTGCATTCGCTGAACCGGCTGCTGCCATAACAGCAAGCGCTAGTAGCGTCTTTTTCATATTAATCCACTGCCTTTTCTTAGATGGGAAGTCCGTTTCGATTCCCTATTGTTTTTATTGATGATGGTTGCATGACTCTGCGTTCACTTACCATCGCCACTAAGTTCGAGGTTTAGATTGCAAAAGATAATGCTGGCTGTCAAATGGCTTATAAAAATTTTATAAAAATCAAAAAAATAAATACAAATCAATAATTTAAAGATAAAGCACATCTAAAAAAGGCCAATTTATAAGCAAAAAACTAAGAAAGTCTAAATGTTAAATGCTTTAACATTGCAGAATTTAAAACCAAGAGGTGCGGATTATAGAGCCTTACACAGAATAATATACATGCAACTATCCTTTTTTGGGGTTTTATATTTTTCATATTTCAAATTAAATTTAAGTGTATGAAGGTTCAGTTTTTTTTTGTGAACGGGATCTAGATTTAATGTAAAAGCATTCAATTTCGTGAACTACTTATCGCTTAGCAAAGTGTGCTAACATCCCGCTCCCGATATGCAGGTCCCGTTATGCTCACAACAAAAATTCAAAAATCGATCAAAACCAGCTACCAAAACCTCCAAAGTCAGCTGGACAATTTCGTCCCGCGACGCGCTCAAAATTTTCTGGTGGCGGAAATTGCCAAAACATTATGTGGCAATTATCACAAATCGACCCGAATGCTGGTTGCTGAAGCCGGGACCGGGATTGGCAAATCGCTCTCGTATCTGATGGGCGTGATTCCTGTCGCGGTGAACAACAACCGCAAAGTGGTGATTTCCACCGCGACAGTGGCACTGCAAGAACAGCTGATAAACAAAGATTTGCCTCTGTTTCGCCGCATCACAGACCAAAATTTCTGTTTTATTCTGGCCAAAGGTCGTCAACGTTACTGCTGTGCGGAAAAACTGGCCGTGGCGAGCGGAGCCGATGGCGGTCAGATGGCGATGTTTGAATCCAAGCCATCGCAAAACGACATCGAAACGCTGCAGGAGCTCTACAGCCAGCTTTCACAAGGCAAATGGGACGGTGACCGGGATTCATGGCCAGATACCCTGTCTGACGCGATTTGGAGCACTATTGTCAGTGACAAGCACAGCTGCAACGGCAGCTTTAGTGCCCACCGTCAGTGTCCGTTCCAGAAAGCGCGCTCAGAACTGGATAAAACCGATGTCATTATTGCCAACCATAGCCTGGTAATGGCTGATGCCGATCTCGGCGGCGGAGTGATCTTGCCTGAGCCGGAAAACACGATTTACGTGTTTGACGAAGCCCACCACCTTCCTCACGTAGCACGCGAGCACGCTTCTGCAGCCGCAACCATGAAAGGTGCCGCTTCCTGGCTGGAAAAACTCAATCAAACGCTGACCAAATTTGCCGGTCTGGCAGACGAGAAACGCGTGGCCCGCTTTCGTAATGAAACCCAGGTCGCCTTACAGCACCTGATTCCGACCCTGACCCAGATGCCCAAACAATTTGACCCGATGGCCTTTGAAGAGAAACGCTATCGGTTTGAGCACGGCGATTTACCAGCCTGGCTGGAAGAGGAATCAAAAGAGCTCAAGCGTCAGAGCCAGAAAGCCAATCAGGCGGTGGCTAAAATTGCCGATTTGATTGCCGAACGGGTCAAAGAAGGTGAACTGGCTTCACGCCTGGCAGAACCTGCCCTGGCCGAACTTGGGTTTTATATTCAGCGCCTGGAAAATCTGGCTCAGGTATGGCATTTAATGGCGGAACCAAAACGTGAAAAAGGCGCTCCCCTCGCCCGTTGGCTGGAATTAAGCCCGGAACGCGAGGGGGACTACGTGGTCAACGTATCCCCGTTAGAGATTGGCTGGCAACTGGATCAACAGATCTGGAGCCGCTGTGTTGGCGCAGTCCTGGTATCGGCCACCATGCGCGCACTCAATTCATTCAGTTTTTTCTGCCGTCAGGCCGGCATCAGTGATAGAGCAGAAGATGGCGTGCAATTTCTCGCTTTAGCCTCGCCGTTTGATTATCAGAATCAGGCAGAGCTGCTGATACCAGCGATGAAATATGAACCGCAGGCTCCGGAGTACACCCGTTATCTGGCCGATAAAATCGACACTTACATCGAAGATGGCAAAGCCAATCTGGTGCTTTTCGCCTCTTACTGGCAGATGAAAGAAGTCGCGGAGATTGTTTCCAAGTTATTCATCAAAAAAGGCTGGGCTCTGCAAGTTCAGGGTGAAAAATCGAGGAAAGAAATTCTCAATAAACATAAAAACCTGGTCGAAAAAGGTAAAACCAGCGTGCTTTTTGGCACCGGAAGTTTCTCAGAAGGCCTTGATCTCCCGGGGGAATTACTGGAAAACCTGATTATCACCAAGATTCCGTTTGCGGTACCAACCTCGCCGGTAGAACAAGCGCACGCAGAATACATCCAGAACCGCGGCGGTAACCCGTTTTTACAGATTACGGTGCCGGAAGCGAGTAAAAAGCTGATTCAGTCCGTGGGGCGTTTGCTGCGTAAGGAGCGCGATTGCGGTAGAGTGGTGCTACTCGACCGCCGCATCGTTTCCAAGCGATACGGTAAGTCTCTGCTCGACTCTTTGCCGCCGTTTAAACGTAAAATAGAATATTGATCGGTTCGGATTCATACAGACACAGTACAATGGTGGGTTACCCTTGTCGGACGCCAGATGTGAACGCATTACGTACTTTTAACGCATAACGCACCTTGAACGCAAAACCTACCTGAACGGACAATAAGCTAAATTATGAGTGATTTTTCCCGTTTAAATAACCTGTTAGAGCAGCTTAAACAGAACGCTGCGCAATTAGATCGCCGCCGTGGTGAGCATCACCAACCGCTGTTTGATGAGGTGCTATTTCACTGCCACGGTAAACTGCTGACGCCATGTGTTCAGGAAGCACAAAGTACCCTGACCACTATTTTGCGTGAACAGGAGGCGGGTAAACTGACTCAGCCGCGTGCTGAATATCTGACGGAGCGCCTCCTGGCCCAGATCAGTGCCATTCAGCGCGAGTTATCCACCCAGGCAATCCGCAAAAGTGAACCAAAACACAGCAGCTATTATCGCAAACCCATCAGCGACCTGTATCAGGAGCTTGCCCAGCACCAGGAGTGGGAACGCCGTCTGATGGAGATGGTCAGAGACAAACAATACGCCCTCGATAGCGCCCCGGCCTTCCAAAAACAAGTGGCCCAGACAGCATTGCTGACTGTTGAGCAGAGACTAAAACGCTGTCAGGATGCCAAAGCTAAAATTGAAAAACAGATTACTTACAGAGAGAAGAACCAGTAATGAACGAGCCTAATGTTCCCCTCAGTGATGCACCGGATGAAATTAAACTGGCCGTTGATTTGATTTACCTGCTGGAAAGCAATGAGGTTGACCCTGAAGTTGCGCTCAAAGCCCTCGAATTCGTCAAGGCTGATCTGGAACACAAGATTGCTCAGTCATCCTGATAAACGAGTTTATAGCCAGAGAGTTCTTAGGCACGAGCACAACCCGCCTTCCTGCGGTCAAAAAGAAAAAGCGAGAGTAGCCTCTACGCCACCCTCGCTTTTCGCACTGTCAGTAATTCAGCTCACTATGGGCAGAACGTCCGTCAACAGACTTACCATTCCACACACACCTTTCCAAAGTGTTGCCCGCTGGCCTGATAAGCAAAAGCTTCGGCCAGTTGCTCAAACCGGAACGTTTTGTCGATAACCGGGCGCAAACCATTTTGCTCAAGCGCAGTGATAAACTCCTGCTGATCCTGGCGACTGGCAACGATCAACCCCTGCAAACGGCCCTGTTTAGCCATCAGGGTCGCGGTCGGTAAATCACCCTGCACGCCGGTCAGCACACCAATCAGGGCGATATGACCGCCGACTCTGATTGCATTGATTGACTGAGCAAGGGTGCCGGGACCACCCACTTCCACCACATGATCCACCCCCAGCCCGTCAGTCATTCGCAGCACTTCCTGTGCCCACTCAGGTTGGGTGCGATAGTTGATCACGTCATCGGCGCCCAAAGCCTTCACCTTGGCCAGTTTTTCATCAGAAGACGACGTTGCAATTACCCGGGCGCCCATGGCTTTAGCAATCTGAATTGCTGCGATCGAAACTCCGCCGGTACCCAGGGTTAACACAGTGGCCCCCGCTTTCAGCTGGCCATCAACCACCAACGCACGCCATGCCGTCAGTGCAGCCGTCGTAATCGTGGCCGATTCAGCATGACTCCAGCCTTGCGGAGCTTTGGTGAATGCGTTAACCGGTCGCACAACAAACTCAGCTGCCATACCTTGTACGCCATCGCCCGGCGTATGCCCAAAGTGACCAACACCCGCAAATGCTTTACCCGCCACCCAGTTGGGAAAGAAGGTCGACACCACACTGTCACCCACAGCAAATTCCATCACACCATCACCGATAGCTTCAACAATACCTGCGCCATCCGACATCAGGATACGATCCGCTTCTGTCGGTACTGTGCCATTTGCAACCAGCAGATCATGGAAATTCAGTGAACTTGCTTTGATCGCGACCCGGATCTCGCCCGGACCAGGCTGACCAGGATCGGCAACTTCACTGACAACTATCTGTTCAAGACCACCGGGTTGAGTCAACGTTAACGCTTTCATGAAACCTTCCTTCAATTGTAATTACGCCTATTCAGGACCAAGAATGCAATGGGCATCACTGTAGCAATGGATAGCACTGTAGCAATAAATACCGCAGTTTTCGAATGCCAGCGGATTCAGTGATGCATGCAAAAGCCGTTCATTTCTCTTCATCCGCAATGCGGCGATTGTCTGTAAACAACAGCGAAAAGTGTTACTATTCCGGCTAATAGAAAACCACCACAGCATTCAAGGGGTTCCAGTTTATATGAAAGTGATAAGCTTTAACATCAACGGCTTGCGAGCACGCTTGCATCAACTGCAGGCGGTGATCGACAAACACCAGCCGGACGTGATCGGCCTGCAGGAAATTAAAGTACACGATGAGGCATTCCCGTTAGCGGATGTCGAAGCGATGGGCTACAAAGTTTACTTCCACGGCCAGAAAGCACATTACGGAGTGGCCATGCTATGTAAGCAAGAGCCGATTGAAGTGCGCAAAGGTTTCCCGACCGACAGTGAAGAACACCAGAAGCGCATGATTATGGCCACCTTCCTCAATGAGCAAGGTGAAAAAGTGACCGTGCTCAACGGTTACTTCCCGCAAGGCGACAGCATTCATCACGAAACTAAGTTTCCGTACAAGCGTCAGTTCTACCGCGACCTCATGACCTACCTGCATGATTACCATACCCCTGATGACCAGTTAATCGTGATGGGTGATATCAACATCAGCCCTATCGATCTTGATATCGGTATTGGCGAACCGAACCGTAAGCGCTGGCTGAAAACCGGTAAGTGCTCGTTCCAGCCGGAAGAGCGCGAGTGGTTGCATACATTGCTGAACTGGGGCTTTGAGGACACATTCCGTAAGTTGCACCCTTCAGTCGACGACCAGTTTTCGTGGTTTGATTACCGCTCTCGCGGCTTCGATGATAACCGCGGACTGCGGATTGACGTGATTCTGGCGACACCGGCCTTGGCGGCGAAATGTAGCGAATCCGGAATTGATTATGAGCTGCGTGGTATCGATAAGCCATCCGATCACGCGCCGATCTGGTCGACCTTCAGCGCTTAATCTGGGTTCAACCCTCACGTGAGCACAAATACAAATAGCCCTGCAGATGCAGGGCTATTTGTATTTGTCTCTTTCTGTTCACTAACCGATAGGCATTAACTCAGTGGGCGCAAATAAGCCAGAAAACGTTTTTCGGCTTGTTTGAAACACCAGATGATGATAAAGGTCAGGCACATGTAGAACAGACCTGCCGTCAGGAAAGACTCAAAAGGTGCATAGTAGCGCGAGTTAACCAGACGAGCGGCGCCGGTTAAATCCATAATGGTTACGATACCCGCGACCGCACTACCGTGAACCATAAAGATCACTTCATTGCTGTAGGCCGGCAGTGCGCGGCGCAATGCACTTGGCAAGATAATGCGGCGATAAATCTTCCAGGTCCCCATACCGTAAGCTTTAGCGGCTTCCACTTCACCTTTTGGCAGGCCATTGATGGCGCCGCGGATGATTTCTGCTGTATAAGCAGAGGTGTTAAACACAAATGACACCAGCGCGCAGAACCAGGCGTTTTCCCACAGAGTATCTTTAACCGGGAAAAACTGGTCCATACCGTAGTAAATCAGGTACAGCTGCACCAGCAGCGGGGTACCGCGGAAAAAGTAGATATAAGCCCATGCCGGAGCGTTAAACAGATAATTGCGGCTGTTGCGTGCAATCGCTAACGGAATAGCGATGCTCAGACCGATAATTAACGACAGACCAACCAGCCATACCGTGGTCCACAGGCCGCTGAAGTAGATAGGTAAACTATCAATGATTAATGAAAAGTCCATATCTACCTCATATGAATACTGAATTTGCGTTCAACCAGTTTCAGTAAACCGGTAGAAATGCTGGTAAAGACCAAAAAGATGATCGACACCGCCATGTAAAAAGTGAACGGCATTTTCGTTGAACCGGCAGCGAGCGAGCTGACCCGCACCATGTCTTCCAGACCGATGATTGAAACCAGAGCGGTGGTTTTCAGCAGTACCAGCCAGTTGTTACCGAAACCCGGTAAGGCGTGACGTACCATCTGCGGCAGCAGAATACGGCGGAACGCCAGCACTGAGCTCATGCCATACGCTTTAGCGGCTTCCATTTCGCCTTTGTCGACCGCCATGATCGCACCACGAAATGTCTCAGCCATGTAGGCACCGAAGATAAATCCGATCGTCAGTACACCGGCGAT
Organism: Vibrio ostreae; assembly: GCF_019226825.1. NCBI lineage: Bacteria > Pseudomonadati > Pseudomonadota > Gammaproteobacteria > Vibrionales > Vibrionaceae > Vibrio > Vibrio ostreae. The sequence continues at coordinate 1,478,184 of NZ_CP076643.1, forward strand.
AAACGGACTGACATCAATGTAATCCGGCAGATAAGAAACCCACTCGTGATTCGGATCACTGGAAGTGAACCAGTTATTCAGCCACTCATTGATGGCATACAAGCTGTTGTTAAGCAGGATCTGTCCGCCAAAGAAAATCAACATCATCAGCACCAGATCCGGGATGCCGCGAATAATAGTGGTGTAAACGGTCGCGACTGCGCGCGCCGAACGATAAGGTGACATTTTGGCAAGTGCACCCAACATACCAAGTACCATCGCAAGCAGCAGTGATAACAACGCCACTTCGATGGTCAGAACCGCCCCATTTAGAATAGAGGCTTCATATCCCTGTAAATCCAGCATAAAAAATGTTTCCTAGTCCTAGGGTCAATCCGGTTAACTCAATGGATTCGCTGTTCTCTCGAAAGAGTCATGTTAGTCACACAGGATCACCTGACCCTAAACACCTGGTTGCCGGGTACTGCTACGAACTAGGAGCCAGCAACCAGGAATGCCTTCTGTCTTTCAGCGCGGCCTTATGGCCGGCAGCCCAGCATTACCACTGGAGACAAGCGGGCTAATTATTCACCGTAAACGTCGTACTTAAAGTACTTCGCCGCGATCTTCTGGTATTCACCTTTGCTACGCAGCGCGTCGATTGCTGCGTTCAGTTTGTCCGTCAGATCTTTATCTTGTTTGCGAGTCGCGATACCGAAACCTTCACCAAACCATTTTGGATCAGTCAGAGAAGGGCCAACGAATTCGTAGTTTTCGCCACCTTCTTTGTTCAGCACGCCATCTTCCAGCGCTGAAGCATCGCCCAGTACAGCGGCAATACGACCGTTTGCCAAGTCAAGGTAAGCTTCATCAAATGAACCGTAACGAACAATTTCTACCGAGTCACCATAGTTATCTGTCAGGTATTTGTCGTGAGTAGTCGCACGCTGCACACCAATTTTCACACCTTTCAGACCATCAGCAGAAAAATCCAGGTTAGCGCCTTTCTTAGCGATAAATTTATTTGGAATCAACGCGTACTTATGAGTAAAGTCGACCTTCTTACGACGTTCGTCAGTGATAGACATCGCCGCAATAATCGCATCGTACTTACGCGCCAGCAGTGACGGAATAATACCGTCCCAGTCCTGAGGGACGATCTTACATTGCACCTGCATTTCTGCGCACAATGCATTGGCCATATCCACATCAAAACCCTGCAGTGAACCATCTGCTTCAGTCCAGCTGAACGGCGGGTACGCGCCTTCAATACCGAAGCGTACGGTTGTCCATTCTTTAGCCTGTGCAACACCTGTTGCAGCTGTCGCGGCTAATGCTGCCACTAGTAACCACTTTTTCATTTCCATACTCCTGTGATCGTATTGTTTTGTTTATAAAATTTTTAATTAAAAAAATTAGTATAGGTGAACTGTCCGTCGCTGCCGTCTTACATCCTGTGCAGACCACATGACTCCTCTGCTTTATCGTCGGTACGAAGGCAATAAACTCAGTAAATCGAGGAAATAAACTGCTTCAGACGCTGTGAATCCGGATTCTTAAATAATTTAGCCGGATCACCCTGCTCTTCAACCCGTCCCTGATGCAAGAACATCACGTGGTTAGACACATCGCGGGCAAACGCCATTTCATGCGTCACCACCAGCATGGTGCGGCCTTCTTCGGCCAAGTCCCGCATTACGCCTAAAACCTCACCAACCAACTCGGGATCGAGAGCTGATGTCGGTTCATCAAACAGCATCACTTCCGGATCGACAGCTAAAGCCCGCGCAATCGCGGCACGTTGCTGCTGACCACCGGACAGGTGACCCGGATAATAATCACGCCGTTCGTATAAACCTACTTTTTTCAGCAATAGTTCGGCATTTTCAATAGCTTGTGCTTTAGGTACACCAAGAACGTGCACCGGAGCTTCAATCACGTTCTCCAGTACCGTCATGTGTGACCACAGATTGAAGCCCTGAAAAACCATCGCCAGGCGTGAACGGATACGCTGCACCTGTTTTTCATTGGCTGGTGAAGAGTGACCCTGACGGTCTTTCTTCATCTGAATTTGTTCGCCCTTAACCCAAATATCCCCTGCTGTCGGGGTTTCGAGCAAGTTAATGCATCTTAGAAAGGTACTTTTACCCGAGCCGGATGATCCGATAATCGAAATTACGTCACCCTTGTGAGCCTGAAGAGAAATGCCCTTCAGTACTTCATTCTGGCCAAAAGTTTTGTGCAGGTCTTTTATATCCAGCGCTGGTACATCTGTCATGCGCTCTAACTCCCTGAATTTTATATCTGTCGAGCTTTCGCTCTTAATTTTCGATACAAACTAGCATTGTCACCCTTAACATGCAACAAATTATTAACCTGCAAAACAATGATATTTAGTTGTTTTATCTGAGTATAAATTCATATTTTAGCCAATTCATCTTCAAAATACGCATATAAACACATTGTACAAGCACAATATTCCACTCAGATTCATTAACATTTTCGTAAAAACACGAACTGGTACTAAATTTATCATTAACACATTTCACGTTTTGCTAAATGTCTGTGTTCCACTTTGGAAATGGTAGTAAACATTACACACTGAAATATATTTTCCTGATGACTGAACGTTATGTGGCTGATTTCTCTCCCAATATGTAGCTTTCTTTCATTTCGCTTCTTTACCTGATCAAGATCAATCAGCCTCCGATTTAAGCACGTTAAACTCGCCACTAATAAAAGTATTAATAATACCATCCACTTTATGGGGTTAACTGTCTCCGCACCGGCTCTCAGCCCGTGCGGTCAAGGTTTCACCCTGTGTACAACGACGTGTTTTTCAAAATTAAATCAAAAATTACTTACTTTTAAATATGAGGAATCTATGTCAGACGTAGCCAACCTAGAGCGCTCAGACATCGACACACAGAGCTACAGTGAGCTCCATCGTCCTGCATCTGAGTTTGCAAGCCGTTCCGATTATCTTGATCACGAACTGCAGATCATGAAACCGCGCCGTTTCGGTCTCAATTTGCCCGGACGTGATTTTCGTTTTGAACTGGAAGACCTGGTCCCCGCTCTGGCTGGTACTATCGGTATTATCGCGATGTATTCTGCGGTGATGATGTCCTGGGCCGATGGCCTGACTCAAGCCTGGGACCATATTAACCTCGGTAAAGAGTTCGCGATCGAAGTCTCCCGGGTAGAAATGCTGCTGCCAGCACTGTTTTTCTGTGTGCTGGCCTCTGGCTTTATTAACCCCAAAGCCAACCTGGCAGGCAACCACGGACCAATGATCCCTCTTATCGGCTCTATTGCACTGGCCGGTGCCCACCCTCTTGCATTGGCTATCCTGCTTGGCGTATTCGGTTTACTGCTGAGCTACTTTAAGGGTGGCTCCAAGCTGGTCAACCTGACCTCTGAAGGCACTGCCGGTGGTCTGCTCATCTTCCTTGGTTTTACCGGTACCATGAGTCAGATTACTTCGATTCAAACCTGGGCCACCAACCTGCAGTCTGCGGATGTCGTGGCGGGAAGCATGGGCTATGTCGGCTTAGTCGTACTGGGCATCAACATCGTTATCTACGCGATTCTGGCCAAGTTAAGTCTGCGCTGGCTGGCTATCCCGGTCTGTGCAATGAGCGGGCTGCTGATCGCCATGGTATTTGGCGCGGGTTTTGATTTGCGTTTTGAAACCCAGATGGGTCTGCCAAACCTGAACCCGGTCTACTGGTGGGGATCAACGACAGAAGGCTGGATGCTGGGTCTGCCAAATCTGCAACACTTCATCGCTTCGCTGCCGTTTGCCATCCTCGCCGTTGCAATGTGGTCACCGGACTTTCTGGGTCACCGAATCTTCCAGGAGCTCAACTATCCGCGTAAGACTGAAAAAGTGCTGATGGACGTCGATGACACCATGACCATGTGTTCCGTTCGTCAAATGGTGGGCACGGCACTGGGTGGCGGTAACATCACTTCGTCATGGGGCACCTATATGATTCCTGCGGCTATCGCTAAACGTCCGATTCCCGGTGGCGCTATTATTCTCGGTCTGCTGGTCATGACCATCGCTATTCTTGGCTTCCCGATGGACGTTGCCGTCTGGCCACCGGTCATGCGCTGTGCCCTGCTGGTTGGCGTGTTCCTGCCCCTGCTGGAAGCAGGCATGCAAATGATTAAAGACACCAAATCGTCACAAGCAGCTGGTATCTGTATTTTCGGCTCAGCCGTGGTTAACCCGGTTCTTGCCTGGGCACTGACGATGCTGCTGGATAACAACGGTTTGATTGGTGACAAAGAGCGCGCCGCTAAGCTTTCCTTTGTTGATAAAGTGATCATTCCGGGTGGTGTGTTAATTATCTGTTTAGTGGCTATGCTTGCTGTGGGCATGCTAGAGAGCCAGTACGGCTTGCAAGCATGGCTGCACTGATAGGCGACATGAATCAACCGCATTGATAGCGCTTCGGCCTGTGACTTTAAAGTGGCTGACCGCAGTGAATTCAGCAACATTCTTGGGTAGTGCCAGTCACTACCCAAACTTTATTTTAATTTTTTAACTTTTATTGATTTAGTTTAAGGTTTGCGGATTTTTTTTAGCTTAAATTGTCAATCAAGGGAAACAAATACCAATATCTATATTCAAACAGGTGAGTATCTTTTTCGTGAAGTGAACTAGGATACCAAATTAAATTTGAATACAGATATTGTTATTAAGAGTGTACTGCTTCTCTCCTGTCAGAGAGATAGCTGGCTCAACGGCGAAACAGTACGTATATTTTTTTGCTACTAAAAAGGTAGGTATGTCATGGCAGAGCAATTTGCTAAAGCTTGGGAAGGTTTTGCAGCAGGTGACTGGCAAAACGAAGTAAACGTTCGTGATTTCATTCAGAAGAACTACACACCGTACGAAGGCGACGAATCTTTCCTTGTTTCTGAAGGTACTGAAGCAACCAACAAGCTTTGGGCACAGGTAATGGAAGGCATCAAACAGGAAAACTCCACCCACGCTCCTGTTGATTTTGATACTTCAGTTATCTCTACCATCACTGCTCACGATGCAGGCTACATCAATAAAGATCTGGAAACGATTGTTGGTCTTCAGACTGAAAAACCACTGAAACGTGCCATCATCCCTAACGGCGGTATCCGCATGGTTGAGGGTTCTTGTAAAGTGTACGGCCGTGAGCTGGATCCTCAAGTCTCAAAAATCTACTCCGAGTACCGTAAAACTCACAACCAGGGTGTATTTGATATCTACACACCTGACATCATCAAATGTCGTAAGTCCGGCGTTCTGACCGGTCTGCCAGATGCCTACGGACGTGGCCGTATCATCGGTGACTACCGTCGTATCGCTCTGTACGGTATCGACTTCCTGATGAAAGACAAATTTGCTCAGTTCAGCTCTCTGCAAGCGAAATTCGAAAATGGCGAAGATCTGCAACTGACCATGCAACTGCGTGAAGAAGTGGCTGAACAGCACCGTGCGCTTGGCCAAATCAAAGAGATGGCAGCAAAATACGGCTACGATATTTCTCGTCCGGCTGAAACCGCACAAGAAGCGATTCAGTGGACTTACTTCGGCTACCTGGCTGCAGTGAAATCGCAAAACGGCGCGGCCATGTCTCTGGGTCGTACTTCAACCTTCCTGGATGTGTACATTCAGCGTGATATCGAAGCGGGTAAACTGACTGAGGACCAAGCTCAGGAAATGATCGACCACTTCGTGATGAAACTGCGTATGGTACGTTTCCTGCGCACTCCTGAGTACGATGAACTGTTCTCTGGCGACCCAATCTGGGCAACGGAATCTATGGGCGGTATGGGCCTTGACGGCCGTACACTGGTCACTCGGACTAACTTCCGCTTCCTGAACAGCCTGTACACCATGGGTCCTTCTCCAGAGCCAAACATCACTGTGCTTTGGTCTGAAAGCCTGCCTGAAGGCTTCAAGAAGTTCTGTGCGAAAGTGTCTATCGACACCTCATCTATCCAGTATGAGAACGATGACCTGATGCGTCCGGACATGGAATCTGACGACTACGCCATTGCATGTTGTGTATCACCAATGGTGGTCGGCAAACAGATGCAGTTCTTCGGTGCTCGTGCCAACCTGGCAAAAACCATGCTGTACACCATCAACGGTGGTGTGGATGAGAAACTGAAAATCCAGGTCGGCCCTAAGATGGAAAAAATCAGCGCCGAAGTTCTGGACTACGATGACCTGATGCAACGCATGGACCACTTCATGGACTGGCTGGCAAAACAGTACGTTACTGCACTGAACGCGATTCACTTCATGCATGACAAATACAGCTATGAAGCGTCTCTGATGGCTCTGCATGATCTGGACGTGAAACGTACTATGGCATGCGGTATTGCTGGTCTGTCTGTTGCGGCTGACTCTCTGTCTGCTATCAAGTACGCGAAAGTGAAACCAGTACGTGACGAAGACGGCGTAGCGATCGACTTCCAAATCGAAGGCGATTACCCTAAATTTGGTAACAACGACCCTCGTGTTGATGATATCGCTTGCCAGCTGGTCACCATGTTCATGAACAAGATTCGTGCACTGAAAACTTACCGCAATGCGATTCCGACTCAGTCTATCCTGACTATCACTTCAAACGTGGTATACGGTAAGAAAACAGGTACGACACCTGACGGTCGTAAAGCAGGCGCGCCATTTGCACCGGGTGCTAACCCAATGCACGGCCGTGATGAGAAAGGCGCCGTCGCCTCTCTGACTTCAGTCGGTAAACTGCCGTTTGCAGATGCGAAAGATGGTATCTCGTACACCTTCTCTATCGTACCAAATGCACTGGGTAAAGATACTGAAGCGCAAAAAGCGAACCTGGCAGGTCTGATGGATGGTTACTTCCACCACGAAGCGGGTATCGAAGGTGGTCAGCACCTGAACGTGAACGTACTGAACCGTGAAACGCTGCTTGATGCAGTGAAACATCCAGAGAAATATCCGCAGTTGACTATCCGTGTATCCGGTTACGCAGTGCGCTTTAACTCTCTGACTACTGAGCAGCAACAAGACGTTATCGCTCGTACTTTCACTGACTCACTGTAATCGCTGAGCTGATTAACACACTCTGTTAATGCGCAATCCCCGCTCCTGGAGCGGGGATTTTTCTTATCAACAGGCATCACCGCCTGCGCTCTGTATTCGATACCAACAACAGCAGCGCCCGGAGATTTGTTTAACGCAGTGATAGTAACAACCTACTGATTCATAAAAAGTTCAATACTGAGAATGCACCCTCAGTGGCGAGATGTCGCACGCAAATTTAACCTCACTTAAGGTAAGGTAAAGCTATTTTCACCCCCCCTTTTTGTAATAAAATAACGAAAACAGTCAGCAAACGAGAGCAGCTTATGTCTACTACTGGTCGTATCCATTCTTTTGAGTCTTGCGGTACCGTTGATGGTCCGGGAATCCGATTCATTATTTTTCTGCAGGGTTGCTTATTCCGTTGCAAATATTGTCATAACCGCGATACCTGGGATACCCATGTCGGCAAGGAAGTGACGGTCGATGAAATCATCACAGAAGCCAAATCCTACCGCCACTTTATGCGCGCATCCGGCGGTGGCGTCACCTGTTCCGGTGGCGAATCTATGCTACAACCTGAATTTGTGCGTGACTTTTTCCGCGCAGCTCAGGCTGAGGGCATGCACACTTGCCTCGATACCAACGGTTATATTCGTAAATACACGCCTGTTATTGATGAAGTGCTTGAAGCAACCGATCTGGTGATGCTGGACATCAAACAGATGCAGGATGAAATTCATCAGGATCTGGTGGGAGTCTCCAACAAACGTACCCTGGATTTTGCCCGTTATCTGCATAAACTGGGTAAAACCACGTGGCTGCGTTATGTCGTGGTACCGGGGTATACCGATGACGAAGAGTCAGCCCACCTGCTTGGCCAGTTTATCCAGGATATGGACAATATAGAGAAAATTGAACTGCTGCCTTATCACAAACTGGGGGCACACAAATGGGAAGCGATGGGCGAAGAGTATCCGCTTGAAGGCGTTAATCCGCCGAGTAAAGAAACCATGGATAACATCGTAGCAGTTCTTGAGCAGTATCACTCAAACGTAAAATACTGATTTAATCTGCGCCGCGAATCGTAAACAATACCAGCCTGATGCTGGTATTGTTTTGGAGTTTACGTGGCGCCTGAAACTGTCTTCTCTCTGATCGTCGCCCTGACCTTTGTTGTCATTGCCTTGCGCGATGTGCGGACCAATTTCTGGCCCAAGTTTAGCGCTGATAAATCATTTCAGCATCTGACCTTTTTTGTCATCTTCGCCCTGTTTCTGCTCTGGTCAGCGCGCGCCAGTGTCAAGCAAGACCTGCACATTCATTTTCTCGCCCTGACAACATTAACCATGATGTACGGCTGGCGCTGTGCTTATTTCCTAACCATCCCTGTTATTGGCGCCCTGATGACAGTCGGCAGCCTCAGTGCTGCTGGCGCCCTGCATACGCTGATGATTTCTGCGCTGCTGCCAATTTTAATCAGCTACGCAGTTTTTGCTCTCAGTTATCATTATCTGCCACGTAATATTTTTGTATTTATTTTCGTGGCCGGCTTCTTCAATGGCGGTCTTACCGCGCTGCTGCATCTGCTGTTCAACTCGCTGTATCAATACACATTCAGTCGCTACGACTGGGCGACCATCGTCGATAATTACCTGATGCTGGCCCCATTGATCGCTTTTCCGGAGGGGCTACTTAACGGCATGGCCCTGGCCATCCTGTCGGTATTCAAGCCTGAATGGCTGAGAGTCTTTTCAGATCGGGATTACATTTACAATCACTATCACAACAAGTAATCCGCAACTCTGTTTTCGTTACCTTTTGTGCCTGTAATAAGAGCATGCGTGACTGGGTAGCCTGTATCGGACCAGAGCAGAATTTGATCAAAGACGGGAAAGATAATTTTGATTTTCTGACGCAGATAGGTGGTCAGATCAAGATTGACCAATCATGAAAACTGGTAATCTTAATTTAGCAAAATTACACAATTTAACTTTAGTGAGGCCAGCGATGGAAATGACTAACGCACAACGTCTTATCCTGTCTAACCAGTACCAGTTAATGTCTCAGCTCGATCCGGCCAATGCCGCTCAGTACAAACGTCTGCGCACCATTGTAGAGCGTGGTTACGAGCTGCAGATGCGTGAACTCAATAAAGAGTTCGGATGTCTGTCTGAAGCACAATGCCGTGAAGTCATCGATATTATGGAGATGTATCACGCGATGCAGGAATCCCATAACCTGCTCAAAGATGCCGAGCGAGCTGACGTGGATAGCCGTCGCCTGAACTTCCTCGGTTTTGATCTCGCAGCCGAAGCATCGTTGGTCAATTATGTGCGCTTTCTGGTGAATTCAGAAGGACTGTACCCACAATTTGAACAAGGCGACCACCACTTTAACAGCCAGGTACCGATGTTGGATAAATATCGCCGTATGCTGGTGACATGGCATACTTGCCCTCGTCAGTACCATTTATCCGCGGCTGAGCTGCGTCAGATCGTCAGTGCCTGAACACCCTTGTCTTAAGAGCTGTACAGAATAAAGAAAAAGGCCGGATAAATTCCGGCCTTGTCACTTTCAGCATTGGTACATAATACCACTATCAGCACTGGTAAATAATACCAATATCAGAACTGGTACATAATACCAATCGTACCCATGGTCGCAGCACTGGAACCGACCACCGGGCTGTCAGATACTGTACTGTCCAGGTTCGAATAACGGATACCACCGTTAACCTGAATATTCTGCGTCACCTGCCAATAGGCAGAAGCACCGATAAAGTATTGTCCGTCCCATCCGGCGTCAAATTCTCTCAGCCCGGTGCGATCCGATTCCGCTTTCGACACTCCGTACAAATGGTTATTGAGCTGACTCGAGTTGTACGAGTAACCGATACTCGGGGTCAGGCCCCAGTTGCCGAAATTGAACGGCATGCGCCACGCAAGTTCACCGTACAAACCATTGTGCCGCCCGGCCACGTCACCACCAAAGGTCGCTTCCCATACACCAGCCAGGGTGCGCAATTGATAACTGACCCCACCAATAGCGGTGGACTTACGTTTGTCCAGCTGGCGGATCTGCGCATCATCCGAATCTTCCGGCTGTAATGTACGAGGATCATAAGCAAGGCGGAAAATGATATTTTGCTGTGAGCCGCGAGGGAACAGACGGTACCCTGCATTGAAGCCGCGCAAAAACAGGTGTTCGCCTTCATAGCCAATCACAGGGATCACCGTGCGATCCGAGTCTGTGTCCTTATAAACCGCTGGCGAGTACGCCGCCGCCACCCCTACAGACCACGGAGAAGTGTCGGCTTGAGCTGCTGTAGCCATCAGCAGCGCAGCCGCAGCCACGCTTAACGAAGTAGAGTTTAATCGCATACTTTGTGAACTCGTTGCATATGTTTAAGAGCTAACGATGATATATCCTGCCCTGTGCAGACACAATCTTTGCCCCGTTTTTTCTCGGTTTTCCGCCCCAGTCCGGTGATTTCTCATCCTGACCGCCCCTTCATGGCACTGCTTTTGCTGAGGATATATCCAGCATAACCATTGAACATTTAGTTCCTATTCATCGTAAAAACATTGTGAGCGTAAGACGTAATTTCAATCACGAAATTGAAATAAATACATAATCTCTAAGCAAAATCGACAATACCGAACTAGGCTTAAGTTGTTAGGGAATTGTGTTTTTAAGCGGTTGTATGTCACTACGACATTTTTAGAGGGGAATTACTATGAGTATTTTTGACCACTTTCAGGCACGCTATGAAGCAGCCAAGGACGAAGAGCTTTCCATTCAGGAATTTCTTGCTCTGTGTAAAGAAGACAAAAGTGCTTACGCCAATGCTGCCGAGCGCTTACTGATGGCCATTGGCGAACCCAAGCTTGTGGATACGTCCAAAGACTCTCGCCTGAGCCGACTTTTCTCCAACCGGGTCATTTCGCGCTATAAAACGTTCGAAGACTTCTACGGTATGGAGGAAGCCATTGAACAAATCGTTTCTTATCTGAAACATGCGGCTCAAGGCCTTGAAGAACGCAAACAAATTCTGTACTTACTCGGCCCGGTGGGCGGCGGTAAGTCATCGCTGGCTGAAAAACTGAAAGCATTAATGCAACAGATGCCGATTTACGTCTTGTCAGTCAACGGTAAACGCAGTCCGGTCAACGACCATCCATTTTGTCTGTTCGATGTCAACGAAGACGGCGACCTGCTGCAAAAAGAGTATGGTATCGAAAAACGTTACCTGCGCTCAATTATGTCTCCTTGGGCGGCTAAGCGCCTGCATGAATTTGGCGGCGACATCACCAAATTTAAAGTGGTCAAAGTACGTCCTTCCATTCTCGACCAGATTGCCGTGGCGAAAACTGAACCAGGCGATGAAAATAACCAAGACATCTCATCTCTGGTCGGTAAGGTCGACATTCGTCAACTTGAGCACTTCTCACAAGACGATCCTGATGCCTACAGCTACTCAGGGGCGCTGTGTCGTGCCAACCAGGGGTTGATGGAATTCGTCGAGATGTTCAAAGCGCCAATTAAGGTGCTGCACCCGTTACTGACTGCCACACAGGAAGGTAACTATAACGGTACCGAAGGCCTGTCTGCGCTGCCGTTTGACGGCATGATTCTGGCCCACTCTAATGAATCGGAATGGCAGACTTTCCGCAACAACAAGAACAACGAAGCATTTCTCGACCGGGTTTACATTGTGAAAGTGCCATACTGTCTGCGTGTGTCTGAAGAGGTGAAAATTTATCAGAAACTGCTCGACCACAGTGAACTGTCCAACGCGCCGTGCGCGCCAAGCACTCTGGATCTGCTCGCCCAATTCAGTGTGCTGTCACGCTTGAAAGCCCCGGAAAATTCGTCAATCTTCTCGAAGATGAGGGTTTATGACGGTGAAACACTGAAAGACACTGACCCGAAAGCGAAAAGCTATCAGGAATATCGCGATTACGCTGGTGTTGACGAAGGGATGTCCGGCCTGTCGACTCGTTTCGCCTTTAAGATCCTGTCGCGCGTGTTCAACTTCGACCAAATCGAAGTGGCCGCAAACCCGGTCCACCTGTTCTACGTGATTGAACAACAGGTTGAACGCGAACAATTCCCGCAGGAAACCGCCGATCGCTACCTGGAATTTGTGAAAGGTTATCTGGTACCGCGTTATGTCGAGTTCATTGGTAAAGAGATTCAGACCGCTTATCTTGAGTCTTACTCCGAATACGGTCAGAACATCTTCGACCGCTACGTGACGTATGCTGATTTCTGGATTCAGGATCAGGAATACCGTGATCCTGAAACCGGCCAGCTGTTCGACCGCTCAGCCCTGAACAGTGAACTGGAAAAAATTGAAAAAACCGCCGGTATCAGTAATCCGAAGGATTTCCGTAATGAGATCGTTAACTTCGTATTGCGTGCCCGCGCCAACAACAATGGCCAAAATCCGGTTTGGACCAGTTACGAAAAACTGCGTACGGTCATCGAGAAGAAAATGTTCTCCAATACAGAAGAGTTACTTCCTGTTATCTCTTTCAATGCGAAAACCTCTTCTGAAGATCAGAAGAAACACGACAACTTTGTCGCTCGTATGATGGAGAAAGGCTATACAGAGAAGCAAGTACGCTTGCTGTCTGAGTGGTATTTACGCGTGCGTAAATCCTCTTAACAGCTAGCCACCCCTGAGCAAAAAGGTGACGGCGCCCCAAGCGCCTCACCTGACTCCGGTCAGATGAGGGTGACGGCACAACCGTCCCTCATCCATGAGTTCAGGGAATGCCCCAGGCGGTAGGAGCAAGTGATTGCTCACTGAGGGATGTTTACAGGGAGAATCTCATGGCGCAGTTTATCGATAGAAGGTTGAACGGTAAGAACAAGAGCGCAGTCAACAGACAGCGCTTCTTACGCCGTTACAAGGAGCAGATTAAGGAATCGGTTGCCGATGCCGTTAATCGTCGCTCAATCACCAATACCGAAACCGGTGAAGATGTCTCGATTCCGAACCGTGACATCAAAGAGCCCTCTTTCCATCAAGGCAAAGGCGGGCACAGAGAACGCGTTCACCCCGGCAATGACCAGTTCACCCGCGGTGACAAAATTGAACGGCCAAAAAGTGGCCAGGGAGGCGGTTCGGGTGAAGGTGAAGCCAGCCCGGACGGCGAAGGTCAGGACGATTTTGTATTTCAGATTTCCAAAGATGAGTATCTCGATATTCTGTTTGAAGATCTGGAACTGCCTAACCTGGAAAAAAAACCAACTCAACAAGATTACCGAGTGGAAAAATCATCGCTCAGGTTTCCAGACAGCAGGTGTGCCTGCCAATATCGCTATCGTGCGGTCACTGCAGCAATCGCTGGCCCGTCGTACTGCGATGACGGCGGGCAAACGCCGTTTGATGCGTGAACTTGAACTTGAGCTGGATCGCATTCAAAACAGTGAACCGGCACAGTTACTCGAAGAGCGTCGCATCAGGCAGGAGATCGAGGATCTGCGCAAAAAAATCGACAGTGTCCCGTTCATTGACACCTTCGACTTGCGCTTTAAGAACTATGAGAAACGCCCGGTACCCTCTAGCCAGGCAGTGATGTTCTGTCTAATGGACGTTTCCGGCTCAATGGATCAGGCGACCAAAGATATCGCCAAACGTTTTTATGTTTTGCTCTATCTGTTCCTGACCAGAACCTATGAAAACGTGGAAGTGGTGTTTATTCGCCACCACACCCAAGCAAAAGAAGTCGATGAACACGAGTTTTTCTACTCGCAGGAAACCGGCGGTACCATAGTCTCCAGCGCACTGAAACTGATGGATGAAATCATCCGGGAACGCTATCCGCTTGGTGAATGGAACATCTATGGCGCACAGGCCTCGGACGGCGATAACTGGGCCGATGACTCGCCGCGCTGTAAAGAGCTGCTGACCAATAAGCTGTTACCGTGTTGTCAGTATTACGCTTACATCGAGATCACGCGTCGTTCACATCAGACACTTTGGCACGAGTACGAAAAACTCCAGCCTTCATTTGGTAATTTTGCCATGAAAAATATCCGCAGTGTGGAAGACATTTTCCCTGTGTTCAGAGAATTGTTCCACAAGGAAACGGCATAAGGGGGAGCGCATATGACGACGAAAACCAAAGCCGCGCCGAAGCGTAAGCCAAAAAGTAAGCTGCTGCCGGATGGTCCGGACTGGACCTTCGACCTGCTGGAGCGTTACCACACCGAAATTAAACGGGTGGCAGAACATTACCGGTTAGACACCTATCAGAACCAGATTGAGGTGATCACCTCTGAGCAAATGATGGATGCCTACTCGAGCATTGGTATGCCGATTAACTATAACCACTGGTCATTCGGTAAAAAGTTCATCCAGACCGAGCAAAACTACAAACATGGCCAGATGGGTCTGGCTTATGAGATCGTAATTAACTCCGATCCGTGTATTGCCTATTTAATGGAGGAAAATACGGTCACCATGCAGGCACTGGTTATGGCCCACGCCTGTTATGGTCATAATTCGTTTTTCAAAGGGAACTACCTATTCCAGACCTGGACCGATGCCAGTTCGATCATCGACTATCTACTGTTCGCGAAAAATTACATCGCCGAATGTGAAGAGAAGTACGGTGTCGCGGACGTAGAAAAACTGCTCGACTCCTGTCATGCGCTGATGAATTACGGTGTCGACCGTTACAAACGTCCGGAAAAGATCTCGATAGCGGAAGAAAAAGCGCGTCAGGAAGAGCGTGAGGCCTATCTGCAATCCCAGGTTAACGCCTTGTGGCGCACCGTGCCGAAAAAGGCCCAGGAAGAAGAAGTCCAGCGCCACTTCCCGAGTGAACCGCAGGAAAACATTCTCTATTTTGTCGAGAAGCATGCACCGCTACTCGAGCCCTGGCAGCGCGAAATCGTGCGCATCGTGCGTAAAGTCAGCCAGTATTTCTATCCTCAGAAACAGACTCAGGTAATGAACGAAGGTTGGGCGACCTTCTGGCATTATACCATCCTCAACCATATGTACGACGAAGGCTTGGTTTCAGATAAGTTTATTCTGGAGTTTCTGCACAGCCACACCAGTGTGGTGGCGCAGCCGCCTTATAACAGCCCTTACTACAGCGGTATCAACCCTTATGCACTGGGTTTTGCTATGTTCCGCGACATCCGCCGCATCTGTGAAGAGCCCACTGATGAAGACCGGGAATGGTTTCCTGATCTGGCCGGCAGTGACTGGCTGGACGCCGTGCACTTTGCGATGCATAACTTCAAAGATGAAAGCTTTATCAGTCAGTACTTATCACCCAAACTGATCCGCGATTTTAAACTGTTTGCGATCAGCGATGATGACCATAAAAACTTTATCGAGGTGAGTGCCATCCACGATGACCTGGGCTATCGCCAGATCCGAGAAAAACTGGCGTCCCAATACAATCTCAGTAACTTAGAACCAAACATTCAAGTCTACAACGTGGATGTCAGAGGTGACCGTTCGCTCACGCTGCAATACATTCCACAAGATAGAATTCCTTTAGATCCAAGCTACGAGGAGGTGCTGAAACATATGCACCGTCTATGGGGTTTTGAAGTCAAACTAGAGGAGGTCAAAGAAACAGGAAGACGAGAGATCCTCTCAACCTGCCCAAAGAAGAATGATCACGACAGTAACGTCTGATCTGGGCAAAAAACACAACATCTAACACTCACTTTAATAACAAAGCCCCAGGATTCTGGGGCTTTGCATTTATTAGGTCGAGTTGTCAGGTAACCATGCCGTCAAAGACCGTTCAACCAGCAACTATCTTGCGTACTGCGGCCAAATCTTCCGGAGTATCGACCCCCGCCGGAGGGGCTTCCAGGGCCACGGCTACGTGAATCTTTTCGCCGTACCAGAGAACCCGCAACTGCTCGAGGCTTTCGATTTTTTCCAGCTGACTCGGCTGCCAGTTTATATAGGTATTAATGAAGCCTGCACGGTAAGCATAGATACCAATATGGCGCATCAGCGGTTGCACAATGTTCTTGTCCTGAGCGAAATTATCGCGATCCCAGGGAATCGTGGCACGGCTGAAGTACAGCGCATAGCCATCCTTGTCAGTGACAACTTTAACCGCGTTTGGATTAAACACTTCTTCCGCATCGCTGATTTCCACGGCCAGCGTGGCCATTGGCGCGCTGCTGGCAGCCAGATTATCCGCGACCTGGCGCACAATGCTCGGCGGGATCAGTGGCTCGTCACCCTGCACATTAACAATGATGTGATCATCTTCGATGCCCATCAGTTGCACCACTTCTGCCAGGCGCTCAGTGCCTGACTGATGGTCAGCCGAGGTCATGCACACCGTACCACCAAACGCTTCAACGGCACTTTTCACCCGCTCATCATCTGTTGCGACGATGACACGTTCCGCACCAGCTTGCATTGCCTGTTCGTAAACCCACTGCACCATCGGCTTACCACCAATGTCCGCCAGTGGTTTACCCGGCAAACGGGTTGACTGGTAACGAGACGGAATAACGACCGTAAAAGACATTAGCGTCCCTCATCCATCGACATGGTACGCGCTTCAGTTTCAAGCAGGACCGGGATGCCCTCTTTGATTGGATAAGCCAGGCGGTCTAATTTGCAAATCAGTTCCTGATTATCTTTGTCGTAAGTCAGTTTGCCTTTACATACCGGGCAAGCGACAATCTCAAGCAGACGGTGATCCATACTGTTCCATTACCTCTTTAATAGTTTCCACAATGCACTGTTCATCTTCGGCGGCAATCTGCGCAGATACCGGTAGATACCACCAGTTATCCTGGGCAAAGCCGGTGCATTTCACGGCATCTTTTTCTGTCATTATGACGTTGTCTCCGCGCATGGCGAGCGCCTTCAGCTCGGAGACATCAAAATTCTTATGGTCGGCAAAACTGTGCGTGACTACAGGCGTCGCGCCCAGTTGCTGCAGGGTGTTAAAAAATCGTGGTGGATGACCGATACCGGCCCAGGCCACTACGTTACCCAACTCACTCACCGGCAACTGCTGTTTGGTCACCAGATTGACGGCTAAATCTGCCTGCAGTGTCATGGCAATTTCGCCATCCTGCGCTTCACCGCCATTGGTGATGATAAAATCCACTTCTTTCAGGCGTCGCAAGGATTCGCGCAGTGGTCCCAGAGGGATCATCTGTTCATTGCCAAACCGGCGTACGCCATCCACAACCACAAATTCGATATCACGTTCCAGGGCATAATGTTGCAGCCCGTCATCGGTCACCACTATATCCACACCCTGGGCCAACAAGGTTTTCACCGCGTTGGCCCGCACCGGATCGACGGCAACCGGCACTCCGGTACGCTGCTGAATCAGTTTCGGTTCATCACCGCAGTGCGCAGTCGGCGTCGTGTTCTGTACCAGCAATGGATAACGCGGTGCTTTGGCACCATAACCGCGTGATACCACACCCGGCTTATAGCCTAACTTTTGCAACGTCTCCACCAGCCAGATCACAACCGGTGTTTTACCGTTACCACCCGCGGTGATATTACCCACCACAATCACAGGAATCGGCGCGTGATAACGCTTTTTCTTTCCCGATTCAAAGTCGCGACGGCGTGAGCGGCTTATCATGCCGAACACCCGACTCAGTGGCCACAACAGGGGCCACAATACATATCGCATCGGATGTTGGTGAAACCAAATTTTCTCGATCATGCTCTGTTCACCAGCCAGCGCTTAGCCTTCACCAAACTGGATACGGTGCAGTTGTGCATAAGCGCCGTCTTGTTGCAATAACTCGGCGTGTTTACCACGTTCAATAATTTCACCTTCATCCACAACCAGAATTTCATCTGCTTGTTCGATAGTAGACAAACGGTGCGCAATAACCAGCACAGTTTTGTTCTTCTGCAGTTCATCCAGCGCCGCCTGAATCGCACGTTCTGATTCAGTATCCAGCGCAGACGTCGCCTCATCCAGAATCAGTACCGGCGCATCACGCAGTAAGGCACGGGCAATTGCAATACGCTGACGCTGGCCACCGGACAAGCTGGCCCCGTTCTCACCAATCATAGTGTCCAGACCATCGGCCATGTTATCGATAAAGTCCATCGCATGCGCCAGACGCGCCGCCGCTTCAATCTGCTCGCGACTGTATTCACCTTCCGCTGCATAAGCAATGTTATTGGCAATGGTGTCATTGAACAGATGGACATTTTGCGAAACCAGCGCGAAGTGCTGACGCAGATTAGTCAGTTTATAATCGCGTACATCGTGCCCATCGAGCTCAATGGAGCCAGAATCGACATCATAAAAACGGGTAAACAGGTTCGCTATGGTTGATTTACCCGATCCCGAACGCCCCACCAGAGCCACGGTTTTGCCTTGCGGAATATGGAAACTCACGTGCGATAAAGCCGGCTTTTCTTTACCCTGGTAGGTAAACGTCACATCGTTCACCGCAATGTCACCACGCGCTTTTTCAGTGTGGAAAGAGCCGTTGTCACGTTCTGTCTCCAGCGCCATCAGGTCAAACAGCGTCGAGCTTGCCGCCATACCGCGCTGGAAATCTGAAGTAACGTTGGTCAGTGCTTTTAGTGGACGCATCAAGCCAAACATCGCCGAGAAAATCACGGTAAAGGTGCCCGGAGTCAGTTGGTCACGAATCGAGTCGAAACTTGCCAGATAAAGCACCGCAACCAGCGCCATCGACGCGATCATCTGAATCACAGGGTTGGCGATGGCCTGGGCAGAAACCAGCTTCATCGTTTGCTGACGCATCTTATTGCTGACCGCTTCAAACCGTTTGCGCTCAACATCCTGACCACCATAGCTCAGCACCACTTTATGGCCTTTGAGCATCTGCTCAGCCGATGCCGTGACGTGGCCCATGGTGGTCTGCATGTTTTTCGAGATCTTACGAAAACGTTTCGAGACCACACGGATGCCGACCGCAACCAGAGGAGCCACCACCAGCAGGACCAGCGATAACTCCCAGCTGTTCCAGAACATCAGTACTAACAAGCCGACAATACTGGCACCTTCACGCACAATACTGACCAGCGCTTTACTGGTTGCTCCTGCAACCTGTTCAGTGTCGTAAGTAATGCGCGACAGCAGACCGCCCGTCGATTCACGGTCAAAAAAGCTGACCGGCATGTGCATAAACTGATTAAAAATCCGGCGACGCATCAGCATCACCACGTTGCCTGACACCCAGCTCAGACAGTAGGACGAGACAAAACCACTCATACCGCGCACAAACATCAGGCCGAGAATAATAAATGGCAGAGTCTTAAGAAAGTTGGACTCACTGTTGCCAAAACCTTCGTCCAGCAGAGGCTTCAGCAGGGAAATCATATAAGTATCAGAGACCGCATTAACAACCAGTGCGATAACAGCAACCACGAGCCCTGACTTGTACAGGCGAATGTAGGTCCACAAACGTTTAAAGGTTTGCCAGGTTGTTTCGTCAGAATTCAGTGACATAGATAGGCTTTATTTTGATGACAATATTGGCGCTCATTCTACCTCTTTACGCAGCATCTGCCTATACCAAGTCGAAGCTGTACTTTGGCGCATAGTCGATAAGTGGCGAGTTTGTGCGCGATATATCAATGAAACCTGGCCGCTCGCGCCGGTATCAATCCATTGTGCACCGGCCGCCTGATAGCGGGCAACCACCCGTGGATGAGGCAGATTCCATTGGTTGCCTTTAGCCAGTGACGCAATCGCAATCTTCGGTTGTACCCGTTCAATGAAGCCGGAGCTGGAAGAAGTCTGGCTGCCGTGATGTGGTACGATCATCACATCACTCTTTACCACCGAAGGCTCGCGACTAAGTAACCACTCACCGACAGCCGTCACATCACCGGACAGCAGCAGCGAGTGACCAAATGTTTTATCTTCAATCCGAATCACACAGGAATGCAGATTGTCAGCCCGCGATACTTGCGCAGGAGGCCACAAGGCCGTCAACTCCAGCCCCTGCCAATGCCAGCGCTGCCCTTTCGTACAAGCCAGCCAGTCAGGATGCTGCTGACTGGCAATAATCCAGCCAGGCTGCAGACGCTCAATAACATCGGCCAGGCCTCCGGCGTGATCATTGTCAGTGTGGCTGATGATTACCCCATCGAGTTTCCTGGCCTGCCAGTAAACCAGCAGTGGCTCAATCAGGCTGCGCGCAAAACTGCCGCCGGGCCAGCTGCGTGCGGTGTCATACAGCAGATAATGTCCGTGGCGCTCTATCATTACCGCCAGGCCATGCCCCACATCGAGCACTTCAACCCGCCAGCCGTCCTTATGTGGTATCGACAACCAGTGAGTCGCAAACAGCGCACCGATAGCCAGCAGCAAGCGCCGACTGATCACTTCACGTATGGCCCACAACACTAAGCCGGTCAGCAGCAGTAAGCTGCTGGTTTGGCTGACAGAGACCCAACTCGGCCCAACCCAATCCAAAGCATGATCGAGCGGGATAAAACTGATACCCACCCAATCCCATATCCATACGCTGTCAGGCAGTATCTGACTCAGCAGTAACGCAATAAACAGTCCGGGCACAATCACCAGAGTAAACCAGGGAATAAACACCAGATTGTACAGGGCTGAGCTGAGACTGAATCCGGCGAAGAAAAACGCGGAAACCGGTAACATTAGCAACGTAAGGCTGAACTGACTATAGAGCAGTTTTTTCCACCAGGGACGCTGTGAAGCCGCATCGCACACGTGATAAAGCACAATACCAACCGCGAGAAACGATAACCAGAAGCTGCGACTGAGCGAAGAGAATGGCGCCAGCAGCAAAACCACAGCCAAAGTGAGCAGCAGACGCTGCGGGGCCGTAATAGTAACCCGGCTGAGCGTCAACGCTACGTTGAGCCAACACATGATAAGCGCACGTTGTGTGGGGATGGTAAAACCGGCCAGCCACGCGTACCCCAGAGCCAGACAAGCACCAAGTAGCATCGGGCTCCACAACAGATGGCGATGAATACGCATCAGCGTCAGGCCAAGCAGGTAACCGATGCCAAACGCCATACCGATATGCAGTCCGGAAATCGCCACCAGATGAATCAGGCCGCTGTCACGCAAAGAGAGCCACTGCTGGTCTGAAATCAGGTCACGCTCGCCAAATGTCAGTGCCAGCACCAGGCCCTTAGCCTGACTGTGCTCCATCCATTCCCGTACTTGCAGATAAAGCTCAGAGCGCCAACTGGCATTAGACACGATACGAAATGAGGATGCCCGTTGCACCGTTGCCCGGGCAACCCAACCCTGGCTCAAATAGAAAGATTCGAGGTCAAAACCGACCTGATTCAGGCGGCCGAACACAGGCTTTACCGTCACAGAAAATTCAAAATCATCGCCCGGATAAAGCAGCACGGGCGATATTAAGCGTATAGTTGGATATTGATACTCGGGCAGAGCTTGACCATTTATTGATCTGACTACCACACTTCCTTCATATCCGTAAGTAATTTGTTTAAAAAAGCTGTCAACTTCGCCTTTTATGGTAATATCTTGCCCTGCTTGAAAAATAGTGTTGGATTGAGATCTCACTAACTGTGCATGTGTTATGATAACCAGCACGGCGAACGCAATCCCTCCCACTCCTCTCAATCTGCCCGTCCATTGTGGCAGAGTAAGAGCAGCAAAGCACAATGCAAGGCATAAAAGTGCAACGCCCCATCCCGGCATCCACGGCCAGTAAGGCGCTGACAGTATGGTGAGCGAGAACGAAGCGAGCGTCCAGTAATTCGAAAAGAGAGTCATGTTCCCCGATGCCAAGAAAATACATTAAGCGGTTCATGCCTAACCCTGATGTCATCAGACGTCAAAAGGCATTAAAAGTTTTTGGCAATGTGCTGTATAACCCCAACCTGTGGTGTCTTAACCGACGCTCAGCGGCTGGTGCGTTTGCAGTTGGCCTGTTTATGGCGTTTGTGCCCCTTCCAAGCCAGATGATTATGTCCGCCGGACTTGCCATCGCCTGTGGCGTTAACCTGCCACTGTCTATCGCTCTGGTGTGGATCACAAACCCGATAACCATGCCGGTCATTTTTTATTTTGCGTATAAATTGGGGGCCTGGTTAATGAACGTACCACCCCAGCCGTTCCATTTTGAACTCAATTGGGACTTCATCATGCAACAGATGAGTACCATTGGACCTCCGTTTTTACTCGGCTGTGGTGTATGCGCTGTGGTGTCATCAATCATCGGCTACTTTGGTATCCGCGGTTTGTGGCGTTATTCTGTGGTGCGCAGCTGGCAAAAACGCCGCGTCACCAAACTGCCGCAAAATCTAACCTGATTTGCAGCTGGCTTGGCGTGATTTTGCCGGGGGTACGACCGAGCAGGCATTTTGCTCTGCAACGCTTGTTGAGAAAAACTTGCTGAACCAGACCTGTTAAGCGCGAACCGGTTAGGCAAATGGTATTCGCCATTACACAGTGAGCGGATATAACCAGCAGTCACTCCATTCAGCGCTGACTAACAGGCACAAAAAAAGGACCTTTCGGTCCTTTTTTGTGCCTGTTGACCCGTAAATAATTATTTACTGCTCAGTACACTGGCCGGATTGAGTTTGCTGGCCCGTTTCGCCGGATACCAGGTCGCAAGCAGACTGAGGACAATCGCCGTACCGGAAACCAGCAGCACATCGCCACTTTGTACCTGTGATGGCAGGAAATCGACGAAGTAAATGTCGCCGGACAGGAAGTGGTGACCAATCAGTGACTCCAGTCCTTTGATTAAAGTGGTCAGATTAAAGGCGACAAGTACCCCTAGGATACTGCCGACAATACTGCCCAGCACACCGGAAAAGACTCCCTGCCAGACAAAAATCCGTTTTACCAGGCCATCGGAAGCGCCCATGGTACGCAAAATCGCAATTTCTGCGGCCCGATCTTTGACCGCCATCATCAGCGTCGAAACAATATTGAAGCTCGCGACACCAATCACCAGCACCATGACCAGATACATGATGGTACGCACCATCTGAATATCGCGGTACAAGAAGCCGAATTTCTGTTGCCAGCTACGCAGATAGACATATTCGTTCAGGGTCTGACCGACATCGCGCACAATGCGGCTGGCATTGAGCACATCCGTAACTTTAATCGCCACTCCCGAGACAGCATCGCCAATCCGGGCATACTGCTGCGCATCTTGCAGCGGTAACAGAGCCAGACTGTGATCAATCTGACCATTGAGCGCCAACAAGCCACTGACCTGAACCCGCACCCGGCGCGGCGCCTGCACTCGGGCCGAGCCATCACTGGCGGGGATCATCAGAGTCAGATAATCACCGACACCGACACCAAGCTGATCGGCCACACCTTTACCGAGAATGACCTGCTGCTGTCCGGGAGCAAACTGCGCCCAGGCCTCATCAGTCACATACTCGGACAAACGAGACACCGCCCGCTCACGCTGCGGATCCACGCCGCGCACTTCGATCGCTTTAAGCTGAGTGCCTTTTTCCGCCAGCGCGGTAAATTTGACATAAGGCGCGGCGGCCACCACCTGCGGACTCTTGGTCGCCTGAGTCATCAGTGTCTGCCAGTCATTGATCGGGCCTTTCACGCCTTCAAATTCACCGTGCGGAATCACGGACAACACCCGGTTTTGCAGCTCACGTTCAAAGCCGTTCATCGCCGATAAGCCAATGATGATCACGGCAACACCGACTGCAATCCCAATCGTCGATGAGAGTGAGATAAACGACACCATCTTGTTACGCTGCTTGGCACGGCTAAAACGGCCACCGATAAACAGAGAGAGAGAACGAAACACTCACGCCCCCTCTGCATTGAGCAACAGACCATCTTGCATGTGCAACTGGCGATCCATTTTGGCCGCCAGCTCACCATCGTGAGTAACAACCAGAAATGCGGTGCCTGATTCGCGGTTCAGCTCGCGCATCAGATCGTAAATCGATAGCGCAGTTTTATGATCCAGATTACCGGTCGGCTCATCTGCCAGCACCAGGTCCGGCTTATTGACCAGCGCGCGCGCAATGGCAACACGCTGGCGTTCACCACCGGACAGCTCGGACGGGCGGTGCTCAAGACGATGTGACAAACCGACTCGGGCCAGCAGAGCTTCCGCTTCCTGTTTCGCGTGCGCCACTTTTTTACCACCGATCAGCAAAGGCATCGCGACATTTTCCAACGCAGTGAAATCAGCCAGCAGATGGTGAAACTGATAGACAAAACCCAGATGCTGGTTGCGAATTTTCGCCTGTTTGTTTGAACTCAGCGTACTAAGCTGCTGGTCAAGAAACTCGACCTGACCTTCGGACGCGTCATCCAGTGCGCCCAGAATGTGTAACAGGGTACTTTTACCCGAGCCGGATGAGCCGATAATCGACACCAGCTCGCCGCGCTTGAGTTCAAAACTGACCCCTTTCAGCACTTGCGTTGCCAGATCCCCTTCCTGATAGGTTTTGCAAACTTGGTGACAACGTAAAAGGTTATTCATAACGTAAAGCCTCGGCGGGTTTAACAGAAGATGCCCGGTAAGAAGGGAATAAGGTCGCCAGCAGGCTGAGACAGATCGCCAGCACCACCACGATACAGATTTGCAATGGATTAATCACCACCGGCAGTTCGCCTCCCATCGGGAACAGCGCAACCCCGGTCGATTCCATTACTGCGTTAAGATTTTTGGCCAGTAATACCCCAAGGGTACCGCCTACAATAGCGCCAATCACGCCGCTGCTGGCGCCCTGCACCATAAAGATGGTCAGCACCTGACGGTTCGTCATGCCCTGAGTTTTGAGAATCGCGACTTCAGACTGCTTTTCCATCACAACCATGATCAGTGCAGAAATGATGTTGAATGCGGCAACGCCAACGATAAGCCCCAGCATCAACCCCATCATGTTCTTTTCCATCCGTACCGCCTGGAACAGTTCACCTCGCTGATCACGCCAGTCGCTCCACTGCCAGCCCTCG
Organism: Vibrio ostreae; assembly: GCF_019226825.1. NCBI lineage: Bacteria > Pseudomonadati > Pseudomonadota > Gammaproteobacteria > Vibrionales > Vibrionaceae > Vibrio > Vibrio ostreae. The sequence goes on from NZ_CP076643.1 coordinate 1,503,165, forward strand.
GGTAAGGGTTGCTGGGCCAGATCGCCAACCACAAACGGGTCATCGAAGAACAAACGCCAACCGGAAACGGTGTGATCATCAAAGCGCAGCAATTTACCCGCGTCATGCAAATGTGCGATCATCAGCTGGGCATCCACATCGGAACCGGTATTAAAAATCCCGGCAACGGTGAAATTACGCTGGCTCGGAATGCGCCCAAGCGGTGTAAACTGACTGGCGCTGGTCACCATCAGGCGCACTTTATCGCCCACCGACACATCGAGGTTGCGTGCCAGCGTGTGACCGAGGAAAACCCGGTACTCACCTTCCTGCAACGCCGCCAGACGGCCTGCGATCAGGAAATCGCCAATCGGGTCGTCCTGGTCCGGTGCAATCCCGACCAGTAACCCGGCCGAGAGCTCAGACGCGCTCTGAATGACAGCTTCACTGCGTACCACAGGTTCGGGCTCGCGTTGCGTAGACAAGGTACGGATAAACTCAGGTGCCTGCTCAGTGAGCGCAGTTTTATCCTGCTGCTGCGAAATCACCGCCTGAGGCAGTACACCAAGAATACGGCTTTTCAACTGCGCTTCGAAGCCATTCATCACCGAAAGCACGGTCACTAAGGCCATCACGCCAATTGTAATACCGGCAGTGGACATGTAAGAAACGAATCGACTAAACCTGTCACCGGAGCGACCACGCAAATAACGCAGGCCGATAAAGGTCGAAATCGGATGAAACATAATTAAAACCAATCAAATAGGATGGCGCTACTGTAACGATAATCTGCGCAAGGTTGTAGTTTTTCTTTGCTAAATCTCTGTAAGAGCGCGCTTATTTCACACCAATAACAATGACATACCTTGATTAGTTGGACTGTATGACGATAATCAACACAGAGGTGAGAAGGAACCGACTATGACAGAACAAGAATATTTTACCGTACACCACGCACTGACAATCAATGTTGAGCCGTTAGCGGCTGACTATGACCTGCCTTCTCCCACCGATTTCGAAGCGGAAATTCCGGCACCTTTTGTTGTTGCCAGTGAATTCAGCCAGCTTGATCAACTCAGTGAAGCGGCGCGCCTGGAACTGAAAAACAGCGATTTCAAAAATGTCATCCAGTTACTGGAAACTCAGAACTCTAAACTCAATCTGTTGCTGAGTTTTATGCTGTCACAGCAGGATGACTCGCGCTTTCGTACTCATACTACCGGCTTTGGCGCCAGTCAGTTCACTTATAAGAGCCCTCAAGCCGTCAACCCGGGCCACTTGGTTCGTGCTAAGTTGTTTCTGGAATATCCGGCTGCCGCCATTTATTGTTATGGCCAGATAGTGACCTGCGAACCGGCTGACGACCACTTTATGGCAACGGTAAAATACACCCTGCTGCGCGACACGGACCAGGACCTGCTGATTAAAGCGGCCCTGCATCAACAACAGAAGCTGCTGCGTCAACGCTCCTTAGACCGAGAAAAATCATAACTGTTAACATGACTACACATACTCTTTTTTCTTTGCCGTCGGCCACTAGGGCGGGCGATAAAAAACACATTGGTAATCTGCACGGTGCCAGTCTGGCGCTGGCGATCGCGGAACTGGCCAACCAGCATCCGGGCCATACCCTGCTCGCAGTGCCTGATCCGCAAACAGCACTAAAACTGCAACAAGAAATCGAGCAATTCTGCCAGGCCGGTGTGGCGCTGTTCCCGGATTGGGAAACCCTGCCCTACGATAGTTTTTCTCCCCATCAGGAGATCATATCGGAGCGTATTTCTCGCCTGTACCAACTGCCGGGGCAAAGCTGTGGTATCACCATCGTTCCGGTCAGCACGTTATTGCAACGCCAGTCACCGCGTGATTTCCTGCTGCAACACACCCTGATGGTGAAACAGGGTGACCGTTTCTCGCTCGACAAACTGCGTGTGCAACTGGATAACTCCGGCTATCGCCATGTTGATCAGGTGTTCGGGCCGGGTGAATACGCCAGCCGCGGCTCAATCCTGGATCTGTTCCCGATGGGTAGCAGCGATCCATACCGGATCGACTTTTTCGATGACGAAATAGACACCATCCGCACCTTCGATCCGGAAAACCAGCGCTCGATCGAAGAGATCCGTGAGATTTGTCTGCTGCCGGCGCATGAGTTTCCATCCAACGAGCAGGCCATTGAAGAGTTTCGCACCCGCTGGCGCCAGCGTTTTGAGGCGCGCCGCGAACCCGAATCTGTCTACATGCAGGTATCGAAAGGCACCTGGCCGGCCGGTATCGAATACTGGCAGCCGCTGTTTTTCGAGCATACCGAAACCCTGTTCGATTACCTGCCCGAAGGCAGTCAGCTCATCACCGTCGGCGCGCTGGAACAGTCCGTGGATCACTTCCTCAACGATGTTGATTACCGCTACGATCAGCGCAAAATTGACCCACTGCGTCCGCTGTTACCGCCGCACGAACTGTGGCTGAAAAAAGACGAACTGTTTGCGCGCTTTAAAACCCTGCCGCAACTGACCGTTTCGGTTGATGTGGTGGAAGAGAAAGCGGGCCGGGTCAATCCGGATATCCGCCCGCTGCCGGATGTTGCCGTACAACATCAGCACAAAGAGCCGCTGGCTGCACTGCGTCAATTCAGTGAACAGTTTGCCGGCAAAATCATCTTCTCGGTTGAGTCGGAAGGTCGCCGCGAAGCTCTGCTGGAGCTGCTGCAACGTATCAAGCTACGCCCGATCAGCCAGCCTGATTTTGCCACGGCGTGCCATAGCGATGAAAAATTTGCCCTGATTCAGGGCTCGGCCGAACACGGCTTTATTTTCGGCGATCAGCAACTGGCGCTGATTTGCGAAAGCGACCTTCTCGGTGATCGCGTTGCCAAACGACGTAAAAAAGAGCGCAAAGCGACCAACAGCGATGCAGTCATCCGTAATCTGGCCGAACTTAAGCCTGGCCAGCCAGTGGTGCATATCGACCACGGTATCGGCCGTTACGTTGGTCTGCAGACACTGGAAGCGGGCGGCATGACCACCGAATACGTCACCCTCGAATATCAGAACGATGCCAAGTTGTATGTGCCGGTGTCATCGCTCAATCTCATCAGCCGCTACTCCGGCGGTGCAGAAGAAGGCTGCGCCGCTGCATAAACTGGGTGGCGAAGCCTGGGCTAAAGCGCGCCGTAAAGCGGCAGAGAAAGTACGCGATGTGGCCGCTGAACTGCTTGATGTCTACGCCAAACGCGAGCTCAAGCCAGGCTATAAATTCCAGCTTGACCGCGGCCAATACGCCACCTTCAAATCCGGCTTCCCGTTTGAAGAGACCGACGATCAGGCGATGGCGATCAACGCGGTGCTGTCAGATATGTGCCAACCAAAAGCGATGGATCGTCTGGTGTGTGGCGATGTCGGCTTTGGTAAAACCGAAGTGGCGATGCGCGCGGCTTTTGTCTCGACCGACAACAGCAAGCAGGTTGCGGTGTTAGTACCGACAACTCTGCTCGCCCAGCAACATTTTGAAAACTTCCGGGACCGCTTTGCGAACCTGCCCATCCGGGTTGAGGTGCTATCGCGTTTTAAATCGGCCAAAGAGCAGAAGCTCATTCTGCAGGATGTAGCCGATGGTAAAGTCGATATCCTGGTCGGTACCCATAAACTGCTCTCCAGCGAGATCAAATTTGCCGATTTGGGTTTGCTGATCGTGGATGAAGAACACCGGTTCGGCGTGCGCCAGAAGGAAAAAGTCAAAGCGATGCGCGCCGATGTCGATATTCTGACTCTGACCGCAACGCCGATCCCACGCACGCTGAATATGGCGATGAGCGGCATGCGCGATCTGTCTATCATTGCCACGCCGCCCGCGCGCCGCATGGCGATCAAGACCTTTGTCCGGGAAAGTGACGATAACGTCATCCGTGAAGCTGCACTGCGTGAAATCATGCGCGGCGGCCAGGTCTACTTCCTGCATAATCAGGTCGAGACGATTGAGAAAGTCGCCGCTGATCTGGAGAAGCTGATTCCGGAAGCGCGTATCACCATTGCCCACGGCCAGATGCGCGAGCGCGAGCTGGAACGGGTCATGAACGATTTTTACCACCAGCGCTTTAACTTGTTGGTGTGTACCACCATCATCGAGACCGGTATCGATGTTCCGACCGCCAACACCATCATCATGAATCGGGCGGATTCACTGGGCCTGGCGCAATTACACCAGTTGCGTGGACGGGTTGGCCGCTCGCATCACCAGGCGTACGCGTATCTGCTGACACCGCATCCGAAAGCGATGACCAAGGATGCGCAGAAACGCCTCGAAGCGATCGCCTCACTGGAAGATCTCGGTGCCGGTTTCACGCTCGCGACGCACGATTTGGAAATTCGTGGTGCCGGTGAACTGCTCGGCGATGAACAAAGCGGCCAGATTCAGTCGATCGGTTTCACGCTGTACATGGAAATGCTCGAACAAGCGGTTGAAGCGTTGAAGTCAGGCAAAGAGCCGTCGCTGGATGATTTGCTGCGTGAGCAAACCGAAGTGGAACTGCGCATCCCGGCCCTGCTGCCGGACGATTACATCCCGGACATCAACACGCGCCTGTCGATGTATAAACAGATCGCCAGCGTCGGCCACAGTGATGAACTGGCCGAGCTGAAAGTCGAGCTTATCGACCGTTTCGGTAAGTTACCTGATGCCGCAATGAATCTGCTCTCGGTTGCCGAATTGAAACTGGATGCAGCCACGCTGAAAATACGTAAAATTGAAGCACACGAGAAAGGCGGCTACATTGAGTTCTATCCGAATGCTGACATTAACCCGATGTTTTTGGTTAAACTATTGCAGTCTCAACCGAAACAATTTTCGATGGAAGGGCCGACCAAGTTCAAATTTGCCATACCTTTGGTCGATCGCCGAGAGCGAATTCAGTTCGTAGCAAATATGCTGGAAGAGTTTCAGCAAAATCTGCTACCAGCAGCTTAAACGTACCGGCGCAGCGCAAGCGCCGGACGCATAATGAACCAAGTGCGTTGCACTGAATGACGGAGTCATAATGAAAAAACTGATCCCACTACTGCTTTTGCTTGTCTCTATGCCAAGCTTGGCTCAACGACAGTTTGATATTGAAGTGATCATTTTCAAACGGGCAGTTGATGCAGAGAAAGTCAGTGAATCCTGGCCGGATGACCTGCCAGAAATTAGCATGAAACGTGCTGGCAGCTTTAACGACGCCAGTTATCGCCAGAGTAAAGGCGTGACCATGCTGCCTGCTTCGCAATATCAGCTTAATGATCAGGAACAGCGCCTGAAAAACCACGCCGGTTTTAAAGTGCTGATGCACACAGCATGGCGTCAGGGTGATGAAGGACGCTCCGCCGCACCGGTGTTTCATATCCGTGCTGGCCGCGACTATTCAGAACAGTTTCGCGCAGACGGCAGCCAGGCGGGACAAAGAAATGCGGCAATACCCGTTAATGATGTCATCGAACAGAGCGTCGCTAAACCTTTGTACGAACTCGATGGGACGCTGCAGATCTATGTTCAGCATTACTTGTACGCCGAAACCACTCTCGATCTGAAAGAGCCGAGTGTACGTGACGTTGTCATCAAAGACGCGCCGTTAAGCCTGGCACTAAACCCGCAAGACGAAGGCGCGACCGTGCAGTCCGGTAATCTGGAATCCGTCTCTCCGCAGGTAGAAACTGAGTCTTTCCTGAAAAGTTACCGCATGGACCAGAAGCGCCGCATGCGCAGCAGCGAAACCCACTATCTGGATCACCCACTGATGGGCATGATCATTCAGGTACGTAAAGTCGCCGACAGCCAGTAAAGATATCGGCATAAACGCCCCATGCGGGCGTTTATGTTATCGGCACAAAACTAGGTTATCACTATGAGCCCTGATTTTCAGATAGTCACCCAACACCTGCAACTGCGCTTAATCACACTCGATGAAACTGAGCAGTTAGCCAAGTGTGTGCGCCAGTCACCGTCGCTGCATCAGTGGGTAGACTGGTGCAGTGCTGACTTTTTCTGCTCAGGAAGCCGAGCGCTTTGTGCTGGCGACCCGCCTCAACTGGGTTAAGGCCGATTCTTACGGCTTTGGTATTTTCGACAAACGGCAGCAAACGTTGCTTGGCATGGTCGCCATTAACGAGTTCTATCACACCTTTAATATGGCCAGCCTTGGCTACTGGGTTGCTGACCATCATCAGCAACAAGGCGTCGGACGTGAGGCGCTGAACGCTCTGATTGAGTACTGCTTCAGTCACCTGAAACTGACCCGGCTGGAAATCGTCTGTGACCCGGACAATGTCCCCAGCCAGCGTCTGGCTATAGCCTGTGGTGCACAACAAGAGAGCCTGGCCCATAACCGCTACCTGTTTAACGGCCAGCCCAGAGATGGCATTGTGTTTGCCCTGATCCCCTGAAGCCGTCATTCTCTTTACTGCAACCAGAGTGAACCAAGAGCAGCTTACGACATAATAACCTATGAACTTAAGAATTTTGGATATAAAAAAAGCCCCTTCCGGGGCTTTTTACGTTTCAGCCATCAATGCAACTTCAGGTTTGGTCGCAGTACGCGGTTAATGCGTCCGACCAGCATCATCAGGCCGGTTTTAAACACACCGTGCAGCGCCATCTGGTGCATACGATACAGCGAGATATACACAACACGGGCAATGCGGCCTTCGACCATCATCGAACCTTTGGTCAGGTTACCCATCAGGCTGCCGACTGTGGAGAAACGGCTCAGAGAAACCAGAGAACCGTGGTCTTTGTACACGTACGCTTTCATTTCACGCCCGTTGAGCTTAGCCACGATGTTTTTGAACGCCTGAGACGCCATCTGATGCGCAGCCTGAGCACGAGGCGGAACGAATGAGCCGTTCGCCTGGGTGCACTGGGCCAAATCGCCGATAACAAAAATATTGTCATCACGTGTGGTCTGCAATGTGTCTTTCACCACCAGCTGATTAATGCGGTTGGTTTCCAGACCGGCGATATCTTTCATAAAATCCGGAGCTTTAATGCCTGCCGCCCACACCATGATTTGCGCCGAAATTTTCTCGCCATCTTTCGTCGTCAGGCCATCTTCGTCCGCCTGAGTAACCATAGTGGCAGTGCGCACGGTCACTCCAAGCTTAGTCAGCTCACTGTGAGCCGCAGCAGAAATACGTGGCGGCAGTGCAGGCAGGATACGTTCACCGGCTTCAATCAGGTTAACATTCAGCTTGCTGGAATCCAGATCGCCAAAGCCATAGGTACGCAACTCTTTCACCGCGTTGTGCAGCTCCGCCGACAATTCAACACCAGTCGCACCTGCGCCAACGATCGCGATATCGACGGTACCGTTACCGTTCTTCGCATGCAGCTTGAGGAACTCGTTGTTCATTTCGGTACGGAAACGGTGGGCTTGCTCAGGGCTGTCCAGGAAAATACAGTGTTGACGTACACCCGGCGTGTTGAAGTCGTTAGAAGTGGAACCGATCGCCATCACCAGCAGGTCATAGCTCAGTTTGCGGGTTGGCATCAGCAGTTCACCGTGCTCGTCGCGCAGTTCGCTTAACTGAATGGTTTTATTGTCCCGGTCAATGCCTTCCAGGCTACCCCATTGGAAATCAAAACAGTGGTTTTTAGCATGCGCACGGTAACTCAGTGCGTCCACGCCTTCATCAAGAGAACCCGTGGCTACTTCATGTAACAAAGGTTTCCACAGATGGCTTGAATTACGGTCTACCAGCGTGATTTCTGCGCGGTTTTTACGGCCAAGGGTACGTCCCAGCTTGGTTGCAAGCTCAAGACCACCCGCGCCACCGCCTACTACGATAATGCGTGTCACAACAACAATCCTCAAAAAACATAGATCAATTTTTATGGTTCGGCACGAAAACTCATACCGAGCGGAATCTGTTTAAACTGTCGTTTGGGTATCAATGCCTGTCTGAGGTTTCACTGTGTTCTATCGACACAAATATTGGCCTGAATATCGGCTAAAAGGCGTCTCGGGACGCGAATTTCGGGCAAGTTTGCTTTCTTGCTCTTGCTGTATTTTTTTGACGGCTATCAAATTTTTTTGTTAGTCCGACATTATATAGAGCTAAATGCGCCACGCAAGCCAATAATCACAGCTCGAAAGCGACACCAATAGATGAAAAAGCGGCCCATAACCCGGACCGCTGCAACTGATTTCAGCCAATATCATCAGGCATTTTTAAACGCTTTCATCGCCTGGAGATGATGGGAAATCTTCTTGAATTTGTGTGACTGGGCATCATCCCAGATGATCTGATAGTAATCTTGTAATTCAGCGGCTGTCTGACTGTTATCCAGTCGTTCATCATTGCGTGACAGCACCACCAGACAGCGACCTTTATTCTTAACCCGATACTGCTCAACACACTTGGTTGCGATGTCGTCGTACTCTTCCGGACGATCAATACGACCGACCATGTTACGTTCCGGATGCAGATTCGGGTTGAATATTACCTGTTTAATACCACACAGAAAGCCGATACGTTCAGACCAGTAGCCCCCCAGGCCAACACCACAAATGAGCGGATGCGGATCATCCGACTGCTCGATGGCTTTATGGACCTCTTTGAGCAGATGCTGCATATCATGTTTGGGATGTAAGGTACTGTAGTTGATGAAACGTACATCGTCGTCGATGAACTGAAGTTGCAAAACTTTCTCGTGGTTTCCCGGGCTGGTTGAATCAAACCCATGCAAATAAATAATCATACTATCCCCCAATTCCCTTAAGGCTTTAATCTACCACGAAAAGTAAGGCTTTGATGAATCTTTTACCGGATTGACGGCGCAAAGCCCGCAAAGCGTGATCCTATCAACAGAACGTTTCCTGCAAATGACACGCCTGTCGGTAGTACTCTTCATCACCCCACAACTGGTAAGCGAGCAGATACCACAGCAAAGCCATCATATTGGTTCTTGGCAGCCAGGCTTTCACCCCGCTGACCCACTTATCGACATCTTCAATTTCACGCAGCTGGCAATAACGGAACACCGCATCGAGTATCTTCTCTCCTGCCACATTGATGCTTAATGCCAAATCGAGGCGCGGATCGGCAATCCCGGCATACTCCCAGTCAATCACCTTGTAACCTGATTCGGTTTTGACCATGTTATAGCCCGCCAGATCAAAGTGACACAGGCACTGGGCAACCTCAGCCAGATTGGGGGGATTACGCCAGTCCTCATATAAGGCCCGGACTTGCTCCGTTTTCAGCTCTGGCTTTATCTGCATCCAGTAGTGATCAACCCGGGCGGTAAAACTAAACGGCACCACCGGAATATGATTGATGGCCAGTTCATGAATACGCGCCTGCATACGCAGCAGGCCATCAAAGGAGGGCTTATCGGTAAGCGAGTCACCTTCTATCCATTCCACCAGCAATCCCCACTCGTTGACCAGCATTGCGGCCGGACTGAGCTGGCTGGATTGGATAGCTTTAAGAATTTGGTATTCCTGATAACGGGAAATAGAAAAGGCTTTGGTGATGAGTGTCGTCGGCCGCCAGACATACGCTTTGCCTTGCGAACAGACCACTTTCCAGCAGCGATTGGTGAGGCCGCCTGTCAGCGTTTGCGCGTATTCAGGCGGAAAACTAAAAAAATGAGTCAACCCTTGCAGGGTCGGATCCAGCTTGCATGCTTCTTTCCATGACATTCTTGCCATGACTCACCTCATAGTATTCAGTCACCGGGTTACTGACGGTTTACAGTCCGAACAGACTCTTAGACTGCTGTTTACGAATTTCGGTTTCGTCTGCCCATTCAATCAGGCCAGTCTTCAGATCCATCAGACGCATGGTCATTTTGTAGTAAACGTCTTTGTCACTACCGGCATTTTTCACAATGCTCGACAGGTTGCCGTACAGCATGTATTCCGCGCCGACCATTTTACCAAACTGGATAGCGGTGCTCTGGTTGACCAGTTCATCATTGTTCTGGAACTTGAGCTGATCACGAACTGATTCGACACGGCCCATATCAACAAAACGGAATTTACCCGAGTTGAGAAGCTTAGTGCTGATAGTGTCAGTCACAGATTCGGTATCGATATGCTCACTGGTTTTGTTCTTAATCCGTTCAACAAACACAATCGGACGAGAATCACGGGTAATGGCGGCCACTGAGCCTGACATCATCATGCTGTCGACCATGTCCGCCGCTATTTTTTGCAGATCGGTAGAACCAAAATCCGCAGTAACGGTTTCAACCGCTTGTGCATCACCATAGCTGACTCGGTTAGCACAGCCACCTAACAGCATTACCAGACCCAGCAATGCAATAACACTTTTTTTCATGACGCTTCCTCTAAACTTAAACTACAAATTAATCATTTGCTGCACGAATTTGGACCCGGAACTGAGTACCGTCCGGTTTAACCGACACTTCAGACAGCGACACTGTTTCTTCACCATGGATCACGATCTGTTTCCAGGCACCAGGCTGAGTGTTCACTTCCAATCCCTGAGCGTCATACCAGTAAAAGCGGTATTGCAGATTCTGATCACCCCGGTAATTACTCAAAAGACGAACCACACCCCGGGTATGCCCGTTAACCATGCTGGATGAGATATCTTCGATATGCAGACGTCCGGCCAGAACGTTATCTCCGATCAGCACTCGCTGAGTCGCGCCGTCCACCCGTAAACCTGCGGTATTATCGGCACAGCCCAGTAGAGCCAGAGCGGCCAATACACTGACAAACCAATTTTTCATCACAATCTTCCCAGTTGTTTATGCCATATTGTGGCGTTACGCCCCTGACGCGACAGCCACACCAAGGTTGTACCCTGTTGCGGTACATTGAAAGTATAGGTACGCCCTTCCACCTCGAGAACTTGCTCACCAGCCGCAACAGTTTGCTCTGTCGCATTCACTGCCGCAGGCAGCGTCAGCCAGCTACGCGTATCCGGTTGCTCGGTTAGCGTGTTGAAGACGTTAAAGAGCAGATTGCCAATGCCGTCACCCTTGGTCGTTTCTTTACGAACCTGATCTTTGGCCACCACGCGTAATGCCTGACGAATCACCATTTTGGGCATGCGTTCGGACAAATCACGTTGCGCCATCAGATCCACGTCGGTCAGCCGCTCACTGTTCAGCGGCTGCTTATTCAATATTAGCGGTGCAAATTGAGACCGTGACTGCTTGGGATAATACGGTAACGCTATAGAGTACAACGCGGTATTGCCCCGGCTGTCAAAAAGCGGTAAAGATAAACGCCAGCTGTCGAGTGCCTGCACCACACCTTGTTCATCCAATACAATGACCCGGCCCTGTTGTTGCGACAAGGACGACACATCACCATAACGTGCTTTGAGTTGTTGCAAATCCTGCTGCATACCCAAGCGCCTGGCCACGCGCAAAGTGCCGTCGATCACCGCCCGGTTATCGGGTGCGACTGCCAGTGCGCGCCGGTAATCAACATAGGCGTTATTCGGGTCGTCCGCAGCCTCGTACAAAAGCGCCGATAAATAGAGCAAATAAGCGTTTTGTACCGCCTGCAAGGTTTTACCACCATCCGGATAACGGGCCAGCACACTACCAAGATTAGGCGTAACGCCTTTCTCTTCCAGCTCCTGCTGTGCCTGCTCAAGTTCGGCTTCACGAGTTTTACGCGCCTGTTCCTGCACTTGATTAGCGCGGCGCACTTCCACCAGAGCATCTTCTAAACTGTTGTTTTGAATATAGTTCAAACCCAAATAAAGATGCAAAAAACCCAGTTCATAATCAGCCGGCGTGTAGCTATTCAAGTTATCATTCACCGCCAGAGACCCAATACTGCTGGCGCTCTCACTCAGTGAAATGGTGGCTTGCTCCTGCTGCTCTCTGACTGCCTGATCCGACAGCTCTAATGCCGCCTGACTGTCCGGATACTGTTGGTTAAGAAAATAAACCCGGCCTTTTTCCAGGTTGTCCAGAATGCCACCGGCGACATAATCAGGCAGCTCTTCGCTCGCCTGCTGATAATCACCCGCTTGCAATGACTGGTAGAGATCTGAATTTTGCGCGCTGTAATGACTGAACAGATTGCCGGCGGTGAAATTGGCACAGGCACTGAGACACATACAGCTAAGCGAAACCGTCAGGTGTCGTAAATCAAACTTCACTGCACACTCCGCTTTAGGAAATGAAGACGGTTACCCGACTGGTACGGGTAACCGGCCGGAATTAGCTCATCAATAGCGGTCCTAGCGGGCGGCCACCCACCAGGTGCATATGAATGTGGTAAACCTCTTGGCCACCGTGTGAGTTACAGTTGACCAGCAGGCGATAGCCATCTTCGGCAATGCCTTCCTGCTCGGCAATTTTTTTTGCCACGGTAAACATACGGCCCAGCGCCAGTTCGTCAGCTTCCTGTACCTCGTTGACCGTCGGGATCAGTTTGTTCGGGATGATCAGCACATGGCTTGGTGCGCGCGGATTGATGTCACGAAACGCCGTCACTAAATCATCCTGGTACAGGATATCAGCCGGAATTTCTTTGCGAATGATTTTGCTAAAAATTGTTTCTTCAGCCATGAAGGTCTCCACCAGACGTGTTTGCAATAATCGTTGTTGGAATGAGTATGCGACAAGGCGGATCAAAGCTCAATAATAAACACTGTTCAGTTAACAGAAACCGAGATTGCTTTACACAAAAAACTGCTTTTGTCGCCCCGATCATGAAATGTGCGCGTCTCAATTCATAGAATGTGACTCATTTTATTAATTTTTAGACAGTTTTTCTGTCTTTGTGAGACTTCAGAACATGAATGTAACAAGGGAGAGACGTATGCAAGGTTCAGTCATCAGGCGCATGTACGCCGGCTTTGCAATCATCATTGTAATGTTTGCCGTCACGGTCGCCATTATGATGAGCGGTATGAGTCAGATTCATGCCAATTTTGAGGGCGTGTCCAAAACCGCCTTACCTTTAGTTTCACTGTCGAATAAAACCAGTGTTCAGTTGCTGACTGCCGACAAATCTTTCAAAGATTTTCTGACGACCCAGGATGCCGGACGCATGGTCAGCATGCGTCAGGATTTCGATAAAGCCAAACAGGCTTTCAGTCAGGTATTGGGGCAACTGGAACAGGCCAGCGCCAGTCACCCTGATCTGCAGGAAAAAATGAATGCCCTCAATGCGCTGGAAACCCGTTACTTCAGTGAAGCCAATGATGCGATGAACAACTATCAGGCCATGTTTGCCGCTCAGAGCAAAGTGCAAAAATCGGTGCGTGAATTCCAGCGCCTGCATTCAGAGCTGAGCACTGGTATGAAGGAATACGTGGATGATCAAAGCAGCATTTCCGTTAAGGTGATGGCCAAAAGCTATTTCATCAAGCTCAAAGATGCCGAGCTGATCACGTCTGATGCGTTGGCCAGTTCAGATATGGCGTTTGTCGACAGTGCGGTACAAAAAAATAATAAAGCCGTCAGTCACCTTAACTACGCCTATCGCGGACTGACCTCACAACTGCCTGAACTTAAAAAAGTATTTGATGAACCGGTAAAAAAATTCACTCAGGATATCGGTGAGAAAGGAGGTGTTCTTGACCAGCACAACGAATATCTCAAAGCCCGTGCGGCTCTATACGCCAATATCACCAACCTGGCCAGGGAAGTCGACAATGCGATGGCACTGCTCGACAGCTTTAACCAGAGTGCTTCACAGGATCTCGACCGGGCCCTGGCTGATGCCGGCCAAGTCTATCAGCAAGGCGTTTACAAAGCCGTTGGTATCGGTTTGCTTGTGGTCCTGGTGGCAGGCGCTATCGGTTACCACATCGCAAGCAGCGTTCGTTCACCACTCAAACAGATCCTGACCACACTGGAAAGCCTGACAGAAGGCGATATGACTCAGCGCATTCGCATCACGCATAATAATGAGTTCGCGCGCCTGAGCCGTCATATCAACTCGCTGGCTGACAGCCTGCAAGATATTCTGCTTAAGCTCAATGACGCGTCCGATAACCTGACCAAAACGGCAGGACACAACCAGGCCACCTCACAGCACGCGCAATCGCAACTCAACAATCAGCGTGAACAAACCGCCAATGTAGCGACGGCAATGACCCAGATGGCGCACTCAGTCCAAGAAGTCGCACAAAGTGCACAAAGCTCGTTGCAGATGGTGCAGCAAGTCGAAAACGCGGCCCAGTCCGGTCGTCAGGTGATGAGTGATAACATCAGTACCGTCAAGCAGCTTGAGGTCCGCCTGAATGACTCGGTGGCAGCAGTGACCGAGTTGCAGAACATGAGCAGCCAGATTGGTTCCATTCTGGATGTGATTCGCGGCGTAGCCGAACAGACCAACCTGCTGGCTCTTAATGCGGCGATTGAAGCAGCGCGTGCGGGTGAACAAGGGCGTGGTTTTGCCGTCGTGGCTGATGAAGTACGGGTACTGGCGCAACGCACTACCGACTCAACCACTGAAATCGAAAACATGATCAGCCGGTTACAAAGCAGTTCGAATGCAGCCAGCCAGGTGATTGAAAGCTGTAAACAAGGCATGGAACAATCGGTACATCAGGCCTCCAACGCCAACAGCACCATGGAAGAAATTCAGGCTCTTATCATGGAGATAAGCCAGATGAGCACCCACATTTCCCAGGCCGCGGCGGAACAGAGTGATACCACCAGCGATATCGCGCAACGCATTGAGGATATCAATCATATTGCGGACGAAAGCTTGCAGGCCATGAGCAACATCGCACACACCAGTGGCGATCTCACCCAACTGGCAGGGCAGCAAAGTCATCTGGTGCACAGATTCAAGCTTTAGACAATTCCCCGTTGGTTTTGTAAGGACCAGGTCAATTATCGCTATCAAGGGTGACTTTTATCCGCAGTCACCCTTGTTTTTTGTGTGGGGGATCGTTATATGAATAGTATGGCTTGCATCACGCTTTTGCTCTACCTATTCCAAAAATTTCGCAAGCCAAACATGAGGATAACGTATGGCCGTTCATGTTGGCATCATAGATCAGGATCCGGTTCGCCTGATCACTCCGTTACTGGATAACCGAACCCAGAGTCGTCATATCGTCTTTATTGGCGACAATTCGCAACAAACCATGTATCAGCGGTTGCACGCCGTATTAACTCAACGCGGCATCACGTCTGAATTCTTTGAAATTTCCAACGGCTCTAATATCTCCGAAATCAAGGCTTCAATTAAACACTTAGCGGAAGATCTTAAACAACGCAATCTGGAAGTCCGGCTTAACGCCAGTTGTGGCTTACGCCACCGCCTTTTATCCGTCTATGAAGTGTTCCGCACTTATCACTGGCCAATTTTTGTTGTCGAACCAAGCAGCGACCGTTTGTGCTGGCTCTATCCGGATGGCAACAAAGATACCCAGGTGCAGGATCGGATCACCATCTCTGACTATCTGACCATCTTTGGTGCGCGCGGCGAATTCAGCGAGCACAACCTGCCTCCGCAACTTGACCAGAAGCTGTATGAACTGGGCGAACGCTGGGCGAGCAACGCACTGGAATTGGGTCCGGGCCTGGCCACACTTAACTATCTTGCCACCACGTGTCGTAAAGAGCAGTGCCTCGATGTCGAGTTATCAGAAAAGCAACAAGGCTATCGTGAACTCAACATGTTGCTGACCGATCTGGTCGAGGCGAAGATCGCGACCTATGAGAATGGCATTCTGACCTTTGCGAACGAAGACGCCCGCCGCTTCTCTAACGGTGAATGGCTGGAAACCCTGGTTCATAGCACGGTACGCCAGATTCAGGACGACTTGCCAACCATTCAGGATCGCTCTCTCAACGTGCAGGTCTATCGCCAGCTTGGGGAACGCGAAGTACGCAACGAACTCGACGTCGCCACTGTCGTGAACAATAAGCTGCACATCATTGAATGTAAGACTAAAGGCATGCGTGATGACGGTGACGATACCCTGTATAAACTGGAATCGCTGCGTGATTTGCTTGGAGGTCTGCAGGCAAGAGCCATGCTGGTCAGCTTCCGCCCGCTGCGTTATAACGATATCACCCGCGCCGAAGATCTCGGCCTGGCACTGATTGGCCCGGATGAACTGAAAGATCTGAAAAACCATCTCAAAAACTGGTTTATGGCCGCCGGCGGCAGTGAAGACCTTTAATCGTCTTCAAAGTCGCAAAGTTAGCTGCGCGGCATCGATGTGCGTAAACCAAAACAAAAAGCCCGCGTTGATCGCGGGCTTTATTATGTGTATCGATGACAGCTCAGATAAACTCAGCTGTCATCTTCTGTAAAGCTCGATGGCAGCGTGGTCTTCATCTGGTTCCAGACCTGTGCGCTGGCAATACCGTACTGACGAATCAGATTTGGCAGTTGTTCGCGATCACCGCTCTCACATACGTCCAGCAGATCACGATAAAAACGCAATGCCAACTGGCGCGCTTCCGGGTTAGAGAAGTAGTAACTGCCTACCCGGTCGTAAAGCTTTCTCAAGCCGTTAAAAATCAGGCCGTAAATTTGGTTTCCTGAGTGGAACGCCAGACGCTGGAACAACATGTAATCGTAGAAGTTAAACGTTTTAGCCAGCAGCAGTTGCTGACGTTTCTCTTCATCTTTCTCACCGTCATCTTTAACTTGCTGTAGAATCTTCTCTGCATAAGGTGACGAGGCGATAAACTCATCCCAGGATTCAGACGCAACCAGCGCTTCACAAGATTCAATCACAGTGTGAATGGTACGAGCACTGTTTTCCTTATTTACTTTAAAAGCATAACGCATGAAAATCGGGCTGATGTTAGTACGAGCCGCCAGTAAGTCCTCAACGATGTTGGTCGCGTTATCCACGTCCAGCGTCATTAAGGTATCCAGAATATGCAAACCTGACGTTTCCATAAACTGGTTTACTTTGGTCGGTTTGCCGTGCTGGATGGTCAGCCATCCATCGCGAGCCAGACGCTGTAGCACTTCACGCAGCGTGGTTCGTGTCACACCAATCAATTCGGAGAGCTCTCGCTCGGCAGGCAGAATGGAACCCGGTGGAAAGCGACCATTCCAAATGCTTTCAATAATGTATTTCTCTGCAAAGCCTGCTGGGCTTTTTGCCTTGATGACCATTAAGTACTTATCCAGTTTTCTATTTTTTCGGGTCGAATGGCACTCATCATACCACTAGTTTTCATCCAGCGGAAACAAACCATTGGTAAACTGGTAACAACCGCTCAAATAGAGTAAAAACTTTATATGCACTTGATTTCGCTCAAAGTAAGCCCAATTTGCTCACAAAACAGCTGGTTAAATTTGTTTCAGAATGTATCAAAATAAAGTTTGTTTCACATTTAGTAAATATATAAAGAGAACTTGCTCACATAACTATTTTTTATTTATTTCAAAATAAACTTACTGAAAAGTGGTATTTTTAATCAGCTAAATGATATTTACTCAAACCTGCTCTTGCTCTAGCCTGCTCAATGAAATTTTCCGATGCTTTGTGTTATGCTAACGTCGCTTCAAACGATCTTTACTGCGAAATAGTTGAGGTAGGTATAGCATTTCGACCTTGATTATTGACTAAAAAACCGCCCGCTGTATTGTTGCTGACAACGTAAGGAAAGCGTATTTTTAGGGAATGACGGTTCAGGCAAAGAGGCAAAACTCGGCCATTTCTTGTTCTAAGTCATTGTTGATAAAGATTTTTGTTTAGACTTTCATCAGACGTTACTGCACAATTAAATGTGCAGCTACAGAGCTATGTCTATCTATAACTAATTTAAGAGTAATCACCATGCCCATGTCGCTTGGAAGCGCATTTATCAAAAATTTCTTAGGTAAAGCGCCAGATTGGTACAAAGTTGCCATCATCGCCTTTCTGATAATAAACCCGATCGTTTTCTTTTTAATAAATCCCTTTGTTGCCGGCTGGTTATTAGTCGCGGAATTTATTTTCACCCTGGCGATGGCATTAAAATGTTATCCGCTGCAACCTGGTGGTTTATTAGCTATCGAAGCCGTTGCGATTGGCATGACCAGTCCGGAGCAGGTAAAACACGAACTGGTTGCCAATATTGAGGTGCTGCTGTTACTGGTATTCATGGTAGCGGGCATCTACTTTATGAAGCATTTACTGCTGTTTATTTTTACCAAAATTTTACTTGGGATCCGCTCAAAAGCGATTTTATCGATCGCCTTTTGTGTGGCTGCCGCCTTCCTGTCAGCCTTCCTGGACGCGCTGACTGTTATCGCGGTAATCATCAGCGTAGCGGTAGGTTTCTACTCAATCTACCACAAAGTCGCTTCCGGACGGCCGTTTAACCAGCCCCATGACCATACTCAGGATGAACAGATCCCTGAACTGACTCGTGATGATCTTGAAAACTACCGTGCCTTCCTGCGTTCGCTGCTGATGCACGCTGGTGTCGGTACTGCACTGGGTGGCGTGACCACTATGGTTGGCGAACCGCAAAACCTGATCATCGCAGACCAGGCTGGCTGGTTTTTCGGTGAATTTCTGGTGCGTATGGCTCCGGTTACCCTGCCGGTATTTATCTGTGGTATCGCAACCTGCTTCCTGGTCGAGAAGTTCAAAGTATTTGGTTACGGCGCTAAGTTGCCGCCAAACGTACGCAAGATCCTGATCGACTTCGATACAGAAGAGCGTAAAACCCGTACTAAACAGGATGTGGCAAAACTGTGGATTCAAGGCCTTATCGCACTCTGGTTGATCCTTGGCCTGGCGATGCATTTAGCCGCCGTGGGGCTGATTGGTCTGTCGGTGATTATTATGGCCACCGCGTTTACCGGCGTGATTGAAGAGCATTCACTGGGTAAAGCGTTTGAAGAAGCCCTGCCATTTACGGCTCTGCTGGCGGTCTTCTTCTCTATTGTGGCTGTGATTATCGATCAGGGACTGTTCAAACCGATTATCGATGCAGTTTTGCATATCCAGGACAACGAAACTCAGTTAGCGCTGTTTTACATCGCCAACGGTCTGTTGTCGATGGTCTCGGATAATGTGTTCGTCGGTACTGTGTATATTAACGAAGTGAAAACCGCGATGATGGAAGGCGTGATCTCACGCGACCAGTTTGACTTACTGGCGGTCGCGATCAATACCGGTACCAACCTGCCTTCTGTGGCTACACCGAATGGCCAGGCAGCGTTCCTGTTCCTGCTGACTTCAGCCCTGGCACCGCTCATCCGTCTCTCTTACGGTCGCATGGTGATCATGGCTCTGCCTTACACTGTGGTACTGACCTTGGTAGGCTTAGCCGGTATCATCTACCTGGTGGAGCCGATGACAGCACAGTTCTACGATTTGGGCTGGATTACTCATCACAGCGTGCCGCATATGGAAAGCGTTGTCTCCAGCGGCCATTAAAAATTGATTGAATAGGAAACTATTCCAAGATACAAAGCTCTGAGTAATCAGAGCTTTTTTATTATTATCCAAGGACTGTCCTGTGAATATTTTATCGAGCCTTAAAACCTTTTCTGAAACTCGTCTGGCCTGGCTGTTACTGCTGCTGTTTGTGGTCTTTTTTGAGGCCTGTGCCCTGTTCTTCCAGCATGTGATGATGCTGGCACCCTGTGTGATGTGTATCTATGAGCGTATTGCCATGCTCGGCATCGGAGCTGCCGCACTGATTGGTTTGGTTGCACCGCAGAATCCGGCTATACGCTGGATCGGATTAGCCGTTTGGGGCGGCAGTGCATATTCCGGCCTCAAACTCGCTTTGCAGCATGTCGATTACCAGTTTAATCCATCACCGTTTAAAACCTGCGACCTGTTTGTTACGTTTCCGGACTGGGCACCGCTCAACCAATGGGCGCCGTGGATGTTTGAAGCGTACGGCGATTGCAGCAAGGTAGTATGGCAATTTTTAAGCCTGTCTATGCCACAATGGCTGGTGATCATTTTTGCCGCCAACCTGGCAGCCGTGGCACTCTTTATCGTGGTGCAATACGCCAAACCAAAACGCTGAGCAGCTTGATAAACAGATGTTGCTTGAGACCAGAATGACAAAAAGGCGCCGGATGAGGCGCCTTCTTTATTTGCTCAGAATTTTTATTGGCTCAGAATCAATGATCTGCAGCGATAGGGCTAACTCAGTCGCGGGGCGGCGCCGGAGCCAGAACCTCGCGGTTACCATTGTGACCTGGCGCGCTGACAATCCCCTGCGCTTCCAGCTGTTCTACGATACGCGCGGCACGGTTATAACCGATTTTGAAGCGGCGCTGAACACCGGACACTGAACCACGGCGGGTTTCCACCACGTGCTCGACCACCTGGTCAAACAGCGGGTCCACTTCTTCGTCACTCTCCATTTTTTCACCAGGCAACAAACCTTCCGGCCCTTGATCGCCATTGGTAATTTCAGTGATGTAGTTAGGTTTACCGCGTGCTTTCCAGTTATTCACCACCGCATGCACATCATCGTCTGAAGCAAACGCACCATGTACCCGAACCGTATGGCTTGAGCCAGGCGGTAAGTACAACATGTCACCCATGCCGAGCAGTGATTCTGCCCCACCCTGGTCAAGAATAGTACGCGAGTCCGTCTTAGTTGATACCGTAAATGCAACCCGGGTCGGAATGTTGGCTTTAATCAGGCCGGTGATCACATCCACTGACGGGCGCTGGGTCGCCAGAATCAGGTGAATACCGGCTGCACGAGCTTTCTGAGCCAGACGGGCAATCAGCTCTTCGACTTTCTTACCCACCACCATCATCAGATCAGCAAACTCGTCGACCACGACCACAATATAAGGCAGTTTCTCCAGCAGTGGCGCTTCAGGGTCCATGCTGTCACCAGGCTGCCACAATGGGTCATGGATCGGATGACCCGCTTCAGCTGCCATTTTAAGCTTGTCGTTGAAGCCTTTAATATTACGCACGCCCAAAGCAGACATCAGCTTGTAGCGGCGCTCCATCTCGCCCACACACCAGCGCAGGGCATTGGATGCGTCTTTCATGTCAGTCACCACCTCAGACAGCAGGTGCGGAATCCCTTCATAAATCGACAACTCGAGCATTTTCGGGTCAATCATGATGAAACGCACATCTTCCGGCGTGGATTTGTACAACATACTCAGGATCATCACGTTCACACCAACCGATTTACCGGATCCCGTGGTACCTGCCACTAATACGTGCGGCATCTTAGCCAGATCGGCCACCACAGCTTCGCCAGCGATATCCTGACCCAGTACCACAGTCGTTGGTGATTTAGACTGCTCAAACTGCGGGCTGTTAATCACGTCTGACAGATACACGGTCTGGCGGCTCATATTCGGCAGCTCAAGGCCAACGTATGGCTTACCGGGAATGACTTCCACCACCCGTACCGCCATCGCGGACAGAGAACGTGCTAAATCCATCGACAGACTGGAAATACGGCTAACTTTAACCCCCGGAGCCAAATCCAGCTCAAAACGGGTGATCACCGGACCAGGGAAGATATCGACAACCTCAGCCTGGATCTTGTAATCAGCCAGTTTGGACTCCACCAGACGGGCAATCTCTTCCAACGCTTCGCGGTCAATAAAGTCTTCCCGCTTTTCCGGATGATAGAGCAGTTCCAGAGTCGGCATCGGTTCAGCCGGCTTAGGCAGATTGACCTCTTGCTGAACCAGGAACGGGTTCTGTTTGCCGGCCATATTAGCCTGGGCCTCAGAGACCATAGTCTGGAAGGCTTTCACATCCTGATCCTGGTCGTCGTCCTCTTCTTCCAGCCACTCAGGTTGAGAGTCCTCAGCAGCATCCTGGTAGTCAGCAGACATCTCAGGCTGTTGCGACTCTTCGTCATCCAGCACATCAAAATTAGAAATCGTCGGCTCAATATGCGCGTCATCCTGCTCGACATCAGCGATGGTTTGATCGAATTCCTGCACATCAACGCGAGGTGCGCTGAACGGCTCTTCCTCAATGACAGGCTCTGCGGTGTATGCAGCAGGCTGTGACTGCACCGGCTCAGTTTGGTGCTCTTGGTTCACTTCATCCCAAGGCAAGGTATCGTCTGCCCAATCATCCTGCTCGCGGGCAGCAAATTCCAGCTCTTCAATCGTAGAACCCAACTGAGCCGTGCGCTCCGGCTCATCGGAGTCATCCTGCGCGTAATGGTAAACCGGTGCCGGCTTGCTCACAGGCTGAGCCTGAGCTGGCTGGCTTGGCGCTGGCTGCACTTTACGGACCGCAGGTTCGCTGCGTTCCGGCATATGAATATTAAAGCGGCGTTCATTGTCTGAAGCCCGCGGCGAACTAACCTGCGCTTGTGGCTCAGGATTCGCTTGTCGGGCAGGCTGCGCGCTCAACATCGGCTCTGACTTGCCGGCGAGCGGATCCGCCACTAAATCGTCGTCTTCTGAATCAAATCCATCCAACAAATGGTGATCGGCAGCAAAGGCAGGTTCACTGCGCTCGTCGATTCGGGCAGACATCAGCTGCGGTGAAACCAGTTCATCTTTTTCACCGCGCATGCGATTCAACAGACGATTAAAACCACGGATGCTCGCCTCACCAAGACGCTCAACAATACTCAGCCAGGAAATACCGGTCAGCAGAGTGAACCCCGCGCCCCACAGAAAAAGCAGCGCCAGTGTCGTGCCAAGCACGTTCAGAGTCGGCAGAGCCAGGCTGGAGAGTACATCCCCGACCACGCCACCGGAAGAGAAATACCAGATATCGTCAAAGTTGATATCCGCTAAGCCGCAACTGGTCAGCATCAGAACCACTAACCCCAGCAGGCGGGTACCCCACAACATAAAATCGATGTTTTCATCGGCATCGCGGTTACGCAGCAAAATCCAGGCTGTTGCGGTCAGGATGACCGGCAGCGGATAGGCCAGTGAGCCAAAAACAAAAAACAGGGTATCAGCCACCCAGGCACCGACGATACCACCGGCGTTCTGGATATCTGAGCCCCAGGCCGTTTGCGACCAGGAAGGATCCGCCGGATTGAAAGTCAACAGGGCGACAGCAAGAAGAATAGAAGCCAATACGGCCAGAATCAGACCGCATTCACGTAGACGTTGTGCACCATTGAGGCGAGAAGACTGAGGCTCTTCACTCGTCTTAATAATGGTCTCAACTTTATTGTTGTTCTCTTTGAACATAAACCAACTTGACTATGATGATGGCCAACCTGGCTAACACTATACGCAGGTTGGTCTGGTGAAAACAGTCCGAGCGGCAAAAGCCGCTCGGTTTGTTCGAAGATTTAACCATATCAAGCACAAAAACCCAATTGTACAAAGTCAGAATGTGGCAAGAAGTACCACTATTCTGACTTTTACTCTTTAGCGGGTCTTGATAACAAGCTGGTTAGTCTGCTTCACTTCTTCCATAACCACGTACGTACGCGTGTCGTTTACACCCGGCAAACGCAGCAGCGTATCACCCAGCAGTTTACGATACGCGCCCATGTCGGATACGCGAGTCTTGAGCAAGTAGTCGAAATCACCCGATACGAGGTGGCATTCCTGAATATCATCCAGTTTTTGAACCGCAGTATTAAACTGTTCAAATACATCCGGAGCACCACGGTTCAGCGTAATTTCGACAAACACCAAAAGCGAAGCATCAAGATATTGCGGATTCAGCAATGCTGTGTAGCCCGTAATATAACCCTGACGTTCTAAACGACGAACGCGTTCTAAACAGGGTGTTGGCGAAAGACCAACACGTTTAGACAATTCAACGTTCGAAATGCGACCGTCTTTCTGCAATTCATTCAAAATATTGCGATCGATACGGTCTAGATCCTTGGACGGCCTTTTATAGTTGTCTGCCATTTTTTATTCCACCTTATTACTTCCTTGCAAAAAAATATACTACAACTTTTTAATATTCGGTATCAAATCCCACATAACGCTGACTATACTAGCAATAAATTCGATACAAAAACCTGCTGATAGTCAATACAACCACGTAAAGATAAGGAGTCAGGATGATCATTGGCGTACCGAAGGAAATCAAAAACCACGAGTATCGTGTGGGCATGATTCCGGCAAGCGTGAGAGAAGTGCTCTCACACGGCCACCAAGTGTTTGTCGAAACAAACGCCGGAGCCGGTATCGGCTTTTCAGACGATGATTACATCGCCGTAGGCGCATCCATTCTTCCTACTGCCGCCGACGTTTTCACGCAGGCAGATATGATTGTAAAGGTTAAGGAACCTCAAGCTGTCGAACGAGCTATGCTCAGAGAAGGACAAATATTATTTACTTATTTGCACCTCGCTCCAGATTTTCCACAAACTGAAGAGCTAATCAAGAGCAAAGCTGTCTGCATAGCCTACGAGACTGTAACAGATAATATGGGTCGCTTACCACTATTAGCACCAATGTCTGAAGTCGCCGGGCGCATGTCTATTCAAGCGGGTGCACTTGTACTCGAAAAATCACGCGGTGGCAGTGGATTATTACTCGGTGGCGTCCCGGGTGTCGCCCCGGCCAAAGTGGTTATTCTCGGTGGTGGCGTCGTGGGTGCCAACGCGGCGCGCATGGCCATCGGTCTGCGTGCAGATGTGACGATTCTCGACCGTAATATCGATGTATTACGCCATCTTGATCAAGAGTTCCAGGGCCGGGCCAACGTGGTTTTTTCTACTGAAGATGCCATTGAACACCATGTGCTGAATGCTGATCTGGTTATCGGTGCGGTCCTTATCCCGGGAGCGGCAGCGCCCAAACTGGTGACTGAGCAGCATATCAAGGCCATGAAGCCTGGCTCTGCGGTAGTTGATGTCGCAATCGATCAGGGCGGCTGTTTTGCCACTTCCCACCCGACCACCCATGCCGACCCGACGTTTATCGTCGATGATGTGGTGCACTATTGTGTCGCCAATATGCCCGGTGCGGTCGCGCGGACTTCAACCTTTGCCCTCAATAATGCAACCCTGCCCTATATCATCAAACTGGCTAACCTGGGTTACCAGCGTGCACTGAGCCAGGATCCCGGCTTCCTCAAAGGGTTGAATGTGATATACGGGAAAGTGACCTGTCAGCAGGTCGCCGAAAACTTTAACCTCGACTACGTAGACCCGGCACGTGCGCTGACCATGATTAGTTAAACGAATGCGGTTCAGTTAAGCAAAAACAATTCAGCTAAACGACGACGCTCCTGCCGCAATGGAACGGCAGGAGCGTCGCGTTATTCGATAAATTAGTTATTAATTATGAGAAAAAAATCTGACAAGCCGGCTTCATTACCCGGACTTAACGGCATGGATCAGGATATTACGCGGCGTTGTGGCCCGGTCGCAGAATTCGCTCAGGGTTACCTGGTAACCTTGCTCGTTCAGGTAAAGCGCTTTATCCAGCACTAACCACATTTCCAGCAAACGTCTGAATCCCTGCTGAACCAGACTCAGTCGTTCCATTAACCAAAAGCGCTGCTCACCACGCTGCTGATAGCCCGCATAATCGACCTCAGGCAAACTAAGCTGTTTTTGCTGCGCCGCCCACTGGCAGAAAGCTTCAAAGCCTGCACTCAACTGAGATTTTTTAATGCTCGGCACAGGCAGGTATTGCTCCATGCTCAGTTCATACCTGAGCAGTTCATCCAGTCCGAGCCGATAACTCATCTCAGCAAAACGGTGACGTCGTACCCGTTCGCCTCCAGTGACCGTTTCCTGAAGCGGAATACGCAATTCGCTCCGTGAAAGATGCAGAGCTGAATTCCGGGCGAATTGTGATAGTGGCTGATACGTTTCATCTTCAATCAAATGGTAACAGCACGGGGATAAGGTAATCGCACTCAGTGATGCCCGGCTGGCATATTGCATCAGACGAACATGCAGATCGCCGCAGGCGTGCAACGCCACCGCGTGCTGCTGCCGATGAAAAACGGCCTGACTCGCGCCATCAAACGCATCGCCCTGAATAAAGTGCATCTCCAGTTGCAGTGCGTCCGCGTCTGCCTGACCACTCTCACACAGCGCTTGCTGAAACTCAAAACTGGTCACGCGCTGCTGACTGTTTTGTGCCAGCACCCGGCCCAGATAACCTTTACCGGAACACCACTCCAGCCACTCACTACCGTGATGGTGTGCTAACGCTGCCCCGCCCATTAACCGAACCTGATCGTATTTACGGCCCGGAACACCCTGCTCAATAGCGGTCAGCTCGGGCGCACTGTGCTGAATCTTGTGCAGTGCCGTCAAAGTATGGAAATCAGTAAGATTGGCAATAAACGGCGCCAGTTGCTCAATCAGCGTATCCGGCTGCGCTTTGAACGTCTCTATCTGGCGCTCAGAGAGGCCAAGTAACCACTCTTTCAGCTTTGGCTCTGACCACGGCAGTGCAGGCTCTGCACTGTGATGAAATGGCTCGAAACGCCAGTAATTCTGGGTATGAGTCAGAAAGGTATCGAGCTGTTGAAATAGAGTTTGCATACGCATCGGTGTCGCCTTGCCGCAGGGAACGCTATTGTATGAATCCCGGCTACAAGATCAATCATTGCACCGCACAATCCGCACGGCGGTCGTTGACGAGCAACGATAATCGTAAACCAACCCATTCAATTGTTCGTAAACCAACTCAGTACTTAGCAAACTAATCGTCAACGTACCGGCAGGTCGATGTCGCGGAACATCTCTTCAATCTCGGCACCCGATTTAAGTGAAATGGCTTGTTCAACCACAGGACGAGTCAGATGAGGGGCAAAACGCTCCATAAAATCAAACATATAAGAACGCAGGAAAGTACCGCGACGAAAACCGATACTGGTTACGCTCGGACCGAAGATATGGCTGGCATCAATCGCAACCAGATCTTTGTCCTGCTCTTTGTCCACGGCCATACTGGCAATCAGGCCGACACCAATCCCCATGCGGACATAGGTTTTAATCACGTCAGCATCGGTGGCCGTGAACACGACCCGCGGACTGAGACCAAAACGGTGAAACGCGGCATCCAGCTCTGAGCGGCCGGAAAAGCCGAACACATAAGTCACCAGCGGGTAAGCGGCCAGATCAGCGACACTGACCAGCTCCTTCTTTGCTAAAGGATGGTCTTTGCTGACCACAATCGCACGATTCCAATGATAACAAGGCAACATAATGGCATCCTGATACAGGTGCATGGCCTCGGTCGCAATGGCAAAATTGGCGCTGCCTTTGACTATCGCTTCTGACATCTGCGCCGGACTGCCCTGATGAAGATGCAGCGAGACTTTCGGATAGCGGGCAGTGAACCCCTTGATGACGCCCGGCAGCGCATAACGGGCCTGAGTGTGGGTGGTGGCAATATTTAAGGTACCCATTTCAGGATGGGTGTGTTCACCGGCCACCGATTTAATACTTTCCACCCGCGACAAAATCTCAGTTGCGATTCTGACAATATCTTCGCCGGCCTGGGTTACCTGAGTCAGGTGCTTACCACTGCGTTCAAAAATCTGGATACCCAGTTCATCTTCCAGCAAGCGAACTTGCTTACTGATGCCGGGCTGAGAGGTATAAAGACTTTCGGCGGTAGCTGATACGTTCAGATTGTGATTGACCACTTCAACAATGTATTTCAACTGCTGCAACTTCATAACCGACCCTGTAGATTTTGAGCGACGCACGTCATCGCAAATTCATAGTTTATAATTATTAGTTATAACGCGTTGAGAACATAATTCAAAGAGGAACGGCGAAATTGTTTTTGAAAACACTGCCCTTTTCGAGCAACTGAAGAAAAAACTGCCACCGGGCACCCAAAGTTACCAATCCGTTAAAGCGTCTGCGCAATAAACAGACGATAATACGATTTATAAAATTGTTGGTGTAGTAGAAAGTTAGGATAGTGTATCCTTTGTCAATAGGCCTTTGAAAATGAAGACACGGATTATATGAATATCGGTTTAATTATCGCTCTGATTGCCATCTTATTGGTGCTGGTTTTGGGCTATAACATCATGCTTCAGTACAAAGTCAAAGTTGAAACCGCGAAGAAGCAAGAGTCATCCCGTTACCTGACCATCATCGATGCCACTGAGGATCTCATCGGTAATGCGCACCATTTGCCCTACAGCAAAGAGTTATTGGTGTGCCTTAACAACCGGATTCTCGACGCACTGCAAAACATGTACGAACTCGACCCGAAGAACAAGCAACTGGCGCAGCGCATCGAGAACATGAAGGAGCAGATCAACAATCTGCAGCAAAATCATTCCGGCAGTGAGAGTACAACCTTTAAAGTGCCAAGCAGCGATAAACAGGCGATTGTGATGCTCAAACTGGTGAAGCGTCTGCGCGATACTATTCGCAGTGAACACAATAAAGGCCGTTTTGAAACCCAGGCCTATGTGGCAGAAAATGCACGCCTGGAGACCATTCAAATTCGCATCAACATCGAGAACGTGATTAAACGCGCCAACGACTCGATTGTGCGTGGTCAGCCAGGAACAGCAGTACAACTGCTGCGCAAAGGCCTTGATGTTCTGAGTTCGAAGAGCGACAGCTACTCGGTACAGGCTCGGGAAAAGCTGCAAACCATGTACGACGATCTCGAAAAACGTCGCCAGAGCAAAAATGCGGCGGATTTGGAGAAGAAAGAAGAAAGCGAACGCCAGCACGACATGGACATGCTCTTTGGCGAAAAGAAAAAATGGTAATATACTAGCCGTTTTCGAACCGATTAATTAACACAAAGGTCGCCAAGGCGGCCTTTGTTATTGTTGCGACCATGATAAATACCCCTGCGATTGAAAAACTTCTCGAGCCTATCCATCAGTTTCTGCATTGCGAGACCCCGGTTGAATGGATAGAGGAAGCGCGTAAGCCGGACAACCTGCCGGTCATTCTGCTTGATCACCTGATGTGTGAGCTCAAGGCAGGCCAGTCAGCCATGTATCTGATTCGTAAGTATGCGGTAGACCAACAGAGCCAGCACTCGCTGCTCGACTGGTTTAAACCTTATGAAGACTTTACCTACCGCAACATTGGCAGCATTGAGACGCTGAAAGGCAAAAGTCAGATCTCCAAGGCCATCATGGCCAAATCAGATTCGCCCTACAGCCAGGAGCTGATTGATAAGATGGTATTACTGATCAAAGAAGAATTGCACCACTTCTATCAGGTACTGGAAATCATGCACAGCAGAGGCATCAGTTACGAATCAATTCCGGCCAGCCGCTACGCCAAAGGATTGCTGTCGCATATGAAAACCCATGAGCCGCAAACCCTGATCGACAAACTGATCATCGGTGCGTACATTGAGGCCCGCTCATGCGAGCGCTTTGCGCGCCTGGCACCTCACCTCGATGATGATATCGCCAAATTTTATATCTCGTTGCTGCGCTCAGAAGCGCGTCATTATCAGGATTACCTCAGTCTGGCTGAGCAGATTGCCGGGACAGACATTTCACAGCGCATTGCCTATTTTGGCCAGATAGAAGCAGAATTGATTCGCTCGCCGGACAGTGATTTTAAATTTCACAGCGGTAAGCCAGTGTTAAACTGAGGCCTGTGTTCAACAGAAGCCCGTGTGAAACAGAAGCTAGTGTGAAACACAAGACTCACTGCCTGGCTATGCAAAGCCAGGCAGTAAAAAGGTCAGCCTGTGAGCTGACCTTTTTCGTTTTGTCCGAGCCTGGCAAAGATTTACACCAGCGAGGCGTTAATCGCCGTCAGAACTTTGGCCGGATCGGTGGCCTGAGTGATTGGACGACCGATAACCAGGTAATCCGACCCCGCCTGAAGCGCTTCATATGGCGTCATAATACGGCGCTGGTCACCCGCTTCAGAGCCCGCAGGGCGAATACCCGGAGTCACCAGTTTGAACTCTTTACCCAGGCCCTGTTTCAGCACTGACGCTTCCTGTGCCGAACACACCACGCCATCCAGACCCGCATTCTTGGTCAGAGTCGCCAGACGCATCACTTGCTGCGCAGGTGCGACATCCAAACCGATCCCGGCCAGGTCGCTCTGTTCCATACTGGTCAGCACAGTGACTGCGATCAGCAACGGACGATCTTTACCGTAGGGCTCAAGAATTTCGCGTGATGCGGTCATCATGCGTTCCCCACCGCTGGCGTGAACATTGACCATCCAGACACCCAGTTCAGCAGCAGCACGAACCGCTTTGGAACAGGTATTTGGGATATCGTGGAATTTCAGATCCAGAAAAACCGAAAAGCCCCTTTTGTGTAGTTCACGAACGAATTCCGGACCAAAGAGCGTAAACATCTCTTTGCCGACTTTTAACCGGCAACTGGCAGGGTCGATCTTGTCGACAAATGCCAGGGCATCCGCTTGGTTGTCATAATCCAGTGCAACGATCACTTTCTGGTCGTTCATTTCTACTCCTAAGATATGCTTTTAGCCTATAAAAATGCAGCTCATACAAGCTGCAAATCTGAAACAACCGGCGTAAGGCCAATCATTATTTATTCTCCGTCCAAGCCTCGAATCGGCTTGATCGAACCCCACCCCTTACATGAAGGACAGTGCCAGTATAGTGAATGGGTAGAAAAACCGCAGCGGCGGCAACGATAATGCGGTTTGACTTTGAGCTGCTCACCAACCAACTTTTGCAAAGTCGACAAACTGGCCTTGGCACGGCCCTCTTCCGCTTCGGCAATATGGTAATCGATCAGGCGATAAAAGCCTTTCATGGTCGGGTTTTTAACCAGCTGACGGGTTAATAGCTCCTGTGCTGAAGCCACGCCTTCATGTTGCGCGACCAGTTGAGCCAGCATCAGCTCCGCAGATACCCCTGCCTTGTTGGAGATACATTCACGCAGAAACTGAACCAGTTCCTGCTCACGGCCGAGGTGGTGATAGCATTCCGCCAGTGTCGGCAGGACTTCACCAATGAAATCGATATCCTGTTCGAGTACCTTTTCCATGTATTGAATGGTTTTGTCATACTCTTCATTCTCGAGATGCAGCTTACCCAGAGAGATGCTGGCTCGCACGCATTTAGGATCTTCCTGCAAGGCCTTTTTAAACAGGTTAATCGCTTTGCTGTTATTGCTGTCTGCTTTTTCCAGCATGGCCAGCTCACACCAGTAATGGGCAATGCTGGTTTTCATCCGTTTACGGCCCATCTTGACCAGTGCCTGCGCGGCATCAATAGCTTTATGCCATTCACGGGTTTGCTGGTAGATAGACGCCAGTTGCTGCAGCGCCGACTCACGATGTTCCGGCTCATCGACCAACTGCTCAAAGATTTTCTCAGCCCGATCCAGAAAACCGGACACCATGTAATCTTTAGCCAGTTGCTGCAGCGCCAGATTTTTCTGGTCTATGGTCAGCCCGGAGCGGGAGATAAGATTCTGGTGGATGCGGATAGCGCGATCCACTTCGCCGCGCGAACGAAACAGGTTACCCAACGCCAGGTGGGTATCAATGGTTTCATTGTCGACTTGCAACAGTTCAATAAAGTGATCAACCGCTTTGTCTGACTGATCAGACAACAGCAAGTTAAGACCCGTCACGTACTGACGGGAAATTTGGTGGGAATGTTTCTGCTTGTCTTGCTGGGCACTACGATTACCCATATACCACCCGTAAGCGGCAGCAATTGGCAATAACAAGAAGAGGATTTCTAACATCTAAAAACGACCTTATTCGATATTCGCTTTCTGCTCTGAAACGTCGTTGGCCGATGACTGTTTTTTCAGCTTTCTGTTTAGCTTGCGAATTTCAAGTTGTGATTTTAAATGCATGCTGCCAAAAATGAGCCAGGCAATCAGAAAACCAACCACAAACACTGAACCCAGAAGGGTAGATAAATGGAACTCGCCCTGTGCCAGCAGATAATTGAAAGTCACTATCTCCTGATTCTGCGAGCCTAATGCCAACGCAATCAGGAAGAGAGCAAGTAACACCACGATTTTTATTATTTTCATAATCCATTACCTATCTATTCACGAATACAAGCACCCTGATTATGCAGGAAAACAGCCTGACAAACCATGGCTATTATCGGTACTTCAGCGCTTTTAAACGTATTTTTGCAGCGTATGTAGACGCATTAACCGCTGCCCGATAAAGAGTGTGTTTAATTCAACACCAATCCGGGATCTCACCATAGTCTGGATAGCACTGACAGGCCGGCACGACATCAGATCGCAAAAAAGCGGCACACTGAGACAGTATGCCGCTTTAACAAAATTCGCTACTTAAATCAGATAGCTTCGTTTACACGCTCACGAAGCTCTTTACCTGGTTTGAAATGAGGAACGTACTTACCTTCCAATTCCACCTTCTCACCGGTTTTCGGATTACGTCCGACTCGAGGCTCACGATAGTGCAAAGAGAAACTACCGAAACCACGAATTTCGATGCGTTCCCCATCTTCTAAGGTTTTCGCCATGTGCTCAAGAATGTCCTTCACCGCGTCTTCGATCTCTTTCGCAGATAAGTGGGTTTGCTCGGCACAGAGTCTTTCAATTAATTCAGACTTAGTCATAGTTTCCCTCTTCGAGTTTTTACCTGATTATAGTCAGTATTCTCAGTTCCAACAAACACTTGCTTAATATTGTAGGAAAAGATTTCAAACTTAACTAAATCTTTTCATCACTCAAATCAGCCGTTGACTGTGTCAGCACGCTGTAGAGCTTAAAAACAGAGGCTTTCAAGTGTGTGGTCAAGCAAGATAAAAAAGGAGCCTTACGGCTCCTTTTTATTCAGCGATAATTAAATTATTCGCCTTTAGCTGCTTTGAAAGCGTCAGCCATTGCGTTACCGAATGCGCCGTCATCTTGCTTGTTGATAGATGCCATTGCTTCTTGCTCTTCAGCTTCGTCTTTCGCTTTGATAGACAGGTTGATTACGCGGTTCTTACGGTCAACACCAGTAAATTTCGCTTCAACGCTGTCACCAACGTTCAGGATCAGAGTCGCATCTTCTACGCGGTCACGAGAAACTTCAGATGCACGGATGTAACCTTCAACGCCGTCTTCCAGCTCGATAGTTGCGCCTTTCGCGTCAACTGCAGTTACAGTACCGTTAACCAGAACACCTTTCTTGTTGTCTGCAACGTAAGCGTTGAATGGGTCATTTTCCATTTGCTTAACGCCCAGAGAAATGCGCTCACGCTCTGCGTCTACTGCTAGAACTACTGCAGAGATTTCGTCGCCTTTCTTGTATTCACGTACTGCTTCTTCACCTGGAACGTTCCAAGAGATGTCAGACAGGTGAACCAGACCGTCGATGCCGCCGTCAAGACCGATGAAGATACCGAAGTCAGTGATAGACTTGATCTTACCAGTTACTTTGTCGCCTTTAGCTTGTAGCTCAGCGAATGACTGCCATGGGTTAGCTTTACACTGTTTCAGGCCTAGAGAGATACGACGACGTTCTTCGTCGATATCCAGAACCATAACCTCAACTTCGTCGCCAACATTAACAACTTTAGATGGGTGGATGTTCTTGTTAGTCCAGTCCATTTCAGAAACGTGTACCAGACCTTCAACGCCTTCTTCGATTTCAACGAAGCAGCCGTAATCAGTCAGGTTAGTAACACGACCAGTCAGTTTGTGACCTTCTGGGTAACGCTTAGCGATTGCTACCCATGGATCTTCACCCAGCTGTTTCAGACCTAGTGATACGCGAGTACGCTCACGGTCGAACTTAAGAACTTTAACTGTGATTTCATCACCAACGTTAACGATCTCAGATGGGTGCTTAACGCGTTTCCAAGCCATGTCAGTGATGTGCAGAAGACCGTCAACACCACCAAGGTCAACGAATGCACCGTAGTCAGTAAGGTTCTTAACGATACCTTTAACTTCAGTACCTTCTTGCAGAGTCTCAAGAAGTTCGTCACGCTCAACGCTGTTTTCAGATTCGATAACAGCACGACGAGAAACAACGACGTTGTTACGCTTCTGGTCCAGCTTGATTACTTTGAACTCTAGCTCTTTGTTTTCCAGGTGAGCAGTGTCACGGATAGGACGTACATCAACCAGTGAACCTGGCAGGAATGCACGGATACCGTTCAGTTCAACAGTGAAACCGCCTTTAACTTTACCGTTGATGATACCAACAACAGTTTCAGCTTCTTCGTAAGCTTTCTCAAGAACGATCCAAGCTTCGTGACGTTTCGCTTTCTCACGAGAAAGTTGAGTTTCACCGAAACCGTCTTCAACCGCGTCAAGTGCTACGTCTACTTCAGAACCAACTTCAACTTCAAGTTCGCCAGCAGCGTTCTTGAACTGTTCAGCAGGGATTGCAGACTCAGACTTAAGACCAGCGTCAACCAGTACGTAGCCGTTTTCGATAGCAACTACAGTACCTTTAACGATAGTACCTTGTTGGAATTCAGTCTCGTTTAGAAACTCTTCAAAGAGTTGAGCAAAAGATTCAGTCATTTAATTAATCTTCAATAAGTAAACTACCACGGGTGTCCTACCACATGGGGTTATTAAATTCGCCGGTCATCATCCTTGCGACCAACGCTCTTAACTGACGTGGTTTATTCCGCCAGCTTCGATTCGATATATTGTAGTGCCTTTTCTACCACTTCGTCGATAGACATTTCGGTAGAATCAAGCAACAGCGCATCCTCTGCAGGGCGTAATGGAGCCACTGGGCGGTTACGATCACGATCGTCACGCTCTTGGATTTCGCTTAAAAGGGCGTCAAATTTAACATCAAGCCCTTTCAGTTGCAACTGCTTGAATCGACGACGTGCACGCTCTTCGGCACTGGCGTCCAAGAAAATTTTCACTTCAGCCTGCGGGAAGACAACCGTTCCCATATCGCGGCCATCCGCAACCAGACCTTTTTCATCGGCAAATGCACGTTGACGGCGCAACAATGCTTCACGAACACGTGGTAAAGCAGCGACTCTTGAGGCTGCCATTCCGGTTTCTTCTTTGCGCAGCTCTTTCGACACATCCTCGCCTTCCAGAATCACTTTGACGAGATCGCCTTCCGCAATAAACTGGACATCGAGGTGCGTTGCCAGCGGCACAAGTGCATCTTCTGATTCGATATCGACACCGTGATGAATGGCAGCCAGAGCCAGCACACGATAAATGGCACCAGAATCTAAAAGATGAAAACCGAGTTTGTTAGCCAACAGCATGCAAAGCGTACCTTTACCCGCTCCGCTTGGTCCATCAACGGTAATCACCGGTGTTTGAGAGGACATGTTTTACTCCACTTTGTTTTTGTTCGCGACGGATTATGTCTGCGATTTACCGGCGGCAAATTATAGTTGGAATCGTCTCCGGGTGCTAGGCAGGATTGGGTAAACGGTTATATTTTGCTACAAAACAGAAAACAAAAACTCAGATCTGGGATCTGAGTTTTTTCTCATTATGGGCTGTGGCAGGTAACAGACAATAGCAACAGAGCAAGACTTTAGAAAAGAGCAGTCGCAACGTACTCTTGACCGCAAAAACCTGCACATGGCCCAATAGCGGATCTTCTGACTAAAGGCCTAGAGCAGAATGCGCGCTTCGTTTTTCGCCACGGTGGCCTCCCCTATCCCCTTAACCTTGGTCAGATCCTGCTTGGTTTGGAACTGTCCGTTAGCCTGTCGGTAATCAACAATGGCTTGCGCTTTTTTCAGCCCTATCCCGGACAACAGCGTCGCGATCTCTTCGGCAGAAGCTGAGTTAACATTCACCGTGATTTCGATACCCTGTGACGTTTCGGCTTGCACCGGATTCTCTTCTGCGGCAGCCAATGCATTCGCAGCAGGCCAGCTCAACGCCAGTAAGGCAGACAACAGTAAAGATTTAAGTTTCATCGTGGACTCTCCTTGTTAGGTTATGAGCCCCGATAATAGGGGAAGCGGAGAGGCGCATCTAACGCCAACACGACAAAGTAAAATGGGCTGCATTCGCAGCCCATTCTGTTAAACATCTCAGTTACATTACAGCCATTACTGGCTCGCAAGGTAATATTCGATATCGGTATTATCACGCAGTACGCTGATCACACCAGACAAGTCCTGCTGGGTGCCGATACGGGAAAGCTGAGCGCCAATCTGATCCTGATACTGCTCATTCACTTTCGCTTCCACTTTGTTCAGCTCAACCACCACGACGTTGCCATCGAAATCTGTGGTCTGCGAGTAAGTCACAGCATCCTGCTCTGGCTTAGGCATCGCATAAACCGTTTCAGCCAGTGGTGAACTACGATCAATCATCTCAAGCTCGCCAAACGCCAGGTTATGCTCTTGCAGCAGAGATTTGTCACCCTGTTTCAGTGCATCAACCAGATTCGTAGCCAGCTCTTCGGCCTGCTCCTGACCTTTTTGCTTAGACAGTTCAGCAACAACCTGATCTTTTACTTCATCCAGTGGCAGAACCACC
The DNA here is from genome assembly GCF_019226825.1 of Vibrio ostreae. Lineage (NCBI taxonomy): Bacteria > Pseudomonadati > Pseudomonadota > Gammaproteobacteria > Vibrionales > Vibrionaceae > Vibrio > Vibrio ostreae. The sequence goes on from NZ_CP076643.1 coordinate 1,539,350, forward strand.
TGCGGACGCGCTTCTTCAACACGAACCACAACCACATGTTCAGGAGCGACTTCAATCACTTCTGAGTTCAGGCCGTCTTCTTTCACTTCCGGAGAGTCAATCGCCTGAATCACGCTTGGGTTATTCAGCACTGATGGCAGATCCTGCTCAGAGACAAAATCGGTCTTTTCGATTTTGGCTGACACTGCTTTGGCGGCGTCATCAAGTGAATCCGGCGATTCAAAAGCTACTTTCTGCAGCTCAGTTTGCAGTTCGTAGTAACGATCAATTGCCTGCTGGTCGGTCAGCTCAGTTTTGATCTGCTCAGCCACTTCGTCATAAGGTTTGGCAACCGGAGCTTTCAGCTCATCAAGCTTGATGATGTGGTAACCAAAGTCAGATTTGACCAGACCAGACACATCACCGGCTTTTTGCAGGGCAAATGCCGCAGCATCAAATGCCGGGTCCATCGTGTCACGTTCGATCCAACCCAGTGAACCACCGTCCTGTGCGCTGCCGATGTCTTCCGATTTTTCTTGTGCCAGTGTCGCGAAATCTGCACCGCCATTCAGCTCGTCAAGAATCGCCTGCGCTTTTTTCTCATCGTCGCCCTGAATCAGGATGTGGCTGACTTTACGCTGTTCTGCCGAAGAGTACTTGTCGAGGTGCTCCTGGTAGTACTGTTTGGCCTGCTCGTCGCTGACCGCCAAATCGCTCTTGAGCTGCTCGGCAGAAAGTTCGATATACGCCAGTTTTACCTGCTCCGGACGAGTGTAGTTATCCGGATTCTCTTTGTAGTACTGGGTAATCTCTTCATCCGTCAGTTTCACGTTTTTAGAAAACTCCTGCGGAGACAGGGTAATGGTGCGGATGTCACGCGTTTGAGCAACCAGTTCACCTTGCGCAGTGACTTCACCCTGCAGGGTAAATTCGCTGCCCTGCAGCGCAGAAACCAGCTGGTTACGCACCATGTCGCGGCGCAGATACTCAGCAAACGAATCCGGTGAGAAGCCAGCACGACGTAACGCAGACTGGTAAATATCCTGGTCAAATTTGCCTTCGTTTTGGAACTGAGGCATGTCCAGAATCGCCTGACGTACCTGGTCATCACTCACGCGCAGACCCAGAGATTCAGCATGCTGCTCAAGCAGCAGGTCGTTAACCATGCGATCCAGGACAGATTTACGGAATGATGCGACGTACGACGGGTCCGCCAGCAGGTTGGAGAAGTAATCACCCAACTGCGACTGCATACGGTTACGTTCGTTTTGGTAAGCTTGTTCAAATTCGCCGCGCGCAATCTCGGTTCCGCCGACTTTGGCTGCTGCATTATTGCTGCCGCTAATCAGGTAGTTACCTACCCCTGCGAAGATAAAAGAAAGGATGATTAATCCAAGGATAATTTTTACCGCGATGCTGTTCACGCCTTCGCGTAATCGATCCATCATAGTTTTACTGCTCTCCGGGTTTGAAGTGACACACTTCAGCCAAAAATTGAATAGCGCGATAATATCAGAAAAAGAAATGCGCATCAGTATGATGCGCATAATTTCAAAAGGTTCGAATTAATTTTGCCTCTAAACGGCCAAAATCATTCTGTTTGATTAAAAACTGATGGGTCGCAACCGATGAACCGATTAGTTGCAAGCGTCTTTCAACGCTTTACCAGCTTTGAACGCAGGTACTTTAGCTTCTGCGATTTGGATTTCTTCACCTGTTTTAGGGTTACGGCCAGTGCGAGCTGCACGAGTGCGAACTGCGAATGTACCAAAGCCAACCAAAGCCACCTGATCACCTGATTGAAGAGTGTCACTAACTGCGTCGATGAATGCGTCTAGTGCGCGACCAGCTGAAGCTTTTGAGATATCAGCATTTGCTGCAATTTGTTCTACTAATTGTGTTTTATTCACTGTGAATTCCCCTTCGGCCACCAATTATTATTTTGTTCGGTGCCTATTTCGTTCCATTAATGTAAAAACTGGCCTAAAGCCTTGTTACAACTGGGCTCAAGACTTAGTGAGTAACGTTAGCGCCCAAAAAAAACGCTGACAAGCCTTTTTAGACCTATCAGCGTAAACTTTTACTTATTTTTGCTGCACATCACTCTTTTTTAGCGCCAAACTCGACACCAGTCGGGTCATTTTCCAACGCTACCTGCAGCACTTCATCAATCCAGCGCACAGGAATCACCTTAAGATCTGCGATGACGTTATCCGGAATCTCTTCCAGGTCGCGCTCGTTATCTTTAGGAATCAGCACAGTTTTAATACCACCACGGTGAGCAGCCAGCAGTTTTTCTTTCAGGCCGCCGATAGGCAGTACTTCACCACGCAGAGTGATTTCACCCGTCATCGCCACTTCCGCTTTCACCGGATTACCGGTCAGGCTGGAAACCAGCGCAGTGCACATCGCCGTACCCGCGCTCGGGCCATCTTTCGGGGTCGCACCTTCAGGGACGTGAACGTGAATATCACGCTTCTCGTAAAAATCAGGATTGATACCCAGTTTGTCAGCACGTGAGCGAACCACGGTCATGGCTGCCTGGATAGACTCCTGCATCACATCACCCAGCGAACCGGTCTGCGTCAACTTGCCCTTACCCGGCATTGACTGCGCTTCAATCGTCAGCAGATCGCCGCCGACTTCAGTCCAGGCCAGACCAGTCACCTGACCCACACGGTTGAATTCATCCGCTTTACCGTAGTCAAAACGCTGTACGCCCAGGAATTCCTTCAGGTTTTCCTGATTCACCACCACTTGCTTGGTACCGCCGTTCAGCAGAATCTTCTTCACTGCCTTACGACAGATTTTCGAGATTTCGCGTTCCAGGTTACGCACGCCCGCTTCACGGGTGTAGTAACGAATCACACCAATGATGGCTGAATCTTCAATCTCGATTTCACCGGCTTTGAGGCCGTTACGCTCAATCTGTTTGTTAACCAGGTGGCGCTTGGCGATGTTGAGTTTTTCATCTTCGGTATAACCCGACAAACGAATCACTTCCATACGGTCCAAAAGCGGGCCTGGAATGTTCATTGAGTTGGACGTTGCCACAAACATGACGTCCGACAAATCGTAATCCACTTCCAGGTAATGGTCGTTGAACGAGTTGTTCTGTTCCGGATCCAGTACTTCCAGCAGAGCTGACGCCGGATCGCCTCGCATGTCGGATGCCATCTTGTCGATTTCATCCAGCAGGAACAGCGGGTTTTTAACCCCGACTTTCGACATTTTTTGGATCAGTTTACCCGGCAGTGAGCCGATATAGGTACGGCGGTGACCGCGGATTTCCGCTTCGTCACGCACGCCACCCAGCGCCATACGCACATACTTACGCCCCGTCGCCGATGCAATAGAACGACCCAACGACGTCTTACCGACACCCGGAGGACCAACCAGACACAGAATCGGACCTTTCAGCTTATTGATTCGGCTCTGCACGGCGAGGTACTCAAGGATGCGTTCTTTCACACGATCCAGACCATAGTGGTCTGCATTAAGGATCTCTTCCGCTTTGGTCAGGTCTTTTTTCACTTTGGAACGTTTGTTCCAAGGCACGCTGACCATCCAGTCGATATAACTGCGTACCACGGTCGCTTCGGCTGACATCGGCGACATCATTTTGAGCTTTTGCAGTTCCTGCTCGGTCTTCTCGCGTGCCTCTTTAGGCATCTTCGCGTCTTCGATTTTCTTCTGCAGAGCTTCAAACTCATCCGGCGCGTCATCCATCTCGCCGAGTTCTTTCTGAATCGCTTTCATTTGCTCATTCAGGTAGTACTCGCGCTGAGATTTTTCCATCTGCTTTTTAACTCGGCCACGGATGCGTTTTTCAACCTGAAGCAGGTCGATTTCTGACTCCATCTGACCCATCAAAAATTCCAGACGTTCCGACACGTCCAGAATTTCCAATACTTTCTGCTTGTCGACCAGTTTAAGTGGCATGTGCGCAGCGATAGTATCAGCAAGGCGAGCGGCCTCATCGATACCATTCAGTGACGTCAGCACTTCCGGCGGAATCTTTTTATTGAGCTTGATAAAGCCTTCGAACTGATTGATCGCACTGCGAACAATCACTTCCTGCTCTTTTTCATCAAGTTCTGGTGTCAGCAAGTACTCGGCGTCTGCCGAGAAGAACTCGCCTTCATGAAATTGGTGAATTTTAGCGCGCTGCTGACCTTCCACTAACACCTTCACGGTACCGTCAGGTAGCTTCAACAACTGAAGAATGGTGGCAACCGTGCCGACTTCGAACAGATCGGCGATTTTAGGTTCGTCAGTCTCCGGTTGCTTTTGAGCGACCAGAAGAACCTGCTTGTTGTTATCCATTGCCTCTTCTAGGCACTGAATCGATTTTTCGCGACCAACAAACAGAGGAATCACCATATGTGGATAGACCACCACATCGCGCAGAGGTAGTACTGGGATCTCGATACGCTCGGAACGTTCCAAGTTCATATTTTTCTCTCTTCTGCTTTCTATATATCGCAGTATATGGGGGCTAACTGACTGGATTCAATGACAGAATAAAAAAAAGGAGGTAATAATTACCTCCTTTTTCTCATTTAGTGACGGGATTTACTCTGCGCCGGCAGCCTGGCTTTCACTACCAGAGTAGATCAGCAGCGGGTCAGACTCGCCGTTGATCACAGACTCATCAATCACCACCTTCTCAACTTCGTTCATCGAAGGCAGTTCATACATGGTCTCCAGCAGCACGTTCTCAAGGATAGAACGTAGGCCACGTGCACCGGTTTTACGTTTCATTGCGCGAGCGGCAATGGCACGCAGTGCATCTTCACGGAATTCCAGGTCCACGTTTTCAAGCTCAAACAACGCCGAGTACTGTTTAGTCAGTGCGTTCTTAGGCTCTGACAGGATCTGAATCAGCGCTTCTTCATCCAGTTCAGTCAGCGTCGCCGTAACTGGCAGACGACCGATGAATTCAGGAATCAGACCGTATTTCACCAAATCTTCCGGTTCAACCTGAGTGAAAAGTTCACCCACGGATTTGCTTTGATCTTTCGAACGGACTTCTGCGCCAAAACCGATACCGGTCCCGGTTGCCACACGTTGTTCAATCACTTTATCCAGGCCAGCGAATGCACCGCCACAGATAAACAGGATCTTAGACGTGTCTACTTGCAGAAACTCTTGTTGCGGGTGCTTACGACCACCTTGTGGCGGAACGGAAGCGACGGTACCCTCAACCAGTTTCAGCAGCGCCTGCTGCACACCTTCACCAGATACATCACGGGTGATAGATGGGTTTTCAGCTTTACGTGAAATCTTATCGATTTCATCGATGTAGACGATACCACGCTCTGCTTTCGCAACGTCGTAGTCACACTTCTGCAGCAGTTTCTGGATGATGTTTTCAACATCTTCACCCACATAACCTGCTTCAGTCAGCGTCGTAGCATCTGCCATCGTGAACGGTACATCAAGGAAACGAGCCAGCGTTTCAGCCAGTAGAGTCTTACCACTACCGGTCGGACCGATCAGCAGAATGTTACTCTTGCCCAGCTCTACGCCTTCACTTGTTGTATCACCGTTACGTAAACGCTTGTAGTGGTTATATACTGCAACCGCGAGCACTTTTTTAGCGTGTTCCTGGCCAATCACATAGTCGTCCAGATGTTCACGAATTTGACGTGGCGTAGGAAGCGCCGACGACTCTTTCTTAGGCAGAACATCTTTAATTTCTTCACGGATAATATCGTTACATAAGTCGACACATTCGTCACAAATGTAAACAGAAGGACCTGCGATTAGCTTGCGAACTTCGTGCTGGCTTTTGCCACAGAAAGAGCAGTACAGCAGTTTACTACTACCACCCTCTTTGCTTTTGTCTGTCATTCGCTAACCTCTTAGCCTTTACTCTCTATGGTTTGAGTGTATAACAATTTGAACCAAATTGCGTTAAACAATTCCCAGAACTGTTACTCGCCACGATGGGTCAGAACTGCGTCCACCAGACCATAATCTACTGCCTGCTGGGCAGACATGAAATTGTCTCGGTCAGTATCACGTTCAACCACTTCCAGAGGCTGGCCGGTATGTTCTGCCAGCAAGTGGTTCAGCTTGTTCTTAATGGTCAGGATTTCCTGAGCGTGGATCTGAATATCCGACGCCTGACCCTGGAAACCACCCAGTGGTTGGTGAATCATGACACGCGAGTTCGGTAACACGTAACGTTTACCTGGCGCACCGCCAGCTAACAGGAACGCCCCCATTGAACAAGCTTGACCAATACACAGTGTGCTCACGTTTGGCTTAATAAACTGCATGGTGTCATAGATTGACATACCCGCAGTTACACTGCCACCCGGAGAGTTAATGTAAAGGAAAATGTCTTTATCAGGGTTTTCAGATTCTAAGAAAAGCAGTTGAGCCACGACAAGGTTCGCCATGTGATCTTCTACTTGACCAGTTAAAAAAATCACGCGGTCTTTTAATAAGCGAGAATAGATGTCGTATGAGCGCTCACCACGAGAAGTTTGTTCGACCACCATGGGTACTAGCGCGTCAATGATTGGCGACATTGCATTTTTTTCTTGGTAGCTCATAGTCTTATGTCCCTAAAATAAATGGCCCGGATGATGGGCAATCACACGGACCATTGTTAGCAGAATAGTTAACGTCTCGTCAACCTTTCTACACGAGAACTTGCTTATTAAGCAGCAACTTGAGGGTTCATTAGCTCGTTGAAGCTAACTGCTTTCTCAGTTACGTTTGCTTTAGCAATGATTGCGTCGATTGCTTGCTCTTCTAGAGCAACGTTACGCATGTTGTCCATCATTTGTGGGTTTTGCTCGTAGTAAGCAATCACTTCTGAAGGATCTTCGTAAGCAGTCGCCATCTCTTCGATCAGCGCTTTCACTTTCTCTTCGTCTGCTTTCAGTTCTTCAGCTTTGATCACTTCACCCAGCAGAAGACCTACTACTACGCGACGTTTTGCCTGCTCTTCGAACAGTTCACGTGGCAGTTGGTTAGCCGCTTCAACGTTACCACCGAAGCGCTGCGCAGCTTGCTGACGCAGTACGTTGATTTCTTGATCAATCAGAGCAGAAGGAACGTCGATGTCGTTCTCTTTTACCAGACCTTCCAGAGCTTGATCTTTGATGCGAGCTTTGATCGCTTGCTTCAGTTCGCGATCCATGTTCTTACGAACTTCAGCTTTCAGTGCGTCAACGCCACCTTCAACCACACCGAACTTAGCAACGAATTCGTCGTTCAGTTCTGGCAGTTCCTGAGCTTCAACTTTGCTTACTTTGATTGCAAACTTAGCTGCTTTACCTTTCAGGTTTTCTGCGTGGTAATCTTCTGGGAAAGTCACGTCAATTTCGAATTCCATACCAGCAGTCTTACCTGCGATACCGTCTTCAAAACCTGGGATCATGCGGCCTGCGCCCATTTCCAGAGGGAAGTTTTCAGCTTTACCGCCTTCGAATTCAACGCCGTCGATAGAACCAACGAAATCGATAGTTACGCGTTTGCCTTCTGCTGCTGCTTCGTCAACTTGAGTCCAAGAAGCTTGCTGCTTACGCAGAGTGTCCAGCATTTCAGTTACGTCTGCATCCGTGATTTCTGTAGTTGGTTTTTCTACAGTGATGTTTTCCAGGCCTTTCAGTTCAACTTCTGGGTAAACTTCGAAAGTCGCTGTAAATACTAGATCTTCGCCTTCATTGTTAGCTACTGGAGCAAACGTTGGTGCGCCCGCTGGGTTGATCTTTTCTTTTACGATCGCTTCGATGAAATGACGTTGCATAACTTCACCAAGAACGTCTTGACGTACTGCTTTACCGTACATCTTAGCAACCATCTTCATCGGCACTTTGCCTTTACGGAAACCATCGAAACGACGGTTTTTCGCGATGTTGCGTAGTTCAGCTGATACTGCATCTTCGATGTTAGCAGCAGGAACAGTAATATTAAGACGGCGCTCTAGGCCTTCTAGCGTTTCAACAGTAACTTGCATTGTTTATAAACCTCAAAACTGGCTCAGTATTCCTGAGCGTCATGAGCCAGAACCCGGTTCTGGCTGCATCCTTGTGTGGTACCCGTAAGAGCACTTAACTGTAATTATTGAGCATCGGTATTCAAGCGCTTGTGGCCTCAATACCGGACTAATGAGTGATATCTTTGCCGCAATAAGCAGCCAACGGTATCTCTGATTAGTCTCAGGACAAAAAATTTAGACGCCGCATTCTACCGACCAGAAGTATGGCTGTCGAGCTAATCCCCGGTCAGAGAAAGGTCAATGTCTTAAAAAGTCAACTGAGTGCTAAAAAATCCATCAAACCAAAGTGTGATTGCCATGAAATGGGGACAATAAAGGCTTTTTCAAGGGAATCGAGGCTTTTTTTTCTGCAAAAGCCCAAAAAGAGATCTTGCTCTTGTTTTGTGCTCGCAATTTACCATCTTTTAAACCACTCAACAGCCAACTCCCAGTATCATGGAGGCCGGGCTTAAACACCACGCGGGACAACAGGATGTTATCGATTCGCCGACTCAGTATACTGTTTTTTATCGTATTTATTACGGTCACCGCGGTTTGCGCCCATTTGGCCTGGCGTTATCAGTATCAGAGCCTGCTTACCGAGCAGCAATCGGAGCTGGATAAGTTTTCCAGTCACATCGTCACCAAGCTGGACAAGTACGCTCACATCCCGCGTCTGCTGTCAAAAGACAAAGAGTTAATTGATGCCCTGCTCAATCCGCACAATACGGCTCAGCTCGAAATCACCAATCGCTATCTGGAGCAGGTCAACGACGTCATCCAGGCCGCAGACACTTACCTGCTTGACGCTTATGGCAATACTTTAACGGCCAGCAACTGGAACCTTGAACGCACCTTCATCGGACGTAACTTTGCCTGGCGTCCCTATTTTTATCAGGCCATTCAGGGCAACAGCAGCCAGTATTTCGCCCTGGGCTCCACCTCAGGTGAACGCGGTTACTACTACGCCTATCCTGTGGTATACGCGGCTGAAATTCTCGGTGTGGTGGTAGTGAAGATGGACTTATCAGCGATCGAAGAGAACTGGCAAAGCCGCAACAGCTATTTTGTCGCCACCGATGTCAATCAAGTGGTTTTCATGTCCAGCCAGCCTGACTGGCTGTTCAAAAGCGTCGCCACCCTCAATGAACAGACCCGCGATGCGATCCCGCAACAGCCGTCAGTATCTCAATCAGCCCATCATTTCTCTTGGCCTGCAAGGCGATTTTTCTGCCGCGCAAAGTGAATGGAAAAACCCCAGCCAGGGCTGGATGAAAGGCGACTTTATCGTATCAAGCCGGCGCCTGACCTCACCACAACTGACCATCCATGTCCTGTCGCCCAAGATTGAGGTGTTCTGGGACGTATTCGGACTGATCATGATTTTAACCATGTTGTTTATCATTGTTTATCTGGCGCTGTTGCTTAATCAGCACCGTAAACAGCGTCAGCGCCAGATTGACCAGTTGCAGCTCGAAGCAAAACAGAAGCTTGAGTTCCAGGTCATGGAGCGGACTGCTGAACTGCATGCCGAAATCCGGGAACGGATTAAGACCGAAGACGCCCTGCGTCAGACTCAGAATGAGCTGATCCAGGCTGCGAAACTGGCCGTCCTCGGCCAGATGTCGGCCAGCATCAGTCATGAACTGAACAATCCGCTGGCGGCGATTCGCAGTTTTGCCGACAACGGACGCCGCTTTCTCGCCGGCGGCAAACCGGAGCGTACCGATGAAAATCTGACCCGCATTTCCGCTCTGACCGAACGTATGGCCAAGATCAGCGAACAACTCAAATCGTTCGCGCGTAAAAGCAGCAGTGAAGAACGGGCTGACGCTCAATTACAACCGATTGTGGTTTACGCCAAAGAGCTGATGCAGGCCCAGTTTAAGTCGCAAGGTGTTAAATTTGAGGTCAGCACGCCACCGCAACCGGTCTGGGTCAGTATCAACCCGATACAACTCGAGCAGGTGCTGATTAATCTACTGACTAATGCAATGCAGGCTGTGGCAGATCAGGCGCAACGACAGGTTCATCTCACCTTAACCCGGGATAATCAGCGGGCCTATATCCATGTTGACGACAATGGCCCGGGCATCAGTGAAGACAAACGGGCTCAGCTGTTTGAGCCCTTTTTCACCACAAAGCAGAATGGTCTCGGACTCGGGCTGTCTATCTCACAACAGATTGTCCAGAGTATGGACGGTGAACTCGATGTCAGCACCGCGCCGCTTGGGGGGTGCCCGGTTTACGATTCGTCTTCCGATCATTGCACCCCGTCAGCCAAGCCTGACCCCCTCTGCTGATTCAATACCACAAGTAACTACCCAAGGAAGTCAGGATGTGTGACGTATTTTTCATCGATGACGAAACCGACATTCGTATCGCTATCGAACAGAGCTTTGAACTGGCGGATATTGAAGCGCGCTATTTTGCCAGCGCAGAAGAAGCATTACTGGCAATTAAACAAGGGGAAATGCCCCTGGTTGTGGTCACCGATATCTGCCTGCCGGGGCTGAGCGGCCAGAACTTGCTGACCTCGATTCATCATCAGGATCCGGATGTGCCGGTGATCCTGATTACCGGCCACGGTGATATCTCAATGGCTGTTCAGGCCATGCACGACGGTGCCTACGATTTTATTGAAAAACCGTTTTCTCCTGAAAGGCTGATTGAAACCGTCAACCGGGCGATAGATAAACGCAAACTGACCTTAGAAAACCAGCAACTTAAACGCAGCCTGAAAGCGAGCCAGACCCTGGGGCCGCGCATTATCGGTGATACCGACAGTATCCAGTCCCTGCGTGATACCATCGCCACCGTCGCCGACACCGATGCCGACATTCTGCTGTTTGGCGAAACCGGTACCGGTAAGGAACTGATTGCCCGTTCACTGCATGAGCAGAGTTCACGCCGAGAGCAAAACTTTGTCGCGGTCAACTGCGGGGCGGTGCCGGAAAATCTGATTGAGAGTGAATTATACGGCCATGAAAAAGGCGCGTTCACCGGCGCTGACAGCAAACGAATCGGTAAATTTGAACACGCCCAGGGCGGTACTCTGTTCCTGGATGAAATCGAATCAATGCCGATGCAGGCGCAAATTCGCTTGCTGCGGGTGCTACAGGAACGGGTGATTGAACGGGTTGGCTCCAACGAATTGATCCCGCTAAATTTTCGTGTCATTGCTGCGACCAAGGTCGATCTTAAACAAGCGGCGATGGAAGGTTCGTTCCGCCAGGATCTCTATTACCGTCTCAATATCGTCACCCTCGATCTGCCACCGTTGCGCGAGCGTAAAGAGGATATTGCGACCCTGTTCCACCACTTTTTACTGGTGGCAGCCGCGCGTTATGGTAAAGCGGCGACTGCGCTCAATGCCCAGGATCTGCAAACTTTGATGAACCATGACTGGCCGGGCAACGTGCGCGAACTGCGTAACGTTGCCGAACGCTTTGTGCTACTTGGTAAACTGGCGCAATTGGATGATGCTCCGGTCGTCAGTAGCTCCGGCAGCCTGGCCGACCAGGTGGCAGAATTTGAAAAAGTTGCGATCGAAAAGGCGCTGATTGAAAGTAACGGCAGTATTAAGCTCACCATGGAACAACTCAATATTCCGCGTAAGACGCTGTACGACAAAATGCAGAAATATCGTATCGACAAAGATAACTTTAAAAACTGAGTCGCCTACTTCACCCTGTCGGTGAGAGGTTATACTTAACCTATCGGGGTCCTAGGATCCGCAGCCACCGGTACGCCGTCATGAAAAAGTTACCTCTGGGTTATATTACCGATACAGTTCTGCATGACGGTGTCTATTACCCGGAAAAACGCTTTCATCGTGAACGCCGCACTCATCTCCAGAAATGGCGCTTTTACGAACGCAGAAAAATGCCCGGAAGCAGACGCCATCCGGGCAAAGTCATCGACGAAATCATCTGATTTGAAATTACTTCGTCAGGATTTCCGGCCCCATCAGTGTGGTTGGCAGCCAGGTAGAAACCCAAGGCACATAAGTGACGATGATAAGGAACAGAAACATCACCGCAACCCAAGGCAGGGCGGCTTTGACGACCCGCATCATCGACATTTTCGCTACCCCGGCGGTCACGAACAGGTTGAGACCAACCGGAGGGGTAATCATACCGATCTCCATGTTAACCACCATGATGATACCAAGATGAATCGGGTCAATGCCCAACGCCATCGCAATCGGGAACACCAGCGGCGCGACGATAATCAGCAGGCCTGACGGCTCCATGAACTGACCACCAATCAGCAGCAGAACGTTGACCACGATCAGGAAGGTGATGGGTCCGAGACCGGCGGACAGCATCGACTCAGTAATCATTTGCGGTACACGTTCTTCGGTCAGCACGTGTTTCAAAATCAATGCGTTGGCAATGATAAACAGCAGCATAATGGTCAGTTTGCCCGCATCATACAGCGTCGCTTTGGTGTCTTTGTGCACCAAAGCCTGAAACACCTTGATCAGCGCCGGTTTAGTGTTGGTTTTATCGGCAAACGGGCCCATATCGCAGTAAACAAAGTTCGCAATCAAGAAGGCGTAAACGGCGGCCACGGCGGCGGCTTCAGTCGGAGTAAAGATACCGCCGTAAATACCACCCAGGATAATAACCACCAGCAATAATCCCCAGCTGGCATCTTTAGCTGCCGCGAAGGCTTCGCTCCAGCCAACAAAAGGCTGCTTAGGCAGGTTCTTTACCCGGGCTGTAATATAAATGGCGATGATCAACATCAGTCCTGCCAGCAAACCGGGGATCACGCCCCCCAGGAACATACGTCCCACAGACACATTGGTTGCCGCAGAGTAGACCACCATCACAATCGACGGCGGGATCAGAATCCCTAACGTACCGGCGTTACAAATCACCCCGGCAGCAAACTCTTTGCTGTAGCCGTTTTTGACCATACCAGCGATAACAATACTACCGATAGCCACCACGGTGGCCGGTGATGAACCGGACAGCGCCGCGAACATCATACACGCCACAACAGAAGCGACCGCCAAACCACCACGGAACCAGCCGACCATCGCAATCGCAAAGCGAATGATACGTTTCGCCACACCACCGGTAGACATAAAACTGGAGGCCAGAATAAAGAAAGGGATCGCCAGCAGTGTGTAGTGACCTTCAAACGCATTAAACAGAGTCTGTGCCACCGAAGCCAGCGAAGCTTCTGAATGCCACATCAAAAACAGAATACTGGATAAACCCAGTGACACAGCAATCGGCACGCCCACCAGCATGAAGCCAATCACCATGATAAAAAGCATAAGAATAGCCATGGCTTACTTCTCCTTACCGTTCGCGTCAGGCTTGGTGCCCATCACATCACCCGCATCTTTCAGCTCTTCTTTCAGAGCTTCCAGCTCCTCTTCCGCTTCATGACCGGCAATCAGACGATCCAGTTTTCCGGTCAGGATTTGATAGGCGATTTGCAGAAAACGGAAAGTCATCAATGCCATCCCCAATGGCAGGGCCATATAAGGAATGAAACGCGGCATTTTTTCGTAACGTTCACCCTCGTTGAACCAGTCAGCCAGGAACTGCAGCATGTCGGGCATCGGAATATCATCGGTTTCATACCAGGCGCGTTCGCTGATAAACGGATACCAGTAATTCCAGGAGCCAATCAGCAACAAAATAGAGAAAGCGAGACAGCAGGCAACCGAGAACAGAGCCAGCAGTTTACGCCCCCCTTCCGGTGCCAGGTTGATCACCACATCAACCCCGATATGGAAATGTTTCTTCACGCCGTAAGAAGCACCAACCAGAACCATCCAGGCGAACATGAATACGGTTAGCTCAAGCGCCCACAGAATGTTGTCGTTAAAAAGATAACGTAAAATAACGTTGACGAAAGTCAGCAGAGTCATGGCACCCAGGAAGAAGGCGATCAAGGTTTCCTCCGCCTTATCCGTCCATTGACCTACTTTTGCAAAGAAGGACTGTTGCATAAGATACATCGCTCTGATAATTGAGTATGGCGGGCAAATGGCCCCGGCGCATTCCCGGGGCCGCTTGCTTTACTTCTGATTTGACGCCAGGGCAGCGTCAATCAGGTCCGAACCAATATCTTTTTCAAACTTCTTCCAGACCGGTTTCAGAGCGTCAACCCACTGCTCACGCTGTTCCGGAGTCAGCTCACGCACCACACCGCCTGCTTCAACGATGTACTGCTTGTTCTGCTCTTCCACGCGGTTAGATTCAGCGTTACGGGTTTGAGTCACTTCCTGAAGGATAGTAGCGAACTGATCACGTACGTCTGCTGGCAGACCATCCCACCATTTGGTTGAGGTCACCACCAGGTAATCAAGAATACCGTGGTTAGTTTCAGTGATACCGTCCTGTACTTCGAAGTACTTCTGGCCATAGGTGTTTGACCAAGTATTTTCCTGACCATCGATAACTTTGGTTTGCAGGCCGCCATACACTTCAGCAAACGACATTTTCTGCGGGTTAGCGCCCAGTTGTTCAAACTGAGCCACCAGCACATCCGATGCCTGAACACGGAACTTGAGACCTTTCGCATCTCCAGGCACCAGCAGCGGTTTGTTCGCAGAAATTTGTTTCATGCCGTTGTGCCAGAATTCCAGACCTTTCACGCCACGACGGTTCATCGCATTTTTCAGCGCTTCACCCGACTCAGAGTTCTGGAAACGGTCTACGGCATCAACATCATCAAAAAGGAAAGGGAGATCGAACAAACGGAACTTTTTGGTGAATTTTTCAAACTTCGACAGTGAAGGTGCGGCCAATTGAACATCGCCATTGAGCAGCGCTTCCAGCACTTTGTCATCATCGTACAGAGTCGAGTTAGGGAACACCTGCATACAGGCTTTACCATTCATCTCTTCGTTAACGCGTTTTTCCAGCAGCGAAGCAGCGATGCCTTTCGGGTGTTTATCGGTGTTGGTCACGTGACTGAACTTGATCACGATTTCACCCGGATCACAGTTTGCGGCAGCGTTGAAGCTGGTGACAGCAAGAATAGAGGCAGTTAACAGAGTAAGAGGCTTGAACATTATAATTCTCCTTAGTTTCATTTATCAGCCCCATCTATGGGTGCTGGTTATTCACTAAGGAGCAATTAGCAGGCCAATATGCTACATTTTATTAACATTACTTATTTTACAAACAGTTACACTCTGTTACCTGATTTTTAACAATGACTAAGCCGCTGAAAGTCAGTACAAATGGGTGGAATCTGACCCATAGAAAAATAGTGATTGGGTCATTTTCCATCCATATCCTTATCCCTGCGGATATCGGCTATTCAGGCTATTGACGTTCGACTAAAACGTATCAACATTCTACGTGCCGACAACGACCAAGATGATAACCATTTGAAAAAATTATGCTAAACAGGACAAAGCGGGGAAATATGAGGGAATGAGGGAAACGTTAATAGTGCCGAGAGTGAAGAGGTAAGTGCACTCTCCGTCCGGGTCGCAAGCCTGACCCGGCAACACCCCATAATTAACCCAAGTCTCCCCCGAGTACCTGAGTCATTGATTGGAGAGTGCACTTAAACTGGCGGGCTGGTATCACAGCACCAGCCGGTTAAAAATGAATGCGCTGCTCAGTCGCAGCGTCGAAAAACACGGCCTTTGACAAATCAAAATGCAAAGTCGCCGTTTGTCCAGGTTTGACCTGATACTCAGGTGACAAGCGACACGCCACCTCTTCATCATTCACTTTAACCATAGCAATAATATCCGGCCCTGTCGGCTCAAGTACTTCGAGCAGCAGTTCAAGTCCGGTCGATGTTTGCTCATCCTTACCCGGCTGCTCAGTGATATGCTCCGGGCGTACGCCGATGACAATTGAGCGGCCAGCTTGCTCACGCAGCGCCGCTGGCAGCTTGATTTCATGCTCTCGGGCATCACTGCCACGCACTTTAATCACTGGCTGTTGCTCACTGTTCCGTTCCACCTGAGTATGAATAAAATTCATCGAGGGTGAGCCCATAAAGCCGGCAACAAACATGTTGTTCGGATGATTGTAAATCTCCTGCGGCGTTCCTAACTGCTGCAACTCGCCATCTTTCATTACCGCAATTCTGTCCGCCAGCGTCATGGCTTCTATCTGATCGTGGGTCACATAAACAATGGTTGTTTTTAACTGCTGGTGCAGACGCTTAATCTGATGACGCATATCCACTCGCAGTTTCGCATCCAGATTCGACAAAGGCTCGTCGAACAGATACAGCTTAGGCCGACGTGCCAATGCGCGTCCCATCGCTACCCTTTGGCGCTGACCACCGGATAATTGCGATGGTTTACGCTCCAGAAGATGGCTGATTTGCAGCATTTCGGCGACTCGATTCACTTCCGCATCGATCGCCTCTTTGGCCATTTTGCGGATCTTCAAACCGAAAGCAATATTATCGCGCACCGTCATATTTGGATACAATGCGTACGATTGAAATACCATTGCGATGTCACGATCTTTGGGTTCAACATTGGAGACATCTACGCCATCAATCACAATTTCACCTGAGGTAATATTCTCCAGACCCGCGATGGTATTCATCAACGTTGACTTACCACAACCGGATGGGCCAACCAGAATCAAAAACTCACCGGACTCGATACTGATATCAATTCCCTTCAGGGTTTCCTGTTCCGCATTGCGATACGTTTTGCGAATCTGTTTTAAATCTAATGCTGCCATGCGGATTATCCTTTTACTGATCCTGCGGTCAGACCGCGTACAAAATATTTCCCGGCCAGCACGTACACCAGCAGCGTCGGCAACGCTGCAATGATGGCGGCGGCCATATCTACGTTATATTCCTTCACTCCGGTACTGGTGTTGACCAGGTTATTCAGAGCAACGGTAATCGGCTGTGTATCGGAGCCGGAATACACCACACCAAACAAGAAATCATTCCAGATGGCGGTGAACTGCCAAATAATGGTGACCATGATGATCGGGGGTTGAAATCGGCAGTAAGATGCGGAAAAAGATGGTAAAGAACCCTGCGCCATCCAGTTTGGCCGCTTTGACCAGTTCATCCGGCACCGCAATATAGAAATTACGGAAAAACAAGGTGGTAAAAGCCATCCCATAAATCACATGCACGATGACCAGCCCCGTGGTGGTGTTCGCCAGACCAAGCTTGCCCAGCACCGCCGCCATCGGCAGCAGGATCACCTGAAACGGGATAAAACAACCAAACAGTAGCAGGCTGAAAAACAGGTTAGAGCCGCGGAATTGCCACTTCGTTACCACATAGCCATTGAATGCACCCAGCAGGGTCGAAATCAGCACGGCCGGGATCACCATCTGAAACGAGTTCCAGAAATAACCTTTAATGCCGTCACAACTAACACCGGTACAGGCGCTGTCCCAGGCTTTTAGCCAGGCATCCATCACCCACTCCTGAGGCAGTGAAATCAGGTTCCCGGCACGAATATCCGGCAAGGATTTGAATGACGTCAGCACCATCACCAGCAGCGGCATCAGATACATCAGACAAAATGCCAGCAATAACGCATAGATTCCTAAACGGGCGAAATTCATTGAACGGTTCATGATTTTTTCTCCCTTAATTCGGAATAAAGGTATGGCACCAGAATGGCGAGAATACCGCCCAGCATCATCATCGCACTGGCCGCACCCAGGCCAATCTGACCACGGGTAAAGGAGTGCGCATACATAAACAGCGCAGGCAAATCGGAAGAATAACCAGGGCCACCGGCCGTCATAGCGGTCACCAGATCAAAGCTTTTGATGGCGATGTGCGAGGTAATGATCACCGCACTGAAAAAGACCGGGCGCAGACACGGCAGCACAATTTTCCAGTAAATGACCGGCAGACTGGCACCATCAATTTGCGCCGCTTTGATAATCGAGGCATCGATACCACGCAAGCCGGCCAGAAACATGGCCATTACAAAACCGGAGGATTGCCACACTGCCGCGATCACCAGGGTGTAAACCGCCATGTCTGAATCCACCAGCCAGTCAAACTGAAATCCGGTAAACCCCCAGTCATGCATCAGTTTTTCAAGCCCGAGCCCCGGGTTAAGAATCCATTTCCAGGCGGTACCGGTCACGATAAAAGAGAGCGCCATCGGATAGAGATAAATGGTGCGAATCGCCCCTTCCTGACGGATATTCTGATCAAGAAAGATGGCCAGAAAAACGCCGAGTACGATGGCAATCAGCATAAACAGCAGACCAAATATTCCCAGATTAGTAATCGAGGTCAGCCAGCGATCGTTGTCCATCAGTTTGCTGTACTGAGTGAAACCGACAAAATTAAAACTGGGTAAAAATCGGGAGTTGGTCAGTGACAGCGCGGCGGTCCAGAAAATAAATCCATAAATACACACCAAAGTAACCACTATGGTCGGTGACAGGACGATTTTCGGCAGCCAGTGCTGCAGTCTGTCGGCAAAGCTTCGCTTTGGCGCAGAATAAGTCGTTGGACGCTTCAAAACATGCTCCATAACTTTCCTTGTAAGAAAACAGCTTGTGACAAGACAGAGCGCAGATGCTCTCTGTCTTGCACAATTCAACAGTAACGGTTGGAGATTGAAGCAGCGCTTACATGGCTGCTTTCACAGCCTTAGCCAGTTTCTGCGCCGCCTGTTTTGGATCGGCATCGCGGTCATTGAAGAAGTTAGTCACGACGTCAAAGATGGCACCCTGAGCATAGCTGGTGGTCGACATACCGTGCGCCATACTCGGTACCAGCCCACCATCTGTAGACGATGACTTGAACTCTTTCATTGAGTCCATCGCACACTGGTCGAATTTCGCCATGTCCATATCCGTACGGACCGGAATTGAGCCTTTATTGAGGTTAAAGACTTCCTGGAACTGAGGTGAAATGATGGTTTTGGCCAGGGCTTTCTGTGCTTTGATGTTTTCTGCATCTTTCAGCTCAAAGAAAGCAAAGCTGTCCACGTTATAAGTAAATTCCCCTTGCGTGCCCAGAGCGGGGAAGCACAGGTAGTCCTGACCAGGCACCTTACCCGCTGCGGTAAATTCGCCTTTCGCCCAGTCGCCCATGATCTGCATCGCAGCATCACCATTGATCACCATAGAAGTCGCAACGTTCCAGTCTCGGCCTGGTGAGTTGTCATCGATGTAGTTGTGCAGTTTTTTGAATTGAGTGAACACCTGAACCATCTTATCGCCGGATAAGGCATCCATATCCAGATCAACGAAAGCTTTCACATAGTCTTGCGGTCCGAGCACATCCAGAGCAACCGCTTCAAATACAGTCGCGTCCTGCCACGGTTGACCACCGTGCGCCAGAGGGATGAAACCGGCCGCCTTGATTTTGTCTGCTGCAGCAAAGAATTCATCCAGATTGGTCGGCACTTTCGCTCCCGCTTTCTTGAACACTTCCGGGTTGGCCCACATCCAGTTCACACGGTGCACGTTGACCGGTACTGCCACGTACTCGCCGTCATACTTCATCACCTGGTTGATCATCGGCGGAATGATGTCATCCCAGTGCCCTTCGGCAGCCACATCATTCAGATTGGTCAGAAAACCCAGCCCTGCCCATTCCTGAATATCATGACCTTTAATTTGCGCCGCTGATGGCGGATTCCCGGACACCGCGCGGGTTTTCAGTACCGTCATGGCACTTTCACCACCACCACCGGCTACAGCAAAATCTTTCCAGGTGTGGCCTTCTTGCTCCATCAGCTGTTTCAAAACGGCGACGGATTTCGCTTCACCACCGGATGTCCACCAGTGAAGTACTTCGACTTCACCAGCCTGAGCCAGTGACGTTGCGGATAGCAGAGAGAGAGTCAGTAGAGTTTTGGTTAGTTTCATTCTGGTTATCTTCCATGTTTGGATTTGGCTGTCGGCGCTTAAAGCGCTCTACAACCAGCATAGATAACTCTAAAACTTTGTCTGCAACATACAGTAACAACAAGGTAACAGATGAGTTACATTAGACATCAATGTTAGGGGGAACAAAGACTTGCACTAATAGGCCGCCCTGCAGCGAGTTGGCAATAATGAGATCTCCGCCGTGTCCGTGCAAAATGTTACGGCATATCCCCAACCCTAAACCATGCCCCTCTTCATCATCAGCCAGACGAAAATAGGGTTCAAAAACCGCTTCCAGTTTGTCAGCCGGAATACCGGGCCCCTGATCCTGCAAAGTGATGACGATCCACTGCGGCGTTTCCCTTAGCGTCACTGTCACTTCCTCACCATATTTCACCCCGTTATCAATCAGGTTACTAAGGACACGACGCATCGCGAGCGGTTTGACAATCAAAGGCTCCATCGTTACCGGAGTAAAATGGACCCGTTCCCGCTCAAAATTGTAGCCTTCCGCAATGCTCTGAATCAGCTCGCTGAGATCAATGTAATCATTATTTTCATGCAATTCAGTATCACGTACACATTGCAAGGCGCCTTTGACCATCATCTCCAGTTCATCCAGATCACGATTAAATTTGGCGCGTTTAACATCGCTCTCCAGCAGCTCCGCGCGCAGTCGTAAACGGGTGATCGGGGTCTTTAAATCATGGGAAATGGCGGCAAAGAGATGCTCACGGTCAGCGACATAACGCCGGATACGCTGCTGCATCCGGTTGAAGGCGCGGGTCGCCATTACCAGCTCACTTGCTCCCTCTTCACGCAGCGGCCGCTGGGCGATATCCATACTGAGATCATTGGCCGCCCGGGCGAGATTTTTCAGCGGCCGGACCTGACGCCGCACCAAAAGATAAGTCAGCAGCAATAAAATCGTGGTAGACAGCAGCAGGAACAGCAGTTGCTCACGGCCGAGCAGATTATCATCCAGATTGACATAAGGTGCGGGCAACAAGGCTGCGATATACAGCCACTCATGGCTGGCCAGTTCAATCTGGACCACCATGACCGGCGGATTGAGCGGCTCCAGCGTCAGAGTGTGATGCGCCCAGGAACGAGGCAGATCATTCAGATAAATGTCATTTTTCAATAAGCGCAGGTGCTCGGGACGGGTAAAATCGACCCGAATCTCACCAACGTTGTTGAGCTTTTGCTGCAACACCTGACGCACAGCACTGACTGACGCCAGTTTAAAGCGGGTATTTTCAATCGGGTCAACGAGCAGCTGCTGCTTATTGAACGAAACAAAGAAGCGGGTGCCGCCCATATTGCGGATCTGGTCCAGCACGATATGACGGTAACGCACCGGTAAGGACTGGAAAAAGGTTACGGTCGAGGCAAACATACCGGCCATGCTGGAAGATGCCGAGCGTATCCCTTCCAGTTCATTCGATTTGGACTGGCTGTACCATATCGAGGTTGCCAGCCCTTGTGCCAGTAACACCGCCAACAACGTCAGCAGCAAGGTACGCGCCACCAGCGAGGTCGGCTTAATAAACTGCAATATCCGGCGGACAGACATCGTCAGTACTCAAAGCTGACCGGCACAGACAGAAGATAGCCATTGCCACGTAACGTTTTGATGTAGTTAGGGTATTTGGCACTGTCCCCCAGCCGTTGCCGCAAACGGCTCAATTGGACATCAATACCGCGTTCAAATGGCAGGGCTTCCCGGCCCCGGGTCGCAAAAGAAATGGTGTCGCGATCCAGAACCTCATTGGCCCGGGACAGGAACAGCATCAGCAGAGCAAAATCGCTGCCCGATAATTCATGTTCCTCACCACTTTGCTGATGGGTCATACGATGCGATAAGGTATCGAGTCGCCAGTCACCAAAAGCGATGCGCTTGGGTAACGGATCGGCCGATTTATCTTCACTGACTTGGGCCCGGCGCAGCAGAGCTTTAATGCGTGCCATTAACTGACGCGGGCTGAAAGGTTTGGCGATGTAATCATCAGCGCCAATTTCCAGGCCGATGATCTGGTCGGTTTCATCGGAGACTGCGGTCAGCATAATGATAGGCACATCGGAACTGCGCCGGATTTTCTGACATAACGTGAAACCGTCATCCCCTGGCAACATGACATCGAGCAGCACCAGATCCGGATAACCGTGCTGCTCGATATGAGCGAGTAACGCCCGTCCATCGCATACTGTCGCGACCTGATAACCTGATTTACTCAGATACTCGTCCAAAAGCTCACAGATTTCGCGGTCATCATCCACGACAACAATACGTGTGCCTTCCATTGCTCACCTGTCTTGTACAAATTTTTAACAAGCAGTGTATCGGGACGGATAGCGAATGATTATCGATATTTAACGGAAATTTGATGCCGTTCTAAACCAAGATCACATTTTCAGCCGCTCATGATGAGCAGCTGATTTCCAGCTTCTTACCCCACTCCGGCGGCAGACGGGCGTAATCTTCATACTGCGGCTGATCCTCAAAAGGCGTCTTGAGAATTTCTGCCAGGCGGTGCACCTCACTAAAGTCTCCCTGCTCTGCCTTATCTATCGCCAGTTGCGCCAGATAATTACGCAAGATGTACTTCGGATTAACACGGCGCATCGCACTGCAGCGCTCACCAGAGCTGAGCGGTTGCCCTACTGCGTCCAGCTCTTGCTCACAACGGCTCAAATAACGCTGCAGCCAGGTTTGTGCTGCCTCGCGATCGATAAACAGGTCCAGTACTGCCTGCTGAGCATCACGATCTAACTCAGATAACTGACGCATGAAGCGGGTGTAATCAACTTTGTGCTTTTCCAGTAGCCCGAACATGTCGTCAAACAGAGCGCCGTCATTCTCCAGTCTGCGATTGAGGCCAAGCTTGGCACGCATCAGCGCACTGAAATGGCCATTAAGCTGGGTTTCGTAGGCACTCAGCGCCGCTTCCAGATCCGAACGCTCAACCAGCGGCGACAAAGCCTGAGCCAGCGCAGACAGATTCCACAACGCCACTCGCGGCTGCTGATCAAACGCATAGCGGCCCTGGTAATCAGAATGGTTACAAATGAAATCCGACTGATAATCATCCAGGAAGGCAAACGGACCGTAATCGAAGGTCTGTCCCAGAATCGACATATTGTCGGTATTCATAACACCATGGGCAAAACCGACCGCCTGCCACTGGGCAATCATCTGCGCGGTGTGATCAACCACCTGATTGAATAGAGCGGCATAAGGGTCCGCTTCATCGGCACAATGCGGGAAATACCATTCAATCACTTTGTCGGCAAGCAGCCGTAGCTCTTCATGTTGGCCGGTGTAAAAGAAGTATTCAAAGTGACCAAAGCGAATGTGGCTTTGGGCAACGCGCACCAACAGCGCGCCGCGCTCTTGTTTCTCGCGGTAAACCGGAGTGTCACTGTGCATTAGTGCCAAAGCCCGGGTCGTAGCAATCCCCAAACCCGCCATCGCTTCACTGCACAAATACTCGCGAATTGATGAACGCAGAACCGCACGGCCATCCCCCATACGGGAATACGGCGTCAGACCGGCACCTTTAAGATGGATGTCAAATACCTCTCCTTGCCGGGAGCGCATTTCTGCCAACAGCAGGCCGCGTCCGTCACCGAGATCCGGGTTATATACCCCAAACTGGTGGCCGGCATATTTCATCGCCAGTGGTGCAAACGCTTCAGGCATTGCCTGTCCGGACAGAGCCTGGAGCAACTCATCGTTCGGTTGTGCTGGCAGGTCAAACTGCCTTGCCAGTTCTGCGTTCCAGGCGACCCAACCGACATTCAGCAGCGGTTGTGGCTCAACCGGGGTATAAAACACCTCAGGCATCGCCCGAAAACGGGTGGATAATGTGACGCTGTCCCAAACCGACATACTTATTCTCTCATTGACTGTTTGGGTAAAACGTTAGCAAATACCCGACTGCAATACTAGGTTTTACGAGCCGGCCAGCACTGAGCGGCAAAGTTTAACTGCGCCGGGACTAGCTTGCGCTCACTCGCACGGCGGGCACTTCGCTCTGCGGCAAAGCGGATGTCAGGAGCAACTCAATCGGGTCACAGTGCACACTTTCCTGTTGGTACTAAAAACCAACAGGCCCGCGGCAATACTGCTGCGGGCCTGTTTCTGTCTGCCAGCCGTGTGGCCATAGGGCGCTATGCAATCATTGGTCTGCAAACGTGATAATTACACCACACTGAACACGGCAACAATCGCAAAGAGGGAGAACAGAATGGTTCTGCCTACCACACCTAACACGCTGGGTTGAATCATTTCTTGATGCATTTTGTCTCCCTTTAAATGTGACAACCTAATGACAATATGATGAAATTTTGCGCTGTTCTCAAGCATTTTAGATATTAAATTTTTGTTACATCCATTGTGATAAAAGGCGTCGACCACGATCATTACGGTCTATTCTTGAAAGTGAATCTGCGTCAGATATATGGCCAGCAGCCTGTTCATTTATTGATTAAAGGTGTCCGTATGTTATCGATCTTTGATATTTTCAAAATTGGGGTTGGTCCTTCCAGCTCGCATACCAATGGCCCGATGATCGCCGGCCATCACTTTCTCAGCCTGCTCACTCCGCAACAGCGGGTGAAACGAGTGCAAATTGATTTGTACGGTTCGCTGTCATTAACCGGCAAGGGTCACCACACTGATAAAGCCGTTATTCTTGGCTTGCTGGGTAATCAGCCAGACACCATAAAAATGACCAGTGCCAACAATGCGTTGCAACGCGCGCTTGACGAAGGGGTTCTTCTGCTCGGTGGCCAGCACGAAATAGGCTTTGATTACGCTGGTGATTTGCTCTTTCATACCAGCAACCTGCCGCTGCATGAGAACGGCATGACTCTGACCGCATTCGACTCTCACGGCCAGCCGATAGGCTTTGAAACCTACTACTCTATCGGGGGCGGATTTATCGCGACAGCCGACGAACTCGAACATGGCACCAAGACACCTAAAGTCCTGGTCGATTATCCGTTTGACTCCGCCGAAGCCCTGCTTAAAAAAGCGGAACGGCATGGTTTGAGTCTGGGCGGGCTGGTGCTGCGCAATGAACTGGCTTTCCATACCCAAAAAGAAATTGATGACCGCACCGATCAGATCTGGAAAGTCATGTCGCTTTGCATGCAAAGGGGATTTGAGACCGAAGGCATCCTTGATGGCGGCCTGAATGTGACGCGTCGTGCGCCGGCTCTGCTCAAAAAGCTCGAGGCGAATGCCAAAATTGAAAACGACCCGATGGAGATCATGGACTGGATAAACCTGTACGCCTTTGCGGTCAGTGAAGAAAATGCCGCCGGTGGCCAGGTCGTCACCTCCCCCACCAATGGCGCAGCAGGCGTCATTCCGGCAGTACTGATGTACTATCACCGCTTTATCCGCCCGCTTGATACCAAACAGCTGAAAGACTTTCTTGCGGTGGCCGGTGCCATCGGCATCCTGTACAAAACCAATGCCTCTATTTCCGGTGCCGAGGTAGGCTGCCAGGGTGAAATCGGCGTTTCATCCTCGATGGCTGCTGCCGGTCTGACATCCCTGCGCGGCGGCAGTAACGAACAAATGTGCATTGCGGCGGAAATCGCGATGGAGCATTCGCTCGGCATGACCTGTGATCCGATTGGCGGTCTGGTGCAGGTACCCTGTATCGAACGCAATGCGATGGGCGCGATGAAAGCCATCAATGCCTCGCGCATGGCGCTCAAACGTACCAGTAAATGTTTAATCTCATTGGATAAAGTGATTGATACCATGTACCAGACCGGCAAAGACATGAATAAGAAATACCGTGAAACCTCCCTTGGTGGCCTGGCATTAATTCATCTCGCACCGCCATGTGAGTGAAACGCTTAAACAGATTTATAGGATGACGTTCTGCCAGGATGATTGAGAATTTTCTCAATCGCCTGGCGCTGCACGATCCATTGATAGCTGAGCGATAGAACACAAATCTCATACGCCCAGGCCAGATAAGCAACCGGACCAATCAACACAGCCACCGCGACATGGTCAAAACTAGCACTGACCAACAGCAGAGCCAGCAGCGCTGGCAGCAAGCCGATTAAGACAAACAGAGCACCGCGATACTGACGAGAGACCTGCCAGGCAAAATATAAACCATACTCTTTATCCTCAACCGCCGTGGCGGGAATGGCCAGCCCCCAGCGCGAAATCACCCAGGCCAGCGGAACCATCAGCATCAACTCTGAGCCAAGTTGTAACCACAGCACCTCGCTCTGCGTCAGCATACCAGCCAGCAAACAGATCAGCCCCACCAGCATGATGACCAGCACATAGCCCAGAATACGAACTTCGGGCTTCGCACTCAGAACCACATTCTCCGGCTGCGCTTGCGACTGACGCATTAAAATAGCCCGGTGCCAGCGTACCGTGGCCCAGACCAACACCGCAATAAACACCATTATGTTCAGCAGCGTTGCCAACAGGCCGTCGTCAGACTGAAAATACCACACTCGCAGCGCCGTTAGCATGCTCACTAATAAACAAGGCCAGGAAAGACATAACAGCAGACGCCATTGCCGTTTCATCAGCGTTGCCGAGCTGACTAACATATAAAGAATAGGAAGGTGGTCATTTTTCATGTCAGGTTCCCTGAACGTACCTGTATAAACTATGACTCACATCGCCTTAGTTTACACTTCAAGCTAAGTGACCTTATTCAAGATTATATAACCAGTAAGTAATATATTACTTACTAATAAACCGATCCGGCCTGCCCTTTTCTCAGGACAAGAGCGCGTTAAAATTAGCCACAGCGCTTGAATTGACCTAACAACTTGTTCAGTATGGATTAAATAACGGAAAGAATAAGAAGCCACTGAGGAATAAAGTGCATGAGTAGCGATACACCACGTTTAACATTACGTGTGATAGAAAAAAGCGATTACCCCGAACTAGCAGAACTGATGGATTTGGTTTTCCATGATGTGGGTGGGGCCTGGCCACGCATGACCATTATGGACTTGATCCACCAGTTCCCTGATGGTCAGATATGTATTGAAGACAACGGTAAAATCATCGGTGCCGCACTCACCATCAAAGTCGACTACAACCGCTTTTCCCTCCCTCACGTCTACACTGACATCATCAACGAACACAACGTCATCCAACACAACCCCAACGGCGATGCCTTGTACGGGCTGGATGTTTTCGTTCACCCGGATTATCGCGGCCTGCGTCTCGGCCGACGCCTGTATGCCGCACGTAAAGAGCTGTGCCGCAGCGACAACCTGAAAGCCATTCTGGCCGGCGGACGTATTCCCGGTTACATCAATTACGCGGATTCGATGAAGGTGACCGACTACATTGAGAAGATCAAACGCCGTGAGCTGTACGATCCGATCTTGTCGTTCCAACTCGCCAATGACTTCGACGTCAAACGTATGATGCGCCATTACCTGCCGGAAGATGACAGCTCGCGCGGTTATGCGACGTTACTGGAATGGGACAACGTTTTTTATGAGGAAGATGTTCATTCGATCCACGATATCGAAAAAACTCTGATTCGTATCGGTATCATCCAGTGGCAGATGCGTGCCATGTTAAGTGTTGAAGACCTGATGGATCAGGCGGAGTTTTTTGTTGACTCACTCTCCAAGTACCAGGCGGATTTCGCCCTGTTCCCGGAGTTTTTCAACGCCCCGCTGATGGGATTGCAAAATGACCAAAACAGCGTAGAAGCGATTCGTTTTCTGGCATCGTTCACCGACGAAATTAAAAGCCGCTTCTCGCGTATGGCGGTCGAGTACAACATCAACATCATCGCAGGCAGCATGCCGGTGATGCAGGATGGCCAGCTGTATAACGTGGCTTATCTGCTGCATCGTGATGGCTCTATCGACGAACAGTACAAGATTCATATTACTCCGCACGAAAAACGTGACTGGGTAATCGACGGCGGCAACCAGGTCCAGGTGTTTGATACCGATGCCGGCCGGGTGGGGATTTTGATCTGTTACGACAGTGAGTTCCCCGAGTTGGGACGTATGTTGGCCGAACAGGATGTGCAAATCATTTTCGTGCCGTTCTGGACTGATACTAAAAACGGATACCAACGTGTTCGTCTGTGCGCTCAGGCGCGTGCGATTGAGAACGAATGTTATGTCGCGATTGGCGGCAGTGTGGGTAACCTGCCCCGGGTCGACAACGTTGATATTCAATATGCCCAGTCAGCGGTATTTTCACCATCCGACGTGTTCTTCCCGCACGATGCGACCATTGCTGAAGCCAGTCCCAACACGGAAATGATCATCTTTGCCGATGTGGATCTCGACAAACTAAAGCAACTGAACACTGAAGGCTCAGTGACTAATATTCGCCACCGACGTCTCGATCTTTATGGAAGTTTCACCCAGCCCAAATCCTGATAATTGATTGACGACGTTCACATAATTCTAACAAAGTATAACGAACGGAATTTATAACATTCCGTTCGTTTTTTTCAATTTGGGAACCAAAATATAATTACAATCATTATATTAGGTTCACGCTTGTGTAAAATGCAACCGGCTTCGCAATTTGCAAAAACAAAAAACCTTAAAAATCATAGCGTTATACCGATTACCACTTAAGAGTTATAGACTATGCTCACTCTTGCATTAGGTTTTGAATCCTTTTATAAGAATCAGTTAATAGAAAACCCAAAACCATCACCCCTGAAAATACCATCTATTGCTGTTCGTTAAGGAGCCCAATATGAGCACATTTAAACTTTTTCGTCCGTTCATAGCTGCGCTGCTATGTACCTGTTCTGCATTGAGTTTCGCCAATGAAAACGATGCAATCCTGACCGTAAATGATCACGGCAAGAAAGCCTATTTCACCCTTGAACAGCTATTGGCTCACGCAGATCAGGAGATCATGACGGATACGCCATGGACCCAGGACAACACCAAGTTTGTCGGGGTATCAGCCCGAGAATTACTGAAGCTTATCGGACGAGATAATGCGGATCTGAAAGTGGTCGCATTGAATAATTACTGGTCAACCATTCCCTACAGTGATATCGAAAAATACAATCCACTGTTCGCGGTGAAAAAAGATGGCGAAGTGATGAGTGTGCGCGATAAAGGGCCAATCTGGGTTATCTATCCGCTGACGGATTTTGACGAACTGAACAATGAAGTTCTGCACAGCCGTATGGTTTGGCAAGTCAGCCAAATTGAAACGATGAACTAACTGCCGACAGGATTGAGTTTATCTGTGAATATCAGCCGTCATATTGCATTTTATATCGTATTTGTTTTTGGACTGTTTCTGTTTTCCATCTGGACACTGATTTCATTCCATAATACCTATAACCTGCTGACTAAACATACCCAGCTGTCCGCCTGGTCTCTGTCCCAGCTGGAAATAGAGACCTTGGAGTTTTCCAATCAGCTGGATCTGTTTTTGCTGCGCGACAGACGCTCGTTACGTCAACTCAATCTTAAGTACGATATTCTGTGGAACCGTTTCGATACCTTTCTGACCAGTGATGAAACTGAAGCGGTTCGCCTGCAGGGCAGCGCTCAACCTATCATTTCCGCTGCGTTCGACATCCTACGTAAATATGAAGCAGCAGTCATTGCTGGCAGAGTCGAAGCGCTCAATCAGTTTTCTGATGAACTGAAGTCATACATGCCGCTGATTCGCAACCTGATCATTACCACCCTGACCGGGGAAGAATCAGTGCGCAGCCGCGCCATTATTGAAGAGAACAAACAGACGGTTCTGTACAACATGGCGTTGATTTTGGTGGTTCTGGCCTACCTCTCTTTTCGGGTCTATCGCGATACCCGCTACCAAAAGTTCATGGCCTGGCACGACCCTCTGACCAAACTGAAAAACCGCAACTTTCTGTTAAAGCAGATTCGTAGTCTGGGCAAACAGCGCGCCGATTTTTCACTGGTGCTGCTGGATATTTGCCATTTCCGTGAAATTAATGACGTGATCAGCTATGAATACGGAGACCGGATTCTCAGTGATATCAGCCACATCATCAACCAACACGCTGAGCATTATCAACTGCTGTGCGCGCGGGTTGGCGCAGACCAGTTTGCTATTGTGGTTGACCGTCTCGATATCAATCTTGATATGTTCATCGCCAGCCTGCGCAGTGAACTGGATAGTAAACTGCAATTTCTCGACCCTTCACGCCGGATGCACATCGCGATTGGTATCGCATCCAGTGATCAGGTTGAACACACTCACCCTCAGCAGAGTAAAAAATTCAGTGTCTTACTCAACAATGCCGATTTAGCGTTAAACGTAGCGAAGAAAGAAGCCGCACAGCGGATCATCTACTTCACCAAAGAACGCGATCTGGCACACCGTAAAAAACGCGAACTGTGTGATGAACTGAAAGTGTTGCTGTCCATAGACGATCAACAGCAACTGTTTATGGTCTACCAACCGATAATCAATCCGGGCTGTGCACGTCTGGGATGCGAAGCTCTGTTACGCTGGGATCATCCGACCTACGGTTTCATTAATCCGGAGTACCTGATTCGCATTGCTGAGGAATCAGGCCAGGCCAAAGCTCTGGGGCGCTGGATTATGGAGCAGGTTTACCGGGCTCTGTCCACGGACTGGCATCACTTCGATGCGCGGATTGATGTCGCGATCAACCTTTCAGACTCGCTGTTTGATGAAGAGTTGTCTGAGTTGGTGCAGGAGATTTTTAGCAGAGAGAAAAACTATCTCGACTCGATTGTGCTGGAAATTACCGAAACCATGACACTGGATGAAATTGACCGCAGTGTCAGTATTATCCGCCGTTTGGAAGATCTCAATATTCGTCTGGCTCTGGATGACTTCGGAACCGGTTGGTCATCCCTGTACAACCTCAATCATTTGCGTTTCAACAAGCTGAAAATCGACAAATCGTTTGTGCGTGATTTATGCACCATGGACCAACAGAAATTCTTTATCTCTGCCATCGTGACTCTGTCTCATCAGTTAGGCATTAAAGTCGTCGCTGAAGGGGTCGAAGATGAGATCCAACTGCATCACCTGCAGCAACTGGGGGTCGACGAATACCAGGGCTACTACTTTTCCAAGCCCATCAGCAAGCAACTGTTTGCTCTGTTTAGCCAGCAGTATTTCGCCAACCCCAGGGAGAAAGTGCTAAGCAGCCACTACGCGTAACTACTTTAAGCGACTGATTCAGTTGTGAGAGACTAATTCCGTTTTGAGAGACGGATGCAATAGCGCTCTATTTTCTGCTCGTCGCTTTCTAATCATCGCTTTTTACCAGTAGCGTTCATGAATGATATTGCCGCCAGTAGCCTGACGATAGCGTTCCAGGCCCTGGTTTTGCAGTGACTTAATCGTGTCTTTAATCATATCCGGATTGCCGCATAACATGGCAAAGCTGTGCTGTGGTGACATCCGGACTCCGGCTGCATCTTGCAGCGCAGCGCTGTCAATCAGAGCAGGGATTCGCCCTTGCAGCGTATTTTCCACCGGCTCGCGGCTGACCACCGGATGATAACTAAGCTGGCCCTGATACTCATTCAATAGCTTGTGAATCAAAGCCTGATACGCCAAATCCCGGGCAAATCGCACCCCATGTACCAAAATGATTCTGCGCGGCGCAAGTTGCCGCCCCTGCAACAAGGAAAGAAAAGGTCCGATCCCGGTCCCCGTCGCTAACAACCACAAATCCTGAGTCTGCTCCGGGACAAAAGCCCGGGTCAAATCGCCGTGCGCACTGTCACCGACCCAGATGCTATCGCCCGCAACCAGAGCCTGCAGCGAGGGAGAAAGTTTCCCTTGTGGCACAGTCGTAATCAGAAATTCATGCCCGTTTTGTGTATCCGGGGCATTAACCAGTGAATACGCACGGCTGATTAACTCACCATCAGCTGTTTCCAGGCCCAGCTTAGTAAACTGACCCGCGACAAAATCCAGTGGGGTATGAGAGACGCGCAATGAAAACAATTCATCGGTCCAGTCAACACGTTCAACAACCTGGGCGCGATGATATCCGGTATGTGAACTCATCATTGTTCCTCCTCACCAGTGAGTGGATCTTCACGTTACGCCTGACACCTAAATATGTAAAGTTTTAAGTTTACATATTTAGGTTAATATTTTGTTAACGACCTCACCGACAACCCTATCCGATAAAGCTTAGAATAATTAGTCTAAATTACCGCTATTAAGGAACCAAGGTATGAACGAGCTGCTGAATGATTTCCCGGTTGTCACTGAGATCCCGGTCGCCTGGGGAGAGATGGATGCGCTGCAACACGTCAATAATGTGGTCTATTTTCGTTATTTCGAAACCGCACGTATCGATTATTTCCACCATATCAATCTGATGGATGAACTCGCCCGTGACAACATAGGTCCTGTGCTGAGCGAAACCCATAGCCGTTACAAGATTCCGGTAACCTATCCGGACACCCTGCTGGTTGGCTCCAGAGTGTGTGATATTCACTCCGACCGCTTTAGTATGGAATATCAGATTGTCAGTAAGAAACTCGGTAAAGTGACCACCACAGGCACAGCGACGGTGGTGATGTTTGATTTTAACCACGGCAGTAAAGCGCAATTGCCGGACAGTATCGTCAGTGCTATTCGCCGTCTGCAAGGCTCAGATATGGCCGTTCCGGTACAGAGCCTGAGTGAAAACGATAACGCAGAGCGATAAGAGTAAAAAAACGGCCCGCAACGCATTTGGTATATTGCTTAACCGAGTAGCACGGATTATTGTTGGCCTTTCAACAACATCTTTTAGGCTTTGCTATGAATACCGCCCTGCTCGGCATGTTTATTCCGACCTTTTTCTTTGTTTCTATTACTCCGGGGATGTGCATGACTTTAGCGCTGACTCTGGGAATGAGTATTGGCTACAAACGCACCCTGTGGATGATGATTGGTGAACTGGTCGGTGTGGCTGTGGTCGCAGTCTCCGCAGTGGTCGGTATTGCCGCCATCATGCTTAACTATCCGTGGCTGTTTGTGGCCTTTAAAACCGTAGGCGCAGCTTACCTGTTCTACCTTGGCATTCAGATGTGGCTATCTAAAGGCAAGCTGGCCCTCAGTGCAGAAACCGGGGCCACTTACCAAGGCAGCCAATGGGGCCTGGTGGTGCAGGGATTTGTCACCGCAATCGCCAACCCGAAAGGCTGGGCATTTATGATCTCGCTGCTGCCTCCCTTTATCGATCAGTCCGCCAGCCTGGCGCCGCAGCTGATATTTCTGGTCTCTATCATCATGCTTTCTGAGTTTGTCTGTATGACGCTGTACGCCACCGGAGGAAAAGGACTGAAACGTGCGCTGAGCAAATCCCAGAATGTACGCCTGATGAATCGAATCGCCGGCTCACTGATGATGGGCGTCGGTATCTGGCTTTTTGTCAGCTGATTGCCCCGCATCCCACCAATTTCTCTTGTAACCAGCGGCCCAGGCCGTTGGTTTTGTTTTGCAGCATAGGTTGAGCAGACCAAACATAGGTTAAGCGGACCAAACATAAGTTAAGCGCACCAAACATAGGTTAAGCAGCCATGGTTCCGGCAAATATGCTTCAAGCAAACATGGCTTGATGAAGCGCAGGTTTACATAAGATGACGAATCGGTATATTTATGAGCTATAACATCAAATAGACCCAAGTGCCGTGATGACCCAATATACCTATTCACGCTTTTCTCCGCGAAATCCGGATTTTCAGCGTAATAAGCAAGCGTTGCAGGCTGCGTTTCCCGCAGCGATTCATATCGAAGATTCAGCGCGCGGCCGGATGGCTCCGCTGGAACGACCGGATTTCGCCGCTCTGCTGGCGTCGCTGCAGCCCGGCGATGTACTGATCGTCAACTGGCTGACGAGTATCAGCCGTGACTTTCAGTTATGTCAGCAAGTGATTGCCCAGCTAATAGAAAAGAGAGTCACGCTGCAAACCCACCAGCCTGCACTGGTCATCCAGCCTGACAGTGAAAGCGCCACAACCATCTTGGCATTGCTGTATGGTTACGCATTAGCTGATACCCGCTACAGGCTACAGGCGGCAGAATTAAGCCGGCAAGTGCTACGCGACGATCCTAAAGCATGGCAGGAAAAATTCCGCGGTCGTCCGGCGGACAAAAAAAAGCACCAGCAGATAGCTGCCTTGTTGTGGGAAGGCAAGACGCTCGATGAAATCGCACAACGCTGTCAGTGCAGTTTATCGACCGTGAAACGGGTCAAACGTAAAATCCGCCATTTTGATGAATCCGACTCACTGCGCGACCGGACTAAGAAACCCGCCAACCATTAACGCTTTTTTGGGTGACGTCAAACAATCGCTAATCCGTTGAAAGTCACCCGAAATTAAAATCAAACAATTTCAGCACCTTAACTACATTTCTCACGCTTCACACCTCCTCTCTTCACTCTGATTTGACGAAAAAGCGATCAAGCTCGCAGAACAATCGCAATTTGATAACAGGCACACACTTCAGTTTGAAACCGGTTGCAGTAACCGGTTTCAAACTATACGCTGCAACCGGTTTCAAAAAATAAACACAACAGAAACAGCCTACTAAACGTTAAACAAAAAGGTGATAACTCATGGCTACCATCCGAGATTATGCCCAGCTGGCGAAGGACATCCTGTTCCACGTCGGCGGACAAGAGAACATCATTAGTTTTACCCGTTGTGCCACCCGCCTGCGCCTGGTTTTAAAAGAGGTTCCCGATTCTGCTGCCGACCAGATTAAATCCCTGCCCGGTGTCATCACTGTCGTGATCAGTGGCGGTCAGTTTCAGGTCGTCATTGGCACGCACGTTGCCGATGTGTACGAAAGCTTATCAGGCCTGGTTGACCAGAGCCTGCTGCAAAACAATGACAGCAAGGTGCGTATTTTCGATGCGGTTATCGCATCGATGTCCGCCATCTTTGCGCCAATCATTTTCGTCCTCGCCGCAGCCGGTATTTTGCAGGGCGCACTGATCGTCACCCGCCATTTTGCACCGGGCGTCAGTGAGAGCGGTACCTTCGCGGTGCTGAACTTTATGTCCTGGACCCCGTTCGTGTTCCTTCCTGTGTTCATCGCCATGACGGCCGCCAAACATTTTCGCTGTAACCCTTTTATTGCGGTGCTGTGCAGCTGTGCGTTGATCAACCCGTCATGGGGTGAGATGGCTGCGCAAATCGCCAATGGCGAGCTCATCACCTTCCTGTCGATCCCGCTGGCTAAAACCGTCTATACCGCTTCCGTTTTGCCGCCGATTTTCATGGTGTGGGGCATGTCTTACGTGGAGCGCTTTGCCAAGCGTGTCATTCCGGCCGTGGTCAGCGAACTGTTCACGCCGCTGGTCTGTATGCTGGTGATGGTTCCTCTGACTCTGATCCTGATTGGTCCGGTTACCAGCGCTGCCGCGAGCGGTATTGCAGCAAGCTATAACTGGCTGTTTGATACCTTCCCGCCGCTGGCTGCCGCTCTGGTAGGTGGTGTCTGGCAGATGATCGTGGTGTTCGGTGTACACTGGGGTATTACCCCCGTCGTCATTTCCAACTTCGATACCTATGGCCGCGACTCCTTCCAGGCCTTTCAGTCAATTGCCGTGATTGCCCAGATGGCCGCTGCATTTGCCGTCGGCTTTAAGTCACGCAATAAACTGTTCAAAACCACCTCGTTCTCAGCAGGTATTACCGGGATTTTTGGTATTACCGAGCCCGCGCTGTACGGTGTCACGCTCCGTCTGAAAAAGCCGTTTCTGTGCGGCTGTATCGGTGGTGCTATTGGCGCTGTCGTCACCAGCCTGTTTGGCAGCTACTACTACGCTTATGCGGGTCTGCCTGGCCTGCTGACAATTGTCAACGCCATCAGTCCGGAGAACCCGATGTCCTTTATCGGTCTGCTGGCGGGTGTTGCGACTGCGATTGTCGTCACCACCACACTGGTGTACATGATTGGGTTTGAAGATCCTCAGTCTGAATCGGACCCGAAAGCAAAAGCGCCAACCAGCGAGTCACAACCTGCTGTGGAACCCGCAGCCAAAGCTCTGACCCTGCTCAGCCCGGCCAACGGAGCCCGTATTGCCCTGAGCTCAGTCAATGACGAAAGCTTTGCGCAAAAGCTGCTGGGTGATGGTATTGCCATCGTGCCAAGTGAGGGATTGATCACCGCCCCCTGTGACGCTGAAGTCTCTTCGGTTATCGAAAGCCAGCACGCGGTCGGGCTGACCTGCAGTAATGGCGCCGAGCTGCTGATCCATGTCGGCCTCGATACCGTCAATCTGAAAGGACAATACTTTAAAACTCTGGTTAGTGTCGGCCAGCAAGTGCGCGCCGGTGATGCCCTGATTGAATTCGACAAACAACCGATTGAACAAGCCGGTTACGATCTCACTACGCCGTTCATTATTCTCAACAGTGACGAGTTTTCACTGCAGTTTCTTGCTGATGACGGTCAGATTTCCACCGGTCAACCTATGATTCAAATGTCTTAACAGGAGTAGTTATGAACAACACATTTCCAAATGATTTTCTCTGGGGCGGCGCGGTCGCGGCACACCAGCTGGAAGGTGGCTGGGACCAGGATGGCAAAGGTGTCAGCGTAGTCGACGTACTGACTGCCGGAGCCCATGGCGTACAGCGTCGTATTACCGATGGCGTGCAGCCGGATGAGCAGTACCCTAACCAGGTCGCGATTGATTTTTACAACCGCTACCCGCAAGACATTGCACTGTTCGCCGAAATGGGCTTTAAGTGCTTCCGCACCAGTATCGCCTGGACGCGTATTTTCCCGAATGGTGACGAAGCTGAACCGTGTGAAGCCGGACTGAAATTCTACGACGACCTGTTTGACGAGCTGCTCAAATACGGCATCGAACCGGTCGTGACCCTGAGCCATTTCGAAATGCCATATCATCTGGCTAAAGAGCACAAAGGCTGGATGAGCCGCAAGGTGATCGATTTCTTCGTCAAGTATTCTATGACCGTGATTGAGCGCTACCAGCACAAGGTCAAATACTGGATGACCTTTAACGAGATTAATAACCAGAAGAACACCTCGGCGGATATCTTCGGCTGGATGTGCTCCGGGGTGAAATTTTCTGAATACGAACGCCCGGAAGAAGCCATGTATCAGGCGGTGCACCACCAGTTTGTTGCCAGTGCCATGGTGGTCAAGCAGGCCCATGCGCTTAACCCGAATCTGCAGGTCGGCTGTATGTGTGCCATGGTGCCTTTCTACCCGTTCTCTTCCAAACCGGACGATGTGATGCTGGCCGAAGTGGCGATGCGTGACCGTTATTTCTTCTCTGACGTCATGGTGAAAGGCCACTACCCGTCTTATGCCAAACGCGACTGGGCACTGAAAGGCTATCAGATTGCCATTGAAGAGGGCGATGAAGCCATACTCAAAGAAGGCAAAGCCGATTACATGGGTTTCAGTTACTACATGTCAAACACGGTTGATTCCACGGTGCGTAACTCAAACGGTGAGAGCATGGACGGCAGCAGCGAGTTCTCGGTGAAAAACCCGTATGTGAAAGCGAGTGACTGGGGCTGGCAAATTGATCCGGTTGGCCTGCGCTTCTCTCTCGCTTCGCTGTATGAACGTTACGAAGTGCCGCTGTTTATTGTCGAAAACGGCTTTGGCGCCGTAGACACCATCGATGAAAACGGCGAAATCAACGATGACTACCGTATCGATTATCTGCGCGAGCACATCCGCGAAATGAAAAAAGCAGTCACTATTGATGGCGTTGACCTGATGGGTTACACCCCTTGGGGCTGCATTGACCTGGTCTCCTTTACCACCGGCGAAATGAAAAAACGCTACGGCTTTATCTACGTGGATAAACACAACGATGGCAGCGGCACGCTGGAACGGATGAAGAAGAAGTCATTCCACTGGTACAAAGAGGTGATTGCTTCCAATGGGGAGACTCTCTAATATTGCTGACCTGACGCCAAGCCATTTCGCTTGGGGACACAAGCCTTAACCGCAATATGCAGTCAGCACCGCCAGAACAGTCAGCCCCCCGCGACGGTTCTGGCAGGTGTGGCACTGATAATGAATGGAAAACACTATGGTGACCATGCAGGACGTAGCCAGACGAGCTGGCGTATCGAAATCGACCGTATCACGCGTGCTGAACGGCAAAAACATCGTGCGTCCCGAAGTCACTCAGGCGGTATTTAAAGCAATAGAAGAGACAGGTTACCGCCCTAACCTGCTGGCCAGGCAGCTCGCCACGCAAAGGACTCACTTTATCGGCTTTGTCATGACCAACGCGCTGTATAACGGCCCGTATTTCTCCTCTTTGGTCTATCATGCCGCCGCTTTCAGTGAACAACATGGCCACCAGCTGGTTCTCGCCGATGGCAAACACAGCGCCGAAGATGAACGCAACGCAATTAATTTTCTGCTCGATATGAAATGCGCCGGGATTGTGGTTTATCCAAAGTACCTGAGCGACCGGGAACTGACCGAGATTATCCAAGCGACCCCCACCCCGATTACTGTGCTTAACCGCAGTCTGGAACCCTACAGCGTAACCACCGATCACTACCACAGTGCCGTCATGATGATGGAGCATATCCTGCAGCAGGGCCATCGTCGCATCGCCTTTATCCGCGGCAGCAACGGCTCAGTAACCGGAGAGATCCGCTATCAGGCCTATTGTGACCAACTGGCACAGCATGGTTTAACGCCAGATCCTCAACTCGTCGTTCAGGGTGACTGGACTCCCGAAAGCGGCTATCACGCTGCACAGCAACTTATCGCCCGCAAGACAGATTTCAGCGCCGTATTATCCGGCAACGATGATATGGCGCTGGGCGCGATGAAAGCCCTGATGGAACTTGGATACACGATTCCACAGGATATCTCGATTGCCGGGTTTGATAATATCAAGATGGGTGAATTTGTCACACCGAGCCTGACGTCCGTCAGCGTCCCGCTGGAGCAGATGATTCAAAAAGGAATTTTACTCGCTTTGGGTGAAAAAGAATCCGCCAACGCGCTTAGCCTGGCCGGAGAACTCAAGATCCGCGACTCAATTGCCGCACGCTAAGCGCCGGTTCAAAATATCAGCCGCAGTGGAAGAGTTTTGCCACTGCGGACATCAATGACTTCCCCCGGCGGAAAAGCTCTGCCACCATCAGACCTAAAAAGCGAAAAAACATAATATTAAATTGATTTTACTGAAATATTTTTCAGGTACGCTTTTTGCTTTCATCTGATCATTATTTGTATTGAGAGACCTCTGATGAATGCTAAGCTAACCATAACAGCGAACTTACTGGCTGCAACCCTACTGACCGGATGTGGCGGCGGTGGCGGTGGCGGTGGCGGTTCCACGCCAGCTCCGGTAGCGTATTTCAATGTCAGTTTCGTACGTTTACAAGCTGTAGGTGCTGATGCCAACGCAAGTTGCCAGAATTTCGGCTTTAGCGATGACCAGCAAGAGAAAGCGATTGGCTACCGAGCAACTGCAGATTCGGAAACATCCCGCTTTTCTATCGTGATCCATAATGCAGATGGCTCTGTGGTTAACACCTACTCATCTGATCAAATTGGTGCCTCCTCAACCAGTTACCGTTTCCGCCAATCTGCAGTACCTAGTGACGGTTTTGTCAGCTTTGTTGTTAAATCTGAGCTCGGCTCTTACCGTGCAACCACTTTTGCCAAAAATCTTTTGCCTTCCAGCTTTCAACTTGGCCTTCGTTCAAGCCTGGCTTCTTCGACTTGTATCGCTTCAACCAGCACCGCAGAAGTAACACGCTCAGCTTACATTAATGATAGTGACAACCGGAATGATTACTACGGTTTCAATACCTACAGTCAAGATCTGACATCAATCGATAGCCACTATTCCGTGGGGGGCTTCCTTTCTGAAGGTGAGCTTGATTTGACCTCACTCAGCGGTAAACAAGTCTTTGCAGTTCGTTATTCAAACAGTCTTTCTGATGGCAGCCGAGGCGACCTTGGAGCATTGCAAAGTTTTAAGCTGCTATCTCTGAGTAATATTAGAGAAGGTTCATCGAATCAGATTCTACTGGACAATGTGGATGATTCTGGCAGAACCTGGACAGCACCAACGGACAGCAGCATCAGTCTGTCACAAGCGAATATGTTTGTTTATCGCACTGGTACAGGAGCACTGATGTGGCAACCGATGTCTGCATCAGCAAGTACCAGCGCTTACAGCTATGACAGTTCGATTGGTGACAGTAATTACTACGTGAATCTGACAGGATCACTGGACACCTGGTCAATGTCGCATACCGAAAATGTAACCACGCCTTCGGCGGACCATGACTCATCAGCTACAATTACAGGACTCAACCTACCAAGCGCCGCAAACCCAGTGCTTTATAACTGTGGAAGCGCCTCTAACGCTGGTGGCCAGTGCTTAACCATACCAGACAACAGCTTTAGCCAAGATAACACTATTGTGCGTATTGCCCGCTACTTGGGTACGGATGCTATCCATACCGTATATGCTAACTACGGCACTGATGTTCCGGTGATGAGTTTCGATGATCTCAATGAAACATTACAGGACTTTTTACTAGGTGCCGCTGGCATTGCCGAAGTTTCTCTGTTTAAAGCAGATTCAGACCAGAACTATGACAGTTTCACATATGGTCATAGCGGAGCATACGCAATTGCAGGGCTGGAAACATCAACCACTCGCTTTAGCGATCCGGTCACTTTGCTCAGCTCCGTCCAACAACAAGAAGCTTATCAGGACGAACTGAAATACCAGCCGCACACCTGGCTGAGTGCTTCGTTCTAAACTGAAAACAGCGCCTGTGGGCGCTGTTCTTTTATTGCGGTTCAGATTACGCTGATAATTGCCACACCAGTGTCAAACTCAGTCGCTAGCATCACAAAGTTAATCGATGAGCTAGAATGCAAAAGGCCCCGACAGAAACTGCCGGGGCCTTTTTAAATAAATGGCACGCCCTGTAGGATTCGAACCTACGACCACATCCTTAAAAGGGACGTGGTTTTATGGTTTTAAACGATAACACAAGATTAACCAACAAAATAAAATCAATCACTTACAGAAAACCCAGATAGTAATCATACTACTTAAGATTACATACAACTACACTAAATCACTTCCTTACTTGACTAGTTACTTGACTAACTTTACTGTTAGTCAAGTTGCGCTAGTTCGTGAGTTGAGGTGATGAAATGTTAACTGTAAAAGAGATAAAGGGATTACAGCCGAAGAAAAGTCCATATTACGTGTGGGACAAAACAGGAGAACGAGGAAAAGGTCGGCTCGGAGTTCAAGTCATGCCCTCAGGTTCAATCAACTTCAAATTCCGCTACTTCAAAGGCCCTAATAATGCTCAGTTTATACCTCTCGGGAAATTTCCAGGTATGACCCTTTCCCAAGCTCGTGACCTTTGCAAAGAATATAGTGACCTATTATCTCAAGGAATCGATCCAAAAACCGAACGAAAGAAACAAGCCGAAGAAAAAGCCAAGGAAGAGCGTGAACAAAAAGAATTAGGAACGTTTGAGCAACTCATCAATTTTCATACGCAGCACAAAAAAGATAAAGGTAACCGCTCATATCAAGACGAATATCAAAAAATCGTTGCCAACGTATTCCCTTATGTCGACATAAATAAAAAAGCTAAGGACTTTGAAGCCGAAGATTTTCTCGACGCTTTAGCAATCCCTATAGACCAAGGTTACGATTCGAAAAGCAACAAAATCCGTTCAATTCTTCATGCTGCTTTTAACTTTGCTTTGGAGTATGACAATGACCCCAAATATCGCAATCGAGGCGCAAAATTCGGAATAAAAAGCAACCCTATATCTAATATCCCAACACAATCCGAAAAAGTCGGAAACCATTACCTGTCATGGAAAGAAGTAATTCACCTTCTTTATGACATGGAACATCGGTATGACGATTTAAACCTCGCATATCAAACTAGGCAGGTATTAAGGCTTTGTTTCTATCTCGGAGGACAGCGCCCACACGAAGTAGTAACGATTAAGTGGGCGAATATCAATTTTGCTCAAAGAACAGTTCTAATCACTGAAGCTTTCCAAAAAACTAAGAAGAACCACATGGTTCCACTCACTGAATCTGCGATCAAAATACTAGAAGAAATTAGAGAACAAACAAGCAGTACTAATAGCCCATTTGTTTTCTATAAGAAAACAAATACTGATGAACATATGCCAACTAACACAATTGCTCAAGCGCTAATTACGTACAAAAAAGTGACAAAAGTGAGGTCGTTTGTCGCTAGAGACTTTCGTAGAACGGTAAAGACTTTAGGTGGCGAAATCAAAATCTCAAAAGAGTATCGTGACCGTATACAGGGACATGCCATTAATGATGTGTCAGGCAGACACTACGACATGTACGAATACATCGATGAAAAGCGTTCAGGGCTAGAGAAATGGGAAGAGGCGCTCAATTCACGCCTTGAGGATTATAAGCTCATATACTTTGAGAAAGAGCTTCCTTGGAAGAAGGAGAACCTAACCTCCTAATACAACTAATTTTATCTACGAAACCGCCAAAAAAGACTCGATAGCTCAGCCACTGTACCAAGCCTTTGCCCTTTTCGAATTACAGGCGTGGCTTACAACTAACAAAGCGAGCGGTAGCTTGACCATCCC
This sequence comes from Vibrio ostreae, assembly GCF_019226825.1. Lineage (NCBI taxonomy): Bacteria > Pseudomonadati > Pseudomonadota > Gammaproteobacteria > Vibrionales > Vibrionaceae > Vibrio > Vibrio ostreae. The sequence continues at coordinate 1,581,780 of NZ_CP076643.1, forward strand.
CAAAAATATCAAAACAGTCGTGCAATAACTTGCACGACTGTGAGGCTTTTCTTTAAATACTGATTTATTTTTTTGTCAATTGAATCTTCTTGACGGTCTTTAAGACACCGTTAAATATCTTATCTCTTACGCTTTCATTGATATCAGTTGGTAGCGAGTTTCCGACAGAATCAATCACCGCCCTTGCCGTCGATTCGAACTCATCAAGCAATAAGCGAACCTTTTCTCGCCTAATGTTCGGGACGTTCATAGTGTGAAAGGTATCTTCAAAATGGCGCGGTTGAAGTTGGTGCCACTTCCATTTTCGACCACTAGTACCACGTAAGCTCATTGCCATCTTGATCTTACGCTCACTCAAACCACGCCCACCTGCCAGTGGATGTGCCGAAATAATGTCATACAGTGGTGCAAGCTGATATCGACCAGATGCGGCTATACTTACAGAGAAATTCTTTCCATGCCCGTCAATGGCAGCTAGTAGCCAAAACAATATCTGAGAACGTGCAAAAGTAACGGTATCGTTGATTTCGTATGAGTATCGCAAAATATCAATAGATTCTTCTATGCCGATACCACCGTCAATTTCATATTTTCTAGCTGAGGGAATCCCTTTTGCCTGGCAAAAATCCTCATGGGGCAAGCGCAAGTAATAGCTGTTATCAGAAGATAATTTTCGGTCAAATCGCTCAACAGACAAGGCACGAACATCACCAGCACGAATAATGTCACAGTTTGCCGTTTGAATGCCGAACGCCTTTGCTAGCCTCATACAAATCAACTCATTATCTACACTAGCAGACAAATCAATAACATTGTTCTGAGAAACAATTTCACCTATTGGCAGCTTGATAATATGCGTAGTTGGAGTCATTCCCTGTGGTAGCATCCATCTTCCATCGTGAAACAGTAAGGCTGTCTTTTCCTGCGCTCCCGCTATCGAGATCCTAAAATCATCTTCCTCTTTCAGCATCCCCAAAGGAGCGTCCTCCATATATCCCTTTAGGATTCTAACCAATTCCTTTTCGGATAACGCCTTTGCGGTTATAACTCGATGATCATCTACATCAAAGCCTTCTGGAACTAGCGTGATAGCACCAACAGCATCTCGACCAACCTTAGCTAATAGGTCGAATGGCTGTTTAGTATCTGCTTTATAGCGAGCAGCTATTCTATCTCGTATCTGCTGATTATCTGGCAGCAAGTTATCAAAGAAGTTAATAACCTCACTGCCAGTATACATACCCTTCCTGAGAGGCATAGAAAGCGAGATAGGACGACCATTTGGTGCTGAAACCCAATCCGAATCGTAAGTGAAAACATGTGCGCCGTTTGTGCGCTTTTCAAGTACCCCAACCTTTACGCCATTCATGTAAGCATGAAGTCGATTCACCATTCGTCAACAGCCCCTTTAGTTTCAGTAATGTGCTTGCCTTTAGGCACAATATGCATTTCTAGCCCATTGATAGACAGGAGCTTGAATAATGTTTCTATCGTGGATTTTTCAGGGTTGCTTTCAAAATTTGATACCGTTGCTTGCCGCAGACCAAGATCTGTTTGCTTTAGGCCGTTGTCCTTTCGGGCTTCGCGTAACGCATTGCCGAGGGCTGTCGGTGTGTTAACTAGCATTATGATACCCTTAGTTAGATATGGAGGTAATGTGCATTATATACTCCACGGGGTATATGACGCAAATATACTCTGCAGGGTATATAAAAACAATATACTTCACAGAGTATATTTAATTGTTATACTCTAAGCAGTATATAAGCAAAAGTTAGTCAGAAATCTGTCCAGAGCACATATCATCCAAGAGTTTCAAGCGCAGTAGCTTAGTGAAATAAGCCAGTCGTAAATAGGTCAACTACATTGTTTGCGATATCTGATGTAAAGCTAAAACTCAAGAGCGCACTATCGTTCGCAACTCAGAAGAGATCCTTCTTGGTTGCCTAAATCACCTTTGCCCCAATTCTTCTCAGAACCAGTGAGAGGATGACCTAGCCAGTACAACAATAGACCAAGTTAATCTAATCCGTACTTTGATCTCTTATACGGAATTTTTCCGTAATTCGACCCCACAACTATATGCCGATTCACATAATAGGTTGATACCAGTTGAGTTTCATAGTAAACGGCAGCAACATAGACAGAATACAAAAACGGAAAAAATCCGTCTATGAAGCGTTATGCGCAATTATTAACAATGGAGTTATCTATTGAAACCTAGCACTGAACAACAACGTCAACGATTTGTGAAAGAGCTACTTAAGGATCTCAGCGAAGAGAATTTAGCTATTTTTGCTGGTGCAGGGCTATCGGCTCCAGCAGGGTTTGTTAGTTGGTCAGAATTGCTTCGGCCAGTAGCAGAAGAGCTCGAACTTGAAATTGAAAAAGAAACTGATTTAGTCGCTTTGGCCCAGTACCACTGTAATTCAAACCTGGCTAATCGTGGAAAACTAAATCAGTTACTCATTAATGAGCTATCTGACAATGCAACAATTACCGAGAATCATCAAATACTTGCAAGGCTTCCAATATCAACATATTGGACAACGAATTACGATAAGCTCATTGAAAATGCTTTAACAGAAACAGGAAAAATTCCTGATACAAAATATAGAATTAAGCAGTTGAGCTTTACTAAACGAGGGCGAGATGCCGTTGTTTACAAAATGCATGGAGACATTGAGCATCCTGATGAGGCTGTACTTACAAAGGATGATTACGAGGCATACCACGTCAAAATGCAGCCATTCATAAATGCACTTAGTGGTGACCTCGTAGCAAAAACATTTTTGTTCCTGGGTTTTAGCTTTACTGATCCAAACTTAGATTACATCTTAAGTCGTGTACGCGTTGCTTACTCTACGGATCAGCGGCAGCACTATTGCATTCAAAAACTTGTTGAGCCAGAGGATGGTGAACCAGAAGCTGACACGGAATACCGAGCTCGAAAGCAAGAGCTATTTATTCAGGACTTACTTAGATTCGGCATAAAAACAATATTGGTATCTAGCTATGCAGAAATAACGGATATTCTCAGGCAATTAGAGTGGGCTTTTAGAAGAAATACAATTTTCATTTCTGGTTCAGCGCATGAGTATGGCAGGTGGGAGCCCTCAGTTGCGGAAAACTTCATTTACTCTCTAGCAAAAGAAATATCAAGCTTAGGATTTAGAATTGTATCTGGTTTCGGTTTAGGTGTTGGTAGCTCTGTAATTACTGGGGCTCTAGAACATGTTTATATGAACGGGCGGCGCTTGGATTCTGACCAATTAATACTTAGGCCATTCCCTCAGACTGAAGTTGGTACTCGACCAATCGCGCAAGTTTGGCACGACTACCGAACAGACATGATTTCATATTCTGGTATAGCCATTTTTCTATTTGGGAATAAATTGAAAGATGGAGAGGTGGTAGTTGCTGATGGATTGATCAAGGAATTTAAAATAGCAAAGTCAAATGGTTTGCTATTAATCCCTGTAGGAGCAACTGAATATGCAAGTAGAGAAATTTATTGCGAGCTTCTGAAAGAGGGGTATTTTGACAGTGATGCTTTCCCTGAAAGTGCAAGAAAATTTATAGACAAAATTTGCGACAAGGAATCTGAGTTGACCACGATTCAGAGTGAAATAATTGACTTACTAAAATCATTAAAATAAGGACGCTTAACATGCCTAAACGTAACTGTTTTTACAGCTTTCACTATTTGCCTGATAACTGGCGTGCGGGAACAGTACGAAGTATTGGAGCAATCGATGGAAATAAGCCTACATCAGATAACAATTGGGAAACAGTTAAAAAAGGAGGGGATGCGGCGATAAAAAAATGGATTGCAAATGAAATGTCTGGAAAGTCATGCGTTGTAGTTCTTGTCGGCAGCAATACCGCAGATAGGAAGTGGATTAATCATGAAATAGTTAAGGGCTGGGACGATGGCAAAGGAGTCGTAGGAATATATGTCCATGGACTTAAAGATAGTGGTGGTAACACCTCATCAAAAGGTAGCAACCCGTTTGATTATATTGGTTATGGCAACACAGGGAAAAAACTATCATCAATAGTGAAGTGCTACAACCCTACAGGGACAACCAGCCAAGAGAAATATGATTGGATCAGCAAACACTTGGCAAATGCTGTAGAAGAGGCAATAGAAATTAGGAAAAATAACTAAATTGGATTTTTCTCAATAACGCATAACAAGGCGCTTCTGTCGGACAAATTTTACGCTGCGCTCCAAACTTGCCGCAGAGCGCAGCGTTACTTTTCCATACGTGAACTAATCCGTTGCATCCTAATTTAGTAATATAACTGACTGATTTTTTGTCCAGAGACGTGCTAACTCAACCATGTCTAGCACGGTTTCTCCTCAAAATATATATGGAATCCAAGTATTTACAAAGTGGGGCATAATTGCCTTCTAAAAGTTGAAGAAAGAGGTAAGCATTTTGGAACAAGATTTGAGTATTACTCTGGAAGGCTTTGATACAAAAGAAAATGCAGATTATATTGGAAACAATACTCTTGAAACTATCAGGATTCTTGAGAAAAATTATGAGCTTGATATTTCAAAATTACGCAAAGTAGTCATTTCAGTAGACTTTCCATCTGCTTTACAAAGAATAACTTCAGAATACCAACATCGTCTACCAAGTTCGTATACGGATAGTAGCCAAGCTGTAGCTATTGCAAAAACAATTGCAAGAATGGGAAGTAATGGGCAATGCGATGAATATGCATTAATTCTGTCGGTTGACTTTTTCCGCGAGTGGTTTCAAGAAGGTGGAGTTGCTTCAATAGATAAAACCAATATATATCCTGTCTTTCATCGCCTTCATCATGAGCTTGTACATATCCACGAAAAAAACACCTTGGCTCATTTAGATCAAAGAAAAATAATTGGGAACTATGATGACGCCCTTTTGATGTTAGCAACTAGTGCTTGGTCAGAATATTTGGCTAACTTTTTGTCTTCTACCACTGCTCCAGACGAGCCTATAATTGATACACTCGAGACTTTAGAGAGAGTTCTCAATGAAGTCCCTAGTGAAATTTCAGCGTATGTTCACAAACGCAAATTGGGCTTAGTGCCATTGGATGAAATGCACTTTGCTGTACGAGATAGAGTAAAACTTATTGCAAATATGTATGCGTATTCTCAGGGGTACATCGATGGGGTCAATATCGATGTTGAGGAGAACTTCCCTGAACTAAATAAACTTTTCTCTGATTCTATATTATCAAAACAACTTTCTAATCTTGGTAAAGAATTATTTACCCTAAAGGCTACTTACGATAATAGACAACTAAAAGATTATGATGCCTTTAGTCGCATCACGGATGTTATAGACTCTATTTACAGAGCTTTTGGATTACAGCTTAAACGCACTACTGGCGAAAATGGTGCGGATTTATATATACATATAAGCTAACCCTAACAATACCCATGAATAATGAGATACCAAAACTTTTCTAAGTGTAGTTGTAAACCTCCCTTCATTAGTTACATCCATAATTAGAGGTTTCGGACTGTTCATGTTTCATCAAGTATTCCCATGGTGTCAGATCCTTGAGCGCATCATGGGGACGTTCTTCGTTATATTCTGTCATCCAGTTCTCAGTCAGCTCACGGACTTCGTTCAAGGTTTTGAAGACATACATGTTGAGAATTTCCGTTCGATAAGTCCGGTTGAATCTTTCAATAAAGGAATTCTGCGTGGGTTTTCCAGGTTTAATGAATTCCAGAGCGATACCATGCTCCTCTGCCCAACTAGCCAGAGTAACTGAGATGAATTCTGGACCGTTGTCCATACGTAGCTTATTGGGATAACCCCGCCAGGCAACCACACGTTCCAGTACCCTGACGACGCGCTGTGATGGCAGGTTCAAGTCAATTTCGATAGCGAGGGCCTCGCGATTAAAGTCGTCCACCAAGTTGAACGTACGGAATCGCCTACCGCATTGCAGGCTGTCACACATAAAATCCATAGACCAGCAATGGTTTGCCTGAGCTGGAACAGCCAAAGGCTCAGGATTTCTCGATGGTAGCCGACGCTTACCACGACGACGCTTATTCAGCCTTAGTTCACAGTAAATCCGGTGCACGCGCTTATGATTCCATCCATGGCCCCAACGGCGCAGTATTTTATACAGCTTGCTGAATCCATACGCGGGATAACGCTCCGCTGCTTCTATTAGCTTGGCAATGACTTTATTATCTTGCGTTTGATCAGGCTGGTATCGATAGACTGAATCACTGATGCCAACAACGCGACATGCCAGGCGTAAACTGGCTCCATGCTGCTCTCGCGCATAGTCTACTAGTTCACGCCTTATCGCTGGCTTTACAGCTTTTTTTCAATGATGTCTTTGAGTATTCGATGCTCCAGACTTAGGTCAGCAAACATGGCTTTGAGTCGCCGATTTTCATCTTCTAGGTCTTTCAGTCTTTTAATGTCAGACGCTTCCATACCACCGTATTTGGATTTCCAGTTGTAGTAAGTCGCCTCTGAAATACCGTACTCACGGCAGACTTCTTTAACCAGTCTGCCTGCTTCCACTTCCTTTAAGATCTTCACGATCTGTGACTCTGTGTAACGGGATTTTTTCATCAGAAGTTCTCCTTATTGGCTCAGTTTACGCCGAAGAACTCTAAAAAGGTATGCCACTATTTTAGGGGAGGTTTACAAGGCCACCGTCTCTATTCCCCGATACAAAGTAGTCAGCATCACGCTTTTACAGATTCAAACCAGTCCAAAGCCATTGAAGTAAAAAGAAATTCAATCAACAGGTCGAGAAGTTGTTTTTAACCGAACAATCTCAAGTTATCGGATTCAAATTTATTAGTGTGGTTTAGGCCTGTTCCATTTGTTTTATCATTTCCAAGTTGCTTAGCTCGAACTTATAAAAACGACTTTGCTTATCCTCTCGCTTTTCTTCATTTGACCGAGCATCGATATACCACTTTTTCTCAACAATCCATCTAAATGCAGCTTTCTCTGTAACATAAACCTCATCTTTATCTTCAGGTATACCAAAGTCAGTTCTTACTTTTTGCTTGTCCATCTCTGACAACGAGGGGTGGAGTTTTAAGATCAAAGGTAACCTTAAGTTCCACAGCTTATCTTGAGCTAAAGCCTCATGATCATGCTGCCTAGACTCCTTAGAATCATGCTCTTCAACCACATTCCTAACACGAGCAAAATGGAAGTTTTTAAATTTATTCTTTTTGACTTCTGAACGATCAAATGCTCTGAACATCCAACTGGTTCCATCATACATAATTGCCAACGGAACCAAGGTTCTAGTTTGATGATTAGAGCTGTTTTCAGAAAGATAGTTGCAGGAAATCGCATACTTACCCGATATAGCCCGAGTAATCATAGCGACTTCATTGGTATTCATTTGGTTGGGAAACTTGCCAATCTTTTCATAGGCAAGCTCAGTAACACCGAAGATCTTGTTGCTATTAAATCCATTGGCAAGCATGCCAAGCGCCAATTCACCATCTATATCTGTCAATGGCTCGAAGGATTTCCTGATAATCGTATTCGTTTTTTGAGTTTTGTTGTTTGGCCTACGTTTGGAGTATTCAGTAAGAACTCGGGAAGCGGCTGCTTCTGCAATTCCAAACGCATCTTTAAGATCAGCCCGACTAACACGCCCTGTAAAAAACAACTTAAAGTCAATATAAGCTAAACGAGCGTTAATAGAGGTTGTCTCTGATGTGATGTCTGCTTGAGAACTGTTTTCCATGATGCGTATCCATTGTTCAATCTAGCCAAATCGTAGCAAAAAAATTATTACGTGTAATTACAATACACAACAAATACACAAAAAGATCATTGACACGTATCATTTCGATCTATCATAATAATCTCAATCGGTATAATCGGTTATTAACCAACCAAAACCACCAGGAGCTAGCTGTGCAAGATCAAGGTTTCAAATCACTAAGACAACTAAGTGCAAGCGACAAAGAATTTTGTTTCGAGATGATCTCTCATATCACATCGAACCTAGACTTGACCGAAACACAGTTGTCTCAATTGAAGACGGCTTACCGAGCAATCGGATCCTACTTGGCAAACCAGGGGGGCAAGCTAGCGGAATGCCACATTTATGCTCAAGGTAGTGTTGGTATTGGCACATCCGTAAAACCGATTGATGAAGACTCAGACATGGATATAGATCTCGTGCTCCACTTACCAAGTCAGCACTATCCAACAACTACTGATGAAGCCAACGAGCTACTCTTCAATTTGATACGAGTGCTGAAAGACTCTCAACGATACGGCGACAAAATAGAGAATATGCCAAAACGCAGATGTGTCACTCTGCAATATGGAGGTATCGAAGGACAGGGGTTCCACATGGACATAACCCCTAGCATGCCTGAAGATATGAACTCGCCAAACCATAAGAGCAAAGTAAGAGTTGCAGACATCAAGGATGCCAATAGTCCTTCTCATCCATACGGATATAGGAAATGGTTCCGAAGCGCGTGTAGTAAAGAGATTCGTTGGAATAGAAAAAGCAACTACAGATCTAATAGTGATATATATGCGGGGACAGTAGAACCGTTACCTGGTCAGGGTCGAAAGACTGTACTTCAGATTGTAGTTCAGCTTCTCAAGCGACATAGAGATATGTGGAAACAAAATAAGCAGAACGTTTATGGCGATTGCGCTCCAATAAGCATAATTATTACGACTCTAGCAGGTCTAGCTTATGAAAAGTGCTCAAACTCTAACAAGGAGTACCACAACCCATTTGATCTGATGTTAGACGTACTTGAAGAAATGCCAAACTTCATTTCCCATCAATATCAGTCTGACGGTACTGTAAAGTACACTATTCGCAACCCAGCACTTCCTACGGAGAATTTTGCAGATAAATGGCATGAGAAACCGATGTTACCCCAAGCATTTAAAGCGTGGTATATGCAGGTTACTGAAGACTTAGCAAAACTACTTGAATTAGATCAAGGGCTTGATAAAACCATTGAGCGATCAAGAGAAATGTTTGGTTCTCAAGCAGCAAGAGGCATCCAAGCCAAACTTGCGGACACTCTGACTGAACGACGAGCGAAAAATCGTGCGGTAGTTTCTTCTATTGGCTTAGGAGTATCCAATGCAGCCACTGCCACCCCCGTACCTAAACACAACTTCTACGGTGATGTATAGATGTGCCATCACCTTCAAAGGCAGCTTAACGCGCTACAAAAACGTTACCATGGCGGCAAAGGTAGAATACTCAAAGGTAAAACGGGTTTAAAACTGGAATGGAGACAAGTACTACAACCTTCTCGACTTAGCCGAGAATACCTAATTCTTGTTAAATGGGCTGGGTTAGGTTGTATTCCTGAGGTCGAGGTGTTGTCCCCGAATCTAAGAGATCTAGCAGGAGGGAAGCGCTCACCTCATGAGTTCTTCTCCAAAGAGAATACTAAACCCTGCTTAATGTTTAACAGCGGTAGCTCCAAAGACTGGGTGCCTAGTATGTTAATCGCTGAATCAATCATCCCATGGACACAAGAATGGCTGTGGTACTGGGAGCTTTGGTTATCAGATGGAGAATGGCGTGGTGGTGGTGTTCACCCTGGTGAACTAACTATTGAGCAATATATGGATCAAATCAACAACTCTCACCATCAACCAGCAAACAAGGGAAAGTAATGAACCTTTTGACTTACATCGTTGTTCAGACCATCAACTGGCTATTCAGAAAACGCTCTCCTGCCCTGTTAATTTTCAGGACAGGAGCCTATTTCTTCCCGATAACATTGATGGGAGGCGTAGCATTCAATGTTCAATACGTAACAGCTAGCCAACTCATTAGCCTTGACGTTGCTGGTTCTGATGTCCCTGCTTTGCTCGTTTCTATCGGTTTTTATTTCAGTATACTCCTAATGGCAATTGGGCTAGCTTGGGAGATAGTCCGCTCAGTTATAGAACACCGACAATTGGCTAAACAAATTGTATTCGCTATTGAGCAAAGAGGACTCGTAAACACATCTGACTCCCCACTATCAGAGCACGTTCAGAAAAAATACAAAGGCCGAAATATATCCAATACAGTAATAGATATCCGAGACAGTCTTGCTAATGGCAAAGTAAGCCAACCCAAATTAGCACTTAAGAAATTCCTCAATCTAGAGCACTCTATAGAAGAGCGAAGAAATAGTGTTGCTGCTGAAGATTTTCACATTGTTTATGGTGGTTTAGTTCCTGTTCCTTTTGCTTTCCTATCAGGATATTTGTTGGATGATGAGTCTCATATTGAAGTACTCGACTGGGACCGACAACTATCAAGCTGGAAAGAACTCGATCCGATTAGTGACGACAATGAGAAGTTTGAAAAGACAATAAAGCATGCTGACAGCAAAGAATCTATCGTTCTTGCTGTATCTTTCTCTTACCCTGTTGATGAGAAAGCTATTGACCTCTGTTTTCCAAAGATGCCACAGATACATTTGAAACTAAGGGAAAAGCGTTTTGATAATCACTGGTCAAGTAAAAAGCAAAGTCGTTTAGCTTATGATTTGATCGAAGAAGTTAAAAATCTCATGGAAGAAGGCTATAACGATATACACCTCGTATTAGCTTCTCAAAACAGCGTAGCATTCAAATTTGGTCAAGCGTACGACCGACGGAACCTTCCTCACATTACGATTTACCAATACGAAAAAGATAACAAAACCCCTTACCCTTGGGGGGTATCAATTACTAACTTACCCCACGCAGAGCCATCTATTAGACTGACCGAGTTTAATGATAACTTAGAGCAAGCCGTATAAGAGGTCTTTATATGTCTTCATTTCAAGTCCTTATGCCTTTCGCTCGCAGTAACAGTTCAAACCGAATAGTGGGGATTGAGCAAGTGGAGCGTGGCGATGATTGCAACTGTCATTGTTTATCATGTGGAACCCCAGTTACTGCGAGGTTGGGAAGTATCAACCAATGGCACTTTGCACACCGTACCGATAAAAATACAACAAGTTCTGAGTGTGAATTCTCCCCCGTTACTGCATTGGCGCTGATTATAAGGCAACAGCTCCCAACTCTAGTTAACTTTGATTTAGATGAGTGGGATTTTAATGATGTGCAATGGGAAGTTGAATGTACCAAGTCTGGAGTTCAATTTGATGCATACACTAAAGACTTAACCTCTAACATATCGGTAGTCATGGATATCCCTTTCGAGAGCAGTCCTCATTTATTACCAGAAGCAGTACCTCACGATATCGACATTATCCTGAGAGTAAATACGCATAAGTTGGCTAACGATCTTTACCCAACTAAAAGTCCTATCAGGCTTCTTAACTCTGAAGGCGTTTTTAGCTACCTTTTAAAGCACTGGGAAGAACTTGTCGAAATGCTTCGTTGGCCTCAGTCAACCATAGAACAACCATATGAAGATACAGAGGTTGCAGAAAACAGTATAAAGACCAATGATCCTATCTGCCTATGCTGTGGTGAGAAAACAGCAAGATATGGACGAGGGCTTCTTTGTGAAGAGTGTGTTTGGAAAGAGGTTGGTAGCCAATTTAATTCAATCAGTGAGATGGTTGTGTTTTATAGGAAAAACTCTAATTAAATAGATCAATCAGCCTCACAATGGGGCTGATTTGCATTTTTAGTCTCAAATACCTAGCTGCGAGAAGCAAGCGAACTTATGTATTCATTACAGATGACTACATTAAGCTTCACGCTTACTTGACTAGTTACTTGACTAAAAATAGCAGAAACGAAAAAGGGCGTAGCAAGTACTAACCTGCTACGCCCCGAAATAAATGGCACGCCCTGTAGGATTCGAACCTACGACCACATCCTTAGAAGGGACGTGCTCTATCCAGCTGAGCTAAGGGCGCGCTACAGGGAAAGGATTATACGAGTTCAAATGTGTAAATCAACGGCTTTCACTAACATTCTGTTTCAAATGACTAAAAATTTGTCACTTAGTGGGTAAGCGTTGAAAAACACAACAAAGCAAACGTTTGCTTATAGATGTTATCTCAAATTTCTGCGACAATGCGCGCGAAAATTTTCGCTACGAATGTGTAAAGGAAAGTCATGACCGCTCAAAATATTGATGGGACACTCATTTCTCAAACAGTCCGCTCCGAAGTTGCGGCCCGTGTTAAGGCCCGTACTCAGGCAGGGCTACGCGCTCCCGGACTGGCTGTTGTGTTAGTGGGTGAAGACCCGGCTTCTCAGGTGTATGTCGGCAGTAAACGCCGCGCGTGTGAAGAAGTTGGCTTTGTATCTAAGTCGTATGACTTACCGGCCTCAGCCACTGAAGCCGAGCTGCTGGCCCTGGTTGACCAACTGAACGAAGATCCTGAAATCGACGGTATTCTGGTTCAGCTGCCACTTCCAGCCGGAATTGACAGCACACATGTGCTGGAGCGTATTGTTCCTGAGAAAGACGTTGATGGTTTCCATCCGTACAACGTGGGCCGTTTAGCGCAACGCATTCCAAAAATTCGCTCTTGTACGCCAAAAGGCATCATTACCCTGCTGGACCGTTACAATATCCCGCTGCGCGGCAAACACGCTGTTGTGGTCGGTGCATCGAATATCGTTGGCCGCCCAATGACACTGGAACTGCTGCTGGCAGGTTGTACCACCACTACGTGTCACCGCTTCACTAAAGATCTGGAGCACCACGTACGTCAGGCTGACGTTCTGGTTGTCGCTGTGGGTAAACCTAACTTTATACCGGGCGCCTGGATTAAAGAAGGTGCGGTGGTGATCGATGTCGGTATCAACCGTCTTGATACCGGTAAACTGGTTGGTGATGTGGAATATGATGTTGCGCGCAGCAAAGCCAGCTTCATCACTCCGGTACCAGGCGGTGTGGGTCCGATGACGGTTGCCAGCCTGATTGAGAACACCATGCTGGCGTGCGAGCAATACCACACCAAGTAAGTGCCGTATCTCAGTCGGTCAATGTCCGAGTCAGCGCTGCGGCGCTGAACAGTAAAAAGCACCCCAGCCATGCTGGGGTGCTTTTTATCCGGATAAAGGTCAGAGGCGGCTTACAGTGACAAAATCACACCGGCAATTGCCGCACTCATCAGGTTCGCCAGTACACCGGCTGCAATCGCGCGAAAACCGTATTGCGCGATAAAAGGACGACGCTCAGGAATCAGGCTACCCAGGCCACCAATCAGGATCGCCATACTGGAGATGTTGGCAAAACCACACAGGGCAAAGGTCACGATGGCCTGAGAATGCGCACTGAGCTGGCTCTTGACATCCATCAACTGGATAAAGGCCACAAACTCGTTCACCACGATCTTGTTACCGATCAGCGAGCCCGCCACCATGGCTTCACTCCATGGCACACCAATTAACCAAGCCAGAGGTGCAAACAGGTAGCCCAGCAGCAGTTCAAAGCTCAGCTGCATGCCGAACAGATCGCCTACCCAGCCTAGCAGACCATTTAGCATCGCAATCACACTGACAAACGCCAGCAGAGTCGCACCAACCGCAACCGCAATGCGCAGACCAGACATGGCACCATCTGCGACCGCTTCCACCACGTTGGTCGCTTGCGGCATTTCAGGTTTAAGATCTTGTGCCTGAGCCAGCAACGGCTCCTGCTCTGGAACCAGCAGTTTCGCCATCAGAAGACCGGCTGGCGCTGACATAAACGCCGCCGCAATCAGGTAGCCAAGATCCACACCCAAAGATGCGTAGCCGACCAGAGTTCCCCCGCAACAGAAGCCAGACCACAGGTCATCACCGCAAAGAACTGTGAATCGCTCATCTGTTTCAGATAGGGTTTCACCACCAGCGGCGCCTCCACCATACCAACAAAGATGTTCGCGGTTGCCGACAAAGATTCCGCACGGCCAGTGCCCAGCAGTTTCTGAATACCGCCACCGATCAAGTTGATGATGCGCGGCATCAGACCAATGTGGTACAAGCCAGAAATAAGCGCCGAGAAGAAGATAATGATACCCAGCACGTTGATGGCAAAAACAAAACCGACGCTGCCGGTCGCAATGCCACCAAACATAAAGTTGATACCTTCCTGACCATAGTTGATCAGGTTCGATACGCTCTGGGTAACCGTATTCAGCACCTCTTTACCTGCCGGTACGTAAAGCACTAACAGCGCGAACACAACCTGCAGCGCAAAGGCCAGACCAACGGTACGCAGCCGAATATTTTTTCTGTCAGTAGAAAGTAACCACGCAATCACCAGAATTGCGCCAACACCAATAAGAGAAGACATACGCCATCCAATCACAAAAGGGAAACAGGAAAGGCGCCGGATTCTATAGCAGGAAAACGTGTGCGCAACCGATGTTTGTTAATCAGGTGTAGGGATGCAACAAGCTGACGACGTGTTAGAAATAAGCCATTGATCTGCAATAACTTAAACGTTTGCCTTGGCTTTTATTTTCTATATGGAAAAAATGTTTTGAGACTGGGAAATAATGCTTTGAGGCTGGGAGCCGTGTTTTGAGGCTGGAAATCGTGTTTCACTCACGACAGGTCGCCGTTTGCTAACCAAACCGATCCGCCGGAACGCTGCGCGATCAATGCGATCAGAGCCGGACATAAGGCGCAAGACGGGCGTCCCAGTAGCAGGGCTCCCCGATCCGCTGCTTGAGGAAATCGATCACCACTGAGGTTTTCTTGGGCAGATGTTTACGACTTGGGTAAACCGCATAAAATGGCATATTCTGGCAGGCCTGCCAGTCCGGCAGCAACTGAATCAGTTGACCATTACGAAACTCGTCACGAATCAGATAGGTTGCCAGGTAAGCAATGCCCCAACCGGCGACCGCCGCTTCGCGTACCGCTTCGGCCAAATCCACCGAGTAGTTACCCGCCACCTTGATATTGAGCTGCTGCGCCCCCTGACGAAAAGCCCAGCTGGTGTAATCGCGTTCCCAGCTCCGGTAAATCAGGCAATTGTGATCTTGTAAATCATAAGGCGTCTGCGGGCTGTCGTGATGCAACAAGTATTCCGGCGACGCCGCCACCACAAACTGGCAATCGGCCAGACGGCGGGCAACATAGCCCTCCGGTAAATGCTCATTACTGGTAATCCACAAATCCAGCCCTTCATTGAGCATATCTATCTTGCCATCAAACAGATGCACTTCGACCTTCAGGCTCGGATACAACTCTCTCAGCTCCTGCAGGGCTGGCAGTACATGTAAACTGCCAAATGACTGGGACAAGCCAAGGCGCAGCAGGCCGGACACTTCCTCACGCTGACTGTCGAGCTCACTCTGGGCATCACTGACCAGTGCCACCAGTTGCTCGCTGTGACGATACAACGCCTGCCCGGCTTCGGTGACTGTAAAACTGCGCGTGGTGCGCTGCACCAGCTTCATCCCCACCGAGGCTTCAAGCTGGGCCAGTTGCTTACTGACATGTGACACCGATACACCCAGGCTGTGGGCTGCCGCAGTAAAGCTCTGATGTTTAATCAGCGTAGCAAACATCACCATCTGACTGGCCCGTTCAGCAAACACTATGGCACCTCAGGCAGCGGAATAGCCGCAAAAAATGGCAAAGACATAACAACCTTTTTAGATAAATAAGGGCTCTGATGAGCCCTTAACATGAAACTAAAATTTAATCCGGTCGGCGAGATGGCTGACCGCGAGCGCAAAGTAGTACGAGCGGTTCCATTTCATCAACACGTTGTAGTTATTATAAACCAGATAAATACGGCCGCTTTCGTCGTCCGGCATGATCAGCCAGGCTTTGATGTCGTTATCCAGTTTTGGCAGAGGCTTGCCATCATAACGGGTCACGCCCAGTTTGCTCCATTCCTGCAGCAACTTACCTTTGTCAGCTTCACGCCCTTGTAGGTCATGCTCAAAACCGTGCGGGATCTTGACCTGGCGGCCCCAGGTAAATTTGTCATCCCAGCCTGAACTGCTTAGATAGTTGGCGGTTGACGCAAACACATCGGCTTTGGTGCCCCAGATGTCTTTCTTACCATCTCCGTCGCCGTCAGCGGCAAAAGAGAGGAAGGAGCTTGGCATAAACTGACATTGCCCCATCGCACCCGCCCAGGAACCTTTCATTTTATCTGCGCTGATATGACCCTGTTCGAGGATTTGCAGGGCCGCCATCGCCTCTTTGCGGAAAAACGCCTCACGGCGTCCTTCGTAAGCCATGGTCGACAAGGCATCAATCACACTGTAGTTGCCCATATGACGGCCGAAATTACTTTCGACGCCCCACAAAGCAACGATAAAGCGCGGCTGCACACCATATTGTTTGCCGATACGCTGTAGCTCGTCGTAGTGCTCGTCGTACAATTCCTGCGCTTGTTTGACTTTCCAGTCCGGTACCGCGCGCGGAATGTATTCATCCAGAGTGAGTTTTTTTTCTGGCTGATTGCGATCAGCCACCACAGCGCGTGGCTTGTACTCGACGCCGTCAAACGCCTCAGTCAGTATCTGTTCTGAAATACCTTCCTGACGCGCCTGCTGTTTAAGACCTTCGACATATTGTTCAAAGCTGACCTCATTGGCCAGAACGGGTGTTGCAAGGGTGAATCCCAGAATAACTGACAGTAATTTTTTCAAGATGCCCTCCCCGAGTCATCCCGCTCAGTGTTTGGTTTGAGCTTTTCGTTGTTTGTGTTGTTCTAACAGGTTCTCTGGTGGTGGCGGCAATTGCAAGAAGAAGCCTTGTTCGTCAAGCGAGGCTTTGACCTTCTCCACATCAACCAGCGCTAACTGGCGCTTTTCCAGATTCACCAGCATAACAAAGACAGGTTTACCAAACATCTGCATCAAAGTGTCAGGAACCTGTGAAAAGTCATCGCGTTTCGGAATGTAAAGGTAAGTACCTTCTTTCTTAGAACTTTTATAGATAGAACAAAGCATGAGGAGCCTTTTATTAACCTAATGGCGGTTTTTGTTTATAAATGGTCAACTTTTACCAAAATTGTGCCCAAATCACTCATTTGACCGCAAGACCGCTTGCTGCGTCAATGCGCTGAATATAACATGAGTCACCTAGTCTCAGGCAACGCTCTTTGTCATGCAGCCACGAGTTTATTGAGGTCAACGTTACAATGTCGAATACCCATGACCTGAAAGGTAGCAGTTTTACTTTATCGGTTTTACACCTTTCTGATAATCACATCGCCAGTGCGGTCGATTTTCTGAAACAGAAGGTGTCACAGGCGCCTGCATTTTTTGCTAATGCACCTGTGGTGCTCAATATTGCCAAAGTCGAACAGGATCTGGACTTTCCGGCCCTGAAACAGGGCATGAGTGAAGCCGGCCTGATCCCGGTTGGTGTGACCGGGTGTAAAGACAAGCGTTGCCAGTTACAGGCATCAGAGGCCGGGTTTGCAGTGATGACCACCAGCAATAACCCGAATAAAGCGCCGGCAAAAATGGCACCGACAAAAATAGTCCGTACGCCGATCCGATCCGGTCAGCAGGTCTATGCTAAAGATGGTGACCTGGTGATCCTTAATCACGTCAGTCCGGGTGCGGAAGTCATTGCCGACGGGTCTATTCATATTCATGGCACACTGCGTGGCCGGGCAATAGCCGGGGCCAGTGGCCAGAAAGAAGCTAAAATTATCTGTCATGATTTACAAGCTGAGCTGGTATCTATCGCGGGTAATTACTGGCTGAGCGATAAAATTGAAAGTGAGTTCTGGCAGAAAAAAGTGATGCTCAGCATGACTGATGACTCACTGCATTTTGAAGTACTCACCATTTAAAAAAATTCGTAAAAAATTCGGAAGGAAAAACTCAAATGGCACGCATCATTGTCGTTACGTCAGGAAAAGGTGGGGTTGGTAAGACCACCTCCAGCGCAGCTATCGCGTCAGGTTTAGCGCTGCAAGGTAAAAAGACCGCGGTAATCGATTTTGATATCGGTCTGCGTAATCTGGATTTGATCATGGGTTGTGAGCGCCGCGTAGTCTACGACTTTGTTAATGTGATCAACGGAGAAGCCACGCTGAACCAGGCGCTGATTAAAGATAAGCGCAACGAGAATCTGTTCATCTTGCCGGCTTCACAAACCCGCGACAAGGATGCACTGAGTAAAGAAGGCGTACAGCGCATTCTTAACGAACTGAAAGAGATGGATTTTGACTTCATCGTATGTGACTCACCGGCCGGTATTGAGCAAGGCGCTTTGATGGCATTGTATTACGCCGATGAAGCGATTGTGACCACGAACCCGGAAGTCTCATCGGTGCGCGACTCTGACCGTATCCTGGGTATTCTGGACTCTAAATCACTGCGTGCTGAACAAGGCCTTGAGCCAGTGAAACAGCACCTGCTGCTGACCCGCTACAGCCCGCTACGTGTCACTCAGGGTGAAATGCTGTCGGTGCAGGATGTGGAAGAAATTCTGCATGTGCCTCTGGTTGGTGTCATTCCGGAGAGCCAGGCGGTACTGAATGCGTCTAACAAAGGTATTCCGGTCATTTTTGACGATCAGTCGGATGCGGGCCAGGCTTATCAGGACACAGTGTCACGTCTTCTGGGTGAGCAAGTGGAATTCCGTTTCCTGACCGAGCCGAAGAAAGGCATCTTTAAACGACTTTTTGGGGGCTAAACCGTTATGTCATTACTTGAGTTTTTTCGACCACAGAAGAAAACCTCAGCCAACCTTGCCAAAGAGCGTCTGCAGATCATCGTGGCCGAGCGCCGCAGCCAGAATGATCCGGCTCCGAACTACCTGCCGCAGTTGAAAGAAGACATTCTGCAGGTGATTGCCAAATACGTAGCGATTGACCCAAACATGGTCGAGCTGTCGTTTGAACACAAGGGCGACGATCTGGCTGTGCTGGAACTGAACGTTAAGCTACCGGATGACGAGAAGTAAGTGACAAAGAGCCGACCTGAGGTCGGCTCTTGTTTTTCTGCTATCCGGCTCAGCAGTGATAATGCTTGGCAATATACTGCTCAAACTGCTGGCATAACTCTTCATCAGACTGCTCATTCGACGCAATCTCTTGTGCGCCGTTGACAACCTTAATGGCTGCATTGAGCGATGCGACCGGTGCCCGCTCACGTGTCGCCAGCGCGGTTATCTTATCCTGCTGGACCTGCCAGGCCTGCTCTGGCGATAAATTACACACATCCGCCAGGTACTTGGCATTAAAGCCCTCTCCGGTCAGGCTCTTGATTGTGTCATTGTGCGACTGACTGTTTCCGCAATGCCAGTAGTTTTCGGCCAGTAGCGGACCAATACGCGGGTTATCGGTCAGATAACCCAATGTGTCGAGGAAATAGGCACGGGTCTGGTAAACCGCCATGTGCGCCAGCAGATAACCGTGATAGGCACAAGCCGATTCATCGGACAGCAGATGCGGAATCGCCAGCAGCGGTCGCGGACTGCACCCTAAACCGACAATACGCTGCTCCGTTTCACGCGCCAGTGCGGTAATGCGTTGCGGCGTTAGCTCTGCATCGCTGAGCTCATAGAGCGCACGTTCAAAGTACGGCACCAGCAGAATACTGCGCTCCTCATAAGCTTTAAATGGCTGGCGGCTGAAGACCATGCTTTTAATCACTTCATCCGGCACCGCCTCACCTTTAGCGTTAAGAGCGTAGGTTTTCAGCCAGTCAGCATCGGTCAGCAGACTGTCGCAGAACATTGACTGGGTTTCAGCATAGGCCATGGAGGTGGGCGCAAACTCCTGAGAAAAACACGGAGCGTTCATTTTCACGTTGGCAAAGTGCGCCGCGTGACCACCTTCATGGAACAGAGTGTTAATACCGTCGTAGCCGCTGCCGACCTGATCCGGCTTAGCGTTACTGGTGAAATTGACTTTTGCCGCCACCCAGTGGCCCTGGTCATAAAACGACGGAATCGGCCCGTGGCAAAAACCGTTCGGATATTTGCCTTTGCGATCGAGCAGATCCAGAGTCAGCTCAGCACCGGAATAATCAATATTCAAACGACCAAACGATTCTACCCAGCGCCGTAGGGAACGGGAAAACGGCACGTAAGGGTCCAGTTCACGCATCACATCGCCAGCAAAAGAGAAGATGAAGTTATGCCCGCTCAGCGACTGCTCACCTTTCTCATCGGCCAGGTTATTCAGGCTGCGCAAATGGCTGTCACGGGTACGCAGCTCAAAGTCATCCAGGATGGTAAACAGCTGCTCAGTGGTCATTTTTTCTTTTTTCGCCACCGAGTAATCAAAAAAGGTGGCGTAACCCAGGCTGCGGGCAAATTCATTGCGCAGCTTCACCAGTTCAATAAAACCATTCTCCAGCAGCCACTGCTCCAGACCGAGCAGCGCCTGATGAGCACTTTCACGTACAGCTTCGTTAGCATGGGTACGAATAGTGGACGACAACGTCACAATCGAGGCTTCAACCTGCTCGCCCTGTTCATTACGGTAATAGAGCGGATGCTGCTGCTTTTTCTCAAACAGGTCAGACTCAAACTGAATCAGCCTGGATTTAAACTGCTGAGCCGATTGGGACTCCAGCGCATGAGATTCAAACATCGCCAGCCAGCCCTTAAGGCCGGTCAGAGTCTGCTGTTTCAGTTCAGGGTCGGCAATATTGTGGGCCGCATCAATCTGTGCCCGGATGGTGGTTATCTGCTCACCAGCACTGAGAAACTGGGTCCAGGCGGTTTGTGCCTGAGTCGATCCATCATGATCATCACTGATCCCCATATAGGTATCCCAGAAAAAGTCTTCTTTGACCCGATGAAGTTGCAGATAACGCTGATTGAGATCGTTGAGATATTGAGTCGCTGTCATTGGATTCCTTTTCAACCTTAACCGCCGTGCTCCAGTCAATACGCCAGCACCGCGCGATAAAGAATAATCAACCGAATCCATATCATAGCACAGCGAGGTCAGTGCTTTGCGATCCGGCAGGCAGAACCGGATACCGTTCGATACGCCAGAAAAGCAAAACCGGCCTCAAGGCCGGTTTGTCACGATATGCGTTCAGAAACTGGCCTTACACCAACGCCAGTAACTTGTTACCGAGCAGCGGCTGACGCCAGCTCTGCATCAGATCAGGCAATTTGGCCGGATCTTTATCTTCAAACCACACCCAGTTCAAAAGCTGGTTGATCTGTTTTTTAGACGCCAGGAACTCAGCCGCCAGACCTGAGGTTTGTGAAACATTTTTCACTTCATCTTTCAGCTTTTTGAACAGCTGCTTATAGCCCGGATAATCCATCAGCGGCACGATTTTAGCCGGGTACTGATCCGGTGGCGTTTGCTGCGCGGCTTTCACCAGGGTAATGATTTTGCTGCTGTGACGACGAATCACATGCGGGTCAATCCCCTCTTCTTCCATCCGTTTCGGACTGCGCAGCGCCAGACGGGCGATGGTCAGCAAATCGTTTTCACGAATCACAAAGTTGAGCGCCAGGTCGCGTTTCACCGCTTCATTATAACGCCAGGTCGCCAGAGGCTTAAGGACCGCCAGTTCACGCGGTTTAAGTTGCCAGGCTCCCTTAATATCCAGGTAGGCACACTCTGGATCGCTGACCCGGACACGCTTGTCCGACAACAGTTCAGATTCCTGCTGCGCCGCTTCCCACCAGCCGGCTTTCGTCACTCGTTCCAGCAACTGTTCATACATCGGCAGCAGATAGAACACATCCGCTGCTGCGTATTCCAGCTGCTTTTGCGACAGCGGGCGGGCCAGCCAGTCGGTACGCGATTCGCTTTTATCCAGTTCCACGCCTAACAGATCCTGGGCCAGTGCCGCAAAACCGGTCGACAGACCATAGCCCAGAAACGCGGCCATGATTTGGGTGTCAACCATAGGAAACGGCACACAACCGAAGCTGTTTTTAAACACTTCAATGTCTTCACCACAAGCATGCAGTACCTTGAGTACCGAGGTATCCTGCAACAACTCCACAAACGGAGACATCTCGTCCAACGCCTGCGGGTCAATCAGCGACAGGTTCTCGCCATCGAACAACTGAATCAGGCCCAGCTGCGGGTAAAAAGTACGGGTGCGGACAAATTCAGTGTCCAGCATCACCACGTCTGCGTCGCGTGCCAGGCTGCAGACACGTTGAAGATCATTGAGTTGATTGATTATCTGATAATTCACAAATGGCTCGCTTTAAGGCTCCCTGCTGAAATCGCCCTGACTCCATGGGAATAAAAATGCCGACAATTAAAGCCGGCATTGTAACATTAAATGGTGATATGTGCGTTACGCGCTTTTTCTCTGCTCCGCGTGCTGCGCTTCGTTTTCTTCACGCAAAACCCGGCGCAGGATTTTACCGACGTTACTTTTCGGCAGTTCATCGCGAAACTCGACCAGTTTCGGAACTTTATAGCCGGTCAGATGCTGGCGACAGTGAGCGATTACTTCATCTTTGGTCAGGCTGGCATCGCTTTTCACCACGTAAACCTTGACCACTTCACCGGACACTTCGTGCGATTGCCCGATCGCCGCCACTTCCAACACCTTGCTGTTAAGCGCCACTACATCTTCAATCTCATTCGGATAGACGTTAAAACCGGACACCAAAATCATGTCCTTCTTGCGGTCAACAATGTAAATCATGCCCAGCTCGTCAAAGCGCACGATATCGCCGGTCGACAGCCAGCCGTCCTGATCGATCACCTCTCTGGTCGCTTCCGGACGCTGCCAGTAACCCTGCATCACCTGCGGACCACGCACCTGAAGCTCACCGGTCTGATCAAACGGCAGCACATTGCCCTCTTCATCGACGATACGCGCTTCGGTCGAAGGCACCGGCAGACCAATCGCACCGGAGTAGTCCACCAGATCATACGGGTTACCAGTCACCAGAGGCGAACACTCGGTCAGGCCATAACCTTCCAGCAAATGGATACCGGTGATCTTTTTCCACTTCTCCGCCACCGCGCGCTGCACCGCCATACCACCGCCGACCGACAATGTCATATTGCTGAAATCGAGCTCGCGGAAATCTTCATTGTTGACCAGCGCATTGAACAGGGTATTCACCCCGGTAATTGCGGTAAACGGATGCTTTTGCAGCTCTTTAACAAAGCCGGGAATATCGCGCGGGTTAGTGATCAGTAAATTCTGCGCGCCCATTTCAATAAACAGCAGGCAGTTCACCGTCAGGGCAAACACGTGATAAAGCGGCAGTGCCGTCACCACCAGCTCACGCCCTTCCCGCAGTACCGGCCCATAGGCACCTTTGGCCTGCAGCACGTTAGCGACCATGTTGCGGTGAGTCAGAATGGCCCCTTTGGCCACCCCCGTGGTGCCGCCGGTGTATTGCAGAAAGGCAATGTCTTCGCCGGACATGAAGGGTTTGACGTATTGCAGACGACGCCCTTTGTGCAGCGCTTTGCGCATCGAGATTGCACCGGGCAGATTGTACTTCGGCACCATGCCTTTGATGTACTTGACCACAAAATCAACCACCGTGCCTTTGGCACGCGGCAGCATCTGACCCAGGCTGGTCAGCACCACATGCTTGACGGCGGTATTGGCGACAATCTGCTCTAGCGTATTGGCAAAGTTGGAAACAATCACGATTGCCCGCACATCAGCATCGTTGAGCTGATGCTCCAGCTCGCGAGGGGTATACAGCGGGTTAACGTTCACGGCAATCATACCCGCTCGCAGGATGCCGAACAGCGCAACCGGATACTGCAACAGGTTAGGCATCATTAGTGCGACGCGGTCGCCCTTTTTCAGCTTGAGTTCGTTCTGCAGGTAAGCCGCAAACGCCCGGCTTCGCTCCTCCAGTTTACGGTAGGTCATCACTGACCCCATGTTAATGAACGCAGGCTGATCGGCATACTGGCGGGCAGATTGCTCGAACATTTCGACCAATGACAGATATTGGTCCGGATTTATGCTTTCCGGTACATCACTTGGATAACGTGAGAGCCAAGGTTTATCCACGGTAAAACTCCTCGTCATAGGCTGGCATTATTATCGTTTATCATTATTAGAATGATGCTATTACAGCACAGCCGGCGAGCTTGAGCACGAAAGTCTCAAACACTTGTTTAAATTTTGTTAACTAAGCCTAAAATTAGTTCTGCGACGAGGCCGGGTTGCTCAAGATGGCAATGGTGACCACCAGAAATAGTAAACATCTCCAAGCGATCATCGGGGTAAATGCGGCGATCCTCTTTTAAATGAGGGTAACCTCGCTTACCCAGAATAACACGCTGTACACAGCGTATCTGCGCCATTATCGCCTCAGCGTGCTCAGGGGACATGCGATATAATGACTCACCTTTCAGTGCGCTGTCGTGGCGCCAGCGCCATTGTCCGTCCACTTGGGCAATGCCTCGTTCCACTACCGGCGTGATTAAGGGCGCGGCAATCTGATTGGCTTCGGCCCGTCGCTCGACTGCCTGATCAAAGCTGCGATAGCCGCGCTCCGGTTTACGCCGTAGACGCTGGCGGCTGAGCACGCCGCGCCGTAAACGCTCAACACTGAGTTCAGGCGCTTCGGACAAAGGGGCCAGCCCTTCAATCTGAACTAATCCTACCACTTGGTCAGGAAAGGCGGCACTATAGCAACTTGCGATCAATGCACCAAGTGAATGACCGACTAATATCCGTCTGTTTGGCGAAAAATGCGCCAAAAATTGGTATATATCGTCAATATAGTGATGAAATGGATAAAAGTGGTTATCCGCTTTATGGCTGGATAAACCATGACCGGGCAGATCCACGGCACACAGATGCGCGGTTGGCCAGACCTGCTGCAGCTCTGCCATTACTGAGATAAAACTGGCGGCATTGTCCATCCAGCCATGTAAAAAAACGACCGAGAACTCGGCCGTTTGCAGATCACCGGTTTCCAGCGCAGCAAGCTGACCACCGGCTATCGGATAAGAGGTTGAACGCAGCATTATTTCACTTCTTGAATCGCTCTATTTGATTCCCTGCATCGCTTTATTTGACTTCCTGAATGACACGCCCGTCACGAGGAAAATCATCAAAATGACGACAATAGAAATTGCGGCACGGATAATGGTAAGGCCCGATATCGTCAATCACTACCCGCTCAGTCACTTTCCACAGATAATAGCCACTGGCTTTCATCACCGGCAGCATCTGCTCGAATTCACCGACTTTGCCCATTTCCGGCGATGTAGTGGTGCCGACCAGGGTAATCAGACGTCCCTGACCGTAGGTGATCGGATCAAGAAAGCCGTTCACATACGCGACGAATCGCCCCTGCGGCTCGCTGGTCAGACTCGGACGCCCCACATCATCAATCGGCAGATTAACGATTTCAATCCGGGTTTTATCAGCCAGGTTCGTGACACTGGCAATCACACCACCGAGACGAACTTCGGCCTGACTGGCCGGATCAATCTCACTCCAGCGCGAGTAATCACTGATCACATTGTCGCTGTTTGCCGTGAGCTGGGAAGGTAAAGTGGCGCAGGCTGACAACAGCAGAGCTGCCGCCAGTGCGGTAATAACAGACTGAATCTGGAAACGTTTCATAATGAGCCCCTATTCGATCAGACAGGCATATCTCGCCATCAGATATAGATATCGACTCCGAGTAACTGTGCCAGTTCCTCTTTTCTGGAGTGATTCATTATATCCATATACTCTTCGAGCGCCTTTCTCGATCGCCCTTCCGGCAAATCATACTGTACCTGAGCACGCTGGAAATCAGACGCATCCATATGGCGGATAGAGTGAGACACCGCCGTGGCAACCTTGCTGGTCTGGGCGACCTCGGACGCGGCATGGTCAGCCTGCGGCTTCTTCTTCGCTTTGGATGTCCGGTGGCCGCCCGGTATCCTTGCGGGAGGCAGACCGTTAATTGAAACCATACTGTGCGCTCCAGTTAAATGACGTTCACCTTCATTGTGGCCCAGGGGGCTGCATTATGCATTCTGTCCGTTATTCACGACCCGGCAGTTTTTTCCATGCCACAGTATCACGCAGATAGACCGGGCTGGAGTCCTCCACTGCGACGGTGTGACCTTGCTCAAACGCCTGCTTGGCCAGAATCACCATATCCTGCGCCTGCGGATAAAGCACTTCACTGCTCTGAATCGTCAGCGGTAGCGTCGCCAGTTCCTGCGGATAAGCATCCCAACCGGTCCCCACCGTGGCCCAGGTCTGTGCATCGGCGGCGATATTGTCAGCCAGAGCCTGAGGTGGAATCACACACTCTTCATCCACCGTCTGCCAGCTGCCGTCGGCCTGACGCACATAGCGTCCCCAGTACACTTCACTCATACGTGCATCAATCGCACACGCAACATGGGTTGCCCCCTGAGTCCGGTAAGCTCCCTGAGCCATTGCCGCCAGAGTCGACACGCCGATCATCGGCAGGTCGGCACCAAAAGCCAGTCCCTGCGCAATACCGATACCAATCCTAACCCCGGTGAAACTGCCAGGGCCACGACCAAACGCCAGCGCGTCTAACTCTTGCAGTGTTAAACCCGCTTCTTTCAGCACCTCATCGACCATCGGCAGAATCTTTTTGGTGTGATCACGGGGAGCCACTTCACTGCGAGAATACAGTTTATCGCCCACCAGGAGTGCGACCGAACATGCTTCGGTTGCGGTATCGATGGCAAGAATTTTTGCGCTCATGAATATCTCTAAATTATTGCTGTAGTTAATAAATCCAAACAAAGTCGCCCGGGCAGGATACCCTTACTTTCACTGGCCTACTTTGCCTGATGTATATGTTGCAGAAAGTCCTTCACCACTTCCAAGTCCCGGGTTCTCGGGATGGGCGGTAAACTACTGAGGAAGATACCGCCATAATCTCTGGTGACCAAACGGTTATCACAGATGATCAGCGCTCCCTGGTCTTTCTTATCGCGAATCAGTCGTCCGACGCCCTGTTTCAGGGTGATGACCGCCTCGGGTAACTGAACCTGTGCAAACGGATCGCCGCCACGCAGACGACAATCTTCAATTCGTGCTTTAAGCAGCGGATCGTCCGGTGCCGTAAACGGAAGTTTGTCGATGATAACACAGCTTAAGGTATCGCCTCTAACATCGATCCCTTCCCAGAAGGCTCCAGTCGCCACCAGCAAAGCATTCCCCAGCTCCATAAATTCCGCCAGGGTCTTTTGCTTACTGGTTTCGCCCTGCATCAGCACTGGCAGAGAGAGCTGTTCGCGAAATCGCTCACCCAGTTCACGCATCATACTGTGTGACGTGCAGAGGAAAAAGCAGCGCCCCTGGTTTTGCTCAATCACAGGTGCCAGCATAGAGACCAGTTTATTCGCAAGACCGGGACTGTTCGGCTCAGGCAGATAGCGCGGCACGCACAATTTGGCCTGCTGCGCATAATCAAACGGGCTGGGCAGAGAAAACTGCGCCGCCGGCTCTAATCCGAGCCGATGGGTAAAGTGGCCAAAATCGTCGTTCACTGCCAATGTCGCGGAGGTGAATATCCACGCGCCCTGCTTCATTTCCATCTGTTCGTGAAACTTATCTGCCACGGTCAGCGGGGTAATATGCAGGCTAAACTGACGCGGTGTGGTGTCGTACCAGTAGGAATAACCGGTAATCGAGACATCACATACCCGCTCAACGCGCCCTTTGATCAGGTTAGCCCGTTCAAAAGCGGTATCGAGCAGTTGACTGCGGCCCAGGGCCAGTTTGAGCACGTCGATGGCAAAGTCCAGACTCTCCCGCACCCGCTCTACTTCGCGGACAATGGACGGCGACTGAATCGCCTCGCGCCAGTTGCCGCGAAAACCGGTATCACCCAGCGCGATGCGCAAATCCATCGCTGACTGCACCAGCTTATCGCCGACTTTTTGTAGCTGGCGCATATCTTTCGCTTCGGTGCGATAACCAATCTCGATGTCTTTGGCCAGCTCCTGAATCTGACGGCTGGATACCGACTGACCAAAATATTGGCTGGCGATATCAGGCAGCTGATGTGCTTCATCAAAGATAAACACGTCCGCTTCCGGGATAAGCTCCCCAAAGCCGGTTTCTTTTATCGCCAGGTCTGCCAGAAACAAGTGATGGTTCACCACCACCACATCGGCATCCAGAGCTTTGCGGCGGGCTTTGGAGACAAAGCAGTCCTGATAGCTGGCACACTCTTTACCCAGGCAGTTATCGTTGGTAGAGGTGATGGTCGGAATGATCATGCTGTCTTCCGGCAGCTCATCACAGTCACCCAGGTCACCGGTTTTGGTCTCCGACGCCCAACTACGCACTTTGACTAACTGGGTCAGCAATGTCGGGTCCGTCTGATTGGTGTGACTTTCCACCATCTGGCGACTAAGCCGGTCGAGACAAAGATAGTTCGCCCGACCTTTCAGCAAAGCAACACTGCCGTGAAAACCGAGCGCACCGACCATTAAAGGCAGATCGCGGTGAAATAACTGCTCCTGCAGGTTTTTCGATCCGGTGCTAATGATCACCTTCTTGCCACTCAGCAGAGCTGGCACCAGATAGGCGAAGGTCTTACCGGTTCCCGTCCCCGCCTCAACCACCAGCTGCGAGTCGTCTGCAATGGCTTTAGCCACTGCTTCAGCCATATCGATTTGCGCCTGACGAGCCTGAAAGCCGGGAATGGCTTTACCCAGAGCGCCCTGCTGAGAAAAGGTTTTTGCAATCATCCTGCGAGCTGTCGAAAGAGAGAATGCGGCGATTATGGCAGTTTTCCCCCCGGGTGCGAATCCGATTCTATCGGCGTGATCTTAGCGGGTTACATCACCGAACCAGAAATAATGTGACCAAGCGCCCAGATAGTGGTTGAAACCATACGGAGAATCGATTAATTATAAAGACTGCTTGGGCAGCCTTACCGTTCCGGCTTGCCTACCCTGTAATACCTCTGACCTCATTGAAGTCGTGCTCGGACCACCAGCCGGTGAACCGACTGCCGCAGACCACTTCACCTCAGAAAGGTGTACATAACCAAAAAAGAAAATGCACGGAAGTTGTCATTAATGGAAAAGAAAACGCTGCTTACGCATTGTACCGATGCGCCGGGTCTGATCTCGAAGATCACCAATATTTGTTACAAACATCAACTCAACATCATCCACAACAGCGAATACGTGGATAACACCAGCGGCCACTTTTTCATGCGCACCGAGCTTGAGGGCTACTTTAACGATGAAACCCTGCTCGCCGACCTGGACAACGCACTGCCACAAGGTGCCAAACGCAAACTGATCAGCTCAACCCGCAAACGTGTGGTGATTCTGGTCACCAAAGAGTCGCACTGTCTGGGCGACATTCTGATGAAAAATTTCGATGGCAGCCTCAATGTCGATATCGCTGCGGTTATCGGTAACTATGATGTGCTGCAGGGACTGACGGAGAAGTTTGATATCCCGTATCACTGCGTGTCACATGAAGGCCTCAATCGTCAGGAACACGAGCAGAAGATGCTGGAAGTGATCAACCAGTACGATCCGGACTTCGTGGTGCTGGCCAAATACATGCGTGTGCTGACTCCTGCTTTTGTTGAGCAGTACCACCACAAGATCATCAACATTCACCACAGCTTCCTGCCAGCCTTTATCGGCGCACGCCCCTATCAACAGGCTTACGAGCGCGGTGTGAAGATCATTGGTGCCACAGCGCACTTTGTCACCAACGATCTCGATGAAGGTCCAATCATCAAGCAGGATGTGATTCCAATCGACCACACCTTCAGCGCAAAAGACATGGCGCAGGCAGGACGTGACGTTGAGAAGAGCGTGCTGAGTAAAGCGCTGAGCAAAGTGGTTAACGACCACGTCTTCGTGTACGGCAACAAAACCGTTATTCTATAACGCCAGTGACCGAATCCGAACCAACAGAGGGCGCCAAAAGGCGCCCTCATCAGTAATGGATACAGACAACGCCTGTCAAAGCGTCAGCGCTAGCGTGACTCCCTGACGGATGGCGCGCACAGCATCCAGCTCACCGGCCACATCCGCTCCACCGATAACATGCAGCTTATCGCCCAGCTGTTGCCACTTGTCCTCAAACGGACGTACCGACTCCTGACCGGCACAAATTACCACTTTGTCCACTTCCAGCAGCTGTGGATTACCATTTAACGAAATATGCAGTCCCTGGTTATCGATACTTTCATAACTGACTCCGCCCATCAGATGCACGCCGCGTTTTTCCAGAGTGCGTTTATGGATCCAGCCTGTAGTTTTACCCGGCCCTTTGCCAACCCGGCCTTTGCGCCGCTGCAGCAGCCACACTTGTTTATCACTCAGCATCTCCGGATACGGGTACAACCCGCCCGGATAGGCAATGTCGGTATCAATGCCCCATTCGTGCAGCCAGTCGTCGAGTTTATAAGCCGCAGGCTCAGTAATCATGGTTGCTACATCCACCCCAATACCACCAGCGCCGACAATGGCGACCTTGTCTCCGACCGGAGTTTTGTCACGGATTAGGGTCTGGTAATCCACTACCTTATCCGGATCATCAATGCCTTCAATCGTCACTTTACGCGGCGTAACCCCGGACGCCATCACGACCTCATCGTATTCATCCAACATCGAATAAGTCACTTCGGTATCGAGGTGCAAACGCACGCCGGTCTGTTCAATCCGGTTAGCAAAATAGCGAATGGTCTCCCGGAACTCTTCTTTACCCGGGATCTGCATGGCGAGGCGAAACTGACCTCCTATCCGGTCATTGCGCTCAAACAAATCCACCTGATGGCCACGTTCCGCCAGCATGGTCGCGCTGGCAAGTCCGGCTGGCCCTGCGCCGATCACGGCGATGTTTTTCTTCACAGCCGCCGGAGTGACCGTCAGCTCGGTCTCATAGCAGGCCTGCGGATTGACCATGCAACTGGCGCGCTTAGCCTGGAAAACATTATCCAGACACGCCTGATTACACCCGATACAGGTGTTAATCAGATTAGCCTGACCTTGCTCTGCTTTCGCGACAAAATAGGGATCGGCCAAGAATGGACGAGCCATCGAGACCATATCGGCCTGCCCGCTGGCAAGAATCTGCTCGGCCTGACCCGGGGTATTAATGCGGTTACAGGTAATCACCGGCACCTTGAGATGCGGTTTGATTTTTTCGGTCACCCAACTGAAGGCAGCACGTGGCACCTGAGTTGCAATGGTAGGAATGCGTGCTTCATGCCAGCCGATACCGGTATTAATCAGGGTGACACCAGCCTCCTCAAGCGCTTTGGCCAGTTGAACGACTTCTTCAAAGGTGCTGCCTTCTTCTACCAAATCAAGCATCGAGAGGCGGAAAATAATAATAAACTCTTCACCGACTGTCGCACGAATGGCCCGTACAACTTCAAGCGGGAAGCGAATTCGGTTCTCATAACTGCCGCCCCAGGCGTCATAACGCACGTTGGTACGCTTACAAATAAACTGGTTGAGCAGATACCCTTCCGATCCCATCACCTCGACCCCGTCATAACCCGCTTGCCGGGCCAGCAGCGCACTGTTGGCAAAGTCATCGATGGTGGACCAGATCTGGCGCTCGCTCATTTCTCCCGGCGCAAAACGGGCAATCGGCGCTTTGATAGCGGAGGCGCTGAGAGAAAATGGATGCATCGCATAACGGCCGGCATGCAAAAGCTGCAGGGCAATTTTTCCGCCGTGATGGTGCACCGCTTCGGTCACCACCTGATGCGCTTTTGCATGTTTGGCACTACTGAACTGAGCACTGAAAGGGTGCAGACGACCACGCAAGTTCGGAGAGAATCCGCCGGTCACAATCAGTCCGACGCCACCTTTGGCGCGTTCGGCGTAAAAAGCAGCGAGCTTTTGCAGACCTTCCTTGTGCTCTTCAAGGCCAGTGTGCATTGAGCCCATCAGGACCCGGTTGCGCAACTGAGTAAATCCAAGATCTAAAGGCTGAAGCAGATTTGGGTACATGGCAGCGTCACTTTTATCGTTATCTTTAATGGTCTGACCAGAATATGCAGTCATTTACCAAAAATCAAACAGGCGTTTACATTTCTGTAACCACGATCAATCTTGCGGTTGTTTGAGTATAATGAATAACGTAGGATGACGAGGATACCCAAGTGACTGGTCTTAAAGGCGAACCAAGCCGTCTCTCCTTTGCTGAGATCAATTCTGTGTGAGACTGCCCCTCCGGCGGGGCTGGACGTTACACTGTGCGCCATAATGCTGTGGATGCGCACTGCCGCTTAACCGCTTGTTCACTTTAAGCGGTAGTTCACTTGGTTGTCTTATCCCGGAATTACCCGCGTATCATCCTCAGCAAGCCATTTACTTGTTGCGTTGGAGACAAGATGAAACAAACATTTCGATTTATAGGCCTGATTTTCAAAGGTATTTGGAAATTAATCACCTTTGTCAGACTGGCTCTGACCAATCTGCTTTTTCTCCTCAGCCTGGCAGTTATCTATTTCATTTACATTCATGCTGATTCACCAGCGCCGACCGTCAGACAAGCCTCGGCTTTGGTTCTGAACCTGTCCGGCCCCGTCGTTGAGCAGAGTACTTACATCAATCCACTCGACTCGTTTGCCGGTTCTGTGCTGGGTGATGATCTGCCGAAAGAGAACGTCTTGTTTGACATCGTCGATACCCTGCGTCAGGCCAAAGATGACAGTCACATCAGCGGGCTGGTACTGGCGCTGCGCGACCTGCCGGAAACCAATCTGACCAAGTTGCGTTATATCGCCAAAGCGATCAACGAATTCAAAGCATCCGGTAAGCCGGTGTACGCGGTTGGCGATATGTACAACCAGAGCCAGTACTACCTGGCGAGCTATGCCGACAAAGTGTTCCTGGCTCCCGACGGCGCCGTGATGCTGCGTGGCTACAGCGCCTACAACATGTACTACAAGACTCTGCTGGAAAATCTCGACGTTAACACTCACGTTTTCCGTGTCGGCACCTATAAATCCGCTATCGAGCCTTTTATTCGTGACGACATGTCCGATGCCGCGCGAGAATCGGCGTCACGCTGGCTAAGCCAGTTGTGGGGAGCCTATGTGGACGATGTGGCGACCAATCGCCAGATTGATGCGAAGACCCTGACCCCGAGCATGGATGAATTTCTGGCGCTGCTAAAACAGTCCTCCGGTAATCTGGCCGATCTGTCACTAAAAGCCGGCCTGGTCGACGAACTGGCCACGCGCCAGCAAGTGCGCGCACAACTGGTCGATGCCTTCGGCAGTGACGGTGAAGACAGCTACAATGCGGTCAGCTACTACGAGTACCGTTCATCAGTCAAACCTAAATTTGACATGAATGCGGACGATATCGCAGTGGTCGTGGCCAGCGGCACTATTATGGATGGTGATCAGCCACGCGGCACAGTCGGCGGCGATACTCTGGCCTCACTACTGCGAGAAGCGCGTATCGATGACAAAGTGAAAGCAGTCGTGCTGCGTGTCGACAGCCCGGGCGGCAGTGCATTTGCTTCGGAAGTGATTCGTAACGAAATCGATGCCATTAAAGCAGCCGGCAAGCCTGTGGTCATTTCGATGTCGAGCCTGGCCGCTTCCGGCGGTTACTGGATCTCTATGGGCGGTGACCAGATTGTGGCTCAGCCAACCACACTCACCGGTTCAATTGGTATTTTCAGTGTCATCACGACCTTTGAGAAAGGGCTCAACAAGCTTGGCATCTACACGGATGGTGTGGGCACCTCGCCGTTCTCCGGCGTCGGCATCACGACGGGTCTCAATGACGGCATTAAACAAGCACTGCAAATGGGCATTGAAAACGGCTACCAACGCTTTATTTCTCTGGTGGCAGAGAACCGTGACATGTCAGTGGATGCTGTTGATAAAGTTGCTCAGGGCCGGGTTTGGACTGCTCAGGACGCACAAAAATATGGCCTGGTCGATAAACTGGGTGATTTTGATGACGCAGTAAAACTGGCAGCGCAACTGGCTAATCTCGACAACTACAACCTGTATTGGGTCGAAGAACCGCTCAGCCCGGCGCAGCAGTTTGTGCAGGACCTGTTTGCTCAGGTGCGGACCAGCCTGGGAATGGATTTCGCCACTATGTTACCAGAAGCGCTGCAACCGGCAGCGAAGCAGCTAACTGCCGATGCCAGTCTGATGAGCAGTTTCAATGACCCGAAAGGTTATTACGCGTTCTGCCTACCCTGCCAGGTACAGTAGTAACAATTGACGAAAAATAACATCAGATACCGTACGTAACACTGATCTTACCACTCGTTAAACTGGGGGTGCTTTGTTAGAAACGCCCCTTTTTATTGGCTAAGATTTCGCTATAATCCGCGCTCTGTTCCCTACAATAAGTGGTTTCCCCCATGACAAGAAAACATATCTATATCGCTTACACCGGCGGTACAATCGGTATGAAGAAATCCGACCATGGCTACGTTCCTGTTGCTGGTTTTATGGAAAAGCAGCTGGCTGCCATGCCGGAATTCCATCGTCCGGAAATGCCGGAATTCACCGTGCATGAATACGATCCGCTGATCGACTCGTCAGATATGACCCCGCAGGACTGGCAGAAAATTGCCGATGACATCCGTGAAAACTACGAAAAATATGATGGCTTCGTGATCCTGCATGGTACTGACACCATGGCCTATACCGCCTCGGCACTGTCATTTATGCTGGAAAATCTGGGTAAACCTGTCATCGTCACAGGCTCACAAATCCCGCTGGCAGAACTACGCTCAGACGGTCAGGCCAACCTGCTCAATGCACTGCACATCGCGGCCAACTACCCGATCAACGAAGTGACCCTGTTTTTCAACAACCAGTTGATGCGCGGTAACCGCAGTACCAAATCCCATGCTGACGGTTTCAACGCCTTCACATCACCGAACCTGCCGCCTCTGCTGGAAGCCGGTATCAATATTCAGGTCAGCAACAACGTCAAACTGGACGTCAAACCTGAAGGTGCATTCCGCGTGCAGAACATTACGCCACAGCCAGTCGGTGTGATTACCATGTACCCGGGTATCTCCCATGAAGTGATTCGTAACACTCTGCTGCAGCCGGTTAATGCGATGATCCTGCTGACCTTTGGTGTCGGTAACGCACCGCAGAACAAAGAACTGCTGGCTCAGTTGCATGATGCGTCTGAACGCGGCGTGATCGTGGTGAACCTGACTCAGTGTCTGGCCGGTAAAGTCAATATGGGCGGCTACGCCACCGGTTGTGCTCTGGCCGATGCGGGAGTCATCAGCGGTTTTGATATGACGCCGGAAGCGGCGCTGGCGAAACTGCACTACCTGCTCAGCCAGAATCTTTCTTACGAGGAAGTGAAAAACCAGATGCAGCAGGTGCTGCGCGGTGAGATGAGCTTGTAATTCGAACGACGGTGTTCCAAGCCAGGCCCTAGATCCTAGGGCCTAAA
Source organism: Vibrio ostreae (assembly GCF_019226825.1). Classification (NCBI taxonomy): domain Bacteria; kingdom Pseudomonadati; phylum Pseudomonadota; class Gammaproteobacteria; order Vibrionales; family Vibrionaceae; genus Vibrio; species Vibrio ostreae. The sequence continues at coordinate 1,617,015 of NZ_CP076643.1, forward strand.
CCCTACTACTCTTGGTTGGGATTAACCCGAACGATATCTTCCTGCCCCTGTTGAAAACGCTTTTTCAACTCTGCCTTTGACTTAAACATCATCTCGCCACCGGCACTGATACTCATGTGATCCGCATCTTTATTGTGCTTAGATTGATACAACATCACAGCTTGCATACAGTAATCTCGCTGCTCCGGAGAAAGTAGTGTACCCTCAGGCCACTTACCCGTTTCCACGGCGAATACCAGGCGTTCATACGCTTCGGGAGTGATGGCATCGATTAATTGATTAGCATCCATGATGATTTCCTACTTACTACTGTGTGATAAATTACGTGCTTGGGTCACAGTAACGACCTGGCGTATTCAGTCAAGATTAGCTAAATAAATAAGTGTATCGGATCACAAGCCATAATTATGAACAACGTCAAAACTCTAGTTATCTTGTCTTTGCCCCTGATCCTGAGCGGTTGTTTTGAAAACCGCAACAACACCGACAAACTGTGTGCGGACAATCCGGGGCTGCGCTGCGAACTGCTTAATATCGATGACGGCCAGTGCCGTGTCCCGCGCACGGATCTGATTTGGCAGCGTTTTGAAGTACTGAAAAAACCCAGCGTCGACAATAAAATTCACGAGTACCAGCTGGTCAGTGAATACCGTAAATGCCTCGAACTGGCCGCGCAGATTCTGCCTATCGACCAAACCGAACTGAAACAAAAACGCTTTTCCGCCCTGATGCACAGTGGCGATGAACAACAACGTCTGGTGGATGAACTGCACCAGATGCGTACTCCGCAATCCCTCTATTTTCTCTGGAGCCAGATCGGCGATAATCAGGCGCGACGCGAGTTTTTGCAGATGGAAGGTAAGCCTGAACTGGATACCGCAGAAATGCAGTACGCTCTAGCCACCTTCTACACCAGCCGGGATCGCGAGAAAACTATCCAACTACTTAACCGCGCTCTGGAACTCAGCCAGGGACAAGCAGTGAATACCGAGATCTTTAAATCTTTGGCCAGTACCTATCAGGTACTGAACGACAAAGAGCACGCTTATGTGTGGGCCATGGTGGGTAAAGAGTATGGCGTCCCTCTGGCTTCGAAAGCAGAGCTGGACTTGTTGTATGGATTTGATGACGAGAAGTTTGAACGGCTGGAGAATGTCGCGGCTGAAGTTGTCAGTGCAATTAAAGCCGGCCAGTTCTCCAGCCATATGGTTCCTAATTCATTAGAATAAATTCCTAACTCATTGGAATAATGTAACCTTTTAACATCTCATTGCGCAGAATGGCGTCGGTTAGTTACTTTTGTTGAAAATTAACGACACTGAGTTAACACAGTAACGCTCCCCGGTCGTCTTCGGTCCATCGGGGAAAACATGCCCCAAATGGCTGTCACAGGCTGCACAACGAATCTCAGTTCTGCTCATTCCGTGACTATTATCATCTAAATATCGGATAGCACCGTCATGCGCAGGCGCATCAAAACTCGGCCAGCCACAGCCAGAATCGTATTTGTTCTCTGAGTGAAACAGTGCGGCTTCACAGCAGGTACAGTTATACAGACCGGTGTCCTTATTGTGCAGTAACTTACCGCTGAATGGCGGCTCGGTTCCCTGCATTCGACATACGTAATACTGCTCCTCGTTCAGGCGCTCACGCCAGTATTCATCAGGCTTCTCGACGGTTTCAACTGTTGGATTCACGTTATTTTTCTTCCTTATACACTACCTAGTTATGTGCTTTTTTTAGATAAAAACTTGCGCGTGGCGCGCTTTGTGGCACATACTTTCTCACCATAACATGGCGCGCTTTCTATTGGTAAGCGACCAACGATAATTTAGGGATTTTACATCAATTTGGTAGAGGACTCGCAGAGTCCAGTGTAAAAAATAGTCATTTGCAACCTAATGTTAAAAAAAGCGGTGCTTTTTTTTGACTTTAAACAAGTTAAGTCGGATTATCTGTTGCAGATGTTTACTGGATTTTGTAATTTTACTACCAGTTATCTTTAATCAGAAATTAAGTTGTGGAGCAACTATAATGACTATCAAAGTAGGTATTAACGGTTTTGGCCGTATTGGCCGTTTCGTTTTCCGTGCAGCACAAGAACGTAATGACATCGAAGTGGTAGGTATCAACGACCTGATCGACGTAGATTACATGGCATACATGCTGAAGTACGACTCAACTCACGGCCGTTTCAACGGTACTGTTGAAGTTGAAGGTGGTAACCTGATCGTAAACGGCAAAACTGTACGTGTAACTGCAGAACGCAACCCAGAAGACCTTAAGTGGGACGAAATCGGTGTTGACGTTGTTGCTGAAGCAACGGGTCTTTTCCTGACTGACGAGACTGCACGTAAGCACATCACTGCTGGTGCGAAGAAAGTTGTTCTGACTGGCCCTTCTAAAGACGCAACTCCAATGTTCGTTAACGGCGTAAACTTCGACACTTACGCGGGTCAAGACATCGTTTCTAACGCTTCTTGTACTACTAACTGTCTTGCACCTATCGCTAAAGTACTGAACGACAAGTTCGGTATCGAATCAGGTCTGATGACTACTGTTCACGCAACTACTGCAACTCAGAAAACTGTTGACGGTCCTTCTGCGAAAGACTGGCGCGGTGGTCGTGGTGCTTCTCAGAACATCATCCCATCTTCAACTGGCGCGGCTAAAGCAGTAGGCGTTGTACTTCCAGAAGTAAACGGCAAACTGACTGGTATGGCTTTCCGCGTACCAACTGCTAACGTTTCTGTAGTTGACCTGACTGTTAACCTGGTTAACGGTGCTTCTTACGAAGACATCTGTAAAGCGATGAAAGAAGCTTCTGAAGGCGAACTGAAAGGCGTTCTTGGTTACACTGAAGACCAAGTTGTTTCTCAAGACTTCATCGGCGAAACTTGCACTTCAGTATTCGATGCTAAAGCTGGTATCGCACTGACTGATAAATTCGTTAAAGTTGTATCTTGGTACGACAACGAAATCGGTTACTCAAACAAAGTTCTTGACCTGATCGCTCACATCTCTAAGTAATGTAAGCATTAGCGATAAGCTTGTCTTTGAAAGATAAGACGTGAAGAAAGGCGGCTCTCGAGTCGCCTTTTTTGTCTCTGATTTTTGTCGGGATAGCAACAGATTCCGTGATTGATACGCTAATCTATATCAATCAAAACACTAATTTACATCAATTAGTACGCTGAGTTATACCAATTGATACACTGAGCGATGAGCCGTTGTGCACCGTGCGCAGCCAATGACCTTGCGAGCCTGTGACATTACAGTTCGCCAAAATCAGGAGCGTTACTTATGGATTTACACTCTCTGCCTGCCCTTACCGTCCTTTCCGATTGCGTGACCATTGTCGAACATGACCAGGTAAAAATGGTGCGTATCATCCACGATAAAGCGTCTGCGGCGATTGCGCTGCACGGCGGTCACGTAGTCTCTTTCCAACCTGCGGGTCAAGATGACCTGATTTGGATGAGTGATGCTGCTCTGTTTGATGGCAAGGCTGCATTACGAGGCGGGATTCCGGTGTGCTGGCCATGGTTTGGCCGTCTGGCAGCGCCAGCCCACGGCTTTGCCCGTACCAGTGAATGGCAGTTGCTCGAACATCGTGAAAATGAGTATGGCGTCATCCTTGTCCTCGGCTTGAGTGACAGCGATACCACTCAGGCTATCTGGCCGTACCAATTTGATTTGCGCCTTGAAGTCGAAGTCACAGAGCAACTCAAGGTCAGCCTGAAAGTGACCAACCAGGACGAAAAGGCCTGGACGTTCTCAGGCGCTCTGCACACCTACCTGAATGTCGGCGATGTGCGTCAGGTAAAAACCACCGGAATGGGCAGCGAATATATCGACAGCCTGCAAGACGCCAAGGTATGTCAGGGCGGGGAGACTCTGGTTCTGACCGATACCATTGACCGCGTTTATACTCAACCGGTTGCGCAGATCGAAGTGCAGGATCCGCTGCTGGGTCGCTCTTTAGTGGTGGAAAACAGCGGCCACAACTCTGCGGTTTTGTGGAACCCGTGGGCACAAGGTGCTGCTGCCATGGCCGATATGACGGATGATGGCTACCAAACCATGTTGTGTGTCGAATCTGCCCTGCACTCGCCTTGTCTGTCCGCAGGCCAGACTCTGCAGCCTGGCGAAAGTCATACTCTGACGACCACAATTTCAGTACGCTGATTGTCCGTTTCACAGACCCGATTGTCTGTTTCACAGGACGGGTTCTCAGTTGACGCCGGTTAAAAAAGGCAAGAGGACAGCACACGCTGTCCTTTTTATCGGCTGATTTTGTGGTCATTCCCGATTGAATTATCCCAATCATTCCGGCCTGAATTGGTATAGAATGAGCGCTTTAATTTTTCAGCCGAGATGACCATGTCTTATCAGTGTCCCCTTTGTCAGCACTCTTTGCAGCTAACCGACCGTACTTACACCTGTGATAACCGCCATCAGTTCGATATGGCGAAAGAGGGCTATGTCAACCTCATGCCGGTTCAGCACAAGCGTTCCAAAGATCCGGGTGACAACAAGGAGATGATGCAGGCAAGACGCCGTTTTCTCGAAGCCGGACATTACCATCCGATGCGTGCGGAAGTCGCGCGTTTATGCGCCGAAGCTCTGCAAGGCAGCGAACACCAACTGCTCGACATCGGTTGCGGCGAAGGTTACTACACAACATTTGTGGCCGAGGCACTGCTTGCCCAGTCATCGCAAGCCCAAGTACACGGCCTGGATATCTCTAAAATAGCGATTCGTTACGCAGCCAAGCGCTATCACAACTGCCAGTTCGTGGTTGCCTCCAGTCACCGACTGCCGTTTGCAGACCAGTCTCTGGACGCAATTGTGCGTATTTACGCCCCTTGCAAAGCTGAAGAGCTGCAACGCTGCGTAAAAGACAACGGCGTAGTCATCACCGTAACCCCGGCAGGCCGCCACCTGTACCAGTTTAAGCAAGGCATCTATCAGGACGTGCGCCTGCATGAAGAAGAGCCGGAGCAGATCGATGGCTTTGTGCTGGAAACCCAGCAAAAGCTTAATTATCCGATGACGCTTAATGGCGAGCAGGCCTTTGATCTGCTGCAAATGACACCGTTTGCCTGGCGCGCCAGTGAAGCATTCAAAGCAGAAGTGAAATCAGCGACGCAGTTCGAGTGTGAAGCCGACTTTATGATTCGCGTCTACCGGAAAACAAATTACTAATTCACCGCACTGGGCCCGTGCTCCGGCAGTACTATTCATTGACTCTGGAAACATGGCACCTTGACTTCAGCAGTAGCAGCGCAGGACATGCTCTCCATCTCAGCTTCACATGGTGCGTTTGCAATTCCTTGCCGACTCACTCACCATGCAGTGAACCTAAACGGAGAGTTTGCGATGCGCGCTATTATTTACTGGTTGAGCAGTATGATATTGCTGGGCTGTACCTCGACCCGGCCTGTCCAGCATTTTTATGATTACCAACTGGCCACGCCGCACGGCAAGCCTCTCACCCTGACGCCACTTCCCGCAACCTTGGCAGCCGCCGACGTGATACTGGTCGGCGAATGGCACACCCACCCCGGCATCCATCGTTTCCAGACGGATTTGTTATATCATCTGCTGCAACAAAAACGACCGGTTGCTCTGTCGATGGAACAATTTGATCGCTCCGCTCAACCGACCCTTAATCAGTATCTGCGTGGTGACATCGGCGAACAATACCTCATCAAACAAACGAAAGCCTGGCCGAATTACCAAAGTGACTATCGTCCTCTGGTCGAGCTGGCCAAACAATATCAGGCTCCGGTCATCGCCGCCAATGCGCCGCAAGATATTGTACGCTGTATCGGGCGGCAAGGCCCCGAATACGTTGATCGTCTGGACAGCAAGCAGAGAACCTGGATCGCTCGCGAGGCAGATAGCTCTGATTCACCTTATAAACAGCGCTTTATGGCCTCGATGCACCATGGTACAGAGCAACAAAACGAACGTCAGTTTGCCGCGCAAATCACCTGGGATGAAACCATGGCAGAGAGTATCAGCGATTATCTGCTTACCCATCCCGGACATCAGGTCATGCATATTGCCGGACTGTTTCACACTCAACAGGGGCTAGGTATTGCCGCGGCACTAAAGCGCCGCCTGCCGGATATCCATATCCTCATTATCACCCCGGTGAGCGAGATAACAGCCGACCACAGCGACTATCAGCTGCAGGTGTTAGCGCCACCCGTACGCTATATCCAGCCAGAGCATCAACGCCAGGCATTTCAAGCCTTAGCCCAACGTAACGATGATCTGCAGTGCAAACCTTAAGGCTCACCTTAGATAAAGTCACGGCCTCTGGCGTGTCTCTCTCGTGGTTAAGGCACATTCTTTGCTTATTGAAGTCATCATGACCCCTGCGACAATCTGAGAAAAAAGTGCAAAAGTTTTTCCTCGCCCTGTCGATATTATGACTGTAGCAAGATTAAGGAGAGATGTATGAATCCAGTAGGTGTAGGCGCAGCGCAGCTGCACACTACTCAGACGGTGAAATCTCAGGCTCCGGTAAACACCGAAACCAAGGCTGAAAACCAGTCAGCCGCACCGCTCAAGGTAGAACAAAATAAAGTGACTTTGTCTGATGAAGGTAAAGCCTTGCTGGCTGCTCTGAAAGATATCGAACAGGGTGAAAAGCCGGACATCAAAGACAAATCGCTTGGCGACAAAGTCGAGTCTTTCACTTACGGGGCTCTGGGCATGGACCGTCCCGACGATGTGAAGAAAGATGATGATTCGTCCTACTCGGCAGGGAAATATCTTTCTGCAGCGGCCACAGTTGGCAGCTTGCTTCTTTTACTGGCATAAAGAGAAATTGACTCGCATAACTCGTGATTGGCGTAACGGGCGGGAGTATGAAGAACTGACTCCATCATTTACTCCGCCCTAATCGCCAGTGGCTGAGCATACACTTCAGTCAACAGCGCAAAAAACTGCTCAGGATGCCCCGCGATCCAGGTCATCGCCGCTTGCGGTTGAATCAGCAGCGGCATCCGTGCGTGATAATCACGACACTCCGGATTCGCTGACGTTGTTAAGGTCACCAAACGTTGGCCATTCTCCAGCACAATACCCGCCATGTAGAGCACATCATCGTGTCTGGAAGCAAAGTGAAACTTGTGTTTTTTGCCCTGTTCTTCACGCCATTCATACCACCCCGAGCAAGGTACAACCACCCGGTGCTGTTCAAATGCTGCGGCAAACGTTGCTTTCACCGCCACCGTTTCAGCCTGAGCATTCATAATCAGCGATTTGGCCCAGTAAGGCTGAGTACCCCAGATCAAGTCAAGTTGACCGACTTCGCCATGACTTACAGCCACCGTCGCTACGGTTTGCGTCGGTCGCAAATCATGATTTGTTCTGGCGGTAAAACGGATGCCGAACATCTCACTAACCAGTCGGTTGAGCGGATCATCGATAACATTCAATCGGCCACACATATGTTTGTCTCTTTATGATGCCAATAGTAAGTGTAGAAGAAAATAGTGCAAAGAATGAGGTCGTGAAATAACAGCCTGGGCAATTCATGCCCACTAGCACTATTTTAAAATAACGGAAAAACTCATCCCCCCTAACGGAAAATTTATTTCCGTACGGTAAAAAGGCCAGAAAAATGCACGCAAACCAATAAGAACAACAGACACTAATTAAGAAATACCTTAATTAAATATACACACCTTGAAAACCAAATAACTAATTAACAACAATAAAAACAAGCCCAAAAATTAAACAAAACAGCTTAATTTACCGTACTGTAAATGGTAAATATATTGGTTATAGACAACAGATGTATTATTAACATTATCAGTAATAAGTCATGAAATGATTACATTACTTCGTAAATCCACTGCATAAATGATTAATCAATAATTAAAATATTCATTATCCGGAAGTAATGTAACGATTATATAATAAAACTAAATTAAGACATGGACATTATTATTCATGTAATCTAATTTGCGCACTTCAACAAACCAAGGAGTATTATAATGAAATCTTTTTCTAAAGTTGCAAAATTAACGTTGGTTGGTGCTGCGTTGGCTATTCTTGCTGGTTGTACTGGTACCACTTACAACAAAGAGAAAAACTGCTCAGAAGATTACCTAATCCACCCTGCGATTTCTATCCCTTCAGTAATCGGAGCTTGTGACTCAGTTAATAAATAACTGTCACTACATGCTGATTTTGCAAAAACCCGCTCTCAAGGCGGGTTTTTCTGTTTACTGCTCCTTGCCCACTCAATATGCCCGACCAGCGCCTCCGCTTTCCACGCTTTGATCCTCGCTCCCGCGCGTGACCACAGCCAAGGTACACTTGATCCCATCACACCACTCTTATATTTTACCTCTCTGACCCTTCAACCAGCCTGACTATCCGCTTGATTGGCGCCGGACAGGTCTACTCAGGATAAAAATCATGCACATCAACGCCGACTTTGCTCTGCCTGTATTCATCACCCCCCAACAATATCAATGGGTATTGTCGACCCAATCCGGCGTCGAGCGCATGATGCTGGACAGAATCGGAGCGGAAAAAGCCCGCGCCACCAGCATAGTAAAATACGCACCGGAATCTGTCTTTCCGCAACATGCCCATCCCGGCGGAGAAGAAATTCTGGTTCTGAGCGGTACCTTTTCTGATCAGAGCGGAGATTATCCGGCGGGGTGGTACCTGAGAAACCCACCCGGTACCGCGCACAGTCCGCATAGCAAATCAGGGGCAACCATCTTTGTAAAACTATGGCAAATGGGTGCCGCAGACACTGAGACGGTACGTATCAATACCCTTGATGCACAAAACTGGTGTCAGGCCGATGACGGGCGCCAGATCTGCCCACTTTATGACAATGGCTTGGAACGCGTCAGCCTGCAAAAACTGAACGCGCAACAGCCAATTCCTGGCTGCGCAGGCCACGCCTTCAGAATGGTTAATATTGGCAGGTGATGTACGCAGCTATGAGCAGATTTACGGGGCCGGCAGTTGGATCAGATTGCCGGCTGGCCATGTTATAGATTTGATGTCAGGCCCGGATGGTGTCACCTTTTATGTCAAACAGGGTGAATTTGCCAATATTGAATTCGCTACTCAATATTGACGCCATTATTCGGTGTGAGTGTTACCGCTCGCTAAGGCCTGTCCTTTGGTATTAAATCAATAGTATTAGTATGGTTTATTATCCATTTCCTCAACCATAAACGTCACTTCGCGACTTATGTTTCAGTGGTCCAATTTGATTGACAGATCCAGAGGAGTAGACTTGCGCCGCGCATTAATAATGAAATGCGCCGCAAAAATAAGACGATTAATCAAATAATCGTCCATATAAATATAAAAAAACCTCTCATAACCCTACGTTATTGATCTGCTCTTAATGCGGTTAAAATAGTCGGTTACCCTGTTTAAACACGGTGATCCGCTCCGTGCTGCCAGTGCATATTGGCCAACACATAAAAAAGACTCTGCTACACTCATTATTGTCGCACTGCGAACTATTCTCACAAGTTATAGTTTCATCGGCAAAATAGTTCAGCACTTCATCATTATTATTCTAAAAAACATTTAAATGTTAGGAATCAATGGAAGCTATGAATAAAAAATCTCCCCACCTGGAGACATCGGCTCAACAGATGTCACGCAGGAACATACTCAAAGGGGTGGCGTCAATCGGCTTGCTTTCGCTTGTTGCTCCGCTGCCTCTGAGCGTACTGGCTCAGGAATCGGCCTCCGCCGATCCTATTGCTTTGTTCACTCTTGTGTCAGAACGACTGACTCAGCATCAGAACCTGTCTCCCATCCTCTCTGAACGTTTCTTTCAGGCACTGCAGGCGCGTAACCCAGATTTTGAAGCCCATCTGAAATTATTGGTTAAAGAGATGGCGCAAATCGAGACTCGCTTGCTGGCGACTACGCTGTCGCCTTCGGCGCAGCAAACCGCCAAGTCCATCATTTCAGCCTGGTATACCGGTATTGTCGGTGCCGGACTTGATGCTCAGGTCATCACGTACCGCCACGCGCTGCAATTTAATGCCGTCGATGATGTCCTGGAGATCCGTTCTTACTGCCCTAACAAGCCCGGATTCTGGGCCGCTAAACCAATCGAGAGGAAAGCATAATGACCACCACCCAACAAGCAGATGTCGTCGTTGTAGGTTCAGGCGTTGCGGGCGGACTGGTCGCGCACCAACTGGCGCTGGCCGGTAAATCCGTCATCATTCTCGAAGCCGGTCCGCGTTACTCGCGTGGCGAAATTGTCGAACGTTTCCGTAACCAGCCGAACAAAATGGACTTCATGGCGCCGTACCCGTCAACGCCCTATGCGCCTCATCCGGAATTTAATCCGGACAACGGCTATCTGGTACAAAAGGGCGAGCAGGCCTATGACGCGCAGTATATTCGTGCGGTCGGCGGTACGACCTGGCACTGGGCCGGTTCGGCATGGCGTTTTATCCCGTCCGACTTCAAACTGAAATCGATTTACGGTGTTGGTCGTGACTGGCCACTGGAATACAAAGACCTTGAACTATGGTATCAGCGCGCCGAAGAAGAGCTTGGCGTTTGGGGGCCAGCGGATGAAGAACTGGGGTCACCGCGCTCCAAGCCGTATCCGATGGCCCCGCTGCCAATTTCTTACAACGAAAAAGTGATTAAAGATCGTCTCAATGACAATGGATTTTATGTCGTCACTGAGCCGGTCGCGCGTAACAGTCGCCCGTACGACAACCGCCCGACGTGCTGCGGTAACAACAACTGTATGCCGATCTGTCCGATTGGTGCGATGTACAACGGCATTACCCACGTTGAGAAAGCCGAAGCCGCCGGTGCCAAGCTGATCGATAAAGCGGTGGTGTACAAGATTGAAAAAGGTGCCGACAACCGTATTGTTGCCGTGCATTACAAGACCCCGGACGGTGAATCGGTCAAAGTCGAAGGAAAATACTTCGTTCTGGCCGCCAACGGAATCGAAACACCCAAACTAATGCTGATGTCCGATGTGGGTAACAGCTCAGACATGGTTGGCCGTAACCTGATGGACCACCCGGGCACCGGTATCCGCTTCTTCGCTGACGAGAAATTATGGCCAGGTCGCGGCGCGCAGGAGATGACCTCAATCATTGGCTGGCGTGACGGTGATTTCCGCTCTGAATACGCGGGTAAGAAAATTCACCTGTCGAACCTATCTCGTACTGATCAGATGACGCAGGAAATTCTGGCGCAGGATCGTCTGCTCCTGGGTAACGTGCTGGATAATGAGATCCGTGATAAAGCCGCTCGATACGTCCAGTTCGACAGCTTCCACGAACTGCTGCCGCATCCGGAAAACCGCATTGTCGCCAGCAGTTCAAAAGACGCAATGGGCATTGCCAAACCTGAGTTCTACTACGCGATTGATGACTACGTTAAACGCAGTGCGGTTCACACCCGTGAAGCTTACACTAAGATTGCTCAGCTGATGGGGGGGCACTGAGATCCAGTACAGCGACGACTTCTCGAACAACCAGCACATTTGTGGCACCGTTATCATGGGTGACAACCCGAAAGACAGTGTGGTGGATAAAGACTGCCGAACTCACGATCACGATAACCTGTTTATCGCCAGTTCCGGCACCATGCCAACCGTGGGCACCGTCAACTGTACCCTGACTATCGCCGCATTGTCGCTGCGTATTGCAGCCACGCTGAACAAGGAGGTGTAAGCCATGACACTGAAACGGTTAATCCTGTCAGTAATTGCACTGGCTGTCATCGTCTTTGGCCTGATTGTCACTGGTATCTGGGGGCCAAGCGGTCACAATCCGGCACCGGAGCAACAAGTACAAACCACGCAAACGCCGCCAGGCATGAGCCGGGGTGAATACGTGGCGAAAATGTCTGACTGTACGGCCTGTCATACCACCGAGAAAGACAAACCTTTCGCCGGCGGTCTGGGCATGCCACTGCCAATCGGTACACTGTATTCGACTAATATTACCCCGGATAAAGAAACCGGTATTGGCAATTATTCGCTCGACGACTTCAAGCGCGTGCTGCGTGAAGGGGTGCGTAAAGATGGCGGTCACCTGTATCCGGCCATGCCGTATACCGAGTACACCAAGCTGTCCGACAACGACATCGCAGCCATGTACGATTACTTTATGAACTCGGTGCAACCGGTCAAACAAGCCAACCGTCCGAATGATATTCCTGCGCTGCTGTCGATGCGCTGGCCACTGGCTATCTGGAACTGGATGTTCCACGAGCAAGGCGCTTACCAGACGCAGCAGGACAAAGGAGCAGAGTGGAACCGTGGCGCTTACCTGGTGCAAGGTTCAACCCACTGTGGTACCTGTCACACTCCGCGCGGCGTCGCGATGCAGACCACGGCCAATGATGAAACCGAAACCGGCTTCCTGTCAGGCGCTGATCTGGCCGGCTGGCATGCATTCAATATCAGCAATGATAACGCCAATGGTCTGGGTGACTGGAGCAATGACGAGATTGTCCAGTATCTGAAAACCGGTTCAGTGGCAGGCAAGGCTCAGGCGGCAGGTCCGATGGCTGAAGCGGTGGAAAACAGCTTCCGTTTCCTGACGGATGATGATCTCAATGCCATCGCAGTTTACCTGCGCTCAGTACCGGCCGTGTCTGAGGGCAGCACATCACGTTATGCACAGGGCGAAGCGGTGGCTCAGGATCTGCAACTACGCGGTCTGCCAATCGAAACCACGCGTGAAGAGATGCCAGGAGAATACCTCTACATGGCCAACTGCAGCACCTGTCACGATGCGGACGGCAGCGGCTCTCCGGATGGTTACTACCCGTCGGTGTACCACAACAGCGTGGTGGGTAGCGAGAAAAGCGGCAACCTGATCCAGGTCGTACTGCACGGCGTGAAACGCGATACCAATGACGGTGAAGTGTTTATGCCCGCCTTCGGCCAGCATCTGTCTGATGACCAAATCGCCACTCTGGTTAACTTCCTGACCGATACTTATGGTCAGGGCAACGCTCAGGTTGAGCCACAAGATGTCGCCGAACTGCGCGCCACTGCCGAGTAAGTGCTCAGTCAGTGAAAAGCAAGTAAGTGATGAGGGAGCAGGTGTCTGCTCCCTTTTTTGTTAGCGTGTATTGACAACAATGATGTCGCGCAATCAGTCTCTTATTTGACTGCCCTCAATCTTTGGAAATTGACTCTTCGGCCTGCGCCTCTTCCAGCCAGCGGTACAAGGTCCGGCGTGTCACGCCTAGGATCTGTGCCGCCTGCGCTTTGTTACCCTGGGTCTTTTGCATCACGTAGTGCACATAGTCTTGCTGCAGCGACAACAGTGGCGGCATGGCCTCAGACGATAAGCCCTCAAATACATTTTTCAACGCAGAGTCCTGCGACTGGCGCATACGTTGCGGCAGATGTTCCGGCATGATCTCTTCACCATCACAAAATACCGCGGCACGTTCTATCGCGTTTTGCAGCTCGCGCACATTACCGGGAAAACCGTAATTGAGCAGGAGTCGCCATGCCGCCTGACTGAGTTGATGTGCCTGCGTTTTACCCTTTTGCTGTTGCTGAGTCATAAAGTAACGGGTGAGCAGTGCAATGTCATCGCCGCGCTGACGGAGCGGTGGTACCTGCAGGGTGAAGGTTTCCAGCCGGAAAAACAGGTCTTCACGGAACTGATTCTCAGCCACCATGGCTTCCGGATCTCGGTGGGTAGCAGCGATAATGCGCACATCAACCGCCACTTCTTTATCACTACCGACCGGACGCACCGTGCCTTCCTGTAATACCCGCAGCAGTTTCGCTTGCAGCGCGAGCGGCATTTCACCAATTTCATCCAAGAGTAGCGTACCGCCCTGCGCTTCGCGCAGCAGGCCCTGCCGGGACTTGCCCGCACCGGTATACGCCCCGGCCGCATGTCCGAAAAACTCGCTTTCTAACAGCTCGTTGGGGATACCGGCACAGTTCACTGCCAGAAACGGCCCTTGCTTGCGCTCACTCTGCTGATGAATCGCTTTCGCCACCAGCTCTTTACCGGTGCCACTCTCACCCAGCACCAGCACCGGACTGTCAGCCCGCGCAACCTGTTCGATACTTTTGAACAGACTTTGCATCACAGTACTTTCACCCAATATGCCGTGAAAACGGCGTCCGCCGATACTTTCTTTTAACTGACGATGCTCTAGTAAGCGGCGTACCGTTAGCAGGCAGTGGTCCATATCAAACGGTTTGGTCAGAAAGTCGTCCGCCCCGGCTTTAAGCGCCTGCACGGCCTGGTCGACCGAACCAAACGCCGTGATGAGCAACATCGCCGGCGCATTGTTCATCGCCTTCACCACAGGCAGCAGAGTGATACCGTTACGCCCCGGCAGACGCAAATCAGAAATCACCAAATCAATATTGGTCGTGGCCAGAAGTGGCTCGGCGGCTTCTACACAATCGACCACCGTAACCTGATAGCCTTCGGCTTCAAGCTCTTCACACAACAATTCCGCCAGATCGGCATCATCTTCCACTAATAAAATATTCATGCTTTCACTTCCTCAGGAAAACGCAGTGACACTTGCAGACCGCCCGTCTGAGCATGGCTTAAACGCAACTCACCGTGATGATCGCTCACGATATTATGCACAATCGCCAAGCCTAACCCTGTGCCCTGCCCTTTGGGTTTGGTGGTAAAAAACGGCTCCAGCAGTCGCTGTGGATCGAGTTCAGCGTCAATACCAGCGCCATCATCCCACACCGACAGAGACCAGCTATCCGCATCGCTTTGATAACTCACGCCGACCTGAGAAACGGCCGCCTGACAGGCATTGCGCAATAAGTTCACCAACAGCAGCTCAAAGCGGGCCGGATCGACCGTGACGCTGACCTCAGGCGGGATATCCACTGTAATTTTCGGAGGCACAGATGCCAGTTCATGTTTGATTGAATCCACCGCAGCCTGCACCGATTCACGCAGCTCAATCGCTTCACGCTGTGCACCGCTGCGTGAAAAATCCAGCAGTTGATGGACAATGCGGGTCAGGCGCTTCACCTGGCCACGAATGGCACTGAGTTCATGTTGTGCAGACTCTTGCTGATGATGCCGGCTAAGACGACGTGCCCGGCCATCAATCACATTGAGCGGCGCGCCGAGTTCATGCGCGATACCACTGACTAAACGCCCCAAAGCCGCCATCCGTTCCTGACGTTCCAGCTGCTGGTTTAGGGTTGCTTCCTGTTGGCGGTGTGCGGCAATCGCCTGCTGAGCCTGTTCGATATCATCCAGCATCTGGTTAAACGCCTCGGCAATCGTGCCCAGCTCAGTGGCACCCGATTGCGGCGCCCGCACTCCCAGCTGTCCGCGGCCCACATCCGCCATGACGTTGGTTAAGTTCGCCACCTGGCGGCCGACCGCCTGCCGATAGCCGAGCAGTACAATACCCAGCGTCAGCAACCCCACTACACCCCAGCAGCCCCACGCCCAGAAAATGATGCGGTCCATGGTGGCAGAGAAATCACTGGCGCGGCGAGTCACTTCCACCATGCTGGAGATTTTGCCGGTTTCATCGGTCACCGGCACAAAATGGGAAAACACCCGGCGACCGGCCTGATGCTGGTAGGCATCACCATCCTGACCAACGCGCACCAACTGTTCAGCCAACGGGTTATCGGTACTGTCTTCCTGGCCGGCAATACCGGCTGCTGCGATACGCTGACCATCTTCGTTATAAACCGACGCGCCATACACCTGCCCGAGAGAAAACACCGCATCCAGCGTACGCCGAACCGTGGCTAAATCCCCCTGGTTAATCGCTTCACCGATGGGCACCCGGATCGCGCGCGCGATCAATTTAATGTCATCTTTGAGCTTACGCGTCTGCTGCTCAGCCATGTAATGAGTACCAATTCCTATCGAGGCTCCGGATAGCGCCCATAACGGCACAAACACCAACAGTAATATGCGCATGGTTAAGGTCATGCGATACTTTTTCTTCACAAGTGCCTCCGTACCCGTCTTTATTCAACTCAATCTCCCTTACGGTGACTGTCTCTTAAGGTCACTTTCTTAAGGAAAACCGCTGTTCAGGGGCAGGATGCCCATAATTTGCTGAGTCGATGCATTTACTTCGGGCCCCTGTTTGTCCCCGCTCACCCGCTTCACGCGAGTGTATACTTTTGTCACAACCGACAGATTCAACCGTATCACAAGGACACATTACGGCTAACAATACGCAGGTCAAATTCATGTCAAAACTACAATTAATTCAATATAAACAAATAGATAACTTTAGATTTGAAAAATTGGCAAGGTTCTCGCAATAGTTAGAGCGAATCACATAAAACGGAAGGAAGTTCTATTATGCGCAAACTAACCATGACCGCCCTGATGACTGCAATGCTAGCCTCTGTCACTGCCACCTCGGCATTTGCTGCCCAAGAGGGACAGGCACAGCAGCAACAACAGCAAGCTGCTGCACCGCAGCAAGCTCAACCGATTGAAGTTAACGACGAGCAACTGGAGCAGTTTGCCGAGGCTCAGGCATCCGTCAATGAGATCCGTGTTGACGCGATGACCAAACTGAAAAACAGTGAAGATCCAAAAGAAGCACAAGAGATTCAGCAGCAAGCCAACCAGGAAATGGTTGATGCCGTGCAGGACACCGGTTTGTCCGTAGAAGATTACAACCTGATCGCGCGTGCCGTGCAGAACGACACTTCACTGCAATCGCGCTTACAGCAGATGAGCGAAGGTTAATGACCCATTGGCGTACCTTCGGGTACGCCGTTTTCTTTTCCTTTCTTAGCTTTGCCCGTTCAGTAAAATCCGGCTACGACAGTGTCACCCCGGCACTCACTAAGCAATGCTGCCGCCACTGCACAATAACTCTGATAAAAAACGGTTTTTTTTCCGATATGCAACTCTGCATTTAATGATAAAATTTGTGTTCGCGTAAAGTCCGGACAAATTGGAATCATTTCTTTTGAGCTCAGCAAATCCCGAATATCCGCCGCTCGTCTCTGAGTTAGGGCCCTTTCAGATCTTCACTCTGTTCCTGTCGATATATGTTCTGCTGGAATTATTAGTCGAAAGCGCGTTTACCCTGCCATCCGACACTCTTGAGATCCTGCATTTTACCGACAATATCGTCTGCCTGTTTTTTTCTCGCTGACTTCTGCATTCGCTTTAAGGCTGCAGACAGTAAAATGCGCTTTATGAAATGGGGCTGGATCGATCTGCTCTCCAGTATCCCGATGCTGGATACTTTTCGCTATGGCCGAATCGTGCGCGTAGTGCAGGTCCTGCGTATTCTCAGAGCCGTACGTTCAACCAAATTCATTATCGGCTTTTTATTTCGCAACAAGATGCACGGCACCTTCACCCTGGTTTCTCTGGTGTCGATTCTACTGGTGATCTTCGGTGCCGTCGCCATGTTGCAGCTCGAAAAAGGCATGCCCGGATCCAACATCCACAACGCCACCGAAGCCATCTGGTGGGCATTCGTCACCATCACCACGGTCGGTTACGGCGATTATTATCCGGTGACTTTCGAAGGGCGAATTGTCGCAGCTGTGCTGATGACCGGCGGCGTCGGCCTGTTCGGTGCCTTTACCGGCTTTGTCGCATCCTGGTTTCTGGAAGAAGATCAGGAAGACCAAGGCAAACACATCATTAATAACCTGCGCGATGAGATTCAGGATTTGAAAAGTAATATTGCCGAACTGAAAGCGCTGATCGAGAAAAAATAATGGCGGGGCTTGAGTCGAATGACAACACTCTGAGTTGATATATCAATTCATAACCAAAACCTTAAGCTCAATATCGCGAGTCATTCGCATTTAGACCTTATAGGGCATGCAATGACTATTGAGAAACAAGACATAGTGATATGCTTATGAAATCGGTCTGATAAGCATTTTCATAACATACATGAACATAGACACTGCGAGGCAATCACATTCAACTCTTACCGAGAAAAAAGTTAGATGTGATATTTGCTGAAGGCACAGTAGAAGTAACAGAAAAAGACATCAAAGTGGTTGCCGCGTAGCGGTGACACCGACGAAAGAACAAATATTAAGTAGTTGGTGAGGAGAATGACAATGGAATGGTTGGTTTTAGGTTTAATAGTTTTTGCTATCTATTGGGTTCGTAAATCAAAGAAAACAATGCATAACACCGAGAAGGTCGCGGTAACACCCAGTAAAAAGACTGCACCAGCCCCTACCACAAAAGTTACACCGAAAAAATCAATCACGCCTGAAACTGCCGAAGTTGAAACACTCACACCACGCAGAGAAAAAGCACTATACAACCTAGCCAATAAAATTCTAGAAGATGACATTGTTGATCTAGAAGAATCTAAAAAGCTGCGTGCATGGTTTAAGCGCTACCCTGAATCGAAAGAAGACCCAAGAACTAAAGAACTGGCGGCAACTGTTGAACTTTACCTGGAAGACAAAGTACTCGACAACGATGAAGCTCTTCATCTATTCGTCCTTCTAACCGATTTCTGTGATGGGTTCGAGGAACGCGAACAAGCCAACGAAAAACCGAAGAAGAAACCAGCCCCGACATCCGGAAAGCGAATCAATATAGAGAAATCATCCGGATTATCATTTCTTAATGAGCTAGAACCAGGCGCCCAATACTTTATGAACTACAAGGACGCTGCAGGGAAAGTATCTGACCGCGAGATTGTTTTAAGAAAAATTGAGCAGAACGCCAGTGGCGATACATACGTCAAAGCTTTCTGTTTGATGAGGAATTCTATTCGCACGTTCAGAGCAGATCGAATTACTGGTATCTGCAATGTCGATACTGGTGAGGCGTTTGTTTAGTAGATGCTAGGCACGGTACCTGATTGATATCGATGGCACATTATCGATCAACCACATCCAACATTTACCAGGTAAAAAGCTTGCAGTGGTGTTGGGTGAAACTACTGTTGAAGTGACAATTCAATCAACGTGATTGGCCGCATGGCGGTGACACTGAGAAAAGAATAAAAATTATTAGTTGGCTAGGAGCAAACAATGGTTTTTTCATGGCAATGCCCATACTGCAATCACAATGCTACGATTACAAACGAGCAGCATTCAACTGTGCACCATACCTTTCACTTAAATAATAAACACGATGAATCATTGCGACTGTTGACCAATGCCATTGTGTGTCCAAATCCAATTTGCCGTGAATACAGCATCACAGCCGAACTTGGAATTGCCAACCGTTCCGCTCTTTATAAGCTGGAATACTCCTTGGCATCTTGGACCTTAAGGCCTCTATCTAAAGCTAAACCACTTCCCGACTACATACCTAAAGCCGTAATCGCCGACTATGAAGAAGCCTGCTTAATTAAAGACTTGAGTCCAAAATCTTCCGCAACTTTGGCTCGTCGATGCTTACAAGGCATTCTGCGAGACTTTTGGAACGTTAAACCAGCACGACTAGTCGACGAAATCAAAAGTATTCAGGACAAAGTAGATCCTATTACCTGGCAATCAATTGATGCAATTCGCAACGTCGGAAACATAGGTGCGCACATGGAGAAAGACATTAACGTTATCGTTGATGTCGACCCTGATGAAGCACAACTACTGATCGGTTTGCTCGAGCATCTAATCAAAGAATGGTACATCAACAGACATGAGCGCAAGCAGCAGATGGAAGCGCTGATTGGAGTTGCTAAGCAAAAGCAAGAAGCTAGGCACAATACAAAAGTTGAAGAATAACCCTAAGCATGAAGGAACGACTATGAGCTTTCAACTCAAAGCACTAGAACTACTAGGCGCGAAGGAGCACCTGCGTGATTACCTCAATGACCTTGTCAACTGGGTAGAATTCATCCGCCGTTACGACATGGCCAAAGATGAGCAACGCTACTGGCGTAACTACTTCGGCCTTGAGCATACTTTTGAAAACGAAATCGAGTTGTAAAATCTATAATTAGCAAGCAAGGACAGGCAATGAAGCTTTACAAATTCATGACTTATCGACGAGACTTTTTTAGGACATACTCACTTCGATTCACGTCATACAAATCGTTAAACGACCCATTTGAATGCCTTCCTGCTATATCTGATTTGAAAGAAGTTGGTGCAAAAATTGGGTTAGGCGACCTCGGACAAATAGATAGCTTCTTAGATAGCTACCATCCTGACCCCAACTCTATCGGCCCCAAGACATCATCTGAGTACTATAGAAAACTAATGGGTGCTCATGACGAAGGTTTATGGGGCATTCTAAGTTTAAGTCGAACGAAAAAAGATATATTACTGTGGTCACATTATGCTGATGAGCATCGAGGAATAGCAATTGAGTTTAACGGAGAACACGATTTTTTCAGTAACACCGATGATACAATTTCAAGCCGAGTCTACTATAGCAAATCCAGAAAACTAGAAGATAATAGACTTTTTGATGCTATCGATGTCGGTAAGTTCTTTAAGAAATACTCTTCATGGCGATACGAAAAAGAATATAGAGTACTTAAGAGGCTCCCCAAGGCAGATCGGATTTATTTTCTCAACAAAAAGCATCTAGTAAAGGCCTTTCAGGCACTAAAATATGATCCCAAGCTAAGAGAATTTGTTTCTAATCACTTGATTCCTTTGTGGAAAAAACAAAACACTACAGGAGTCGATAAAGGCGAAGGATATAGGATTGAAGATCTCACACAACTTTGCCCTAGACGTTTGCAAGACTTGTCAGCGAGTGTTCCTTCGACGCTGTTTCTTTTCGATGTTCCATTTGAAGCCATTACCGCGGTTTATTTAGGTTTTAGAATTTCTGACAAAGATAAAGCAGAGATCGAATACCTGCTTAAAAACACACATGTCAAAATATACAAGTCCACCATGGACGAAGAACACTTCAAACTGAACTTTCAACAGCTCATTACATAAAGTTATTATTAGTAGGTTCATGTCGAATCGAAATCTCAACGATGGCAACAAAAAACCTTGGCTTTGCGAGTTTTACCCACAAGATCACGCTGGTAAGCGCGTGCTTAAACGCTTCGCCACCAAAGGGAAGGCGCTTGCTTGTGAAAAACATTTGTTCTTTGCGAAGTTGACGGCAAACCTTGGTTAAGAAGAGAAGTAATACAAGATGAAAATTACCAACCATATCAACAAAATCGCGTTTTTTTCTGGTAATACATATCCACAACAGTGGCATATAACGTCAGCTAAACAAATAAATTTCTACATCGGTCCCAACAATTCAGGGAAAAGCCGAATATTGAGAAACTTATTTTCCTTAGAAAAAAACCACCCCTTCTTCGATTCGGATCTACTTACAATTGACACAATTGTCGACAAATGGAAAAATCAAGATTACCGCCTAGATGCTCAATTAAGAAACCAAACTGGGTTCGACATTGGTCGGTTTATTGAAGCTGCAGAAAACCTTTTAGAATCGCAAACTCTACTCTGTTATAAAAATATATCTAATCTTACACTAAAAAAATTATCGCCTTCGAGAGGTTCTACCGTATCTGAAAATTACGTGAATCAAAACTTAGTGCAAGCTTTTATAAATAAAGATGAGATAGCTAAGAATGTATTGCACAAGTTCTCGGAAATATCTTGGAATTCCGTATATATACCTACAATTAGAAGCCTTCGCCATATTCATGATGAAGACCTTTTTTGTGATAGGACGGTTAAAGATTACTTTCCTAAGTCAAATATAAAAAATGTAAATCTATTTACTGGTCACAGTCTTTACGAAGATCTCAAACGTCATCTGTTGGGTACTCATCAGCAAAGACAACAAGTACGAAAATATGAGTTATACCTTTCTCACAACTTTTTCTTTGGTCAAGATATTTCACTGGTTCCGAGAATCGGTGAAGATATTGTTTACTTCAAGGAAGGTGACAGAGAAGAACGCCAGATATTCAATCTAGGTGACGGAATCCAATCAATAATAATGTTGACTTATCCCGTATTTATGGCAGAGAGTCCGACGATGTTCTTTATAGAAGAGCCCGAACACTATCTTCATGCCGGACTCCAGAGAACACTGATCGAAACATACAGTGGCCACGAAGAACATATGTTTTTCATGACAACTCACTCCAACCATTTCTTAGACATAGCACAAGAACGAGATGACATTTCGATTCAACAAGTTCATCAGGAAAACGGGGAGCCAATCGCCACCCCTGCCAGCAAATTTGAAGAACTACTCTCAGGATTGGGCGTTAGGGCATCATCTGTTCTTCTGGCAAACTGTTCAATCTGGGTCGAAGGTATTACGGACAAACTCTACCTAAGGACCTACCTCAAGAAATATATTGACGAGTTGAAGGAAAAGGGTGACGAAGAACGAGCGAATAAGCTTTCAAGCTACCATGAAAACTTACACTTCGTATTTACAGAGTACCAAGGAAGCAACATCACCCATTGGTACTTTGGCGATGACGAGCACTCGGACTCAACCTCTACTACACCTGCGAAGAAACTGAACAACAAAATACTCTTAATTGCAGATGCAGACATTGATTCAAAAGGTGATCGAGTAGAAACACTAAAGCAAAATTTAAGCAACAACTTCGTCCTGTTGCGTTGGAAAGAGATTGAAAATTATATCCCTCATTCAATATTGCTAAAAACTGCTCAAAAACGATGGGACACCTTTAATGGGAAAGATGATTGTACCTTCAACATAAGCAATATTAACGCCGATAGGTTCGAAACGGACAAAGAGGGTATCGGAAGAATACTTGAACGGTACGTCAATAAGCCAAAAGGGGCTGAACGGAGTTTCTACTCAGATAAGTCTGGCACTATCAAAGATAAAGTTAAGTTCTGCCAAACAGCAGTAGCGATTATGCAAGATGGAGAGTGTGAATGGTCACTTACCGATGAACTCAATGAGCTTTGCGAAGTAATCTGGAAACACATTGAAGCGAGTAACTAGTTAAAAGCAGAAACAATCAAAACCACAAAGCAAAGAATGAATGGCAGCTTATCAATGAAGTTATTTGCAACGTCGCGGAAGCCTCTGGCCAACTACGTACGTTGCTATCTTTGTTTTCCATAATGCAAGTTCCCTAGATATGGTTAATATTGATCCTACACTAAACTCAAATGACCATTCTTGTTCGCACTCACCGATTTTAAGCATTGAAGACCCCACCCGACCCATATACTGTTTATAAAAACAGTATATGGGTATATTTATGTCTATTCGTAATCTAAAAGACGGCCACAAAAAACCGTGGCTTTGTGAGTGCTACCCGCAAGGCCGTACTGGTAAGCGTGTCCGTAAACGCTTTGCTACCAAAGGCGAAGCGCTTGCGTATGAAAAGTTTGTACTGCGAGAAACCGACGATAAACCCTGGCTTGGTGAAACAGCCCAAACCCGCAGCCTGTTGGATATGATTGATTTGTGGCAAGAAAGCCATGGTCAGTCGCTGGCTCACTCGAAATACACCTACAACAAGCTGAAAGTGATTGGCTTAGGCGTTGGTGACCCGCTCTATCACAAGTTTACTCCTGCTATGTTCACAGAGTACCGAGCTCGGCGTTTAGCTGTTTCATAACCCATGAAAAACCCTTGATACGCCTACTATCTGTTCGGGTGATTCAAAATGTGATCTTACTAAACACCATCCTGCAACCAATTTAAAATCAATTAGTTAACAGAGCACCAATTACTGATTGTCCCAAAAATGTCCACACCGTGAATTTATGGGTATCTGGCAAAATCGCGTTTTCTGTCATTGCTTTGTTCTCTTTTCCCGTCCACTTTTCCAGCTTCATGCAATGAACAAATTTGAAAAAACAGTTTTGCTTTCAGATTAGCGCTAAAGCCTTGCTATACATGGCTTAGCCTCCAACCAAAGAGATCTTTAATTTTCTACACCAGATCTTCAAAAGCTGACGAAAAACACATATCAACATTACAAATCAACAATTTACAACAAAATACCAGATCTTTTCAGATCGTCATTATTGCAATTTATCGAAAAAAATCGCAATTGTTGAAATTCTATTAGGCGCAATATAAGCCCTTTTCAGCGGCTTTTCATATTCCCCGAAGCCCTTATAGCAAAAGGCTTTATCGCGTGTTCTACGCCTTTCCTAGCCCCGTAGATTTTCACTAAATCAAAATTGCGAAAAAACCAGATCGAAAACGTCGCAGGTGGGGAGGAGGAGTGCGGATTCCGTGAGTGAAAGACTCGATTTCGTCTCACTGCCCCAAACAAATGTCCGAGCAAAGTGAAAATGTGGACCTCAGTTTGAAGCCTTTGACAATAGTAAGTAAGGTGTGGGATTGTATTTTTAGTTGGGATCGGAGCGTAACGCCCTTGTGGTGATAAGTTCTGTGAACGTTACAAACGACGTTTCACTATGCACTTGCATCATGCGAGGGACTGATCATGACTTTTTTTAGATATACCTTAATTTTGTTGAGTATTGGTATTTTTTGCTATCTCTCCGTAACCGAGAATGCTTTCACTCAAGAATTCGTTGCACTGGTAACTGCTTTGGCCCTGTTGAAATAGATTATCAATGCATAACAAAGGGGCGCATAATGCGCCCCTTTGTTTACTCAATAAGATCCTATGTGACCTTGTAGGTACCGGCAGAACTGCCACCGGTGACAGGCACCTGGGCGTTTTGGGTTATCTCATCCACAACTGCATTGGCGATCGCTTCTGCCATTCGGCCAGCCATGGCGAATTCTCCTTCCAGCACAAATCCCTTGGCTTTCATTTCGGTTTCTATCTTCTGTTTTAGTGACGCTTTGCTGAGTGCCATGGTTACTTACCTGCAAATACTGTTTTGGACACATCGACGTGCGGTTTACCCGTGAACGGGCAAATGGTGGCACCGGTACACACCCCCGTCCCGCCATTCATTTTGATGGTATCGGCATCTTCGGTGATGTTCTTGGCTTTAATCGTTAGGTCTTTGCCTACGGTCAGTTTGTCGTTGCCAGTGATTTCAGTTATCCGATCCTCCAAGGCTTTGATGCGCTGATTCAGACACTCAATGATGTCGTCCTTGTCGGTCTTACGTTCAAAGTTGCCTTGCTGGTCGACGAGCTGGTACACGCCCTTTCTCTGTTGGTAACGGCTTTCACCCGCTTTGATACCAGGTAACTTGAACCCAAGTGGCAGCACGCAACGGATAAATGGCTTATCCGGCTGACCAAACATGAACCCCAGTTCAACGATGCTGCCAATCGCCGGCGGTTCTAGCCGGCCAGCGTGATCACCTAAGCCAGGTACTGGGAGTGGTACCGCCTGCAGTGGTGGTTTGTCTTCGTATTCCATCCCCTTTTCATCGAGCAGTTGAACATCAACAGCGTAGTGCGGATAAAACCGATCGGACAAATCGCCCTCTTGTGGTAATTCCGGTAGCGCCACGACTTTACCCCAGCGTGGCAGGTGCCAACGGCCTGTCAGTTCAGGAAACAGGCGATAGATGATGCGTTTAATGACATTTACGTCCATGTGAGTTTGACCTCCGTCCCTTCAAATTCCACGGCAACCAAACGCAAGCCATTCACCACCACGCCCGGCTTGAGCTTTGGGATAGCCGGTAACCTGGCGGATTTATTAGCAGTGTGACGGGTCATCAATGCAGTAGGAATGGTGACGGGCTTATTGGCCCAGAACGAATCCGACCAGCGACCGACAAAAATTTGCCCGTTGCCTTGCTGCTGCCAGAACAGGTCATCGATACCAAATGCCTGGGATAACTCATCAATGATGCGGTACCCGTTTCCATCACTATAGAAGCAAGGTATCGCGGTTTTGCTGTAGGCCCGCTCAGGGACGACAAACTGCAGCCCGGTTTTGTTGGTCACTTCGCTGAGCAATTGCATCAGTGTGGGGTGACGCATGATGATGTTGAGCGGTTTGTAGAGAATGGCGGCCAACTCACGACAGAAGAGCTTTGACCAGCCTTTTTCGGTTGGCTGCACGCGTTCGACGTAACCCAGAAAGACCCGGGTGATGGCATCGCCCCAGCCTAAATCCACCGCAATAATAGTATTGGGCTCAGGACTTCCTTCAACTGAGAGTTCACACCGCCCGGGTGTGTTTTCGCTAAAAGCGATACGATGCCCTTTGACCTGAACTTTCTCGCTCCCGAGATATGCCCGGCAAAGAAATTTGCTGTTGGTTGCCATATGCCCCCACTAGGCTAGATAGTTATCCAGTCCTTTTAATATGTTCTGAATAAAAGAGAGTTCGACTTCTGTCCCTGGCGGCACGTCATCATTTGCGCCAGGCGTAACGGGTGTGCTGACGCCCTGCACTTTCTGCTGGGCGGCCGGCTGCTCAGGTTGACGCTGCTCCACGCGCTCCGGTACCGAAAGATGCTCGATGAGCTCAAAAGAAACGCTCCACTGCCGGAGCGAGTCTTGTTCGTCCGCCCGAACCGCTCCCTGAAATTTCACCTGGCGAATTTTGAGTGCTGCCGCGGTTTGGTTACTGATGCGGTAAATAAGCCGCGCGCCCTCTTCCTGCGCTTCGGCCATGCTGAACAAATTGGTCAGAAGCTGTGATTTGGTAAAGGGGACCACGCCCCGCACTGTGAGTATTTTACCTTTGCTGCCGGTTTCTGCCTGGTCAGTGGCCGAGGTCTGGCCGGACATATCCTGTCCGGCGAGTTGTTGGCGTACGCTGAGGCGCAGGTTCTTGAGCGGGAGCTGGGTGCCGTTTAGGGTTAGCATTAGATTTCTGAATACTCCCTCAATTGCAAGTACTCCAGTTCAAATGTCCCTGAAGCAATAGAACCATTACTAAATGAGCCCCCACAATAAGCCGTAGCAATTTCACCAATCACAGATTGTTCAGTAATTGTTCCTTTGTAGAGCTGCGTTAAATTCGAGCGCAGCACCGTCACATCAATGCCGAAGTCAACCCTGAGTTTAAACTGGACAATGATGGGTTTATTCTGGATTTCACTGAGGCTAATGCCCGTTTCCAATAGTGGTATCGATGGAAGTCCATAGTTTGCTGGGCTTAAGAATGTAAAACGCACATTGCTGTCTTCTGAAGCATTGGCATAAAAAATAAGAACACCACCAGATGAGTACATCTTGTATTTATCAAACTCATCTGGATAGTTAATCGCATCATCCATTTTATTCCACGACAAAGCGACGCCTGTGCCTTTTGGGAAGTTAGCTTCAAAACGAAATTCCACAACATCACCGGGTCTTTGAAGGGAATAGGTATTAAACCCTTTTAGAGAGGGTGAGATAATGTTGCGGACGTAGTTGTTCGTAACATCCGTATCAATTGGCGGATGAATAACACGCCCGCGACCTGCAACGACATCACGCCAATGTGACTTATCCATGTAGCTAAAGCCATTGTTGTAGTGCATCACCGGATATCGGTTTTCCTGACGATCAGCAATAAAGTCTAGCCATCCAACAGCCAGAAAGTCTGTGATAATGTCATCGTCAAATAGAGTCTTTGCGGTAGTTGGCATGAACAACCGTATCCGATTTAATCCGTATCGCAACTTACCAACGAAACATGGAAAATCGGAACGTCCACTTCCCGTGTTACCAATACATTCTGGAGAGACGTCATCAAAAATGGTGACTTTATGGTAGTCATCAGCGGTAAAAAGCTGAGACTCAACAATTATTCTTGGTAAGTCCTCACGATTGGCCGCATGGAAAGCCATAAAGCTGTTTTTGTAAGCACGATAGATGAGGGAATGATCTCGTCGTTCATTCCAAACCCATAAATCAATCACATTGCTTCCCAGAACTTTATCAATGTCATCGCTTTGAATCACTCCGTTCTGATAAAGCTTATTGGCCCCACGATGTCGGTCTGCCGCACTAATATCGTTTTTGCTCAATGCATAACGCATGGCTGAGTGCACGACATCAAAACAGTGACGGTCTTCAATCAATGTCGGAACATTGTCGCGCTCTGCAGTTTTGAAGAGAAACTCTGCCTTTTTTAAATGTCCCAAGTCGTTGAGATGTAATCCGTCTGAAGACGCCGATGAAAAGGCGATTTTGTCCCCATTGTTGTAAATCCAGTGTTTGATCGCTTGGTTCACATCGATAAATTCAATTCCGTATTCGTGCGCGATTCGACGTTTTACTTGGTCTATTAACTCATTGACCTGGTTGTTATTGCCATAGTCACCGCTTTTTGCCGTGTTATTACTCGGCGGACATGACATTAAAGCTGGCTGAACACCACGAGCAAAAGCATCTAAAATCAACGCTTGATTCTCAATGTACGTCCGGCGCTCTAAAAGCTCAGAGTCCTTCGAAGCGTTGGAATCATTCAAACCAAACATAATTCCAACCCATTCAACGTCCGCATAGGTTGCATTACCGTAAATCGCATTGTGAACATTGTTCACGGCCCAACCGTCTTGAGCTTGCTTACCTCGATAACCCGCATTGTAAACTCGAATACGGCTGTTTAAATGAAACTCACGAAGCATTCTTTGCAAGACATTGGTGTACGCATTCGGCACTTCGGAATCATCGTGGTCATAAACAATGCCATCAGGCACGGCCTCGTCTATCAAACGGTTGATATTCCACTTAGTTGCCCCTATAACACCATCGATAGTCGTAATACGACCATCGGTCGTTGAATCGCCAAAAAAGCAAATTGGGGCTTTTTGCCCTGACGCCCAGCGGGCGGCCTGCCCTTGTAATGAGGTCAATCGCTTAGGCTTGGCAAAAGACAGACCTGCATTGAGTAGTGCTCGAATTCGCGCTGGGCCATTCTTGTTTGGCTGCCACCCGGCCTGCTCTGGGGTGATGGTCAGATTGCGACGAACCCAATAACCAGAGGCATTGGTCGTCTCAAAAACGGTGGCATCATTGGCTAAATGAGGGGGATTAGTCATCCAAATTAAAGACCCACCCCCGCCGTCACCTTTTTCAAAATAACCAAGCAATTCAATCTGCTGACCAACTATGCGCCCAGGGTACTTTTTCAATTCCTCTACATGTGAAATGACAGTTGCAAAGCTTTGAGTTACCCAACTTCTATCCGCGCTTTCCCCCTCAGGCCGTAAATCACTCACACTTCCATCGCCCAACACCTGGGCTATCTTGCAAACAAAGTGCTTCACGCCATTAGCGTTGGTGTAGTCGTCTTTCTCATCGGCAGTGACCACAAAATCAAACAGGGTCACTTGCTCACCGTTGGGCGTACCTTCTCGATAGGCATCGACATAGATGAACGATGGCTTGTTGGGGACCTGAACGTTGCGATCAAACTCCAGCGTCACGCGGTTACCTGACACATAGCCGGCACCGGCTTTGATGTTGAATGCGGTGCCTTGAGGCGTGACCAGGAAACCGTCTTCAATAAACCAGTCCTTACCGTTCTGGTCGATGATCGCCTGGGCGACATCGGTGTCCATTTTCTTTAGGCGCTCAGTCGCGTTGTACTGCCAGGTTGAGGCATCTACCGTGATATTGGTGATTTCAGCGATGTCTTTGTATTCCAGTACCACAGAGCGCACGAGCGTATTCCCCGCCACGCCCGGTTCATCGGCAGTTTTCGGTGTTAGCGCATGATGGTCGACGGTCACCAGGACGCCATATTCTGAGCAATAGGCGCCGGTCCAGTTAAAGTCAAACGGCCCTACATCGCTGGTTAATGTCGTGCTGTAAATGACCGAATCAGCCGATAGGCGACCGCGCTGTTCCACGCCTTCCTGGTGAACAATAAAGTCGTCAGGTACCACGTCATCCGGTTGCGGGAACTCGGGACGATTGGGTACATTCGCAAAAATCATCTTGTCGATGATGAGCGGCTTCTCTTCTGCATTAAGCTGAGCCAACAGCGCTTTGCCGGCGGCGGTGAGAATAGACTTGTCAGTGGTGTTTGCCATGTTATTAAATCCTTAGCCCTTCACTGTGGCCTGGTAGTATTCGCAATCGACATTGAGCACGTTGGGTAATCCGGCAACGTTCAGTCGGGTTTTGACGTGTGATGTGGAGTAATGCGCTTCGATGTTCTTGCTGCGCGCGGCCAGCGGCATTTCAACGTAACTGGTGTATTGGTAACGGCGACAAGTGCGTCCGTACTGACGGACCACCGTGTCTAAAAGTTTCGGGACATTGGTTAAGTCCCCATCACGGATTTTCAGGCTGATCACATCCCAGTCGACATTGACCAACCGTTCATCCTGAGCAATGTGCGGATAGCCCAGCTTATCGAACATGTCTTCCCAGCCAGCGACCGAGCCAGCATCGCGGGCAAAGCCATAGGCATGAGCAACCCGAATACGAAACAGCGCTTCCGGCTCCTGGCCTAATCGCTCTACATCGCGCTGCCAGGCGAGAATATTCACCAACGCAATCGGCGCGGTTAGCGGGTCATGTTGCTGTAGCGGCATTTCAAAGGCGGCTTTAACGTGGCCCCAGTAGCGATGCAGTGCCCGGGCTATCTTGGCGAGCTCACCTGTGCCCATCCAGTAGCTGAGTTTGATATCAGGTATTTTCAATTGAGATCTCCAACGCCTGGATACGAGGGACCGACAGGTTGTTGATGATGTCCTCGTTATCAAACTCCAGTGACTCAATCTGCGGGAACTGGCTGTGCAACTCCTGGCTCAGCTTGGAGAAACTGAATCGCAGAACGGGGTTAGTCACCGTGGGTGCGTAGTCCACGTTTTCACGAAAGGCCGCGCGAATGAATTGCTCAACATCCGCCTTGAGTATCTCGCGGTCTTCCAACGTCAGCGAGCGCAATGGCCACACCCGGCAGGTAATAACGTGCTCAGTGTCTGGCATCGACATGACCTGCAAATCATCGCCGTGGCCGTGTTGCCCCTGGCTACGGATGTAGTCATTTAAATCAGCCAGCATTTCAGGGGAAGGTTCACCGGTGTCCAAAAGGATCAGCGCGTTGGCGGTACCGGGTCCACGCGGGGCGTTATGCTCGAAATACACATTGTCATCGTTGATGCCAGCCCGGCTGGTCAGCAGTGCCCGGTAGGCCGCATCGATATGCCAGCGAGCGACCGCACTCCACTGGTTACGGATACGAAGGCGCAGCTCATCATTACTCTCTTTGTCAGCGCCGGCTTCAAGCAGCCATTCCGCGGGATTGGTCGCCGCAGCAATACCTGGGATCGCCGTCGGCAGAATGTGGTAGTACCCTTCCCCCAGGTTGTAAGCCGCGCCTTCGCTTTCCGCTTCCACCTCGGCCATAATCATGGTTTCGTTATCCGGCAAAGTGGTATCGGCTAGCACCCGGACCCGGTAGATATTGCCGTTAATGGCCTCGGTCTGAATCCAGGTATCTTGCGGAATGACCAGAGCCGGCCCTTGCGCGGCCGCGCGTTGAAAGGCAATTAACCCTTTGGCTTTGGTTGCGCCTTTACGAGTCAGTTTGCACTGCCAGGCCAGTAGGTCGAGCCACTGGTCGACGGCGGTCGCCACAAACATGTTCGGCAACACGTAACCGACCAGTAAGGTGGTGATAAGCCACATCGTCACTTTCACCACGGCGGACTCGATCAAACGCCAGAACGGGGAGAACGGCGAGTCATTCGAAATGGTGCTGCCCTCTTTGGCCAGTTCCTCTTTGAGCACCTTTTTCCATCCCGCTTCATCGGTTGGAATGCCCGACTGCTTCACCAGTTCGTTGTAATCGGGTTTTGGAATATCAGCCACTGATGACCTCCAAATCTAAGTTGCCAAATTCTGCTGTCTTAGCAAAAACGTAAATCGTGCCATCGGTTGGCTCTTCCAGCCGCACCGTGCCCGGCACCAGGCGAACATCCTCTTCAACCAGCAATTCCAGCTGAGTGCGGATATCCGCTTTCTTTGAGGGACTGCGCTCTGCAATCAAATCGACCGCCAGATGACTTTCCATAATCGCGTGCTTAATGTCCTGCGCGATGACCGCCCGGTCCTGAATCAATACCGGGTTGCGCCCGGCATCGAGGACCACGTCACCGTTTTCAATCAAGATGTCCTGATAGATGTAGTCCGCCATTAGCCTGCCGCCATCTCAAGTTCACTGGCCATATCCTGAGGACTGGTCATATAGGTTGGGTAAATCTCTACACCGCCGTAATTGGTTGAGCTGGTCTGATAATTCGCGATGCTCTTCGCTGCGCCACCGGGTTGAATTTGCGCGGTCGGGGTCGCGCTCTGCACCGATGTCGATTTGACCTGCAGCTTTTCATCGTCGCTGCCCAGTCCCGGGATCCAATCCACCAACCCTTTTACCGTGTCCCAAATGCCGGCCAACTGGTCCGAAAACCAACTGAATACTCCACCGAAGATATTGCGCATGGCATCGGCCATCTGTCCGATGAAGGCAAAGCCACTGGTATCGGTAAAGCCGCTCATCACCCATTGCCAGCCTGCAGAAACGAAATCAAACAAGAGGCGAAAAGGGGCGGTCAGTGCTTTGATGGCAAACTCCAGCACCTGAAACCAGGTGGTATCACCAAACGAAGCTTTGAGATCATCCCAGTAATAAATCAGAGCGCCAACCGCGGCGGTCGCCGCTATCACCCCCATCACAATCAACATGATGGGGTTCGTTGCCATCGCGATGTTGAGCGCCAGCATGGCAACACGCATGACCGCTAATCCTTTGGTGAACACAAACCCCACGCCAGAAAGCAGCTTCATGGTCAGCATGTAGGTCGCCATGGCCTGTTTGCCCACGCCCATCATCAAGGTAAACGCACCGCCGGCCGCGGCGGCGCCGAGCAGTGCCAGCGCACCAAAACCAATGTATTTCGTGATGTTCGGGAAAAGCTCGGTCCATTCGATGATTTCCAGTGCACCATCCGCAAGGCTTGAAACCACTGGCAGCAGTGACGGCAGCAGCGCAGCCCCAAAGGCGGTGCGAACCGCAAACACACCTTGTTCTAGGCGTTCCCATTGGTCGGTCATAGCACCGGCCATTTGCTCGGCGACATCCAGTCCTTTCACTTTGCCCAGCGCATCAATGGAGCTTGCCAGGCCATCCGTGTTTTGCATCAGCAACTGGATCATAGCGGTCGCCTCTTGGGTTCCGAATGCCTTGCTCAGCTCGGCCGCTTCTGCAACAGAAATGGTTTCTCCGTAGCGAGCTTTGAGCTGATTCAGAATGTCGACGATAGGCAGCAACTGCCCTTGCGCATCGGTGAAGGTCATGTTGAGCGCGTCCTGCGCCTTAGCGGTTCCCGCTAAGAACGCGCGATACTTGGTCCCCGCCTCACTGCCGCTCATCGTCGATTGCAGTGTGCCCAGGACCGCCATTTGCTCGGTCATGCCCACACCCACCGAGGTGGCCGAAGCGCCAACCGACGTAAAGGCCGCCGACATCTGATCACCAGTGGTTTTAAACATCTGCACCGCCTGCGCCGTTTGGCCACCCAGCATATTGACCCAGTCGGCTTTCCCCATTTGGTTCGCCGTGTTCTGGAAGATGCCGTACATGGTCCCGACGTAGTTAGTGATGGTCGCGGTGTCCGCTTTGGTCGCCGCCGCCAATACGCCCGACGCCCGGGTAAATTCAGACAGCTCATTCCCGGCCAGACCCGAAATCGCTGACTGAATATCGTAAGACGCCGCCACAAAATCGGTCGCGGATTTTCCGTACTCCACCGAGAACTTCATTGCAGTTTGGGTCAACGTTTTCAGCTGGTCATCAGCGACGCCCAGTGATTTCACTTCCCCCAGTGCACGGTCCATTTCAATGGCCGGCATCAGCGCCTGCTGCAGCGCAAAACCTGCACCCACCATGCCCGTTGCACCGGCCACCATGGTATGCGTACCCTGGCGGTAAGTGTTGGTGACATCGTTGATTTGGCGTTGAATGTTGCCCAGCGGTTTGGATATCTGGTCAACAAGTCCAACGGTAAATCTGAGTGCTTCTGGTAACATGCTTTATCCGTTATCCGCTAAAGGCTTTGGCCACCCCGTTCGCTGTCGATGCGGTGAGGTTTTCCCAGTACTTCTTTTCTAACCACACCGCGCGGGCAATGTTGGTTTCATCGTCCGGCTCACCCGGCAACCACTTACGGCGCCAGATGAGCATTTGTTCCAGTTCGTTGCCGTCGATGCCCCGGACCAGGGCATCTATTTTTTTACTTTGATCTGCAGTTTCGGCGTGTACTCTTTGAGCAGCTCACCCACAATCTGCAGCGCCGCACCCGGGTTCGCTTTGGTGAGATGACGCAGCGGCTCTTTGCTCTCGTCGTCCACAATCATCACCAGGAAGTTATGGGCTGAGCTGGCAATTTCACCTTGCGCCAGTTCGTTCATGTAGTCGTTGTATGCGGCTTCCGTTGGGGTAAAGCTCAGGTCCTGGGTGCCAATGGTCAGTACAATGGTTTTGCTCATGCGATTTCTCTCTTTTTGTCTAACTTGTTTTCCAGACGGTCGAACCGTCCGTTAATTGAATCTTTCAGATCGTCCACGGCTTCCCGCAGTTCATGTTTGGTGGCGTACTTCTCGGCGACATCCCCACGTTGATTGGCAATGGCCAGCTCGTTGTTGTGTGTGCGCCGCTCCAGCTCCCGAGTGGTCGCCGCCGACTTTTCCGCACGGGTGAACACGAAACCAATCAACGTGAGTAGAAAGCCGGCCATTGCCAGTAAGATGCGCCAATCGTCCATCTAGCCTCCTTTCACAGCCTGCTTCATGCCGCTGAGCATCCCTGTCGGCGCTTGGCCCGCGGCCACCTGTTTATCCAGCGACCGCTTGTGAATGTTGATACCCAGCACCGCCAGCGCGACGGAAATCAGTGGTGTGAGTGCCACAATGGCGTTGATGACGTTGGCGGTTTCTGCCGGCTCAAGCACCATCACGGCAAACAAGCCTAAAAACATCAGCGCCCAGGAAAAGCAGAGCGTATAACCCCACATCGGGCGCCACCGGCGCACAAAAGGATCGCAGTTGGCGTATTCCGCCTGGGTCACCGACGCTTGCTGACTAATAGCCAGTTTTCGCTCACCGCTTTCGAGTTCGGCATGCTGCAAGGCCAGCTCACGCAGCTTGATGCGCTCATCGGATTCCAGCTGTTTAATGGCCAGCAGTGCATCCGGGTTATTCACCAGTGCCTGCTCAATCGCTTCCGGCGTGTTGTCTACGCCTAAAGCGCTCGCCACCATGCTGCCAACAGCGCCGCCGGCAGGCCCGCCGAGCAATGTGCCGACCATGGGGGCAGCACTGCCAATCAGAGATTTCACTTTGTCCCACATGGTAATCAGTCCTTTACAATGGTCAGGTTGGCCGGCTCGCCCGCCAGCTCAGCCATCAGGCTGTTGAATGCCGCAGTGGAGTTCATCACCGCCCACTCACCGCCAACGAAACCGAAATCCACACCCGGTGCTAAACATCCTTCCAGCTCTTTCGGCGAGTTGGCCTTGTGGATCAGAATATGGGTGCGCAGGCTGGGGCCATAACGCGTCACCCCGAGCGCTTCACTCTCCAGCGCGTAGCAGTCACCAAACTTGGGTGATTGATGGGGATACAGTGCATAACTGCCTTCCGGAATACAGGATTGTGACGGCGCGTTGTTCAGCCAGGCCCGCTCAACCACACAACACACCACGCTGCCGTCAGCCCGGTGGAGGGTGGAATAGGTGCCGTGGCTGAAATAGCGACGTTTAAGTACAAAATGTTTCATGGGTGATTTACTCCCGTTCACTCTGGCACTGGGTGCAATACTGGCAACCTGGTACCTTTTGGCGGCGTTTTTCGGGAATTGGGTCGCCACATTCGCCGCATTCTTGTGCGCTTTCCCGTTGTTGAGTTCGCTTAGCCCCTGCGAGTTGACGGGCAAGCGCCATTTGCTGGAATTGGGTTTCAACACCGCAGGCGTGGTCAATAGCATCTGGCATCGTGTCCCCTTCTTACTGAACCAGGTCTTCGGTTTCATCCGGACGCAGGTAAGGCACGCCGTTGATATTGATGAAATCCGGGCTGGTTACTTCAAAAGGCAGCTTGTGCAACAGAGCGCTGCCGCCATTGGTATCGATATCCAGCAAGTCAGAGATTTTCAGACGGCAACCGAAGGCTTCCACTTTCAGTTCGTCGTTGTCGATCTTGCCGTAGAACAGGGCGTCAAAGTCTGGCAGGCCACGCCATGAGCCCGACTGACTGGCCGCTTTGCTCAGCAGGTTGAACTGCTGCGTGGTTAGCTCCATTTCACCGCTGGCTTCCACATCGCCATCCACCCAGCCATCCGGCACACCGGAGGTTTTATTGACGGCGGAGTTATCCGTGATCGAGAGCGTGACTTTTTGCGCTTTGAGCTTGTAGTCACCCAGAGAGAAGTGCATGTTCTTGCCAGAAATTCGCATGCTCATAAATTACGCCTCCGAGTCTGCAGGGTTAGAGAGATCGAGTGCGATGTTCACCGCGATTTCTTTCGGGCAGTTATGCGGGCGAACCATCAACCCGATCTGCACTTTGGTTTTGGTGATCCATTCAATGGTCACATCACTGTCGCGCGGAACCATGATCTCACCCGGGAACGTAATGCCGCCGATCTCCATTCCTTTCGACATGTCGCGCATGTCTTTGCGGAAATAGGTGCGGTTCAGTTCAATGCTGGGCGGAGTCGAATTGAGGATTCGATCAGCGATGCGGCGAATGGCTTTGATACGAACGCGGCGATTCAGCTTGTGTACCGGGCGAACGTATTCCAGGTATTGGTAATCGCCGCCTTTGGCTTCCAGCGTGGTCGCATCGCTCCAGTACACCCCTTCCAAATCGGCATACCATTGCGGCAGCGAATAACGGGCATCGGCCAGCGTAGCCACAGTGCTCATTTCCAGCGGTTTATCGTTGCTGTCGACCGGCATGCCACCCAGCCCCAGCACTTCACCGGTCGCAACACGCATCGGGCTGTCTGCCACGGTCACGCTGCGGTCACACAAGCGGCCACCCAGCACACCCACGTTATTCCCGTTCAGTTGCGGGACCGGCGTCACCAGGTTCGCCGCCACATCTTTCACCAGGTTCAGCATGGCCGTTTCATACACTGACCAGGTTTGGCTCTCTGCATCGATACCCGGGCATGCCGCCAGGAAGAACACCCAGCGGCCCAACTTGCTGGTCAGCTCGGTGGCTTTGGCCTGCATCTCGCCAAACTCGGCAGACGTGTTCACTTCGTCGCAGAGGCAAATGCCTTCAAAGGAATCGGTGCGATTGGCGATGTCCACCGCTTCCTGCCAGGTGTCATCCGCACTCAGGCCAAAAATAGCGGCAGTCCAGTTCTGTTTGCCGTTCAGTTGCGCCGCGATGACGTTCGCACCGAGTGCGTCGTCCGCCACTACGTCGTCTAAATCGGTCATGTTGTTCACGCGCGTCACCACACCTTGCAGTTCGGCCTTATCGGTGCGCCCGATGTAAAGCAGGTGGCGTTCGATTTCCGGGATCCCGCCTTGCCCTAAATTGAGGTTGTTAACCTGTACCTTTCCGGTTGCCATTGGCTATTTCCTTACAAAGTGGTTATTTCTTTACGCGCGCTTTCTCGATGTTTCGAATGATGCGCTCTCTCACTTTCTGCGTTTTGCTGCCGAGCATTTGCCGCTGTGGGGTATGCACTTTCCATTTCTGCTTACCCTTGCGCTTACCGGTTCGCATCATGCGGATGATGAGCCCGGCCTGGCCTAACGTGAGCCGCTTTTCCAGGTTACGGACACTGGGCTTATTCCAGCCTTTCCCGTCCCGGCGGCGTATCCGGTACCCGAGGCGGCGCAACGCGATGGCCTGCGCTTTGGTACACGGTGCGCTGTAATCGGGTTCACCCCGGCGTTTGTTCTGCGCCTTGATGTGCTCATGCGCAGTGACAGTTTCCATCATGCCGGCCTGATGCACCGCCGCTTTGCGCGCTTTGCTTTTCCGGCTCCAGGTTAAGTCCAGCACCGTGGCATCATGCAGCACGTAGGGCTCTAACCCGTTTGAGAATGAGGTCAGAACCGCTCCCTCACCCTGTTTTCGTTTTTCGAATTTCTGGTTGTCGGTGTCCTTTTGCCGGCGGATACGGCTGCGGGTCATGCGCTTTTCCCAGCGACCCAGGTCTTTCAAGAGCCAGAATCGTTTGCGCTTAGTCAGTGCCAACGCCTCCAAGGCTTTGCGGGCACTGATCGCGTCCTGGCCGATTAACTCAATCTGCATGACTCAGCTCGTATTCTTTCGCTGTGTCGATAGGCACAGCCTGCACCCGATATTTCACCCCGCGCCAGGTAATGAGCCCTTGCTCATCCGGGATCATTTCAATCGGTTCCATCATTTCAATTTCGACCAGCACGTCGGCCGTTTCATGATTGATGACATCGACACTGATTTCCGGGTCACTCAGTTCGTGAATGTCTCGCTCGGTGTCGTAGTCCGAGAGCCAGCAAGCGACTAACGCAAACAGATTGCGCGGGTCTAGTTGCTGATGCGGAAACTCCTCAACCGAAATCACCGCTTCATAGCGCCAGTACGCCGCAATGTGCCCGCCGTTGCCCCGGTCCTCGCCATCGACCACAATCGCGGCCCGCTCCTGCCAGGCTTCGATTTTGTTGTCGAGCACATTGCTGTTGAGGTGACTGACGATGTAGTCCGTCAGGTGCTCCAGCTTGGTTTTGACGTACGCCGATTCACTCATATCGATGCAATCCCATTCGCACTGCGGCCCAGTAAAGCCCGCACATCTTTGTTGCTCTGGCTCAGAAAGCGGTCTTCCTGCTCCGGCTCATCGGTCGCCACACTTTCGCCCTCTTTGCGACGGTCCTGAGTGGCGAACTCTTTGAGCAATTCAGCATGAGCGCGGCCATACACCGCCCGCTTATAAATCATGGTTTTGCCCGCGCCCCATTGGGGCGGCTCATCATCAACCCGCAGGCTATCGAGTCGCTGCTGGATATTGCCCGCCGCAATAGTCACTGCAGCGACCATGGATTCATTCGCAAAGGTGTGAGGAATGCGGCGCAGAGCGCGAAACTCATCCGTCGATAAATCCGGCCATCCCTCTCCGGGAATGGCGGTGCTGTCTGCGCTGTTGACCTTGCCGCCAAAACTCATGGCGTTCTCCTTTGCGATTAAATAAGTGCGCCTCTAGCCACTGGGTCGACGGGTTACCATGCACCTTTACGGTGATAGCACCCTCGCCAGCCGAGGCGCGGTGGCGTAGGAGTCGTTACAACTTGCCTTCCTGAATGGCGCGGATGCGCATATCAATCTGGTCAATCTTGGTTTTGACGCCGATTTTGTTGTGTTTGTCGTGGGCAGTAATCAGCAAGGCTTTGGCCTTTTCGAGTCGCTCGATATTGCCCAGTTGGCTGGGTTGGGGTTCACCTTTTTCGTTGAGCAGTAACCCGTAGCCGGCAAACTTGTACCATTTGGCTTCCAGCTGCTCCGGCAGCTTCCACTCCTGGTCGATTTTCTCGAACACTTGCGAGAAGTACGGCTCCACCGACTGGCCGTTGGCCATTTGGGTTTCAGCCCACTGCAGCACAAAGTCGGCACACACGACCGCCCAGCTGGAACGCTTGAAGTTTTCCGGGGTCGGTAAGTCCAGCTCAATCGCTTTGAACAACCACTCAATCGCGGTACCTAGCTCACCGGTATCAAACAGCCAGACAATCAGATCGGTGAAAATCGGGTTCTGGTAACTTTCGCCGGCTTCCAGGTACGTTTCAGCCATCGGCTTGTACTTCGGAATGAGCACGTCACGCTTGTGGTTTACCTTCTCCGCGATTTGCACCATGCCTTTCAGCGTGAGTTTGTCCTGCTCGAACTCGATGAGCTGCAGGTGCAAACTGTCTGTATTGGCGGCGGTGATCGCTGCAGCCGCTTTAGAGGGTTGTGCCAGCAGCTTCATACGCTGGCGTTGTAGTGGACTGACCATGAACTGCCCCTTACGCTGCCGCTGGTTCAACAACGGTCACCGCTTCAATGGCGGCAAACTTTTTCATGTTGCCGACGGCGTAGCCTTCCATACGAATATGGTTTTGCTTGTAGCAAAGCTCATCTTCATCGTTCACCTGGCGGCGCCACTGCGTGCCTTCCTGAGTCAGGATCTGCAGGTTCTTCGGCGTGGTGACCCAGATTTGGTTACCTTTGAAGAACGAAGGTGTGTAGGCCTTGCGACCCGCGATGGTTTTCGCCAGTGCCTGCGCGGCTTTGTGCTCAGTGGGTACCGTTGCCGATTCCAGTAAGCGGTGCTGCTCAGCGGCCACCAGGTCATGACCCACCAACACAACTAGATCAGGGTCGTTGCGGTGCTCTGGGGCGATGGTGGTATTGATCAGGTCCTGCACCAGGGAATCGAGGTTCTTGTAGGAATCTTCCGTGGCGCCGGTCGCATCCAGTGACGCTGCAGCCAGAACCTGGGCCGGTTTCTTCTCTTTAACGACGGTCAGCCAGCCTTTATTGACGTCCTGACCAAGCGGATTCGCGACGGGATCGGTAACAGCCGCAATCGAGGTACCGTTGAATCCGATACGCAGCATATCCAGTGCAAAGCGACGCGAAATCGAGGCTTTCATCAACTTGAGCCACTCATCTTTCGAACCAGAATTTGCCCATTGCGTCATCAGTTCCCAAAGGATTTTGGCGCCGGAATCGGTTTTGGTCAGCTCGTAGGTGTTCCCTTCCTGGTTCACATCCGCCAGGAAGCGTTTGCCATCGCCGCGACCGGTCGCCAGACCATCACCGCCAACATCGATGACCTGGCCTTTGATTTGAGAAACCAACTGCAGCGAAATCATGCCAAGGAACGAATCCGATTCCATGATCGCCTGGCGAAGTTTGGTTTCCATCACCGGCGTGATGTTGAACATCTTAGAGCCGGCAGCTGCGCTGGCGCTTTCAACAACGGCGGAAGTGAATTCCTGTAAGTACTGCGTAGAGACGGCGTTTAACATTAAAACACCTCCATTTTGTTACTGGCGCCGGTGTCTTCCGGTCCCTGCCCATCCGGGCCGGTGTTGCTCAGTTGGTTAAATTTGTTTTCCAGCTCACCTTGTTTGGTGGCAATGCCATCCAGTTTGTCGGTCAGTTGGCTGAATTGCT
The DNA here is from genome assembly GCF_019226825.1 of Vibrio ostreae. Lineage (NCBI taxonomy): Bacteria > Pseudomonadati > Pseudomonadota > Gammaproteobacteria > Vibrionales > Vibrionaceae > Vibrio > Vibrio ostreae. The sequence goes on from NZ_CP076643.1 coordinate 1,657,994, forward strand.
CCGGCGTCAGGCCTGAAGTCTGTTCGCCAGAGGTTTTTCCTTCCGGCGTATCATCGCCTTCTGGATCTGCCGCTGGCGTTTGCTGGGTAGAGAGTGTGTTGAACTTCTCTTCCAGTTCACCTTGTTTGGTGCCGATATTGTTAATCGCACCCATCATTTGGCTGAACTGCTCTTGGTTCATGGGTTCTTCGTCCTCTGGCTGAGAATCGGGAGTGTGCTCTGGCTGATCGCCGGACAGGAAAAAGCCTTTGCAGAGTGAGAAAAAACGCTCGGAGCGGGTGAAACATGTTGAGAAGTCAATCTCTTCCAATGCATCCGTCTCGATCACGGTTTCTTCGCCCTGACGGCGTGAAAATTTGAGTTGCGTTGTACCTGTGGAGGCAGGAGAGTCAGTCACAGCTAGGCCTGTTAAATAGCAACGCCCTTCGCTTTTGTAATCCGGGTTAGGCTCAATGGAGGTAAACAGCTTCTGTCCATCTTTGTTCGCTTCAATCAGGTAATGATTGGGCGTCAGCTTGGCAAACAGACGCAGTTTCCCGTCTTTCTCTTCGGCTTTCAGTGCTTCAACAATGCCCCAGTTTTTACCCTCGAAGGGTGCCCATTGATTGCGGAAATGCTCCGGCCAAATCAAAGCGGGGTACTCATCTTTGGAATACAGTTCGGCCATGTCGTTAATCCAAGACTTATCGATTTTTCGACCGTCTACGGTATTGCCTTCGGTGGCGACGATGACCCAATCACTGGTTTTCGGCATGGTTGAACACTCTTAATCACTGCGGTTTTTCGTTGATGTGTGGCAACCATACGCCGATAAAAACGGGCTTTCAGCCAGTTGTGTTCGGGTGAATTCGGATAGAGAGAAAACTGGAATTAGTCGGAATGAAGGTGGGCGAATCGGGCGGTTTTGAGGGCGTATGATTCAGGCATGGCATACTCTCCTGAACTCAGACAAGCCGCCCGAGCGCTTTATTTAAAAGCCTGGACGCCACGCGAAATCGCTGCCGAACTGAACCTGAACAGTGAACGAATCATCTATTACTGGGCAGATAAGTTCGGCTGGCGCGATATGCTGCGTGAACAAACCGTCGATGAGGCGATATCGAATCGTATCCAGACCTTGCTCGAGTTGGAGAACCCAACCAAAGGCCAGTTGGATATGCTCGATCGTCTGGTCGAACACCACGTTAAACTGAAGAAATTCCGCGCCAGCAACCCGCCGCCGGCACCACAAGACAGTGATCAACAAGCGGAGCCAACGGGGAAACAAAAAGCCTCACCGAGTAAACAAGCAGACCCAGCCGGCCAACGCTCTGGCCCGAGCAAAGCCAAGCGCGGCAAAAAGGTGAAGAACGACGTCAGCGAACTGACCGAAGAACACTTTAAGCTCTGGCACGACTCGCTGTTTGACTATCAAATCGTGATGCGCAATAACCTGCATCAGCGTATCCGAAACATCCTCAAATCACGCCAGATTGGCGCGACCTACTACTTTGCCGGCGAAGCGTTAGAGCAAGCGATTCTGACTGGCGACAACCAGATATTCCTCTCTGCCTCACGGGCGCAGGCCGAAGTGTTCCGCCGTTACATTGTTGCGCTCGCCAAAGAGTTTTTGGATTTGGAGCTTTCCGGTAACCCGATGACACTCTCCAACGGGGCCGAACTGCACTTTCTCTCGACCAACGGTAAAACCGCGCAGAGTTACCACGGCCATGTGTATGTGGATGAGTATTTCTGGATCGGCAAGTTTGACGAGCTGAACAAAGTCGCCTCAGCGATGGCTACGCATAAGAAGTGGCGCAAAACCTACTTCTCCACACCATCATCCAAAATGCACGCGGCCTACCCCTTCTGGACCGGGGATAAATGGCGCGGCGATAAAACCACCCGTAAGAACATCGAGTTCCCGACTTTTGATGAGCTGCGCGACGGCGGCCGCTTGTGTCCGGACCGACAATGGCGCTATGTGGTTACGATTGAAGATGCCGCCGCCGGTGGCTGTGACCTGTTCGACATCGAGGAGCTGCGCGAAGAATACAGCGAGCATGACTTCAACAACCTGTTCATGTGTATTTTCGTCGACGGTGCCAGCTCGATATTCGAGTTCAACAAAGTGCAGAAATGCATGGTGGATGCGGGGATCTGGCAGGACTTCAAAGCCAGCGCGAAGCGTCCTTTTGGTAGCCGTGAAGTGTGGCTGGGTTATGACCCGTCACGCACCCGCGACAATGCGGTGCTGATGGTGGTCGCGCCACCGATTGTCGCAGCAGAAAAATTCCGGGTACTCGAGAAACACACCTGGCGCGGACTCAGCTTTCAGCACCAGGCGAGCGAAATCGATAAGGTATTTGAGCGCTTCAATGTCACTTACCTGGGGATAGACATCACCGGTATTGGTGCCGGGGTGTATGACCTGCTCAGCAACAAGCACCCGCGGGAAACCGTGGCGATCCACTATTCCAACGAGAACAAAAACCGCCTGGTGATGAAGATGATTGATGTCATTGACGGCCAGCGCCTGCAGTTTGATGCCGGCATGAAAGAAACCGCGATGTCGTTCATGGCCATCAAACGCACGTCGACCAACAGCGGCAACATGATGACGTTCAAAGCTGACCGCAGCGAGCTGGTCGGCCACGCCGATGATTTCTGGGCACTGTCACACGCACTCATCAATGAACCATTGGATCACACCACCAAACGCAAATCGCGCTGGGCATTCACCGGCGACCAAGGGAAATTAGCAGCATGACCGAACAACTGGTACACACCGACACCGCGCAGACTTCCGGCAACTCATCCGTTTACAGCTTCGACCCCAATCCGGAGCCGGTTGATAACAGCAGCTGGATGACGCGCTATTGTGAGCTGGTTTACAACGACTCTGACGATTACTGGGAGCCACCCATTTCACTCAGAGGACTGGCCGATATTGCCAACGCCAACGGGTACCACGGTTCATTACTCAAGGCCCGCGCCAACTACGTAGCCGGGCGCTTTACCGGCGGCGGTAACCTGCCGATGTATCAGATGAATAATGCCTGCTGGGATTACTTTGGCCTGGGGATGGCAGCGTTTGTGAAAATCCGCAACTACCTGAAGCAAGTGATTGGCCTGGCCCCGCTGCCCATGGTGCACATGCGAAAGCGCAGGAACGGCGATTTTGTGCAGTTGCTTCCGGAGTACAAGCAGAAAACATTCAAAGCCAAAGACGTGATTTTTATTCCCCAGTATGACCCGCAGCAACAGGTGTATGGCCTGCCCGATTACCTGGGCAGCATTCAAAGCAGTTTACTGAACCGCGATGCCACCCTGTTCCGCCGCCGTTACTACCTGAACGGCGCCCACATGGGTTTCATCTTTTACGCGACGGACCCGAACCTGAGTGAAGAAGATGAAGAAGCACTCAAGAACAAGATCGCCAGCTCGAAAGGCATTGGTAACTTTCGCAGCATGTTTGTGAATATCCCGAACGGGAAAGAGAAAGGTATTCAGCTGATCCCGGTGGGCGACATCGCCACCAAGGATGAGTTTGAGCGCATCAAGAATATCACGGCTCAGGATATCTTTGTCGGCCACCGCTTCCCGGCTGGCATGGGCGGCATGATTCCACAAACCGGATCAACGATTCCTGACCCACTGAAAGTGAGCCAGGTATATGACCGTTATGAAGTGATTCCGGTATGCAAACGGATTGCGGATGCGGTGAATAGTGACCCGGAGATTCCACGTTCGTTGCAGTTGCAGTTTGATTTAACAATCACCCACGGGCCAAATTAGACAGACATCAAGGATAAAGGTAAGCCTCCGCTTTACTTTTATCCTTTCTAATAATCGCATACATTTTGATGTAAGAGATCAATGGGTAAGATTGACACAGATAGAAGGTCGCAGCAGATAGAGTAAAGGCATCAATAACAAGTAGGATTAAAGTATCCCCAAATCCTACATTATGACTCAAAACACCACCGGTTATTATCCAAACCGTAGATAACAACACCCCTGCTAGAATCACGCAGGCTATCCGCACTGTGAAATGAATGAAGCAACCAGGTTTCAAGAATAGACTATCTTTCTCTGTACAATAATAAACCACCTCACAACATCCTCTTAGATCACTACTACCCAATGTAAAAATCCCATAAACGTAGTTGTTTGACCTATCGATTAGTGCCTCTCTGAGCTCTCGTTTAGCATATCCGTAGCCGTTTTTCTCAAAACGTTTGGCAGCCAATTCGCTCTCTAAAAACTCTTTCGTTTTCGTATCTAAATTGTCACCTTTCAACGCATCTTCTAATGAGTCCAGAACTGTTCTCTGACGTCTCAGATACCAAGAGCGCATTGCAATTAATGCCCCCCAAATTGAACTTAGAATAGGTAACAAAGCCCCCAACGTGCTGATGTATGTTCCTGAGAAAAGCTCATGAAAAAACGTATTAATATTTGTTGGATCCATTAGGTTCCCCTTACTAGTTTCGATTCTTCCTACTACAACGTATAATTAAATCGTCAGTCAATAAGCTAGGTGTTTCTTATGAGAGTGTTGTGTCCAGAGTGCGGCGAGAAGGCCCGTATACAGAAATCAAACCGTTTAACCAACAGTGTTGCAGACCTGTATTGTGCATGCGGTGATCCAGAATGTGGGCACACGTTTGTAATGAATCTTTCGTACAGCCACACTCTAAGCCCATCCGCGAAGACAACCAGCCAAATTGCATTTAACCTGGTGAAAGCTTTGCCGCCGGAACAGCGGCAACAGCTTAAACACCAGCTCAGTATGCTATAAACGAAACGCCGGACTTTCCTGCTCTTCAGCCATCGCAATGATAGATTGGATGGCTTTTGTTTTTTCTGAATCCAGCAAACCTGGGTTGTCGGCCACCAACAACTCCAGAACGTAACGCCCCGCTTTTACGCGCCCTGCCCCTGCTTCACTCAACGACAATCCATCGATAATCAGTTCTAGTGCCTGCTGGAATCGCTCTTTTTTGTCTGACATATCAACATCCTTACCAACCTCACCCACAATATACTGTATATAAACACAGTATTTCAACGATCATTTTGTGACTAAAAGTACAAAGAACTGTTTGATATCTTTCAGTTACGCCGTTGAAACGAAACCAATTGGATAGATCCAAAGGCTTTCAAAATGTCGTCATCTTCACCATCAATAAAATCATTGCTCAGTAACAACCTCATTAGAGAGTCCGTACCAAGCTGTACTTTTTCCGTCTCATCAAAACTATTGAGTGCAAAGTAAACTAGGTTCAAGATATTCAATATCTCTTCTTTCTTTGTGTATTTCATCAAACTCCCCTTTTCTTTTTCTTCTAACAGCTTACCGAATCCATAAAACTTTCCGAAATGACCAAAAATATCCTAGCCATATAGACTTAAGCGCAATCTATGTAGTCGATTGAGAAACCTTGTGCCTAAAATGCGGATTACTTTTCTATTTAGGAACGATATCAGCAGCCGTTCTGAACTCTCTTGGTCTAATCACATTTCACAGCGGATTTGCTCTTCGTGTGCTTTGACTCAAACACAGACTCTCCAGGAACTGAAGCAAATGCAGTACCCAAGGCCGTTAAACCAAGCTACGACAGGTTGCCAAACGCGCAAGTCATGGAAATCGGATTAATTGAAATTTTTTCGGTCATATGAATGTGGCGAAGGGGAAATCTTCATCTACGTCATATTCAAGAGAATGAGTTGTTTTATGATGGTTTTAACAAAAGCAAAAGTTACGCGGTACGAACAGAAAACGAACGTTCATCAGTATGCGTTTCGGAACATACGTAGTCGTACGTTAGTCACAGTATGAAATGATATTCAGGTGTATATGGGCTTGTATGTGCGCATCATAGCGTGAAACACTTTGTCGTAATATTAGACAGTGTGCTATAGTTAGTCGGTCCTGGTGGTCCCACATGTACCACTAAAACTGGGGAGACTACGCAGACATTACTGCAAAGGAGCTCACAATGATGAAGAAAATTTACCAAGAAGAAGACTGGGGCTTTGACATCAAAGGCTGAGGTCTTTAGAACTTTGTAAGAAGGAAGGTTAGCACCTTCCTTTTTTATTGTCCAAAAGGTGACCTAAATTGGAATCTCTGATTTCACAACTCATACGGCTGTGGGATAACTATCCTGTATTCTACGTAGCCTTCTCAGCTTTGGTAGTTGCAGTTCTCAACCTCCAAGCGAGCAGTAGAACGTCCAAAGTGAAAAATTCTCTGGATTTTGAAACATCATATAAGCATAAGGACCATATAAAAAAGGTTTCTGATGATGTATTAAAAATTTTAAAGAGTACGGCGTCAAATACCGAGCTCACAGAGAAACTTTTCAAAATCGCTATCTTAGAAGGCCGAGAAGACGAGACCGGAAATGCAGACTACCTCAATATCAACGATTTCCTCAATGAATGGGAACGTTGTGCGAACGGTATTTACTATGGGGTATATGATGAAAAGTTCCTGTATGGAACATACGCTAGCACTGTAACTGTAGCAGTCACCAAACTTCTACCTTTCATACTGATCAGGCAAAGTGGCGTTAGAGAACGCGTTTACATAAAGATCTGCTGGCTAGCCTTAAGATGGCATATTCAGAGAGAGAAAGAAAAAGGAACAATCTGCCATCCCAAACTATTAAGAGCATATGACGCCCTTTCGATTCACCATCACCGTATCTACAGCAAGAGTTATATGCATCTTTACTATGCAATCGCCCATACGATAACTAGACAACCAACTCCCAAATACTTGCTACTAGAGGCGAGAACATCATTGATTGAGTACGTACTTGAACACAATAAACCTAAATCTAAAACCTGAATTCAAGGGCTCTATCAACATTCTGAATATCAAGCAAAGCTTAACTAATTACGTAATTAGTTAAGCTTTGCACACGTGTTGGGTCCATAACTGATCGTTCCACATCCGCATCGAGTATCCCACATCCAGGGCGTATTGCTCTTCCATACTTTTCCAGTAAGCGATCTCACCCTCGGTTGGTTCCTCTCGCGCGGAATAGTCCCCGGCGACGGCTTTCCAATAGCACCGGTTATCCAGGAAGGCGCTGAAGTTATCCTCGTAACGCGAATCTGCCTCGTGTTTGATGTCACTCATATCTATATCACGGCAGGTCATTGGCCACCCACGGGCGCCAGCTGCCCAAAGCATAAATGAATCCACCTTCTTTTTGGCTTGCTCCCCTTCGAACGTGATACAAAACCGATTGTAAGCACTGACGTGAACGCCCCGGCTTTTCAGAGTCTGGTTAAGCTTCTCTGCCTGTTTTTCTAACCGGATAATCCGTTGGTACAGCTTGTTCTGATGTTCCTCTGGTGCGCACTTCTGTTTGGCGATGGACTTCGCTTTGATAGTTTGAGCCTTGGCAGCACTGAGCTTGCGAATTTGGCGCTGTATTGGCTTCTTCCACATATCAAGCTTATGGCCCAATTCTCTGATAATGGCTGTCATGTTATCGGCATCGAACGAGGTCAACACCTCCCAATCTGGCGCGCGTGAACACTTGGCGATGTTGTACCGGTTACCCCTTATCAGCCCCTGATCTGCGTTAGCACCTTTGGCGGCATAACCCACGGCTTTGATGATGTATGAGCCTGCAGCTTTAGGTTTGCGAATACGCTCCAGCTTAGCGAACCCATGGCCCCAAATTTTTTCTAGACGAGCAGACCAGGCACTAAACAGATGCTTGGGTACATTCCATCGCAGCAACACGTGAACATGTGGGTTCGGCTCACCGAACTCATTGGCCGGGCACTCCGCCACCCAGATGTAATGGAAATCGGCCGGCAGATTGGTTGGGCCCTGATCGCTTGGCTGCGCATGCATCGGCACTTTGCACTTTTGTAAATCGCAGTACCTGGCGCCGCTTTCCGGATCCGTTCTGACTGTGTGCTCAGCCACCCAGCCCCGTTGATACATTTTCTTGGCGCCATCGAGAAACCGGGAAAGCTCTTTACCAATCGTCGTTTCGAGCGTTTTCTCCATCGTGAAGGCTTGCTCCGGTTTGTTCTTGATGTCGCAATACGGGCCTGCAATCACTCCATCCCTGTTCATCACTTTGACCTTCGGAGTGTCCTTTGACGGAATGGTCCAATACTCGCCACCAATTTCAGTGACCGGATCCCAAACCTTCTTCTCACCGCGCTTCGCCCTGGTAGTAACCATGTTCCGCTTGTAGACAATCGGATGGTTGGCGCCCATCGTCCGGCACTCTTCCGCATCGAGCATACCTCCGAATAATGCGAGGCGTTGAGCCTTGGTGAACGTCAGTGTCAGAAATGTCGTGAACCCGCCATGGCAGGCCGCGGTATAAGCGCCGGCTTCAAATATACGACTGACAGCGCGAGGCTTCAGCCTGTCAGTATATCTTTCGCCGGTGTTCGCTTCCGGAGCAGAGCTGGATGGTGTTTCCGTTATCGCCTGAAACTTGAAAGTTTGGTTCCAGGAACGGTGCATCAAGTACATCGAAATCGGTGTTTTACCGGTTTCACCCTGCGCAAGCCTGCCATTCTGGTTGAGGACTACCGGTTTAGAACGCTCTGTCGACTCATACAGCAGGTCGTGATTCCAATGTGCATCCGGGCCAGAGATTTCAGATTCAGGGCGCAGTGACTTGCCCAGAGCCATCAGCTTGCGGTTTTGGCGCTCTCGTCTCTCGCGATAATCTTCTGTCGGACTTTTGCGCCCTTTGACTAGCCTAAGTCCTTCGTCCCTGCGGGACGCCGCTTCGCGGTCGTGTTGGGAGCGAGAATTCAGAGCGCGATACTTTTCAGTGCGCTCTAAAACATCCAGTTCGCGTTTCGATTTCCGGTTCAAAACCCGGTCGTAAAGCGGTACATTTTTAACCAAACCACTATCAAGCAATGCCTGTTCCTGGTCGGTGTAAATTTTGGAACCTAAAAAACCAGCATTATAGCTGGCTGAATTTTTCACGATTCTGTCGAGGGGCATCACTACCCCACCGATATAGAGAAGATCAGATTGATTCATACTCCATCCCTAACTTTTCTTTCGCAATATCAATAAACCGTTTTTGCCAAACAGGGTCGTTAGTAAAGCGATTGAGGTCTTCCAATTTAATGTTCATGGTTACACCCCAACTACATGGACCAGCAAAGTAGACAACCGCGCACTTTTCGAATGTCGCCGTTCTGCCTTCATAGACTTGAATGGTGTCTGCATCTATGGTCAAGGAAGCAATCTTCTTATGTTTCATACCGCCTCCAACTCCTGAGTTGTGACCAGCATAAAACCGGCTTTGCCCTGCCCTTTGCTGATCACCCCGTTTAACAGGTGAGTGCAGCTAAGTTCGGAGCACGCCTGGTTAATGGCATCATCCATCGAATCGAAATCGCCAATCAGAATGTTGGCGACTTCCTGCGTTTCCTCATGGCGGATCACTCCGCCATCCGGGCAAAGCATTACTGCAGCGTATTGCATCAGTTACTCTCCTTAATCGTACTCAGGTATTGATTCGCTTCATCGATAAACACACGACCACCTTCAACCGTTAATTCCGCATCGGTGATGCTGTGCCCGGAAGCAAGCGTGATGTCGTAACCGGCTTCAATGCAGTTGCAACACTCTTCTAATCGATCTCTCAACATTTCAATAAGCTCACTCGCTTTACTTGGATTCATGCATCCCCCTCTTCTTCCAGTTCATCACGGCGTTGGGCGATACGCTCAATGAGTTTGTCCTCGACTAACAGCAAATCCATCAGGGCTTGTTCATCATCAAGCAATATGATGTTGTGGGCGTGTTCCGTGGTGTTGTGAGAGAAAATCACCACGTTCAACATCTTCATCGATGATGAATACTCAATCCGGACACTGATAACATCCGCACTCTCGATCGCGAGCGCATACAGGTTGTTGATGGTCGACAAAATCGCCCGTTCAAAGGCGGCTTTGGTTACAGGGTTGTTCATCATCTTTATGCTCCTACGCTGAGACGAAAAAAAGGCCCCCATCCTTTTGGAATGTGGGGCAAACACCTGGCTAGGTTTAATGGGTATGGCTGAACTGGTAGTGCTTCAGGCGGCGAACATCGCCCAGCTTGCTGTCGAACTCGACCGTCATATCTTTCAGGTACTGCATACCTAAACGGATTTTGTGCAGCTCAAGGTCATCGAACGATTCAAACTGGCGAGCGTAATCGCGCGCTGGCAAGCCACCGGCGATCAAAACCAAACCGCGGCTTTTGTCCGGCAGCTTGTTAAACATGTCTTGCAGTTGGCAACGTGTTGCCGAACCGTTGAACAGAGATTTGCAGGCCGCGATACTTTCGTGTGCCGGCGGGGTTTGATGGGTTGTTGGTTGTTGTAAGTTTCTGGCTAACTGACTATTCATCATCACTCCTCAGGACATGCCCGGTATTGGCGCACCGTTGGCGAAAAAATCCAGCCCCATCGATAACAATGGAGTTGCGCCAGTCGTGCGGTTTTCTAGATCGGAAATCATCAAAACAAGGTTGCCGAGCGCGGCGTGCGCTTTGGCCAGTGTTTTGTTTTTGGTGGAACGCGGCAGGCGCTCTGCGGTGCACATTTGCATTGCATCGCCAGAAAGCTCGCCGCTCAGCGCGTTGTTGAGTAACGTGCGCTCAATGAAGTTTTTCTGCTCTGATTCCTGTGGCAGTGCCACGGTCACGGTGCCCAAATCGCTATAAAGCACGTTATGGATGGAGTAATCGCCGGAGTGATAACACAACCAGGCTAACTCGATGGCGTAAAGCTTGTGCGGTTGCTCAGGGTTGAGCTTGTTGCGCAGCATGGTTTCACCCATTTCCATCTTTCTGGCTAATGCGGCCATGTTGTGGTTGGTTGCAAATGCGCAACACGCCTCGTCAAACGCGTTTTGTTTGGCGTCACGTAATCTGCACATGGCGATGTTCGCGTCCATGTTTGACAATCCTTATAGCAACGTTGGAATGCAAATGACTGCCCAGGCGAACAAATGAAGCCAAAGCGGGCAGTATGATTTGGTTGGAATCAGGTAGGACAAACGCATGATCAAACCTGCTGCATCGCGGCCTGCTCGGCCCACTTATACAGGTTCACCAATACAGTTGATTTGGCTGAAGGCTTATCCATAACAGGGATTCGGCCTGCATTGCGCAAGTTGTCGAACGTGGAAGACGTCATTCCTGTTCTTCGAAGAAATTCACGTTTAGTCACATAGGGTGTATCTATGGCTATTTGTATGCTGGCCATGGTGGTATCCTTATGAGTTAGCGCTTATTTGTGGTTATCTAGGCGCAGTTATTGAACACACAAGAATCTTAGATCGACAAAAGAAATAATTCAATTGCCTTTTATCGATCTAAATCAACAAAATGAAAAGTTGATTATGAAAGACAAAAAAATTCTTCCTTTTGATTATCTAAAAGGTGATGAGTTTACAGAGAAGCTTAAGAAAGTTACTGGTTGTCGAACTTTTCTCGACATGGCTGAACTTTTTGGATGTACCAAAAGCAACTTTTAGTGCTTGGAAACTTCATGACAGAACGTCACATGAGTTGATGGTGCGACTACATTTGGCGATGGGAATTCCAATTGAAGAGCTGGCATTGAAGCCCGAGGATCGTGAAAGCTTTAAGCGTACATCGAACTCGCTTGCGCCAGTACAGAGCCAGACATCAGAAACTCAAACGCAGCACAGCTCAGTTGTCATCAAAAGCTACTGCCTTACCAATGGCAAACTGCTGAATACTGGCGAATTGCCGTATCCAGTTCGTCGCATAAATGGCTTTGGTCTAGAAAACGCAGACCTAATTGAAATTGAAACCAATCAGAGTGTTGTACTTATCGATAAAAAAGAGAACGACGCAATGAATGGCAATTATCTGATCGGTATCGATGGTCGTTACTCAATCAACCAAGTTCAACGCCTACCCGGCAAGCTGGCTATCGCATTCGATGGACAAACGATTGAAGTTCAGGATGGTGATATCGAGGTGATTGGGAAGGTTGTGTTAGAAACAAAACTTAAATAATAAAAATTGTCTAGGGAACTAACAAAATGGATAAGGTGGTTAGTACAAAACTCAAGTTGGGAATCATTTTAATCCCTATAGTCTTCTCTTGGTTCACGCTAAAAAAAGGATATAGCCCATTAGCTCGGGTAGTTTCCTTCTCTTGGCTGGCCTTAACTCTAGTCGTAGTTATGTCTGGAAATGAGCAAACTGGCGTGCTGATTGGTGTTATTGCACTAGGAGCTTTTACATACGCTATTATCTCACTTTTCATATTCGTATTTAATAAAGTCACACAGCGAAAAGAAAAAATGCTTTCGATCATCAATGATGACGAACAATGGGCTGAATACTGCATCAGGAAAAATCTAACTCCATCTGCTCAAAAGTTCGTTTTAAAAACTTATGGTATTGAAAAAGAACCTGTCGAACTTCCAACTGCTGACATAAAGGTAAAAGTATCGGTTAGCAGCACATCAACATCAGAGCACGAGCGTGAGTGGAAATCATACGACAGTGTTGATACATGGAAACAAGACTGTAAAGTTCTTTGGACTGGTACAACAAAAGACATTGAGTTTTCATACTCTAGCTCTTGCTCAAGACCTAAAGAACGCAGAACCTTAACTCCCCAAGAGTTCGGCATTGATGGTAATGGTAGCGGCTACATAAAAGGTATTTGCCATAAATCGAATGAACAGCGCACATTTAAGCTTCATAACTTCGAAACGAAAATCAAGGTAGGAAGTCAGCGATTTGACCCCGATGAGTGGGTAGAAAAATACCTCCACTTAGATACTTACGATTTGTACCAAAAGTACGGCGCTAGCATTTAGTAAGCGAGCACATTATTAGCAGGTCTTCAGGGGAAGAACTAATGGAATATATATTTACTGAATTTCAAAATCTATTCACTTCAAAGGATTTGGCGATAATAGTTCTTTTAGCGTTAGTAGTGAAAATAGCCATTCAGTTTACTCAGATTTTCAAGATTAAGGTACAGACTGAAAAGATAATAAAGGAAAGACTCGACTTACTCAATAAGTCGTTAAAATTTAAAGAATCCTCCCAAGACCTCCACCGTTATCAGAGCCTTAGAAATGAAATAAGAAACCTTAGGACACAAAAGAGGCTTTTGCGATATACGTATCGAAAAAGGTTAACTTCACTATCCGATATAGCTTATGACACCATTTCAATCTTCTTATCTGTCGAAAGTATTACCGATACCAGCAAGACTAAAACGAATACTGTAGTCGGTATGATGCTCAAAGAGCGGGCAAGCACAGCCAACAAAATTAAACTGCTTCTTTCTGGCAGCGTTTTAGTTTATCTAGTTGCTTCAGTGATATCGATAATTGAGTTCAACTGGTTAGCCATTACTTTTCCTACCACTTTATTTTTGGCGTTGCAGACAGATCAGTTTTTGATTACCTATCGTATTCGTAAAGGCTGGTACGGTCGTAACGAATATGAAGCAAGAGAAATTATTGAATACATTCTATCTCACGCTGACAAAGATGATTTCAATAATGACGGCGGGCTTAAGAAGTTAATGGATGAACCAAAACGCACCGAATACAAAGTAGAAAAAGACGTTAAAGGATGGGTAAATGCATGATGAATATCGATGATATTACTCAACTTTTTAGAAAGTCGCTCAATTTATTGTTTGTAGCAAATAAGCAAGGCACATCGCTAGGCGTTGTGATGGGAGTGCTATCCGATGGCATCATTGGAACCTTAATGCCAACACTCAAAACTATCTCTGGACTCGATTTTGGTACTGTAGAAATTTGGCATTTAATTGCCCTTTGGGTAGTCGCGTTCAACATCAAGCCTTATCTAAACCGACACAGCCCCGATCCTAAAATTGACGCAGCCATTAGCAAAATTAAAGACATGGAAGCGAGCGGTCAAATCACCAAAGCACAAGCCAAAATGCACTATCACGAATTGAGTTTAAGAGTTCTAGAGAGTGTAAAAATGTCAGGGCCTCAAGAGGCATCGAGAGAAGGCTAGGCACTGCGCCTTTGATACAAAACAAGACGCTTATCAGTACACCTATGATTCAATGAATGATAAAGTTTGAAACTTAAATCCGCTAATTTCAAACCTTATCAAGATGAAGAACATGAAGGAGCAAATGTGACGGAGCAAAAATGGGTTCTTGATTTGGATTACATGCACAATTTAGCTGTGGATATTAAAGCTAGCCGTTCTGAAAAGTTTATTCGGGATGGCATAAGTTACGCACTCCAGTTTTATGAAATAATTAACTTTAGCTTTAAGTATGAGAGGTCATTCGTTAGAGCAAGAGTTGCAGAAAATGGGCACGGGTTTAACAGTACGTCAGAAATCTACTACCCTCCACGACATTTAACTGGTGTCGGTCGTATCAATGAAGAAGGTAATCCATTTCTATATTTAAGCCTTACCACTGACGTTGCGTTAGCTGAAATCGGAGCCAAAGAAGGGGATGTAGTTCAGGTTAGTGCTTTCGAGCCGAAGGATAAGCCTGTATGTGTTGGAATCATTGGTGAAAAGTACAAAGCTTCAAGAGGGGTAGGGAATTTTTTACCTAAGGAATCCACTGAATTTCTAGCTAATCTTGTGAAAAAGTTAGAAAAAGAAGATAGAAAAAAAGCAATGGCCTATTTGTATCCTGACATGTTTTTTGACGAGATAATAACCAACCCTCAAGCCTCACAAGATGACTACATCCACTCCCGAATATTAGCAAGATTGATGTTTGAGAAGCAGAAATCATTAGATGGCATTATGTACCATAGTGTTGCTAGCGATGGTGGGCTAAACATAGCACTTCCATGTGATAAAGCTGATAGCCTACTTGGTCTTGCACATACCATTCTTATAAAAGTTAAGAAAGCATACTCCTATGGTCTGTTCGACATTGAGTTGTTGAAAAAGCCAAAGATTATCCTTCAAGATGGAACTATCATTTGGTGACTTTAAAAAGTTCGTATTGTTTGAAGTACTCCATTTTTACTCGGAATTGAGTTAGGCAGTTTATCTGTACCTATGTGAAGCATCCCTCTTTTAGTAGAGCTTGTAACAAGCTTTTGTCCAATTGCGAGTTATGATTTTAGCAGGCCGACTGCACGATCTAGTCGCAACTAACCAGCGGATATGTAAGATCGAGTATGAGTCATTACAACTGAGTACGTTGCTATCTTTGTTTTCCATAATGCACGATCCCCAAAAATGACTGATATTGGATTGATTCTACACTAAATCACTAAGCTCAAATGACCGTTCTTGTTCGTACTCACCGATTTTAAACATTGAAGATCCCACCTGACCGATATACTGTTCATATAAACAGTACATTGGTATATTTATGTCTATTCGGAATCTTAAAGACGGTAACAAAAAGCCGTGGCTCTGCGATGTTCGCCCGAGCGGTCGCAACGGAAAACGGGTAAGAAAACGCTTTGCCACTAAAGGTGAAGCTCTTGCGTATGAAAAGTTTGTACTGAGAGAAACAGACGATAAACCCTGGCTTGGTGAAACAACCCAAACCCGCAGCCTGCTAGATATGATTGATTTGTGGCAAGAACGCCACGGTCAGTCGCTTGCTCACTCGAAATACACCTACAACAAATTAAAAGTTATTGGCTTAGCCATTGGCGACCCGCTCTATCACAAGTTCACTCCTGCTATGTTCACGGAATATCGCTCTCGTCGTTTAGCGGGTGAGGTTGCGGATTTAAATGGGCGTAAAATTGCTGTCTCTTTTCGCACCTGTAACAACGAGCAAGATTTGCTGAATGCAGTCATTGTAGAACTGCAACGCATGGGCGAATGGAAAGGTGAAAATCCGCTACATTCTGTTCGCCAGTTCAAGCTGCATGAATATGAAATGGAATTCCTGACTGTTGAAGAAATGGAAGATTTGATCACTAAAGCAGAAAATCACGAATACCATGATGATTTACATAAGGTCATTAAGTTATGCCTTGCAACAGGTGGTCGCTTTCGTGAAACGGCGTCACTTACTGGTTCCCAATTGAGCCAATACAAAGTGACCTTTACTCAAACCAAAGGCAAAAAGAACCGCTCTGTTCCTATTAGCCCAGAGTTGTATGAAGAAATTTATAAACCCGGCTCTGGCCCATTGTTTGCGATTGGCTATTCAACCGTGTACCGCTTCATTTCCAGAAACATTCCTCGGCTAAAACAACAAGCCGCCCACGTCCTGCGCCACACGTTCGCCAGCTACTACATGATGAATGGCGGCAACATTATTGCCTTACAACGAATACTTGGTCATGCCGATATAAAGCAAACGATGCGTTATGCTCATCTGGCACCCGATCACTTAGAAGATGTTGTCAGTAAGAACCCGCTAACGAGTTTGAGAAGGGAGTTTTCAGCAGAGAAAGAACCTGCCGAATGACCACAATTTGTGGACAAAAAATGTCCACATCGTGACCACAAATTTTAATAATATATGGTTTTATTGGGCTTTATTTGGGTTCATTCGATTCATAACCCATTGAAAACCCTTGATACGCCTACTGGCGCGAAGGGTGGTTCAAAATGTGATCTTCCCAGTCCACCACGTCAATCTCGTACACCACTTTATTGCGTACGCTTTCGCCGGCGGCGTGCATGGCGGCTTTGGAGCCGGTGATCAGCGGGTGCCACTTTGGTAGGGTTTCACCGTCGGCCAAAAGGCGGTACGCGCAGGTGTCCGGCAGCCAGTGGAATTCATCGATCTTGTCGCGAGTCAGCTTGAGGCACTCTTCGCCTGAGCTGAAACGGTTCGGGTAATCTTTGCAAGAGCAGGTTTCGCTGTTTAACCAGCTGCACGCGACATTGGTGTAATACACCTCGTCTGAGTCTTCGTCCATCAGCTTGTGCAGGCAGCATTTGCCGCAACCATCACACAGGGATTCCCACTCTGCTTCGGTCATTTGATCCAGGGTTTTGCTTTGCCAAAATGGAGTGCTCATAACGTCTGTTTTTCCTGTCTTGTTTCAGGGGGACGATTTATACCCTCCTGCCCTACAAAGTTCAAGGATAAATATTCTGCGATCCCGCTGCGAGCCGCGACGATTTCTGTTAGGATCGCCGCCCTTATTGAGCGAACACACAAAAGTAGGTAAATGATGGAATGTAGACTGGGTTGCGGCGCATGCTGTATTGCGCCGAGTATTTCTTCCCCGATTCCGGGTATGCCCGATGGTAAGCCGGCCGGTGTGCGCTGTATTCAGCTCAATGATGACAATTTATGTAAGCTGTTTGGCAAGGCGGAGCGCCCTAAAGTATGCCACCAGTTCAAACCGTGCCCGAGTGTGTGCGGCAGCACTAATCAGCAGGCCCTGGACAATATCACCGAACTGGAACAGCTGACCTGAGCCTCACGCTCAAACGCAGCTCAGATTGAGAGATTAAAAAACCGCGCCATGATGCGCGGTTTTTTATTACAGTTTTTGTCGGCCCAGCAGCGAGTGAGACAAGGTGGTCCCGTCGACCAGCTCCAGTTCACCGCCCACCGGTACACCGTGGGCAATACGGCTGGCTGAGACATCGTGCTCGCGGCACAGCTCTGCGATGTAGTGCGCCGTTGCTTCACCTTCCACCGTCGGGTTGGTGGCCAGAATCACTTCGGTCACGTCACCACGTTGCAAGCGAAAATCAAGTACGTCCAGGCCAATATCACTCGGCCCGATACCATCCAGCGGTGACAGGTGGCCCATCAGCACGAAATAGCGACCGGAGTACTGACCTGTGGCTTCTACCGCCGCAATATCTGCCGGGCTTTCCACCACACAGATCTGGCCGTTTTCCTGACGCTTCGGATTTTGACAAATATGGCAAATGTCCTCCTCAGTAAAGGTACGACATTCGCTGCAATGGCCGATTTCAACCATTGCCTGACTCAGAGCATCTGCCAGTTGCAGGCCACCTTTGCGGTCTCTCTGCAACAAATGAAAGGCCATACGCTGCGCTGACTTAGGACCAACCCCAGGCAGACAACGTAAGGCCTCCATCAAATGCTCCAGCATATGACTGGTGCGCATTAAACTGACTCGTAATTAAAACGGCATTTTCATACCCGGTGGTAGTTGCATACCTCCGGTAACGCTTGCCATTTTTTCTTTCTGAGTTTCTTCAACGCGACGCGCCGCATCGTTAAATGCAGCTGCAATCAGGTCTTCCAGCATTTCTTTGTCGTCTTCCATCAGGCTGTCGTCGATTTCGACACGACGTACGCTGTGACTACCAGTGATAGTGACTTTAACCAGGCCAGCACCAGATTCACCGGTGATTTCCATGTTTGCAATTTCTTCTTGAAGCTTTTGCATGCGATCTTGCATCTGTTGGGCTTGCTTCATCAGGTTGCCCATTCCGCCTTTACCAAACATCTTTATCTCTCTGGTTTATCTCATTGTTTCACATACTGTGGGGGTAATTGAGCGAAATCTCAAGTCCACAGTCGCAGTTATATCGGTCTAACACTGTCTTTATCGAGAGCAGCGCTAAAACGGCGTTCAATAAATTGTACGTTGGGATCTGCCACAAGGTTATCAATCGCTTGTGAAAGTTTGCTCTGATACAGGCGCTCTCTCAATTCCAGCGGCGTTTCGCCCTCTTCACCAATAGTCACCGACAATTGACACTCTTCATTAAGTTGGTCATTTAATGCCTGCAGAAGTTCACTCTGGGCACGGTCGGTGTTGAGGTGGGCATGAGTCGCACGCAGAGTCAGCTCAATGGTTGCCCCCTGTTTACGGTAAGTCGAGTTAAGTGCTAACTGCTCCACCAGCTTAGGCGTATTGAGGCGCTGGATAAGGGCAGCCCACTCATCCTGGGCATTCGCCTCATCGATAAGCTTTTGCGTCATCTCCGGCGTTTTTTCATGCTCCAGCGCGCGTTTAATCTGGGTTGGAGTCAGCTCATTTTTTTGTGGCGCTTCAATCGGCGCTTCTTGCATCGGGCGCCACTGGTAAGCTTCATCACTCGGCTCTTGATCTTCGCTCTGCTGCGCAGTATTGGGCGACATCTGCGCGGCATGCTGACCACGCAGGGCTACACGCTCAAGAACCGAAACCGGCTTGGCAGATGTCGCATCAGACTTTTTTGTATCATTACCCTTTTGCGCTAGCCCCTGACGCTGCGAGCGCAGTTGATGGCGCAGCCCTGCAACCGGTGATGCCGGCGGAGCTTGTTGTGGGGTAACCTGAACCTGCTGCGCTGGCTGAGGTGCCGGTTCTGAACTATCAGATGGCATTGGCTGCTGATAGCCACCGCTTTCCGTCGAATTGGCTGGCATGCTTTGCGGATTCGCAGGCATGCTTGGCTGAGTAGCCGGAGCATAGCCGGATGCCGGTTCTGAAGGCTGCGTCGCCGCTTGAGCCTGAACCGCCTGCGGCGGCATTTGTGCCTGCGGCTGAGCGGCCGGCTGCGGCGCAATTACATTTGCCAGCGAGGCCTGTGATGGACGAAATGCCATCATACGCAGCGCAATCATCTCAATCCCGATACGCGGGGTGGGTGACAGCGCCAGATCATCCCGGCCTTTGAGCGCGATTTGGTAATAGAGTTGGACATCCTGCGGCGCCAATGCTTTGGCGAGCCACTGGATTTGCTCAGCATCCGGCTGCGCTTTATCGACACTGGAAGGCAGCGCCTGATACATGGCAACACGGTGCAATTGAGTCGCGAGCTGTTGCAACAGACCATCCCACTCAACCCCGTTTTGCGCCAGAGCGTCGATACGCTCCATCACGGTTTGTGGTTGCTGACTGCTGATGGCCTGGAGCAGATGGAGTGCCTGATCGGTATCGAGCGTGCCGAGCATATGTGCCACAACATCTTTCTGTACCTGACCATTACCCAAAGCAATGGCCTGATCGGTCAGGCTGAGCGCATCACGCATACTGCCATCGGCAGCGTGCGCAATCAGTGACAGGGCTTTCGCCTCACTGTCGACCTGCTCTTGCTGCAGAATATGACTGAGCTGCTCAGTAATGGTGTCAACGTTGATCGGTTTGAGGTGAAACTGCAGACAACGCGACAAAATGGTGACCGGCAGTTTTTGCGGATCGGTCGTCGCGAGCAGGAATTTCACATACTCAGGCGGCTCTTCAAGCGTTTTAAGCAAAGCGTTAAAACTGTGGCGCGAAAGCATGTGTACTTCGTCAATCAGGTAGACTTTAAACCGGCCACGGGCCGGTTTGTATTGCACGTTATCCAGCAGTTCGCGCGTATCTTCAACTTTGGTTCGTGAAGCAGCATCGATCTCTAACAGGTCAACAAAACGGCCCTGATCAATCTCTTTACAGGTATCACACTCACCACAAGGGGTAGCCGTAATGCCCGTTTCACAGTTCAGCCCTTTAGCAAACAGACGACCTATGGTCGTTTTACCGACACCGCGTGTTCCGCTGAACAGGTACGCATGGTGGAGACGGTTCTGTGCCAGAGCATTTTCTAAAGCTGTTAATACATGTGCCTGACCCACGACTTCTTTAAATTTTGTGGGCCGCCACTTTCGCGCTAAGGCTAGATAACTCATGAAACCTTCCGATTTAGTGACCTTCAAATTCACAGATGCTGTAAACGTTCAAGCCTAAACCTTCCAGCCGCTTGTCACCACCAATTTCTGGCAGATTGATTACGAACGCCGCATGCTCCACTTCACCGCCCAGTTGACGAATCAGTTTTGCTGTCGCTTCGATGGTACCGCCGGTTGCCAGCAGATCGTCCACCACCAGTACTTTGTCGCCTGACTGAATAGCGTCTACGTGAATTTCCAGTGTGTCTGTACCGTATTCCAGATCGTAAGTCTGACCCACGGTTTCACGTGGCAGTTTGCCTGGTTTACGAACAGGAACAAAACCTAACCCCAGCTCCAGAGCCAGTGGCGCACCAAACAGGAAACCACGTGCTTCTGTGCCCACTACCTTGGTGAACCCCATCTCTTTGTAACGATCAACAAACAGCTGGATAGTCGCCTGGTAAGCTTTAGCATCTTCAAGCAGACTGGTCACGTCGCGGAACAAAATGCCCGGCTTTGGATAGTTCTCAATGCTTTTGATGCTGGATTTAATCAGTGAAAGAGTTTCGGTTGTCATAACAAAATTAACTTTGATTGGCCCGACGCGGCATCTCTCCGCTTGGGGTATTTACGGTTTCTGCACTGTAAAAAACTTTCCATGTGCCGAAAAAACAAACGCCCACTCGAAGAGCGGGCACACTTCTCCACAATGCTAGTGATTTTCTTGTTGGTTAGCAACCAGCTCGTGAGTAGGAAGACGCAGAAACACGATAATCAGCACCACTAAACCGACCAACAGCAGACTCTTTAACCAAAGATGAGGAACAACAGCGATAGAAAGCGCAAAGCTGAGGACAATAAATACGCAACCGCGTTGCTTAACCTGCTTCGATACTGCTTTGTTCTGCTGCCAGTTGATAATGATCGGCCCGAACAGCGAATGCTCATGCAACCAGCGATGAAATCTGGGGCTACTGCGGAAAAAACACGCACTGGCCAGCAGAATAAAGGGCGTGGTGGGAAGAAGAGGAAGTACGATACCCAGGACACCCAGGCAAACGCTCAGCACACCAACAACATTGAGTACAGCATGTCGAATATTGATGGTGAACCTCACTTAACTATTGTGCGCGCTACCTGGTCAAAAGCATGGTAGCGCGTTGGTGGAATGAGCGGCAGGCAGCCGTCATTCCAACCTTAACCGATATCAGAACCCGGCGTAACCATTGACCACACGAAGCCAGGTCAGGGTCGCAGGTAAGGTCGGTACTAACAGGGCCAGGATGAAACCTAAAAAGTATAAAACATTATAAGGTTCTTTAAACTCTTTGTCTGCCATGATTCGCTTCTCTGTTGTAGGTGACTTTTTGTTATTGCCGACTTGTTATTGCCGACTCCCGTCTCCAGTAAACCAGCTTATCCCCGACTTTATGGCGACTTACTGCGGAAATAGGCTTGCTACAGCCGGCGTTATCCCAAACCGCACGCCAGGCGGTGGTTAATTATTGACGCTGACTATAACTTAAACAACCCACCATAAACACTGACTATAAACAGGGATATTAGTAACCGGTTAACTGGCTCACATTTGCCTTTGCACGTGATAACCCTGATGCAAACCAGCTCAACTGCTGAAAAGAAAATGCAGGGCCAAAGCCCTGCATCTGACAAAATATGATTGACGTACACTACCCATATTACCAAAGCAACTAAGTTACCTGAGGTAGCTAAAAGGGTAACTAAAAGCAACCAAAGCAACCGAGCCAGTGTCCATCGCTCTGGCCTGCTGTCAGTTGCAGTCTACGATCAGTTATTGCTGCCCTGATAAATGTCCAGCACAAAGCTACAGGATCCGAGACAACTCAACGACAGCTGACAGGCATCGTGAATCAGTAAGTCTTTGGTAATGAAGTTTTTAAGGCAGTTTTCACCCAGGTTCACTCCCGCGGCTATGTGCTGCGTCATGTAACCGTTCGACCACTGGCTATCCAGCCCGGCGGGCAAGAGAGACAAGGTTCCGTCTGACAAATTAGCAACCCCAAACAGAGCCGCGACGGGCTCGGCGCACTCGGAGCATTCCAGTCCACGCTCGACAATCTCCGCCAGATCTTTCAGATCGGCACTAAAACTGCGCAAGTTACGTAAGTAATCATTAAACAGGGCACGGACCAGCAAAGTACTTGCCACCCCTTTGTCGTGGCTACTCGATGAATCCACCACATAAAACGCAAACTGACCATTCATCAGCCACGCATAGTCAAACACTAACGGCATCACATCCGCTGACTGCAACAGACGATAGCTGCATTTCCACGCGCCCTGCGCAGTGTCTTTTTCCGGCAGCAACGCATGTAACAGATCTTTGGCCGCACTCGGGTTGTCTCGCAAATACTCCAGATGCCAGTGCAACTCCTGCTCTTCAGGAATATCACCGCCGCCATCGACCTGGAACCACTGACTGGCAAAATCGCGTTGATCCGCCAAATGGTTACAGGTGTCCTCGAGCGTACTCTCAATGGCACAACTTAAGTGTTCATGATTGCCAATCGGCTTGGCGAGGAAATCTTTAATGCCATAACGCAGCGCTTTGGCAACGTCGGACATTTCGTCGGTGGCCGACACCACAATCATGGGCAGCGACGGATACTCCAGGCTGACCTCTTCCACAAACTCAATACCGTCCAGCACGGGCATCGACAAATCACACAGCACCAAATCCGGTTCGGTCTTCCTCAGTTTCCTCAGCCCGTCCAGTCCGTCTTCAGCTTCCATCACTTTATAGCCTTGCGCAGACAGGTAACCGCTGGTGATACGCCTGAATATCGGGTCGTCATCCACCAGCATAATTAACTTCTCATCTGGCACTTTGGCAGCCGAAATATCTGGCGTTTCGATGTGTGTTTTGTACATAGCTCCCTACCCCACTATGCGTTTGCAATGTGTTTGCTGTTCACAATTTGAATTATTGTTATAAGATGGTTTCTCACGTTACTTAAAAGTAGCCTTGAAATAAGATTTATACAAATATTCCACTTTGCACCTGGGTTGCATACTATATGTATGGAATATCACAAATCGTCCAACAAGTTGACATCACTCAATCTTTGCCTTTGGATATCCGTATAAATTACTCAAATTCGTAAAATAATGTGTCAGGAACGATGAAACTAGATGATCTAAACCTTTTTCGACTGGTTGTCGAAAACGGTAGCTACACCGCCACTTCTCGTAAGACGATGATACCTGTAGCGACCATTACCCGACGCATTCAAGCGCTTGAAGATTCGCTGAATCTAAGACTTTTGAATCGCCACGCTCGTAAACTGTCGCTGACCGAAGCCGGTGAACGTTTCTTTAAAGATTGCTCACCCTTGCTGCAGCGCCTGGCTTCCATGACGGAAGAGATTACCGATGAATGTCGTGGTGCCTCCGGTAAAATTAAGATTTCAGCGCCCTACAATTTGACCAAACGCATGATGATGCCGATGTTCAATGACTTCATGCGCGAGTATCCTGAAATCAATATTGAGCTGACCACCAGCAACCATGCGGATCAGCTTGACCCAACCGAATGGGATGTCATTTTCCGGGTCGGACCACAACGAGACTCTAGCCTGATCGCCCGTAAAATCAGCGATGTGAAAGATATTTTGGTCGCAAGCCCGGAGTACCTGGCCACCAATCCGGCGCCAAAACATGCCGAAGATCTGGTGCGTCACTCACTGCTGAAAGGCTACCCGCTGATCAAGTGGCAACTGACCAGCACCAAAGGCGAAGTCGTCACCAACAACGACAAAGGACGCTTTCAGGCCAACGCACTGAATGTCGTGCGCAGCGCCTGCTCCGAAGGTTTAGGCATCACTCTGATGCCAGACGTCATGCTGCGCGAATTTATTGCCGACGGCAGCCTGGTTCGGGTGCTGGAAGACTGGAGTGCTAACCCGCGCGACATCTATATGCTCTACAACCATAAAGACCATCTGCCGGAGAAAGTGCGCTTGTTCATAGATTTCGTGATTGCCTACAACATTCACTAACAGGCTACAGTAACCCAATAAAATGCCAGTAACTTAGCGTTACTGGCATTTTTTGTTCTGGTCCGAACAGAAGGCATACAGGCTGACATTCAGCGCAGTTATAGGTATTCCACAAACTGGCTCAGCTCACGTTCCGGAGCTTTCATCGGAGTGCTGGTCGGGGTCCCAAGATACAGGAAACCGACGATTTCATCTTCACCTTCCAGACCAAATGCCGCACGCACATCGGCATGGAACATCCAGTTACCTGAACGCCAGATCCCCTGATAGCCTTGTGCTACCGCTGCCATTTGCATCGCCTGCACCGCACAGCCAGCCGATAAATGCTGCTCCAGTGCCGGAACTTTCTCATGCGGCGTGACCTTGGCAATCACCGTAATGACCATCGGGGCACGAAACGGCGCATTCTTCAGTTTGGTGACCACGGCTTCTTCACTGTTTTCTGCCAGCGCTGCCTTAACCAGAATATCGGACAGTTTCTGCAAACCGCGCCCCTGAGCAATCACAAAGCGCCACGGGGTCAGATTGGCGTGGTCCGGTGCACGCAGGCCCGCGCGAATGATGTTCTCCAGCGCTTTACCTTCCGGCGCAGGTGCTTCCAGTTTGGCGACCGAGCGACGGTTTAACAGCAGTTCAAGAGCGTCCATATTGGGTCCTTCTTAGGTTCTTGATTATTCGGGTAATGCTAGCACACTCGGCAGACAAGTTAGAATACCAGCCATCACGCATCACCGCCTTTATTGGAAAGCGTAAGCCGGGAAACGTCAGCCAAGGCAAAGTCGGAGCAAATAAAAAAGCGGGGCCGATACTGGCCCCGCTGATGTCGGATCATGCCCGCTATTTATGTCGCCACTGATCCCGCATAAAAGCTCTCACCCAATCCTGCCCGGGTCACCAGCCCATCACAAGGCGCAAAGCGGTCACCGTATTTTTCAGCGTGCTGGTTCATTATCTCAACCAGAGCTTTAATCCCAATCTGATCGATATAACGGAACGGACCACCGAGAAATGGCGGAAATCCAATCCCGAAGATAGCGCCGATATCACCGTCACGCGGACTGCGGATGATGCCCTCATCTAAGCAACGTACCGCCTCATTTAACATCGGCAATATACAGCGCATCGCGATATCTTTATCACTCAGCTTCGATTGCGGCGTCAGTTTAAGCAGCTTATAGACCGATTTATCCACCTCTTTCTTTTTGCTGCCTTTATAAAGATAGAAACCTTTACCGGCTTTACGCCCTTTGCGGCCATCCTTGAGCAGAGTGTCAAAGACTTCCGGACCTTTAAATCTCGGACCAAGCTCATTAATCAGAATCGGCATGATCTTGGCGCCAATGTCGACACCCACTTCATCGAGCAGCGTGATAGGTCCAACCGGGAAACCAAAATCAAGCAACGCAGAATCCAAACGCTCAATCGGCTCACCGCCCATCAGGATCTGCGCGGCTTCATTCATGTAAGGTGCAAGAATACGGTTCACATAAAATCCGGCACAGTCTTTGACTACAATCGGCGTTTTACCCTGCTTACGCGCCAGCTCGACCACAGTCGCGATGGTTTGATCCGATGTGGTCGCGTGAGGGATGACTTCCACCAGCGGCATTTTCTCCACCGGACTAAAATAATGCAGGCCGACAATCTGTTGCGGGCGCGCAGCTTTCTCCGCTATCTGACCAATCGGCAGAGAAGAAGTATTGGTAGCGAAGATGGTGCTATCCTGTGCATTGGCTTCAATATCCGCCACCATTTGCTGCTTAAGTTTCAGATCTTCAAATACCGCTTCAATCACCACATCAGTGTGGTTAAAGGCAGTAAAATCGGTTCCACCACTGAGCAGGGTCATTTTAGCCTGCAACTGCGCCTGGCTCAGAATGCGGCGCTTACGCTGCTTAGTGAACAACTTATAGTTGTAACTTAATGCGTTAAGCACACCGTCATTAGACACATCTTTAATTCGTACCGGCAGCCCGGCTTTCGCAACACTGACGTGGCTGATCCCCGCGCCCATCAGCCCCCCGCCAAGCACACTAATCCGGCGCACTTTAGCGGGTTTAGCGTCGCCGCCATGGTCTTTTTTCATTTCTGTGGTAGCGAAGAAAATCGAGCGCAGTGCTTTGGACTCAGAGGTCATCACCAGTTCACCGAAGCGCTTGGCCTCAAGTTCCAGGCCAGGCTGCAATCCCTTTTCCAGACCATGTTGGATCACTTCCAGAATCGCTTTGGCGGCAGGATAATTATCGCGTGTCTTCTGCCGGGTCTTTTTCTCAGCCTGATCGAAGATCACTTTACGGCCGACACCGGTACGCGACATCAGACGTTCTTTTGCCGACAGCTTAAGCGGAGACTTTCGCTTACCCTTGTTGTCGATAAAGCTTCTGGCCACATCGAGTAACACCGATTGCGGCACACACGCATCCACCACACCAAGCTTTTTGGCCTTTTGGGCACGTAATTGTTTACCAGTCAGAATCAAATCTAATGCTGGCAGCAAACCGATTAAACGCGGTAAGCGCTGGGTCCCACCGGAGCCAGGCAGCAGCCCCAGCATGACTTCCGGCAGGCCCAGCCGGGTTTTATCATCATCGCTGCAAACCCGGTAATCACAAGCCAGAGCGAGCTCCAGACCACCGCCGAGACAAGGGCCATGAATCGCCGCCACTACCGGGAACGGCAGCTCACTCAATTGCTGAAACATCTGCTGCCCTTGCACTGCCAGTGCCTGGGCTTCCGGAGCAGATTGACACGCCTCCAGCATGCGCACATCAGCACCTGCGATAAAGTTGTCCGGCTTGAGTGAATGCACAATCAAACCTTTGAGCTGATTTTTCTGGCTGTCGAGCCGGGCAAAAACGGCAGCCATTTCATCGGCAAACGCAGCCTGCAAGGTATTCATTTTTTCACCGGGAACATCAATCGCCAGCCAGGCAATGTGCTGTTCATCCACACTCAGCTGGAACGCTTTCGCTTCACTCATTACTCCACCTCCAGAATCATGGCTGCACCGAGGCCACCAGCTGCACAGGCGGTATTGAGCGCCAACCCACCGCCGCGTCGTTTCAACTCATGCAGAGTCTGGGTGATCATGCGAGCGCCGGTTGCGGCAAACGGATGGCCGTAAGCGATAGAGCCACCCAGTACGTTAAATTTATCCATATCCACTTCACCAATCGCCTGACTGCGCCCCAGCTTTTGCTGGGCAAACGAATCACTGGCGAACATTTTCAGGTTAGCCAGTGTTTGCGCGGCAAAGGCTTCATGCATATCAATTAAGGTCAGATCGCCCAGGGTAATACCTGCTCTGTCCAGCGCCAGAGGTGTGGCATACGATGGCCCCATCAGCATGTCCTGTTCGACGCCAATCGCAGAAAAGGCGTAGGAGCGCAGATAACCCATGATCTCCATACCCAGCTCTTTAGCCTTTCCTTCCCGCATGAGTAGGATTGCCGCAGCACCGTCGGTAAGTGGTGTACTGTTGGCTGCAGTCACACTGCCGTAATCGCGATCGAATGCCGGACGCAGTTTGGCATAACCCTCCAGGGTCGAGTCATGACGAATATTGTTGTCGCGGTCGATCCACTTTTTATACGGCTCAGGAAACGCCGTCATCACTTCATCACGAATTTTCCCTTCCTGCCATGCCTTAGCAGCCAGCGTATGAGAACGATGAGCCAGAGCATCCTGATCATGGCGGGAAATCGCATGTGACTTCGCCATCTGCTCAGCGGTTTGTCCCATTGATAAACCGGTCGAATACTCCGCGACCGCAGGAGGTACCGGCATCAGATCTTTCAACGAAAGGGATTTGAGAACCTGCAGTTTCTGGCCCAGAGTTTTGGTTTTACTCAAAGCCAGTAAACCGGAAGCAAGCTTTTTAGACACGCCAATCGGCAGTACAGAAGAAGAGTCCGCACCGCCGGCAATACCGATGTCTATTGTGCCGGCCATAATGCTCTCGGCGACATTCACCGCAGACTGAAAGCTGGTTGCACAGGCTCGGGTAACGCTGTAAGCGTCAGTATGGATGTTCATTCCGGTGCCGAGCACAATTTCACGCGCAATATTGGGCGCAGCAGGCATCTGAATAACCTGACCGAACACCACTTGCTCAATCAATGCCGGATCCAAATCGCAACGTGCCAGCATTTCGCTGACCACCATTTTGCCCAGATCCAGCGCCGGAACCTGCGCAAACTCGGTACTTTGCCGTGCAAAAGGCGTACGTAGCCCCGCAACGATAGCCACACGCTCTCCCGAACGTGTTGTGACTTGCTGAGTGCCCATTGTTTCTCCTTCCAATAAGAGGTCTGACCTGAACCCATTGTAACCAAGTTGTTAACACAATCAAACGAGCGTTTAAATAAACGTGATATGCACACTGAAACACACGATTTCTTGTTTACTCTCGCACAATCATCCCAGTTGTTAGTAAAGAGATTGAAAGTTTTTCAATAAACAGACAGAGAGCACGTATGCAGGTAACCTGACGCTGTGCCGGTAACCGGTACCGTCGGTTGGCAAATGACCGGCAAAAAAAACCACACAGAACTGTGTGGTCGGAATGTATTCAAGCAATTAACTTACGCCAATTGAAAAGTAATCAGTTTCCTGATTAGGAGAAAGTAAAGTCAGCCTTCAAAAGGAAGTGTCATCTTGCTCAACACGCTAGCCACAAGGACTAACTAGATGACGTGAACCACTATAGCGCGCTCAGCACAGCACATTTTGAATTAGATCAATTTTATCGTGGTTTTGAAGGGGCATTACTGCCTAAACTTGATTCAGAACAATCTCTGACCACATTTCACAACCGAGCCGGGACTCAGCCTGGTAAGTAAGCTGAGCACATACGGTTCGCGCACGGAGAATTTTGTGTCATTACTGAAAAAAATCGGAAAGAAATTTTCCAAACCTCCGGTCAATACCGGTATGGACAGACAAAAAAAATATGAAGCACTGGTTCGTGCTTACCACCGCGATCTCTACCGCTATGCCTACTGGCTGTGCCAGGATCAAAGCGTGGCTCAGGATCTGGTGCAGGAAACTTGCCTGCGCGCGTGGAAATCACTCGATAGCCTGCAAGATGAAAAGGCGGCAAAATCCTGGCTGATCACCATCTTACGCCGGGAGAATGCGCGTCGTTTCGAACGCAAGCAATTCGATTTGGTCGATTTGGATGATTATAGTAGCGAAGCCAAAGTCTCTGATGATGCACATCATCAACAGGAATGGCTGCAGGCACAAATCATGAAACTGGACATCGATTACCGCGAACCGCTTTTTTTGCAGGTAATCGGTGGCTTTAGTGGCGAAGAAATCGCCGATATACTGGAGCTCAATAAAAACACGGTGATGACTCGTTTATTCAGAGCCCGCAATCAATTGAAAGACATGTTAGATTCCGCAGACAACTACAGAGGGCAGCAAAATGGATGAATTAGAATTCCGTCGTCGCATTCTGTCCGATCCGAAGCATCGCGATAAAGAGATACAACAGGCCATCTCGGCCAGTGACAGTCACGCCAGGTATGCGGAAGATATTCTCAATCTTGATGCGAAAATTGCCGAGGCGATGCGGGTCGATGTGCCCGACAGCCTGGCGGATCGTATCTTGTTCAGCCATAACGCCGTCAATGATAATGTTGTGCGTCCACGCTTTATGCGCCGCGCCATGGCAATGGCCGCCTCGGTCGCATTTGTGTTCGGCCTTCTGGCTGGCCAACTGAACTGGGGTAACCTGTTGGTGCCACCTGCCCAGGCCAGCCTGGCAGAGATGGCGGTCAGCCACGTGTTGAATGAAGAAGGATTTGTAGCTTCGATTGACGAACAGGTCAGCTCACGGCAAATCAACGCCAAGATGCGCCCGTTCCATTATCAGTTCGACAAGAGCTTTCCGTACCACGTCTACTACCTTAACCACTGCGGTTTCGGAGACTCCAACGCCTTGCATGTGGTATTCCAAGGCGAAACCGGCAAAGTCACGCTGTTTTTGACCCATATGCCCGCTGAAGGCAAAGTCAATTTCAACCAGAATGGCATGACAGGCGTGATTAAACCGGTTGGTAATATGAGCCTGATACTGGTTGGTGGCGAGGGTGAAAACGTCGACAAAATCGCCCGCCATCTGATGCCGATGATAAAATCATCAAAATAATCTTTCCGACCCGCTCTATTGAGCGGGTTTTTAAATGTTAAAATAGAGTTAAAACTCTAAATTTTTACATTTATCCGCATTTTCGTGCCAATTAACCTCCAATTCTGTAACTTTACCGTCCAATTAGACAATGGTCGGATTTCTATCTTATATACTAGCGTCTAGTATCAGCCACCAACTGAGCAATTGCTCAAACTAACGCCCGAAGAGGCGAAATAAAAAGGAAAAAAGCATGAACAAGACGCGTCTGTTTAAGCAGTCACTATTAGCAGTGACAATCTCTCTGGCTACGCAGCAAGCAGTAGCTGCGGGCTTCCAGCTCAATGCACAATCGGCAACCGGCCTTGGCCGTGCGTTCGCCGGTGATGCCGTAATCGCGGATAACGCATCTGTATTAGCGCGTAACCCGGCCGCCATGGCGCTGTTCGATGAAACATCTCTATCGCTGGGCTTTGAGACCATTACCACTCTCATCGATGTCAAAGACGTTCAGTACACAGGAGTTTTAGGTAATACGCCATCTGTAGAAGATACAGATGATGTAGGTTCAACCTCAGTCGCGCCAAACCTGTACCTGATTGTGCCAGTCAACGAACAATTTGCCTGGGGTCTTAGCGCTTACTCCAACTTCGGTACTAAAACCGAATTTTCAGACAATTATGCGGCATCTGAATACGGTGGCCTGACCGATGTGAAAAGTATCAACTTCGGCTTATCCGGTTCTTACCGCCTGAACAAGCAATGGAGCTTCGGCGCCGGCTTGGATCTAATCTATGCTCAAGGCACGATGAAGCGAGTTGCCGGTGAGGGCTTCCCTCCGTCAACCGTTGTTGTACCACCAGCAACAGTCATCCCAGGTCAGGGCACTTCGCTCTTGGACGTGGATAAAGCGGATGGCTGGGAGGTTGGTTTCAACCTTGGTACGGTTTACGAACTGGATGAAAACAACCGCTTTGGTCTGTCCTACCGTTACAGCCCAGACTTTGAAGCTAAAGATGACGAAGGCCAGAAAATTACCCTGCCACTGCCGGACATCGCTGAATTCTCTGGTTTCCATAAGATCAAAGACACCAAGTTTGCCGTGCACTACAGTGTGCAATGGATCGGCTGGAGCGATTTTGACAAAATCGAATTCCGTAATCTGGATTCCTCACGTTCCGCGGTCGGTGCAACCTCAAACGGTAGCTACGACAAATCCTACAACTGGCAGGACGGCTGGCACTACTCTCTGGGTGGTACTTACTACCTGAACAAAGACTGGACCCTGCGCGCCGGTTACATGTACGACACCAGTGCTCAGGATGAGAAGGCTTCTATTTCGGTTCCTGATTCCGACCGCCAGTGGGTATCTGCAGGTTTTACCTACAAGATTGATGACAAATCCAATGTTGATTTTGGTGCCACTTACCTGATGGGTAAAGACGTTGATGTTGAAGAGAATGATTCTGGTACAACACTGACTGCAACCACTCATGCTGACGCGATCCTATTGGGCTTACAGTACAGCCGTACTTTCTAAGCTGACTGAGATCCGCAACACCACGTTAAAGGGCTGGCTTACCAGCCCTTTTTTGTTTTCAGAGTCCTACTGTTCACTCTTTCAGTGCACATCCGTTCGCCTAAAGACCAACTACACCCTACATGTGTACGCTGAAAATCCGATACCCCTACAATCAATATCAGTTAATTTAACCAAATATCGTACGTTTTGCGGTGTATTTATTCAAACAGCCACTTTGTGACAATTTTAATTTTTAAAGTAAAAGCTCTACCCGTAAGATCGCAGATCCACTTTCAGATAAATTCAGCGAACATGATAATGACAAAAAATAAAACTCTACTCTCTTCTGCTATTGCATGTGGTTTATTGAGCGTTTCAACTGTCACTCAGGCAGCTGGCTTCCAATTAGCCGAATACTCCGCCACCGGACTAGGACGCGCTTACGCCGGTGAAGCCGCTATGGCGGACAACGCCAGCGCCCAGTGGCGCAACCCGGCCATGCTAACGTATCTGAAAGGGACCCAAGTGTCAGTCGGTGCGGTTTACGTTAATCCGAATGTGGATGTCGACGGCAGCGTTTCTCACGCTCTGCTGGGCAGCACAAACGCCAGTGCCAGTGATTATGCCGATGACGCTATCATCCCTAACTTTTACTTTTCTCAGCAGATCGACGATCGCTGGGCCATCGGCTTTGCTCTGGGCACCAACTACGGCATGAAAACTGACTTATCTGGTTTCAACGCCAGTCACTTTGGTGATTCAGCCAACATTGAAACCATGGAAGCCAACCTCAACCTGGCGTATAAATTAACTGACGCGGTCAGCGTTGGCGCCGGTGTTCGTTATGTTGAAGGTGAAGGCCATTTTGGTGCCAGCGCACCGACCCGTAACGCATTGTCACTGCCGCAAGGCACGACCCTAAAGTACATGGAAGGAGATGATGAGAGCTGGGGCTGGCAGGTTGGTACTGCATGGCAGATCAATGACGCACACCGGGTAGCCATCACTTATAAATCTGAAGTCGTGATGGACTTCGAAGGACATGCTGAAGGCATCAGCTATGGTACGCATAAACCGGGTAAGCTGTCTGTCACGCTGCCGGCGACCGCCGAACTGGCGACCTTCCACCAGTTGACACCAAGCTGGGCGGTGCATACCAGCATCAACTGGACCGACTGGAGCACATTTGATCAGCTGACGGCCGAGTTTAACGACGGCAGTTCAGATTTGATCAAATCCGAAAACTGGAAAGATAACTACCGCTTTGCCATTGGTACCACCTACGCCCTAAACCAGGATTGGGTAGTGCGTGGCGGTATCGCGTATGACCTTTCCGCGGTCAGTGATGAACATCGCACTGCGACGATTCCGGAAACCGATCGCACCTGGCTGAGCATCGGTGCCGGTTATAACGTCACCCAACAACTGACCATCGACGCTGGCTTTACCTATATTTTTGCCAAAGATGCTTCCATGTCTGAGCCACGTGATGCATCCGACCAGACGGCAGCAGCGATTGGCGGCGCCTTCGATGCCCAGGTCACAGGCAATGTCTGGATCGCCGGTGTGCAAGCCAGTTACCAGTTCTGACGTCCTCTTTTTCGCTTATCCCCAGGCCCGATGCGGGCCAGAAGGATGACAATAAAACGGCCTGCTGTGATAAGCGGGCCGTTTACATGTTGGAGCCGGGCCAAATCATTTGATCTAGCACTGACCTTTACTTTTCAGTTTGTGCAACAAACTGTCAGACGCCTCTTCAATCAAATCCAGCACCAGTTCAAAACCATTCTCGCCACCATAATAAGGATCGGGAATTTCATCATATTCTGAACGCCCATGGCTTAAGAACAGCGACAACTTATGCTGATGCTCTTTCGGGCAGCGATTAGCGAGGTCGTTGAGGTTTTCACTGTCGGCAGCCAGAATCATATCAAAACGGGCAAAATCCTCATCGGTTACTTTACGCGCCTGCATGCCTTCAAACGAGTAGCCACGCTTCTCTCCAGCAGCCCGTGCACGCGCATCCGGCGGATTCCCCTGGTGGTAACCGATCGTCCCGGCAGACTCAACATGCAATTGAGCGCCAAGCTGCTGCGCTTTTGCTTTCAGTACGGCTTCGGCTGTCGGCGAGCGGCAAATATTGCCCATGCAGACAACCAGAATTGATAAATCATCTGAGTTGTTCATTGTTGTCCATTCACTTATCCAACATTCCATCTTCCAATGAAACCGAATGCCTCGCGCAGGTCAAACAAGCAAGGCGGTTTTTTTAGTTATTCGTGTTATCGCTCACGAATAACTACTTAGTCGATATGCAGTTCACGTCAAAATAATCATCTGATGGATTTGATAATACTGCCATTCAGGTCGATATTTATCATTTGGGCCAAAATTAAGTTGTTGAGGGAAAAACATGTTTGGGTCAAACAAAATTAAAAGTGCCTATCGCGCATTAGAAAGTGAAAATTGTCAGTTACACAGCTTTAAAGAGTCCATTAAGGAGCAGGTTCCCTATATCGAATTTACTCCCGATGGGCACATTCTGTTTGCCAACTCACTGTTTCTGAATGTGGTCGGTTATCGCCTGGAAGATATCCGGGGACAGCATCACAAAACACTCTGTTTTCCGGAAGACACAGAGACCGAAGAATATAAGAAACTGTGGCAAGACCTGCGAAGTGGTCAGCCGGTGCGCGGACGCTTTATTCGTAAAAACAGTCAGGATCTGGCCATTTGGCTCGCCGCCACCTATTTCCCGGTTAAAGTCGAGGGCAAGGTTGCCTACATCGCCAAAGTGGCCTCCGACGTGACGCAAGAGCAACAAGAGCTCGAACGTAACCAGGCTCTGATCAAAGCCATGGATAAGTCGTTAGCCGTAATAGATTTCACTCCGGACGGCACCATACTCAATGCCAATAAAAACTTTTCACTCTGTATGGGGTATGACCGGCAGGAGATCATCGGCCAGCATCACCGCATGTTTTGCGATCAGGAATTTCTCACCCAAAACCCCAATTTCTGGAAAGATCTCGGCGCAGGAAAAATCCAGTCAGGCCTGTTTAAACGCGTAGATAAATATGGCCGGACTGTGTGGCTGGAAGCCACTTATAACCCGATTTTTAATCATGAGAACAAAGTGGTAAAAATCATCAAACTAGCCAGTAACATTACCGAGCGGGTTGAACAGGCGATGGTCGTTCGCGATGCTGCGAAAAAATCCAGTCAGATCGCAGAAGAGACTGTCGCCATTGCCCGTCAGGGGCAGGACTCGGTCGCCTCGATGCTCGCCAACTCAAAACAGATTAATGAAGCGGTCGATATGGTCACTGAACTCATCAACCAGCTCAATAATCAGTCCAAGCTGGTTGAAGCGATTGTCTCCACCATCAGCGATATTGCCGGACAAACCAACTTACTGGCGCTCAATGCGGCCATCGAAGCCGCCCGGGCAGGCGAGCAGGGACGCGGCTTTGCCGTCGTCGCCGATGAAGTGCGTAAACTGGCTTCTCGCACCTCACAATCCACCACCGAAATTGCATCAGTGATCGAAACTAACTCAACCATTATCAACCACATTGATGACAAGATTAAGGTGGTGCTCAGCAAGGCGTTGCATGGTGAGCAACAGGCAAATAGCGTGTCGGAAGTGATCGAAGAAATCATTGTTGATGCCGATTTGGTATCTGAGACCGTGAAAAAACTCGCCATTTAGAGAGGACGTTGACTACGTGGCTTTGTCTGTTGCCAAAGTCTGTCAGTCACCTCTGGTGACGATAAGAACAGGCAGCCTAGCCTGCCTGTTCTTGCATTCAACGCTGGCACTGACCAGACAACAACTCGCCTCATCTATCTCCATACGAATCGTTGGTTTTTGCCATGCCTGAGTTACGCTATGATATGGGCCATAGTGATGATAGCGCTTAACGTTATCACCCCGATATCAATGAAATAAATCAAAAGGATTGCGCATGTCCAACGATGACATCAAACAAGAACGCCATCAGGCACGCCAGCAGAAAGTAAAAGAGAAAGTCGACGCACGAGTTGCAGCGGCTCAGGAAGTCAAAGGCCTGCTGCTGATCATCACCGGTAACGGTAAAGGTAAATCGACGTCAGGCTTTGGCACCGTCGCGCGTGCGGTTGGACATGATAAAAAATGCGCGGTTGCCCAGTTTATTAAAGGGACGTGGGACAACGGCGAACGCAACCTGCTGGAAAAACTGGGCGTTGAATTCCAGGTCATGGCCACCGGCTTTACCTGGGAAACCCAGAATAAAGAAAGCGATACTGCGGCTGCACAAATCGTGTGGCAGGAATGCAAACGCATGTTGCAGGATGAGTCTCTGGATGTGGTTCTGTTTGACGAGCTGACCTACATGGTGAACTACGGCTACATCGAACTGGACGAAGTGGTGGAAGCCCTGCAAAACCGTCCGCACATGCAGTCCGTGATCATCACCGGACGTGGCGCGCACCGTACTCTGATCGAAATAGCCGATACCGTTTCCGAAGTAAAAAACGTGAAACACGCCTTTGAATCCGGCGTCAAAGCACTGCAAGGCGTAGACTGGTAATCGCAGGTCACCGTTCAGCTGTGCGGGCACTGGGCACTCGCGCGGCTCAGAGTAAACCGTCGCCCATCTCAATGGGCCGGTTCAGAACAAAATTGGTTCGTTACAAAATCGGTTCATAACAAAATCGGTTCATTACAAAAGAAAGGGGCTGGAAATTCCGGCCCCTTTGTTTATCTTCCGCAATGGTCATTGATCAGTTGAACAGACCTTTCAGTAAGCCATCAACGGCCTTCTTAGTCTTTTCATCTTTGATCTTTTCATCCAGTTTCTCGTTCAGTTTTTCCAGACCGCGATCCACTTCTTTCTTGGCTTTTTCCTTCAACACATCGTCGAACACCAAGCGGAACTTAGGATCAGCCCACTGCCCTGAGACATTGATTGGAATGGTCACGTCACGCAGTTCATCCAGATTCTTACCGCCCTGTCCCTGCAGCGTACCAACAATCGAAGTGCGCACCAGAAAATCGACCGTTTCCTGAATGTAGTTCGCTTTACCTTCACCGTGAATACGCAGCAACGGTGATTGCATATTGAGGTCATTGGTCGTCACTTCACCCTTGCTCAATTTCAGCGTCGCGGTCATCGCACTGAAGTCGGTTTTCTGCACCGCTTTGGTTTCGTCAACCGCTTCGCCTTTAAAACGTGCGTAGTTGGTGCGGATCATCTGCGCAATGTTGATGCCATTAACCGCACCGTCAGCAAAGTTGATCCCGACGGTACCGGCCAGGTTCTGCTTGATACCGGTCGGCGTCAGGCTTTTACCCTGCAGATTCATCTCAATGTTACCGGTGCCTTCCAGACGATCATTATCGGCGACATCTTTGAGCAGAGGCTGCACTTTCACCCCGCTGACACTGTTTTTGACCGTGTAAGAGGCTGGCGACTGGCGCGCATCAATGCGTGCGTTCGCCGCGATACGACCTTCATACAGATTGGCACTGAAGGACTTAAGATCCACGATGCCACGGTTGACGGCAAAACTGGTTTTGACGTTCTGCATCTTGGCGTTACTGGCCTTAAATTTATCGATCACGATATCACCGGCAACATCCAGCGTTTTCAGCGCAGACAAATCCGGTTCCGCTTCCGCTTGTTTCGCAACCGCTGGTTTACTCTCCCCTGAACCCGCCGCTGCATCAGAGTCAGCCGCCTTTTGATTCAGTCCCAGGAACTCATCCAGATCGATATCCGGGCTGTGCAGGTTAAAACGTACTTTCGCGATGTCGCCCAGAACCACGTTGGCTTTGCCATCGAACTGCAATGCATTGGCGGTCAGTTTTTCCAGCACCAGATTGAGCGTGCTCTT
The DNA here is from genome assembly GCF_019226825.1 of Vibrio ostreae. Classification (NCBI taxonomy): domain Bacteria; kingdom Pseudomonadati; phylum Pseudomonadota; class Gammaproteobacteria; order Vibrionales; family Vibrionaceae; genus Vibrio; species Vibrio ostreae. The sequence goes on from NZ_CP076643.1 coordinate 1,696,109, forward strand.
GGTGACATCAAACGCCACATCCGATTGCATAGTCACTTTCATCGGTGACTGCGGTAACGCTGCACCTTCCAGGTTGGCCGTCATATCGAGTTGATTCACCGCCACTTTGGAAATGTCTTTATCAACTTCGACCGATGCGCCACCACTGGCATCCAAATCCATATCCGCTGCTTTGCCTTTGACCGCGAAAGTCAGTTTATTGGCTTTATCAAACTCAAAAGTGTCCAGCGTCACTTTGGCGGAATCAATCTTAGTCGCCGCATCACTGAAGTTGGCGTCCAGATTAATGTTGCGCAGCGCGTACTGTGTGAAATCTTGTGACAGTTTGATTTCGGCCTGACCACTGGCACCAAACTGTTGCTGGTTCATGCTGCCTTTAGCGGAGAAATCCACGCTGGTCCAGGTATCGGCAGCAAATTCTGACACGGCAAGCTGAACATCATACAGCTTGGTCATGGTGCCGGCCTGCTGATCCTGGATTTCCAACAGCGCGTTGTTGACCGAAACGCCAGCCAGGTTAATGCTCCACGCCTGCTCAGTTGACGCTTGCTCGCTCGGTGTCGCAGATTCGGTATTGGCTTGAGAAGGCGAATCGTCCGTCTGTTTTGACGCTGTATCCTGCGCTTTGCTCAGGCTATCGAGGTTGGTGCGACCATCTTTCAGCGTTTCCAGATGAACTTCGGCCCCATCAAGACGAATATTGCCGATATGCAGTTGTTTATCGAGCAACGGCATAACAGAGACGTCGATGCCGACACTGTCTACTTTGAATAAATTCGGGCTGCTAAAGCCCTGAGGATTCTTGAGCTCCGTTTTGCCCAGCTCAAAGCCGATAGCCGGGAAAAACTGCCAACCGATGTCACCTTCGATCACCAGATCAAGGCCGGTCTGTTTTTTGGTTTGCTCAACCAAAAGTGGCTTAAACTGGTTTGGATTGACCAGTGTGACCAGTGCTGCGATCGCCCCTAGCACGACGACAACTAACACCCCTACTACCAGGAACAGTTTTTTCATCTGTTTGTTTCCTTGTATGACGGATAAATGTGGTAAAACAAGTAAACTCGTATTACGGATAAAGAAAGTGGCACTTAAAGTGCCACTAAACTTATCAGAAATAAAGAACGCTATTGCTAAGCATCGGTTAAATTTACGATTTTAGCAACTTTGCGATGTGCGCTTTCAGTACATCGATAGCAATGCGGTTTTTACCGCCACGAGGCACGATGATGTCGGCGTACTGCTTGGACGGTTCAATAAACTGCATGAACATAGGACGCACTGTCTTCTGGTACTGAGAAAGCACGGAGTCCATGGTACGGCCACGCTCTTCAACGTCACGTTTAACCCGGCGCAGCAGACAGATATCCAGCGGCGTATCCATAAAGATGCTGGCGTGCATCAGATCACGCAGACGAGGATCCGTCAGCAGCAGGATACCTTCCAAAATGATCACCTTCTTTGGCGTCAGCGGAGTCGTTTTTGCCGTGCGGGTATGTTCTGTGTAGCTGTATTCTGGTACTTCAACCGCTTCACCACGGGTCAGTTGCTGCAAATGCTCACACAGCAGATCATGATCCAGCGCATTCGGATGGTCGTAGTTGGTTTTGACACGCTCTTCCATGCTCAGATGGCTTTGGTCTTTATAATAGCAATCTTCCGTGATCACACCGATTTGATGGTCGCCTACTTTCGCACTCAGCTCGTTATAAATCGTTCTGGCGATCAGACTTTTTCCAGAAGCAGAGGCGCCCGCGATACCGACGATGACGCATTGATTATTATCAGACATGGTTGTGCACTCGATACAAATAGAAGAGGAAACTTGGGTAAACCGCCTGATTATAGGGAGTTCACAGGGTAGATACCAGTTTGTATTGGAGCAAAATGTCAGTAATTTTCAGGATTGAACAATATTAGTGCAGAGCAAACGATTACATTCGCTCTGCAAAATAATGTGATCTACATCAATCGACTACCGTGAAGCTGATCGGGTCCGGTTTGGCGCTGCCGTGCCAATACAAACTGGCGCAAATTCGCTCAGCCAAATCGAGATAAATCGCGCTATGTTCACTGTCCGGACGCGCGACGACGGTCGGTTTACCGGCATCGATATCTTCACGTACGTGCAAATGCAATGGCACCTGCGCCAAGAGTGACAAGCCGTACTCACTGGCCAGCGTCTGCGCGCCGCCGACACCGAAAATATGCTCTTTACCACCACAGTGACTGCAGATGTGGTAACTCATGTTCTCGACCAGGCCGACCACAGGTACTTCGACTTTGTCGAACATCGCTGCCCCTTTACGCGCATCCGCCAAAGCGAGATCTTGAGGGGTGGTGACGATCACCGCGCCGGTTACCGGGATCTGCTGCGCGAGAGTCAATTGGATATCACCGGTACCCGGCGGCATGTCGATGACCAGATAATCCAGATCCGGCCATTCGGTCTCATTTAGCAGCTGCGCCAGTGCTTTGGAGGCCATCGGTCCGCGCCAGATAGTAGCGTCAGACTGATCCACCAGATAGCCAATCGACTGGGTTGCGATCCCATGCGCCATGACCGGTTGCATCCACTTGTTATCGCGCACTTGGGGCTTAGCATTCAGCTGGGCAAACATCATCGGCACCGAAGGGCCGTAAATATCCGCATCCAGCAGACCAACTTTCGCGCCGCAAGCCGCAATAGCCAGCGCCAGGTTCGCCGCCGTGGTCGACTTACCGACTCCGCCTTTGGCCGAGGTCACTGCAATCACGTTTTTAACCCCTTTGATCGGGTTCGCGACTTTAGTCTGCATCGCTTTCGGCTTAACCACCACATCGTACGCAAACCCGGCCACCTGGCCTGAAGCTTGCTGCTCAGCAATCCATGCTTTGAGCTCTTGCACCACGGAATGCGCCGCAAACGGCAGTTCAATCTTAAACTGACCCGACGCTGCAACGGTCACCAGACCCGGCGCAGCGGCCCAGTCCGGCGTTAAATTCGGATGTTGAAACTGAGATAACCAGGCACAAAAGTCCTGTTTGGACGTAAACGTAAGCATAAGCCCTCCTTTTCGCATCATGCTATCACTCTCCCGCCTTAAGCAGAACCCACAAACAGTCAGGGCATTGGCTTGATCACCAAAAGAGCATCAGCCTTTGTATATCAAAGGTTTCTTTTTATCCCAAACTCAATAAACGCTCAGCTCCAGCCCCGACCCGACACTGACAACCTGCGACGTCCGCACGGTAATACTGAGCACAACCTTTGCCCGCCTCGGCACCATTCATACCTTGGCGTACAGGGCGTCATCAGGTAATATTGTCCATCACATTAAATACCTATCAAACAAAGCGAATAATTAAGTATGGCAACTGAACCAAGAAACTTTCCTGCCAGGAAAATGCTGGTAACTTGTGCCCTTCCGTACGCTAACGGTTCGATCCACTTAGGTCATATGCTTGAGCATATCCAAGCGGATATTTGGGTTCGTTACCAACGCCTGCGTGGCAACATTGTAAACTTCATCTGTGCTGACGATGCTCACGGCACGCCGATCATGCTTAAAGCGCAACAGATGGGTATGACTCCGGAAGAGATGATTGCCGCGGTCAGTGAAGAGCATCAGAAAGATTTCGCTGGTTTTGACATCAGCTTTGATAACTACCACAGCACACACAGTGAAGAGAACCGTGAACTGGCTTCTCATATCTACCTGGAGCTGAAAAAGAACGGTTTTATTTCCAGCCGTACCATCTCTCAATTGTTTGACCCTGAAAAAGAGATGTTCCTGCCGGACCGTTTCGTTAAGGGCACCTGTCCGAAATGTAAATCAGAAGACCAGTACGGCGATAACTGTGACGCCTGTGGCGAGACTTACAGCCCGACAGAGCTGATCAACCCGCGTTCTGCCGTCTCTGGCGCCACGCCGGTCATGAAAGATTCTGAGCACTTTTTCTTCGACCTGCCTCAGTTCGAGAGCATGCTGAAAGAGTGGACTCGTTCTGGCTCACTGCAGTCAGAAACCGCCAACAAGATGCAGGAGTGGTTTGAGTCAGGTCTGCAACAGTGGGATATCTCCCGCGATGCACCTTACTTTGGCTTCGAAATTCCTGGCGAGAAGAACAAGTTCTTCTACGTATGGCTGGATGCTCCGATTGGCTACATGGGCTCGTTTAAGAACCTGTGTAATAAACGTGATGACCTGGATTTCGATGAATACTGGAATAAAGACAGCCAGACTGAGCTGTACCACTTCATCGGGAAAGACATTGTTTACTTCCACAGCCTGTTCTGGCCGGCCATGCTGGACGGCAGCGGCTACCGTAAGCCAAACAACGTCTTTGTGCACGGTTACGTGACCGTGAACGGCGCGAAAATGTCGAAATCAAAAGGCACGTTCGTTAAAGCCAGCACTTACCTGAAGCATCTGGATCCAGAATGCCTGCGTTACTACTACGCCGCTAAGCTCAACAGCCGTATCGATGACCTCGACCTGAATCTGGAAGACTTCACCCAGCGTGTCAACGCTGATGTCGTCAACAAGATCGTGAACCTGGCATCACGTAACGCAGGTTTCATCACCAAGCGTTTTGACGGCAAACTGTCGGCTGAGTTTGCAGAACCTGAGCTGTACAACGAATTCGTTGCGGCTGCGGATCGCATCGCAGAGCTGTACGAAGCGCGCGAATTTGGTCGTGCGATTCGTGAAATCACGGCCTTAGCGGATAAAGCCAACCAGTATGTGGATGAAAAAGCGCCTTGGGTTGTCGCCAAGCAAGAAGGTCAGGATCAGGCACTGCAGGACATCTGTACTGTCGGTATCAACCTGTTCCGCGTGTTGTTGACTTACCTCAAGCCAGTGATGCCTAGCCTGGCCGCTCGTTCTGAAGCCTTCCTCAATCAGGAACTGACCTGGGATGGCGTTGCACAGCCGCTGACCAATCACGATATCAGTGCTTTTAAAGCTCTGTTTAATCGTATTGATCCAAAGCACATCGAAGCCATGATTGAAACGTCGAAAGAAGAAGCTGCAGCCGAGAAAGCCGCCGCAGAAGCCAATGCGCCAAAATCTGAGCAAACCGAGCTGAGCAAAGACCCGATTGCTGATGAAATCGAATTTGATGATTTCGCCAAAGTGGATCTGCGTATTGCGAAAATCGTGTCATGCGAATCGGTGCCAAAAGCGGATAAACTGCTGAAGTTCCAACTCGATATCGGCGGCGAAATGCGTCAGGTATTCTCGGGTATCAAAGCCGCTTACAACCCGGAAGATCTGGTCGGTAAATACACTGTTGTCGTTGCCAACCTGAAACCTCGTAAGATGAAATTCGGTATGTCAGAGGGCATGATTCTGGCCGCTGGCCCTGGTGGCAGCGAACTGTGGATCCTGGAGCCGCATGAAGGTGCTCAACCTGGCATGCGCGTAATGTAACCAGCTGTTCTGTAAGAACATTTAATTGAAGAACTCCCACTCTCTGTTGAGGTGGGAGTTTTTTTTATTGAACCCGCTCACATTTTTAGTTCATCGTGCACACATTTAGTGCAAAATAAAGTTTAAAAACTTGTTAATTCGTTGATTTTAAAGAAATAAAAAATTGGCATCAACCCTGCACTGGTTTAGGTACAGAAACAGTAACAAGGAGTTGGTTATGTTTGTCTTAATATCAATGCTGATTTCTATCGGGATTTTAGGCCTGATGTTTTTCTTTGCCAAACAAAGAGAGTCAACCCTACAACGTAAATACGAGCTGCTGGTTGATCTGCGCCAGGTGCTCTACCTCTGCCGCCAACATCGCAGTGCGACTCATCATGCGCTAATGTTTGGTGAGCACCGAGAGACCGAACTGAATCATCTGCATGATCTAATCCATGAGAAATCTAACCATCTTATTGCTATCGCACACTTCGACAACAAACCTATGTACCGCATTTTACAGTTGAAGTTGAAAACGCTGATGAAAGAGTGGTCCGATCGCAACATAGCCCGCAACCAGATGGTACATGGTAAAGCGATTCGTCACTGTATGTTCCTGATGGATGAGGTGATGCTAGCCTGGCTGGTTGAATCCAACCGCGAAGATCTGAGTGACGAATACCACATGAACTGGCAGCAAGTGATTGATACCATGGAAGCACTGACTCAGCTGCGCATCTCTATCGAGGATATGCATAGCACCGAGGGGCGTGCCCGCATGCAGCATTACTGCGATGTGGTACGACGTAAACTCAATCAGCTGGCGCTGATTAGTCCACTCTCTATCGCCGCACCTGCGTGTTCAAAAGCGATGCACACCCTGTCCGAACTGCATGACAATCCATCCTATGAAATTGATGCAGAACGTCTCTATCAGCTGACCTCCGACGTGTCACTCAGCATCGCGCATGTGTATGACCATATGCTGGCCGAGCTGACCGAGAGCCTGTACATACCGCTTCCCAAGCTGGTGATTGCATAGTCTGTTGATTAATAAAGTAAAACAGATGGTAGAGTCAGCAAAGATAATAACCACTAACACGTTCATTTGGCATAAAAAAAGCGCCCTTGCAGGCGCTTTTCCTTTTCATCGTATCGGTCACAATCAGCTCAGCATCTTGCGCGCCGCTTCGACCACAACTTTGATCGAACGAGCTTCTGTCTCTTTCAGCGTCGCATGATCAGGAATCTCTTGTTGAGTACGGTTGATAATAACCCCGGCCACACAACCGGCTTTGAGGCCTGAGCTGGCACACATGGTCAGCAGAGTCGCTGATTCCATCTCAAAGTTAAGCACCCCCATCTCCTGCCACTCTTTCATCGAGCCCTGGAAACGGCGAACAACGCGACCGGTAAAGGTATCGTAACGCTCCTGACCCGGGTAGAAGGTATCGCTCGATGCAGTCACGCCCATATGCACTGTAGCGCCACTCTCTTCAGCCGCCTGTTTCATCGCCGTCGCGACAGCAAAGTCCGGGACTGCCGGAAATTCCATCGGCGCGAAATGCAGGCTGGCACCATCCAGGCGCACTGAACCTGTGGTCACGATCATATCACCGACATTAACATGGGGTTGAATCGCCCCTGTGGTACCGACACGCAGGAAAGAACGCACGCCAAGCTGCGCTAACTCTTCAACCGCAATCGAGGTCGAAGGACCACCGATACCAGTAGAACAAACCACAACCGGCTGGCCATCAAGCTCTGCACGATACAGGGTGTATTCACGTTGGCTGGCGAGAAACACAGGGTTTTCCATCAGGTCTGCAATTTTTTGTACACGGGCAGGATCACCAGGGATGATCGCCAGAGTTGCACCATTCAGATCTTCTTGAGTAACACCAAGGTGGAACACAGCTTGAGACATAAGTTTCTCCTAGATTGTGGCTTATTCAGCGCATAGGTATAGTTGGGTACAGAGCCACTTTAGCCGACTCACTGGCGACAATGAGTGACTAAAGTCACAATACAATGAATACGAACAACTTCATTTTCACAATAAAGAGATAGAGATCACGTTTAACCGTAATTTAGGTACAAATAAGCACCAGTTCAGAACAATCACACCAGCCACCGACTTTCTGTCCCGCCAAGTATAGACCATTGCCAGACCACCTTTGGCACGGCCAGAAACCCGCGGATGACTTACTGTTTAAACTTGAGTAAACGCAGTGCATTCAGGGTGACCAATGCCGTTGCACCACTGTCTGCCAGTACTGCGACCCACAATCCGGTAACACCAAACAGACTGGTCACCAAAAACAGCCCCTTTAAACCCAGCGCCAGAGTGACATTCTGAGTGATATTATCCATCACCGCGCGTGACAGCTTAATCATCCCAGCCAGTTCCGTGAGACGGTTATGGGTAAGCGCCGCATCCGCCGTTTCCAGTGCGACATCTGTCCCACCGCCCATCGCGATACCAATATGGGCCGCCTTCATCGCCGGCGCATCATTGATTCCGTCCCCAACCATAGCGACCCGCCGACTGTTTGCCAGCCGGGCAACATGCGAGACTTTATCCTGTGGCAGCAAACCCGCCGCGAACTCAATATTAAGCTTTTCGGCAATCGCCGCCGCACTGACTGCATTATCACCAGTCAGCATCGTGGTACGAATACCGAGTGCCTGCAATTCACCTATCGCCCGGCATGCATCTTTGCGCAAAGCATCCTGCCAGGCGATCAGCCCGATAGTCTGCTTGTCCTGCAACACCACAACCACTGTCTTGCCCTGCGCTTCTAGCTGGCGGATATTTTCCTGCAGGTCCGCCCCTGCGACTTGGTCGAGATAAGCCGGTGCGAGAATCTGATAATGGTGACCGCCGAGTTCACCGCTGACTCCGCGGCCAACTTGCACTTGTTTATCAGTGGCATGCGGCACGGAAATGTGACGTCGTTCAGCTTCTTGCACCACTGAAATCGCCAGCGGATGTCTGGATCCGATCTCGATCGCCGCGACACAGCGCAACAAAGCCTCAGGGCTCCAGTCCTGCACAGGCACCACATCCGTCACTTGCGGTTTCCCCTGAGTCAGTGTGCCGGTCTTATCAAATGCCACAGCTTCTACCCGGCCCAGGCGCTCCAATGCCGCACCGCCTTTGATTAAAGCACCGCGGGAAGCGGCGGCTGCCAATCCGGAAGTAATGGCTGCCGGTGTCGAAATTACTAAAGCACAAGGACAGGCGATGAGCAGCATAGCCAGGCCGCGATAAATCCAGGTGTCCCACGGCTGGGCAAACATCAGCGGCGGAACCAGTACCACCAAAAGCGCCACTGCCATCATTAACGGTGTATACCAGCGGCTGAATGAATCCATAAAACGAGCCACCGGCGCTTTATGCGATTCCGCCTCTTCAATCAAATGCAGGATGCGGTCAATGGCATTGTCACCGGGACTGGATGTAATGGTCATCTCGATTACCCGATCGACCACCACAGAACCCGCCGCTAACGCATCTCCGGCGATATGTTCCACTGGCATTGGCTCTCCGGTCAGAGCGCTTTCATCAATACTGGCCGCCGTATTCATCAGCTGACCATCAGCCGGTAGACGACCGCCCGGTGCCACTTCCACCCGATCACCCGGGCGCAATTCAGAGACCGCCACTTCGACACGTTGCCCTGAGCGGAGACAAACGGCTGTTTCCGGCACCAGAGCCATTAACGCCTGCACACCACTGCGGGCACGTGATGCGGCAAAACCTTCCAGTCGCTCACCAATTAAAAATAGCAGCAATACCATCGCCGCTTCAGCAGTCTCGCCCAGATACAACGCACCTAATGCCGCCACTGTCATCAGGGTTTCAATCGCAAAGGGGGTTCCGCTGCGCATCAGCCGCCATGCTTTGGTCGCAATCGGCACTAATCCCACCAAGCAGGTCGCGGCAAACAACCAGCGTCCCATCTCAGGCTGCCACCACTGCACCCCAGCAGCAATCAACATCATCAGCACCAACATGACGATGCGGCCCGTGTCCGGCTGCAGCCAGGTATTCGTCGGTTTATCTGCAGCGGCAGACTGACTTTGACCGCTGCTGCGGATATCAAATCCGGTCTTGATCACGGTTTGCTCAATCGCCTGAGCGGTCGCCGCATCATTAAACTGCACCACCAGCTTTTCAGTGGCAAACAGCACTCTTACATCGACAATATCGGCTAACTGACCAACCGCATTTTCGATTTTGCGGGCACAGGACGGGCAATCCATCCCTTCGACCTGCCAGCTCTGACGGTAGTTACTGTGATGCGCGGTTGTTGCCTGATCCTCGGCCACTTTTGGCTGTGTTTCATCATGATGTGAGTGGTCACAACAGCCGTGGTGATCTTGCTGTTGGGCGTGATTGCTTTCACCCTGTGACTCACCGCTTTGAGACTCATCGCTTTGTGACTCTCGGCTCTGGCTCTGCGAATCAGCACTCTGTGGCTGAGAACAATGATGCTCAAAGCAGCAAGACGTTGCCAATTTGGATGTAGCAGGATTGGGATCTTTGGAATGCGTTGCGCCGCAACCCTGATGTGACAGGCTCATGTTGGTCTCCTCTTATCGGCTATCAGGTCGCTGTCTCTTTCCGGCTGGCATTGCTGCTGCACACCTTTACCGCATGCAGCCTTGCCGTACTTTAAACGTCAGTTCAACAATAGATGGAAAGCGACATTTGCTAACAGCATACACCTTGGAGCTAACTCCAGGGTCAAGCCTTTCTGGTAAAAAAACACAAACGATGATGACAAAACATAAAGGCGATGCTTAAAAGCATGAGGGAGATGGTGAATAGGCACGAGAAAGATAACTAATAAGCATGAGAAAGATAGTTATTAAGCACGAGAAAGATAGCTAATAAGCACGAGCGTAACAGGGACAAAAAACGGGCACCGTGGTACCCGCAGACTGTTTAACAGCATTGACTGACCACCAGCAGCGCTGGCTCGGCGTAATCGTTATACCGGATGCTTGAAGCAGGTCGTGAGATTTTTGCCAATTGCCAACAGCACATCCCTTCGGGTTATGATACCAACCAACTTATTATCATCGACAACCGGATAGACTTTCGGTTTACCCACTTTCATCATCTGCGCCAGTTCGATGATCGACATTTCCGGCGAAACTGAGAGGACTTCTTCATGCATGCAGTCGCTGACAATATGCGTATCCTGACAGTGGTAGCTGACTTTAATCAGCTTTTCCAATAAGTCTTGTTCGGACAAAAAGCCTATCACCCGCTCCCTGTCATCAATCACAGGCCCACCCAAATGGTTCGAATGGATTACCCTATCCAGCGCTGCGGTTAATGACATTTCAGGTCTAAATGTCACCGCTTTTTTAGTCATATAGTCTCTTACTTTTAGCGAATCCATGTCTGTCTCCTTAGCACACCGCTCCCTAAAGCTACTTATAGGTTAAGTGTTGACTAATTTCTTGATTTTACTAAATGGAAACTGTCAATTTTGTTGATAGTTTTTTCCAATCAACTCAGAACGCAGGCAGAAAAGAGATCATGGAGATGCATAAACCCAAATAATAACAACAGCTAAAGCAAACAGAGATAATCAGTAGGCAAAACAAAAGCGGCAGAGAGTTCTGCCTCTCTGCCGCTTTCCAAACCAACATTGTCGCCGTTAAATTGTCATCCGTTAAAGAATAATCGATCCGCTTAAAGGCTATTGATCCGTTTAAAAGCAATCGATCCGCTTAAGAGAAATATAGCCGTTTAAGGACAATATTAGTTTAAACGAAATAAATCGGGCTCATTTTTGCCAGCGTTGTGCGGCTTTATTATCCGAATCTCGTGATTCAACCCAACGCGTGCTGTCGGTCGTGCGTTCTTTTTTCCAGAACGGCGCTTTGGTTTTGAGGTAGTCCATCACAAACTCACATGCCTCAAAAAGCCGCACCGCGATGGGCACTGCTCACACCAACAAAAACGATTTGATCGCCGATATCGAGATCGCCAACCCGGTGAATGACACGCAACTGCAGCAGTGGCCAGCGACTTTGCGCCTCGTCGCAGATTTCCAGCAAGGCTTTTTCCGTCATCCCGGGATAATGCTCCAGGTGCAAACCGGTCACATTGTCGCCCAGATTCATATCACGTACTTTACCGATGAAGGTCACCACTGCACCAGCTTGTGTACCCTCAGCCAATACCGCATACTCGTGCGCCACTGAAAAATCGTCGTGCTGTACGGAAACTCGGTTATCCATTTCAGCCCCCAGTCACCGGCGGGAAAAATGCCACTTCATCACCGTCTTGCAGAGCTGAATCGAGCGCCACAATCGATTGATTGACTGCCGCTAAAAGCTTGCCTGGTTGTAACGCCAGCTCCCATTTACCTGGCTGGGCCGCCAGATGGGCACGTAACGCTTCAACTGTTTCAAATGCCCCCTCAACGGTCAGACTGTCACAGTCCACCAGCTCGCGCGTTTGAGCAAAAAACAGAACTTTAATCATGCATCCACCTTAAAGTGCCCGGATTTACCGCCGGTTTTTTCCAGCAAACGGACCTGTTCAATCACAATATCTTTCTGTACCGCTTTGCACATATCGTAAATGGTCAACGCAGCCACAGAGGCCGCTGTCAGCGCTTCCATTTCCACGCCAGTTTTACCCGCCAGTTTGCACACCGATTCAATCCGGACCAAATTGTCAGCTTCTATCGCCTCCAGTTGTACTTCAACTTTCGACAGCAGCAGAGGATGGCACAGCGGGATCAGCTCCCAGGTCTTCTTCGCGGCCTGAATACCGGCAATACGCGCCGTGGCAAACACGTCACCTTTATGGTGCTGGCCCGAAACAATCAGCTGCAGGGTTTCGGGTGCCATGCGTACAAAGGCTTCGGCACGAGCTTCGCGTACAGTGTCCGTTTTGCCTGACACGTCGACCATGTTGGCCTCACCGGAAGCATTGATATGAGTAAACTGGTTCATCCGCCTCCCCCTTACACTGACAAGTGTGGCATGAAGTTACACGGACGATGGCTGGCATCCATTTGCTGGCGGATAATCTTGGTCCAACCGGTACGGCAGGCGCCAGTCGAGCCAGGCATTGCAAAAATTACTGTGTGGTTAGCAAAGCCTGCCAGCGCGCGTGACTGAATCGTCGAGGTGCCGATTTCCTCATAAGAAACCATACGGAACAGCTCACCAAACCCTTCCACTTCTTTATCAAACAGTGGCTTAAGCGCTTCCGGAGTGCTGTCGCGCGAGGTAAAACCGGTACCGCCGGTAATCATTACTGCCTGCACGTTTTCATCCGCAATCCATTGGGAAACAATCGCACGGATCTTGTACATATCATCAATCACGATCTGCTTATCCGCCAGTTTGTGTCCGGCTTCCTGCAGTTGTTCCGCCAGATAGCGGCCTGAGGTATCTGTCTCTTCAGTACGAGTATCTGATACGGTCAGGACGGCAATGTTAGCCGCTTGAAATTTGTTTTCTGCGTGACCCATTTGTTCACCTTTCAGTTCTTTGAAATGACATTAAGCTTTGAATGAAATTTAGCCTTGTCGGCAAGGCCATCATAAATTTGTGCTTTTGAACCGCTCACCGTCGGCCGTTTAGCCGCCGATAGAAGCGAGATGAGGCGTCATGCCCGGATTTCCGTCATGCAGAAAATGGCTGACCGATTTGGTTTGCAACTGGGACTGAATACGTTCAATCAGCTCATTCTTCTGCTCGTCCTGTTGTAAAAGGTCACGCAGCTCGACGCCATGCTCACCAAACAGACATAAGTGCAGCTTACCCAGCGCAGAAATACGCAACCGGTTACAGCTGGTACAGAAGTTTTTCTCATACGGCATGATTAAACCAATCTCGCCCTGATAATCCGCATGGACAAACACCTGAGCCGGGCCGTCATTATTGGCGCGCGCCTTCAAAATCCAGCCATCAGCGATCAGCTGATTACGAATGGCCGTGCCGGATACATGATGTTTGTTGAACAGATCATCCATCTCACCGGTCTGCATCAACTCAATAAAACGCAATTGAATTGGACGATGGCGAATCCAGTCCAGAAACTTAGGCATGTCCTGAGTGTTGAGATCTTTCATCAGCACCACATTGACTTTAACCTGTTCATAGCCCACCTCAAAGGCGCGTTCGATCCCTTGCATCACCTGATGAAAGCGGTTTTCGCCGGTGATCTGGTGAAACATACGCGGATCCAGGCTATCAAGACTGACATTAATATGGGTCAGCCCTGCTTCTTTCCATTGCGCCACATTGTTGGCCATACGGTAACCGTTGGTAGTGGTCGCGACCTTCTCGATACCGGACGTTGATGCGACGGCATGAATAATATCGGTAAAATCTTTACGCAGACTAGGCTCTCCGCCGGTAATACGGACTTTAGAAGTCCCGCATTCAGCAAACGCGCTCACCACACGTTCGATCTCTGGCAGAGTTAAAAAAGAGGAGTTTTTATTGCCCGACGGATGATAGCCGTCAGGTAAACAGTACGTACATTTAAAGTTACAGACATCTGTAACCGACAAGCGCAAGTAATAGAACTTGCGTTGAAATCTATCTTCGAATTGTTGCGCCACGATACACCTTTCCAAACACGGGAGGCAACGTCATTTCTAACTATGCCCTTGTGACACGAAGTCACTGGCCGAGACAGCTTATCTGACATATTTTTGATATATAGCAGACTTAGCTGAACTAAGCTCGGAGTTATGGCAACTAAAGAGAAACAGCTAAAAAGCGCTCAATAGCAGCATATTGGTAAAATACTTAAAAAGTATAAGTGATTCCACCCTCGGTGGAAAAAAAACTTATCCGGGGCGCAAATTACCCCGAAATAAGTATCCGTAGGGCGGCCTTTGCTCTACATTGTCTTGGGTTGTAATACTAAATACGAACAGCAGAATACAATGACGCTTTACAAGAATAAAAAAGTGGTCGCTATCGGTGGCGGGCACGGCTTAGGACGCATGTTGGCTGCGTTGAAAATATTTGGCTCAAACGCAACCGGTATTGTGACCACAACCGACAACGGCGGCTCAACCGGACGCATCCGGGATTGTCAGGGCGGTATTGCCTGGGGTGATACCCGCAACTGTATCAATCAGTTGATTACCGAACCGTCTATCAGCTCGATGATGTTCGAATATCGCTTTAAAGGCTCAGGCGAACTCGACGGCCACAATCTGGGGAACCTGATGCTAACCGCCCTCGATAACCTCTCGGTCAGACCGTTGGAAGCCATCAACCTGATTCGGACCATGTTGAAAGTTGATGTCAATATCGTCCCTATGTCAGAGCATCCTTCTGATCTCAAAGCCTTGTCCGTTGATGGCCTATGGGTTACCGGTGAGACCAGCGTTGATGAGATGGAGCAGGATCTAAAGCGTCTCGACCTGACGCCAGCAGTACCAGCGACCCGGGAAGGAGTCAGCGCGATAGAACAAGCCGACGCCATTATCCTCGGTCCAGGCAGTTTCCTGACCAGTATCATGCCACCATTGCTGTTGCCGGAAATCGGTCAGGCCATTGAAAACAACACGTCGGCCAAACTGATTTTTGTCGAGAATCTGTCGCCGGAATATGGCCCGGCAGGACGCATGTCACTGGAACAAAAACTGAGCTGGTGCGAGCGAGCCTGTCAGGGGCGGCGTATTGATGTCGTTTTAGGTGGTAAACCGCATCAGGCACCTTTAACCGATGCCTGGAACTGCGTGACCCGTGATCTGGCCTCACCCAACCGTGACTGGCGCCATGACCGGCTTAAACTACGCCAAGCTATCGAAGAACAACTGGCATTAATGCCGCTGAGTTAATAGCCTAAAGCTGAATTGGTTGTAGCGATTAATGAGGCTGGCAGAAACTGATTGGATTGGCAAAAATGCAGATCTGCATTAACTCATTGATACCAAAGTCATTGCATCCACATTGCCGCAATTCATAGCCGCCTAAACAAGCAGAGCCGCAAATTTGCGGCTCTGCTTGTTTAGGCGTGATTATCATCCTGAGATCAACACCCTTAGCGCAGCGTGTATTTCAGCAGGCAAGCTGTGAATAACGCTGATGAGTACGCTCAAGCAGTTCAATCATA
Organism: Vibrio ostreae; assembly: GCF_019226825.1. Lineage (NCBI taxonomy): Bacteria > Pseudomonadati > Pseudomonadota > Gammaproteobacteria > Vibrionales > Vibrionaceae > Vibrio > Vibrio ostreae. Next base: position 1,711,625 of record NZ_CP076643.1, read on the forward strand.
CTGGCGGTATCATGCGCTTCATCGATGCCCTCACCGGACTTGGCACGACTGTCGATCTCAGCGGCTTTCGCACACAACAGCTCGGCACCAAAACTCGCCGCGCTGCTTTTCAAAGCATGGCTGATCTCTTTCAGGTACTGCACCTTATCATCCAGCTGATCGCTGCTGAGATTTTGCTGGTACATATCAAGTTCACCAAGAAAAATTTCGACCAAAACCGGCACATTCTCTTCACCGATCTCCCGCGCCAGACTGTCTACCTTAGTTTGATTCAACACTTCCATATAGACCTACTTTTCATTTTCCTTTTCTTGTTCTTTTTCGTTCCAGGTCTGCAGCTTACGATAAATGGTCGATGGACTAACATCCAAATAACCCGCCGCACGCGGAATATTACCATCACACGCTTCGATAGCGTTTTCAATCGCCTGTTTCTCTGTCATCCATAATGGGAAAATTTCATGCACAGAAATGCGACCCTGACCAACATTTGGCAAGATATTTTCCGATTCAATCGGCTGACTCAGCGGCGGTGGCAGCATTTCAAGCGCGATCTCACTGCCTTCATTCAATACCACCACATTACGCAGCACGTTCTGCAGCTGGCGCACATTGCCCGGCCACTCGTACTTTCTGAACCGTTCGACCACACCCGGAGCCAGGCGGACAAAGCCTTTGCCTTCTTCTTTAGACATGTAGCCCAGCAGGGAATAAGCAATTTCAATCACATCGTCACCACGCTCACGCAGTGGCGGTAAATGGAGCGGAATCACGTACAAACGGTAGTATAAGTCTTCACGAAAACGTCCTTCCTGCACCTCTTTCCAGGGGTCGCGGTTGGTTGCACAGACAAAACGGACATCGACACTTTTCATTTTCGATGAACCGACTTTCTGAAAGGTACCGGTCTGGATAAAGCGCAACAGCTTGGTCTGTAAGTCCAGATCCATTTCACACAATTCATCCAAAAACAGAGTGCCGCCGTCTGCCAGTTCAGCCGCACCCTGACGATCGGTGGCAGCACCGGTAAAGGCACCTTTTACGTGGCCGAACAACTCACTTTCGATCAAGTCTTTTGGAATCGCAGCACAGTTAATCGCGATGAACGGCTTGTCACCGCGCTTGCTGGCGGCATGGATGGCTTCGGCACACACTTCTTTACCTGTACCGCTTTCACCGGTGATAAAGATACTGGCTTTACTGCTCGCAGCCGAGTCAATCGTGCGATAGACCGCTTGCATATTGTGACTGCTGCCGATGAAGCCCTGATAGTTCTGATTGGTGCTGTCGGTGTCATTTTTAAGCTTGCTGGCCTTGCGGATCGCATTATTTACTGTGACACGCAAACGGTCCGCTTCACACGGTTTGATAAGGAAATCCTGAGCACCGTGGCGCATCGCTTCCACTGCGGTATCGATAGAGCCGTGCGCTGTCATGAAAATCACCGGGACATCCGGCGATTGCTTCTTCACTTCGTGCAGCACATCCATACCCGTCATATCTGGCAGGCGTAAATCGAGCAGGATCAGATCCGGAGTCCGTTTCGCGATACTTTCGATCGCGTCACGCCCGGTACCGACAATATTGATATCGATCTCCAGAGGAGTCAGATAAGAACGATACAGCGCCGCGACCGAAGCCGTGTCTTCGACCATCAGCAAATACTTTGACTTTTGATGTATATCGTTAAGTTGCATAACCTAGCCATTTATTTTTGCATTTTGCTTAATAATTGCATTTGAAATTGCATTTTGCAAACAAAAGGCAGATGAACAGCCAAAATAAGGTCAACATTCCGCCACTTAACCGCTTTTGTAACGCTGGCATACAAAATGCTTAAATCTGTATGACCCGCAAGGGTCACCTAGCCAACTGACGTTGTTAGTGAATACGATATTCACGATATAACAGCCAATAGACGATTACTATTGGCTTTTTTTTTTAGCTGTTGACGATAAACTGTTGACGCAACTGCTCAATCTGATCCCGCTTCTCTGCTGCCAGCTCAAACTCAAGATCCTGAGCGTGCTTGTACATTTGCCCTTCCAGCCTGCTGATCTCTTTTTCCAACTGCTGTGGTGACATAGTATCGTAGCTGGCTGACGTTTCCGCAACCTTGCCCAAAGGCACCACTTTGCTGGTTTTCTGCTTACGCGACTTGGTGATATCACCTAACTCCATAATGTCTTTAACATTACGCTTGAGCGCCTGAGGCTTGATGCCCATCTTCTCATTGTGCGCCTGCTGTTTCTCGCGTCGACGATTGGTTTCATCCATCGCCAGCTTCATTGAGTTGGTAATACGGTCTGCGTACAGAATCGCCTTGCCTTTCAGGTTACGTGCGGCGCGGCCGATCGTCTGGATCAATGAACGCTCTGAGCGCAGGAAGCCTTCCTTGTCTGCGTCCAGAATCGCCACCAGCGAAACTTCCGGCATATCCAGTCCCTCGCGCAACAGGTTGATGCCGACCAGCACGTCAAACTCACCCAGGCGCAAATCACGAATAATTTCGACCCGCTCTACCGTATCAATATCTGAGTGCAGATAACGCACTTTGACCTCATGCTCATGCAGATATTCAGTCAAATCCTCTGCCATACGCTTGGTCAGTGTAGTGACAAGCACCCGCTCATCCTGGGCGGCACGCATACGAATTTCTGATAACAGGTCATCGACCTGAGTTGCAACCGGACGGACTTCCAGCTGTGGATCAAGCAGTCCGGTCGGACGCACAACCTGATCGACCACTTCACCGTCTGATTTTTCCATCTCATATTTGCCGGGCGTCGCGGACACAAAAATCGTCTGCGGCGCGATCGATTCAAACTCTTCAAACTTGAGTGGACGGTTATCCAAAGCCGAAGGCAGCCGGAAGCCGTATTCCACCAGGGTTTCCTTACGCGAACGGTCACCCTTATACATGGCGCCAATCTGCGGCACGGTGACGTGGCTTTCATCGATGACCAGCAAACCGTCATGCGGCAGATAGTCAAACAGGGTCGGAGGCGGTTCGCCTTCCGAACGGCCGCTCAGATAGCGTGAATAGTTTTCAATACCGGAACAGAAGCCGAGTTCATTCATCATTTCGATGTCAAACTGAGTACGCTGCGAAATACGCTGTTCTTCAAGCAACTTATTGTTATCAAGCAGATACTGGCGTCGCACCGCCAGTTCTTGCTTGATCTGCTCAATGGCTTCAAGAATGCGCTCGCGCGGCGTGACGTAGTGAGTTTTCGGGTACACAGTAAATCTTGGCAAATCCCGCTGTTTGATAACCCCGGTCAGAGGGTCAAACAGACTGATGCATTCAACTTCGTCATCAAACATCTCGACCCGCACCGCTTCCTGCTCGGATTCCGCCGGGAAAATATCGATCACTTCGCCTCGCACCCGAAACTGGCCGCGTTCAAATGCCACATCATTACGTGAGTATTGCAGCTCAGCCAATCGGCGCAGCATATCGCGCTGGTTAATCACATCACCACGGCGTAAATGCAGCATCATTTTCAAATAGGAATCAGGATCGCCCAGACCATAAATCGCAGACACAGACGCAACGATAATGGCATCTTTACGCTCGAGCAGGGCTTTAGTGGCCGACAGACGCATCTGCTCAATGTGTGCGTTGACTGCCGCATCTTTTTCAATAAAAGTATCGGTCGTCGGCACATAAGCTTCTGGCTGATAGTAATCGTAGTAAGAGACGAAATACTCGACCGCATTGTTGGGAAAGAAACTCTTCATTTCGCCATACAGTTGGGCCGCCAGGGTCTTATTGGGCGCCAACAGGATGGCCGGACGCTGAGCCTGAGCAATCACATTAGCCAAGGTAAAAGTTTTCCCCGAACCGGTGACACCAAGCAGGGTCTGGTGGGCCAGTCCGGCGTCTATCCCCTCTAATAACTGTCGAATCGCTTCTGGCTGATCACCGGAAGGTTGATATTCAGACACCAATTCAAATGCTTTGCTCATGTCGTCCTCATCAGGCCTGTTTTTCTGTACAGGTTATTGTCGCCGTTCGCGCCGGGCAATGGCAAGCGAATATTGGCAGCAATGGCCGTTAAGATTAGATACGCAATTGTTGTGCTGCCGTTCGACGAAATCACACAAATACTGTTGGCATATGCTGACGGGGTTTGTTATTATCTTCCACCCCATCAGCCGTTCGGCACATAGTTCCCTTTAAAATAATCCACTGGTTTTCCCCAGTTCACCCCATTTTGACTTTTTTCAGCCCTGACGCATCCCGCCACCTAGCAAAGATACAAACAGTGCATAACCTATAAAAAATCAAATAAAACAACAATTTAAAACAAAAAAGCAAACGATTACATTTAGAGTATTCACTTAAGCTTTGCCGATAAATATAATTACTAAGAATCCATTAACACACTTATCCACAAAATTAGTGGATAACTAAATCCAGCGTAAGCCCGGTAAGGGATACAGAAAAGTAAAGCCTTTCTCGCAAAAAAATCTTATCTTTTTCTCGGAGAAAGGTTGACACATTCCGGCCAGCTGGATACCATCCTTCCCGCTTTAAGCAATTCCCCCTTAGTTCAGTCGGTAGAACGGCGGACTGTTAATCCGTATGTCGCAAGTTCAAGTCTTGCAGGGGGAGCCAAATTCCAGAAAAAAGACGTCCTAGGACGTCTTTTTTTGTATCTAAACCTAGCTATTTCAAGGGATTGCATTCTCTTAACGTCTTTTCCCGGCTCGTATTAGCTTAGAAGTTTTGGGACACAAATAGGTACATTGTCCGTATGTTCCAATTTACGGTGTACCAATCATGGCAAGAACAACTCAATCTTTAACAGATAAACAAATCTCTAACGCTAAACCACAAGATAAAAAGTACACGCTCTTTGATGGTAACGGTCTTCGTCTACGTGTAAAACCAAACGGCACAAAGACGTGGCTATTCAACTATACACGCCCACACAACGGTAAACGCGCTAACATGACGTTTGGCAGTTACCCTAGCCTTTCCCTAACAAACACACGAAAGAAAGTTCTAGGCGCGATAGAAACGCTGAAAAGGATCTGCCAACGTGTGAACGAAATGATGAGTTTTGCTCAGAATAAGGGACTTATTGAGTACACCCCTTTAGCCAGAATCAGTTCTGCGTTCTTGAAACCTACCGTTACCAGTATGAAATCAATCATTGCCGACGAACTTCCTGAGCTAATGATAACCCTAGGACGGGCCAGTATCATGTATACAGAGCAGCGATATGGCCTCTTTGGCTCTCGGCATTTATGTTACCTCAGGCGCAGAGAAGTAGGTAAACGAAAGACAACGCTACAATTTTAGCCGCTTCAAGAGATAGTGGGTAATGTCCGTTTCCGTCACCAAGCCTTTATAGCGGTTATCGGTGACCAGTACGATGGGCAGAGAAAGAGCGCTCTCTCTTAGTAACGGGAGCACATCCGTAAGCAGCGCCTGTGCGTCCATGATGGTCAGTTGCGTATTCATCATACTGGCGACGGGCTTATTCCAGATGCCCGCTTCTTTCATGGTTTCATGTTCCGTTCCCATGGCCGGAGTCAGATGAAGATTGAGCTGAGCTTTGTCCACCAATCCGACACATTCCCCTTTGTTGATAACAGGGACCACATTAATGGCGTCGGGTTTTAAGTACTCGTTAGCCAGGATGAGAGGCTCACCGGGGTCTAAACGAGGCAGACTTTTGCTGGCAATATTAAGCAAGGTGATGGCTTCTTCATCCGCATCCGAGCTATCCGTCAGGCCATCGGCATGCAGTTGTCGAAGTATCGTCTCGAGCTGTTTCTCCGCCTCCTGCAGGTCGCCATAATCAACCGGCTTAGCAAACAGGTAGCCTTGCATATAGTCCACCCCTAGGTAAGACAGCAAACGGGCTTCGTCCGGAGTTTCGATACCTTCTGCAACCACCTCAACGTCTAAGCGGTGGCATAGTCTGACCAACAGCTTAATGACCTGATAGTATTCCCCCCGCTCATGGCTGCGTTCAATTAGCTCGCGACTGACTCTGAGGTACTGAAATTGTCCTTGGCTCAATAAGTCAGCCAGCCGGAATCCCTCAGACAAGTCGTCCAGCGCAAACTGTACGCCCCGCTGACGAAACTCCGGAAGTATCGTTGAGACATCGATCGTTGCCGCAGGGCTTTTGATTTCATTCACATCGATGACAATTTGCCGTAGCTTGACCTGTTCCTGCTTCGCAAGCAGCACCATGCATTCCAAGACTTCGGACAAACTCTGTTGGGTATTCGGCGAAAGGTTGAGGTTCAGGAAACGACCGGACTTATTCAGCCACGGCGCGCACTGGGAAAACGCATTCTGATAAGTCAGTAAGTCCAACTCTGATATGAGGTTTAAATCCTCTGCCAGCCCAATCAGTTCTGTGGTTGTAGCGTTAAGCGCTGCATCCAGGTTAAAACGGCACAGCGCCTCATAGCCTGCCACCACCCAGTCCTGACAACGTATGATGGGTTGGTACTGAACGCCTATCTCTCCTTTCTCGATGGCATCTCGTACAAGGTCTTCCAGTAGCACATAGCGCTTAATCGTGAGTTGCAAATCGGTATCGTAGAACTGAATACGGCTTTTGTGTCCGGCTTGCTGAGCCAATGTCGCCTGAGAGGCATGCACGACTGCCGTCTTCATGGAATGGGTGTCCTTTCCCAACACCGACAAACCGACTTTCCCGGAAATTAAAAACCGATACACACGCTCATCGGCCTGCTTCACTTCAGAAAAGAAATGGCGAATGCTGAAATGAATCGCGCGAGCCTGACTCTGGCTAATACATATCGGTTCGCACAAGTAGACCAACAGGAAACTCTGATTCAGATTCCCCACCACCTGAGCACTTTTCACTGTTTGCATGACTTTGTGGAAAACGTCAAACGCTCTAGGGTCCAGACTGGCGGGCTTAATGGCAAGCACCAGCGAGATGTTCTGATATCGTGCAGTGTGCATTTTGGACTCTGCAGCCGAGATAAACGCAGACTGGTCCATGGTACGTGACGATTCGGATTGCGTTGACGTTGATACGGGGGCCATCAGTGACTCCTTCGTTCTGCTCTCAGCTGCAGAATTCCATTGCGAGCTGGTGACGTAAAATTCGAACTTATCGCTCTGCCGAGAGTTTCAGACTCCACGTCAGTTCGTCCACTTCTTTGGAAACCTGACCTTGAAGATAACGGTACTGCGTATGGTTATAGCTGGCTTAGAGCAGCGCCAGACGTTCGCAGGCAGCGTAGTATCGGTCCCAACTTTCAGCATGGCTGTGTCATGGTTCACCTCTTACATCCATGTCGGTCGTGAGTGGTTATGTTATGACTGTAGACGAACGACGTTCTCTTCGTAAATCAATTTTGGAAGAATGGCGTGATAATTGTGCGTTTAATCATTGAAAAAGAGCCGCCAAACGTCGGCGGCTTTGAGGTTTTATCAATCGTGATGGTGAATAGGGCGTCTATTCCTCAGTATCGACAAGCGTACATGGGTGCCGTGCTGACAAAACGTGAGCATGTGGTCGTTAAACTATTAGTGAAAGGAAAAACGCCCCCCGATGTTCCCATGTATCGAGAGAGCGGTAGCCTTTTTTAGTATGGTTTCTCTCTTTCTAACCAACGTATCCCAAACAAAAATAGGGCATAGCTTGCGAGGTGTTCCCCTCCCAAACTATGCATTCTTGTATTGGTCAGCTTCCGCCGCTTCAACCGCCAACAGGTTAGCCCTTTCAGTCCCTTCAATACCCGAATGCGATTTGACCTTAAGACGTTGCTGCAGGGCGGACCGATTACTTAGACTTCATCCTGATTAAGCGCAGCTGTTCGACTGAGTGACTCGAATGATCGTCACAATCAATAAACTCCGCACAGATAGTGATCATCATCGGGCCATTTGCTTGCTCCGCAGACATTAAAATATTGCCGCTTTTCAGCTCGAGATTAGGTAGATTCCGCGAAGACTTCATGACCAGTTCTGGCCCATCCAGGCTTAACGCCGGATTACTATGATAATCACCACTGACGAGATCAATAATTACCGAAACATCGGCTAAAGGGGCGAGCTTGTGTTTATCGACTTTTGCCAACTGGTTAAAACTTCGTTTCACCCACTGTTCCAGTCGTCTGTCCAAATTCACATTCTGGGATTCATTGATATTTAAGCTGATTGTGTGCGCAGAATAACTGGTCATCTCAGTGCTATACAGCAGGTTACCAGACAGCAAACCCAGGGCCATCGGATTGAAACGCTGCAGATAGGCTTTACGAGCCAGAGCATAAAGTAACCACGCAATAAAACCACCGAACAGGGCACCTAAAAATAAAGAGAACGTTAAGCCGGCCCCCTCACTCAAGGTTAAATGAGCGCGATAACCAATTACTCCGGCCACATCTTTCGGGCTGAGAGTAAAGTAATAAATCCCGTATTCAATTAAGTAATATCCGAGCACAAAGAAAAGCGCTCTAATCATAAATTTGTAGATTTTAGCCACAAAAGAATAAGTACACTTCTCGATATGTTTCATACTCATTGGATAGCCATCACCATAAAGTACAAATCGAGTAAAAGCCCAATAAAAACCCAGAATTGAACTGGCTAATATCCCTTGGACAAACAGCACAAACCACTCTGCCATAATGTTTCCTTATACGTAGTAAAATCAAATAAAATAACGACGCTGGATCGCATGACTTTTTGTTTATCCATTGATAAAAACGACCAAAGATAAAACCGTCCCATAGCCATTCTTTCGTCAATGTCTGTCTCAGTCACCGCCGTTCGTATTCAAGAATCAGACCGCTTCATATGTAAAATAGAATGAGTGATTAATCAGAGTCGTCATTTCGGTAAATAGCCTTAAAACTCGCCTTAGTGATGTTTTATTCCGCTCTGCAGCCGATTGTTGTGTAAATCCCATTCAAAACAGGAAATACCATTGCTTGCTGTAGCTTCACCCATCGAGAGAAAACTTGCCCGCCAACACAAAAAATTGCCCACTCCAGGCAACTTCTTACCTCACCAGAATAAAAAATCGCCAAATTCATGCAAATAAATCGCTTTGATTATGGCATAACATTTGAATAGTTAAGCGCATAATTTACAAGGTAAGTTATTGGCAAATCTCATGTTTAATTTGGTCGCCACTGAGCAGTTATTCATATTAGCCTGGCCGTTAATAACTTTATTGAGTTCATTCGGTTAAATTTCACTCAACTCTATGGAAATCACTTCAATGCAATACATCGATCTCGCGGCACTTGGGAACTTCAGTGCTTACATCGGTACCTCTATCGTCGCGTTACTTATCTTCAAATATCTGGTCGTGTTAATTACCCCATACAATGAATGGAAGTTGATCAAAGAACAGAAAAATACAGCTGCAGCAATTGCACTAGGTGGTTCCGTTATTGGTTACGCGATTGCAATTAATGGTGTACTTAGAAATGCGGTTAACTTCTATGACTTTATTACCTGGGCTGTAGTGGCACTTATTACGCAGATCATCATGATCACCATTGTACGCTTTGTATTTATGCCTAAGTTTGTTGCACGCATTGAAAATGATGAAACCGGCGCAGCGGTCATTGCGGCAGCAATGTATATCGCGGTGGGCTTACTGAATGCTGGTTGTATGACTTACTAAGGATAACATCATGAAAACCAAAGGTAACGTCAATATACCCCGCCATTTAATAGGTAAAAGAAAACCGATTGTGATGTTCCTGGGAGTGGGTACGGCATTGACTCTAAGTGGCTGTGACACGACTGACTACCCATACTATGCATTTACTTCGACAGAGAGCTGCAATACCGTCCTGCCCGGCCAGTGCGAAGCGGCCTATCGAAGAGCAGAACAAGAAGCCCGACGCACAGCGTTAAAATATATGCTGGAAAGTGAGTGTCGTCGTGACTTCGGCGACAACGTCTGTTTTCACGCAACGGGGGCATGGCAGCCACATATCGCAGGCTTCATCACCAACAAAAGTCCTACAAACGATTTCACGCAACCGTTTTTCACATCTCGCAATCCGGATTCTCCATTTTTTGGCAAGGCATTTACCGCCGATGGTCTGGTATTTGATGATTTGAAAAACGTAGACGGGAAAAATCTCTATTTAGAGGGGGCCTTAAAGCAAAGTCTGCCCAACTCTCATGTCGATCGCTCCTCCGCTGGTAACCAGGCCGCGACTGCTCTGGCCGCAGCAGCCGGGGGGCTATATGGCGTCCCAGGCACTCAATAAGAACGGCACTCAGGCCAACTACCGCCAATGCGCCGATTCAGGACGTGATGACTGCTATACCACGACATCAGGTACTGCGTATGTAGCAACAACTCCCGGCAACAAAACGTACCGCTCCCCGAGCCAACTGGAAAAAACGTCAAAGAAGACGACTTATAAACATATGCAGACGGTCAGGACCCGCAGCAGCGGGGGGTTCGGAAGCTCTGGTCGCTCATTTGGCGGATTCGGAGGTTAATCTTTCATTATGCTGCAACGTGATATTGAACCCAGGCAGAACTGGCAGGAAAGATTATGCGAATTAGGGTTTGATTTTTATGAGGTGTCCAGCCAACACCCTTACTGGACCGATCATCAATACTTTCAGCTTAACCGCACACAAATCGAACAGATCGATTCGGTCACAGAAGAATTGCATCAGTTAACAATCAAGGCCATTGAGTACGTTTTTGAGCATGATTTATTGCATCTTTTTGGACTGCCTGAAAAACATCATGCCCTATTACGTCATTCGTGGGAGACGGATAAAACCTATCTGTACGGGCGCTTTGATTTTGCCTGGAATGGCAAGGATGCGCCTAAGCTGCTGGAATATAATGCTCAGACACCGACTTCGTTATTCGAAGCGTCTGTTGCCGCCTGGGATTGGCTGAAACAGAATGTTGATGCGGGTCGCCTGCCTTCGCAAGCTGACCAGTTCAATATTCTTGATGAGCAGCTGATTGTTCAATTCAGCTTACTCAAGACAACGAAAAATCCGCAATCCCCTGTCCTTCATTTCGCCTGTGATGAAACCTCATCGGAAGACGTGCGCACTGTCACTTATATGGCCGCTTGTGCTGAAGAAGCCGGCTGGGAAGCGGTGATCGTCGATATCAACGCCATCCAACTCACCGATGACGAAAGATTCGCAGACCACAATTCCAAGCTGATTAACAACTTATTCTCACTGTATCCGTACGAATTCGCACTGTTGGATGAATACAGCGATTACCTGGCTTGCAGCCATTGCACCTTCATCGAGCCGCTGTGGAAAGTGCTTTTGTCATCCAAAGCTCTGCTGCCCATTTTGTGGCAGCTCCACCCCGGACACCGCAATTTGCTCGAATGCTACTTCGCCGACGATCCTCGAGCAGAGAGTCTGAAAAACAAAGTGATTAAACCCATTTTCAGCCGCGAAGGCGCCAATATCGGCATTTACTGTCAAGGTGAACAAGTTGCAGGCACCTCCGGTAATTACGGCCGCGAAGGTTTCATCTGCCAGCAATATGCGCCTTTAGCCCGCTTCGATGGCAGCCATTGTGTTGTCGGCAGTTGGGTGATTGGTCAGGTCGGTGCGGGTATCTCATTTCGCTTGTCGGACAACCTTATCACCAATGACGTTGCACGCTTCGTCCCTCATCTGATTTTAAACTAAGGACTTTTATTCATGGCAATTCACGATATCCAAACTTACCTCGAGACAGCCGATCATGATTGGCATGTATCTCAACAAGATGGCAGCCTAATCATCACCAACAGCGATGACCTGACCGCCATTTTAGTGCTGGCAGAGCAGCAAATGCTGATTGAATCATTGCTTTTCCCGACCTCGGCAATTCAAGACCAGGCTCAATTTGACGACCTGCTGATGTACCTGCAAAAGCATCTTCCCCTGACCACAGTGGGTAAAACCCGATTACAGGGCGAGACCTACTACACCGCTTTTGGCTCTCTCTCCACCGATTCCAAGCTTGAGAACATTGAACTGGAAATCACCATGCTGTTCCAGAACGTTAATGAGCTATTGCACTTCTCTTCTGAGCATTTAACTAACCAATAAGGGCGAAATCATGGCATTTTCACGTTTACTTACTGCGTTTCGCGGTTTTCTTAATGATGCGGCCGAAGCAGAAGCCGATAAACATATGGTGACCGAGCAGCGCCAAAACATCCGTGATGCGAAAAAAGAACTCGATCAAATGGATCTCAACATCGCCACTACCAAAGGTCAGCGTAAACTTGCAGACAATGAGGTTGCCGAACTGACACAAAAAATCGACAACTATGAATCGGATGTACGCAACTTTGCCGCGCAGAATAAGATGGATCTCGCCACTGAGATTGCCGGACATATTCCTCAGTACCGTAAACAACTGGAAGCCGCTCAAGGCCGACGGGATATTTTGCTCGGCAATGAAACTAAAATGATCGCTATCGCCCAAGACCTCAAAGAGCGCGTGACCGCAATGGAACAAGAGCTGGCTCAAATTGAAAGCACGGCCCAGATGCAGAAGGCACAAGCCGCAACACTGAATGCCGTTTCTGGATTAGATTCCAAAGCAAAAACTGCACTGGAATCTATGGAGCGTATCAAGCAGAAACAGCAGCAAAAAGCTGCGCAGCTGGAAGCCGCGGCTGAAATGGCTGATGCGCGAAATGCACCCAATGATCTGGATGCCAAAATTGCCCTGGCAAAATCTGAGGCGACGTCGAATGCTCAATCAGAGCTAGAGCGTATTCTCGGCAATCCATAAACACTCCCCTAAGCCACTGGCGAGCAGAAGCTCGCCTTTTAGTCGGACCAACTCATGTTAAACACTCTGAAAAAAATCTTCGCGTTTAAAAACAGCTCCGCTTCTTCTGCGCCAGCCCCGCTCCCTCCGCAGGTACTGGGCCTGAAACTAGGCGGCTCGTTTACCATAGATGCGCTTAAACTTAAGCTGGCAGAGCCAATGCTGACCATCGAAGGGGCAGCCTCTGATCACATCATAGAAGCCGTTGGTGAAGTTCAGCTGGACCCACAGAGAAAGCTGCTGCGTTTTTACACCGATGATGAAGGACTTCTCCAGATTCAGCTGTTTGGTGAGCACATTGAAGAAATTATCCTGTGGTACTTTTATGATGTCAAAGCGATCAGCACTCCGCAGTGGAGCAAGGTATTGAATAATCAGGTGGCTAAATCGCACTATGCATTGGAGGATCAAACCTTTACTCAATTCTGGGAAGGGAATACACCGGTTGTACTCACCGAAAAGACCTATCACCTGGATGGTTCTGTCTCAGAGACCGACCAATTTTGTATGGCTTATACGCGCGAAATTGACAGTCAGCAATGCCCTCGCGAGCTGTTGCTGATTAGTGCGGAGGAAAAATATAACTCAGTGACCAACGACTTCGATCGGGAACTGGTCCGTTCGACCGGTTTTGCCCTCAGTAAAACCGATATCCAAGATAACTAGATCATGAAAATGAACAAAACGTTTATTGATTTGTGGGATAAGTATTTATCAAAAGTTGCTGACAATATTAATCGGCTCAACGTATCCCTGATTGCACTGGTATTTATCCTGCTTGTTTATGGCGCTCTGCACCTGCTAGGAGAAACACACCTGGTCGAAACTCCCGCGCGATTTCTTTATTTCATCGTTGTCGTAGCGTCGACGGTCGGGTTTGGTGACTACAGTCCTCAGACGGAAGGCGGACAACTGTTCACCGCGTTCTTTATTATTCCTATCAGTATTACCTTATTTGCTGTGGTTGCTGCAAAATTAGCGGCTAAAGCGGCAGCGTTGTGGTATCGCAAAATCAAAGGCAGACACACTATGAACTATAAAAATCACATTGTTATTCTGGGCTACAACCGCGAAAAAACCCCTCTTTTGATCCGGCAGTTGAAACGCGAAGAACAGAGAAAAATCGTACTGGTCTCGCGTGAGGAACAAGAAAACCCATTGCCTGAATTTGTTGATTTCATCAATGTAACCTCATTTACCAGTGCAGAAGAACTGAGTCGTTCCAATATAAGTCACGCATCCTGTATCGTGGTTGATACTGATAAAGACGATACAACCTTAACTCTGGCGTTGTTTGTGACGGGTCTGAATAAAGAAGCGCACTTAGTCGCGCACTTTACCGATGATATCAAAGGACAAATACTGAAAAGTATGTATCCCAAATCGGAATGTATTTCTAATCTAAGCACAGAACTGCTGGCGAAATCTGTCATCGACAGTGGCTCATCTCTGGTGCATAGCGAGCTGGTTTCTGCTCACCAGGGGCAGACTCAATATGCGATTCAGGTTCCCGACACCGTCGCACCGTTTCCACTGAGTGAGGTATTCCTGTTGTTCAAAACTCAGGTCGAAGCCACCATTATTGGTTTGCGCCGATTCGAAAGTGAACAAATATTGTTAAATGCCAAACTCACGACTGAAGTGCGCCCCGGAGACACCCTTTTCTACATCAGTGACGAACGTATTCAGTTCTCTAGCTGGCCTTAAATCGCAAAAAATGCCCCGGCCTTGGGCCTTGGCAGCTTATCTCAGCAAATTTTTTCCGCAGCCGACTTATCCGGGGAGAGGGTTTGCTGGGTATTTGAACATGACGACTCATTGTGCAGCACCTGATACCAGGCGCCGAACAGCCAGGTTCTGGCCAGGAAGATATCGACGCAAACCAACAGGGGGACGGCAATCAACACACCCATTGCGCCCCACATCCAGCCCCATAGCACCAGCCAGACAAAAATAACCAAAGGATTCAGATTAAATTTGTCGCCGAGTAGTGTCGGGGTCACAAACTGGCTTTCAACGATGTTGAGAGCCAGGTACGCGGCCATGATGATCAGTGCGTATTGCAAGGAATCAAACTGCAGAAAACCGACCAACCCCAAGCAGGCGACTGAAATCATTGGCCCGAGGTAGGGTGCAAAATTCATCATGGCAGCGAATGCGCCCCACAAAAACGCATCTTCCATCCCCAGCATCGCCAGTACAGTGCCGACCGCGACTCCGAGGCCAATATTGACCGCGGTGATGGTGCTCAGGTAGCGGAATAAGCTGGTCTGGATCTCGCGTACCACTTCTATCGCGACCCTTTTGTCTGCAAAGCTGGGAAGCTGGCGTAAAAACTGTCGCAATAACGTACGTCCATAGCTAAGCATAAAGAACGCCATGAACAGCGCGATAAACAGCTGAGTCACTATGGTCGGGGTCGCCTTCACCACTTCTTTGGCGACAGACAAAGCAGTATTGGCTTTGATTTCTCCCACATTGGCCTTTTCAATCACTTCCATAAAAGAATCATCGCCACCTGCATTGGCAGCAGAAGTGTGATTGAACTGCTGTGACATCTCTTTCATCACCGAGGGCAGTTTAGACCACCATTGCTGGGCGGGCTCGGCCAGAAAGCCAGCGCTGAGAGACAGTGCCGCTAACAGGGTCATCAGCAGCACCACCACGTTAATCAGGCGCGGGATCCCTATTTTGCTTAATCTTGTCACGATCGGAGCACAGAGCAGTGACACAAACCCGGCGATAAAAATGGGTAACATCAGAGATTGGGTAAAATAGAGTCCGATGAATAGGCTGATCACCGCCATCGTTCGGATCAGTGCAGCAGAATAGTTGTGTTTCATCGTCGACTTCCTGTTATTTTTCACCGTTTTGGCTTAGCTGGTCCGACGCTAGCGTGGATCAGGCTGACGTGCCCGGTAAGCGGCCACTTTTTTGCGTATCTGCGGTGCCAGCATACGGGTAATCTGTGAACCCAGGGCGATTAGCGGCCGGAAGCGGCTACGGGTCAGACACACTGCGGCCAGGCACAAAATCCCCCCCGCTTTGTAGCGGATACGCGGTGGCGTAATTAAGCAGTGAGCGGGTGAACAAATTCCATGACAGCCGACATTGACGGCTCAGCATTCTCCCTTCACTGCGCTTCAACTTAATCGCCGCTTGGCGTTTGCTTACTGACCACATCCCAGCCCTCCTTAACCTGCGCAACGGTATGACGAAATCCAACCAAACTGGCCAGTCTGGCCTGCTGCCAGATAAGTCCGGCCAATACAACACCCAGCGCCACCACAAATCCGGCGTACCCAGCCAACAGGCTGAGAGTAAAGTGGTACACCACCAGCCCGACCCCTGCACACAAACTCAGAACAAAAAACACCGCCAAACAAATCAGCAGTAGTTGCAGTACTATCATCTGCCGAATCGCCGCCAGGCTGGTCTTCAGCTCAAGCGAAAATAGCTCAGTGGTGGAATCCGCCCATGCCAGGAACCGTTGCTGACACAGGTTCAGTTGTTGCCACAAACTGTGCAGATCATTGACAGGGTCGGCTCCGTCTTGAGCGCTGCCTTTGGGCTGGGCAGACTCACGGGAAGGGGATTGGCCACCCTCATCGGTGGCCATAGTCGGTTGCTGTTCAGGCTTCATATCTATATGGGATTACTTGATGAGCTTTGAGATAGCCCAGCCGGCCAGGAATGCACAGCCCACACTGAGCAGAGGACGTTCTTTGACAAAATTCCCCGCCTGATCGGTGGCTGATCTCAGGCTTTCTTGTCCGGCTTCGATCTCCTCCATCACTTTTTCTTTGATTTGACCGACCGCCTCCAGAGTCGCCTCTTCTGTCTTGTGATAAGCGTCTTCGATTTTTTCCTGGGGTTCATCTTGCTGTTTTCTTGCTGTTGCCATGAGTTCCTCCACTTAATGCAAAATCTTACTGTTTCATCACTACTTGTTGAGCTGAATAACAACTTAAACTGCCAAGTATTTCTGCCGGCTTATGGATTGCTCATAAGCCTTATCCTAAACAAAGCCAAATTCATGCCAGGTTTAAAATGACCGAATAACGGATATTTAAAACAAGTAAATCCAGCAGTACTTGTAATATTTTCAGTCAACGTAACGCAAAACGTGTAAAAAATTCCATCCCCCACTGCCAACTGTTAATCAACACCGGTCTCAGGCCCGAAAATAGTGCCCTCAGATGATTTACCAAGGCTGGCACAATACATGCCTTATAGTAATAGTAAGCAGAAATATTGAGTAAAAAAATGTCACTGCGAACAGAAAACCATCAGAGTGAATGTGGAGGCATTATGAAAAATCAAGATCTCGACTTTATTATCAACCTGATTGAAAGCGGTAATAATATCTACGCGAAAGCAATCGACAATATCGATAACCAAGGCTTGGCAAGAGAGCTGAATGAGATCATCCGCATCAAGGAATACGCGGCATTGCAACTGAGAGCGCACCGGGAGCCTGATTCGGACGTTGAGGAGGAAGATACTCCCTCCTATGCCATCAAAGCGCGTGAGTGGTATACGGATACGGTTAAAGATGTCAGCTTTGACAAAGAAAAAATGTATTTAAAGCAGCTACAAATGATTGAAGAAAAAACATTGAATGAGGTGAGCGACGTATTACGCAACGCTCAACCAGGAGATCGACAAGAAGTGTTATTCACCGTTCAGGAAGAACTCATTTCCTGTCAGAAGAAAATAGCCAATATAGCGATTATTGACTAATTCAAAGTTTGAATTGGTCGTAGATAATGGTTAATAGTGACTCGTTATGATTATTTTAATGAACAATCATCAAGAGATAACCGATATCATTGAAAAATTAAACCACCATTACATGGCGAGTATTAATCTCGCCAATAATAACTTGCACTCCAGCCTGGACCGCAGTGTGAACCGCTTTCGTCAGGTCGAGAAATCGATGCTGGATAAACTGGCACCATTTGAGTCATACCGGCGGGAAACAGATACCGGACAGTCCGGCAACAGAGTGACGCCCTTCGCCAGTCACGAGGTCATGTATCAGGCTAATCTCAGCCTGGTCACCTTTCTCAAACACAAACTGGCTGCGATCGAAAACGATGATATTCGGAGTTTTCTCTCTTATTGGGTCGCCGCGTTACAGATGGAAAATGACGAAATGGCTAAATACTTACCAGTTTCGTCCCTCTGACTACAAGTCGTAGTGAAAAAGCCAGGTGCTAACAAAAAATCTCGCCAGCGTAATCATCTACCCTGGCGAGATTTTTTCACGTTCCCACCTTATCAATAGCAACAGCAACAGCAACAGCAACAGCAACAGCAACAGCAACGGCTGTTATGGCACACATACCTGTAACGACTGGGGCTTGATCTCAATCGTCAATTTATCGGCACTGTACAGTTCACCATCCACGACATAATCCATCTTTTTATCGGCGCTAATTTCAACCCGCTGCGCACAGGCGTAACTGAACAGTTCGCTTTTATCCTGAAAACCGACTGAAGCGAGAGTGATATCCGACAGTGCCAGTAAACGCTCCGCCACCGAATCAGCCTGCTCAAGATAAGTAATATGCAACAGACCATCCCCCGGCTCAGGCTCTCCGTTACCTTGCGCCAGCAGAGTGGTAAACGGCGCGGTATTGGCGACCACAAAGCTGCGCACCTGTAATGACTGAGGCGCTTGATCATCAAGGCGGCAAGTCAGCTCAATCGGGTTATCCGCCATCACAGCATTAAAGAAGCCGGTCAGATACGCCAGTTGCCCCAGTTGATTTTTCTCCTCACGCTGAGCGTATTCGATCATCTGTTGTTCAAACCCGATCCCCATCACCAATAGCATCAGTTGCTGATTACAATAAGCGGTATCTATCTGGCGGGTATTGCCAGACAAAATAGCTTCACAAGCCTTGTCGATGGGCGCGGTTTTACTGCCGATACCATACAACACATGGCACAAAGCGTTGGCGGTTCCGAACGGCACTATTGCCAAGCGGGTATCAGAGTGATCAACCTCACCGGCTACCTCACCGACTGTGCCATCACCACCTGCGGCAATGATCAGATCGGGATTATGCTGCAAAGCCTGCCGGGCCAGCGCAGTCGCACTGACATCCGGCTCGGTAAACAGCAACCTTAAACGATAACTGCGGGTTAATTCGCGGATCAAACGCTGACCGAATGCCTGCCATTTTCCGCCGCCGGAAACCGGATTGGCGATCAGCCACGCCGGCTCATCAAGCTGCAACAGCCCTTTTTGATGCATAGATTGCAGTGCCCTGACCTGGCGCCGGTTAAGGCGTGCGCTGCTGCGTACCGAATGGATCTTTTGCAGCACCTGCTCGACACTCTGACCGGGATTCTGACTGAGCAGATAAGCGGCAACCACAAACACCGATCGGCCGCGCCCCAAAGCACAGTGAACGACGACAGATCGTGACTGGCTTATTTGCGTATCGATCCAGTTAAGCGCGTGGCGCAGCTGGCGATACTTGGGGGCCTTGTGATCGAGAACCGGAATACTGAGATACTCAAACTGCGTATCTGTCATCGCACTTTCCAGACCGGCAAATTCGGCGGTGACATCGACGATACAGTTGATGTTATTGGAGTGCAGCGCGTCCAGATCAGAACGCAGCAGGCGGCGTGACACATACAGGTGGGGGGCAATCTGATGGATTGCGGCGACCTTATCATTGCGGCGCGAACAGTAATTATACAGCCTGACCGCCGCCAGAAACGGAATAAATGCCCAGCGGATCCACCAGGTCAGTTTTCCGTCACCGGACTTCATAAAAATCGAGGGTAAGTCAAAAAGATAAGCCAGAACGACCAGAAAAACGGACAGGCCTATCCAGCCTAAAACAAGACTGACCGCAAGGTTAGGGATCAGGAATGCAGCAGAGAAACAGGCCAGCACAATCAGGCAATAGTATTTAACGACAAACATTGTAAGCCTCTGATTAATATAAGGGGCCAGAAGCCTGCTGCTGTGTCGTAATGGCTGCGTCTTATCGCGGGCAGACCCGGATTGGCAGGTCAAAACCTCTTATCGGGAACGGCTCACAGGCCCAATATCAATACAGCGCATTCATTACAGACTTCAGGTCAGCATTTCACAGTTCAGGTCAATGTTTAATTCTGCGGGTCAAGGTTGACGACTTCAGGCAACCATTAATGTCAGATCAACCATTAATTTCACATTAACCATTAATATAGCGGATCAGACACAGAACAGGGCGGTCACTGCCCGCCCTGTCAACGCTGAAATGTTAGCAATCGGTATCTTCAGCTTTGAGCTCACCTTTAATGTCTTCACATTTATCTTCAATCGCGTTTTGCGTGTCGGTCGCGGCTTCATCAAGCTGCTCGCCAGCCTGTTCCATTGGGCCTTCATCGCCACAGGCGGCCAGCAGACATACCAGACCAAAGGTTGCGAATCCTTTGTACATAACAGAACGTGTAATCATGATAACTCCTAGTACTGAGTGGTAAGGTTTATTAAGTAACGTTATTCGTTTTAGCTAGCGCTATCCCTCATTGGGTAAGATCAGCGGTTATTGAGTCACTTCCAGGTTATCGACTACATCGTTGACCTGGTCGGTATTGCGGGCGATATTGATGGCTAGATCATGCTCGGCATCGGAATCGACACTACCATTGAGAACAACCGTTCCGTTATTGGTTTCCACTTCGATGTCGGTGCCGCTTACATCGCGATTCATTAGTAACTTGGTTTTCACCAACGTGGTGATTTTCGTGTCCTGCAGTGCCCCCAGGGCCTGGTTGTCACTGCTCTGGTGTTGATCTTCCACTGTGAGATCATTATTGACCGACTCAACCCCTTCCAGGCCAGCGACCAATTCACCGGCCAGATCTTTCTCGGTACTGTTACTGACCTGACCGGTTAAGGTCACGACTTTATTTTCGACATCGGTATTAATATCAAACGAATTCAGATTAGTATTTAACAGTAAGGCCGTTTCTGCTTTACCATCGAGCCAAGCATCATAAGACTTATCTTTCCATTGATTGTCTGCTGCCATAACAGCAGAAGAAGAAGACACGAGTACTGATGCTAATATCAATTTAGGTGCGATGTTTTTCATTATTCGTTTCCTCTGTTCAGTGAAATTTATTAACTTCACTCCCACTAAGGCAACTGGCATGCCAAAATCATAACTCACTAATTTAATTGGCTATTTATGAGAATCACTAAAACCACCACAATCTTTCCCGGTTAAAACCTGAATTATTTACACGCAAGATTTGAAAAAATTATCTGCCCCCTAAGCTCTGAAATTATGTAATTAAGCCAAAGCTAAACAAGAGCAGATTAAATATTAATGATATCTTCACCTAACTCTGACTTTATTCTTTACTTGTGCTGAAATATAAGACAATAACTCTCTGGTGTTCGTGTTATGCTCAAAGCTGTTGCTGTGAATTGCAGAGGCGGACACATGCCATTACCTACGCTATTTGTTCATATCGAAGACAAAATACTCAAAGAAAATATTTCTGGTTTGGCAGTATTGGACAGCTTTTCGCTGCAATCCAATCCAGCCGGGCAGGACTGGATCGATCAATTACAACAGATCAGTCCGGATGTGGCAGTGGTCGAAATGACTCACTTCGACCAAGATGATTTACTGCGTTTATCCAGCTCGCAGGTTATTCAGACCACCGAGCTGGTGATCATCAGTGCCGGCATCCCCAATCCGCATATCGATAACTTAATGAAGCTGGGTGCTATCTCCCACTACCGCTTACCGGTCGATGTCAACGTGGTTGCCGATACACTGCTCGATTTCAGCCAGGACTATCAGCAGAAATGGGCCAAAGGCAGTACAATTTCGACCAGCACTCTCGACCAGTTTGGCATGTTAGTTGGCTCTTCAACGCCGATGCATAAGCTGTATCGAACACTGAGACGAGTCGCCAAAACCGATGCCAATGTGCTTATCGTCGGCGAAAGTGGTTCAGGAAAAGAGCTGGTCGCTCAGACCATTCATCTGGCCAGCGAGCGTAACCAACAGCCTTTTATTGCCATCAACTGTGGTGCGATCGCGACCGAGCTGGTCGACAGCGAGTTATTCGGCCATGAAAAAGGGGCATTCACCGGAGCAAATAAAGCGCACCAGGGGGTATTTGAACAGGCACAGGGCGGAACCCTATTTCTCGATGAAATCACAGAAATGCCGCTCAGTCATCAGGTCAAATTACTGCGGGTGTTAGAGACCGGTGAATACCGCCCGGTTGGCAGCCAGCAGGTCAAAATTGCCAATGTGCGGGTGATTGCGGCCACCAACCGCGATCCGCAAGTGGCGATTGAACAACAGTACTTACGCGAAGATCTCTATTTCCGGCTGGCTCACTTCCCGATTCATATTCCGCCACTGCGTGAACGCGGCCACGATATCGTCGGGCTGGCCAAGCATTTTATTGCCCATCGCAATGCCAGCGAGGCAGTGACCAAAAGTATTCTCGATTCGGCCCTCGATAAGATTGCCCAGCACAACTGGCCGGGTAATGTGCGCGAACTCAAACATACCATTGAACGGGCATTTATTCTGGCCGATGACGTCATTAAAGACGATCACCTGATCTTTGATACCCCACCGCTGGAAAGCGGTACCGCGCTTGAAGAGATGGTGCCTTCCGGCGTCTCGCTGGAAGAAATAGAAAAGGCTGCGATTTTTAACACGCTGGAGGAGAATGGCGGTAACAAAACCGAAACAGCGCAAGAATTGGGCATCAGCCTGAAGACGCTGTACAACAAACTCGATAAGTACAAGGTCAATCAAGGCTGAGTCGCACCGCTCTGCCTGAGCAAACGACACGAGAGCCCGTTAAAAATTCAACCCGTCGCATAAAAAGAAAAACCTCGCTGGCCAGGCTGTCCAGCGAGGTTTTTGTTGTTTAACTCAGAGGTGTTGGTCACGCGCAGTCTAATGCCTTTAATGACCACGATAACCGGAGTACATCGGATGACCGGAGATATTCAATTCCGGCGGGAACTCCACTTTAAGTATGGTGCCGGTATCCGACTCAGTGATGAACAGGGTGCGTAACTCTTTGCCGCCAAATGCGCAGTTGGTGGTACCTAAACCTTTTGGTGAACGCACCACCGCCACCGGACGCCCGAGGTTATCGTGCACCCAAACCAGCCCCATCCCTGTCTGACATACCACCACGCCATTTTGCGCCGTCAGCGCCAGGCCATCCGGTCCGGCACGGCCGCCATTGAACTGCAGGAACAGACCGGCTTTGTTGACCCGGCCGCTTTCCGACAGCGGCAGACGCCAGACCGCATTCGCCCGTGTCACCGCCAGATACAACACATGACTGTTCACATCCAACACCAGGCCGTTCGGACTGGGCGCCGTATCAATTAAACAGGTCAGTTCGCCGCTTTGCGGCTGCCAGCGATAGACGCGGCCGGTCGGGTCCTGCAGGCCGGTCTGGCCCTGATCGGTAAAATATAAGGCGCCATCCGGTCCGAAGTGCAAATCGTTACAGCCTTTAAATCCTTCCGAATCGCAATCTTTTAACACCGCCGCAACTTCTCCCGTCTCCGGATTTAGTTGCATAATACCGTTCTGGTAATCGGCGATAAAAATCCGCCCGTCCTGATGGATTTTTAAGCCGTTAGGTTGACCATCGTATTGCGCAATTTGTTCAATATTACCGTCCTGGTCGGCGCGCATAACGCGACCAAAGGGAATATCAACAAAGTACAGGTTACCCGCGCGGTCAAAGGAAGGCCCTTCGATAAAGCTATCGACCGGTACACCCCGTTTATTGCGGGTTGCCCAGTATGACAACGCGTTGGGACGACGCAGGGACTCCGGCAACTCAGTAAAGATCTGGGCATCAAAAACGGCCGGTTCAGGTAAAGGATAAGTCATGCTATCAACCTACTGTTAACGAGGGTAAATACAGCGCGATCTCAGGGAATGCCATCAGTAAAAACAGAAAACCCACAATCACAATAAAGAACGGCAAAGTGCCCATCACTACGTCTTCCACTTTAACTTTGTTGGAAGAGCTCGCCACTACAAATAAAATCACACCGAGCGGTGGCGTCAGTTGGCCAAGTTCGACCAGAATAACAACAAACACACCAAACCAAATCAGGTTGATGTCTAGCGCATTGAGGGCCGGAAAAATGACCGGAACAATGATAGCGATCATCCCCAGCCCTTCCATAAAACAGCCCAGAATGGCGAAAATCACCATGATAACAATCAGGAACGCAAACCGGGAAACGTCCGCATCCTGCAGATAGTTAACCAGAGTTTCACCAGCACCGGACAAGGTCGTCGCATAAGCAAAAATCATCGAAGTGAAGACGATAAACAAAATGTTGCCGCTCATCGAGATGGTGCGCACCAACGCCTGTTGCAGCAGTTTCAGATGCAGGCGGCCATAGATTGCGGCAACCAGCATTGCCCCCAGAACACCGACCGCTCCCGCCTCTGTTGGCGTGGCAATGCCGCCGTAGATACTCCCCAGCACAATAAAAATCAAAATCAGGAAGGGAAAGACATCCAGCGCGGCGTGATATAACTCCTTAAAGGTCAGCTTGCTTTTATCCACCGGAGCGAGATCGCGATTCAAGCTACAACGAATCATAATCAGTCCAGAATAAAATGCCGCCAGCAAGATGCCTGGTAACATGCCCGCTGAGAACAACTGCGCTATTGAGGTTTCGGTAAAGGTAGAATAGATGATCATAGTGATCGATGGCGGAATCAAAATCCCTAACGTACCACCAGCAGCCAACGAACCAGAAACCAGGCGAATGTTGTAACCACGCGCTGACAACTCAGGCAGTGCCACGGTCGACATGGCCGCAGCCGTCGGCGCGCTGCCGCCAGAAATCGCCGCGAAAATACCGCTGCCCGCAATATTGGTATGCAGCAAGCCACCGGGTAAACGACGAACAAAAGGCGACACACCATTGTATAAACGTGAGCTCAGGCCTGAACCCAGCAGGATTTCTGCCATCAGAATAAACAGCGGAATCGCCGCCAGGGTAAAACTGTTAGCCGAGCCCCAGCTCACGATACCCAGTGCTTTCCAGCCAGAAAATCCCTTAATTAACCACAAATACGTCAGGCCCGCCCCAGCAACGGCAAACTGGACCCACATACCGCCGACAATAAGGCCTACCAGAAGACCAAAAATTAAAATGCCTTCCATTAATTGCCACCTTCTTTTAAACGCAACAGGATAAGCAGATGTTCGAGCAAGAATAGCCCGATGACCACAAACCCGATTGGCAACAGCATCTGTGGAATCCACAACGGAGTGCGTAACACCGTAGGAGCGAACTTACCACGACTGAATGAACTACCCACTAAATCAAGCGTCTTCCACGCCAGCACGACACAGATGGCAATGGCGATGAGCGAAAACAAGATGCCTAACACACGTTTCACCGATAATGGCAACGCGTCAAACACCACCTGCACCTGAAACAGTGAATTACCCCGAACCGCTTTTGCGGCACCAAACAGAGTCAGTGCCACCACCAGGTAACCTGTGACCTCTTCTACAAAGCCAAGCGAATAACCAAACACGCTGCGTAACAAAACTTCCAGCGCCACCAGCAACACCAGCGCAATCAGCATCACACAAGTGAGCACGCCGACAACGCGGTCAAGCAAATTGAATAAAGGCGCAGCAGGTCCCGCGCCTTGTATGTGTTGTCCGCTATGCATACTACTTACCTATCGCTTGCAGAACTAACGCCAACGCTTTTTCATATTCAGGACCGTTTTCCTTCGCCCACTCTGACCAGTATGGGCGCATCCGTTGACGGGCTTTATCCGCATCGCCTTGTGCCGCTTTGGTGATGTTCATGCCTTTGGCTTGTTGTGCAGCCATTTGCGCCTGCTCATCTTCGATAAACTCAGCGGATATTTTTTCACCTTCTTCAGCCACGATAGTACGCAGCATGTTCTGCTGATCTGTACCCAGGTCCTCAAATGCATCAATATTGGCAATGATCATTGAATTACCGTAGTTGACCGCAAAACGGTAGTTGTCAGGCAAGAACTCATACCATTTCTTCGCACCACCAGCACTGGCCGTCAACACTCCGTCAATGACACCACGCTCAAGCGCAGTCGGCACTTCACTGCCAGACAAGGTAATCGGTAAACCACCAAATGCCGAAACGAAATGCCCCTGTTCTGGTGACGTCACACGGATCTTACGCCCTTCAATATCGCTGAGTTGTTTAACCGGGAAGGTAGTGAAGAAAACTTGTTGCGGATAACGATATCCCCCCAGCAGCACGACATCCTGCTGTGCAAACGCCTCTTCCAGCATAGGTTGAAGCGCAGCGTAGGCCTTTTGCCACTCGGCATTGTTTTCAATCAGCATCGGTAAATTCAACACGCGGGCAATCGGCACATTACCGGAAAAGAAAAAGTCGGCGGCAAAATCAACAATACCATCACCGACCGCCTGAGTGATGTCGGCTGATTTGATTTGCAGGGTTTTGCCAAGGTGAATCTTGATATCGAGATCGCCGTCAGTTTGTGCCGCGACGCGTTCACTGATGCGATTCATTCCTTTTACCGCAGCCGTGGTCGATACCGAGGAGTAGGTATAACCGGTCCAGTTAGTTGCATATGCGTTTAAAGAGCAGGCCAGAACAGCACCTGCGAGAATTGTTTTGATGTTCATATAAGTCTCCGTAGCATTTACATATATTTATTTTTGCTAACAAAGCCGGCCAGGAGGTTACCTGGCGGCTGACTTACAGAAGCGACGGGCTGTTTTGTAGGGTATACCAACCGCTTCTGTCTTACTGCTCAGCTTTTAGCGCGAAGTAATTTTTTCACACTTGGACCAACAACCACGGCAACAGTGAGTGCAACCAGAACCAGGCTGGTCGTGTTCTCAAATAGAATATTCCAGTCGCCACCACCAATCAGCAGTGCCAGACGCAGGTTCTCCTCAGCAAAACCGCCTAGGATCAAGCCCAATACCACAGGCGGCAATGGGAACTTAAATTTATCCATCGCATAACCTACCAGGCCAAAGCCCAACATCAGATAGACATCGAACATGCGTTCATTGATGGAATAGACACCAATAAACATCAGCACCATGATGATGGAACCGAGCACCGGACGCGGCAGTTTGAGCAGTTTGGCAAAGCTGTTGGTCGCCAGGGTACCGCCAAGGAAAATCAGCAGGATGGCACCAAACAAGAACTGCCACATGAAGCCGAATACGATATCCGGGTTATCTCGGAACAGCATCGGCCCCGGCTGCAAACCATGCACCAGCAGACCACCTAGCATCACCGCCGCCACAGCCGTACCCGGAATCCCCAGAGTCAGAGCCGGGATCAATGCCGAAGCGGTATCCGCGTTGTTGGCCGTTTCAGAAGCTGCAACCCCCTCAGCCTCACCATGGCCCCAGGTTTCAGGGGTTTTACTGACACGGCGCGCTTCGTTGTATGACATAAATGCCGCCATCGAACCACCGGCCCCGGGCAGGATACCGATACAGATACCGATAAAGGAAGAACGCAGCCAGGTCACCCAGAAACCAAGCATTTTCGGGAATGAACGCCGCATAGATTCAGTTTGCAGCGAGTTATTCATCCCCTTCGTTTGCAGAGGTGTTTCCAGCAGATCGATCACCGGAGGCAGTGCGTACAAGCCAACCAGCAGGATGACAATATTGACGCCATCAACCAGTTCGAGATAGCCAAAAGTAAAGCGATCTTCACCGGAAATAGGATCGACGCCGACCATAGATACCGCAACCCCGAAACATGCCGCGATCAAACCTTTTAGTGGATCTTCACCCAACAGGAAAATGATGCTGCAGAGGCCGAACACCGCGACCCAGAACACTTCCGATGGACCAAACAACAGGGTAACTTTAGCCAGAGGCGGAGCCAGCAGCATCAGTGCCAGAGCACTGGCGATCCCACCGATCGCAGAGGAAACCACCGCAACCTGCAGGGCAAAGCCACCCTTTCCTTTCTGAGCCATAGGATAGCCGTCAAAACTGGTTGCCACAGCGGCTGGTGTGCCCGGGATTCGCAGCAATACCGCCGGAATGGCACCGCCGTACATAGCGCCGTTATAGATCCCCGCCATGAGTCCCAGCGCCACCAAAGGGTCCAGTCCAAAGGTAAAAGGCACCAGCACCGAGATGGCCATCGTCGCGCTCAGGCCAGGCATCGCACCCACAGCGATCCCCGCTAAAACCCCGATGATGATCGCCAGAAAGTTGCTCATGGAAAGTACGTTAGGTAACGCAGACAATAATTCGTGATACATAGTCATTAATCCTTAAAACAGCCAACCAACAGGGAATTGCTTCGACATGGCAACACTGAATACCAGGTAGATTAATGCAACAAAGATGACTGTTGACGCAGTCAGAACTTTCACATTACGGCAACCGAAGAAATAAGAAACGGCCGGAACAAAGACAATTACCGTCGGGAAAAAGCCGACATATTGGATAGAAGTCACCAGTACAAAGATAGCTAACAGAGCACTAAACACCCGTTTTGGTGATTTTAAAACAGCCTCATCTTTAGTACTTTCCTGTAATGATTTTTTTATTTCACCGATTAATGCTAATCCGGAAAAAACCATTAATAGTATCAGCATTGTTTGCGGTAACATCCCCGCTTCTGAACTCATTTCAAAAGCCGGAATTAATAAACCACACGCAGCAGCAATAATGACCAAATAAATAAGAGATATAGGCTTTAATATTGGCTTTAGTATTGTTTGTGTGATCGCACTCATAAACACCCCCGTGTTAATACAGCTTAATAATGTGAGCCTAATGGCTCACATTATGTTTAATTGCTTAAGTTATTCTTGACTTAGGTTATTGTTATTGACTTAGTCAAGTCGCGTAAGCGTTATTTCCAAGGTGTTTTTTCCCAAACGTCCTGGGCAAGTTTTAACGTTTCTGTGTTGAGACGTTCAAAATCATCACCCAGAGAAACAGATACCGGGTTGGCAGTCGCTTTCATCTTGGCCAAAAACTCCGGGTCTTTGGCCATTTGGCTGAACGCATTCAGTAGCTTAGCTTCCACATCTTCTGGCAGACCAGCCGGGGCCACGAAACCACGCATCGCGCCATTGATGAAATCGACACCTTGTTCTTTAAAGGTGGCAATCGAAGGATCAAATTCTGAACGTTCCGATTGAGACAAGCCAATCACGTTAAGTTCATCTTTGAATTCAGTCACTTCTGAAATATTCAATACCGCTGCTTTCACATGACCACCCAGTACGGCGGTACGGGCTGCAGAGGATCCTTTGAACGGGATAATGTTGAATTGTGTATCGGTGAGATCTTTAAATTTGATTAGACCAAGATGGTCATCACCGCCCAGGCTGGACATGCCGATTGGCAGAGGACGGGAAGCCTCTTTCACTGTCTCAATGAATTTTTGCAGGTTATCGATGCCACTTTTTTTCGCGGTCACAATCACGTTCGGATCGTTAACGATATTAGCAAGGTAGGTGAAACTGTTGGCATCGTAAGCAGACTCGCGATCCAGAGTCCGTGCCATCATACCCGGTAGGTTATAAGTACCGATGGTGTAACCATCCGCATCAGCGTGCGCCACTTCGGTGATACCGATTTGACCACTAGCACCCGGAACATTTTTTACCACAATAGTGGCACCATCACCGAGGTATTTTTCCAGATAAGGTGCTACATTTCGTGCCATAACATCTGTGCCGCCACCCGCAGCAAACCCTACCACCATAGTGATCGGTTTCTCCGGGTAGTTAGCCATTGCAAGTGTCGAGGTAAGACAGCAGACAGCCGTAGTTACGGTTTTTAAAATTGAGTTAAACATGCGTTTCTCCATTTAATTATATTTATAATAATGTTGCATACTCAAGTAACTGCACACAGAGACAGTTAAAGCTTTATCATTATTTTCATTTAGTGTCACAAGATAAAGATAGATATACCCATATCCAAATTGTTTGAACGTAAATGAGAGCAATGACTAACTTATACGGATTAGCATGAACTTTAGTTATAATAAAAATGATAACCACACGTTTAATTTATCGTAAGCAATACCTTATTCTTACTGATGTTATTAACGTTCTGCAAATCCTTTGCACTGTATACTCATAATTTAATTACTTGAGTATTTTTATCTTTCAGAGCCTTTTATTAATTTATTAAACAAACGCGACAAGACAATTAATGTTTACAATCCTGCGCATCCTTTACTAAGCAGAGCTTTATCAACCCAGGTACGGTCGTTCAAACCTTGTTTGATTGCCGCCATCTGTTTCACTTCTTTGTCCTGTTTCTCCAGGGTACTTTCCAGAATCCACTGAGCGTCATCCAGCGGTACCGCCAGCACACCATCCGAGTCACCGATCATGATGTCACCCGGATGAATCACCATGCCATCAATACTGACAGGAACATTGATCTCGCCCGGGCCATCTTTAAACGGACCGCGATGCGTCACACCAGCAGCAAACGTTGGCAAATTGGTCTCGCGGAACGCATCCAGGTCACGAATCGCACCATTGATGACAAACCCCACCACACCTTTATTGATCGCATGTGCCAGCATCAGTTCACCCATCAGGGCATTGGCAATTTCGCCGCCACCGTCCACCACTATCACATCGCCCGGTACCGCCATGTCGATCGCTTTGTGCAGCATCAGGTTGTCACCCGGACGGCTTTTAACCGTGATAGCTGAACCCAGCATCTGACCAGAAGTGTGCATCGGGCGCAGAGTTGGACCACCAGCAAACAGACGGTTCATGGAATCAGACACGTTCGCAACCGGCAGATCTTTGTAAGCCTGCAGCAGCTCTTGTGACGCGGTACGCTCTCTGGCGTTAATTTTAAACCCAACACTCATATCATCTATTCTCCGTTCTGTACAAAATCTTGTGGTGAAGCCATTAACTTACGGTTAATAACGCGATGGGCCGGCAGTTTTTCACCTGCAGTGATGGTAAGAATGCCTTCAGCCGCACTGATACTGACCCGGGTACTGCCTTCGTTGGTCACACCGGCAATATGTGGTGTAACCACAATGTTGTTGTGTTGGAAGAAAGGATGATCAGCCGCAGGCGGCTCAACAGCAAACGTGTCCAACCCTGCGCCCGCCAGATGCTTAGATTCAATCGCCGCCACCAGCGCCAGTTCATCGATCAGCCCCCCACGCGCAGTATTGATGATGAAACTACCGGCCGGCAGCTTGGCAATACTGTCCTGGTTAATGATTTGGCGGGTTTCTTCTGTCAAAGGAGAATGCAGGCTGAGAATCTGACTGTTGGCCAGCAGTTCATCGACGGTTGCACAGCGCTGCACCGAGAATTGCTCAAACAAAGCATCTTCAGCATACGGATCGTAACCAAACAGATTGATGTTCAGTCCTTTGGCAATCCGCGCGGTTTCCTGGGCAATCGAGCCCATGCCCAGCAAGCCCATATTCTTGCCCGATACTTCGTAGCCGGAAAAACCTGGTTTTTCCCAACGGCCGCAACGCAAGCTGTCGTCAAGCGGCAGAATTTGTTTGGTGACGGTGAGCAGCAGCGCGATGGTATGTTCAGCGACCGATACTGCGTTCGCACCTGACGCCACTACCACAGGGATGTTGCGTTCAGCAGCCGTCTGGATATCAATGTTGTCCACCCCGACGCCATGCTTGGCAATCACTTTCAGGTTTGGCAGTGCGGCATCAATCACTTTGGCAGTGATCTTACCCATGCGAGAAATGATGCCCACCGGATGATGTTGCTCCACCAACTGCAGCAACTCTTCTTCCTGGCTGTAAGGTGCGGTATGCACCAGAGTAAAGCCCTGCTGTTGCAGGAGCTTGGTCGCGGAACTCGCTAGATCGGGTCCAGTGACAATAATCGTCTTTTGCATATTTTTATTATCTTTTCGTAGTGGTATCAGCAAAACATGAAGGCGCTGGATAGTGATGAAAGAATCATTTCCAAACCTCCACTACCTCGAAAAGTAGACTACAAAACAAAAAACTCTTATGGTAGCGAATAAAATTTAACATTTAGTAAAAGAAAGGTTTACAACTTGGATACGAGACAGCTAAAAACCTTGGTATCTATCTGGAAGCACGGCACTTTTGCCAAAGCCGCTGCAGACGTCTGCCTGACCCCGGCCGCAGTCGGTCAACAAATCTCGGCTTTAGAGCAGGAGCTGAATGTTTGCCTGTTTGATCGCAGTAGTCGCCCGCCAAAACTGACGCCACAAGGCCTGCAAGCCATTGAAATGGCCAATCAAATCCTGCGTCTGGAAGAAGACACCAAACTGTCATTGAAAGGCGATTTAGTCTCCGGAACGTTCGTGATTGGCGCAGTACGCTCCAGTGCGCTCAATCTGCTTCCGGCGGCTATGGTCGAGATGAAAAAAGACTTCCCAAGTCTCAAAACCAACCTCAAAGTCGGTGACTCCAGTTATCTGGTGTCGGAAGTCGCTTCAGGGCAGTTGGATGCGGCCATCATCGCCGAGCACGTCAAAATCCCGACTAATCTGAAATGGAGCCCGTTCATCAGCGAGCCCCTTTGGTTGATCTCTGCCCAGGACTTAAGTGGTTTGAGTTTGAAGGAAATTCTGACCCAGCAACCCTTTATCCGTTTTAGTAACAATGTGCCGCTGGCCAACTTGATCAATACTGAGTTGTCGCGCATGGAAGTCACCACTCAGGATGTGGCTGAGGTCGATAACATTCAGTCAATTATTACCTGTGTTCAACATGGTCTGGGCGTGTCCGTGGTTCCGCAGATGTCGATAAACCCGTCACTGTCTGGCTATTTCAAAGTGCCGTTTGGTACCCCGCAGATTCATCGTCAACTGGGTATCGTCGAACGTCAGTCAAGCCCGCGTAAAGCCGTGATTGATCAGCTGCACGAAATTCTGGCTGCGAAAATTCACGCAGCTCATGAACAGCTCAATGAAGACAGTCAAAACCAGCATGGCCAGGCCTAATCCCGAGCCAAAATCTTTTAAATCAAGGAATTATATTTCGCCATCTGGCCACCGAACACAAAAAAGAGGAAAGCATATGCCTTCCTCTTTATTTATCTGCCAGGGAGCGAGTCATGCGCTGGCATCACTCAGTTTGCTGTGCCGGACTTAGCTGGTCACCAAACGGCGTTGCGCCATCATTTTCCAGCGCAGCACGTCAACGAGCAAAAATAGCAACAGACTGCAACCGAGCACCGGCAGGGCCAGACCTAAACCAATCGCCACCAGCACGGTCAGCAACTTGCTGAGCGGAGCCAGATGAGACCAGATATAACTGATGGTTTCTTTCTCAGAGTTTACTGCCGGGCGGCGCTTCCACCACATGATGTACCCCATCACGATCATAAAGCACAGAGTCAGGCCGAAAGCAGCCAGCACAATTTGGTTCGGCACGCCAAACAATACCCCCATATGCGCATCAATGCCCCAGCGAATCAATTTGGCAATCAAAGGATAATCGCTAAAATTAGCCCGGCTGGTAATCGTCATCGATTGAGGGTCAACCGACACACTGTCGACCTGGGTCGGCCAGGAGCGGTCAATCTCACTCACTACCCAGGCGCGAGAAGCGTCATAAGAAGGGGTCAGCTCGATTTTGCTCGCTTCGATGCCCGCACTCCTTGCCAGCGCTAGCACAGGATCAAACAGTTGATCGATCAGTTGCGGTTGTGTACTCAGAGCAGAGTCAGCCTCGACAGGCAATGAGCGATTCAGTGACGGCGTGACCCAACCAATGCTCTTACGCCATTCGGCAATGTTACTACCCGCCCATTTTGACCAGGTTAAGCCGGTGGCGGAGAAAAACACCAAGCCGACCACAATAATCAAACCCGCTTTCTGATGACGCTGCTTGGCTTTCAGGTACGAGTTTCTGCTGTTGCTCTTCGCCGGGCGTTTTGCACGATACCAGAGCAGTAAGCCGCCCAATGCCGCTAACCACATCCAGGATGCCGCCAGCTCACTGTAAATACGGCCTATTTCGCCGAGCAGTAACCCACGATGAAGGAAATCAAGCGTGGTCATAAACGGCAGGATGCCACTGGTGCCGTAGGTCGGCAACGTATCCTGCACAGCGAGCGTAACCGGATCGACAAATACAGTCAGGCGCTGCAGGCTATAATCCGGATCGGCAAACAACACCCGGGTAGTAAAACCTTCACCTGTCGCGGGCCGCACAGCGGTCAGTTTGAGCGGGCGCTCTAGTGACTGGCGCGCAACCTCGATCTGTTGCTGTAACGAATGCGCCTCACCGTGCGACGTGGTGGTCAGAGCATGCTGATAGAGCTGCTGCTCAATCTGCGGCGAGACCACGTACAGTGTGCCGGTCAGGGCCGCGACGAAAATAAACGGGCCAACGAACAACCCGATGTAAAAATGGAGCCTTTTAATGAGCGCAATGATTCCCAGGCGAGAATCTTGCGATTGATTACCTTTCATAGTGACTTTCTCTTGCTGATTTAATGATAGTTATGCTTCAGGCAGAGAAAAAAGGCGGTGCGCGCGATTGGAGATGGTCCAGCACCCAGCGGTTAACATTAACTGCATAGGGAAAGAGGATATGAAGGGTATTAACTGCATCCGCCACGCTCAGAGAGGCGTCGCTCTGACTATACCAGCTCAGATGCGACAGTAACTTACAGTAGCCACACCAATGATGCAGCAACGAGTTATCATCGCGGACGGCTTGCATTCCACTCTGCTCGGCCGACGCGTGCATATGACTATGCTGCGCCTGGGTCTGACTGGGCAAACCGGCGTCATGCGTCATTACCCATTGCGACACAATAGGTGCGGTATAAAGCAGGGCGACTGACAACAGGGCAGAAAAAACAAACAGCTTCACTGTCCACCCGAGTTGCCGGCGGGTATTTCTCACAAAAATGCAGGCTCTGAGCGTAAAGGAGCGCGTAATGTAACAAAAAACGGCCTGAAGTTACATCCCGGATGGCGGCACAAGCGAGCTTGCTAGGCCACGATTTTGTTAGCGAATGTTGACAGAAAGACCTCGCTACCCTCGGTCGGCACCTTTATCTCACCCACACCATCAGCCTCGCTTATCAGGCACCTCCGACTTCCCGACCTTAGCTATGCATCTGGGTTGAGCCAACCCGGCCCGATTGCGTATAATTTTTGTTCAGCAATCTAAAACCTTAACTTTCCTTGGTTGTTATTAGCGAAACAAAGCTGGATAATATCGGGATCGGAGTTGCAAACTTATAATATTATGACCGAATATCTTTTGTTGTTGGTCGGCACTGTGCTGGTAAACAACTTTGTACTGGTAAAATTTCTGGGCTTGTGTCCTTTCATGGGCGTGTCGAAGAAACTGGAAACCGCAATTGGCATGGGGTTGGCGACCACGTTCGTCCTGACTCTGGCCTCAGTGTGCTCATACCTGGTGGAAAGTTATATCCTGCGTCCGCTCGGCATTGAATACCTGCGCACCATGAGCTTTATCCTGGTGATCGCCGTGGTGGTGCAGTTCACTGAAATGGTGGTGCATAAAACCAGCCCGACCCTGTATCGCTTACTGGGTATCTTCCTGCCGCTGATTACCACCAACTGTGCCGTGCTCGGCGTAGCGCTGCTTAACATCAATGAGAACCATAATTTCATCCAGTCGATCATTTACGGTTTTGGTGCCGCGGTTGGCTTCTCACTGGTTCTTATCCTGTTTGCCTCGATGCGTGAACGTATCCATGTGGCCGATGTCCCAGCGCCATTCAAAGGTGCTTCGATTGCCATGATCACGGCCGGATTAATGTCACTGGCCTTTATGGGCTTTACCGGTCTGGTGAAATTGTAATGACAACTATTTTAATCGCTGTTTTAGCGCTTGCCGCGCTCGCTGCGCTGTTCGGAGCTATTCTCGGTTTTGCCTCAATCCGCTTTAAGGTCGAGGCGGACCCGATTGTTGACCAGATAGACTCTATTCTGCCGCAAACTCAGTGTGGCCAGTGCGGCTACCCGGGTTGCCGCCCGTACGCCGAAGCGATCGCCAATGGCGATGCTGTCAACAAATGCCCTCCGGGCGGCCAGGCCACGATTGAAAAACTGGCTGATTTGATGGGGGTCGATGTACCCGAGTCAGCCCACGACCTGAGCGAAAACGTCAAAACCGTTGCCTTTATTCATGAAGACATGTGTATCGGCTGTACCAAATGCATTCAGGCCTGTCCGGTCGATGCGATCGTTGGCGGCAACAAAGCACTGCATACCGTGATCGAAAGTGAATGTACCGGCTGCGATCTGTGTGTCGCGCCCTGCCCGACCGATTGTATTGAAATGATTCCCGTAGCCACCACTACGGAAACCTGGAAGTGGCAAATGAACGCCATTCCTGTTGTTAATGTGACTGACTCTGCTGCGGATGAAAATAATGTGTCAGGCAGTTCGCACAATAAGGTGAGTTAAGGACGGGTATGTTGTCATTAATCGAACAAATTCGCAGCGGTTACCTGTGGGATTTCCCCGGAGGCATTCATCCGCCGGAAAATAAACACCAATCGACCAAAACGCCACTGGTTGAAGCCAGTCTGAGCAAGGAGCTGGTGTTGCCGGTCAAACAGCACATCGGTAAACCGGGTGATCTGCAGGTCAAAGTCGGCGATAAAGTGCTTAAAGGCCAGCCGCTCACCACATTTTCTACCACCTTTATGTTGCCGGTCCATGCACCGACATCCGGCGTGGTCAGTGCCATTGAACCACGCACCGTTGCCCATCCGTCCGGTCTGAGCGAGTTGTGCGTGGTAATTGAGCCGGATGGCGAAGACACCTGGTGCCAACGCCACCCTGTGGCTGACTACACCCAATCCAGCCCGGAAGCGCTGATCGAAATCATCCGCAACTCAGGTATTGCCGGTCTCGGCGGTGCGGGTTTCCCGACTGCGAAAAAAATCCACTCCGGCCTGTCACGGGTCGAGATGCTGATCGTCAACGCCGCCGAATGTGAACCTTACATTACCGCCGATGATGCCCTGATGCGCGAACATGCCGAGGAAATCATTGCCGGTATTGGTGTGGTCGAACACATCCTGCAGCCTAAGCTGACCATTATCGGCGTAGAAGATAATAAGCCGGAAGCGATTCGTGCCCTGGAACAAGCGGCACAAGGCAAAGACATTGTGATTCGCGCCATCCCGACCAAATACCCTTCCGGTGGCGCCAAACAGCTGATTAAGCTGCTGACCAACCAGGAAGTCCCGGCCGGAAAGCACTCCGCTGATATCGGTGTCATCGTACAGAACGTCGGTTCTATCCATGCGATTAAACGTGCGGTGATTGACGGCGAGCCGCTGATCAGCCGTGTCGTCACCTTAACCGGTAACTCATTTAAACAGCCACGCAATGTCTGGGTACGTCTGGGTACGCCGATTCGTGCGCTATTGGAAGAGTTTGGTTATCAGCCGGATAAAAAGCTGCCGCGCCTGATCCTGGGCGGCTCCATGATGGGCTTCACCCTGCCGCACGCTGATGTGCCGATCGTCAAGATCGCCAACTGTATTCTGGCGCCGACCCGGAGAGAAATCCCCGAGCAGTCCTATGAGATGGCCTGTATCCGTTGTGGTCAGTGTGCTGATGCTTGTCCGGCGTCCTTGTTGCCGCAGCAGTTGTACTGGCACTCCAAAGCGGAAGAGTACGACAAGTGCGAAGAGCTCAATATCAAAGACTGTATCGAATGTGGTGCCTGTGCCTACGTCTGCCCGAGTGAAATTCCGCTGGTACAGTACTATCGTCAGTCCAAAGCGGAGATCAAAACCCGCCAGCGTGAGGCCGAAGCCGCCGAACGTGCTAAACAGCGTTTTGAAGAGAAAAACGCGCGTATGGAACGCGAAAAAGCTGAGCGGGAAAACCGCTTTAAGAAAGCTGCTGATGAGCGTCGCACAGAGATGAAAGCCAGCGGTGGTGATGATGCTATCGCCGCCGCTATTGCCCGGGTGAAAGCGCAGAAAGCCCAGGCAAGCAGCAGTGAAGAGGCACCGGTCAAACCTGCGGTCGCCGCTGCAATTGCCAAAGCGAAAGCCAAGCAGGCTGAAGCTGCCAAAGCTGGCGCGGCCGAACCGGACAACTCTGAAATGGCCAAGCTGCGTGAAGAGCGCAAACGCCAGGCCAGAGAGCGTAAAGCTGAAAAAGCTTCGGATACAGACAGCAGTGCAGAGCGCAGCGATAAACAAGATGCGGTTGCCGCGGCCATTGCCCGCGCCAAAGCACGTAAAGCGCAAGCCGCCGACGAAGCCAACGAAGCTCAGCCTGCAACAGACAGCGCCGAGCAGGATCCGAAGCAAGCCGCGGTCGCTGCGGCCATTGCCCGCGCCAAAGCGCGTAAAGCTGCCCAGCAGGCGCAAGAAGCGACTGACGCTGAGCCAGAATCGGACAGCGCTGAAGAGGATCCGAAAAAGGCCGCGGTCGCTGCGGCCATTGCCCGCGCCAAAGCGCGTAAAGCAGCCCAGCAGGCGCAAGAAGCGACTGACGCTGAGCCAGAATCGGACAGCGCTAAAGAGGATCCGAAAAAGGCCGCTGTCGCCGCGGCCATCGCCCGCGCCAAAGCGCGTAAAGCAGCCCAGCAGGCGCAAGAAGCGACTGACGCTGAGCCAGAATCGGACAGCGCTGAAGAGGATCCGAAAAAGGCCGCGGTCGCCGCGGCCATCGCCCGCGCCAAAGCGCGTAAAGCAGCCCAGCAGGCGCAAGAAGCGACTGACGCTGAGCCAGAATCGGACAGCGCTGAAGAGGATCCGAAGAAAGCCGCTGTCGCCGCTGCCATCGCCCGCGCCAAAGCGCGTAAAGCAGCCCAGCAGGCGCAAGAAGCGACTGACGCTGAGCCAGAATCGGACAGCGCTGAAGAGGATCCGAAAAGGCCGCTGTCGCCGCGGCCATCGCCCGCGCCAAAGCGCGTAAAGCAGCCCAGCAGGCGCAAGAAGCGACTGACACTAAGCCCGAATCGGACCTCGCTGAAGAGGATCCGAAAAAGGCCGCCGTCGCCGCCGCAATTGCCCGTGCCAAAGCGCGTAAAGCAGTGCAACAGGCACAAAATAGTGAACCGAATTCTGAGGAGAATAACTAGTGGGCTTTTTTATTGCCAGCTCCCCACATGCGCGTGTTAAGCGTAGCACCGCTGATATGATGAAATGGGTTGCCCTGT
The DNA here is from genome assembly GCF_019226825.1 of Vibrio ostreae. Taxonomy (NCBI): domain Bacteria; kingdom Pseudomonadati; phylum Pseudomonadota; class Gammaproteobacteria; order Vibrionales; family Vibrionaceae; genus Vibrio; species Vibrio ostreae. The sequence goes on from NZ_CP076643.1 coordinate 1,750,607, forward strand.
GCGCTCTGCCAGGTTTACTGGCGCAAAGTTATTTCTTTGGTTTTGGTACCCTGATTCAACTGACTTTTGCCATCATCATTGCCCTGTTGCTCGAAGCCGGGGTGATGCTGCTGCGCAAGCGACCGGCCTCATTTGCACTGCGTGACTACAGCGCTGTCGTCACGGCCTGGCTGTTGGCGGTTGCGATTCCGCCCTTATCCCCTTGGTGGATAGTGGTGATAGGCCTGATTTTTGCGATTCTGATCGGTAAGCACTTGTACGGCGGCCTAGGGCAGAACCCGTTTAACCCGGCCATGGTTGCTTACGTGGTCCTGTTGATCTCGTTTCCGGTTCAGATGACCAGTTGGCTGGCTCCGGGTGAACTGACGGCGGAACCTGTATCTCTGCTCAACTCGTTCTCTCTGATCTTTACCGGTTTTAATGTTGACGGCCTGTCGCTGCAGCAGATCCGGACCGGCATTGACGGCGTCACCATGGCCACACCGCTTGATTCGCTGAAAACGTCGCTGCGAGCCGGACACACAATGGCAGAAGCGATGGCGCAACCTCAGTTCAGCGGCCTGGCCGGTGTGGGCTGGGAATGGGTCAACCTGGCGTATCTGGCCGGCGGCCTGGCGCTGCTGAAACTCAGAGTCATCAACTGGCATATTCCTTTTTCTTACCTTGGTGGCCTGCTGGTGGCCAGCGTATTGATGATGTTGCTGGCACCCGGAACGACGGCATCACCTATGATGCATATGTTATCCGGTGCAACCATGCTCGGTGCGTTTTTCATTGCTACCGACCCGGTGACGGCGTCAACCACCACTAGAGGTCGCCTGATTTACGGTGCCTTTATCGGCGTGATGGTGTTTATTATCCGCAGTTGGGGCGGTTTCCCTGACGGTGTCGCATTCGCAGTATTACTGGCCAACATGTGCGTGCCGCTGATCGACTACTACAGCAAACCACGTACCTACGGACATTAAGGAAGCGCACTATGTTATCTGCAATTCGCAAAAATGGCCTGATCCTGGCAGCCTTTGCCTGTGCATCAACTGGCGTAGTAGCCTTGACCAGCTATCTGACCCAGGATCAGATTAAAGCGCAGGAAAATGCCCAGTTACTGTCGGTTCTGAATCAGGTGGTACCCAAGCGCCTGCATGATAATGAACTGTCTCAGGCCTGTACCCTGGTCCGCGATCCGCTGCTCGGAACCGATCAGGCGATGCCGGTTTACCTGGCCAGCCGCAATGGTCAACCAACCGCGCTGGCGATTGAGTCCATCGCTCCGGACGGCTATAACGGTGCGATTAAAATTATCGTTGGTATCCAGAATGACGGCACCATAACCGGAACCCGTGTACTGGCACATCAGGAGACTCCGGGCCTCGGTGACAAAATTGATCTGCGTATTACCGACTGGATTCTCAACTTCAGCGGGAAAAAAAGTCACCGCCGATAATCAGGCTGACTGGCGCGTACGTAAAGACGGCGGCCAGTTTGACCAGTTCACCGGCGCGACCATTACACCGCGAGCTGTGGTTAAAGCCGTGAAACAGACCGTACAGTTCGTCAATCAGAATCGTGCTCAGATTCAGGCGCAACCATTAAACTGCGGAGAATAAGACGATGAGTGATCATAAAACTCTGATCAAAAATGGCATGTGGAATAACAACCCGGCGCTGGTCCAGCTACTGGGCTTGTGTCCGCTGCTGGCGGTCTCTTCAACCGTGACTAACGCGCTGGGACTAGGCATTGCGACCCTGCTGGTGCTGGTTGGCTCAAACGTGACCGTCTCGCTGGTGCGTGATTATGTGCCGAAAGAGGTTCGTATCCCGGTCTTCGTGATGATCATTGCGTCCTTGGTAACCTGTGTTCAACTGTTGATGAACGCCTATGCCCATGGCCTGTACCTGTCACTGGGTATCTTTATCCCGCTCATCGTCACCAACTGTATCATTATCGGCCGAGCTGAAGCCTTCGCGTCAAAAAATAATGTACTGCCTTCAGCCCAGGACGGATTCTGGATGGGACTGGGCATGACCTCGGTTCTGGTGGTTCTGGGTACGCTGCGCGAAGTGATCGGTCAGGGTACCCTGTTTGACGGCGCTGACCTGCTGCTGGGCGACTGGGCAAAAGCCCTGCGCATCGAGATTTTCCATTTCGATAACAGCTTTTTGCTGGCCTTGTTACCGCCCGGTGCGTTTATCGGTGTCGGTCTGCTGATTGCGGCAAAAAACATCATCGATAAAAAAATTGCTGAGCGTCAGCCGAAACAGGAAAAACCAGCCATCGAACGTGTCCGAGTGACCAATGTGTAACACCGCACTGGTGCCAGACAGCAGCCGTCAAGGAAACCATCATCACAATGAATAACAGTAAACGTGTCGAAATTCTGCAGCGACTGAGAGACAACAACCCCAATCCGCAGACCGAGCTTAACTGGAACTCACCGTTTGAACTGCTGATCGCCGTGCTGCTGTCGGCTCAGGCGACTGACGTGAGTGTCAATAAAGCCACCGATAAGCTGTATGCGGTGGCCAATACTCCTCAGGCCATGTGGGACCTCGGCGTGGATGGCGTCAAAGACTATATCAAGACCATAGGTCTGTTTAACTCCAAAGCAGAAAACGTGATTAAAACCTGTCGTATTCTGCTCGATCAACATCAGGGTGAAGTGCCGGAAAACCGCGAAGCACTGGAAGCCCTGCCGGGTGTCGGACGCAAAACCGCCAATGTGGTGCTCAACACGGCATTTGGCTGGCCGACGATTGCCGTCGACACCCATATTTTTCGAGTTTCGAACCGTACTAAATTTGCCATGGGCAAAACGGTGGATGACGTTGAGCACAAACTGCTGAAAGTTGTTCCGAAGGAGTTCAAACTCGATGTACACCACTGGCTGATATTGCACGGCCGCTACACTTGCGTAGCACGCAAGCCACGTTGTGGCAGTTGCATTATTGAAGACCTGTGCGAATTCAAAGAGAAAGTTTACCCGGAAAGCTAGGAGTCCATTATGTCAAACAACCGTATTCTTCATACCATGCTACGCGTTGGCGATCTTGATCGTTCAATTGAGTTTTACACTCAGGTTATGGGTATGAAACTGCTGCGTAAAAACGAAAATACCGAATACAAATACACTCTGGCGTTCGTAGGTTACGGCGATGAGTCAGAAGCCGCTGTTATCGAGCTGACTTACAACTGGGGTGTGGAAGAGTACGAGCTGGGTAACGCATTCGGCCATATCGCGATCGGCGCAGATGACATCTACGCAACCTGTGAAGCGATCAAAGCAGCGGGCGGCAACGTTACACGTGAACCAGGTCCGGTAAAAGGCGGCAGCACCCATATTGCGTTCGTTAAAGATCCGGACGGCTACATGATTGAGCTGATCCAGAACAAGCAAGCCAATGCTGGCCTGGAAGGCTGATTGTGCGGCTATCCGCCGCTAATTTGTCTGTCAACAAAACCGCCCGAGTGGCGGTTTTGTTTTATCTCCCTGCAATATACATGGTTTACATGATAATAATTATCATTTAGATTATATTAATCCGTGTTATGTTGGTTGATGAGGAGAATCATTCATGACAATCAAAGAGTGGGAGCAACACACATTACTGGCCGATATCGCCATGCAGCAAGCCGATCATCTGCGTGGTATCCTGCACTACCAGCAGGCCCTGACCTTAAGCGATCGTATCGGTACCCGCTATGACGTTGAAATGGAAGATCGCCTGCTGATCTCCGTCATCTCCTGTCACAACATGGCCAGTTTCTGGCGCACGGTCGGCGATGATCAGTATGAGCTCAAGTATCTGGAGCTGGCATCAGAGCGGGTGCTGACGCTGATCCCGCAATGCCAAAATCCAAGCTGTGAAGCCTTCGTCGATTCATTGGGCTGCTGCAAAAAAGCCCTGATAGAATTTATGAAACGCCACCCGAATCCAGAGTTAGCGAAATTGGTTAAAGACATCGACAGCGCCTCCAGTTGCAACCTGATTGCCAAGTTCCGTCTCAACTAATTGCGTCTGAGCTAACTGCGTCTTAACGAATTGCGTCTTAACTAAGTGCGCCTTAACTCATTCCGTCGAAACTCATTTCGTGAAACAAATGAGCCGGCATAAACAGGGCTGACCAATCAGCCCCTCAGTCATGACCACTTTCTAGGCTGCGGTCTCAGACCTGAGTGCGGCCGAGAGAAATGACTACCCGACGGTTTTTGTCTCTACCGATTGGTGAGGCGTTGTCGGCAACAGGACGACGTTTGCCATAACCCTGAACCTGGATTCGGTCCGCAGACAACCCCAGAGACTGGAAGTAATTCTGCAGCGACTCAGCGCGCTTCTCAGACAGGCTCTGGCTTTCTCCTTTACCCAGCTCGGAATCGGTATAGGTCGACACCAGAACCAGATCGATGTCCTGATTGTAACGAATGTACTCGGCAATCTGCGCCAGACGTTTCTGCGAGGCTTTATTGAGCTCAATGCTGTCACCCCGGTCGTAATGCAGAATGGTGAACGAAATGTCTTCAAAGCTGTATGGCAGCAGGTTGGCGATACAGTCACTAAAGACATTATACTGTGGCTGGAACAACACCGAAGACAACGCCACTTCAATGCGCTGATTGCGACTCTGCCAATCCTGATAGCTGAAAGTCGGATAACGCCCCTGCTCCAGTTCGCTGAGCAGAGTCCAGGCAGTCTGTCCACCAATATAACCATCAAACTGCTTGAAAAACTGAATGTTGGTGATGCGGTCGGCACTTTCCCCCGGCCGCCAGGCCGGCGGCATGGAAATCAGGCTGACATCCCGCGTTTCACCCATCGGACGACGCATTTTCAGTTCAAAGTCGAGGTTCATTTTTTTACTGGCGTGAGCCGTAAACACCGCATCGCCGTAATTGGGAATCGGGTGCACCAGCTGACACTCGAGTGGAGTGTTGGTCAGCATCTGCCAGCTTGACTGTTCCGGTTTTGCCACATAGCGTTTTTCCATTGCCGCTGCAGACATCGCGCTACAGACACTGACCGTCACCAGACTTGATACAACCCATTTATTCATAAGGACTTACTTCTCTTTTCCTGCTGCGTGGCAATGACGGTATTTTGCCACTGCACTGTTTCTTAGTACTAGGATGCAAAAAGCTCGCCAATCCTTAATTTTTAATGTGCAAAATAGCCGCGTCCGCCATACCGCTCAGGCTTTGACTGCTGTTTTTCTCGCACAGGAAACGGATTCGATCCCTTTGTGCTATCAGGCTCGCATCGGGCATCAATTAATTGCGTTTTAATCCGCTGTGTTGGTTTTTCTTACTGGGAGAATCTGCAATAATGCTGCCCCTATCACATAAGCTAGGGATCACATGACGGATACAAATGAAGCTCTGACCTTGAAAAAACGTTTTCGTGGCTATTTCCCGGTGGTTATCGATGTCGAGACCGCAGGATTTAACCCACATACCGATGCACTGCTGGAGATCTGTGCGGTGACGTTAAGTATGGATGAAAACGGTGACCTTCACCCGGCTTCTACCATCCATTTTCATGTAGAGCCTTTTGAAGGTGCCAACCTGGAAAAAGCCGCGCTGGAATTTAATGGTATTCGTGATCCTTTCAGTCCGCTGCGCGGTGCGGTGAGCGAAGAACACGCCCTTAAAGAGATCTACAAACAAGTGCGCAAAGAGCAGAAAGCGGCCGATTGCAGCCGCGCAATTATCGTCGCGCATAACGCCGCTTTTGATCACGGCTTTGTGATGGCAGCCAGCGAACGCTGCAAGCTTAAACGAGTTCCGTTCCACCCCTTTGCAACCTTTGACACCGCGACATTAAGCGGATTGGCTTACGGTCAAACAGTACTGGCTAAAGCCTGCAAAGTCGCAGGGATGGAATTTGACAACCGTGAAGCCCATTCAGCGCTTTACGACACACAACAAACCGCGGAGCTATTCTGCGGCATCGTCAACAAATGGAAAGCCCTTGGCGGCTGGCCGTTGGGCGACGATGACAATGAACTTGAATAATAATTAATTTTTGCATTATTGACCGAGAAGTATATGAATCCTGTAGTTATTTCTGTCTGTGTCATGCTGATCCTGGCGCTGATGCGCGTAAACGTCGTGGTTGCCCTGACGTTTAGTGCCATCGTTGGTGGCCTGGTTTCCGGCATGGATCTCAATAGTACGGTGGCAGCGTTTGAAAGCGGCCTGGGTGGTGGTGCGACCATCGCACTCAGCTACGCAATGCTGGGCACTTTTGCCGTGGCTATTTCTAAATCGGGCGTCACCGATTTACTCGCACAAAGCGTCATTAAACGTATTCATGGTCGTCATAGCATGGCCGCGTCGACCGGAATGAAGTACGCGATTGTGTTCGCTCTGCTGCTGATGGCAATGTCATCGCAAAACCTCATCCCGGTGCATATCGCTTTCATTCCAATTCTTATTCCGCCTCTGTTGAGCGTATTTGCCAAACTGGGTATTGACCGTCGTCTGATTGCCTGTGTGCTGACCTTTGGTCTGATCACGCCTTACATGGTACTGCCGGTTGGTTTTGGCGGCATTTTCCTCAATAACATCCTGCTGAAAAACCTGCGTGATAACGGCCTTGAGCATGTCACGGCAAGCCAGATACCTATGGCCATGCTGCTGCCAGGCCTGGGCATGGTATTCGGCCTGCTGGTTGCGATGTTCTTCTCTTACCGTAAGCCACGTGTATACCAGGAAACCGAACTGACGACCATCAGCCAGGAAACCACCGCAATCAATAAAATGCACATTGCTGTCGCCGGCGTTGGTATCGTGGTTGCGCTTGCCGTACAACTGGCAACCGGTTCAATGATCATCGGTGCTCTGGCCGGATTTATGGTGTTCACCTTTGGTGGCGTGATTGCCTGGAAAGAGACGCACGACGTCTTCACTCAAGGCGTGCACATGATGGCGATGATCGGTTTTATCATGATTGCAGCGGCAGGTTTTGCCGCAGTAATGAAAGCAACCGGCGGCGTGGAAGATTTGGTTCAGGCTCTGTCGACCAGTATCGGCGACAACAAACCACTCGCGGCACTGCTGATGCTGGTTGTCGGTCTGCTGGTGACCATGGGTATCGGCTCGTCGTTTTCAACCATTCCGATTATTGCCACTATCTACGTTCCGCTGTGTATCGCGTTCGGCTTCTCGCCTATGGCAACCATTGCCCTGGTGGGTACCGCAGCCGCACTGGGTGATGCAGGTTCACCGGCATCAGACTCCACGTTAGGCCCGACATCAGGCCTGAATGCAGATGGTCAGCACGAACACATCTGGGAAACCGTGGTTCCGACCTTTATTCACTACAACCTGCCACTGATTGCTTTCGGCTGGCTGGCGGCGATGGTGCTTTAGTTTAGCGCTTGCATCACGCACAAAGGCTTCCCGCAGGAAGCCTTTTTTATCTCTCAGGGCCTCTCTCCTCCATTGCTCTGTCATCGATGCCCTCCTCTCACAGCCACTGCCGTTTGACAGCCAACATCCCGGGTAATGACAACGCAGCGGTTTGCTCTGCCGCTTCATTAACGCCATGCGACCAACACGGCGTCACTGCACAGTCCCAATAGTCGCAATAGTCGCCACAGCAACGCATTCATTACGGGACAATCCAGGTCTGGATCGCTGTATTCCATGACACCACAGATAAGATGTCAGCGCACTTTACCCGTAAATTCATGGGCTCATGATCCTGTATGTATGAACCGATACGACCAGACAACCTGGCTGGCTGAACGGCAGGCATAAAAAAGGCTTCCCGAAGGAAGCCTTTAGCAATAAACCGTAGCTAATACTGATGGTACAGGGGCTTAAGCGCCTTCGTTGTACAACTCAAGGTTGGCCAGCTCTTGCTGAATCTCACGCTCCGTCTTGGCATCATCGCTGCGCATCGACTCCAGGAAGTCCAGGTATTGCTGGTCGATATCGCCCGTCACGTATTCGCCGTTAAACACTGAAGTTTCAAACTTAGCGATGTCCTGGTTACCCACGCGTACCGCATCAACCAGATCATCCAGTGTCTGGAAGATCAGTGCGTCAGCACCAATTTGCTTACAGATCGCATCGTTATCACGCCCGTGTGCAATCAGTTCGTTTGCACTTGGCATATCGATACCGTAAACGTTCGGGAAACGAATTTCCGGCGCCGCAGACACCATGTACACTTTCTTCGCACCTGAATCACGCGCCATTTCAATGATCTGCTCTGAAGTCGTGCCACGAACAATCGAGTCATCCACCAGCAGTACGTTCTTGTCTTTAAATTCAGAACGGATGGTGTTCAGCTTACGACGAACCGATTTCTTACGCTGTTGCTGACCTGGCATAATGAAGGTACGGCCTACGTAACGGTTTTTCACGAAACCCTGACGGTATGGCTTATCCAGCGCCTGAGCAATCTCCAGTGCGATATCACATGAAGTTTCAGGGATTGGGATCACGACGTCGATATCCAGGTCGCTGAAATCAGCCTTGATACGCTCACCCAGTTTTTTACCCATTTCAACGCGTGCGCTGTACACCGAGATTTTGTCGATGAATGAATCAGGACGGGCAAAGTAAACGAATTCGAAAATACATGGATTCAGAACCGGGTTATCCGCGCACTGTTTAGTGAACAGTTCGCCTTCAAACGTCGCGTAAATCGCTTCGCCCGGCGCGACATCACGCATAAAGTCGAAACCAACCGCATCCAGAGCCACAGACTCAGACGCCACCATGTATTCAGTACGGCCGTTCACTTCACGTTTCCCCAGACACAAAGGGCGGATGCCGTTCGGGTCACGGAATGCAATCATGCCGTGGCCGATGATCATCGCTGTCACCGCATACGCGCCGCGAATAGTACGGTGCACGTTAGCAATGGCACGGAATACATCGTCCGCAGTCACGTTACCTTTTACTGTGTCGATCTCGTGCGCCAGAACGTTCAGCAGCACTTCTGAGTCCGAAGTGGTGTTGATGTGACGACGGTCTTTCTCGAACAGTTTCTGACGAACTGCCGTGGCGTTGGTCAGGTTGCCGTTGTGTGCGAGGGTGATACCAAATGGTGAGTTTACGTAGAAAGGTTGAGCTTCTGATGCGCTGGAGCTGCCAGCAGTCGGGTAACGAACATGGCCGATACCCACAGAACCCTGAAGACGCTGCATGTGCTTAGCTTCAAACACATCCTTGACTAAACCGTTCGCTTTACGCAGACGAAAACGATTGCTTTCGATGGTACAAATACCAGCGGCATCTTGGCCACGATGCTGCAATACCGTTAACGCGTCATAAATTGACTGGTTTACAGGCGTTGTACCCACGATTCCAACAATACCACACATGTCCTAATCCTCGATTTGCGACAATAGCCGGCGCTTAACGCGCGCCGGACAGAAAACTTGATGTTGCTTGTAAGTGTTCAAAGAACGGAGCAATAATGCGGCTAAATTCCGGCACCAGCTGCGAGCCCTTCCACCACTCAGAGCTTGGGAATGCGGTGAACGCATCCATAAAAAATAAGGCTGCTGCAACAATCAGAACTCCACGCAAAGCGCCGAATACGACGCCGAGAATTCTGTCTGTTCCTGAAAGCCCGGTCTTCTGTACCAACTGCGAAATCACGTAGTTGACAATAGCTCCGACAATCAGCGTTGCGACAAACAACGCTGCGATTGCTGTACCATTGCGAAACATTTCATCTTTAATGTTAGTAAAGTATACCGCCAATTTGGCGTAGTACTCGGAAGCGATGTAAAAAGCTCCGAACCAGATTACTAACGACAATGCTTCTTTGGCAAAGCCACGTACCAGACTGATCAGCGCAGACAGGCCAATCACACTTAAAATGACAATATCTAACCAGTTCATGAGTTCTTACATTCTAAGTTGGCGCGCATTTTAACAGAAAAAAACGCGACGCAAACGTTTTCTTATGGGTTTAGTGGTTTAAATTTAAGCAACTGACCTTTTGCGCCGGTAATTTCTTCTAATTCCAGCAACTGTTTTTCCAGCTTACTTTTCGAAACATCCGGGCCAATGATCACGCGGGTAAAACCATTTTCTTGTTTGGTATGAGCCTGATAGCCTCGCTTTTGCAGATCCGCGACCATGTTTTTCGCGTTATCTGCATTCTTGAGCGCCATCAACTGAATCAACCAGGCACTGTCCTGATACTCATTTTTTTCCGCCACACTGCGGGTCGCGGTAACCAAAGATTGCGCGGACTCAGCCTCCGGGGCTGAGTCTGTTTTGCTCTCCGGAGCGGTCGCAATCGCGACTACCGGCGTTTGAGGCAAGGCCGCATCTTCTTCTACCGGTTCCACCACCTCGAACTTTTCCACTTCACTGTCCAGTTCAGGCTTAATGGGGATGGCGGTCATCTCTTCCTTGTAATGCAGCTTTTTGCCATCGAGCACATCGGGTAACACGATAACCCCGACCGCTACAAGAATAATGGTACCGACCAAACGGCTTTGGAATTTACTTGCCATCTTTACTCCCTTGGAATTACGACGGGTTGGATTGTTGCCAATGCTCCAGCACTTCACCGACGGTATGGAAGGAGCCGGCGACGACTATGACATCGTCCGCCTGCGCTTGTGTCAACGCCGCTTCAAAAGCCTCTACCGGGTTCGCATAGCGCACCTGATCCACATCCAGTGTCAGACACAATTCATCCGCTGTCGCAGCGCGAGGGCCGCTCAATGACGCCGGATACCACTGCTTTACGACCGGTTTCAGAATCGCCAACGTCGACTTCACATCTTTGTCGTGCAGCATACCGACCACCATATGCACGCTCTGATCCTGAAATCGTTGCTGTAACTGCGATACAAGATATTCTGCCGAATGCGGGTTATGCGCGACATCCAGTAAGATGGTTGGCGAGTGGCTGATTTGCTGCATACGCCCCGCCAGAGTCGCATTGCTCAGGCCATTGACGATATTCACGTCACTGATCTCCAGCGCGGCGCTGCCCAGCGCCATCAGCGCTGTCGCTGCGTTTGGCAGCGGCAAAGTCGGTAACGGCAGATCGCTCAGATCAAACGAGCCACAGCTCCAGTTCCACGTCGTGTCACTGGTTTTTTGGTAATTGAACTGGATTCCGACCTGATAGAAATCGGCGCCAATGTCGTCTGCATGTGCTGCTACAGTCGGCGGAGGTGTCGGCTGACCGCAGATTGCCGGCTTACCAGAACGGTAAATCCCGGCCTTCTCGAAGCCAATCACGTTAATATCGCTGCCCAGCCAGTCAACATGGTCAACGGCCAGACTGGTGATCACCGACACATCATGATCGACCACGTTGGTCGCATCGAGACGCCCGCCCAAACCGACCTCTAACAGGACGACGTCCACTTGCTCGGTCTGAAACAGACGCAATGCGGCCAGCGTACCGAACTCAAACAAGCTGAGCGTAATGGTACCGCGCTGCTGTTCAACAAACGCAAAGGCTTCCGTGTGCTTTTCATCAGGCAGATCCTGACCATTGACTCGGACACGCTCGTTGTAACGAATTAAGTGGGGAGAACTGTAGACACCAACTGAATATCCGGCATCGAGCAGAATCGCTTCCATCAATGCACAGGTTGACCCTTTACCGTTGGTACCGGCAACAGTAATCACGGTCGGAGCAGGTTTGGTGAGATTGGCTTTTTGAGCGACAGCCTGAACACGGTCCAGACCCAGGTCAATAGCGGAGGAATGAATATGGGTTAAATAATCAAGCCACACCGATAATGGCGATGTGGCTTGTGGAATTGGGTTTTGATTCATCTAACGTATAACCATTGTTTTGCTTGGTTTAGTTAGCGACTACTTTACCCTTTTTTGTCCGCTTCTGGTACAGAATATGGTTCTTCATTTGGCGCATCGTTCACAGAAACAACCAGCGGTGATTCCTGACGAGTCATTTTTGCCAACAGTCCAGCCACGCGCTGACGCATTTCACGACGGTCAACAATCATGTCAATCGCACCGTGATCCAGCAGGAACTCACTGCGCTGGAAGCCTTGTGGAAGGTCTTCACGTACCGTCTGTTCGATAACACGACGACCAGCAAAACCGATCAGTGCTTTCGGTTCACCAATATTGATGTCACCCAGCATCGCCAGACTCGCAGACACACCGCCCATGGTCGGATCAGTCAGCACAGAGATAAACGGCAGACCTTTTTGCGGTCAAACGCTCCAGTGCCGCACTGGTTTTTGCCATCTGCATCAGCGACATCAGCGCTTCCTGCATACGGGCACCGCCACTGGCGGAGAAACAAACCAGACCACAGTTAGCTTCGATTGCAGCGTCAACCGCACGTACAAAACGCGCGCCAACCACTGAGCCCATTGAGCCACCCATGAAAGAGAATTCAAACGCACAGGCAACCACAGGAATGGTCATCAGCTCGCCTTTCATTACAATCAGGGCATCTTTTTCGCCACTGCTCTTCTGAGCAGCTGCAATACGCTCTTTATAACGCTTCGAGTCTTTAAACTTCAGCTTATCTTGCGGCTCTAGTTCTTCCGCAATTTCGTAGCGGTTTGCTTCATCCAAAAATGACTCAAGACGACGACGCGCTTTCATGCGCATGTGATGGTTACATTTTGGACAAACTTCAAGATTGCGCTCTAATTCGGCGTAATAAAGCACCTGTTCACAAGATGTACATTTGGTCCACACCCCTTCAGGGATAGACGCTTTACGTGAACTACCGATGTTGCTTTTCTCTAAAATCTTCTCAAGCCAGCTCATGCAAGACCTTTTACTCTCTCATCTGCCGCCGTATTGCGACAGATTTTTATTCGACATTAACGCGTGTGGATTAAAGCACAGAAAATGCCAACTGTGGACAAAAAACTGGTTGTACCTATTTCCTGAACAGTTATCCCACGCACAACATTGTTTAATTTGAGCTAATCCAATCCGGTTAGTTCAAACTTTCTGGTAAGAACAGCGGTCCCATCGGCGCTTCAGGCAGCTCAAACTCCGGCGGGTAATCAACATCGACCAGATACAAGCCTTCCGCTTTGGCCGTCGCCCCTGCCAGGCTGCGATTTTTCGCCGCCAGCAACCACTCGATCCACTCCGGTGCCTGCTCACCACGGCCGACCGCAATCAGGCTGCCGGTAATGTTACGCACCATATGGTGGACAAACGCATTGGCTTTAATATCAATCACAACGTAGCGCTCATGACGAGTGACGTTTAAGTGCATTATGTTACGCCAAGGACTGCGTGACTGACAATGTGCAGCTCTGAATGACGTGAAGTCATTCTCACCCAGCAGGAATTGTCCGGCTCGATGCATACGCTCAGCATCCAGTTCACCATGATAGTGACTCACACCAGAAGACAAAATTCCCGGGCGATACATGTGATTGTAGATCACATAGCGATATCTGCGTGCTGTTGCACTGAATCGGGCATGAAATTCGTCCGGAACCTCTTTTGCCCAGCGCACCGCAATGTCCTTAGGTAAATTGGCGTTGGCACCCATGGTCCAGGCCACCATTTTACGGCTCGCTGTGGTATCAAAATGGACAACCTGGCCAGTACCATGCACACCCGCATCAGTGCGGCCTGCACACTGAACTTCTACCGGATGATTAGCGATCACAGTCAGTGCTTTTTCCAGCTCTTCCTGCACGCTTTTAACTTCTCGTTGGCGTTGCCAGCCATAATAGTGAGTACCGTCATACTCGATACCCAGAGCGATTCTCATGTCGTTTTTCTCTTAAACATCTAAGGGAAATGGGGCAGGCAGTATAAACCCTCTGCATGATAAATTCTAATGCACAGAAAAAAGAGGCAACCCGGTTGCCTCTTTTCTTACCCAATTATGACACTGCCGATGCAATACCACTCATTATAAGGCGACAGATTAAGCCCGACCATTAATCACATCGATCAGATGCTTGGCTTGGCGGCGAATATCATCATTGCCATCAACAATCGCTTCTTCCAATAGCTTCACTGCCCCTTTGTGATCATTCATTTCCATATAAATCTGGGCCAGATCCAGCTTACCGGCGGCTTCAGCATTGCTGTCGACATCAATATCGGAAATGTCACCGATCACATCCGGAAACTCATTCAGCCCCACATCCAGCTTGAGCTCTTCATCGTCAGGAGAAAGGCCCATATCTTCCCGCTCAACCTGAGCCATCAGCTCATCAATGGTCATAAACTGATTCTGCTGCGGGTCGAAGTCCATGATGTCTTCTTGCTTGCCCCAGTTTTCAGTTTCCACTTCCGGCTGCTGATTCTGAATTTCCGGATGCCAGGCCGCCAGCTCTTCTTCCGGCACATCATCGACGATGTCAGCCTGCTGGTCCGCCGTCAGGCTAAAGCCGTTCCAGTCTTCGCCGCCCATATCCAGCATGGCTTCAATGTCCATACCCGCACTGTCAATCGTTTGGGCATCAATCGGACCATCAAACGCGAAGCCGTCACTGTGAGGCTGTTCATCAAGCAACGCATTGAGCGCGTCCTCGTCAAATTCCTCTCGCGCCGCCATCTTGTCTGGTTGAGGTGATGGCGTATTCTCGCTTTCGCCATGCGGTTCAGGCTCAGATTCACCACCCATGGCATCTTCGGCGAAAGACTGCTCCAGCTCGGCAAACAACTCATCAGACAGTGCTTCATCTTCCTCACCGTCAAAAATGAACTCTGATTCTGCTTCATATTCACTGTCAGCCAGAGCATCGGCTTCGCTGTACTCCGGCAGCTCTAAGTCATCGAAAGCAAACGCTTCATCTGCTTCGGCACTTTCTGGCGGCTCTGCTTGTGCTGAGCTTTCAGGCTGTGCCTCGGCTTCCGGCTCTGCAACGCTGTCTGCCAGAGCATCCGCTTCGCTGTACTCCGGCAGCTCTAACTCATCGAAAGCAAACGCTTCATCTGCTTCGGCACTTTCTGGCGGCTCTGCTTGTGCTGAGCTTTCAGGCTGTGCCTCGGCTTCCGGCTCTGCGACGCTGTCAGCCAGAGCGTCTGCTTCGCTGTACTCCGGCAGCTCTAAGTCATCGAAAGCAAACGCTTCATCTGCTTCGGCACTTTCTGGCGGCTCTGCTTGTGCTGAGCTTTCAGGCTGTGCCTCGGCTTCCGGCTCTGCAACGCTGTCTGCCAGAGCATCCGCTTCGCTGTACTCCGGCAGTTCTAAGTCATCGAAGGCAAACCCTTCTTCGTCTGATTCAGCCTGAGTATCGGCAAATTGCGCAGCCAGGTCTTCCGCTTGTGGCTCATGCTCTTCAGATTGTGGATCAAGCTCTTGCGTTTGTGGGACAGACTCTGCACTCGCTTCAGCAGTCAGCTCTGGCTCTTGCGGCGTGGCTTCCGCCTCTGCGACCGCTTCTGGTTCAGATTGTGCTTCTACCGGCTGCTCCAGCCCGGCAATCAACTCATCAGACAGTCCTTCATCTTCATCACCGTCAAAAATGAACTCTGATTCTGCTTCATATTCACTGTCAGCCAGAGCATCGGCTTCGCTGTACTCCGGCAGCTCTAAGTCATCGAAAGCAAACGCTTCATCTGCTTCGACACTTTCTGGCTGCTCTGCTTGTGCTGAGCTTTCAGGCTGTGCCTCGGCTTCCGGCTCTGCAACGCTGTCAGCCAGAGCATCCGCTTCGCTGTACTCCGGCAGCTCTAAGTCATCGAAAGCAAACGCTTCATCTGCTTCGGCACTTTCTGGCTGCTCTGCTTGTGCTGAGCTTTCAGGCTGTGCCTCGGCTTCCGGCTCTGCAACGCTGTCAGCCAGGGCATCCGCTTCGCTGTACTCCGGCAGTTCTAAGTCATCGAAGGCAAACCCTTCTTCGTCTGATTCAGCCTGAGTATCGGCAAATTGCGCAGCCAGGTCTTCCGCTTGTGGCTCAGGCTCTTCAGATTGTGGATCAAACTCTTGGGTTTGTGAGTCAGGCTCTTGGGTTTGTGGGTCAGACTCTGCACTCGCTTCAGCAGTCAGCTCCCGCTCTTGCGGCGTGGCTTCCGCCTCTGCGGCCGCTTCTGGTTCAGGCTGCTGCTGCTCCAACCCGGCCATAAAATCAGCCGATGACAGCGGTTCAACTTCCTCTACGCCCGACGAATCAGCACCAAGTGGATCGTCCAGTAACCAATCATCATCCTGAGGAACGCCAAATTCATTCGCGACCGGTTCAGGCTGATTGCTGACGCTTTGTGGTGCGACCGGCTCATCCGCTGGTGCTGCGGGTTCCGCTTCGCTTTCGCTGCCTTCAATTTGCGGGCTAAACTCAAATTCGTCATCGCTGTCGCTATCGAGAGAAAACTCACTCTCATCACCAAAATCGAACTCTTCCAGCAAAGGATCATTGTCTGGTACCGCATCCAACAAATCATTTTTGAAATGGGTACTGTTGTACTCTGACTCAGGCTGCTGCGCCTGTTGCTCGATTTCCAGTAGCTCATCAAAGAATTCAGTGCCGTCATCCAGTTCCGCCAGCGCTTCCGGCTCGTCTTCGCTGGTTTCACTGCTCTCCTGCTCTTTCTCCAGCCATTCATCCAACAGGCTGTCACTGTCAATATCGAATGCATCATCTGCCGTCTCAGACGCACTCTGCTCTAACAGTTCATCCAGCATTTGGTCACTTTCATTCTGGGCAGAAATCTCGTCTGATTCTGCCAGCAACTCATCAAGCAACTCGGTGCTGTTACTATCGATGTCGAGTTCGAGATCCTCATCCAGCATTTCATCCAGCAGTGCCGCTTCATCGCTCTGCGCTTCAAGCTGATCCAGATCAGCCTGGGCTTCAATGTTACTGAACAGGCTTTCCAGCTCCTCATCCGAGGTAACTTTGGCATCATCGAGACTGTTCTCGTCCAGCAGGCTGTCAAAATCGAGCGCAGCCAGGTCGTCATCTTCATCCGTGCTGCTGTTAAACAAGTCATCCAGCATCGACTGTTCCAGCATACCGGATTCGAGCTCTTCGCCCGTATCATTTTCTCCGAGCAACGTGTCGAGGTCGTCCTGCACCGCAGAATCATCATCCGACAGGTCGAACACCGCTTCGTCGTCATCTTGCGGCTCTTGCACCGCCTGATCCAACGTACGCTCCATCTCTTCCAGACCCAGCGCTTTTTCATCACCGTTGACACTGATGCCACTGTTACCGCCAAAGTCGGTATCCAGATCTCCGTCATCGTCGATACCGGCAAACGGATCTTCACCGTCTTCATCTTCCAGATTGAAATCGAGATCGTTTTCATCCAGATCAGCAAAAATATCATCCTGTGTATCGTCAGCTTCTGCGGTTTCATCGCTGAACGTCAGTTCGCTGTCATCCGCTTCGCCAAATAAGTCATCATCCAGCAGCAGATCATCTTCCAGACTCTGCAGGGTTTCATCTCCGGCCACAACCGCAGCGGCCTCAGCCTGAGATGGCGGAGTTTGTTCGGCAGGTTTCTGTTCCTGATTATCGGTTTGAGAGCGGCGATTGAGCAGCATCAGCACCAGGAAGGCGATCGCTAAACCCGGGATGAGTGCCATCAAGCCGACCAACCAACCATTGGACAGAATTTGATCCCAGGTTGATGGTGCCAGCTTCTGCTCTGCCTGCTGCTTGCTGCGTTGTTCATCCAGCAATTTTTCCACTTCTGAGCGGATGCGGTTCTCATCACCCAGTTCGTTTTTCAGCGTATCCACTTCTGACTGCATCTCAGCCAACATCAAACGCAAACGATGGTTCTTCTCTTCCAGCGCCAGCATCTCTGAATCGGATGAAGCAATCTGCTGCTCAACTTTATCCACGTCGCTGCGGGTGACTGGCGCAGGCGTGGCGTCGGGGGCCGCTGGGGTAGCTGTCGTCGCTGGTGTGGCCGGTTGGGCTGCAGGGGTCGGTTGAGGCTGCGGGGCGGTGATTTGCACCGGGGCTACCGGTCGGGCTGTGGTCTGGTTGAGGCGCGCCTGATGCGCGTTCATGACATTGACCGCTTCCTGAGTGGTCGCGCTGCGGACCTGCGCCAGCGATGGCACACGCAGCGTACTGCCAGGCATCAGGCTATGGATGTTCTGATTTTCAAACGCCTGAGGGTTAAGGCGATAGATGGCCAGCAAGGTCTGCTGAACAGAAACACTGGGCGACGGTCGTAACCGGCTGGCGATTGACCATAACGTGTCCTGCTCTGACGTCGGGCCAAAAAAAGTCGACGGCTCATTGGACGGCATGATATTGGCCGCTCTGGCCGAGACAGGAGCCGTCTGTTGGCTACGTACAGAAGGAGGCGCAGCCTCTGAGGTGCGAGCAGGAACGACCTGTTCGCTGAATTGAGGCTCGGATTGCACTTCACCGCCAGGTCCGATCAGGCGGATGCCCTCTGCATATACGATGGAAGTCTGAGTCACAACGGCTACGGCGAGAGGCCATAGCAATCGCTTGAAAAATTGATGCATAAAAGGCTCAGCTGAGTGCTTTAACTAATGAATTCTGTGATCTGTTAAATATATCGGATCGGAGGGGCAAAACTATAGGGGATAAAGTAAAAAATGTACCTAAGCCACAATAATCGCAGCAATCTCACACAAAACCTGCGGTTTTGCTAAGACTTTGGGCCAGGATTAGGCGTTATTGATAAAAAGAAAGCCAGCATGCAGCTGGCTTTCGGATCAGGTTATCATTCGCTCAGATATCAGGCGTTTTCAATTTTCGCCCAGGTATCGCGCAGACCAACGGTGCGGTTGAAAACCAGCGCCTCTGGCTGTGAGTCTTTCGCGTCGGCACAGAAATACCCCATACGCTCAAACTGGTAGCCGAACTCAGCTTCTGCATTCGCCAGGCTTGGCTCAACAAAACCGTGCAGTTTGACCAGAGATTCCGGGTTAATGGTGGCAGCGAAGTCATCCGCGGCACCCGGGTTTGGTACGGTGAACAGACGATCGTACAGGCGGAACTCGGCAGCAACACCTTGCTGAGCCGATACCCAGTGAATCACACCTTTCACCTTACGGCCATCTTCCGGGTTTTTACCCAGTGTATCGGCATCGTAAGTACAGTAAATGGTGGTGATGTTACCCTGCTCGTCTTTTTCAACACGCTCAGCTTTAATCACGTAGGCGCCACGCAGACGAACTTCTTTACCCAGCACAAGACGCTTGTACTTCTTGTTGCCTTCCTCACGGAAATCTTCACGTTCGATCCAGATTTCACGGCTGAATGGCACATGACGCTCACCCATTTCCGGCTTATTCGGATGGTTAGCAATGCTCAGCATTTCAGTGCTGTCCGCGTCAAAGTTTTCAATCACAACTTTGACCGGATCCAGAACCGCCATCGCACGTGGTGCGTTTTCGTTCAGGTCATCACGAATACAAGATTCCAGCACGCCAAACTCAATCATGTTGTCTTGTTTGGTCACACCGATACGTTTACAGAATTCGCGAATTGAGCCTGAGGTAAAACCACGGCGGCGCAGACCTGAAATGGTCGGCATACGCGGATCATCCCAACCGTTAACCAGTTTTTCGGTCACCAGCTGGTTCAGCTTACGCTTCGACATCACGGTATATTCCAGGTTCAGGCGGCTGAACTCGTACTGACGTGGGTGACATTCGATGCTGATGTTATCCAGAACCCAGTCATACAGGCGGCGGTTGTCCTGGAATTCCAGCGTACACAGCGAGTGAGTAATCCCTTCCAGTGCATCGGAAATACAGTGGGTAAAGTCATACATCGGGTAAATGCACCACTTGTCACCCGTTTGGTGGTGGTCTGCAAAACGCACGCGATACAACACAGGATCGCGCAGTACGATGAATGACGATGCCATATCGATCTTGGCGCGCAGACAGGCAGTGCCTTCGGCAAATTCACCGGCACGCATCTTTTCGAACAGTGCCAGGTTTTCTTCTACGCTGCGATCGCGGTATGGGCTGTGCTTACCCGGCGCGGTCAAAGTACCACGGTATTCACGAATCTGCTCCGGACTCAGCTCTTCAACATACGCCAAGCCTTTTTGGATAAGTTCCACCGCATATTGATACAGCTTGTCAAAATAGTCAGATGAATAACAAACATCACCGGACCACTCAAAGCCCAGCCACTGTACATCTTTCTTAATTGACTCAACGTATTCGAGATCTTCTTTTTCAGGGTTTGTGTCGTCAAAACGTAAATTACACTGACCCTGATAGTCCTGAGCAATACCAAAGTTCAAACAGATCGACTTCGCGTGTCCGATATGCAGATAGCCGTTCGGCTCCGGCGGGAAACGAGTATGCACGCTAGTGTGTTTACCATCCGCTAAATCTTTATCTATGATTTGGCGAATGAAGTTCGATGGACGAGCCTCAGCTTCACTCATCTATAGCACCTCAAAGTTTATTTAGTATTGTCAGAAAACGGTTTCTGCGAAGAAGGCGTAAAGCCCGGCAGAGCAGAAATATTGCCACTAATGATCCACAATTCTGAATGAATTCACAATAAAAACTGCGGTTTTCTTACGATTATTTCTGCTCGCAGGTGGTTAAATGCACAAACAAAAAGCCCCCGCATGATGCGGAGGCTTGGATTTAACCAAACTCAGACTACAACCTGAACACCAGCGATGCCGGGACAGTGGTTAATCTTGGGAACGAATATCTTTCATCTGACCGGCAATGATTTCCGCCATTGGCCCTAGGATAACCTGCAGGTTGTTAGCCCCCAGTTTTACCACGCCCATCGCGCCCAGCTCTTTGAGCTGCTTCTCGTCAATCACCGACATATCATTCACAGTCAGTCGCAGACGAGTGATACAGGCATCAATATTGGCCAGGTTATCATGGCCGCCCAGTACCGCCAGATATTGCTTGGCCAGTTCAGCGGAATCGCCCGATGCCGCGCTCATGGTCGCCGCTTGCTCTTCATCTTCACGACCCGGTGTTTTAAGGCCAAATTTAACGATGACGGTACGAAATACCACGTAGTAGATAGCGAAGAAGACCAGGCCCTGCACAATCAGCATGTACCAGTTGATCGCCAGTGGGTTACGCGAAGAGAGCACCATATCCACCAGACCTGCCGAAAATCCAAAGCCGGCCATCCAGTGCATCGATGCTGCGATAAAGACAGAAATACCGGTCAGCAGCGCATGCAGGACATACAGCAGCGGAGCCAGGAACATGAAGGAGAATTCCAGCGGTTCAGTCACACCGGTAAAGAAAGAAGCAAAACCGGCGGCGATCATGATAGAGGCCACTTTCTCTTTATGCTTGGCATTTGAGGTGTGGTAAATCGCCAGTGCCGCACCCGGCAGGCCAAACATCATGATTGGGAAGAAGCCCGCTTGATACATACCGGTAATACCAGGAACCGCGGTACCTTCCGCAATCGACTTCGCGCCACCAAGGAAATTAGGAATATCATTAATACCGGCGACATCGAACCAGAATACCGAGTTCAGCGCGTGGTGCAGACCAATCGGAATCAGCAGGCGGTTAAAAAAGGCATAAATACCTGCACCTGTTGCGCCAAGACCTTGAATAGACTCACCAAAGTTTACCAGGCCACCGTAAATCGCCGGCCAGACGTACATCAGCACAAACGCAATCAGGATACCGGCAAATGAGGTCAGGATTGGCACCAGACGCTTACCGGAGAAAAAGGCTAAAGCTTTATGTAACTCGACGGTTGAGTAGCGGTTGTAAATCTCAGCGGAAACAATACCGACCAGAATGCCGACAAACTGGTTATTAATCTTGTTAAATGCGGCAGGAACGGCAGAAGGATCAATACCCTGGATTTGCGCGACTGCGCCTGGTGAGAGCAGGGTTGTGACCACCAGAAAGCCAACGAAGCCGGACAGTGCCGCTGCACCATCTTTATCCTTGGACATACCAAACGCCACACCAACTGCAAACAACACCGACATATTGTCTATAATGGCGGCACCAGCTTTGATCAGAAACGCTGCCAGAGCCGAGTTCGCTCCCCAGCCATTCGGGTCAATCCAGTAGCCTATACCCATTAAAATGGCCGCCGCTGGCAGCGTCGCCACCGGCACCATCAGGGCCTTCCCTACTTTTTGAAAATATCCAAGAATATTCACCTTACGTTCTCCCTATAGGAATTTGGTATACATTGGCTGACTTATTTTAGTCACTCAATTTAGTCCATGTCAGTGTATGCGAAATATTTCGGCTCACAAATTAAAACCGATTTAAATGTGATCTTAATCAAGAGTAAATTGGAAAAATCAAGGAATTTGCTAGCGAGATCATAAAACTTATTTTATCATACGAAAAAACAAACTCGTAACAGTACTATCTGGCGTTGAGTTACTCTAAAATAGTGACAGATACAGCCGTTGACGCCATGATAACCCCAGCCGGGTCGCGTTCGGAAGTCATTGAACTGACAAACGGTTTATCACTTATTTTCAACCAGAGCCTGCGTCTCTGGAAATCAAAAAGATAATTTGCGACCTAATTGAAGTCAGCAAAGAAAGTTCTGCCTCACACTTTCTGCTTAACTGACTGGCCTTGCCGCATGAATTGATCAGATCTCGATAAAGATAAGGACTCGCTAATATGTACGCGCTAACTAACTGTAAAATCTACACGGGTAGCGAAATGCTCACAGAGCATGCAGTCGTGGTTGATGGCGACATAATCCACTCTCTGCAACCTGTCGCTGACTTACCGGCTGAATTAGCCACTATTGACCTGCATGGCGCCAACTTAAGTCCCGGATTTATCGACGTTCAGCTCAATGGTTGTGGCGGTGTAATGTTTAATGATGACATCAGCGCCGCCACCCTGCACACCATGCACCGCGCGAATTTAAAGTCCGGCTGTACCAGTTTTCTGCCCACCCTGATTACTTCATCCGATGATGATATGCGTCAGGCGGTGGCCGCGCAGCGCGACTACCAGCAGCGTTTCCAGAACCACTCCCTCGGTCTGCATCTGGAAGGCCCGTACCTCAATCAGCTCAAAAAGGGCATCCACAGCGTCGATTTTATCCGCTCGTCAAACGACGAAATGATCCGCTTCATCTGTGATAACCGCGACGTGGTGACCAAACTGACGCTGGCACCGGAAAAAAACAATCCGGCCCATATTACGCAACTGGCAGAGGCCGGCATCGTGGTTTCTCTTGGCCATACCAACGCGACCTACGTCGAAGCACGGCAGGGATTTGAAGCCGGGATCAGCTTTGCCACTCATCTGTTTAATGCCATGACGCCGATGATCGGGCGTGAACCGGGGGCTGTCGGTGCTATTTATGATACGCCGGATGTCTATGCCGGTATCATTGTCGACGGCTTCCATGTCGACTACGCCAACATCCGCATTGCCCACAAAATCAAAGGCGACAAGCTGGTATTAGTGACCGATGCCACAGCTCCTGCAGGCGCTGAGATGGATCACTTTATTTTTGTCGGTAAGAAAGTATATTACCGGGACGGCAAGTGTGTAGACGAAAACGGCACACTTGGCGGCTCAGCCCTGACGATGATAAAAGCAATTCAAAATACGGTTGAGCACGTCGGTATCGCTTTAGACGAAGCCCTGCGGATGGCAACCCTATATCCTGCCAAAGCTATTGGAGTGGACAACAAACTGGGTCGAATCCGGCCTGGCATGATTGCCAACCTAACGGCGTTTGACCGCGACTTCCAGGTAAAAGCGACGGTAGTAAACGGACAATACGAGCAAAATGTGTAATGAATGGCGGACAAATAGGTAACGTAGATCTTGTTAAACAGCTCAACAGCGCAGCGGTTTATCGTTTAATTGACCAGCAAGGTCCGATTTCCCGCATTCAGGTTGCCGATGTCAGCCAGCTTGCTCCGGCCAGCGTCACCAAGATCACCCGCCAGCTTCTCGAACGCGGCCTGATAAAAGAGGTCGCGCAACAAGCGTCGACCGGCGGGCGACGTGCCATCTCTCTCACCACCGAAGTGGCTCCCTTTCATTCCATCGCGGTGCGTCTCGGCCGCGATTATATCCAGCTCAGCCTGTACGATTTAGGTGGCAAAGAGCTGGCTAGCGCCGAACACGAATTTCTCTATGCCCAGCAGCCGCAATTAATCGAAGGTCTGCTTGGTCATATTAAAGCTTTCATTGCCCAGCACAGCGCGCAGATTGATCAGTTAATTGCCATCGGTGTGGTCTTGCCAGGCCTGGTCAATCCTGAAACCGGTGTGGTGGAATATATGCCACACATCGATATTGATACTCTGGATCTGGGCGATATTCTGCGCGAGCATTTTCATGTCGAAAGCTTTGTTGGTAACGATGTGCGCGGTATGGCACTGGCTGAACACTATTTCGGCGCCAGCCAGGATTGTCAGGACTCCATTCTGGTCAGTGTGCACCGCGGCACCGGTGCCGGCATCATAGTCAACGGCCAGGTATTTCTGGGCTCTAATCGTAATGTGGGCGAAATCGGCCATATCCAGATAGACGCGCTCGGCGATAAATGCCAGTGCGGCAACTTCGGCTGTCTGGAGACCATTGCCACCAACCCGGCGATCATCAAACGCGTCACCAACCTACTGGCACAGGGTTATGAATCAAGCCTGGCCGGCATTGAGCCGCTGAACGTCGAAACCATTTGTCAGCACGCCAATCAGGGCGATGAGCTGGCCAAACAGGCGCTGGTTCAGGTCGGAAACCAGTTGGGTAAAGCGATTGCCATTACCGTCAACCTGTTTAACCCGCAAAAAATTGTTATCGCCGGTCAGATTACTGCGGCTCCGGAGATTATTTTCCCGGCTA
Source organism: Vibrio ostreae (assembly GCF_019226825.1). Lineage (NCBI taxonomy): Bacteria > Pseudomonadati > Pseudomonadota > Gammaproteobacteria > Vibrionales > Vibrionaceae > Vibrio > Vibrio ostreae. Next base: position 1,775,300 of record NZ_CP076643.1, read on the forward strand.
TTTTGCGCAATGTACACAATCAGTCGCTCAAGACCTTCCACCGCGATTTGCCTATCGTTGCCTCAGCGGTGGATAAGCAACCGACCAAAAGCGCATTTGCCATGATCAAGCGCGCGATGCTTAATGGCGTTCTGTTACAAAAATTGCTTGAAGACTAATCAGTTGCATATCCTATAATATAGGGCCGTATCTCTATGAAGATACGGCCCTTTTTTAATTAAAATAAGAAACACTATGGATTTGATCATAATCTCTGCGGCATTTCTGGCTGGGTTTATCGCACTAAAATGTCACCTTCCTCCGTTAGTCGGTTTTCTGATTGCCGGGTTTGCCCTCAATGGCTATGGCTTTGAGTCAAACGAAACCATTACCACACTGGCTGACCTCGGTGTCACCCTGATGCTGTTTACTATAGGTTTGAAACTGGATGTCCGTTCTCTGCTTGAGAAGGAAATCTGGGCCGGAGCCACCGTGCACAACCTGCTGTCGACCGCCATCTTCACCCTTATCCTGATGGCGTTCAAAACTCTGGGGCTCGACAGCCTGGCCGATGTACCGGTCTCAAGCCTAGTGTTGCTGGGTTTTGCGCTGTCCTTCTCAAGTACCGTATTTGCGGTTAAATCCCTGCAGGAAAAAGGCGAACTGAATGCCACTTACGGCACACTCGCTATCGGTATTTTGGTCATGCAGGATATCTTTGCCGTGATATTTTTAACCGCATCGACCGGTAAACTGCCGGAATGGTATGCCATCGGACTGTTTATGTTGCCATTCCTGCGCCCACTGATGTTTGAGCTGCTCGACCGGGTCGGCCACGGTGAGATGCTGATTCTGCTCGGTATCTTCCTGGCCCTGGTGGTGGGAGCTGGTCTGTTCGAACTGGTCGGGATGAAGCCGGACCTGGGCGCACTGATCCTCGGTATGATGCTGGCCGGACACAATAAGGCTTCGGAGCTCTCCAAATCCTTGTTTAACTTAAAAGAGTTATTTCTGGTTTGCTTCTTCCTGAATATTGGCCTGTCAGAAGAACCGACCGCAACCGGCTTTTTCCTCGCCCTGCTGCTGCTGATCCTGCTACCGATCAAAGGTATGCTTTATTTCTGGGTTATTAATCGCTTCCATTTCCGGGTGCGTACCTCGCTGCTAGCGTCAATTTCGCTGTTCAACTTCAGTGAGTTCGGCCTGATTGTTGGCGGACTGGCCTTTAAAATGGGCTGGTTACCGGGCGATATTCTGGTCGCCCTGGCCATCTCGGTACCGCTGTCGTTTATTGTCGCCGCACCACTGAGCCGCAAGGGGCACGAACTTTACCAACGCTCGTCACATTGGTTTGATCAGCCCGCGCCGGAAGTCCTGCATCAGCGCGACGCCTTGATTAACCCGGGCAACGCTCAGGTGCTGATCCTCGGTATGGGCCGTATCGGAACCGGTGCTTATGAAGAAATGACCCAACGCTATGGCCAGATCTGTCTGGGTGTCGAACTACGCGAAGACGCCGCCAAAGGTCACCGCGATCAAGGGCGCAACGTCATCAGCGGCGATGCCACCGACCCGGATTTCTGGGAACGTATCCTTGATACCGGACATGGCAAAATGGTGCTGCTGGCGATGCCACATCACCAGGCCAACCAGATTGCCCTGTCGCTGCTGAAAAAGCGTCACTTCCCTGGTCATATTGCGGCAATTGCCGAATACCCGGACCAGATGGACAGCCTGATTGCCGATGGCGCACACGCTGCGTTTAACATCTACAGCGAAGCCGGCACCGGTTTTGCCCGCCATGTTTGCGACCAGCTCAATCCACATTTCAGCCGCAGCTAAACTGGTGATGACAACAAAAGTTAGCGGCTTTTGTTGTCATTCCCGGTGACAAATTAGCCCTTTTCTAAATTCCGTTTAAAATATTAGCCATTAAATTAAATAATATTCATCACACACTCTTTTCTTTAAACTTTTTCACAATTATGGGTTGCCTTTTTTAACCAAAGTGGCAAATTGAAGTCATCTGATTGAAACTCGTCTAATTAAGGAAAGTTGTATGTGTTCTATCTTCGGTATTTTAGACATCAAAAGTGACGCGGCAGCACTTCGTCCGGTCGCTCTTGAAATGTCTAAGAAACTTCGTCACCGTGGCCCGGATTGGTCAGGTATCTACGCATCAGACCGAGCAATTCTGGCTCATGAGCGCCTGGCTATCGTTGGTCTGAATAGCGGTGCCCAGCCTCTGTACAGCCCAGATAGAAAACTGATCCTTGCAGTCAATGGCGAGATCTACAACCACAAAGAAATCCGTGCCCGCTACGAAGGCAAATACGAATTCCAAACCGATTCTGACTGTGAAGTTATCCTGGCACTGTACCAGGACAAAGGTGCCGACCTGCTGGAAGAGCTGAACGGTATCTTTGCATTCGTCCTGTACGATGAAGAGAAAGACGAGTATCTGGTAGGCCGCGACCACATCGGTATCATTCCGCTATATCAGGGTCATGACGAGCACGGCAACTTCTACGTAGCATCTGAAATGAAAGCGCTGGTACCGGTGTGTAAAACCATCGGTGAATTTCCTCCGGGCAGTTCCCTGAGCTCTAAAGATGCAGAGCCAAAACGCTACTACATCCGTGACTGGAACGAATACGCAGCGGTGCAGAACAACGCCACCAGCAAAGAAGATCTGACCAAAGCACTGGAAGATGCAGTAAAACGCCAGCTGATGACCGACGTCCCTTACGGCGTACTGCTGTCCGGTGGTCTGGACTCCTCGATCACTTCTGCAGTCGCAAAACGTTTTGCAGCAATGCGTATTGAAGACGATGAAAAATCCGCAGCATGGTGGCCACAACTGCACTCATTTGCCATTGGCCTGGAAGGCGCACCGGATCTGAAAGCGGCTCGTGAAGTGGCGGACAAACTGGGTACTGTACACCACGAAATGACCTACACCGTACAGGAAGGTCTGGATGCCATCCGTGACGTGATTTATCACATCGAAACGTATGATGTCACCACTATCCGTGCATCAACGCCGATGTTCCTGATGGGCCGTAAAATCAAGGCCATGGGGATTAAAATGGTTCTGTCAGGCGAAGGCGCTGACGAAATCTTCGGTGGCTACCTGTACTTCCACAAGGCACCAAACGCACAGGAATTCCACGAGGAAACCGTCCGTAAACTGCTGGCGCTGAACATGTTTGACTGTGCCCGTGCCAACAAATCTCTGGCAGCATGGGGTGTTGAAGGCCGGGTACCATTCCTGGACAAAGAGTTCATCGACGTGGCAATGCGCCTCAACCCGGCCGACAAGATGTGTGGCAACGGTAAGATGGAAAAACACATCCTGCGTGAGTGTTTTGAACATTACCTGCCAGAGTCCATCGCATGGCGTCAGAAAGAGCAGTTCTCTGATGGCGTAGGCTACAACTGGATCGACACACTAAAAGCAACTGCTGAAGCGAAAGTCACTGATCAGCAGATGGAAACCGCGAAGTACCGCTTCCCGTACAACACACCATCGACCAAAGAAGGTTACGTGTACCGCGAGATCTTTGAAGAACTGTTCCCGCTGGAATCAGCGGCGCACTGTGTCCCTGGCGGCCCTTCGGTTGCCTGCTCTTCGGCGAAAGCAGTAGAATGGGATGAGTCGTTCAAAAACTGTATCGACCCGTCAGGTCGTGCAGTAAAAGCGGTTCACAACGAAGCATACTAATCCCCTTTCCAACTGACTGCTCAGCGGGAAAACCGGATACGTAAAAGGCGCCTGTGGCGCCTTTTTTATTACTCGGACAAAATTAAGCAGGATTAACCTTTCAGGTCGAGATGCTTGTTATCAATGCTCATCGCCACTGGCTGACTGATCATTTTCACCAGCATAATCGAACGGCTCTCACCGTCCGGCTCCTGATAGATAGCCTTCAGCCCTTTGAACTGACCACCTTTGACTTCAATTTCCTGTCCCTTCACCGGCCCTTGAGACTGGGACATCGCCTGCAATGCACAGCCGAACTGCTTCAGTTCGTAGACTAAGTCACCCTGGATCTCTTTAGGCTCAGAGCCGAAACGAATAAAATCCGCCACCCCGCGCGTTGAACGTACCGTGGTGAATGTCGGACCTTGCTGAAAATCAAAACGGACAAACATGTAAGACGGAAATAACGGTTCCCGCACTTTTTGCCGCTTGCCGCGTAAAATTTTCTCGACTTCGATTTCCGGATAAAAGCACTCTACCCCCTGATTTTCCAGATGGGCTTTCGCTCTGACCTGCTCTCCTCGTTTACAGTACAGTAAATACCAACGTTTCATTTCTAACCAACTTTTCTTAACAACTGTGAACTATGGTTTACTCCACTCTGGATGAAGCTGATTGTTATCTCTTTGCTTGTAACACATGATCTTCAAATATGGAAAATTAGATTTCCAGATCCCCCGCCGCGAGACCCACCGCTAACTAATTGTATTTTATACCATTTAACATACGGATTAAAATTCGAACAAATAAGATCATTGCAGTTTTATTCTCTTGCATGTATACGTATCGACCGAATAAAACCTTAGCAATAATGTATTTAACAATATTATAAGCCTAAGGGAAATCATCATTTATAACACTGCATCAAAAGTGATATCCACGGTTTGCACAACGCACCACCGTGAACATTCACCAGAGATGGTTTCTGTCACAGGAAGTACTTTATGTCAGACTTGAATATATTCAAGCAACCTAAACCATTCTATTTGATCTTTTCAATAGAATTTTGGGAGCGATTCGGATTCTACGGGATGCAAGCCATCCTGACCGTTTACATGGTCAAAATTCTGAATATGGATGAATCGACCTCTTTTGTTCTGTTTGGTGCCTTTTCTGCGCTGGTTTACGGTTTCGTTGCCGCCGGTGGTTGGATCGGTGACAAGGTCATCGGCAGTAAACGGGCCGTGACGCTAGGTGCCATCATTTTAATGATTGGTTATGCCCTGCTTGGCTTGTCCACCGCAGAGCAAAGCTTCGGTGGTCCGACACTTATCTTTATTGCCATGGGCTTTATCACTGTGGGTAACGGCCTGTTCAAAGCCAACCCGTCCAGCCTGCTGGCCAAAGTCTACCCGGAAAACGATCCTCGCCTCGATGGCGCGTTCACCATGTATTACATGGCGATTAACCTCGGTTCGTTCATTTCGATGATCATCACCCCAATCGTAGCAGAGCGTGCCGGCTACGGCATGGCATTTGGTGTCAGCGCGATTGGCCTGGCGATCACTGTGGTTAACTTCATCATGTGCCAGGGCATGCTGCGCAAAGTCGGCTCACCGGCTGATCTGGCACCGGTGAATAAAACCAAACTGCTGCTGGTCACCGTTGGCTCTGTTATTGCCAGCTTTGTATGTAGCTACCTGCTGCAGAACCTGGCACTGGCGCACGGTATCCTGGTTGTCGCCGGCTTGACGATTGTATTTTTCTACTTTAAAGAAGCCCTGTCGATTCGCGGTATCGAGCGCCAGAAAATGCTGGTTGCTTTCGTGCTGATGCTGCAAGGTGTGGTGTTCTTCGTGCTCTACTTCCAGATGCCAACCTCACTCAACTTCTTTGCGATTCATAACGTCAGCCACGATATCTTTGGTATTGGTGTTGAGCCGGAGCAATTCCAGGCTCTGAACCCGTTCTGGATCATGGTGGCCAGTCCGGTCCTGGCGATGCTGTACGGCAAACTGGGCGATCGTCTGTCGATGCCGTTTAAATTTGCCTGTGGTATGGCGCTGTGTGCCATGTCATTCCTGATCCTGTCCTGGGGAGCGAACTTTGCCAATGCTGAAGGCATCATCAGTTCAAACTGGCTGGTGTTGTGTTACGCATTCCAGTCGATCGGTGAACTGCTGGTGTCCGGTCTGGGCCTGGCCATGGTGGCTCAGCTGGTTCCGCAGCGTATGATGGGCTTTGCGATGGGGATGTGGTTTTTGACCTCAGCAACCGCAGCCGTTATTGCTGGCTGGGTCGCAAGTCTGACCTCGGTACCGAGCCATGTAGCGTCCGCCACTGAATCACTGGCTATCTACGGTGATGTGTTTGGTAAGATTGGTTATGCCACTGCGGCCATTACCGTACTGACCTTCCTGATTGCACCTAAGCTGAGTAAAATCTGCCGTGGTGAGAACGAAGTCGTGCTGGAAACCGCGCAAGCTTAACGTCGGCCCGTCCAACATAAAAAGCCTCAGTTCATGCTGAGGCTTTTTCGTCTCTGATGGTTGTGTATCTGAGCGTTGGGCTCTGGTATCGGTTAAGTCCGGCGTTACAGTCGTTCTCTGACCAGACTTGCCATCATCGCGATATGAGCGGCTGAATCGTTGAGACACTCGATATAGTGGAATGTTTCTCCGCCGGCATGCAGAAAAATCTCGCAGTTCTGCTCGGAAATTTCTTCCAGGGTTTCGAGACAGTCAACCGAGAAGGCCGGACACAGAATATCAAGCTTTTTGACACCTTGCCCCGGCAGTGCCTGCAGGGTTTTGTCCGTATACGGCTGCAGCCACTCTTCACGACCAAACCGTGACTGATAAGTCATCAGAACTTTTTCAGGAGCCAGGCCAAGCTCGGCAGCCAAAAGACGGGTGGTCTGCTCACAATGCTGAGGATAAATATCACCATTATCCGCATAGCGCTTGGGAATACCGTGATAGGAACAGACCAACAGATCACCCTGACCATTCTCCTGCCAGGACTGACGCACCTTGTCGGCCAGCGCTTGGATGTAAAGCGGATGATCGTGGTAATCGCGCACGAAGCTCAGATCCGGCACCACATCAACCTGTTTCATCGCTTTCGCCACACCGTCAAACACCGCCGCGCTGGTTGTTCCGGAATACTGCGGATACAACGGCAGAACAATAATGCTGTCCACACCTTGCTGCTGCAGCTTCTGAACGCCGCTCAGCAGGCTAGGCTCGCCGTAAGTCATGCCCATTTCAACCGGTATATTGAGCGCCTGTTGCAAGCCCTGCTGCTGACGTTTGGAATAGACCATCAGCGGTGAGCCTTCATCCATCCAGATACTCTGGTACAGCTTAGCCACCTTTGGCGAACGTAACGGCAGAATAATGCCATGCAGGATCGGACACCACAGCCAGCGGCTCATATCCACCACACGCTGGTCGTGCAGGAATTCACTCAGAAAACGTTTTACCTCAGCCGCCGTCGGCGCTTGTGGCGTCCCCAGATTGGCTAACAGCACACCATAATTTTTGTTGTTTTGCATAATGTCCATTCAGGTTTGTCACGCAGCGTCACGCGCTGCCGGATTAAAATTGAATCTCGCAAAATGACCGGCATCCCGGTCCCGGGCTGGAATCAACCGGTCTGAAGGTGCTTGTACGGACTTTTAGCAGAAAAAGTTCATAAAAAAAGCGACCTTACGGTCGCTTCACTATAACAAATATTCAGCTCAGGCTAAAATTGAGATTAAGCCAGTGCTTTCTCGATATCTGCGCTTACTTCAGCCACTTGCTTAGTGCCGTCGAATTTCAGGTATTTAGTGTTACCCGCTTGCGCTTCTTTACCGTAGTATTCAATCAGTGGTGCAGTTTGAGTGTGGTATACATCCAGACGTGCACGTACGGTTTCTTCTTTGTCATCTTCACGGATAACCAGATCTTCACCCGTCACGTCATCTTTACCTTCCACTTTTGGCGGATTGTAAACAACGTGGTAAGTACGACCTGAAGCCAGGTGAGCACGACGGCCCGCCATGCGCTCAACGATCACATCATCAGCAACGTCAAACTCAATCACGTAGTCAACGTCAACACCCATTTCTTTCAGACCGTCCGCTTGCGGGATAGTGCGTGGGAAACCATCCAGCAGAAAGCCCTTTTGGCAATCTTCTGCAGCGATACGCTCTTTGATCAGACCAAGAATGATTTCATCAGAAACTAGCTGACCAGCATCGATAACGGCTTTCGCTTGTTTACCAAGCTCTGTACCCGCTTTGATCGCAGCACGTAGCATGTCACCAGTAGAGATTTGTGGAATACCGTACTTCTCCATGATGAATTGAGCTTGTGTGCCTTTACCTGCACCTGGAGCACCTAGAAGAATGATGCGCATGTTTAATCCTCTTTAGAAATGATATTTATACCGAAGCTCACAGCTCCTTGTGTCGCGAGACGGTAAGTTTCGGTATAACGAGACCAATAGGGTTTGTTGATGACTCCGCATGCCATAACGCAAACGGTTAAGCCCAACAAACAGGCGTGCCAAAATACACGCCTTATTAGTGACATTCAAGTCTGCTATTCTATCACAGAAATTCGTTGCACAGCGCTTTCTAAGACTAAAGAATACCCGTCAGCTGCCGTTTTCTCTGCAATTACATCAAAGATAGCGTGACTTCACGTCATATCGGCTCGTCGCCAATAAAAAAAGCTCGCACGCGGCGAGCTTTACCCTAAAACTTATTCAACCTTAGTCAAAAGCTGATTGATTGCAGTGACAAATTGTGACGGATCTTCCATCGCACCACGTTCCGCCAGCATCGCCTGGCCAAGCAGCACTTCTACCCAACGGGCAAACGCTTCCTGATCCGGCTCATCAGCCATACGTTTCACCATGGCGTGTTCCGGGTTGATTTCAAGAATGTACTTCACTTCCGGCGCCGCTTGACCGGCAGCCGCCAGCAGTTTCGCCATCTGTGTGCCCATTTCAAAGTCATCAGTGACCACTACCGCAGGGGTTGAAGCCAGTTTGAAGGTGGTACGCACGTCTTTAACCCGCGCGCCCAGGTACTCTTTCACACGTTCAACGACAGATTTAAACTCTTGTTCTGTCTCTTTGTGTTTCTCTTTTTCCGCTTCGTCTTCAAACTTGCTCAGATCAAGGCCCGCTTTACTGATGGACTGGAACTGCTTACCGTCAAACTCGGTCAGATAGTTCATCATCCACTCATCAATGCGATCGTACATCAGCACGACTTCGATGCCTCTGGCTTTAAACTGCTCCAGGTGCGGGCTGTTTTTCGCTGCGCTGTAACTGTCCGCCGTCAGGTAGTAAATCTTATCCTGACCTTCTTTCATGCGTTCAACATAAGCACTCAGGCTGACATTCTGCTCAGCAGATTCACTGTCGCTGGAAGCAAAACGCAGCAGGCCGGCAATCTTCTCTTTGTTGGACATGTCTTCGGCCAGGCCTTCTTTCAGCACCATACCAAATTCTTTCCAGAAGCCCTGATATTTTTCTGCATCGTTGGACGCCATGCGTTCCAGCATGGTCAGCACCCGCTTGGTACAAGCGTTACGCAGCGATTGCGTGACCTTGTTATCCTGCAGAATTTCGCGCGACACGTTGAGCGGCAGATCGTTAGAGTCAATCAGGCCACGCACAAAACGTAAATAAGACGGCATAAACTGTTCAGCGTCATCCATGATGAACACGCGCTGCACGTACAGTTTCAGGCCATGCTTGTGATCGCGGTTGTACATATCCCAAGGCGCTTTAGCCGGAATGTACAACAGACTGGTGTAGTCGTTTTTGCCTTCGACTTTGTTGTGGCTCCACACCAGAGGATCAGCAAAATCGTGTGATACATGCTTGTAGAACTCCTGATACTCTTCATCACTGATATCAGATTTGGCACGAGTCCACAAAGCCTGCGCTTTGTTGATTTGCTCCCACTGGGTTTCACCGCTTGGCTTGCCTTCCTCATCCATCACCTGAGTCTGGATGTAGACCGGGATACCGATGTGGTCTGAGTATTTCGAGATCACATCGCGCAGACGCCATTCCGACAGGAACTCTTTACCTTCGTCACGCAGGTGCAAAATGATGTCAGTACCACGGGAAGATTTCGTGATGGTCTCCACGGTGTAATCGCCTTCACCTTGTGAATACCATTGCACCGCTTCTTCTGCCGCCAGGCCCGCCGCACGTGAACGTACCGTCACCGCATCGGCAACAATAAAGGCCGAGTAAAAACCGACCCCGAACTGACCGATCAATTGTGAGTCTTTAGATTGATCTTGAGATAATTTTGAGAAAAATTCAGCCGTACCCGACTTGGCGATCGTACCCAGATGCTCAATCACATCGTCACGGCTCATGCCGATACCGTTGTCAGAGATGGTCAAAGTATTCGCTTCGCTGTCAAACGACAACTTCACTCCAAGATCAGCATCATTTTGATACAAATCTGCGTTAGATAACGCCTGAAAACGCAATTTATCCGCTGCATCTGATGCGTTCGAGATCAGCTCACGCAGGAAGATTTCTTTGTTGGAATACAAAGAATGTATCATCAGATGAAGTAGTTGCTTAACTTCAGATTGAAAACCACGTGTTTCTTTGTTTGCCATTGCAGTTTCGCTCATATTAGCTCCATAACATCATTTTTGCCCCCAGACTAAAATTTGGGGTATGAGGAACATCGATTTGGTATTAACATGTGGCCCCGGAATGTAAATTCAAGGTCAAAAACTATAAAAACTGAGTTTTTTGAAGTTTTTTTGATTATGCTCTATCCGAATTTTTATCAAGGAAGATAACCCCCGAATATTTCAACGTCGTTTTTTAATTCGTTCTACAGGGAAGGTTGTGGATAGTGGGTAGTCATTAGTCCAAGCTCTAAATACTAATTAAAAAGAAGATATCGATGAGTAATACAGCCACAAAGTTCATTCTTGCTGACAGATTTACTTTCGACCCAACGAGCAATTCGCTAGTAGACAAAGAAGCCGACAATGAGAATGTTCGTCTCGGAAGCAATGAAAGCCGCATACTATTACTGCTATCTCAACGCCCAAATGAAGTGATAACCCGCAATGAACTGCATGATTTCGTCTGGCGTGAGCAAGGATTTGAAGTCGATGACTCAAGCCTGACCCAAGCCGTATCAACACTGCGCAAGATGTTGAAAGATTCGACAAAATCACCGCAATTCGTTAAAACTGTACCCAAACGTGGCTATCAGTTGATCGCAGAAGTTGAACCATTAGAAGCCGACGAAACGGTCCAGGCGCCGGATGAACAACCAGAGCACCCCGACAGCTCCGGTAGTAGCGTCATGCCCGCTGATATTCAGGTGACGGCAAACTCTGTCCCTGCATACACCACCAGCACGAATACAGAAAAGGCCGATCACTTACCTCTGACTTTACTGCACAAGTGCGATCTGCGGGTCAAGATCATGCTGATTGTCGCCATCTTACTGCCTCTATGTGTCATTTTGTTTACCAGCCCGGCCCCCTCCAAGCTGCGCCAGTTAGCCAATTACAATGGCGTAACGGTCAGTGCCCCTGTCAACCAGCCTGATCTGAGTGCCTGGATGCCACTGATTGAATCCTGCATCATCAAATACGCTAAGCTTCACCCGGGTGAAATGGCACCCAAAGAGGTCATCGCCACCGGCGGCCACAATAATCAACTGGTGCTGAACTACATTCATGCCCCTCAGTTTTCCGGACAGAACATTACCCTACGTATCCTGTCCACCGAAGAAGATATTGATCAGATTTGCCAGTGAGGAGGCCCATGATGAACAGAAGAATTGCGATCCTGATTTTGCTGATTTCTGCCGCATTCAGCGCTTGGTTTTACTGGTTCAGTGACATCAAACTGCAACAGGTGCTGACCTCGCGCGAATGGCAATCCAAAATGGTCACCCTGATTGAGAGTAAACAACAAAATGATTCCGTTGGCCCGCTGCGCCGGGTTGATGTCACTTCAAACGTCAAGTACCTGCCTAACGGCACCTACCTGCGTGTGTCGTTAGTCAAGTTGTATGCGATGGATAAATCGGTACCGGAAGATGTGATCAACTGCTCGGAATCAGGCGAATGGGACGTCAGTGATAACTACCTGCTGCTGACACCGACCGATTTTAAAGACGTCTCTTCCACCCAGAGTAAAGATTTCACCCCCGAGCAGCTGCAATTGATCACCCAGCTGTTCCGCATGGACTCGGAGCAGAGTCAGCGGGTAGATATCGTCAATGATAAAACCCTGCTGCTGACCAACCTTAATCACGGCTCCACCGTGTTGTTCGGCAATAAATAGCCCTGTGGTTCAGCGCTGACAACCTTCAGCGCTGAGCCTCCTTTGTAACGTCAAGAGATAGTGCCATTATGGACAAAGCCCGTATCGATATTTACTACTGTCGCCAGTGCAACTGGATGTTACGTTCCACCTGGTTAACCCAGGAGCTGTTGCATACCTTCAGTGAAGAGATCGCAACCATCTCGCTCCACCCCGATACCGGTGGCCGGTTTGAAATTTTCTGTAACGGTGAACAGATCTGGGAACGCAAACAGGATGGCGGTTTTCCGGAGGCTAAAGTGCTCAAGCAACGCGTGCGTGATTTGATTGATCCGCAACGCGACCTCGGCCATTCAGACCGTAAATAATCACTATTCCTCATCTCGCGCCATGCCGTTGATCACGATATTATTGTAACTAACCATACCGATGACCCGACCATTTTCGATCACCGGTGCCCGGCTGATACCAAAGCGCTCGAACAGACGGGCGCAATATTTGACGTTCATATCCGGCGAGACCGATAACGCTGGCTTGGTCATGATTTCATAGATGTTGGTCCGCTTGGGCGAACGGTTGGTGGCCAGGACTTTTTTGGCAATATCGTTCATCAGGACAATACCGTACTCATCGTCCTCATGACGTTTATTGACGATTAACGCCTTCACCTGGTGCTGCTTAGCGAGACAGATCCCGTCATGGACCGTGGTTAAACCATCAACCATGACATAAGTATTCGCCATGACATCGCGAACGTGAATATTGTCGTGCCGACTCATAGGTTGTCCTCAATCACTTTGGTTAATGTTTCGACCTGATGCGCGACTCCGACTGCGTCTTCTATATCAATCTGAATCGCAATCCCCTGCCCCGATTCCTGATCAAACTCACCGACTTCGGCGATGGTTTCCAGAATATGGCGCGACAAATGCTCCTCCACCATCAGCAGCACCACATCTTTCTGCACTTCCAGGGTCAGGCCAAAAAAGGTGCGTTTTTTATTGAGCCCCTCGCCACGAGCATTATTAATCACTGTTGCCCCGGTAGCTCCGGCCTCACGCGCCGCGTCCAGCACCTCGTCGGTTTTGCTGTCCTCAACAAATGCGATAATCAGTTTAAACCTCATCATCTTTCTCCTTGCGCAACCTTGCTGCTGTCAGGTCAGGCTGACCAGAAACCGGCGCACTTTGCGCCGCCCGGCGTTCAGCCCTTCGGTTAAGCCACAGGGTTAACTGGGCATAGCCCATCACTGAAATCATCGGAAACAGGCTGGCAAAGGCAATCAAACCAAAACCATCCATCACCGGGCTGCGTCCGGGCACCGTCGACGCCAGTCCGAGCCCAAGAGCAGCCACTATCGGTACGGTCACCGTTGATGTAGTGACCCCACCGGAATCATACGCGAGCGGAACAATCAGCTTCGGGGCATAGAAGGTTTGCACCACCACCACGATATAACCGCCGATAATGTAAAAATGCAGCGCATCGCCGACCACAATCCGATAGCAACCCAGCGTGATCCCGAGCGCAACCCCGAACGCCACGGCCACCCGCAGCCCGTTAACCCGGATACTCCCCCGGACACCTGATTAGCCTTAAGCGCCACCGCGATCAGCGACGGCTCGGCAATCGTGGTACTAAAACCAATCATAAAAGCAAACAGATACACCCAGTAGTAATCAACCCAGTGCAGGCTTTGTCCTGCGCTGAGCCTGAACTGCTGCAAAAACTGCAGATTGGTCAGTTGTTGAGCCATGGTTTTACCAAGCGGAAACAGTGCCAGTTCCAGGCCGAGTAAAAACAGCGACAAACCCAGAATCACATAAATAAAACCCACCGCTATTTTGACCGGATGCGCGACCGGTTTACGCAGCACCACCAGTTGAAAGCCAAAAATAATCACCACAATCGGCAGCACATCGCGCATGGTTGTAGTCAGGGTCTGGATAAATTCCGTGAGTCCTATCATGACGTGCCAGCCTTCATGTCATCATCATCCCGAAGACCATCACAAACATCATCGGCAACAGGGAAGCAAACGCAATCAGGCCGAATCCGTCCAGCATCGGGTTGCGCCCCTTAATGGATGAAGCCAGCCCCACTCCCAGCGCCGTGACCAGAGGCACAGTGATGGTCGAGGTCGTCACCCCACCGGAATCGTAGGCGATACCAATAATAAACGGAGGCGCGAACAGAGTCAGAATCACGACGCCGAGATAGCCAAACGCAATCATGTAATGAATCGGCCAGCCACGCAGAATGCGCAGCACACCAATCACAATCGCCAGTCCAACCGAGAACGCCACCGTCACTCTCAGACCGTGGGCATACTCATCACGCGTCAGCTCACTGTCCGCGATAACGCCTCCGAGCGCGGCGACCCGCGCGGCTTCTTCCGCCACGGCCGTCAGCGCCGGCTCGGCAATGGTGGTACCAAAACCAAGACAAAAGGCGAACACCAACAGCCATACCACACTGCCTTTACGGGCCAGCGCCTGAGCCATCGACTCCCCCAATCGGAAACAGGCCCATTTCCAGGCCGAAGATAAAGAAAGTCAGGCCGAAGACCACCAACACCAGGCCGGTCAGTACACTGACCAGATGGGGCAAAGGCTCCTGCAGCACCAGCAACTGGAAAAAAGCAATCACAGCGATAATCGGCAGCAGGTCACGCAGACTGCCCATTAACGCTTTTAACAGTGCTACTACCCCAGCCATACCTGCTCCGATACAAATAGTTACACTTATGATGGCAAAGGATACATCACACTGATGTGACCCACCCGGCGCCGTGGCGAAAAAGTCAGCAAAGGTTAAAAAACAGAATGTTGGAACTTGAGCCAGATTCCTCTAAGCTGATGAGGCGGACGTGACAGCTATACTTAAACGAGCAAGCAAGGAGGCGACATGAAAATATTGATCACCGGGGGAACCGGCTTTATCGGACGTGAACTGATTAAGCTGCTGATGACTCATGATTTGGTCTGCCTGACCCGCAACTCTCATCACGCCCGCCAGCGGCTTGCCCACGTACATAATGACAAACTGACGTTCATCGAAAGCCTGGACGATCTGCACGATCTCAATCGCTTTGACGCTGTGATCAATCTGGCCGGCGAGCCGATTGCGGATAAACGCTGGACCGAACAGCAAAAGCAGCGTATCTGCGACAGCCGCTGGAATCTGACAGAACGCCTGGTCGAACTGTTTCACGCCAGCACCAAACCCCCTCATGTGCTGATCAGCGGCTCAGCAGTCGGCTATTACGGTGACCAGCAGGAACACCCGTTTGACGAAAGCCTGCAGGTCAGTTCCCAGCGTTTTTCACATCAGGTTTGTGCAACCTGGGAGCAGATCGCTCTGCGCGCCCAGTCGGATCAAACCCGGGTATGTATTATGCGCACCGGTGTCGTTCTGGCTCCGGAAGGCGGAGCGCTGAAAAAAATGCTGCCGCCTTATCGTCTCGGCCTCGGCGGCCCAATTGGTTCCGGCCAGCAATACATGCC
Organism: Vibrio ostreae; assembly: GCF_019226825.1. Classification (NCBI taxonomy): domain Bacteria; kingdom Pseudomonadati; phylum Pseudomonadota; class Gammaproteobacteria; order Vibrionales; family Vibrionaceae; genus Vibrio; species Vibrio ostreae. The sequence continues at coordinate 1,790,810 of NZ_CP076643.1, forward strand.
TTGGATCCACATGAGCGATATGGTCAAAGCGATTGTTTACGTACTGGAAACCGAACATGCGCAGGGTATTTTTAACTTCAGTGCTCCGCACCCGGTCACCAATCGCAGGTTCAGCCGCTGTCTGGCACAAACGCTAAAACGTCCACATATTTTAACCACGCCCAAGTGGGCCATCCGTCTGCTGATGGGTGAAGCGAGTGAATTGTTGTTTGACAGTATCCGTGCCAAGCCGAAGAAACTGACTGAACTGGGTTTCCAGTTCACTTACTCACGCGTCGAGCCGGCGCTCAAACATCTCCTGCAACATCACGTCTGACGATTTGACCTGAAATAATCCCTGTCTGGAACTTGCATGACCCAATCGATATTAATTACCGGCTGTTCATCCGGTATTGGCTACATGGCTGCGACCGAATTACATCAGCGCGGCTACCAAGTGATCGCCTCCTGCCGCAAAGCAGAAGATGTACAACGCCTGCAGGCTGAAGGCCTGACCTGTATTGAGCTCGACCTCAGTGACGAAGCGAGCATTCGCCGCGGCGTCGAACAGGCCCTGCTGCTGTCGGACAATAAACTGTATGCCGTGTTCAACAATGGCGCCTACGGCCAGCCGGGCGCGTTAGAAGACCTGCCGACCGACGGACTGCGCGCTCAATTTGAAACCAACTTTTTCGGCTGGCATACCCTGACCACGCTGCTGATGCCGCACTTTCGCCGTCAGGGCTATGGCCGCATCGTGCAAAACAGCTCCATTCTCGGTTTCGCCGCAATGAAATACCGCGGCGCCTACAACGCGTCAAAATTTGCGATTGAGGGCTGGAGCGATACTCTGCGCCTTGAACTGCACGGCAGCGATATCCACATCAGCCTGATAGAACCGGGCCCGATAGAAACCCGCTTTCGCGCTAACGCTCTGAGTGCATTTAAACATTGGATCGACATCGACCATTCATTCCACAGCGCCAGTTACCATGCCCAGCTCAACCGGCTCGGTAATGATAAATCCAATAATGCCTTTGTGCTGCCTCCGGAGTCCTGCCTGAAACCTCTGCTGCACGCCCTGAGCTCGCCCAAACCGCGCTTACGTTATCGGGTCACCACTCCGACCAAAGTGTTTGCGCTGTTAAAACGCCTCCTTCCTGGTCGAACTTTGGACAAACTGCTGAATAAAGCAGCGTGAAATTACAATTCTGTCATTAATACGTCACAATCCGATGCAATGATGATGGCCGAATCGTAGGATTCGTTTAACCGATTAATCAGCATTGCATTGGGTACACATCTATGACTTTAAACCAATGGAATTGGCTCGGTGTTGGTATCGCGCTGACACTCTTTCTTGTTTTATAGCGTTCTGATTGAATTGCTTACCGCGCTTTGCGCTTCAACAGCTACCCTTACGGTAGCTGTTTGCTTTTCTGTGACTGCACAGCGCGCGTGACCTCTTTTGCGCAGCGGCCAGCCCTGGCTGTGATTCAGAACCATTTCAGCACGAAAAACTTTACCATCGCCTTGCTATGACTTGTGTTTTCAATTCATGCCCCCATCTATGGCTTAAAGCGCAAGCGTAAAAGGAATCATCATGCAATCACCTCATATTACTGACGTTACCCAACACAATTTCCGCGAAGTTATCGAAAGCTCAGCGTCCCGCCCTATTCTGTTTTACTTCTGGGCACCGATGAGTGAAGAAAGCGTACAACTTATTCCGCAATTGCAGCAGTTAACTCAGCAGTACAATGGTGCATTCCAGCTTGCCCAGCTTAACTGCCAGGACGAGCAAGCCATCGCGTCACAATTTGGTATTCAGGCTCTGCCGACCATCGCGCTGTTTTTCAACGGCCAGCCGGTTGATGGTCTGGGTGGCCCGCAGCCGATTGAAGCGATTCAGGACATGCTTAACCGTCACCTGCCAAGTCAGGATGAACAAAATCTGCAGTACGCACAGCAACTGATCAAAAACCAACAGCACCAGCAGGCACTGACTCTGCTGCTGGCGTTGCCGGAGCAGTGGAAGAGTAAAGGGGATACCAAACTGGCTCTGGCCGACTGCTTCCTGGAAACCGGTCAGTTTGACGCTGCTAAAGCAGAGCTGAGCGCGATTCCGCTCGAATATCAGGACAGCTACTACAAAAGCCTGATCGCAAAACTGGAACTGCATGAACAGGCGGCTGACAGCCCGGAAATCCAGGCACTGGAAACCGCGCTGGCTCAAAACAGCAATGACGCCAAAATCGCTGTCGAACTGGCCACCCAGTACCATCAGGTCAAGCGTGATGAAGAAGCACTTGAGCTGCTGTGGAACTTCCTTAAAAGCGACCTCAACACACTCGATGGTGAAATGAAGAAAGTATTTATGGACATCCTCAGCGCGATTGGCCAGGGGAACAGCGTCGCCGCGCGTTACCGTCGCCAGCTGTACTCTCTGTTGTACTAACTCGGCTGTTGTACTAACTCGGCTTTTGTACTAACTCTGCCCGACGGAGCCCGCAGTACCTCGCCAGGCTGACATCGAATCGATTCCGTCAGCTTGCTCCGTCAGGGAAGCTCACTATGTTTTTGATCATTAAGGCAGGATATCCTGCCTTAATTTTTTCTGGCGGCGATTAATTCATCACATAACATTGCCTATCCTGCCGCTATACTTGTTAATCTTTCACCTTTGCAAGGATAGGAACATGGCAATGGAATCTTTGATTACCATCGGCATTTTTGTCTTCGTCGTTATCGTGTTCATCGCCTCGGCGGTCAAGACGGTACCACAGGGCGATAACTGGACCGTTGAGCGCTTTGGCCGCTACACCCATTCACTCAGTCCCGGTCTTAACTTCATCATTCCTTTCATCGACCGCGTCGGGCGTAAAATTAATATGATGGAGCGGGTGCTGGACATTCCGGCTCAGGAAGTGATCAGTAAAGACAACGCCAATGTGGTGATCGATGCGGTCTGCTTTGTGCAGGTGATTGATGCCGCGCGGGCAGCTTATGAAGTCAATGATCTGGAAAATGCGATCCGCAACCTGACACTGACCAACATGCGTACCGTACTTGGCTCAATGGAACTGGACGAAATGCTCAGTCAGCGCGATATGATCAACACCAAATTGCTGACCATCGTTGACCAGGCAACTAACCCCTGGGGTGTCAAAGTGACCCGGATTGAGATTAAAGATGTCCAGCCTCCGGCGGATCTGACTTCAGCGATGAATGCGCAGATGAAAGCCGAGCGTGAAAAGCGCGCCTCTATCCTTGAAGCCGAAGGAGTGCGTCAGGCGGAAATCCTCAAAGCCGAAGGGCAAAAACAGTCAGAGATCCTCAAGGCTGAGGGGGCCAAACAGGCCGCCATTTTACAGGCCGAAGCCCGTGAGCGCGCCGCTCAGGCGGAAGCCAGAGCCACTGAAATGGTTTCGAATGCCATTGCCCAGGGCGATATGAAAGCGGTCAATTACTTTATCGCTCAGGGCTACACCGAGGCACTAAAAGCCATCGGCAAGGCTGAGAATGGTAAAATCATTATGTTACCGCTGGAAGCGACCGGTTTGATGGGCTCGATTACCGGCATTGCCGAAATGTTTAAACAAACGGATACCCGTAAGGTGGATTCTTGATCGACTGGTTAACCCAATTTAATCACTGGCACTGGCTCGGACTCGGGCTGGCCTTGTTGGCGACCGAGCTGCTCGGGATGGCCGGTTATTGCCTGTGGCTCGGGCTGTCGGCGTTACTGGTGGCCGGGCTGATGCTCGGCATTCCGCTTAGCTGGCAACTGCAATGGTGCAGCTTTGCGGCTTTTTCGCTGGTCACGACCTGGCTGTGGTGGCGCCGTCAGCTCACTCACGACAAGCGCAGTGATGCCAGCCGAACACTCAATCAGAAGCAGAAACAGTTGATCGGGCGCAGCGCAACGGTCGCAGAAGATGTACCGGTTGGCCAGTTTCGTCTCCAAATTGGCGACAGTACCTGGATAGCAGAATGCGATACGCCGCTCAGCGCCGGACAGAGGGTCGAAGTCATTGCCGTCGATGGCACGGTACTGAAAGTCCGCCTACAACACGTCAGCCTACACCAACCCGCTGATCACTGAACTGTGCCTTTCCGCACCGTTATCCGGCCGCAACAGTGATGACGACAATAAAAGTGATCACGACAATAAAGACACTTTAGCCATCAGATGAGGCTGCCAGTGAATGCTGGCAGCAATGCCCTTTGAGATTATCGATGATTGGGCACTCACTGTTTTCATCGCCGGGACACTCATTCACCCACTCTTCAAGCTGCTGCTTAATCAGGGTCAGCTCTTCCAGTTTTCTGCTCACCTGCTCCAGCTTGAGCTGGGCCTTTTCTTTGACCGCATGGCTGGTGCGCTGCGGGTTATTGGCCAGGGCCAGCATCGCCTTACATTCGTCGAGGGAGAAACCGACGCTCTTGCAGCGCGCTATCAGCAACAGATCATCCACATGACTCTGATTGTACTGACGATAGCCATTGCCAGAACGCACAGGGGCGGCAATCAGCCCTTTCTCTTCATACAACCGCACCGACTTAGCCGTCAGGCCGGTTTTTTTTGCCACTTCACTGATGTTCATCTTTCCTCCGTCGGGGCACTGCAGACAAATAGCCACTTGTCTGCAACGTAACCACTTGCCTCCAGCGGCTGCGGCCAAATCCGGCACACAGTAACAAACAAAAAGGAGACAGGGTTAAACCATGCCTCCTTCCGGGGGTAATTGCAATGATTTGGCTCAGGTTACCGGCCAGGCGGCTTATCGCGCTTAACCCGTTCACGCAGGTAACCAGACCAGCACCATCAGCGGATCATATCAATCAGATCCTGTTCGCCACGCACTTCAATGCCAAGTTCCTGCGCTTTGGCCAGCTTAGAGCCCGCCGCTTCACCGGCAAACAGAATATCGGTTTTCTTCGATACGCTGCCGGTTACCTTAGCACCCAATGCCTGCAAAGCCGCTTTGGCATCACTGCGTGACAGCTGTGACAGGGTCCCGGTCAGAACCACCACTTTACCGGCCAGCGGCTGCGGCGTATCTTCGCTTTTCGCTTCGATATCCGGCCAGGTAATACCGAGATCGATAAGATCGCGCACTACGTTCTGGTTGCGTTCCTGAGTGAAGAAAGCATGGACATGGCTGGCGACTATCATACCGACATCCTGCACTTCAATAAGCGCTTCCACCGGCGCCTGCATGATGGCGTCCAGATTGTAGAAATGGTGCGCCAGGTTCATTGCCGTGGCTTCACCGACTTCACGAATCCCTAATGCGTACAGGAAACGTGGCAGTGTGGTCTGTTTGGCCGCCTGCAGCGCATTGACAATATTCTGCGCCGATTTTGGCCCCATGCGCTCCAGAATCGTCAGCTCCCCAGCGCGCAAGCGGAACAGATCCGCTGGCGTGGTGACCATCTCTTTGTCCACCAGCTGTTCGATCACTTTATCGCCCAGACCATCGACATCCATCGCTTTACGCGACACAAAATGTTTCAGCGCCTCTTTACGCTGCGCCTGGCATACCAGGCCACCGCTACAGCGTGCAACCGCTTCACCTTCTACCCGCTCAATGTCTGACTGACACACCGGGCACTGGGTCGGAAACACGATATCGCGTGCGCTGTCAGGGCGCATTTCATTCACCACCGACACAATCTGCGGGATCACGTCACCGGCACGGCGGATGATCACCGTGTCGCCGACTTTAACGCCGAGACGTTCAATCTCATCCGCGTTGTGCAGGGTCGCATTACTGACCGTGACCCCGCCGACAAACACCGGCTCCAGTTTCGCTACCGGAGTAATGGCACCGGTACGCCCGACCTGGAATTCCACATCATTGAGCAGCGTCATCTCTTCCTGAGCCGGGAACTTATAGGCAATCGCCCAGCGCGGCGCGCGGGCCACAAAGCCCAGCCGCTCCTGCAGGTCAATCGCGTCGACTTTGATCACCACGCCGTCAATTTCGTAGGCCAAATCGGCACGACGCGTCATGATGTCCTGATAGTACGCTTTCACCTCTTCCAGCGAATCGACCCGTTTGGTTTCCGGGCTCATCGGTAATCCCCAGCCTTTCAGCTGCAGAAAACGCTCATAATGGCTACCGACCAGTTCACCGCCTTCAATCACCCCCACGCTGTAGGCATAAAATGCCAGCGGGCGCTTGGCGGTAATGCGCGAGTCGAGCTGGCGCAGGCTGCCTGCCGCCGCGTTACGCGGGTTCACAAACACTTTTTCGCCTTTTTTCAGCGCAGCGGCATTCATTTTGTCAAAGCCGGCTTTCGGCATAAACACTTCGCCACGGACTTCAATCCGGGTTGGCCAGCCACTGCCGCTCAGACGCAGTGGAATCGATTTAATGGTACGTACATTCTCGGTAATGTTTTCACCGGTCGCGCCATCACCACGGGTCGCCGCACGTACCAATACACCATCAACATACAGCAGGCTGACCGCCAGGCCGTCCAACTTAGGTTCACAACAGAAACGGGCCGATTTGGCCGCCGGAACGCGATCACTCATGCGGCGATAAAAGCTGTCCAGCTCGCCGTCATCGAATGCATTATCGAGCGACAACATCGGAATATCATGGGTCACCGGCTCAAAACCGCTCAACGGTGCACCGCCGACACGTTGGCTGGGTGAGTCCGGCGTGATCCAGTCCGGATGCTCAGCTTCAATATCCAGCAGCTCACGCATCAGACGATCGTACTCGGCGTCCGGAATGGTCGGGGCATCTTCGACGTAATAACGTATCGCATGATCATGCAGTATTTCTTTAAGCTCTTGTAAGCGTTGCTCTACGTTTTGCATTGCGTTTCTCTCGCAGTCAATCAGGTTCTATCATGAAAAAAGGCCCCGACACGGGGCCTTTCTTAACCAAACAAGGTTATGGAATCAATTATGTGCTGTCCGGTTCCGAAAGTCAGTAATTTGCTTACGGTAAGCGGCCAGGCGATCCGGTGTCATCAGGTTGCGCGCGTCATCGAGGACGTTGCCGCCCATATCATCGGCGATCTGCTGGGCCGTTTTCAGCATCAGCTTAAAGTTATGATCCGCTTCACCGAAGCATGGCAAGGTCATAAAGAATGAAATGCCCTTGGTGGTGAATTCTGCCGGATCATCGTGTTTCAGCGTCCCGGGATGCATCATGTTCGCGACACTAAACAGCACCTTGCCGGTACCGGACAAATCAGCATGGCGATGAAAAATATCCATTTCGCCGTACAACAGGCCGTTCTGCTGCATACTATCGAACAGCTTAGTACCAACAAAGGGTTCGTTGCCGGCACAATGTACATTCAACACGATAACCTGCATCTCATCCTGGGCCGGTTCTGCGGCCTGAGGAGCCGGTTCTGGCTGCGCTTGAGGCTCCTCTACCACAGGTTCAGCATCGACACCTGCTCGCGCAGTGCTGAACATCGGCTCGGATGGTGCTTCATAGACAGTCACAGGCTCTGGCTGGGCTTCATCAACTGGCGCAGTTTCAGGCGCTTGAAATTCTGAGCGCACCTCACTCTGCTCTGTCAGCGGTTCTTCAGCAGCGGTGTAGCCACCGATCAGAGGATCCACCTCAGGCTCATCTTTAATCCCGAAGTCCGGCTGGTTGCGATCCTTACGAATGATTTCATAATCATCTTCCGGAGCAAAAGCACGCGCTGCCGCTACTTCATCTTCTTCAGGCTCTACGTCAATCCGGCCAAGTGGTTTATCACCAAACTTAGACTTCCCTTCTTTTTTACTGGTCCACAGACCATGAAATAGCAAAGCGGCTATCGCTAGCGCGCCAACAATAATGAGTACGAATCGCAATTCCTGCATCTTAAACTCTCAGTTTCTCGATTTTTGATGTCCTGAGCTTCAACGCTTGTCGTTAACGTTGCCAAAGGTAGGTTTTATCGGCTTATCAGTTTACTTTACCAAAAGTCAGCCCCTGTTTAGAACAACTTAATGTTAAAAGGTGCGTTAATGGTGTGATTTTTACCACGCTTTTCTTCCTCTGTTGCTCAGTTACAATAGAATGCAACTTTCACCGCTGGCAAATCGTATACGGAATACACTATGCAAAATCATAAGCGCTCAGGCTTTGGCTATTTTTTCTACGGCCTGGAACTGGCTTTATCACCCGGCATCCGCCGATTCGTGATTATGCCACTGTTGGCTAATATCCTCTTAGTTGGTGGCGCCCTGCTCTATCTGTTTTCACACCTCGACAGCTGGATTAATCAATGGATGGGACAAATCCCGGACTGGTTGTCCTGGCTGAGTTACATTCTGTGGCCGCTGTTGGTACTGACCATTCTCGCCACCTTCTCCTACTTTTTCAGCACGCTGGCTAACTTTGTCGCCGCACCGTTTAACGGTCTGCTGGCAGAAAAGGTTGAAGAAAAACTCACCGGTCACACGATTAATGACGAGGGTATACTGGCCGTCATCAAAGATGTGCCACGCATCATGGCACGGGAATGGCGTAAACTGCTTTATACCTTACCCAAAGCCATCGGTCTGTTTCTACTGCTGCTGATCCCGGCCCTTGGCCAGACCCTGGGGCCGATTCTGTGGTTTTTATTTACCGCCTGGATGCTCGCCATTCAGTACTGCGACTATCCGTTTGATAACCATAAAGTCGCATTTAATGACATGCGTAATAATTTGAAACAAAAACAGGGCAAAGCGTATGGCTTCGGCATGCTGGTGTCGGTTCTGACAACGATTCCGATCATCAACCTATTTGTCATGCCGGTAGCGGTTTGTGGCGCGACCGCGATGTGGGTCAGCGAGTTTAAAGGGCATTATGTGACCCGATAGACATTTTGGCGGTGAAAGCCGCCGATACCTATAAGTTATAACTTTTTAATCCTTTTACCTTTTTAACCGAGCACATATTCTCTAAATCGTATCCGCAACGTATCGACTTATCGATAGCAAAACATGCGAAATGAAGGAACATCACAATGAGCAAAATTTACGAAGACAATTCTCTTACTATTGGTAACACGCCACTGGTTCGTCTGAACAAAGTCAGCAAAGGTAACGTACTGGCTAAAGTTGAATCACGTAACCCAAGCTTCAGTGTTAAATGCCGTATCGGCGCCAACATGATTTGGGATGCAGAGAAGCAAGGTAAACTGAAACCAGGCATCGAACTTGTGGAACCAACCAGTGGTAATACAGGTATTGCTCTGGCCTTCGTTGCTGCAGCGCGCGGTTACAAACTGACGCTGACTATGCCTGAGTCAATGAGTCTTGAGCGCCGTAAGCTGCTGAAAGCGCTGGGTGCAAACCTAGAGCTGACTGAAGCGGCTAAAGGCATGAAAGGCGCGATTGCTAAAGCGGAAGAAATTGTCGCCAGCAACCCTGAAAAATACCTGTTGCTGCAGCAGTTCGATAACCCGGCTAACCCACAGATTCACGAAAAGACCACAGGTCCTGAAATCTGGGAAGCGACTGACGGCCAGGTTGACGTATTCGTTGCTGGTGTTGGTACCGGTGGTACTCTGACGGGTACCAGTCGTTACATCAAAGGCGAGAAAGGCAAAGCCATCACTTCTGTTGCAGTAGAACCGGCTGAATCTCCGGTCATTACGCAAGCACTGGCAGGCCAGGATATTCAACCAGCTCCACATAAAATCCAGGGTATCGGTGCCGGATTCATCCCTGGCAACCTGGATTTGGACCTGATTGACCGTGTTGAAACTGTGACTTCTGAAGAAGCGATCGAGATGGCTCGTCGTCTGATGGAAGAGGAAGGTATCCTGGCTGGTATCTCATCTGGCGCAGCCGTTGTTGTTGCTAACCGCCTTGCAGAACTACCTGAATTTGAAGGAAAAACTATCGTAGTTATCCTACCAAGCTCAGGCGAACGTTACCTGAGCACTGCCCTGTTCGCCGGCATTTTCTCTGAGAAAGAAAACCAGCAGTAATATGTGGTGAAATCAAATTTTGGTTTAAAAAAGCCCCCTTGAGGGGCTTTTTTGTTGATCCTAGCCTCACCTTTGGTAATATCAGGCATGTTTTATTTCTAGCTTCAAAATAAAGAAGCAGACAAGATTAGATTCAATGGCTGAGTGTCAACAAGGCGATTGATTATTTTTATACCAGTATCAGTTCTGACACGAAAAGCTCGTAGCTCAACTAGCAGAAACGAGCTGATACGGTTAAGCTAATTCTGGTTAATAAACTTACAAAAAATAAATTAATTGGGGTATAAAACATGTACGAGAAGCAAGTAGAAATCACTGCAGAAAACGGTCTTCACACTCGTCCGGCTGCTCAGTTCGTTAAAGAAGCTAAAGCATTCGACGCGGACATCACTGTGACTTCTAACGGTAAAAGCGCTAGCGCGAAAAGCCTGTTCAAGCTACAGACTCTGGGTCTGGTTAAAGGCACTGTAGTGACTATCTCTGCAGAAGGTGCACAAGCTCAACAAGCTGTTGACCACCTGGTTGCTCTGATGGATCAACTACACTAATTCGCACCATTCCTGTCAAAGCCATTTTGTTCCCGCAAAGTGGCTTTGTTGGAAATAGGCTCTAGAATTAGCTACATATATCGTTAGCACAAACGTCCACTTATCTCCCGTTTACAGTTGACCAATTTAAGGTAAGGCTATGATTTCAGGCATCCTAGCATCTCCAGGTATTGCTATTGGTAAAGCACTACTACTTCAAGAAGATGAAATTGTCCTAAATACAAACACCATTTCTGACGCTCAAGTTGAAGCTGAAGTTGCGCGTTTCTACGACGCACGTAACAAATCTTCTGCACAACTTGAAGTTATCAAACAAAAAGCCCTTGAGACTTTTGGTGAAGAAAAAGAAGCCATCTTTGAAGGCCATATCATGCTGCTTGAAGATGAAGAGCTAGAAGAAGAAATTTTAGCCCTCATCAAAGACGAAAAACTGTCAGCAGACAACGCGATTCACACTGTGATTGAAGAGCAGGCAGCTGCGCTTGAGTCACTGGATGACGAATACCTGAAAGAACGTGCTACAGATATCCGCGATATCGGTACACGCTTCGTGAAAAACGCCCTGGGCATCAACATTGTATCGCTGAGCGACATCAATGAAGAAGTGATCCTGGTGGCTTACGACCTGACTCCGTCAGAAACTGCACAAATCAACCTGGACTACGTTCTGGGCTTTGCATGTGATATCGGTGGTCGTACGTCTCACACCTCAATCATGGCTCGTTCTCTGGAACTGCCAGCGATCGTAGGTACTAACGACATTACTGCTCAAGTGAAAAACGGCGACATGCTGATCCTTGACGCGATGAACAACAAGATTGTCGTCAACCCAAGCGATGCTGAACTGGAAGAAGCGAAAGCAGTAAAAGCCGCATTCCTGGCTGAAAAAGAAGAGCTGGCGAAACTGAAAGACCTGCACGCTGAAACCACAGACGGCCACCGCGTAGAAGTGTGCGGTAACATCGGTACAGTGAAAGACTGTGACGGCATCATCCGCAACGGCGGTGAAGGCGTTGGTCTGTACCGTACAGAATTCCTGTTCATGGACCGTGACGCACTGCCAACGGAAGAAGAGCAATACAAAGCTTACAAAGAAGTAGCAGAAGCGATGGCTGGCCAGGCTGTGATTATCCGTACTATGGATATCGGCGGCGACAAAGACCTGCCATACATGGATCTACCAAAAGAGATGAACCCGTTCCTGGGCTGGCGTGCCGTACGTATCAGTCTGGACCGTCGTGACATCCTGCGTGACCAGTTGCGTGGTATCCTGCGTGCATCAGCACACGGTACTCTGCGTATCATGTTCCCGATGATCATCTCAGTTGAAGAAATCCGTGAACTGAAAGCAGCGATTGAAGAATACAAAGCTGAACTGCGTGCTGAAGGCCATGCATTCGACGAAAACATCGAAATCGGTGTGATGGTTGAAACCCCGGCAGCAGCGGCAATTGCCCCTCACCTGGCAAAAGAAGTTGCTTTCTTCTCTATCGGTACCAACGACCTGACCCAGTACACACTGGCAGTAGACCGTGGTAACGAAATGATTTCTCACCTCTACAACCCGCTGTCTCCGGCTGTTCTGACTGTGATCAAGCAAGTTATTGATGCATCACACGCAGAAGGCAAATGGACCGGTATGTGTGGTGAATTGGCGGGTGATGAGCGCGCTACACTCCTTCTGTTAGGTATGGGTCTGGATGAGTTCTCAATGAGCGGCATCTCTATTCCTAAAGTGAAGAAAGTGATTCGTAACACCAACTTCGCTGAAGTGAAAGCAATGGCAGATGAAGCACTGTCTCTGCCAACTGCAGCAGAAATCGAAGCTTGCGTTGAAAAATTCATCGCGAAAAACTCTCAATAATCTGCTAATACCAATAACATAGACGACTAAAAGTAGTCGTCTATTGTTAGTGAGTGGTATACTATACTTCACAGAATATATTAAAACGTTAGGAGCATGACACAATGGGTCTGTTTGACAAACTTAAGAAGCTAGTCTCTGACGACAGCGCTGACGCGGGTGCAATTGAAATCATCGCACCTCTTTCTGGTGAAATTGTAAACATCGAAGACGTGCCAGATGTCGTGTTTGCTGAAAAAATCGTTGGTGACGGTATCGCTATCAAGCCTACTGGCAACAAGATGGTAGCTCCTGTTAACGGTACTATCGGTAAGATTTTCGAAACGAACCACGCATTCTCTATCGAGTCTGACGATGGCGTTGAACTGTTTGTTCACTTCGGTATCGACACCGTTGAGCTGAAAGGCGAAGGCTTCAAACGTATCGCTGAAGAAGGTCAGTCAGTGAAAGTGGGCGACACTATCATTGAATTCGATCTGGCTCTGCTGGAAGAGAAAGCGAAATCAACTCTGACTCCTGTTGTTATCTCTAACATGGACGAGATCAAAGAGCTGGCTAAACTGTCTGGTTCGGTAAATGTTGGTGAAACTGCTGTACTGCGTGTAACTAAGTAAGCGGTTTGCAAAGCATTCAAAAAAACGCTGCCATCGCAGCGTTTTTTTTCGTCTTTAATTTAGGGGGTTGCTTACATGTTAGGTCTTTGCTGACATGAATGCGTGAGCCGCGCCCCTCAACCAGGCCGCACCACAACAGGGTTACCGCCTGAATTATTCTGGCTGAGGTTTATAACCCCAGCGCGTAACGCAGTACCTGCTGCTTCACCGGCCCGGCATTGTCCGCCAGTTTCAGCGCCGCATTGCGCACCCACTTGAGCGGAGTGTGGTCATTACTGAATGCGGCATAGAAGAAGTCCATGCCACTTTGCATTAACAGGTTATCGCCCCGCCGCTGACGCTGGTAACGCTCAAACTGTGCCTGGGTCAGTTCATCATGCCCGGCGGTTGCCTCCAGCAGGGCTGCGACATCCTTAAAGCCGAGATTCACGCCCTGCCCCGCTAACGGATTGATAGTATGCGCTGAATCGCCAACCAATACACAATGATTGCTGACATAGGTTTGCGCATGACGCCGGGTAAGCGGGAACGAGCCGTGCTGTAACACTTTAATATCCCCCAGCTCCGGCGGGAAATGACTCAGTATCTCTGCACGCAACTGAGCCGGACTCATATGGCTAAGCTGCTTGATACGCGCCGGGCTGTCATACCACACCAAGGAGCCCTGACGACCGTTGAGCGGCAAAAATGAACGCGGGCCGGACGGGAAGAATTGCTGCCAGGTGATATCCTGCTGCGCCAGCTCGGTTTCGACATTAATCAGCATGCAGTGCTGGCGGTAATCCCAGGCGGTGATGCCAATACCGGCCAGGCTGCGCACCCTTGAGTTTGCGCCGTCCGCACCGATAATCCACTGACACTTCAGCTCAGTACCGGATTGCAGTGTGAGGGTCTGGCTGTCGCCAAACTCAATCGAGGCCAGTTTATCCGGACACAACAAAGTCAGATTCGGATAAGCACTAAAGGCTTGCCACAAACCCAGTTGAATCACCCGGTTTTCCACCATGTAGCCCAGTTGCTGCAGCCCCAGCGCCTCGCTGGAAAAACGAGTGCGGCATTCGGGATGCTCCCAGGTCTCAAGACGGCGATAAGGGCAAACCCGCATCGCACGGATACTGTCCCAGGCGCCCAGTGCTTGCAGTAAATCAACCGAAGTTTGCGAGATAGCAGAAATACGAACATCCATGGGCTGATCATCGTTAAACGCAGCAGGCTGATGCCCGTCCACAACGGCCACCCGACGCCCCTGCTGGGCAAAGCCGATGGCAGCTGCCGCACCGACCATACCACCGCCAATGACTACTATGTCAAAATCGTTCATATCTACTGCTTCTACCTGACTGAATCGTAAAAACTAAGTCTACCACACAACCACTGTTTGGTCGGGTTGCGAGCGACAAAATATGACCATAAACAGCGGTTTGCTAAAGCATGGGGCAAGGTTGGTTTTCCTCTCGGCTCAAATTCCCTGCCCGGCAGAGAGGCAAAGCCAGTCACCACAACGGCTGGGGGGTGAGAATGACTGGTCAGCTCCGGTTGAAACCAGTACAATACGCCGCTTAGCACCCAAGTGGTGGCTAATTTTTAACCAAGTCTGGCAAAAATATCCAGACGTCACTGGAAACACTGGGCGATTTGCTCCCTTAATTTAAACTAACGACCGAGCGAAGAACATGAGTAAAAAACTGCTAATCAAAACCTGGGGCTGCCAGATGAATGAGTACGATTCATCAAAAATGGCCGACCTGCTTAACGCTGCGAACGGCTATGAGCTAACTGAAGAGCCAGAGGAAGCAGACGTACTTCTACTTAATACCTGTTCGATTCGCGAAAAAGCGCAAGAGAAAGTATTCCACCAGCTGGGCCGCTGGAAAACACTGAAAGACAAAAAGCCAGGCGTCGTAATTGGCGTGGGTGGCTGTGTCGCGACTCAGGAAGGCGATCATATCCGTGACCGCGCACCGTTTGTCGATGTTATTTTTGGCCCGCAAACTCTGCACCGTCTGCCAGAGATGATCAAACAATCTCAGTCAGATCATGCACCGGTGATGGATATCTCCTTTCCGGAAATCGAAAAATTCGACCGTCTGCCAGAGCCGCGTGCTGAAGGCCCGACCGCTTTCGTCTCTATCATGGAAGGCTGTTCTAAGTACTGTACTTACTGTGTGGTACCTTACACCCGTGGTGAAGAAGTCAGCCGCCCGATGGATGACGTGCTGTATGAAATTGCGCAACTGGCAGAGCAAGGCGTACGTGAAGTCAACCTGCTGGGTCAGAACGTAAACGCTTACCGCGGCCCGATGCATGACGGTGAAATTTGTTCATTTGCCGAGCTGCTGCGTCTGGTTGCGTCAATCGATGGTATTGACCGTATTCGTTTCACCACCAGCCACCCGCTGGAGTTCACTGACGACATCATCGCTGTATACGAAGACACCCCTGAGCTGGTGAGCTTCCTGCACCTGCCGGTGCAAAGCGGTAGTGACCGTATCCTGACCATGATGAAACGTCCGCACACCGGTATCGAATACAAGTCTATTATCCGTAAGCTGCGTAAAGCGCGTCCGGATATTCAGATCAGTTCTGACTTTATCGTTGCGTTCCCCGGCGAATCTGACAAAGACTTCCAGGACACCATGAAACTGATCCGCGATGTCGATTTCGATATGAGCTTTAGCTTTATCTTCTCGCCTCGCCCGGGAACACCAGCAGCGGATTACCCTTGTGATCTGACGGAAGAGACCAAGAAAGCACGTCTGTACGAGCTGCAACAGCAGATCAACAGCCAGGCGATGCGTTACTCACGCCTGATGATGGGTACCCAGCAACGTATTCTGGTTGAAGGTCCGTCGAAGAAAAACCTGATGGAACTTCGTGGTCGTACCGAAAACAACCGTGTAGTAAACTTCGAAGGACCGGCTGAGCTGATTGGCCAGTTTGTCGATGTCAACATTGTTGATGTGTTCCCGAACTCTTTGCGCGGTGAACTCGTAAGAACAGAAAAAGAGATGAACTTGCGTGTCGTGACTTCTCCTTCAGAAATGATGGCGAAAACACGCCGTGAAGATGAGCTGGGAGTAGCTACGTTTACTCCTTAAGTTTCAGTAACCCAAGACCGGCAAGATTTCGCGCAGAAACTCGCATTTCGTGCTGACTTGGGTATACACTGTCATGAGACGCCCGGTCAAAATCGGGCGTCTGAAAATGACATACTGAGAGGTTAAATTGAGCAATAAAATCGTTACTTTAGAGATAGATCTCGAACCTTCCGATAACCGCCGTCTTGCCAGTCTGTGCGGTCCTTTCGATGACAACATCAAGCATTTAGAACGTCGTTTAGGCGTTGAAATCAACCACCGTAGTAACTACTTCACGATTGTAGGTAAAGCACATACTGCGACTGCCGCGCTCGACATTCTGAAGACTCTGTATGTCGACACTGCGCCGGTCCGCGGCCAAATCGCCGACATTGAACCGGATCAGATCCATCTGGCAATCAAAGAGTCCGGCGTACTGGAACAGAGCACCGAATCGGAGCTGGTTACGCACGGCAAAGAAGTGTTTGTCAAAACCAAAAAAGGCATCATCAAGCCACGTACGCCAAATCAGGCTCAGTACCTGGTCAACATGGTGACCCACGATATCAGTTTTGGTATTGGCCCGGCCGGTACCGGTAAAACCTACCTGGCGGTTGCAGCAGCGGTTGATGCCCTGGAACGTCAGGAAATCCGTCGCATTCTGCTGACTCGTCCGGCGGTTGAAGCGGGTGAGAAACTGGGCTTTCTGCCCGGTGACCTGAGCCAGAAAGTCGACCCTTACCTGCGTCCGCTCTACGATGCGCTGTTTGAGATGCTCGGCTTTGAACGGGTTGAAAAACTGATTGAACGTAACGTCATTGAAGTGGCTCCGCTGGCTTACATGCGCGGCCGTACCCTGAACGATGCGTTTATCATTCTCGACGAAAGCCAGAACACCACCGTCGAACAGATGAAAATGTTCCTGACCCGGATCGGCTTTAACTCGCGCGCTGTCATCACAGGTGACGTGACCCAGATCGACTTGCCACGCGGTGCTAAATCGGGCCTGCGCCATGCAATCGAAGTACTGAGCGAAGTCGAGGAGATCAGCTTCAACTTCTTCCTCGCCGACGACGTTGTGCGTCACCCAGTGGTGGCTCGTATCGTCAACGCCTATGAGAAGTGGGAAGCCCAGGATCAGAAAGAGCGTAAAGAGTACGAGAAACGCCGTCGTGAAGAGCGTGAATCTAAACTGCTCGAGCAGCAGAAAGCTGAGCTGACAAGCTCAAGCGCCCTGGAAGAGTCTGGTGAGTCATGAGTATCGAACTTGATTTACAACTGGCCGTCGAGGATGAAACCGGGCTGCCGTCGTGTGACG
Source organism: Vibrio ostreae (assembly GCF_019226825.1). Lineage (NCBI taxonomy): Bacteria > Pseudomonadati > Pseudomonadota > Gammaproteobacteria > Vibrionales > Vibrionaceae > Vibrio > Vibrio ostreae. The sequence continues at coordinate 1,808,161 of NZ_CP076643.1, forward strand.
ATTTTGCCACCTGGCTGAGTGCAGCCGTCACGCCGTTTCAGCCTCAGGCTGAAGTGACGGTGCGCATCGTCGATGAACAAGAGAGCCACCAGCTCAACCTCGAATACCGCGGCAAAGATAAGTCCACCAACGTGCTGTCTTTTCCGTTCGAAGTGCCGCCCGGTATCGAAATGGATTTGCTCGGTGATCTGGTGATTTGCCGCCAGGTCGTTGAACGCGAAGCAGAAGAGCAAAATAAGCCTCTGCTAGCACACTGGGCCCATATGGTTGTACATGGCAGTCTTCATCTGCTAGGTTATGACCATATCGAGGATGACGAAGCTGAAGAGATGGAGTCCCTCGAAACAGAAATCATGCAGAAAATGGGGTTTGAAGACCCATATCTGGCCGATAAAATCTAGTTTTCCGCTGCCATAACGGCGCGGTTAACTTAATGTGAGCTATCACACATCTGATAGCGTTACCGAATAGAGAAACAATGAACGAAGATAATTCGCCCTATTCTTCCGAAGGAAACAAAGAAAAATCGGACGGTCCGAGTAGAAAGTCCTTCTTTGAGCGCCTAGGTCAGTTATTTCAGGGAGAACCCAAGGATCGTCAGGAACTGGTTGACGTGATCCGCGACTCTGAAGTCAATGACCTGATTGACCATGACACCCGCGATATGCTGGAAGGGGTTATGGAAATTGCCGAAATGCGGGTTCGTGACATCATGATTCCCCGCTCACAAATGGTCACCGTCGAGCGTACCGATAACCTGGACTCGCTGGTCGCCTTGATTACCGATGCGCAGCATTCGCGTTATCCGGTCATCAGCGAAGACAAAGACCATGTGGAAGGCATTCTGCTTGCGAAGGACTTACTCAAATACTTAGGCTCGAACAGCTCCCCGTTTGACATCGAAGAAGTGATCCGCCCGGCGGTGGTGGTGCCTGAAAGCAAACGCGTCGATCGTCTGCTGAAAGAGTTCCGTGAGGAACGATATCACATGTCGATTGTCGTAGATGAGTTCGGGGGGGTTTCCGGCCTGGTGACCATTGAAGATATTCTGGAAGAAATCGTTGGCGATATCGAAGACGAAACCGACGATGAAGAGCAACTGGATATTCGTAAGCTCAGCAAACACACCTATGCGGTGAAGGCGCTGACCACCATCGAAGAATTCAACAATACCTTCGGTACCCGCTTCAGTGATGAAGAAGTGGATACGGTAGGCGGCCTGGTGATGACGGCCTTTGGCCACCTGCCAAGTCGTGGTGAAATCGTGGAAATCGATCGCTACAACTTCAAGGTAACGGCTGCTGATAATCGTCGCGTGGTTCAACTTCAGGTAACCATCCCCGATATGGAAGCTCTTCCGGAGATCAGCGAAGAGTAGTTCAAATCTCTCTTACTTCGGTAAGAGCATCAGAAAAGTTGCAGATGACGAATACAATTCATCGCCTTATGCGGCCGCTTGCGGCCGCTTTTGTTGGCGCCCTCACTACCCTGGCTTTCGCTCCTTATCAACTCTGGCCTGTGGCCATTCTCAGCCCGCTGCTGCTGTTATTGCTGCTCCATAAACAATCCGTCAAAGGCGCTGCGCTGATTGGCTATTGCTGGGGCCTGGGACAGTTTGGCATCGGTATTAACTGGGTTCATATCAGCATTGATACCTTTGGTGGTATGCCCAAAATCGCCAGTGTGTCCCTGATGTTACTGTTAGTCGGCTACCTGGCTATCTATCCGGCGCTGTTCGCCTGGGCGCTCAATCGCTTTTTCCCGACCTCGGGTCGTGGCCGCTTATTACTTGCCGCTCCCGCGCTCTGGCTGGTCAGTGACTGGTTACGCGGCTGGGTGATGACCGGCTTTCCATGGTTGTGGCTTGGTTACAGTCAGATAGACAGTCCGCTCGCCAATTACGCGCCGCTCGGCGGGGTGGAACTGCTGACGCTGATGGTGATGCTGTCCGCTGGCGCACTGGCCCTGACGCTACTGAGTAAAAGTAAAACCCTGCTGCTGATCCCGGCGGTTATCTTTGCTGCCGGCTACGGGCTCAATGCCGCGCGCTGGGTCAAACCGGACACGGACAAAACCACCAAGGTAGCCTTGATTCAGGGCAACATACCTCAGGCACGTAAATGGCTGCCAAGCGAACGCTGGCCAACCATTATGAAGTACACCGACCTCACCCGTGAAAACTGGGATGCGGACATTATTATCTGGCCGGAAGCCGCCGTGCCGGCCTTCGAGTTTGAGCTGACTTCCTACCTGCACAACCTTGATGCGGCAGCACGCCTCAACCACAGTACCATCATCACCGGCATTCTGAATCAGACCGATGACAAGCAGTATTACAATAGCGTGCTGGCCCTGGGTGATACCCCACAAGGCGAATACCAGTACGATGTGTCCCGGCGTTTCCATAAGCATCACCTGTTGCCATTTGGTGAGTTTGTTCCGTTTGAAGACCTGCTGCGTCCGCTGGCGCCGTTCTTCAACCTGCCGATGTCTTCATTTACCGCGGGTGACTATATCCAACCGAATATTATCGCCAGTGGCCATGCCCTGACGCCAGCACTGTGTTACGAAATCATCTTCAACGAGCAGGTACGTGCCAACACCACCGACGACACCGACTTCCTGCTCACCCTGTCCAACGATGCCTGGTTTGGCCGCTCGATTGGCCCGTTACAACATATGGAAATTGCTCGTATGCGCGCGCTGGAACTGGGTAAACCGCTGATTCGTGCCACTAATAACGGCGTGACCGCTGTGACTGACTACCGTGGTCAAATCACCGCCCAAATCCCGCAGTTTGAGACCGGCGTGCTGCGTGCCGAACTGGTGCCGACCCGTGGCCAGACGCCATATCATGCTCTGGGCAGTTGGCCGCTGTATATGTGGACTGCCCTGGCTATGCTGGCCGGCCTGTTGCTGCAACGCCGCCGTCACCATCCTGATGCAGATAGCTGACCATCAAAAACACTAAGAGCCCCGTCGGGGCTCTTAGTGTTTTTGCGTGTTACCGGAACGGATTCTTGTCGTATCACCAGGCTCTTGTCAGGACATCAGGCTCGGTGTCCGCACGAGCAAGTGCTAAGGCTTAAACGGCTGACGACTGAAAGCGGTCGCGCCGCAGCGGGTACAAGGGACAATTTCGGTCGGGTGATTGTATTCCATCCGATGGCCGCAGCTGTCGCACACCAACACGCCCAGTCCAATCATGTCCCCGGCTTTGTACAACCCCTGATGCTCGAGATCCTGAAACAGCTCGACCCACTCCACTTTGGTGCGATCGGTAATATCCAGCAGGCCCTGCCAGATGGAGTTGGTGATCATCAGATAAAACGGGCTGCTTTTTTCCTCTTCATAACTGTCAGCGAACTCTTTAAGGTCAGCTTTTATGTAAGCGGAAATCAGCGCCAGCTCATCTTTGGTCAGGTCATTGGCGGCGGCCACGACTTTGCCGGAAGTGTCCAGAATATGATCGACTTCTTGCGGACTCTTCTTGAGGGTTTCGACCACCTCTTCAACTAAAGCCTCGTAACCCGTTTTTTGTTTTGGCATATGTCACCTCTATCAAACCCGATTGGCTATTGTTGTGCTCCCTTGCTTTAGGTATTCTATGACGATCTATTAGTATCTGTTCAAACTGAACTCACAAATTCCAAGATAACCGGATATCATCGATGCAAGAGCAATACAACCCGCAAGATATTGAACAAAAAGTTCAACAGCATTGGGACGACAACAAGACCTTTGTTGTAAGTGAAGACCCAAATAAAGAAAAATTCTACTGTCTCTCAATGTTCCCGTACCCAAGTGGCCGTCTGCATATGGGTCACGTGCGTAACTACACTATCGGTGATGTGGTCTCTCGTTTCCAGCGTCTGCAAGGCAAAAACGTCATGCAACCAATCGGCTGGGATGCTTTCGGTCTGCCGGCAGAAAACGCTGCAGTCAAAAACAACACTGCGCCAGCGCCGTGGACCTACGAAAATATTGAATACATGAAAAACCAGCTCAAACTGCTGGGTTTTGGCTACGACTGGAACCGCGAATTTGCGACCTGTCGTCCGGAATACTACCGTTGGGAACAAGAGTTCTTCACCAAGCTGTACGAGAAAGGCCTGGTTTATAAGAAGACGTCTTCCGTTAACTGGTGTCCGAACGACCAGACCGTTCTGGCCAACGAACAAGTTGAAGACGGCTGCTGCTGGCGTTGTGATACCCCGGTAGAGCAAAAAGAAATCCCGCAGTGGTTCATCAAGATCACGGCATACGCGCAAGAGCTGCTGGATGATCTGGATAATCTGGATGGCTGGCCGGAAATGGTGAAAACCATGCAGCGCAACTGGATTGGCCGCTCTGAAGGTGTGGAACTTAAGTTTGCAGTCAAAGATCAGGCGCAGGATCTGGAAGTGTACACCACACGTCCGGACACCCTGATGGGTGTGACGTACGTCGGCATCGCTGCCGGTCACCCGCTGGCAACGAAAGCGGCTCAGAGCAACCCTGAACTGGCGGCTTTCATCGAAGAATGTAAAAACACCAAAGTCGCTGAGGCTGAACTGGCGACGATGGAGAAGAAAGGCATGGCAACCGGCCTGACGGCGATTCACCCGCTGAATGGTCGTGAAGTACCGGTTTACGTGGCTAACTTCGTGCTGATGGACTACGGTACAGGCGCGGTGATGGCAGTACCTGCCCACGACCAGCGTGACTACGAGTTCGCCACTAAGTATAACCTGGAGATCATCCCGGTCATCAAACCCGTTGACGGCAGCGAGCTGGACATTTCGGCTGAAGCGTACACCGAGAAAGGTGTGCTGTTTGACTCAGGTGAGTTCGATGGTCTGGAATTCCAGGCCGCGTTCGATGCGATCGCAGCCAAACTGGAAGCAGAAGGTAAAGGGGTCAAAACCGTTAATTTCCGTCTGCGCGACTGGGGTGTATCCCGTCAGCGTTACTGGGGTGCGCCAATCCCGATGGTCACCACTGAAGACGGTGAAGTTCATCCGGTTCCGGCTGACCAGCTGCCGGTCATTCTGCCGGAAGATGTGGTAATGGACGGCGTCACCAGCCCGATCAAAGCGGACAAAGAGTGGGCGAAAACCACCTTTAACGGTGAACCGGCTCTGCGTGAAACCGACACATTCGATACCTTCATGGAATCGTCTTGGTACTACGCGCGCTACTGTAGCCCGCAAGCCGATGACATCCTGGATCCGGAAAAAGCGAACTACTGGCTGCCGGTTGACCAGTACATCGGTGGTATCGAGCACGCGTGTATGCACCTGCTGTACTCACGTTTCTTCCACAAACTGCTGCGTGATGCCGGGTATGTGACTTCTGACGAGCCATTTAAACAGCTGCTGTGCCAGGGTATGGTGCTGGCCGATGCGTTCTACTACACCAACGAGAAAGGCACCAAAGAGTGGGTTTCTCCGACGGAAGTGAAAGTAGAACGTGACGCGAAAGGGCGCATCGCTTCTGCTGTCGACGGCGAAGGCCGCAACGTTGCACACTCAGGCATGATCAAAATGTCTAAGTCGAAAAACAACGGTATCGACCCGCAGGAAATGGTCGACAAATACGGTGCAGACACCGTACGTCTGTTCATGATGTTTGCTTCACCGGCGGATATGACGCTGGAGTGGCAGGAATCAGGCGTTGAAGGTGCCAACCGCTTCCTGAAACGCGTCTGGAAACTGGTGCGTGAGCACGCAGAGAAAGGCGCAGCCGGCGCGGTTGACGCGGCAGCACTGAACGCAGACCAGAAAGCGCTGCGTCGTGATGTCCACAAAACCATCGCCAAAGTGACCGATGATATTGCCCGTCGTCAGACCTTCAACACCGCAATTGCAGCGATCATGGAGCTGATGAACAAGCTGGCGAAAGCACCACAGGAAGAGGCTCAGGATCGTGCAATTCTGGATGAAGCACTGAAAGCGATCACGCTGATGCTGTACCCGATTGCACCGCACATCTGTTTTGAAATGTGGAATGCTCTGGGTCAGGCAGACATCGACAGCGCGGCATGGCCAACCTTCGATGAAGCGGCTCTGGTTGAAGACGAAAAACTGATCGTTCTGCAGGTTAACGGTAAGCTGCGCGGCAAACTGACGGTAGCGGCGGACGCGACGAAAGAGCAAGTCGAAGAGCTTGGTCTGAAAGACGAAAACGTGCTGAAGTTCACCGACGGCAAAACCATTCGCAAAGTTATCTATGTTCCGGGCAAACTGCTGAACATCGTTGCGAACTAATTCCGTCTCTGACGGTCTGTAAACAGGGCTTTGGCCCTGTTTACTTATCTCAGCCCATCATGGTGGTGGGCTGAGATAAGTAAATCCATTTCATGAGAAAGTAGCCCCATGCGTTTGACATTGTCATCTACATTGAAGTTATCACTGGTTGTTCTGACCGCCTCCCTGCTCAGTGCCTGCGGTTTTCACCTGCGTGGTGACTACGATGTTCCGGAAGAACTGAGCACGATGTCGGTCACCAGTTACGACCAATACAGCACCTTTACCCGTTTAGTGAAAGGTCAGCTGCGCCTGAATGAAATCGCCCTGGTCAGCCCGAGCGAAAATGTGCCAAACCTGCATCTGCTGAGTGAAGGCATCAGCGAGCGCACTCTGTCGCTGTACCAAAACGCACGCACGGCAGAAAAAGAGCTGACCTTCCGCGCCTCTTACCGTGTTCTTATTCCTGAGCTGGGTGAAAAAACCTTCTCCACCAGCGTGACCCGCAGCTACCTGGATAACCCGCTGACTGCACTGGCAAAATCGGTCGAACGCGACATGATTGAAGATGAAATGCGCAAACTGGCCGCGAGTCAGATTGTGCGTCAGATGGCACGTCTTAAAGCCTCGATCGAATCCGGTCATATGGACGATCCGCAAACCGGTGATACCCATTCGGATTACCAGGTCAACACCGTTCAAGAGCCAGCCGCTGCCGGCAACACTCAGTAGGCAGTCTGATGAGATTGTATGCTGACAAACTGGCCGACGCGCTGCAAAAGTCGCTGCTGCCGGTTTATCTGGTGTTCGGCAACGAGCCTTTGCTGATTCAGGAATCGCGCAGCGCGATTGAACAGCAGGCGCGCAGCCAGGGTTTTGAGGAAAAACATCGTTTTCAGATCGATGCCAGCCTCGACTGGAACGAAGTGTATGACTGCTGCCAGTCAATGAGCCTGTTTTCCAGCCGTCAGTTGATCGAGCTGGAAATTCCCGAGGCGGGTCTGAATGCCGCCGCAGGTAAAGAGCTGGCCAAGCTGGCTGACAGCCTCAATCCGGATATTTTGCTGGTCATCGTCGGTCCGAAACCGACCCGGGCGCAGGAAAACAGCGCCTGGTTTAAGGCGCTGAGTGCGCACGGCGTGATGGTCAACTGCCTGACGCCCGACATCAGCCGCCTGCCCCAGTTTGTTACCACGCGCTGCCGGGCGTTAGGTTTACAGCCCGACGCCGAAGCGGTTCAAATGCTGGCACAGTGGCACGAAGGTAACCTGTTTGCCCTGGCCCAGAGCCTGGAGAAACTGCTCCTGCTTTACCCGGATCGCCAGCTCACTCTGGTGAGACTGGAAGAGTCGCTCAGCCGCCATAACCACTTTACACCGTTTCACTGGATTGATGCGCTGCTGGAAGGCAAAGCCAACCGTGCTCAGCGCATATTGCGCCAGCAAGCGGCCGAAGGCGTGGAGCCGATTATCCTGATGCGAACAGCACAAAAAGAGCTGTTTCAGCTGCTGCAGATGCGCCAGGCGATGAACAGTCAGCCTATCGGTAGCCTGTTTGATAAATATCGTATCTGGCAAAACAAACGTCCGTTATACGCCGCCGCTCTGCAACGTCTGTCAGTGCAGCATCTGCAACATCTGGTGCGCTTACTTGCCCAATGCGAAATTGTGGCAAAAACTCAATATGAACAGTCGCCCTGGCCGTTATTACACCAACTGAGCCTGGAGTGCTGTGTTCCGCAGGCAAACTTACCCTTGCCTGCCTGAAGCGTGCTATAGTGCCGCGCTTTTTTCATATCTTGTTATCGTTATTTATTTCAGAGGAACATTCCCTTGCAACGTGAAGAACTCAAAGACTTTCTTGCCGACAAAGCCGACGACATGAAAGCGGTCGACATTATTACCCTGGATGTGATCGGTAAATCCAGCGTCACCGATTACCTGATCATCTGTACCGGGACGTCGAAAAGACACGTTGCGTCCATTGCTGACCATGTGGCCAGCGAAGCCAAAAAAGCCGGCATTGAACCGCTGGGCATTGATGGCGAGAATGAAGGCGAATGGGTCGTGGTCGATATGGGATCAACCATGCTGCACGTGATGCAGGAACAACAGCGCGAGATGTACCAACTGGAAAAACTCTGGAGCTAAGGTGAAGATTCAACTGATCGCCGTTGGCACCAAAATGCCCAAGTGGGTCGAAGAGGGTTTTCAGGAATACCGTCGCCGCTTCCCGCATGATATGCCACTGGAACTGGTGGAAATCAGCGCCGGTAAGCGGGGCAAAAACGCCGACATTGCAAGAATTCTGCAAAAAGAAGGCGAAGCCATGCTGGCAGCCGTGCCAAAGGGTAACCGAATTGTTACTCTTGACATTCCCGGTAAGCGTTGGGACACCGAACAACTGGCGCAACAGCTGGAAAGCTGGAAACTGGATGCCCGGGATGTATCGATCCTGATTGGTGGCCCGGAAGGTCTGGCACCGGCGTGTAAAGCCGCCGCAGAGCAGAGCTGGTCATTATCACCGTTGACCCTGCCCCACCCACTGGTGCGAGTTGTGATGGCAGAAAGCCTGTACCGCGCCTGGAGTATTACCGCTAATCACCCTTATCACCGAGAATAGAGACTGATGTTACGTAAGCGTAACCCTATTCGAGACTATCTGGCAGAAGCACGGTTATTTCGTAACCGTGCTATTGTATCTTTTGTCGGCATTGTCTTGATGATGGGGATACTGGTCGCCAACCTGTACAACATCCAGGTGAACCAGTATCAGGATTATAAAACCCGTTCCAATGATAACCGCATCAAAGTCGTCCCTATCGCTCCCAACCGCGGCCTGATATACGACCGCAACGGTGTTTTGCTGGCTGAAAACCGCCCTGTCTTTAACCTGGAAATCATCCCGGAAAAAGTCAAAGACATGGACGACACCATCACGCGCTTACAACAGATTCTGCAAATCACGCCGGAACAAATCGCCGCGTTTGACAAAGAGCGTCGTCAAACCCGCCGCTTTAATTCGGTGCCGCTGCTGACCCAGCTGACTCAGCAGGAAGTGGCCAAATTTTCCGTTCAACAGTACAAGTTTCCCGGCGTGTCGGTGACAGCCAACCTCAAGCGCTTCTACCCGTACGGCGAAGTGCTGACCCACGTGCTCGGTTACGTATCACGAATCAATGACCGCGACATGCGTCGTCTTGAGCAAGAAGGCAAAGAAGCCAACTACCAGGCTACGCGTGATATCGGTAAGCTCGGCATCGAACGTTACTACGAAGATGTGCTGCACGGCACCGCCGGTTACCAGGAAGTGGAAGTCAACAGCCGCGGCCGTATCATCCGCACTCTGAAATACGTTCCGCCTACGCCGGGCAAAGATATCGTCCTCAATCTCGATATCGATCTGCAAGTCTATGTGCATAACCTGCTGGAAGGCCGTCGTGGCTCAGCCGTGGTGCTGGATCCGAAAGATAATGGCGTACTGGCCATGGTATCGAGTCCGAGCTACGATCCGAATGCGTTTGTGCACGGCATTTCAAGCAAGGCGTACAGCGCGCTGCTCAACGACAAAAACCGCCCGCTGGTTAACCGCACCACTCTCGGGATTTATCCGCCAGCATCAACAGTCAAACCCTTTATCGCGGTGTCGGCACTGGAAGAAGGCGTCATTACACCCAACACCACCCGCAATGACCCGGGTTACTGGCGCATTCCAAACTCGAAAACCCGTCCGTTCCGTGACTGGTCCCGCTGGGGACACGGTACAGTGAATGTGACCAAAGCACTGGAAGAATCGGTCGATACTTTCTTTTATCAGGTCGCGTATGACATGGGCATCGACCGCCTGTCGACCTGGATGATGAAATTCGGCTTTGGCGACTACACCGGTATTGATATCCACGAAGAAAGTACCGCTAACATGCCTACGCGTGAGTGGAAAATGGCCCGCCACCGCACGCCTTGGTATCAGGGCGACACGATACCGGTGGGTATCGGCCAGGGTTACTGGACCGCGACCCCGATGCAAATCGCTAAGGCGACCTCGGTGCTGGTCCATCACGGTGAGGTGATTGCGCCGCACTTGCTGCGTTCAACCATCAACAATGGTGACAAATTCTCGACCCAGAAAGAGACCGAATACACCACCTATCCGCCGATCACCGGTGTACCGGACAAATACTGGAATATCGCCATCGAAGGCATGCACCTGGTCAACCACGGCAGCCGTGGTACCGCACGCCGCGCCTTTTACGGCTCTGAATACCAGAGTGCCGGTAAGTCCGGTACTGCTCAGGTATTTGGCCTGGCGGAAGGCCAGAAATATAACGCCGACGAACTGGCCGAGCATCTGCGCGACCATGCGCTGTACACCAGTTTTGCGCCGGTCGATAACCCGCAGGCGATTGTCACCATAGTGCTGGAGAACGCCGGTGGCGGCTCAAGTCATGGTGCACCGGTTGCCAGACAGATCTTTGACCACATTATTCTCAAGAAAGACGATAAGGCAAAACAGGAATGAAACTCGATCCTTCTACCGGCCGGAACCGGGCCTTTTTCGAACGCTTGCATATCGACCTGCCGCTGCTGCTGGGATTGCTGGTCGTGATGGGATTTGGCCTGGTGGTGATGTACAGTGCCAGCGGCCAGAGCCTGGCGATGATGGATCGTCAGGCAATGCGTATGGTGCTGGCGCTGGCAGTGATGATCGGCTTGGCCCAGTTGCCACCGCGTACCTACGAGCGCCTGGCACCGGGACTGTTTTTTGTCGGCGTGATCCTGCTGCTGGGAGTACTGTTTTTTGGTGAAGTCTCCAAAGGTGCTCAGCGCTGGCTGAATTTGGGCTTTGTCCGTTTCCAGCCATCGGAATTACTCAAACTGGCGGTGCCTTTGATGGTGGCACGCTATATCGGCAAGCGTCCGCTGCCGCCGAGTTTTCAGACTCTGATGATTTCGGCTGTCATGGTGTTCTTTCCAACCATACTGATCGCCAAACAGCCCGACCTCGGCACCTCGATTCTGATCGCCGCCTCCGGAGTGTTTGTTATCTTTCTGGCTGGTATCAGCTGGAAAATTATCGTCGCGGCGGCCATGGCGGTCGGTGCGTTTGTGCCGGTGCTGTGGTTTTTCCTGATGCACGAGTATCAGAAAACCCGGGTACGTACTCTGTTTAACCCGGAGTCCGACCCGCTCGGTGCCGGTTACCACATTATCCAGAGTAAAATTGCTATCGGTTCGGGCGGGATTTCCGGAAAAGGCTGGCTGCACGGCACCCAGTCCAACCTGGAATTCTTACCTGAACGACATACTGACTTTATCTTTGCAGTAATCGCCGAAGAATGGGGCATGATAGGCATTCTTGCGCTATTGGCAGTTTACTTATTTATTATTGGCCGCGGACTCTACCTGGCAAGCAACGCACAAACCGCATTCGGTCGCATGATGGCCGGCAGTATTGTGCTAAGCTTTTTTGTTTATGTGTTTGTAAACATCGGGATGGTAAGCGGTATTTTGCCGGTAGTGGGTGTACCTCTTCCACTGATCAGCTATGGCGGTACTTCTATGGTCACCCTCATGGCAGGATTTGGTATTCTGATGTCAATCCATACCCATAGAAAAGCGTTTTCGAAGGCAAACTAATGATGCACTCCAAGCTCCTTGTTACCTTTTGCTGCGCCGCAATCCTGGCCGGCTGTAGTACCACCCCATCCGGGCGCTACGAGATCGACGATGATGTGGCGCCTGATACGCCAATGTCGGTCGATCATATTGAAGATGCCAACCCGCAGTACGAACCGTACAGTCTCGGAGGCAACAAAGATTACACCCTACGCGGTGTCAATTATCAGATTGAAAAACAGACGTCGGGCTTTAAACAGCGCGGCAAAGCGTCCTGGTACGGTAAAAAGTTTCATGGTCACCTGACCTCAAACGGCGAAATTTATGACATGTACTCAATGAGCGCTGCGCATAAAACCCTGCCGCTGCCGAGTTATGTCAAAGTGACCAATCTGGATAATGGCAAATCGACCGTGGTGCGGGTCAATGACCGCGGCCCTTTCCACTCCGGGCGCATCATAGATTTAAGTTATGCCGCAGCGTATAAAATCGGTGTGGTTCAGGCCGGCACCGCGAATGTAGAGATCGAGGTGATTGCCGTCAACAAAAGCAGTGATGCCAAGCCGAAATCCGGTGCACCTCAGTACATCATTCAGGTGGCATCTTCACAAAATGAACAAAGAGTGCGAACTTTAGCGCAAGAAATGGGTCAAAGCCTTTCAGTGCAAAGTTTTGTCGAGAGTATTGACCAAAGCCATCGCCTGTTTCTGGGACCGTTCAGTGATTACACACAAACACAGGACACCCTCGAAAAGGTGAAAGCTCTGGGGTACGATACTGCCTTTATTAAAAAGCACTCAGTCACGCAATAATGGCATCCCAAGCCCGACCTGATTGGTCAGGTCTGGTTTGAGAAGTCGTTTCTGTTAATATAACGAACAATTAATTAAACAATTCGCATTCATCATGAAAAAAACCATCCTAAATTCTGTTTTAGCGTCTTCAATTGCGCTTTCCGCTACGTTCACCAGCACAGCTAACGCTTCTCCTGTCGTAATTCCAGATGCGCCACAGATCGCGGCAAAAGGTTTTGTACTGATGGACTATCATTCAGGCAAAGTTCTTGCCCAGAAAGAAATGAATACCAAGCTGTCTCCAGCCAGCCTGACCAAAATGATGACCAGCTACGTCATCGGCCAGGAACTGAAGCGCGGTAACATTTCTAACGATGATGACGTCACTATCAGCCGTAATGCCTGGGCGAAGAACTTCCCGGAATCATCAAAGATGTTCATCGAAGTCGGCACGACGGTCAAAGTACGCGATCTGAACCAGGGCATCATTGTTCAGTCAGGTAACGACGCCTGTGTCGCAATGGCAGAACACATTGCCGGCTCAGAAGATGCGTTCGTCGATCTGATGAACGCCTGGGGCAGCAGCCTGGGTATGAAAGATACCCACTTTGCCAACGTGCACGGCCTGGACAACGCGGACCTGTACACCACGCCTTACGACATGGCGCTGCTTGGTCAGGCTCTGATCCGTGACGTTCCGAACGAGTACAAAATCTACTCAGAGAAGAAATTCACTTACAACGGCATCACTCAGTACAACCGTAACGGTCTGCTGTGGGATAAAAGCATGAACGTGGACGGCATCAAAACCGGTCACACCACCAACGCAGGTTTTAACCTGGTCAGCTCGGCAACCGAAGGCAAGATGCGTCTGGTTGCCGTTGTTATGGGCACCAAAGACATGAACGCACGTAAATCAGAGAGCAAAAAGCTACTGAGCTACGGCTTCCGTTTCTTTGAAACCGTTGAACCACACAAAGCGGGCGAAACTTTCGTCAACGAAAAAGTATGGATGGGTGACAAGTCAACGGTTGCTCTGGGTGTAGGCGAAGACACTTACGTCACTCTGCCACGCGGCCAGGCGAAAGATCTGACTGCCAGCTTCGTGCTGGAAAAAGAGCTGAAAGCTCCTATCCAGAAAGGCGAAAAAGTCGGTACTCTGTACTACCAGGTAAACGGTGAAGATGTAGCACAACGTCCTCTGCTGGCGCTGGAAAACGTCGAAGAAGGTAGCATGTTCAGCCGTCTGTGGGACTACATTGTCCTGCTATTCAAAGGCTTGTTCTAAACCGACCGGCAGTGAGCCGTAAGGTGTAAACCTGTCAGACAAAGCCGCCAGCAGGCGGCTTTTTTGCGTGACTTGAGATCGCTGTCAATAGGCTGTACTATTCGACACCGTTATTGAATACCAAACTTGGAGTTTCCAATATGTTGACCATCAACTCTGATGCAAAATTGAAAGACCTGCTAGAGTTCCCATGCTCGTTTACTTACAAAGTGATGGGTCATGCGAAACCTGAGCTGCCAGAGCTTGTGTTGGAAGTTATTCAGCGCCATGCTCCAGGTGATTACAGCCCACGCGTCAAACCAAGCGGCAAAGGCAACTACCACTCAGTGTCAGTGACTATCACTGCAATTTCAATTGAGCAGGTAGAAGTGCTGTACAAAGAGCTGGGCGATATTGAAATCGTACGCATGGTACTGTAAGCGGCTCAATCTGGATTTATTTGATATATTCAATTTTTTTTGAAAGCAGCCACTGGCTGCTTTTTGTTTATTTATCAATAAATTAAAATAGTTACATAAATTTCAGGGTCAAAAATAGTGCTTCGATCTGTAGTTCAAAACGCTGAACACGTTTATAATCCCAGCACTTTATATATCACTGACGGACTTCTACGATGGATAACCAGCTTGTTGTCAGACGATTAGGTCGACAGGATTACCATCCTGTTTGGCAGGCAATGCATGACTTTACCGATCAACGCGATGACAGCACCTGCGATGAAGTATGGCTTGTCGAACACAACCCGGTGTTCACCCAGGGTCAGGCCGGTAAAGCCGAACACCTTCTCAACACTGGTGACATTCCGGTTGTACAAAGTGATCGTGGCGGCCAGGTGACTTATCACGGTCCCGGTCAGATCGTCGCTTACTTCCTGATTAATCTGCGTCGTAAGAGCCTCGGAGTACGAGAACTCGTCACTGATATTGAGAACCTCGTAATTAACACGTTAAAAGCTTACAATATCGACTCTGCCGCGCGCCCGGATGCTCCTGGCGTTTATGTCGATGGTAAAAAAATCTGCTCACTCGGTCTTAGAATTCGTAAAGGCTGTTCGTTCCATGGTTTAGCGCTCAACGTCAACATGGACCTCTCTCCTTTTCAGCGTATCAACCCATGCGGTTACCAAGGTATGCAAATGGTGCAAGTGAGCGATTTAGGCGGCCCGGGTGATATCGCGGACGTCGAGCAACAACTCATAAAAGAACTCGTCAGCCTGTTTGGTTACGAACAAGTAGAATTCAGCACTGAAGCACCTGTCATAGGTAAGAAAGCATGAGCAAACCAATCCAAATGGAAAAAGGCGTAAAATACCGTGACGCCGACAAAATGGCATTAATTCCAGTTAAAAACATGCCTGCCGAGCAGAAAGAAATCCTGCGTAAACCGGAATGGATGAAAATCAAACTGCCTGCGGACAGTCAGCGTATTCAGGACATCAAGTCAGCAATGCGCAAAAATAATCTCCATTCTGTGTGTGAAGAAGCATCCTGCCCTAACCTGGCCGAATGTTTTAACCACGGTACTGCAACCTTTATGATTCTGGGTGCTATCTGTACCCGTCGTTGTCCATTCTGTGACGTTGCCCATGGCCGTCCTCTGACTCCGGATGCACAAGAGCCGCACAAACTGGCTCAGACCATCAAGGACATGAAGCTGAAATACGTGGTGATCACCTCAGTGGATCGTGATGACCTGCGTGACGGCGGTGCTCAGCACTTCGCGGACTGCAACCGCGAGATCCGTGCTCTGAACCCTGAAATCCGCATTGAAACCCTGGTTCCTGACTTCCGTGGTCGTATGGATGTGGCGCTGGATCTGCTAAAAGATAACCCGCCAGATGTATTCAACCACAACCTGGAAACTGCACCGCGCCTGTACCGTAAAGCGCGCCCTGGTGCCAACTACAAATGGTCACTGGAACTGCTGCGTAAGTTCAAAGAGATGCATCCGGACGTTCCGACCAAATCAGGCCTGATGATGGGTCTGGGCGAAACCAAAGAAGAGATCGTCGAAGTACTGAAAGATCTGCGCGCTCACGGTGTGACTATGCTGACTCTGGGTCAGTATCTGGCTCCGAGCCGTCACCACCTGCCGGTAGAACGCTATGTGCCGCCATCGGAGTTTGATGAGCTGAAAGACATCGCACTGGAGCTGGGCTTCACTCACGCGGCCTGTGGCCCGTTCGTCCGTTCGTCTTACCATGCGGATCTGCAAGCGAAAGGCATGGAAGTCAAATAATTTCCCGCCTTTGCTTTAAAAACCGGCTTAAACGCCGGTTTTTTTATTTCTGCACATCAGCCGGCAACGACAGCGCTTGAGATGGGCAGAGAAAATAGTCTACACTTTGCGCAACTATGTATATACGGACATGATGTCCTGTAAGGATGACCAGAATGACCAAACTGAGCCTGCTGGCTATGGTAGCAGTGGCGACAGCATCCGGCTGTGCGTCGAATACCACACAGGACAACTATCGCGAAGCCTCGTTTGAACTGTGCAACACAGAAGTGAACATCTACTCACTCAGTGACGACGGACGGGTGCGGATTGTCTGTGCCGACGGCGCTAAATTCGCCCTGCAGCAAGAGAGTACACTAGAAACCATGCGTGATATTAATATCGACTACTGTGATGGTGAAGGACTGGGTAAATTCAGCGAAAGCAACAGCTACTATCTGTTCAAATGTAAATCCGGCACTCTGCTGAGCATTGCCAAGTAATCCGGCGTGCTATCTGCCCGTGATACGTTTTGTCTATGGGACATGTTGTCTATGACACATCTGTCCGGGCGACGGACATAATCAGCGCCACTGAAGCACCTGTATTGAATCAACCTCAGTACCGGTACTTAAAAAAGATATAAAAAAGGCCTGCATCATGCAGGCCTTTAACGTAGATGGGCTCATTTACGCGTTAGCGTAACTGGCTTATCGGCACTTAAGCGTAAACTGGCAGACGTTTACAGATTTCCAGAACTTTCTGTTTGGTTGCTTCGATCACAGACTCATCGTTGATGTTGTCCAGAACGTCACACATCCAGTCAGCCAGGTTCTTCGCATCTTGCTCAGTGAAACCACGACGAGTGATCGCCGGAGTACCAACACGGATACCAGAAGTCACGAACGGGCTGCGTGGGTCATTTGGCACTGAGTTTTTGTTGACAGTGATGTTTGCTGCACCCAAAACGGCGTCTGCTTCTTTACCTGTGATGTTTTTATCAATCAGATCAACCAGGAACAGGTGGTTTTCAGTACCGTTAGAGACGATCTTGTAACCGCGCTCCTGGAACTGAGCAACCATAGCTTTCGCGTTTTGTACGACACGCTGTTGGTATGCTTTGAATTCAGGTTCCATCGCTTCTTTGAACGCGACGGCTTTACCAGCGATCACGTGCATCAGAGGGCCACCCTGACCACCAGGGAATACCGCTGAGTTCAGCTTTTTGTACATCTCTTCACCAGCGTTTGACAGGATCAAACCGCCACGTGGGCCAGCCAGTGTTTTGTGAGTTGTCGTAGTCACAACGTGTGCGTGAGGGATTGGAGTCGGGTATACACCCGCAGCAATCAGACCCGCTACGTGCGCCATGTCGACAAACAGGTACGCATCCACTTTATCTGCGATTTCACGCATGCGTTTCCAGTCAACGATTTGTGAGTAAGCAGAGAAGCCACCGATGATCATCTTCGGTTTGTGCTCCAGAGCCAGCGCTTCCATTTCGTCGTAGTTGATTTGGCCGCTTTCGTCGATACCGTAAGGAATGACGTTGTAGTGCTTACCAGAGAAGTTAACTGGTGAACCGTGAGTCAGGTGCCCACCGTGCGCCAGGCTCATACCCAGAACTGTATCGCCCGGATTCAGCAGAGCCATGTAAACTGCGCTGTTTGCCTGAGAGCCAGAGTGAGGCTGAACGTTGGCGTATTCACAGCCAAACAGCTGACACGCACGGTCGATAGCCAAAGATTCTGCTTTGTCGACGTACTCACAGCCGCCGTAGTAACGCTTGCCTGGGTAACCTTCAGCGTATTTGTTAGTCAGCTGAGAACCTTGCGCTTCCATGACACGCGGGCTGGTGTAGTTCTCGGAAGCGATTAGCTCAATGTGTTCCTCTTGGCGAAGAGTTTCTTCTTGGATTGCTGCGAATAGCTCCGCATCATAATCAGCGATATTCATATCACGCTTTAGCATCTGTATCTCCTGACTCAGATTGTACTGAAATTGGCAAAAAACTGCACAATGAACCCAACGCAAACGTTTTCGTCACTCTAATGGCGCGCATTCTACATAATTTGATCTGTTGCTTAAAGTCCAAATTGCAGAAAATATCATGCAGTTTTTTCATAATGACAGACGAAGTGTTTTATCTTCCCGCAAAGGAAGTGTTCCTGACTTCGGGTTAAGGCCCACCATAGCATAAAAAGCGTGCTCCAGAAGGAGTTCCGCCCCACCACGTAGACCCGCCTCACAGTCTGCTTCGTCAAAGTGTCAATTTTATGCTTTACACCCTGTAAAGCGTTAATTACATAGGTTTACCTCAAATTTCCCCGCCTCGCTACCGAAATGATCAGCTTTTCTTTACTATCCGGAGCATTATCGGCCACTAAAATTTAAAGTTGATGGAAAAACACACACGTAAAGAAGATTGGATCGCGATGCTGACCGGTACCTTCCTGGTTGCCCAGGGAGTATTCTTACTCCAGGCCGGTCAGTTATTAACCGGAGGCGCTGCAGGACTGGCTTTATTACTCAGTCAAATCCTGCCTCTGTCGTTCGGCTGGCTGTTCTTTTTAATTAACAGTCCGTTTTATCTGCTGGCCTGGAAGCGTTTCGGCCACCAATTTGCCATCAACAGCGCAATGTGTGGTGCACTGGTATCAGTATTGACCGACCATCTTGCACTGGTTATCAGCTTCAGCAATGCCGAGCCGGCATTCTGCGCACTGGCTGGCGGCGTCCTGATGGGGCTAGGGATGCTGATTCTGTTTCGTCATCGCGCCAGTATCGGCGGCTTTAACGTACTGTGCCTGTATATCGACGATAAATTTTCGATTCCGGTGGGGAAAAGCCAGATGGCGATGGATTGCGTGATCCTGGCGGTCTCGATGTTCTTCGTTCCAGGGCAGACCATCCTCACCTCCATTTTTGGTGCCGTGATGCTCAACCTGGTGCTGGCAATGAACCATAAACCCAAACGCTATATTGTCACCTATCGTTAGCGCCCTGCTGCGCAGAGCAATGAGCCCGCATTACGCGGGCTCATTGATGACACCATGACGGCTACCTTGTGCAAGGCTCACGCAGAGCAAGATTACTCATGAGTTGAACGCGAGCGGACATCATACCCCAGTTCACGTTGCAGCTCGGCTTCCACATGACCAGGCGCCGCCGTTGAGCGGGCAATTAACTGGTACATCGCCGGTATCACAAACAGGGTCACCAGGGTTGAGAAGCCCATGCCAAAGAAAATCACCGTACCCACCGATACCCGGCTCTCATAACCGGCACCAGTAGAGAGGATCAGCGGTATTGAGCCAGCCAGCGTGGTAAACGCCGTCATCAGGATCGGGCGTAAACGTCTTGCCGCCGCATCGACTACCGCCTTTTCAAAGGCCAGACCACGGTCACGCAGCTGGTTGGCAAACTCAACGATCAGAATACCGTTTTTGGTCACCATACCAATCAGCATGATCATGCCGATCTGGCTGTAGATGTTCATGCCCTGACCCATCAGATAAAGGCCGATAAAGCCGCCAAACACGCCCATCGGGACGGTAAACATCACCACCAGAGGGTTGATAAAGCTTTCAAACTGCGCCGCCAGCACCAGATAAGCCACCAGCAAAGCCAGAGCAAACACCACCGCCACACTGGACTGGTTTTCTTTAAAATCTTTCGACTCACCGGAGTAACTGATGGAGATATCGCTCGGCAGTTGCTTGATCGCCTGCTGATCGAGAAAATCGAGCGCGTCACCTAAGGTATGCCCATCGGCCAGGTTGGCAGTAATCGTGATCGATTTCTGCTTGTTATAGTGCGAGAGGCGAATCGATGATGCCACTTCGTCGATTTTGGTCACCGTATCCAGCGTCACCAGATCACCAGATGAGGTACGCATATAGATTTGCGTCAGATCGGTCGCATTATTAAAGCTGTTCTCATCACCACGCAGATAAACATCGTACTCCTGACCACGTTCCAGGAACGTAGTCACACTCTTACCACCCAGCATCACTTCCAGAGTATCGGAAATATCCTGTACACTGATACCGAGCTCAGCTGCGCGCTGACGGTCCACCGTCACCACCAGCTCGGGCGTTTTTTCCGAATAGTCAGTATCCACCCCGGTCATCACACCGGACTGACGCGCCTGCTCTTCCATCACGTCGGCCCATTTTTGCAACTCAGCGTAATCCGAGCCTCCGAGAACAAACTGGACCGGCTCGTTTGAGCCGCCGCGGAAACCGGGCATAAACGGGAACACCCGCACATCCGGAATACCGGCCAGCGCCTGCCGCACCAGGCCTAACCCGTTCTGAGCAGTCACAGTACGCTCTTTCCAGTCTTCCAGAATCATGATGACAAAACCGGTCTGGTCGCCGGCATTACCGCCAAACGCCGGCGACTGAATGCTGAATGACTTGAGAAACCCCTGTCCGAGCATCGGCATCAGACGCTCTTCAACCAGATCCATGTTGGCCGCCATGCGGTTATAACTGGTCGCATCCGCGCCACGCACAAACGCAAAAATCACCCCGCGATCTTCCGATGGCGTCAATTGAGCCGGTACCATTTGATTCAAACCGTAACTACCACCGATACAGGCCAGGATCACCAATGGAGCGGCCCACTTCAGGTTCAGGGCATGCGCCAGCCAGGCGCGATACCCCGACTCAAGCTTGCTGAACAGATGATCGACCGCGCGGTTAAAGCGGTTGGATTTCACATTGGCGCGCAGAATTT
This sequence comes from Vibrio ostreae, assembly GCF_019226825.1. NCBI lineage: Bacteria > Pseudomonadati > Pseudomonadota > Gammaproteobacteria > Vibrionales > Vibrionaceae > Vibrio > Vibrio ostreae. The sequence goes on from NZ_CP076643.1 coordinate 1,829,045, forward strand.
TACTGCCCAGTACCGGCGTCAGGGTCAGAGCAATCAGGGAGGAGAATATCACTGACATCGCCAGCAGCACGGAGAACTCGGTAAACAACAGGCCGACCATGCCATCCATAAACGAAATCGGCAAAAACACCATCACCAGCACCATGGTGGTCGCGATTACCGCAAATCCCACTTCACGCGCCCCTTTGAAAGCGGCTAGCAAGGGCTTCTCGCCCTGTTCAATATGGTGGTAGATATTCTCCATCACCACTATCGCGTCATCCACCACCAGTCCAATCGACAGGATCAGCGCCATCAAAGTGATCAGGTTGATAGAAAAACCAAAATAGTAAGCGGCAATAAATGAGGAGATCAGTGACACCGGTACCGTCACTGCCGGAATTAACGTCGCGCGCGCCTGACCAATAAAAATGTACAACACCAGAATCACCAGTGCGCCGGTAATAAACAGGGTACTGAACACCTCTTCAATCGAACGGTCAATAAACACCGTCGAGTCATAGTCAATCGCCAGGCGGGTCCCTTCCGGCAGGAACTGCTGAATGTTAGCCACCGCAGCATGGACCCGATCAGCGACATCGAGCGGATTAGCATCAGACTGCGGAACGATGCCCATACTGACGTTGACCACGCCATCGCTCTTAAAGGTCGAGTTTTCGTTCTCGGCCCCAATAAACACATCGGCCACGTCACGCAGATAAATCGGGCTGCGTCCGCTGGCATGCTTGACCACCAGATCCTGAAAGTCTTCGGGTTTCTGGTAACTACGCGCAGTGCGCACCGACATCACGGTCGAGTCGTTGCGCACTTCACCACCCGGGCTCTCGAGGTTTTCGCGGTTTAGTGCATCGGCAATATCGGAGGTCGTAACGCCCCGCCCCGCCATCAGCTCAGGCTTGAGGCGCACATACATCACCTTGTACAAACCGCCGGACACATCGACCGAACTGACTCCGGAGATCAGACTGAAACGATCAATCAGTACCCGGTCGATATAATCGGTCAGTTGAGTACGGTCCATCACGGTCGAACTGAGGTTAATGTAAACCGAAGCTTCACCGGAGCCGTTATTCTTAAACACTTCCGGATCATCAGCCGAATCCGGTAACCAGCGCTGGGCACGGGCCACCGCATCACGCACATCACTGATGCCGGTATTGAGGTCATAACCGAGCTCAAATGTCACCGTAATCCGAGACATGCTGTTACGGGTAATCGAGGTGATTTCATCGATCCCGCTGATGCCCGCCAACTGGTCTTCCAGCACGGAAGTAATCTGGTTTTCGATGATGGTCGCCGAAGCGCCTTCATAACGGGTTGAAATCGACACCACCGGACTTTCAATATCCGGCATCTCACGCACTGCGAGTTTGGAAAAGGAAACCATACCGAACACGCACAGCAGCATACTCAGTACGACCGCTGCAACCGGTCTTTTTACCGAGACATCAGACAGCCACATTACAGTTCACCCTCTTTTGTCACCGGTTGACCGGAGACATCCACTTCTGTAATGGTCGCGCCATCTCGCATATTGACGATGCCCTGCACCACAATGTGCTGGCCAATTTCCAAACCATCTTCAATCACCACTTCATTCTCGATTCGCGCGCCGAGATGCACTTCACGCCGGCTGACGATGTTGTCGTCACCAACCACATACACATAACGCTTAGTGCCAGAGTATTCAAGCGCTTGAACCGGAATGATTGGCGCATTGATCGGGGCAAAATCAAGTTGGGCCGACAACAGCATGCCAGGTTTGAGTAAGCCTTGCGGATTCGCGAAATGAATCCGGACCCGCAGGTTAAGCGTTTCCTGATTGATGCGCGAATCAATCGCCACCACGTGGCCTTCAAACATCTCACCCGGCCACGCATTGGTGCGCCCGAGCACTTTCATGTCTTTCTGTAACTTGGAGAGATAACGCTCCGGCACCTGTAAATCGAGCTGCATCAGAGCAAGGTTATCGAGAGTCAGCAATTCTTCGCCGGCACTGACCAGTTTGCCGCGGCTGAAATCGATAAAACCGACCGTGCCGCTAAACGGCGCGGTAATACGCAGATCTTCCAGATTGGCCTGGGCAGCGTTGAGACGCGCCTGGGCGATTTCGACGCTGGCGCGCTGGGCGTCAATTTCGGTCTGGGTAATGGCGTTGCGCTTCACCAGTCGCTCAAACTCGCGCAGTTTACGCTGCTCATCACGCAGATACGCCGCGGCTTCGGTCACCGCTGCACGCGCTTTATCATCATTGAACTGGACCAGCAGTTGATCTTTTTTGACCTGCTGATTGGCTTTCACCGCGATAATATCGACTTTACCGGTCACTTCCGGGGCAATATCAACCGATTGATCCGCTTTTAGCTTGCCGACCAGTGACAGTGATTGAGAAACCGGGTGTGCCTCTACGCTTTCAATCACCACAGGTATAGCGCGCGAGGCCCCGAAGGCAGACAACGGCTGAACAGTAAGGGCAGTAAGTAGGGTAACAAATAGACGAGTTGTTTTTTTCATAATAATGATCGATATATTGAATCTTATTATATTGTAACCGCTAATCTTTTTTTTAACGTCAACTAACGTAAAGATAGCTGGCAAAACTGTAAGCAATCCGCGCCAAAATGCTGTTTTATTAGCTTCTTTGACGAAAAAGCCAGCATTCGATTCAAAAACATAAAAAAAGGGTTTACAGAGAGAGCGAGTTTGATAATATGCGCTCCGCACTTGAGCGACGAGTTGGGAAAACGTCACTTAAGCTTATTCCGGTAGAGAATAAGAAAAACACCCTGGAGGGGTTCCCGAGTGGCCAAAGGGAGCAGACTGTAAATCTGCCGGCTCCGCCTTCGATGGTTCGAATCCGTCCCCCTCCACCATATTCTTCTCGTAAGAGAAAAACTTGATTGATGCGTTGGGAAAACGTCAGTCAAGCTTATTCTGATAAAGAATAAGAAAACCCCTGGAGGGGTTCCCGAGTGGCCAAAGGGAGCAGACTGTAAATCTGCCGGCTCCGCCTTCGATGGTTCGAATCCGTCCCCCTCCACCATATTTCTCTTTAAGAGAAACCCCCTTGTTTGATGCGTTGGGAAAACGTCATTCAAGCTTATTCTGTGAAGAATAAGACCACCCCTGGAGGGGTTCCCGAGTGGCCAAAGGGAGCAGACTGTAAATCTGCCGGCTCCGCCTTCGATGGTTCGAATCCGTCCCCCTCCACCATATTTCTCTTTAAGAGAAACCCCTTGTCTGATGCGTTGGGAAAACGTCAGTCAAGCTTGTTCTGTGAAGAATAAGACCAACCCTGGAGGGGTTCCCGAGTGGCCAAAGGGAGCAGACTGTAAATCTGCCGGCTCCGCCTTCGATGGTTCGAATCCGTCCCCCTCCACCATATACAAAAAAGCCAGCTCATTGAGCTGGCTTTTTTGTTTTCAGCCACCGCTTCTTTTCAACCACATCGTGGCGAATCAGGCATCCAGCGACAGAATGCCTTTTATTTTACTTACTCAGAGACGTCCGCTACTCAAGCAAAATCACCCGGGTTTCATACGCGCGCAGAGTCTGCTGCTGAGTGACAGCTTGTTCCTCCAGCTGCGCATAATTGCCCAGCAGATAGCGCGCCCGCTCTAAATTCAGCGTCTCGGCCAGTTCGCACTGTACCGCATCGGCATAATAGTTGTTAAGGCAAATCAGGGTTTGCGTCGATGAGCGGCGCTGATAGGCAAAAATAGCCGGATGATCCGGTAGTAAGTCCTGGTAATCGCCCGTGGTAATCACCGGCACTTGCTTACGCAGTTCAATCAGACGCTGATAAAAGTAAAACACCGAATCCGGATCAGCCAGCGCCTGCTCTGCATTAATGGAGGGATAGTTGATCGCCACATCCAGCCACGGCTGCCCCTGACTGAACCCTGCATGAAGAGCATCGCGCCACTGCATCGGCGTGCGCGAGTTATCCCGTGATTTCTGCGCCAGAATCGCCATCATCTCCTGATGGGAAGTCTCTCCGTGGCGTACCATCAGATCATACATATTGATACTTTCCACATCGCGGTACTGCTCCAGGCGGGTATACCCCGGATTAGTCATGCCAATCTCTTCACCCTGATAAATATAAGGCGTGCCCTGCATCATATGAATCGATGCGGCCAGCATTTTGGCGGCTTCAACCCGGTACTGACCATTATCACCAAAGCGGCTGACCACCCGTGGCTGATCATGATTACACCAGAATAGCGCGCCCCAGCCTTGTCCGTTAAGCCCGCTCTGCCAGTGATTAAAAATCTGTTTGAGCTGCACAAAGTCAAACGGTGCACAGGCCCATTTATTGCCATCCGGATAATCGACTTTAAGATGATGGAAATTGAACACCATGGATAACTCGCGTCCATCAAGTGCTGAATATTGCTGGCAATGCTCTAAAGTGGTTGATGACATCTCACCCACCGTCACGCTGCCATAACGCTGGAACACATCACGGCTGATCTCCTGCAGGTACTGATGTACTTTAGGGCCATCGGTATAGAACCGCCGTCCGTCACCGCGCTCATCATCAACAAAGTCCTGCTGTTTGGAGATAAGGTTAATCACATCAAGCCGGAAACCATCGACCCCTTTTTGCGCCCAGAAACCGATCACCGCTTTGACTTCCTCACGCACCGCTGGGTTCTCCCAGTTGAGATCAGCCTGTTCGGTTGCAAACAGGTGCAGATAGTATTCCTTGGTCGCTTCATCCAGCGCCCAGGCACTGCCACCGAATTTCGACTGCCAGTTGTTCGGTTCGCGCCCGTCTTTAGGCGCCTTCCAGATATAGTAGTCACGATACGGGCTGGATTTGTCACCCAATGCCGCCTGAAACCAGGCATGCTCGGTCGAGGTGTGATTCACCACAATATCCATGATGATACGAATACCGCGCTGGTGTGCCTGCGCCAGCAACTGGTCAAAATCCTGCATCGTGCCGAACTGCGGATTGATGGCGTAATAGTCGGAAATATCGTAACCATTATCGACCATGGGCGACTGATAGACCGGCGTCAGCCAGATGGCATCAATGCCCAGCAACTGCAGATAGTCGAGCTTACTGATAATACCGCGCAGATCGCCGGTTCCCTTAGCGCCGCTGTCACAAAAGCTTTTCGGATAGATTTGATAAATCGTGGCGGTTTTCCACCACTCAGCATCGCCCTTATTGCTTGTCATACTCTTAACTCACTTACCTGAAAAATAAAAAATCCGCTATCAGGCTGAACGATAGTGACCACTCAACCTGAGTCACTGATGCCTGAGTCACTTATGCCTGCGCCACCGTCAGCTCGCCCTTGGCTTTAGCGCGCTTATACATCAGTAGAGTCAGCGCCACCGGCACCGCGACCGCAATTAACATCGCCAGTAAAAACACCATCCAGTACTGCGGCTGAATCGACAAAATACCAGGCAGACCACCAACCCCTATACCGTTTGCCATCACCCCAAAGCTGCCGCACACTGCAGCGGCTAGTGCGCTGCCGATCATGGCGCACAACATCGGAAACTTATATTTGAGGTTGATGCCGTACATGGCAGGCTCAGTAACGCCCAAATAAGCAGAGATCGCCGCCGGTACAGAAATATCCCGCTCGCCCTCTTTTTTGCTGATCAATATGATGCCGACCACCGCCGAGGCCTGGGCAATATTCGACAGGGCAATCAAAGGCCAGATAGGCGTGCCGCCGAGATCCTGCATGAGCTGCAGATCAACTGCGTTGGTGGTGTGGTGAATACCAGTGATCACCAGTGGCGCATACAAAAAGCCAAACAGCATCGAACCGATGACGGCAAAGTCACCGGTCATGGCTGCTTTAGCTGCGATACCAACCCCGTCACCGAGCATGCGCCCAAACGGGCCAATGATGGCGTGAGCCAGCAGCACCGACAGGAGGATAGAAATAAACGGTACCACCACTAAATAGAGGTAAGCCGGGACAATGCGTTTGAGGTTGGTTTCAATCAAAGCCAGCATCACACCGGCCAGAATGGCCGGAATCACCTGCGCCTGATAACCGACCTTATCAATCACAAACCAGCCAAAATCCCACGCTTCCGGCACCTGCTTACCAATCAGATAGGCGTTCATCAGTTGCGGTGACACCAGGGTTATCCCGAGCGTGATGCCCAGAATCGGTGTACCGCCGAGTTTTTTTACTGTCGACCAACAAACCCCGACCGGCAGGAAGAAAAAGATGGCCTCACCAATCAGCCACAGGAAGGAATGGACGCTGGCCCAGAACTGACTGATTTCAACCAGGGTTTTGCCATCAAACATACGGATGTCGCCGATGACATTACGAAAGCCCAGAATCAGACCGCCAGTAATGATAGCCGGCAGCAGGGGCACAAAAATCTCGGCCAGATGGGAAATTCCCCGCTCCAGCATGTTCATGTTCTGGCGTGCCGCCTGCTTGGCCTCATCTTTGGAAGCTTCAGTCTGGCCACTCTGTTGCAGCAGCAGCTTATACACCTGATCAACCTCAGTGCCAATCACGACCTGAAACTGACCGGCATTGGTAAAGCAACCTTTGACCATGCTCAGCGCTTCCAACTGCTTACTGTCTGCTTTCGCTGGTTCATTGAGCACAAAACGCAGCCGGGTCAGGCAGTGCGTTACGCTGGCAATATTCTCTTTGCCACCGACCAGCTCGATAAGACGCGCAACGTCTTGTGTCGCTATCTTACTCATATCCTCGTCCACCTTATTGGTTAAGTTCTTTTATCGTAATTAGGTTTTTTATAATAGTTCAATTGCATATGGGAACATTCCCATTGCGATGTAAAGAATAGTGACATAAGCAGAAAGAAAGCAGAATGGGACTGTTCCCATTAATTGAAAACGATCACATCCGGGGTAAGAGCGATGGATAAAAAAGCGATCTTGGTCGGATCGGGAGCCGGCCGCAGAAGGAAAAATGAACCTCAGAATGCCACCCGCACAGCAGGCGGCAGGGTGAATCGCTAAAAGGGTTAATGGCTGGAAGGGTTAAATATCGTCGTCGCTGGTGCCTGGGTCAGATGAACACATTGGCTGATTTCACCCCGTAAGTGCTGAATCAGCAATCGGGCTGCCTGCTCTCCGGCTTCGCGATACCCGGGATCAACGCTGTACACCTTAGGAAACAAAAACGACAGCAGTTCATTGCCACCCACTCCGGTCACTGCCACGTCTTCACGCTGACACTCCTGCAGGCGTTTAATGACCCCCATGGCAATACTGTCGCTGGCACAAACAATCGCTTGGGTCTCGGCGGTCAGCACTTTGTCGACCAACTGATAAGCACTGTGATGATTCAGTTGCCCAGTCTGATAATTGGCCGCATAGCCGTGCTCGGCACACCATTCAAGATAGGTATTAAGTCGCAGCGCTCCGGTGGTCTTATCTCCCGGGTCGACCCCGATATAAGCAATCCGGTTGAACTGCTGCTGCTCAAGATGAGCCAGCGCCGCGCGAATCACGCCGCAATTATCATAATTAATCGAAGAGACGCTGGCGCTGTCCATCGCAATCACGACGGCGCGATTATGCCATGGCGCCAGACTGACCATATCCAGCCCGGTAAAACCAAACACGATGACCCCGTCAACGTTACGCCTGGCCAGCACCTCGAGATGTTCACTTGTTTTAGCACGGTCGAACTGGCTTTCCATGATCACGACATCGTAGCCATATTGATAGAGTATCGGCAGCATACTGCTGACTGAGCGGTTTTCTGAAGGCGAGTCGAGGCGGGAAATAATCACACCCACCACTTTCTGCCGTCCGCCACGCATCGACTGGGCGGACTTGGATGGCACATAACCGTGTTCGGCAATCACCTGCTCTACTCTGGCACGGGTTTCCGGTTTCACTTTCGGATCCCGAGTCAGAACCCGGGACACCGTCGATTTACCAACCCCAGACAGTTTGGCAATATCCAGAATGGTGAGCTTTTTACTCATAGCAGGTCCAATGCAGTAAACCGGCTTATCAGCCGCGTGACTGCAGATACTCAGGCACGCTGCTGATGCTATCCAGTACAGCATCCGCCAGCGCTTCGCCTTGCTCGGTGACCGGTTTGCCGGTGCGCACCAGAATCTTAGTCCCCACGCCAGCGGCGGCGGCGGCCATCAGGTCTTCTGCTTTATCCCCTACCATGACCGAGTTCGCCATATCGATTTTGAGAAAATCACGCGCCGAGATGAACATCCCCGGTTTTGGCTTACGACAGTCGCAGTCTTCTTTATATTTACCTACGCCATGTTCAGCATGGTGCGGGCAATAATAGATACCATCAAACTCGACGCCGTTGTCAACGAAGTTCCAGTCCATCCACTGTGTCAGCGACAGAAAACGATCTTCACTGAACTTGCCGCGGGCAATCCCCGACTGGTTCGTCACCAGCACCAGCATGTAGCCCATGGCTTTTAGCTTTTTCGTTGCTTCGAACACACCGTCGATAAATTCAAAATCGTGCTCATCATGCACGTAGCCATGGTCAACGTTAATCACGCCGTCACGATCTAAAAACACAGCAGGTTTTGCCAAAATATTGCTCTCAAATAAGGTAGATAACTGGTTTTGATTATACCCGAGTCACCTCAAGATGCGAGTTTGATTGCACCGGTTATCAGCGGGCTCCCCGACAGCGCGCTGAGCCATCATATGCGCCTTATTTCTTTCCCTGCTATTTAATCACTTTCCCGTATTACATCGATCACTTTTTCGGAGTTAAAATTGGCCCATTTAGACGTCTAGACGTCAAAATATCGATTGACTTGATTGTCGATAAACCATAGCATCGTCTCCCCAGTGAGAGAGAGTTCAAAATTTTATACTGTTAATCACGGAAGGGCTCAGGATTATGAGCGTCGTCCGGTTCAGTATCCCTGCACAGGTTTAAACATGATTGAAATTAGTCACGTAAATAAAGTGTTCTACCAAGGTGATAAGGAAATTCACGCCTTGAAGGACATCAATCTTAAAATCGCACAAGGCACAATCTTCGGTGTTATCGGTTCTTCAGGTGCAGGGAAAAGTACTCTGATCCGTTGTGTCAACATGTTGGAAACTCCAACCGACGGCAGCGTGATTGTCGACGGTGTCGATCTGACTAAACTGAATTCAAAACAACTGTCGGAAACCCGCCGTAATATCGGCATGATTTTTCAGCACTTCAATCTGCTGTCATCGCGCACTGTGTTTGGCAACATCTCCCTGCCACTTGAACTGGCAGGCAAAGATGAACAGTACATCGAGCGTAAAGTCACTGAACTGCTGAAACTGGTTGGTCTGGCAGATAAACGTGATACCTACCCGGCTAACCTGAGTGGTGGTCAGAAGCAACGTGTGGCGATTGCCCGTGCCCTGGCTTGTGATCCCAAAGTGCTGCTGTGTGACGAAGCAACCAGTGCACTGGATCCGGCAACCACCCAGTCGATTCTGGAGCTGCTGAAAGAGATTAACCGCAAACTGAACATCACCATGCTGCTGATCACGCACGAAATGGACGTGGTAAAAAGCATCTGTCACGAAGTGGCGATCATCGGTGGCGGTGAACTGGTTGAGAAAGGCAGTGTAGGTGACATTTTCGCCCACGCCAAAACTGAACTGGCGAATAAATTTATCCGCTCAACACTGGATCTGTCGATCCCGGACGATTACCAGGCACGCCTGAATGAGCAGCGCGTGGCAGGCAGCAGCCCACTGGTTCGCCTTGAGTTCACCGGTGCGACTGTCGATGCACCACTGATGTCACAAATCGCACGTAAATATAATATTGATGTCAGCATTCTGAGTTCAGACATCGATTATGCCGGCGGCGTTAAATTCGGCATGATGGTAGCTGAAATTTTCGGCACCGAAGCCGACAGCGTTGCAGCAATGCAATACCTTCGCGATCACAAAGTAAAAGTAGAGGTTCTTGGTTATGTCCTTTGATGTTGTAAGCAGCTGGTTGTCACTCAACGGTGATCTTCTCCTAACTGCAACCTGGGAAACCGTCTACATGGTCGCCGTAGCAGGTATCGTTGGCTTTGTTTTTGGTATTCCTCTGGGTGTGATTCTGCACACCAGCAAGAAAGGCGGATTACTGGAAAACCCACGCCTGAACAAGGTATTGGGTGCTATTGTTAATATCGGTCGTTCGGTACCTTTCTTGGTACTGATGGTCGCTATCATTCCTGTGACCAAAATTATTGTCGGCACCTTTATCGGTACCACAGCCGCCATCGTTCCGCTGACTATCGGTGCTATCCCGTTTGTCGCGCGTCTGATTGAAGGCGCGCTGCTGGAAGTACCAAGCGGTCTGGTTGAAGCGGCTCAGTCAATGGGGGCAACCCCGATGCAGATCATCAGCAAAGTGCTGCTGCCGGAAGCCATGCCAACCATCATTAACTCAATCACCATCACGCTGGTGACTCTGGTCAGCTACTCAGCAATGGCCGGTACTGTCGGTGGCGGTGGTCTGGGTGACGTGGCAATCCGTTACGGCTTCCACCGTTACGACATCTCAGTGATGACAGTAACAGTAGTAATGCTGATTGTGCTGGTACAAATTATTCAGTCGGTCGGTGACAACCTGGTGCGCCGCGTCGATCACAGATAAACCGTTCTTTTCGTAAACACAACATAGTTACGTTAACCAACACAGATACGTTAAAAAGTTTATAACAAGGAGAATATTATGAAATTTAACCTTAAAGGTTTACTGGCTATCGCAGCCGCTGCATCAGCGCTGGTTCTGGCTGGTTGTGGTGATAAAGCCGTGGACAACAGCAAAGTAAAAATCGGTGTAATCGCCGGTGCTGAAGCTCAGGTTGCTGAAGTGGCTGCTAAAGTTGCCAAACAGAAATACGACCTGGATGTAGAACTGGTTACGTTCACTGACTACGTTACACCAAACGCGGCTCTGGATGACGGTTCTATCGACGCGAACGCATTCCAGCACAAACCATACCTGGACAAGCAAATTGCTGACCGTGGTTACAAACTGGCAATCGTAGGCAACACTTTTGTATACCCAATCGCAGCCTACTCAAAGCAAATCACCTCAGTTGACCAACTGCAGGACGGCGCACGTATCGCAGTACCAAACGATCCAACTAACCTGGGCCGCTCTCTGATCCTGCTTGAGCAGCAAGGTCTGATCAAACTGCGTGAAGGCGCGGGTCTGGAAGCGACAGTACGTGACATCGCAGAAAACCCGAAAAACTTCCGTATTGTTGAACTGGAAGCCCCTCAGCTGCCACGTTCACTGGACGACGTTGAACTGGCGATCATTAACAGCACATTCGCAAGCTCAATCGGCCTGACACCAGAAAAAGATGGCGTGTTCGTCGAAGACAAAGAGTCTCCATACGTCAACCTGCTGGTTGCTCGTCAAGACAACGTCAATGCTGAAAACGTACAGAACTTCCTGAAAGCTTACCAGACTGACGAAGTAAACAAAGCGGCTTCTGAAATCTTCAACGGTGGCTCAGTCAAAGGCTGGTAATGCCTGCCTGGCACTGGCGTAGCAAATAGCGAAAATGCAGTAGCAAAGACAAAAAAGGTTGGCTTCGGGCCAACCTTTTTTATTGCGTGCAATCTCTGCTGCTGCCGTCAGATAGCCTGCCCCTGGCTATTTCAGGTGATCCCAGGAGATATTGGAGACAATCCGGCAACTGTTGCATTTGAAGTGAAAAATATCATGCAGCGGCTCTGCAAGCAGCCATTCCCCGCCGCATTTCGGGCACGGCCTGGCCTTTTCGTCAGCCAGACTGCTGCCGCCGACCCGGTACTGGTAATAGTAAGTCGGCACCTTGGTCAGGTACTCAATCCGGCCGCGCAGATCCCAGCCACGGCGGAACAGATCGCTGTCGGCGTCGCAGATTTCATGCAGCGCAGCGAACTCCGCCTTGCAGCCGCCCGCCATCTGGATTTCATCACACGCCTGCCACTCGGTCTGCCATTTGATCACCGCTTTGTGGTCACCGTTCAGGGTTGGTTCATTGCGATAAAGCGGGATCGGCAGCAGACTCTCGCCGCTGCGCAGCGGTGAACAGGTATGCACGTAAGTGGTATACAGCACCTGCCAGCCCGGCGTTTCCTCTTCGGCTGCCTGCTCTGAATTGATGTCCCGCCCCAGCAGGCGCACTTTCGGAGCCAGCAGGCTGGCTTGAGCCAGACGACCAATACACACCTTAACAAAATCAGAATGATTTTTCGGGTGCAGACTCTCCTGCTCCGGACACACGGCGCGGACAAAAAATTCGCCGTCTCCCAGCACTATAGGAAATTCACGCCCCAGCACCTGACCGTTGTAGCGCAGCGCGTCCATCAGACCATTCACGGCCTTATCCACGGCACTGATGGTGGTGTTATCAAAGCATTCAAACTGAAGTTCAACCACAAACATAACTTATACCGCCGGCTCTAACTGGGTTAAAAACTCGGCCACATCACAGCTCAATACCTGGCGTTTATCCGTGCCCAGCGTTTCCCGAATCACCTGGCCGGTCAGATTACAGATAGAGATCACGTCCATCTCGTCCTCTGTGGTCGCGATAAACACAGTTGGTTTTTGTTTCAGACGACGCTGCATCACCAGATGCCCCAGGATATTCTCCTGCAGACGGGCGAAATCTTCATCGCTCCACACCTGAAGCAGAGTCAGCGCTTCACCGCGCCAGGTTGCCGGCATATCAGCGGCAAACTGAGAACCGTAAAAATGGCCAATATCTTCATGTAAGGTCAGTTCCATACCACGCTCGACATTCGCCAGATCCACCGGCGTCTCACGCTCGACCGGTTGCCACTCGACACCATCGGCCAAAGTGCGCACCACACACTGAGAAGCCAGACCAAGCAGCTCCTCGTTGTAGGGCAGACTCTGGTGCTTATGCTGCACTGCATCAAGATAGCGTTGACTGAATGAGAATAAAGCCCGGGCCACGGAATGTGCCATGAAGTTCTCCATTGTTGAGTTAGTCGCGCCTGCCAGATGACACACGCGGCGGTATTGCGTAGAATTCCGGTTATTCTAATCGAATTGACTGTAAAGTATGAGCAAATATTCTGACGCAAAAGAACTGGCGGGTTTAACCCTGGGTAAAACCACCGAATACGCCAATCAGTACGACCCGTCTCTTTTGCAACCAGTGCCGCGTAGCCTGAACCGAGACGACCTTAACCTCGGCGATACGCTGCCGTTTCAGGGCTGTGACATCTGGACCTTGTATGAACTCTCGTGGCTGAATGACAACGGCCTGCCTCAGGTTGCGATCGGCGAAGTTGCCATTCCGGCCACCAGCGCCAATCTGATCGAGTCCAAGTCATTCAAGCTTTACCTGAACAGTTTCAACCAGACCCGTTTCGCCGACTGGCATAGTGTGCAGCAGTGCCTGGTCAAAGATCTCTCCGCCTGTGCCGGCGAAAGCGTCACGGTAGATGTCAAACCGCTCAGCGCCTACACCGCGCAGCCAATTGTCACCATGCAGGGCGAATGTATCGACGAGCAGGACATCGCGATCACCCGCTACGATTTTGACGCTAGCCTGCTCAATGGTGCCAGCAGCGATGAGATTGTTGAGGAGACCCTGCACAGCCACCTGCTCAAGTCCAACTGCCTGATCACCAACCAGCCGGACTGGGGCAGCGTCGAAATCGCTTACCGCGGGCCAAAAATCGACCGCGAAGCTCTGCTGCGTTACATCGTCTCATTCCGTGAACACAACGAGTTTCACGAGCAGTGTGTCGAGCGTATTTTCACCGACATCACCCGTTACTGTAAGCCGGAGTCACTGACGGTACAGGCGCGTTATACCCGCCGTGGCGGACTGGATATCAACCCATTCCGTTCCACGCAGCAGGCCGCACCTGCGCACAACCAACGTATGGCTCGTCAATAAAAGGATTTCGGACAGCATGACTCGTTTTCGCTGGCAGCACTGGCTGGGGCTAACCCTGCTCTGTTTTGCAACCTGGTCTCAGGCAACCATTTACTCGTCTCCGACACTGAATGAAGCAAACGGCCTGGTGGAGATCTCTCCCAAGCAGGCCAAAGCACTCGCGACCGACTATCTCACCCAGCGAAAACTGGCTGATAAAGTGGAAAAAACACCGTCCACTATCAGCCGCGACGAGACCGACAGCCGGGTGCGTACACCCGGCAGTACTATCGATGCGATGAAAATCATTGCCAAAGCGCAGTACCAGCTTGGTTTTCCGCACATGGCATTCCAGGTCCTGGAGGAAGCACGTCAGCTGGCCCAGCAGTATCAGCTGGCCTATCTCGAGCTCGACGTCGACACCCTGCTGGTACGTCTGCAATGGATGGATGACGGCGATGCTTCTGCTGCGCGGGAAAAACTGCGTGACATCGCCAAACGCTACGAAGCGCTGGAAAATTCCGATCAACTCGCCAAGGGCATCAATTACAAGATGACCATGCTGCGTGCGGAAATCGCCTCACGCGCCAACGATGTTGAGCTGGCTGACCGTCTGTTTGCCGAAGCCAAGCCGTATATTGACAGCCTTCCGTCGCCGCAACAACAAATCGAATATCATCTTGAAGTGGGCCAGCATTACCTGACTCACGAGCGCTACAATCTGGCCCTGTCTGAATTACTGATGTCGTACTGGAGTGCGATTGAAGATAACGACGGTGCCCTGTTGGCGAAAACCAACACCTTATTGGCCCAGCTGTTCTATGAACGCCGCGTGCTGGATAAAACGCTGGTTCATCTGTCCCAGGCGGCTGATTTTTACGACAACTACGACAAATCGCCGACTCTGGCTGCGGTACTGAAACGTATGGGCGACGTCTACTTCCTGCAAGGCAAATATAACCTCGCTCTGGTGCATTACTTTAACGTCATCGACCATGAGAGCGGTGACAACAATCTGCACAGCGTGATAGAAGTGCGCCTCAGTCTGGCTGCCACTTACCTGCAACTATTCAACTATCCGCTCGCCGAGCAGTATCTGGTGCGAGCGGAAGATATGCTCAGCTACACCGATATTCCGCTGCTTAAAGGCCGGGCTGCATTGCTCAAAGCCGGCCTGGCTTACCATCAACAGCAGAGCAGCAAGGTGATTGAACAGGCTCAGCAGGCGCTGTCTATCAGCCATGATGTCGGCGATCTGGCGATGGAAGAGCAGGCTTATCACCTGCTGTCACTGGGTTATGAACAACGTGGCGACTATGCCAACGCATTAAGCAGCGTCAAACACAGCAACTCAATCGCCAAGATCCGCCAGGAAAAGCTCAATCAAATCAGTGAAGATGCTTTCCGCCAGCAGAAAGAGTTTGTCGAGCAGACACTGCATCTGGTCGGCCAGGAAAAAGAGCTGCAGGATACCAAGCGCGAATACAGTAAATTCCAGAAAATCGCCTTTGCCCTGTTTATTGCCAGCGCAGTGTTTTTCCTGATTGTGCTGCGCCGCGGCTACCTGCTGCAACGCCAGAAAGAAGAGATTGCCGAGCTCAATACCAACCTGTATACCCACTCGCGCTCACGACTGCACAATCTGCGTATGCTCAACTCCAAACTGTTATCAACGCTGGAAAAAAGCAGCCAGAGCTATGAACAGTGGCATATCAGCGAGCTGATTCATGAACCGCTCAACGACCGCTTACGGTTCGCCATGATTGATGTGCCTTTCCTGCGTAATATGTACCTGCAGCACGGCTACAGTGCCGGACTTGAGCTCGAGCACGCCTTTGGCGAGTTTATTAAATCCAAGCTGGGCGAAGACGCGCGCTTGTACCACTTCTCTGATGCCAACCTGCTCTACATCGAACCGTGCAGCGACCGCGATCAACCACCGGAAGTACTGTGCAATAAGGTCCAGGACTGGATGCAGGAGTTTCAGCCGGAGAGGCCGCTCAACCGTACCATCCGGATGGGCATTGCCGATTATCCTTTCCTGCCGCGCGCTTATACCGCGATTAATGATAAAGAGTTACTCGATATTTTGCTGATGGCCGCCAGCGTAGCGCGTGAGCTGAGTATTCGCGAAAACAGCAGCCACTGGGTCTATCTGCGTGCGATTGATAACGCGCCAGCGGCCAGTTTTGCCTCAAACGATATTCGTAAATCATGCAAGCACGCCATCAACCAAGGGCTGATCAAAGTCCATTCTTCGTTCAAAAATGAGGAAATCATCAAAAAACTTTTAAAAGATGGGTAAAAGCTACGCGGTTAAGGCACTGAATTCGTGACGAATTCAAAATATTTGCTATTATCGACAAATCAGTAAATAGGATCATACTGATCCCCTTTTTATTAGTTTGTTGTCGATGGGCATTCTTGAACAAGATATCCAAAATCAGTTAGACCAATTGCGTAGTAAATTGGAACAAACACGTTTGACACATCGGGATACTTCGTTCAAATTTAACCGAGAACAAAAAGTCCTGAAGCGCATCGTCGCATCGTTAAGTCAGGCTTGTCAGGGCGAGAATATCCAGTTAAACGGGTACCTTTCTGAGCTGCGTCAAGCCATCGAACAACAAACCGATATAAGCTCAATCATACCCCGACTGGCCGTACTGGAGCGCATGTTGAAGCAACAAACGTTGAACATGGATAAACAGAGTCACCACCTTGATGCTCAGATCAAAAGCAGTGGTGAAATTCTGTTACGCGTTCCCGGTCTGCCGGCAAAAATCAAACGTGACCTGCGTGATCTGCTCAGTTTTTCCGCCGCTCAGCCCCCCTCCAAAGTGGAACAGGCGATGCGACTGCTGGCGCTGTACGAACGCTCCGTCAAGATCATCTCCGCGAACCCGCAAGCATTGAATGCTGATTTGGCTGGCGGAGCTGACCAAGAGCTGTTGGCAAGTTTGAGTGAGGAACTGCAAAACCTGATCACCGAACTCGACTTCGACGGCGAATATGGTGACCTGCTGACCGACATCCGTGCCAAGCTGCTAAGCGGGGTGACCACCCAGTCGCTGCTGGAACTGACCATGGACGTACTCAAACTGGTCATCGCCGGCACCCACGCGGAACGTAAAGGCTCCGAGAAGTTTCTTGACCAAGTCAACACCTCCCTGTGTAACAACATCAAAAGCGTCAATCAGAACCTCGAGCAAAGCCAGAGCTACCAGGTGCACCGCGCGGAAATGCACGTGGAACTCAGCTCCCTGGTCGGACGCAGTCAAAGCACCCTGAAAGAAGGCACCGAACTGGCAGCCACCAAAGCCAGACTGGGGCCTATGCTGGATGAACTGGCTTCATTATCAGAACGTCTGACCCATGCCGAACAGCGTGAACAGGTTCTGATTGAACGCATGCAGTACACCCGCAGCCAGATGGAAGCGCTGTACGAAATGACTCAGGATTATCGCCGCCGCCTTGATGATCAGGCCCGGCGTATGCAGCAGGATACCCTGACCAACGTCTATAACCGCAGTGCATTCAATGACCGGCTGGAACACGAATACCATCGTTGGATTCGTACCCAGAACAACCTGCGTCTGGTGATGCTGGACATTGATAAATTCAAAGCGATTAATGATAGTTTCGGCTTTATGGCCGGTGATAAAGCACTGCGTATTATCGCCCGCACTATCAGCAAAGAAGTCAACGAGACCGCGACCGTGGCAAGATTTTCCGGCGAAGAGTTTGTTATCCTGCTACCTGACCACAGTGATAATGACAGCTACCAAATCATTCAGCAGATTCAGCGCAATGTATCCAAACTGCCGTTTAAATTCCGCGATAAAAGCATCACCATTACCCTGACCGCGGCCAGTACCTGTTTTAAAGAATCGGACACGCCGGAAATCGTACTCGAACGCGCCTATCGAGCGATGAGCGATGCGAAGAAATACGGCCCGAATCAGATAGCCTGGAAGTAAAGCAGCGCCGTTCTCCAACCACATTCCCCATCATCAATACGGCCACTTTTTGTACAACTCCACACGATTTTAGTGACCGCCTTCACATCTGCTGCGGCATAATATTTCCCAAAACTGTAGATCCGAACAAGATTGAAAGCGTAATATCAATTAGTTAAGTTATTAACTGCGGCTCAGTTTTCCCCATAACCAAAGTCACAATAAAATGCGCCGTCAGTGTTCCCATCCGGTGTAACGAGCAAAGTAATCACTACGCATTCCAACCCGCTCGCCAGGTGGACTCTCATTAACCTCTCAGCAAAGGAGGTCAGCATGATCACCCAAGTCAGCCCTGCGGGCAGTATGGATCTGTTGTCGCAACTTGAAGTAGAACGACTCAAAAAAACCGCGTCGAGCGGCGACCTGTACCAGCTCTACCGCAACTGTACCCTGGCGGTACTCAACTCAGGCAGCCACACCGACAACTCGAAAGAGCTGCTGGATAAATACAGCAATTTCGACGTCAACGTCCTGCGCCGCGAGCGCGGGATTAAACTGGAACTGACCAACCCGCCTGAGCACGCGTTCGTCGATGGACACATCATCAAAGGGATTCAGGAACACCTGTTTTCAGTGCTGCGCGATATCGTGTATGTCAATATGCACCTCGCCGACAGCCAGCGCCTCAACCTGACCAATTCGACCCATATCACCAACCTGGTGTTTGGGATCCTGCGTAATGCCGGTACTCTGATCCCGGGTATCATTCCCAATCTGGTGGTGTGCTGGGGCGGACATTCAATTAACGCGACCGAGTATCAGTACACCCGTGAAGTCGGTAATGAACTCGGCCTGCGCGAATTAAACATCTGTACCGGTTGTGGTCCGGGTGCCATGGAAGGGCCGATGAAAGGTGCTGCAATTGGCCATGCCAAACAGCGCTACCAGGAAAAGCGCTATCTTGGCCTGACCGAGCCTTCAATCATCGCCGCCGAGCCGCCAAACCCGATTGTCAATGAACTGGTGATCATGCCGGACATTGAGAAACGTCTTGAAGCCTTTGTACGTCTGGCGCACGGCATCATCATCTTCCCGGGCGGCCCGGGTACAGCTGAAGAACTGCTGTATATCCTTGGCATCATGATGCATCCGGAAAACACTCATCAGCCGATGCCTATCGTGCTGACCGGTCCGAAAGAGAGTGAAGAGTATTTCCGTTCGATTGATGAGTTTATTGCCGAAACTCTCGGTGATGACGCGCGTAAACACTACCGCATCGTGATCGACGATCCGGCTGAAGCGGCGCGCATTATGCGCAATGCGATGCCGACCGTGCGCCAGCACCGCAAAGATCACGAAGATGCCTACAGCTTTAACTGGTCGTTGAAAATCGAGCCGGAGTTCCAGTTACCGTTTGAGCCCAATCACGACAACATGGCCAACCTGGATCTGCACCTCGATCAGGCACCGGAAGTGCTGGCCGCCAATCTGCGCCGCGCTTTCTCCGGCATTGTGGCCGGTAACGTCAAAGCGGAGGGAATTCGTGAAATCGAGCAGCATGGACCGTTTGAAATCCACGGCGACCCGATATTAATGAAGAAAATGGACAAACTGCTGAAAGATTTCGTGGCTCAGAACCGGATGAAACTCCCCGGCGGCAGTGCCTACGAGCCTTGTTACCGCATTGTCTCTTAAAGCACTGGCTACCCGCCCGTGCGGGTAGCAATCTCGAACAAACTCATTACAATAAGGGCCTTATCGCCCTTATTTTTTATCTTGTCCCACGCCGGGCAGACAACCCAGGTAATCAACCCTTATGTCTCTTCATCTTGTCATCATCGATGCGTTAAATCTGATCCGCCGCGTCCACTCCGTACAACCCGATGAAAGTGACATTGCCCGTACTATCGACACCACGACCCGCACCCTGCAGCGCATCATTAATGAAGCGCAGCCGACCCACATTATCGCGGTGTTTGATCACCACTTACAACACCGCGGCTGGCGGGCAGAGATCCTGCCGGAGTACAAAGCCAACCGTAAACCAATGCCGGAGCCTCTGGCACAAGGGCTGGACGCGATTCAGCAAGCCTGGTGGCAACTGGGCATCGATTCGCTGCTCTCTGACGGTGACGAAGCGGACGACCTGGTCGCGACGCTGGCGGTTAAAGTGGCCTCGCATCAGGAAAAAGTCACCATCATCTCCACCGACAAAGGCTATTGCCAGTTACTGTCACCGACGCTGCAGATCCGGGATTATTTCCAGCACCGCTGGCTGGATGCACCGTTTATCGCCAAAGAATTTGGCGTCAAACCCGAGCAACTGGCCGACTATTGGGGACTGGCGGGTGTCAGCTCAAGCCAGGTACCGGGCGTCCTGGGCGTCGGTCCGAAAGCCGCCAAAGAGATCCTGACCCAGTTTGCTGATATAGAAAGTGCCTACGCCAGTGAAGAACTGGCACCGAAGTACCGCAAAAAGCTCGACCAGCACATCGAACTGGCCCGGGTATGTAAACAGGTCGCCGGGCTCAAAACCGACATCGAACTGGGTTTTAATCTGCAGGACATCCGCTACGTTGTGCCGGGTAGTGAAGAATCTCAGAGCTAAAGCATCGCGCATAAGATCAGCCGATAAAAAACGCTCCCCGGGGAGCGTTTTTAGTCTGAGCAGCGAGCGATGAATGGATTAATACGGCGAAATCGTTTTCAGCACCTGAACATGCACCGTGATCTCTTCCCGGTCATGATAAAGATGTTTCGCCTGCAGGCGGAATTTCACCTCGTTATCACGCAGGAACAGCTTGAGGTTCTCAATATCTTCCAGCACCTCATCATAGCGCCCCTTCATCGGCAGCTTGAGGTTGAAAATCGCTTCTTTGGCCAATCCTCGGATCAGCCACTCGCCCATCAACTGTGCAACGCGTGACGGCTTTTCGATCATGTCACACACCAGCCAGGTAACGTTTTTACGCGGCGGTTCGAACTTAAAGCCATCCACCATGTGATGAGTCACCTGACCGGTTTCCATCAGACTGTCTGCCATCATGCCGTTATCAATCGCATGCACGAACATCGAACGCTTCACCAATTGGTAGGTCCAGCCACCCGGACAAGCACCGAGGTCAACCGCCCACATCCCAGAGGCCAGACGGGTCTCCCATTCTTCACGCGGAATAAAGACGTGAAACGCCTCTTCCAGCTTGAGGGTGGAACGGCTCGGAGCATCCGCCGGGAATTTCAGGCGCGGAATGCCCATAAAGAACTGCGAGTTGTTCGAGCTGTAAGAGAAACCGGCATAGCAATGGCCAGGCGCCACAAAACAGACATGCAGCACCGGCTTTTTCGGATGCTCTTTTGCCATCAGTAAGCCTTTGCCACGTAACGCCTGACGCAGCGGAACCGTAAACTTGCGGCAGAACTTGAGCAGTTCTTTGGCTTCATTGGTGTCCGGCGTTTCGACACGCAGATCGCCGCAACGCGGAAAATCTTCTAACTCACCCAACCGGGACAAAATCGGTGAAATACGGTCATCTTTCGGCAGATCTTCAAACTCGGCCGCCACAGCAAACATCTGGCGGGCAAAAATCAGCGTCTGGAAATCAATCTCTTTGATCAGTTTCTGCGCATCACCTTCCTGGTAACACTCAAACATCACGAAACCACTATTGGTTTTCATGCGCGGAAATCCATACACTTCCAGTTGCGTGGCCTTGTCCTGAATCTCGCCGGCGCACTCTTTTTCAAAGCCCGCACGGCAATAGAGCATGACTTGTTTCACTGCTTCACCTCTTTAATACTCATCGCTGCCAAGGCAAACAGTCCCCAGCCGATCATAAACAGCAGCCCGCCAAACGGTGTCACCGGACCAAACCACTTGATTCCGGTCAGTGCCAGTGCGTACAGACTGCCGCTAAAACAAAAGATGCCGATAATAAAGCAAATCGCCGCGCGGCTAAAACAGTTTCGCGCTTTTTGTGCCAGTGGCAACTGCAACAGGATGCCGCACGCAATCAGCGCCGCCGCATGGATGAACTGGTACTGCACGCCAGTTTGAAACACTTCCAGCAGATAAGGGCTCAGGATAGCTTTCAGACCGTGCGCCGCAAACGCCCCCAGGGCAACGGCAATGCCTGAAAACAGACCGCCAAATGTAAGTAAATACTTACTTTGCATCATACACCTCTTTAATAAACTGACTTAACCGCTCTACCGCCAGAGCAATATTGCCGGCTTCAGTGTGGCCGGACGCTTTGCGCGGTTTAAAGCTGTGGTCACCATCGGGCAAAAAACTGACCTCAATCTGGTCACTGAAGGTAAAATCGGCAAACTCATCCCGCGGACCAAAGGTATCGCGCTCACCCTGTAAAATCAGGCACGGTTTGGGCATGGTTGCCAGGTGGTCACCTTTGAACTTTTCCGGTTTACCGGGCGGATGGAACGGAAAGCCAAGACAGGCAATCCCGGCCACATGTGAGTGCTCACTCAGCAGCGAAGCCATACGCCCGCCCATCGACTTACCGCCAATCACCACGGGACCGGTGGCGTATTCGGCCAACACAGCTTGATAAGCATCGAGCAGCTTCGGTGCCCGATCCGGCGGACGGCGCTTGCCATCTTCACTGCGTTTGACCATATAAGGAAAGTTAAACCGCACCACCTTGATGCCGCGCTGCGCCAGTCCGGCTGCGACGGCAGCCATAAATTCATGATCCATATCTGCCCCGGCACCGTGGGCAAAAATAAATGTCAGTGGATGGCTGTCGCCATCAACGCGCACCTGCGTC
Source organism: Vibrio ostreae (assembly GCF_019226825.1). Taxonomy (NCBI): domain Bacteria; kingdom Pseudomonadati; phylum Pseudomonadota; class Gammaproteobacteria; order Vibrionales; family Vibrionaceae; genus Vibrio; species Vibrio ostreae. The sequence continues at coordinate 1,851,657 of NZ_CP076643.1, forward strand.
ATCGAGTAATTCCTCTTGTTCTCTGCGAGCTTTTTTCAGCATCCAGTCACGGAAAGTGGCGATACGCCCCATGTCCGCTTGTTTTTCATGGCACACCACATAGAAGGCGTTGTTGGTCATCAGCACCTGATCAAACGGAGCCACCAGCCGTCCGGCATCCAGCTCCGGCTGCGCCAGTACATTGTTACCCAGCGCGACCCCCTGCCCGTGTACGGCCGCCTGCAATACCATAGTCGAATGACTGAAAATCGGCCCGTGGTTGACGTTAACGCCATCCAGGTTGTTCTCTTTGGCGAACTGCTTCCACTCTTTGCGTGACGTATCATGCAGCAGGGTGTGCTGACCAAGGTCACTCAGGTTAGCGAGCGGCTTACTGCCAATCAACAGGGACGGCGCACAAAGCGGGATCAGAAACTCCTGATACAACTTATCGGCGCGTAATCCCGCCCAATGGCCGCGGCCGTAATAGATCGCGACATCAACATCGTCGGTCAGCGATCCCTCTTCCATATCGACCGCTTTGATCCGCACATCGATATCCGGCTCCTGCTGATTAAAGTCCGCCAGACGTGGCACCAGCCACTGAATGGCAAAACTTGGCGGCAGACTGATGGTCAGCGCGCCTTTCTCGCTGCGTTCCAGCAGTTTGTCTGTTGCCTCTTGCAGGGAGACAAAGATGTCTTTGATATCAAGAAAGTAACCCTGGCCCTCTTCCGTCAGCAACAGCGAACGGTTGCGGCGCCGGAACAGCTTAAGACCGAGAAATTCTTCCAGCGCTTTAATCTGATGACTAACCGCTGCCTGGGTGACAAACAGCTCTTCCGCCGCGCGAGTAAAACTCAGATGGCGGGCCGCTGCTTCAAACACTTTCAGCGAGTTTAATGGTGGTAATCTTCTCGACATGAGTACACTCTGTAACAGATTAGTTTTTTTAATCTGAAACATTATAAATTGTCCGTTGCTAACCAGCCAGAGAAAATCTATATTGCACCCCGCAACGCTGACCTGAACGGCTTGATTCTGTTTAGAATCAATGGGCTTAGTTGTTGCGATGTTGTGTTTGCAAACTCGGTTTTCGAGTTCGGTAGGTTTCTACCACCCTGTTTTGTGCAGTTATCCCCTGCTACAAAATATACTTCCTGTATTTATTTTTTGACCTGTCTGTCAAATTTTTAGCACCGCCTATATGGCGGTGTTTTTTTATCTGCCCCGCACAATAACCTGCTGATACTTACCTCAACAACTGTAACAATTCGTTAATAATACTAATTCGAAACTGTGATTTTGTGTCCGAAACGGCGCGCTTTTAGCCACGATTGAACCATTAACCAGCGGCCAAAAAAAAACGCAAACCCGGCTGAGTTTACGCTTTTCATTATTCCAAACTGTTGCGGCTATGCCGCTGTCTGGTCGTCAGGCCAACCTTATGGGCGGTAGACCTTGATATTTTTAAAGCCCTGCTCTTGCAGATACAGCGCCTGCAGACGGCTCATCACACCACGTTCACAGTACAGCAGATAAGTCTTCGACTGATCCAGATCACCGAACTGAGTCGCCAGTTTGTAGAACGGCAGGTGCTGAACTTCAACCCCATCCAGTTCCAGCGGCTTATCATCTTCTTCATCCGGGCTGCGGATATCCAGTACCACGGCGTGCTCCTGCACGGCGGTGACCAGTTCCACTTCCGGAGCCTGCTGCTGCGACTCTTTCTCAATGTCACGAATGTCCATCTGGCGGGCATCGTAAACCACTTTTTCCAGAATAGAGAAGTCGAATTTGGCTTCTTCCGCTTCCAGCTTACCCTTCACCGCTTTCACTGTCGGGCTCTTCGAGATCACACCACAATATTCCGGCATGGTCTTGGCAAAATCTTCGGTACCGATCTCGCGCGCCAGAGTAATGATGTCATCTTTATCCCAGTTGATCAGCGGGCGCAGAATCAGGGTATCCGTCACGTTATCGATATGACGCAGGTTGGTCAGGGTCTGGCTTGATACCTGCCCCAGCGCTTCACCGGTCACCAGAGCCTGGATACCGAACTTCTCAGCCACCATACCAGCAGCACGCATAAACATCCGCTTAAGGATCACGCCCATCTGGCCGTCATCAACTTTTTCCAGGATTTCAGCCACCACCGGCTCAAAATCAATCGAGATAAAGCGCACTTTGGCCGATGAGCCGTACTTATTCCACAAGTAGTGAGCGACCTGTTTAACACCAATCTCGTGCGCCGGACCACCCAGGTTGAAGAAACAGTAGTGAACTTTAGAGCCACGTTTGATGTGCAGGTAGCTCGAAACACCAGAATCGAAACCACCGGAAATCAGGCTCAGTACGTCTTCCTGCGTGCCCAGCGGGAAACCGCCCAGACCTTTGTGGCGGGCAATGATTTGGTTCAGCAGACCATCAACCACTTCAATACGAATGGTCACATCCGGTTTTTGCAGCTTAACGCGCGCGCTTTCCACCGCCTGATTCAAGCCGCCGCCAACATAGCGCTCAAGCTCAATTGATTTAAATTCGTGCTTACCACGACGTTTGGCACGCACTACGAACGTTTTGCCTTCGATCAGATCGCGGCTCTGTTCCAGTACCTGCTCATAAATATTGTGCAGGTCGGTAAACTCACTCTGCTTCACTTCCAGTACTTGCTGGATGCCAGGTGTGGTGGTCAGAATTTCCAGTGTCTCGGCGAAAAATTCATCGCTGTTGCCCGACACTTCAATATGATCACGACGGTTAAATACCGCGACACCTGTGGTACGGTTCTTGACGATATTGCGAATATTACCCTCAAGAATTTTAGTGAAACGCTTACGTACTGATTCACTTTTAACAAAAATTTCCGGATGTGGTTTAACTATAAATTTCATAAGGCTATTCGCAATTTAATGTGGACATTCTCTGGCTGACACTTCGGGTGGCGCTCAGTACTTCCGGGTCTGGCCGTTCATCATCGTGCTCTCACCAAACATAGTGATGATATCACCAAGCATTCGGCAGACTCTAAGGGGGCCGGATTATACACGATCTCGGCCAAGAGAGGAAAGGTTAGAAAAAGGCAAGCCGCCTGGCTTGCCTTTGTGACTAATACTACAGAGTTTTTACTGGTTCTGAGTCTGACCGTCGCCCTGAGGGGCGGAAGGCACCTCATCGCTGTAGAGCGGTTCGCCCTGCATGATACTGATTTCAACCCGGCGGTTGCGCGCGCGCTGCGCTTCGGTATCGTTCGGGCCCAGTGGATCGGTATCGGCCATACCACGTACTTGCAGACGTTGGTGGTCAAAGCCTTTGACACTTTCCATCTCCTGTGCCACCGAGACGGCACGCTGGGCAGACAAGTCCCAGTTAGAGCGATACAGCTCTGAATCTAGACGCTGGTTGTCGGTATGGCCAGAAACACGCACGATGCCCGGTACATCTTTCACCAGTTCCGCTATCTGGCGCACCAGAGGCCGGAACTTAGGCTGCAAGAAAGCGGATCCTTCCGGAAATGCCCCTTTCTCACGAATACGAATCACGATTTGCTGACCGAGGTTTTCCACTTCAATCGCACCCTGATCAATCTCTCGCTCCAGGGCCTTTTTAATGCTTTCGAGTATGGTTTCCATCTCTTCCGACATCGCCTGCGACTGCTGTTGCTGCATTTCAGATTCAGTGTTCTGATTGGTCTGAGTCGATGTCTCCGGTGACTGACCACCGGTCATCTGGCCCGCATCACGCTGGGTACCGCCGGCGCGATCCGATTCACCTTCGTGGAATTCGAGTGTCTGCTGCGTGACATCAATCGTCTGCTGCATAATGACATCGATTGGCGTCGGTTCCGGGCGGCCGGGACGAAACTCCTGAGCGATAATACTGGTCCCTTTCGGGATATCTTTAACCTCCAGGCGGTTTTGTACCCCGAAGGCAAACTTCATCGAACCGGCGATCTGCTTAAACTTGAGTACGTCCATCTCTGAAAACGACAACAAAAGTACGAAGAAGCACATCAGCAGCGACATCAGGTCAGCAAAGGTCCCCATCCACAGCGGCAGACCGGGTGGCGGGCAATTTGGCTTTTCCTCATCCATTATAAGCTCCGCTATTCGTTATCCACATCAAGGGCGCGCTTACCTTCGTTGAGATAGTTTTTCAGGTAGCTGTCGATGACACGTGGGTTCTGACCATCCTGAATCGCCAGCACGCCATCCATAATCAGGCGACGGTTAAGCGTTTCCTGTTCGCGGCGCAGTGAAAGTTTGTCGGCAATCGGGAAAAACACCATGTTGGACAACACCGCACCATACAGCGTCGTCAACAGGGCGACCGCCATCGCAGGGCCGATTGACTTCGGGTCATCCATGTTGGACAGCATGGCAACCAGACCAACCAGAGTACCGATCATGCCCATCGCCGGAGACACATCACCAAATGCGCGGAACACGCTGGTGCCGGCCTGGTGGCGTTCATCGGTCAGAACAATATCTTTTTGCAGCGTGGCACGGACTACGTCGGCATCGTGACCGTCCACTAACAGGTCGATCCCTTTTTGCATAAATGAGTTGGAAATTTCCATCTCTTCCAGAGCCAGAAAGCCGCCTTTACGCGCAGCGTCGGCCATTTCAACCACCTTAGCAATCAGGTCTTCCGGCTCATCGGCTTTGAACATGAAGGCTTTACCGGCAATTTTGGCCGCTCCGAAGAACTGACCCATGGTAAATTTCATCAGCACAACAAACAGTGAACCACCGACTACGATTAGAATCGAGGTGACATCGACGAACATCATCAGGCTGCCGCCCAAGATCATCGCCATAATAACGAAAGCTAAGCCACCAATCAGACCTATTAGCGTTGCTAAATCCACGAAGCGCTCCTCATGCTATTCATTCGCGTCTAAGACATTACTCTCGTTATCGGCAAGAGAATGCATTCTTTAACTTTTTTATCAGCTTGCGCTGCTCGATATGCTAGCTGGCGCGCTTCGCGACCAGATGACACTGAGCGCAAAAAGAAAAACGGGGCCAAGTGAATAAGCGCCAGCCTATGCAACACATCCCCCTGCGGCGAACCACGTGTCTCAGTGTATACTTAAACCCAAAGAATATGCACCCGCCAGCGGCACAGAAATGCAGGATAACGATAAGACTTTGGTGCCAATATGATCTTTCTTTCGACTGCCGGGTAAAAAACGTTGTATTTCTGACAAAATTGCTTGGTTAAATTTGACCATCACCACGCCCTGCGGTAACGTTCGTGCATCTTTCCAAAGGCAATATAATTATGGCGAGCAAGAAACCTGAAAACATGTCCTTCGAAGCGACCATTCAAGAGCTGGATCAACTGGTCGACCAACTGGAGAACGGGGATTTGGCATTAGACGACGCCCTGAAAAAATTTGAGCGTGGTATTGCCCTTGCCCGGTCCGGACAGAGTAAACTGGATGAAGCGGAACAACGCGTGAGCATTCTGCTCAGCAACAGTGATGACGCGCCGCTGACCGAATTTACCGATTTGCCTGAATAATTCTGAATTATTCTAAAATAACACTGAATTGCTAATGAGTGCCCTATGATTGAGGCCCTATCCTCTTTCCAACAAAGAAATAACCAACAACTTGATGTGTGGTTAAACCGTCTGCCTTATCAGAACCTGTCGCTGACTCAGGCGATGCGTTATGGCCTGCTGCTGGGCGGCAAACGCGCGCGCCCTTACCTGGTCTACATCACCGGCCAGATGCTGGGCTGTGAACTGGCAGCGCTTGATACTCCGGCCTCTGCGATCGAGTGTATTCACGCCTACTCGCTGATACACGATGATCTGCCGGCGATGGACGATGACGAACTGCGTCGCGGTCAGGCAACCTGTCACATCAAGTTTGATGAAGCCACCGCCATCCTGACCGGCGATGCGCTGCAGACGCTGGCCTTTACCATTCTGGCCGAAGGTGAGCTGTCGGCTGACGGAGAGTCCAACCGGATAAAAATGGTCCAGGCACTGGCTGAAGCCTCTGGCGCGCAGGGCATGTGTCTGGGGCAATCCCTTGATCTGGCGGCCGAGAACCGCCTGGTCACGCTGGAAGAACTGGAAAATATCCACCGCAATAAAACCGGCGCCCTGATGCGCTGTGCGATTCGGATGGGCGCGATGGCGGCCGGCCAGGCTGGTCTGGATATTCTTCCGCAACTTAACCGCTATGCTGACGCCATCGGCCTCGCATTTCAGGTTCAGGATGATATTTTAGATATCATCAGCGATACAGAAACCTTAGGCAAACCTCAGGGCTCTGACCAACTCTTACACAAAAGCACCTACCCGGCTCTGCTTGGGCTCGAAGGTGCGATGAAAAAAGCTCAGTCACTGCTTAGCGAAGCGCTGCAGGCACTGGAAGATATTCCGTATAACACTGAGCATTTAGAACAGTTCGCCCGATATGTCATCGAGCGCAAAAATTAACACTATAAGCGCGCATTACTATGACTCTTGATATTTCAAAATATCCAACACTGGCTCTGGCAAGCAAACCAGATGAATTACGCAGCATGCCAAAAGAGGTGCTGCCTAAGCTTTGTGACGAACTGAGAACCTACCTGCTCAACTCCGTCAGTCAGTCAAGCGGCCACCTGGCCTCAGGTCTGGGTGCCGTAGAACTGACTGTAGCTTTGCATTACGTCTATAACACACCGTTTGATCACCTGATCTGGGACGTGGGCCATCAGGCCTACCCGCATAAGATTCTGACCGGCCGCCGTGAGCAGCTGCCGACCATTCGTCAGAAAGGCGGTCTGCACCCATTCCCGTGGCGTGGCGAAAGCAAATACGACACCTTATCCGTCGGTCACTCATCGACTTCCATCAGCGCCGCACTGGGCATGGCTATCTGTGCCGGTAAAGAAGGCCAGGATCGTAAAGTGGTCAGCGTGATTGGCGATGGTGCCATCACCGCGGGTATGGCGTTTGAAGCCATGAACCACGCCGGTGATGTCAAACCGGACATGCTGGTGATTCTCAACGACAACGAAATGTCGATTTCCGAAAACGTCGGTGCACTGAACAATCACCTGGCGCAGCTGCTGTCAGGCAACCTGTACACCTCCATTCGCGAGGGCGGGAAAAAAGTCCTGTCCGGCGTGCCGCCAATCAAGGAACTGGTGCGCCGCACCGAAGAGCACCTCAAAGGCATGGTGGTACCGGGCACTCTGTTTGAAGAGTTTGGTTTTAACTACATCGGTCCGATTGACGGCCATGATGTACTGGAACTTATCAAAACCCTGAAGAATATGCGTGAGCTGAAAGGCCCGCAATTTCTGCATGTGATGACCAAAAAGGCAAAGGCTACGAGCCGGCAGAGAAAGATCCGATCGGTTATCACGGCGTGCCTAAGTTTGACCCGTCCCATAGTAGCCTGCCAAAGAGCACCAACAACAAACCGACCTTCTCCAAGATCTTCGGTGATTTTCTGTGTGACATGGCCGCTCAGGATCCTAAACTGATGGCGATTACTCCGGCGATGCGTGAAGGCTCAGGCATGGTGCGCTTTTCCAAACAGTATCCAGATCAGTATTTTGATGTGGCGATTGCCGAGCAACACGCGGTGACACTGGCGACCGGTATGGCGATTGGTGGTTATCATCCGATTGTGGCGATTTACTCCACTTTCTTGCAACGTGGCTACGACCAGCTCATTCACGATGTTGCCATCATGGATTTGCCGGTGATGTTTGCCATTGACCGCGCAGGCTTAGTCGGTGCCGATGGTCAGACCCACCAGGGTGCGTTTGATCTCAGCTTTATGCGCTGCATCCCGAACATGGTGATTATGGCGCCGGCCGATGAAAACGAATGCCGTCAGATGCTCTACACCGGCCACCAGCATCAGGGACCCAGTGCCGTGCGCTACCCGCGTGGTAACGGTATGGGCACCGAACTGGCAGCGACATTCAGCGCGCTGCAAATCGGTAAAGGCCGCATTGTGCGTCAGGCACAACCTGCGGGCGAAGACGCCAAAGTGGCGATTCTCAGCTTTGGTACTCTGCTACCGGGCGCTTTGCAGGCAGCCGAAGCACTCAATGCGACGGTGGCCGATATGCGCTTTGTGAAACCGCTTGATGAAGCCCTCATCACAGAGCTGGCTAACAGCCATGATGTGCTGGTCACGCTGGAAGAAAACGTAGTCGCCGGTGGCGCTGGTGCCGGAGTGGTGGAATTCATGATGAGCAACAAACTGATTAAACCTGTGCTCAATCTGGGTCTGCCGGATCAGTTTGTCGCCCAGGGTACGCAGGAAGAAATGCACGCCGAGCTTGGCCTGGACGGTGCAGGAATTGAGCGCGCTATTCGCGCTTATCTGGCCAAATAATCCGCGCATCGCTTAGCCGATAAGCGTCTGAGAGCAGACAAAAAAAGCCTTCTCATTGAGAAGGCTTTTTACTAGGCAATGCTCGACGAAGTAATGCTTTACTTGGCAATATTTGCCGCGCTGTTGCGGGCAGATGCTATTTGGCCACTGTCTCGCACGGCTGAGGATTGTCCCAGCCAAAAGTGGCAAACAGACGCTGCCAGGTGTGGTCAAACCCGGCACGCAGCACCAAAGGCTGCTTAGTATACGGGTGAATAAAACTCAGCTCGCTGGCATGCAGCATCAGACGATGGCTGTCATACACCTCGCGATACAGACGGTTATGCTTGCCATCACCATGCGTCGTATCACCGACAATCGGGTGGCGCAGGTGTGCCATATGGCGACGCAGCTGATGTTTACGCCCGGTTTTCGGCTGCATTTCCATCAGACAGTAACGTGTGGTGGGAAATTGACCGGTTGAATGCGGCACTTCCACCTTGGCCAGCGGCTGATAGGCCGTCACGGCATCCTGAGCTTCTTTGTCCTGACGGGCAAACTTATCCGCAATCTTATCCAGCTCTTCTTTAAGCGGATAATCCAGCACATCAGCCTGCTCAATCCAGCCACGTACAATCGCATGATACGTCTTTTGCATCTCATGCTGCGCGAACATCGGCATCATATTCGCGGCGATCTCACTCGACAGGGCAAACACCAACACACCGGACGTCGGCCGGTCGAGACGATGGAGCGGAAACACATGCTGACCAATCTGATCACGCAGGGTCTGCATCACAAACTGAGTTTCGTGCTTATCAAGCCAGGAGCGGTGCACCAGCATACCGGCTGGCTTGTTCACCGCCACCATGTACTCGTCCTGATAAATAATTTCCAGCATTAGCGGCATGCCTCATCAATCTGGTAAAGAATCGTCATTACAGGGCCGAACTGTGTCTGTTCCAGCCAGACCTGCTCAAAATAAGGCGTGATGGCAAAACCACGCGGCAGCGATTGCCCGGATGCGATCATCTGCTGCAAACGCGGCACAAAGATCCACTGTAGCCATTCGTGCGGCGCCAGGCTATCCAGCGCAAACGGTTGGCTGCTCTGCAGTGCCATCTCGTCTGGCGCCTGGCTCTGCCATACACCGCATGCTCTGAGTTCGGCTTCCAGCTGCTGCAATAAGGAAAAAAGTGTCGGAGCGGTCATTAATCTATACACTCTGGCCTTGAATTAGCCGCGAATGATACCATCTATTCAACACAGAAAGTTAGGACCAATTTGATCCCATGCAATCCATTCATACTCTGAGCGAACTGCTCAACAACAGTGGCTGCCAGTACCAGGTATTTGACCTGGGTCGTCGCATTCAGCCCATCGATAACGCGCAATTTGCCCAAGTCGAAAAAGGCGCGCAGCCGTACCCTTTTCCGCTGCAGCGTAAAGCTCATCTGGCGATTGCCTACTGGAACGAGAGTCAGCAACCCTGGATCTGGTTTCTGAAGTTCAGCCTCGACGAGCGCGGCCTGTTGGCCCAGGCCGATATCGGCCAGTTTATCAAGTATGTGATTGAAGCTATGGGCACACGCCTGAATCAGGAACTGAGCGAAGAGCAGCAACAGAAACTGGCCAATAACCCTTACACCTTCAAACCATCCGATGACAAAATGGCGGTGTTCCACAGCCAGATCCGTGCCCGCCTTAATCTGTCGTGCAGCCAGTATTACGAACATGCCCAGCATTATTTCGATGGTGGCCTGGGTTGGGATAACTGGCAGACCGTCGGCCTGCAGGGGATTACCGATATCTGTGCCCGCCTTGGCAAACAACAAAACGGGGTGCTAGTGCGTAAAGCCATCGCCCATCTGCCAGCGCAACCGCTGTATGCTCTGCTTGGGGCGCTGGAACACACGGCTCTGCCGGATAAACTGGCCCAGCGCCTGGTTGAATTTGCCGACAGTGAAATCCACAGCCAGGATCCGGATTTGTTCCTGCTGTCAGCGTTAGTACGTGCCTTGTCCGGCGCTCCGGCTGAGCACCAGGTCACGGTAATCGATGCGATTCTTGCCAGTGCGCGTTTAAGCCATCAGGAAATATTGATTGCTATCGCCGGACGCAACTGGTCAATGTTGAACGACAGCGGCCGCGCGCAGCGCTTTTTAGTGCGCCTGGCTCAGACCGGTAACCAGACCCTGTTTAACCAGCTGTTTGCCGATCTGGTGATGCTGCCTGAACTGCGTATGGTGTTATTGCCATTGATCCACACCAGCCCGTCGCCGGAGCTGGCGGACGCGCTGCTTAAATTGCAGCAGTCAGCAAAAGGATAACGTGATGATCGGTGACCTGCTCAGCATCTTGCTGTTTTGTCTGGCCTGTTTTGCGTTCTGGCAGCAGCGTCGCCAATCCGAAATCGCCAAGACTCGCATCAGCCGCAAGTGTGATGAACTGGAACTGCAGTTACTCAGTGTCTCGTTCGGCCAGCACAAATGGAAAACGCCAGACAATCGCTGGCGTTGGCATACGGTGTATTATTTTGAATTTTCAGCCCTGGGTGATGATTGTTACCAGGGCCATCTGGTGATGCAGGGTTTCAGGCCGCAGGCATTCCACCTGCCGCCGCACCGAATGCTATAAAGTCGTGCTCTGCCCCTGAAGGCTCGGTCTGTTGCCATTCAAACGCATAGTAAGAGCCGAAGGCATCCTGGCGGGTAGCACTAAGCTGAAAGCCCAGTTTGTGTAAGATAGCGATGGCGGCATAATTGCTCAGACTGGTACGTGCCGTTACCGCCGTCAGATTAAGCCGTGCGCACGCCTTAGCAAAGAACGCCTGCAGAGCTTCGCTCGCCAGTCCCTGTCCCCAGTAGGCTTTATCAAAAATAAAACCCAGTTCTGCCCGGCCGTCTTCGGCCTGCACAAACACATGGCCCATAAACTCACGGTTATAGTTATCGAGCACTGCCATCGCGTACAGACTGTCATCATGCAGCACACGTTTAAACTGCTCTCGGGCGGCAGAGACCGTTTGCGGACCGTTAAGTTGGGCGCGGTTTTTCGCACAGCAATTGAGGATGAGAAATTCAGACTCAAACGATTCTGTGTAAGGAATAACAAGCGTTCTGCGAGTTACTATCGTCACGGACAATCCTTGTTAGCAGCAATTCCGAATAGACAAACCGATCCTTCTCCGCCACCAAGCGCATGCTCGCGGGCGGGAAAATCGAAAAAGAGAACCAAATAAGACGAAGTAATATTGATTTAGGTGGCGACCTTAGTTGTTTTAGAGCTGAGCCAATTTATGTTTTTGATTTTGTGCTCAATGATTGATCGCGCCACGCGAATGTCATCGTCATCAGGATCAGACGACAGTGGTTGAAAAAATATTAAGAAAAGCCCCGACACACTAGGTATCGGGGCTTAAGTCTTACTCGCAGCATTCCGGCTACTGATGTTGCTCCATGCATCATCCATAATAGCGACAGAATCCTTCTGCCTTGTCCTCGCATCGCCGTCCTAGCGGTGTCCTTAAATCCTTTATGCTGATAATCCCATCAGCGCACTTCACTTGTTCCCTGAGCGGTGTCCTTGCCATCGTCTTGATGGTATTCCGACCTCGTCCCGAGGTGTCCTTCGCATTCCGTGCCAGTTTACTCCGTGTAAACTGTCGAATCCGTTCGAAGTCCTGTCTTCCGTGCTGGCGACTATCCGTCATCGCCAATTTCATCCTGAAGCCACCGTCCAGTGGTGAATCCAAATCCGTGTCAGTTCCCTTCCGACAGGGTTCAATTTACCCCTTTGGACTTTTTGTGCAATGCCCGCAGAACGTTTTTTTTATACCAAAAACACCACAAACAACAAAACCAGTTTAATATCAACAATTTAAATCAATTACAGCGCATATTTCTCTGCTGAAAAATCCAATATCCTACACTGTTTGTAAGCGATCTCGCACAAGCCCCTCCCTCTTTTGCTCGTGGGGAATTCGCAGTATGATCGGGCTAACTCAAGCATAAGGACAAATCATGCTCACAAAAGATGTATCACAGGAGCTGGAAGCTATTCTGACCAGCCTGCAGCAAGAAGGAAAAGAGCCCACTGTCGCTCTGGTTAAATCCCGTCTCTCCACCCCGGTTCCTATGCCGGCGCTGATCACTACCATAAAAAGCTGGAAGAGTGCCAACCGGGTACCGAAAGTCGAAGTGGCCGCACCGGTCGCGAGCGAAACGGATCGTATCACGCAGCTTGAGCAGCAAGTCGCCGACCTGACCTCGCGCCTGCAGGCCCTGGAGCAGAAGCTGGCGGGTGAAGAATGATGAAACTATGGGTGGATGCGGACGCCTGTCCGAAAGTGATTCGTGAAACCCTGTTTCGCGCCGCGGAACGCACTGGCATTGAATGTACTTTTGTCGCCAACCACCAAATTCCGCTGCCCAAGCGCGACAATATCCGCAGCCTGCAGGTCGCCAGTGGTTTCGATGTCGCCGACAACGAAATCGTGCAAAGAGTCGAGAGCGGCGATCTGGTGATTACCGCCGATATTCCGCTCGCCGATGAAGTGATCAGCAAAGGTGGCCAGGCACTGAGTCCGCGTGGCGAGTTGTACACCCTGGAAACCATCAAAGCACGCCTCAATATCCGTGACTTTATGGATACCATGCGCGCCAGCGGTATTCAGACCGGCGGCCCGGCCGCTCTTTCCCAGACTGAGCGACGTGAATTTGCCAATCATCTGGACCGCATTCTCGCCAAAGCCAAGCGCTGATCGAAACGCGGTTCCCGGCAGCAAAAAACCTGCGTCTGTCGCAGGTTTTTTAGTGAGCGCTCAACACCGCCCGGAGTAAGCAGCGGTTGTCAGCGCTGATCAGTCCGCCTTTGTCTGCTAGCGCTGCACCGCTTTAAATCTCGGATTGGTTTTACAAATCACATACAGGCGTCCGCGACGTTTAACGATCTGGCAGTCCGGGTGACGTTGTTTGGCGCTTTTCAGCGAGCTGAGCACTTTCATCGATAATTCCTGTTCGTTACTGCACGGTTCTTAATGGCTGTATCAGCATTCATCACCGGGCAGAGGTTGATTAAATGAATCTGAATCAATAACAACAATTGTTATGTTATAACATAAACAAATAATAATCCGATTGCGCCGCTTTGCAAGTACTATTGCATCCAACCACGATAAATGACGCGATTGAGCGCAGATGACTGAGCGCGCGCCCGACAGCGCTTTGTCGGCCAAAATGTGTTATTTTGCCGCCATGTTCTCTACTTTGACTCCTGCCATGCATTCGATTGAACCGATAGCGATTATAGAAAGCCCGTATAAAGAGAAGTTTGCCGTTCCACGTCAGCCACGCCTGGTGCCCAGCGCCACTGCACGTGCCCGCTTAACTGGTGAGATTAACTGCCAGGAAGCGGTACGCGGCATCGAGCAGTTCAGCCATTTATGGCTGCTGTTTCTGTTTGACCAGAATCTGGCAGCTGGCTGGAAGCCGACCGTACGCCCGCCGCGCCTTGGCGGCAATGAGCGGATTGGCGTGCTGGCCTCACGTTCCACCTTCCGCCCCAACGGCATTGGTATGTCGGCGGTCGAACTGCGCGGCGTCAGCAAACAGGACGAGCAGATCTATCTCGATCTCGGCAGTGTCGATCTGGTCGATGGCACCCCGATCATCGACATCAAACCCTACATCCCCTACTCGGATGCGATCAGCGATGCTACCGGCGGTTATGCCGATGCTGAACCTGAACGAGCCGAAGTACAGTTTGCGCCCGCTGCCGCTGCCTGCCTGGTTGGCCTGCCCGACGCCACAAGCAAACAGGCCGTGATCGAAGAAGTGCTGAGCCAGGATCCACGTCCGGCGTACAAGAAAAACAAGCCAGACAACAAAGAGTACGCGGTGAATTTGTACGATATGAACGTAAAATTCATCGTCAATGACAACTTAGTGACCGTCACCGCAATAGAACGCTTTTGACGAGAGCATTTGGCTGATATTATTAGCGGCTAAATAAATTTATCACCGGTCAGCACTTACCAATACTGCGCCAGCGATAGCGGCAGCAGAGTGAATGACACGAGCGGTGATCCCATCAACTTTTGATAAACGGATACATAAATGCGTACCAGTAAATATCTTCTTTCTACGCTGAAGGAGACTCCAAACGACGCAGAAGTTGTGAGCCACCAGCTCATGCTACGTGCGGGCATGATCCGTAAGCTAGCTTCAGGTCTGTACACCTGGCTACCTACCGGTCTGCGCGTAATGCGTAAAGTAGAAAACATCGTTCGTCAAGAAATCGATAATGCAGGTGCAATCGAAACTTTGATGCCCGTTGTTCAGCCGTTTGAACTTTGGGAAGAGACAGGACGCAGCGAAAAAATGGGTCCTGAGCTACTGCGCTTTACTGACCGACACGAGCGTCCGTTTGTCCTGAGCCCGACTGCAGAAGAAGTGATCACCAGTCTGGTGCGTAACGAAGTCAACTCTTACAAGCAACTGCCACTCAACCTGTATCAGATCCAGACTAAATTCCGTGACGAACGTCGCCCGCGTTTTGGTGTCATGCGTGCACGTGAGTTTTCGATGATGGACGCGTACAGCTTCGACATCGACAAAGACGGCCTGCAAAAAACGTACGATGCCATGCACGATGCGTACTGCAAAGCATTTGACCGTATGGGCCTGGACTACCGTCCTGTGCTGGCAGACAGTGGTGCTATCGGTGGTAACGGCTCTCAAGAGTTCCACGTACTGGCAGAAAGCGGCGAAGACCTGATTGCGTTCTCAACCGAATCTGACTACGCAGCGAACCTGGAAAAAGCTGAAGCGCTGGCGCCTGCGGATGCGGCGGATGCACCCACTTTGGAAATGACTCTGGTTGACACCCCGAACGCAAAAACCATCGCGGAGCTGGTGAACCAGCACGGTCTGCCAATCGAAAAAACCATCAAGACGCTGTTCTTCAAAGCATCCGATGTTGTTGATGCGCCAATCGTTGCCCTTCTGGTTCGTGGTGACCATGAGCTGAACGAAATCAAAGCGGAAAATCTGCCAGAAGTGGCTGCGCCGCTGGAAATGGCGACCGAAGAAGAGATCCGTGCCCTGGTTGGCGCAGGTCCTGGCTCACTGGGTCCGGTTGGCCTGAAACTGCCATGCATCGTTGACCGCAGCGTGGCTGTGATGAGTGACTTCGCCGGTGGTGCCAACATCGACGGTAAACACTACTTCGGTATTAACTGGGGTCGTGACGTAGAACTGGGTCGTGTAGAAGACCTGCGTAACGTGGTAGAAGGTGATCCAAGCCCATGTGGTAAGGGGACCATCCAGCTGAAACGCGGTATCGAAGTAGGTCACATCTTCCAGCTTGGCACCAACTATTCAGAGAAAATGAACTGTAACGTGCTGGGTCCTGACGGCAAAGCTGTGACTCTGGAAATGGGCTGTTACGGTATCGGTGTATCACGTGTGGTCGCTGCAGCTATCGAGCAGAACAACGACAAATACGGCATCATCTGGCCGGATGCGATTGCGCCATTCCAGGTTGCTATCGTGCCAATGAACATGCACAAGTCTGAGCGTGTTCAGGAAGCGGCTGAGAAACTGTACGCTGAGCTGACTGCAGCTGGCATTGAAGTATTGTTTGATGACCGTAAAGAGCGTCCGGGCGTGATGTTCTCTGATATGGAACTGATCGGCATACCACACACAGTGATCATCGGCGATCGCAGCATGGACGAAGGCAACTTCGAATACAAAAATCGTCGCAGCGGTGAGAAATCTCCGGTTGCGATGGAACAAATCATCGAGCACATCAAAGCGAAACTGGCCTAACACCAGACGGTTGATGGCAACATCGATGACGGAAAAGCTGCCTGTGGGCAGCTTTTTTTTATGCCCATTAATCTGCCATTCATCTTGCCTGTCTTACACTAATCCGCAATCTGGTGAGTTAATGCCAGCCCTGAGACAAGCAAGGAGAACAGGAATGGATCTGAAATCACTACTTAATCAGGCACTCAATTCTGATCTGGTGCGCAAAGGCACACAGCAGGCTAAAGCCGCGACGCAAAATAAAAGCCAGCTCGCCACCTTTGGTGCTGGTGCACTCGGCGGCGGTCTGCTTGGTGTACTGATGGGCTCGAAAAAGAGCAAGAAGATGGGTAAAACTGCGCTCAAAGTCGGTGGGGCGGCCGCACTCGGAGCCCTGGCCTATAAAGTGTATAACGACTGGCAGGCCAATCAGCCCGCTTCCGCTCCGCCGGCAGACAGTTTCGATGAAAACAACCCGCGCCATGAGCTCTTGATCGTCAAAGCCATGATTGCGGCCGCCAAAGCCGACGGGCATGTTGATAACGCCGAAATGGACAAGATCAACCAGGCCGTCACTGAACTCGGCGCCGATGCCGGTGTGGCGCAGCTGATTGATCAAGAGCTGAAAAAACCGCTCGATCCGGCCGAAATCGCTCTGCTGGCCCAGACACCGGCCCAGGCCTCCGAGATCTACCTTGCCTCTCTGCTAGTGGCCGATGAACAGAATTTTATGGAAAAAGCCTATCTGGATGAGCTGGCCAAACAGCTGCGCCTTGACGACGAACTGGTCGCACGCCTGAATCAGCAGGTCAGTGGTGAATAAACCACCACTTTCACCTAAGCCTTGCGCCAGAACAAACCTCAGGTTTTGTCTTCATACCCGGCTCTGTGTATATTGAGAACAGATACCATTTAGAGGGCAAAACCATGCAAGTGTATACCTGTTGTGACCTGGTGCGAGAGCTCTATGCCCAGATTGGCAGTGGCGATCAGGCTTATGTGCCAAAAGCCATTTCCTGCGCGGTACGGGCGTTGAACGACGTGGCGGCAGATACCTCCCTGCCACTGGCAACGCGCGAGAACGCGGCCTTTGCAGCGGCGAACTTACTGATTTCAGACTTTGAGGACTAACATGAACCTGGCCAATTTCGAAACCATGGATCCTGTCATGCTGATGAGCATTGTCAACATGAAACTGCGCGATGATTTCTCCGGCGATCTGGACCAACTGGTGGCGTATTTTGATATCGATCGCGCGGCGCTGGAAGCTCGTCTGGCAAGCGCCGGCTTTGATTACCTGCCTGAAGCGGGCCAGTTCCGTTAACAACAGCGCTTTATCAACCACCCGACACTCACAATCAGCGGCCGGCCACGGCCGCTTTTTTATGCTCGTTAACCAAATATGTCGCAAAAACCAACCGACCGTAAACGCAAAACCGTAGCAAACCGCCTGCTCATACGGCGGTTTGGGTTTCACAATGACAATAAAAAAGCGCAGACCGAAGTCTGCGCTTTTCATCAATCCGTCAGGCGTTTGCCTGCACAGACAGGGATTAACCCAGGTTCTTACGCGCGTTCTGGAACATACGCATCCAGGCGCCGTTTTCACCCCAGCTGTCCGGGTGCCATGAGTTCGCTACGGTACGGAATACACGTTCCGGGTGCGGCATCATGATGGTCACACGGCCGTCTGCTGTTGTCAGGCCGGTAATCGCGTTTGGCGAGCCGTTCGGGTTGTTCGGGTACTGCTGCGTCGGGTTACCGAAGTTGTCCACGAAGCGCACCGCTACCGTACCAGACTGTTCAAGCGCATTCAGGTGTGCTTCATCGCGCACTTCAACACGACCTTCACCGTGCGATACTGCGATAGGCATACGAGATCCCGCCATGCCATCGAAGAATACAGAATCCGATTTCTGTACTTCAACCAGGCTGAAGCGAGCTTCAAAACGCTCAGATTCGTTACGCACGAAACGTGGCCACAGGTCAGCGCCCGGGATCAGCTCTTTCAGGTTAGACAGCATCTGACAGCCGTTACACACACCCAGAGAGAAAGTGTCCTGACGGTTGAAGAACTGCTGGAACTGTTCACGTGCCTGAGCATTAAACAACACTGACTTGGCCCAACCTTCACCGGCACCCAGTACGTCACCGTATGAGAAGCCGCCACAAGCAACCAGACCCTGGTACTCGTCCAGTGCCGCCTGACCAGTCAGGATGTCGCTCATGTGAACATCGACCGCATCGAAACCGGCACGGTCAAACGCCGCGGCCATTTCAACGTGTGAGTTTACGCCCTGCTCGCGCAGAATTGCCATCTTAGGCTTAGCCCCTTTCGCAATGTAAGGCGCTGCCACATCCTGGTTGACATCGAAGCTCAGTGCCACGTTCAGACCCGGGTCAGTGTTGTCTTGCTTAGCAACAAATTCCTGATCAGCACATGCCGGGTTATCGCGCATCGCCTGCATCTTATGCGTGGTTTCTGCCCAGATAGTACGCAGTTCGGTACGCGAGCGATCCAGCAGTACGTCTGCACCAGAAGCCACCACAAAGCGGTCTGACGCTTGTACCGAACCGATAACGTGTGAACACTGTGCCAGACCATTGTCTGCCAGCGTTGCCAGTACAGCGTCCAGTTCAGCGTTCTTAACCTGAACCACAGCACCCAGCTCTTCGTTAAACAGCGCCGCCAGAGCGTCGTCGCCCAGTGCTGCGATATCGGCCTGCACACCACAGTGGCCGGCAAACGCCATTTCCGCCAGAGTCACCAGCAGACCGCCGTCACCTTTATCGTGGTAAGCCACCAGCTTGTCTGCGCGAACCAGAGTCTGCATCGCATCAAAGAAGCCTTTCAGCTGCTGTGCGTTGTCAACGTCAGCAGGCTTGTCGCCCAGCTGCTTGTAAACCTGAGTCAGTGCGGTTGCACCCAGACGGTTCTGACCGTTACCCAGGTCAACCAGTACCAGAGACGTATCGCCCTGGTCAGTGCGCAGTTGAGGTGTCACTGTCTTGCGTACATCTTCAACACGGCCAAATGCAGTGATAACCAGTGACAGTGGCGAAGTCACTTCTTTGCTTTCGCCGTTCTCTTCCCACTTGGTCTTCATCGACATTGAGTCTTTACCCACCGGAATGGTCAGGCCCAGCGCAGGACACAGCTCTTCGCCGACTGCTTTCACTGCTTCGTACAGACCCGCATCTTCACCCGGGTGACCGGCCGGAGACATCCAGTTTGCGGACAGTTTAATGTGTTTGATATCGCCGATATCGGTCGCCGCGATGTTAGTCAGAGACTCACCGACTGCCAGACGCGCTGACGCGCCGAAGTCAAGCAGAGCAACCGGAGTACGCTCACCCATCGACATCGCTTCGCCGTGGTAAGTATCGTAGCTCGCTGCTGTTACCGCACAGTTCGCCACTGGCACCTGCCAAGGACCAACCATCTGGTCACGCGCAACCAGACCCGTTACGGTACGGTCACCAATGGTGATCAGGAAGGTTTTTTCAGCGACAGCTGGCAGACGCAGTACGCGCTCTAGCGCATCATTCAGTTCGATGCCGTTGCGATCCAGCGCCGGGCTGTTGACTTTCAGTGTCGTCGCTTCGCGGTGCATCTTCGGCGCCTTACCAAGCAGGATATCCATTGGCATATCGATTGGCGTGTTATCGAAGTGGCTGTCTTCCAGCGTCAGGTGACGCTCTTCAGTCGCTTCGCCCACAACGGCGTAAGGTGCACGTTCACGCTTACAAATCGCGTCGAACTGGGCCATGTTTTCTGCCGCTACCGCCAGAACATAACGCTCTTGCGATTCGTTACACCAGATTTCCAGCGGGCTCATGCCCGGTTCATCGTTTGGTACGTCACGCAGCTGGAATTTACCGCCGCGGTTACCGTCATCCACCAGCTCAGGCAATGCGTTCGAGATACCGCCCGCGCCCACATCGTGGATAAACGCGATTGGGTTGGCATCGCCCAACTGCCAGCAGCGGTCGATCACTTCCTGACAACGGCGTTCCATCTCCGGGTTTTCACGCTGTACCGAAGCGAAATCCAGATCTTCAGCCGACTGACCAGACGCCATAGAAGAAGCGGCACCGCCACCCAGGCCTATGTTCATCGCCGGGCCACCCAGTACAATCAGCTTAGCGCCGACCGGGATCTCTTTCTTCTGCACGTGCTCGTCACGGATGTTACCCATACCGCCGGCAATCATAATTGGCTTGTGGTAACCACGAATTTCTTCACCCGCGTGAGAAGTGACTTTTTCTTCGTAAGTACGGAAGTAACCCAGCAGGTTCGGACGACCGAATTCGTTGTTGAATGCCGCGCCACCCAGAGGGCCTTCCAGCATGATATCCAGCGCGCTGACGATACGGCCAGGTTTGCCGAAATCGCTTTCCCATGGCTGGACAAATTCAGGAATACGCAGGTTAGAGACGGTAAAACCAACCAGACCCGCTTTTGGCTTACCACCGATACCGGTTGCGCCTTCGTCACGGATTTCGCCACCGCTGCCGGTTGACGCGCCTGGCCAAGGTGAAATCGCGGTTGGGTGGTTGTGAGTTTCCACCTTCATCAGGATGTGCGCATCTTCGTGATGGTAGCCATACTGACGAGAATCCGGGTTCGGGAAGAAACGACCGACTTTAGAACCTGTCATTACCGCCGCGTTGTCTTTATAAGCAGACAGCACGTGATCCGGCGTGGTTTCAAAGGTGTTTTTGATCATCTTGAACAGAGATTTATCCTGCGCAACACCATCGATGGTCCAGTCTGCGTTGAAAATCTTGTGACGACAGTGCTCTGAGTTAGCCTGAGCAAACATCATCAGTTCGATGTCGTTTGGATTGCGACCCAGTTTGGTGAAGTTTTCCACCAGGTAATCAATTTCATCTTCTGCGAGAGCCAGACCCAGAGCAACGTTCGCCTCTTCCAGAGCTTTACGGCCACCCGCCAGAATATCCACTTCAGTGTGAGGAGCGGGTTCTGCCACGGTAAACAGCGCCTGTGCCGCTTCCAGTTCGCTGAACGTCACTTCCATCATGCGGTCATGCAGCAGCGCTTTCAGCGCCGCAACCTGCTCTTCGCTCAGAGCCTGTTCGCTTTCGATGTAGTAAGCCGTGCCACGCTCAAGACGCTTCACCTGAGACAGACCACAGTTTTGCGCGATGTCGGTCGCCTTTGAAGACCAAGGCGAAATCGTACCCGGACGAGGGGTGACTAACAGCAGTAATCCCTGCGGTTCATGTTCTTGAATGGTTGGACCGTAAGTCAGCAGCTTCTCTAACTTTTCGAGTTCCGCACCATCGAGATCGGCTTTGAGATCAGCAAAGTGCATAAACTCAGCATAGATGCCGGTCACTGGCAGGTTTTGTTCACGACAAGTTTCCAGTAGTTTGTTAACTCGAAACTCGGAAAGCGCTGGGGAGCCACGCAAAATTCTCATGTGCTTAGGTCTCTTATATGCAAGTGATTAAGATGTAATTGGAATGAATTCATATAAATAACAGCAGATTAGGCCATTTTTCACTGAACTCATACCGATTTCATCTGTCGTTTGCGTGCGCATTATAGAGGATTTTTTTTTGTGACGTAACATCAAAAGCAACCGTTTGCGTCATTTTTTTTCTTAAATTTGAATTTCCACTCATTTGCTCAAATGTTAGACGCAAATTCCAGCCATCACCTGCAAAACTTTGCCAAGTGGATGGGGTTTGGTATAAAGGCAACACTAGACGTAAGAGATTTCGAATTCATGACCAAGCTTTCCTTCGCCTCACTGAGTCGCATCGTATTGCTGGCCGCCTTTACTTTACTGGCCTCCGGCTGCCAGATAGACTCCGAACCTAAAAGTGAGCTCGACCATATTCTGGAACGCGGCGTATTGCGTGTCGGGACCCTCAACAATCAGCTCTCCTACTATATCGGTCCCGATGGTCCGGCTGGTCTGGATTACGAACTGGCGCGTGAGTTTGCCCGCGAACTGGGCGTGAAGCTGGAAATGAAACCGGCTTACCGCCTGGCGAGCCTGTTTCCGGCCCTGAAAAATGGTGAGATAGACATCATCGCCGCCGGTTTGAGTCAGTCCGAGCAACGGCTGAAAAATTACCGGGCCGGCCCTGCTTATTACTACGTTTCGCAACAGATCGTGTATAAGAAAGGCGAATGGCGGCCACGTAATATTGAGCAGTTGCTGGCAAAACAGAACGAACTGTACGAAAACAACGGCGAACAGCCCATTCTGAGTGTGGTGGATGATTCACACTTCGAAAGCACCCTCAACAGCCTCAGAGCGACCTATCCGGAATTTCACTATCACGTCGATAATAACGCCGACGTGAATGATCTGCTCAAGCAGGTTTCTGTGGGGGATCTGCCATTTACCATGGCCGATTCGGTCGAGATTTCACTGTCCCAACGTATCTATCCCGATATTGCGACGGCATTTGAGCTGACCGAAGATCAACCAATTTCCTGGTTTATGCGCCGCTCGGATGACGAAAGCCTGTACGCCATGATGATTGAGTTCTTCGGTAACCTGAAACAGTCCGGTAGTCTGGCCTCTCTGGAAGAGAAATACATCGGTCATATCGGCAGCTTTGACTATGTCGATACCCGTGCCTTTATCCGTGCTCTGGATAGCCGCTTGCCGAAATGGATGCCGCTGTTCCAGAAATATTCGGAAGAGTTCGACTGGCGTCTGATTGCCGCGCTGGCCTATCAGGAATCACACTGGAACCCGAATGCCAAATCACCGACCGGGGTACGCGGCATGATGATGCTGACCCTGCCGACCGCGCGTAGTGTCGACGTCACCAACCGCCTCAATCCGGAACAGTCGGTACGTGGCGGGGTGGAATACCTGCGCCGGATGATAGAGCGGGTGCCGGATTCAATTCCCGATCATGAGAAAATCTGGTTTGCCCTTGCCTCGTACAACGTTGGCTACGGCCACATGATGGACGCGCGTCGCCTGACCAAACTGCAGGGCGGTTCACCGGATTCCTGGGCGGATGTGAAAGATCGCCTGCCGCAACTGCGTCAGAAACGTTACTTTACCCAGACTCGTTATGGTTATGCGCGCGGGGACGAAGCACTGAGTTATGTGGAGAACATCCGCCGTTACTACCAGAGCATCATCGGCCACGTCGAGCAGAAACAGCTTGAGAACGATGACTCAGGTACCGACGACCTGGCAGTCATCAGCGTTGAAGAGCCTGACGATACCGAAGATGACATGCTGGAAGAGAGTGAGGACGAGCTGGCACCGATCCAGAGCGCAGCCACGCCTGCGCAGCCAACCAGCGCCGCGCCAACAGCCGGTTCGCAATAATTACTTGATTTTTGTCCTTAAAAACCATACATAGGAAAGGGTCAGCACACGCAATGCCGTTGGCTGACCCTTGGTGTGATCCCGGATGATAACGCCGCTGCAAACGCGGGGTAGCATGACATGGCGGTGTCACACCAACACATTAAGCTGTTATTTTTGGGTTTCCTGCTCACCTCTCCCCTTGTTCTCAGCCCCCAGCGGTGTTAAGCCGCGGACTTTGCTGCGCGGATGAGAGTGGCAGGGTTTCTTGTTTATAGTCAGTTGTAGGAGGGTGTTTTATGCTGCGACGTAAACGTCACACAAAACTCCTGAATAAAGCCAGTTCGGCCAGCCGCCGACGCCGCATGATGGCCAACAGCAAACGCAAAGTGCTGGCCCGTCATCGCGCGTATGTTCAGTTATCAGGATAGTGCTCAGTTTCCGGACAAGGTCACGTTCTGCAGATAAGATAACCTTGTCCGGATGAGCTCCGGAATGCAAACATCTGCTGCCAGTGGATGTTTGCCAATAGCCCGTCCTCTGCCATTGAACCCAAGCTTCCGGTCATTAAACCCATTCTGCCAGCTCGCAAACCAGTTCTTGGTGTGACACCACTTATTCATTACCCGCTTGCTGCTGCGCTTGTTTCTCCGCCTCTTTACGAGCTTTAATTTCCTTACGACGACGTTGAAAAAATGCCTGCAACTGAGCGCGGCACTCCTGCTCCAGTAAGCCTTTTTCGACTGTGGCGTAATGATAGGCCGCCTGACTGCTGAACAGATCCAGTACGGTACCGGCGGCGCCCGCTTTGAGATCCGGCGCGCCAAACACAATCCGTTTTACCCGGCTGTGCAGCAAAGCGCCGGCGCACATCGGGCAGGGCTCGAGCGTGACATACAAGGTGGTATCAAGCAGACGATAGTTGCCCAACACCGCTCCCGCTTTGCGCAGCACCTGAATTTCCGCATGCGCGGTCGCATCACAGGCAGTGATCGAACGGTTCCAGCCTTCAGCGATCACCGCGCCGTCTTTAACCAGTACCGCACCGACCGGCACTTCACCTTGCGCTTCCGCCGCCGCAGCCAGTTCCATCGCGCGGCGCATAAAGAGTTCATCCTGGGGAGTAAAAGAGAATGTGCTGTCTGTCATGAGGGCCTCAATAGTCAGTGAAGCGCGATTATAGCAAGCTCACAGGCCGGATATTCAAATTAAATTTCCTGTGCCGCTTAATTCACTGTACCGGCGACGTCGCTGCGCGGTGAAATTCCCGACGGCTTCAGCCCGGCAAATGCTGGGCGAGATAATCCACCAGCAAACGTACTTTAGGCGACAAATGACGGTTTTGTGGATACAGCGCCCATACCCCTTCGCGGTCATCCCGATAGCTGGGCAGTACTTCAACCAGACGCCCGGATTCCAGATGCTCGGAGACGTAATAATCTGGCAACTGCGCCAGACCCATACTTTTCAACACCGCATCGAGTAACACCACTCCGCTGCTGCAACTGATGCGTCCTTTGACCCGGATCGAGCGCGACTGATGATTTTCTTTAAAACGCCAGTGATCATACGTCCCAATCAGACAATAGTGCTGGTTGAGCTCCGACAAGGTATGTGGCGTGCCA
This sequence comes from Vibrio ostreae, assembly GCF_019226825.1. NCBI lineage: Bacteria > Pseudomonadati > Pseudomonadota > Gammaproteobacteria > Vibrionales > Vibrionaceae > Vibrio > Vibrio ostreae. Next base: position 1,876,726 of record NZ_CP076643.1, read on the forward strand.
TACTGAGCGAGATATTCCGGCGTGGCACACACGTACAGATGGCGGTTACTCAGACGACGGGCAATAAAACTCGAATCATCAAGCTGGCCGAGCCGCACCGCAACGTCAACACCCTGTTCAATCAAGTCCAGCTTCTGGTTGCTGAGCACCAGATCCAACTCCAGCTGCGGGTAGAGCTGCAAAAAATCGTGCAGCAGCGGCGCGATTTTCTGCTCGCCGTAAGTGACCGGTGCGGTCACTTTGACCTTACCTTTCGGTGTCTGCTGCATCTGGGTCACGGCCAGCTCGGCCTGTTCCAGCCCCTCAAGCAATGCGCGGCACTGCAGATAATACACCTGCCCGGCTTCGGTCAGTGACACTTTACGCGTGGTGCGCAGCAGCAGCTTGACGCCCAGACGCTCTTCCAGCACCGCCACCCGGCGGCTGACGTTGGCAACCGAGGTCGTCATACGCAGCGCGGCCTGAGTAAAACTGCCGGTTTCGGCCACCGCAACAAATTCATTGACCCCTTCCCAGCTTGCCATAGCCCCTCACTTAGCCTGATGATCTCGATAAGCTTATCGTAATTACAATTACTTACCGTTTGATTATTACAAATTCGTAAAAGTCATTCTCACTTTACCCCGATTATAACAAGCTGAGAAGCGTCTATACTGATTATCTTAGTTCGCGCTCCGGCGTCGCTTTCCCGAGCGATAACGCTCTGACCCGGATGCAGACAATTGAATCAGTTTGATGGTGTCACGCACTCCGTCTTTCACCTTTAATGTTATGAAAAGGAATCACTCCATGTCACAAGACAAATTTATCAAATCTCGTGCAGCGGTAGCCTGGGGACCAAAAGAGCCACTGAAAATCGAAGAAGTGGACGTAATGCTGCCGCGTAAAGGCGAAGTACTCGTGCGTATCGTGGCAACCGGTGTTTGTCACACTGACGCATTCACTCTGTCTGGTGACGATCCGGAAGGCGTGTTCCCGTCAATCCTGGGTCACGAAGGTGGCGGTATTGTGGAAATGGTCGGCGAAGGCGTAACCAGCGTAGAAGTCGGCGATCACGTTATCCCGCTTTACACTGCAGAGTGTGGCGAGTGTAAATTCTGTAAATCTGGCAAAACCAACCTGTGTAGCGCGGTGCGTGAAACCCAGGGTAAAGGTCTGATGCCAGACGGCACTACCCGTTTCTACAAAGACGGTCAGCCAATCTACCACTACATGGGTTGCTCCACTTTCTCTGAATACACTGTACTGCCAGAAATTTCACTGGCGAAAGTGAACAAAGAAGCACCACTGGAAGAAGTGTGTCTGCTGGGCTGTGGGGTAACCACAGGTATGGGCGCCGTAATGAACACTGCGAAAGTGAAAGAAGGCGACACTGTGGCTATCTTCGGCCTGGGCGGTATCGGTCTGTCTGCGATCATCGGTGCACGTATGGCTGGCGCCAGCCGCATCATCGGTATCGATATCAACGAGCGTAAATTCGACCTGGCCAAGCAACTGGGTGCGACCGACTGCATCAACCCGCAAAACTTCGACAAGCCTATCCAGGAAGTGATCGTTGAGATGACCGACGGCGGTGTAGACTTCTCGTTCGAATGTATCGGTAACGTAAACGTGATGCGTCAGGCACTGGAGTGCTGTCACAAAGGTTGGGGTGAGTCTGTCATCATCGGTGTTGCCGGTGCAGGTCAGGAAATCTCAACGCGTCCGTTCCAGCTGGTAACCGGTCGTGTATGGCGTGGTAGCGCATTCGGTGGCGTAAAAGGCCGTTCACAACTGCCTGGCATCGTAGACCAGTACCTGGCGGGCGAATTCGGCCTGCAAGAGTTCATCACTCACACCATGTCACTGGACAAGATCAACGAAGCGTTTGACCTGATGCACTCAGGTGAAAGCATCCGCTCTGTAATTCACTACGACAAATAATCGCGTAATCACTTACGTCGATTGCAAATAATCCCGACTTAGGATTATCCCGCACATTAATCAGGTTGCAGCACTGCCAACGGCGCTGCAACCTTGTGCTATCGGAATACTCTGTCCAAGGAGCAAGAATGAGTCTCACCAATCTCAGTCAGGCTAAGGTGTTTGAAGGCTGGCACAAACAATATCAACACCGCTCAGACGTGCTGAGCTGCGACATGCGTTTCGCGATTTACCTGCCACCGGAAGCGTCTTCGACCAATCCGGTTCCGGTTCTTTACTGGCTGTCAGGCCTGACCTGCACTGACGAAAACTTCATGCAAAAAGCCGCGGCGTTCCAGAAAGCCGCTGAGCTGGGTATCGCGATCGTTGCCCCGGACACCAGTCCGCGCGGCGAAGGCGTACCGGATGATGCTGAAGGCGCCTATGACTTTGGCCTCGGCGCGGGTTTTTACCTCAACGCGACGCAAGAACCTTGGAAGCAGCACTACCAGATGTACAGCTACATTGTCGATGAGCTGCCACAACTGATTGAAGCCCACTTCCCGGTCAACAAACAGAAAGCGATTTCCGGCCACAGTATGGGCGGTCACGGTGCCCTGACCATCGGGATGAAAAACCAGGATCAGTACACCTCTATTTCAGCCTTCAGCCCGATTTGCCATCCGATGACAGTGCCATGGGGCCAGAAAGCGTTCCGTCACTACCTGGGGGAAGATAAATCGACCTGGGAACAGTACGACGCGGTCGAGCTGATGAAAGCGCTGCCGGTCAAAACGCCGATTCTGGTCGACCAGGGTGAAGCCGACAACTTCCTCAACGACCAGCTGAAACCGGAAACCCTGCAAGCCGTAGCAGAGGCCAAGCAGCTAGACGTGCAGATTCGTCTGCATCCGGGTTACGACCACAGCTACTTCTTCATCCAGAGCTTTATTTCAGAACATCTGGCGTTCCACGCCCAGTTCCTGAAAGCGTAAGGCGAGTCAGCATTTCACCATCGCCCTGCGTTACCCCGGATACCCCCTAAGCCCGCAGCTGCGGGCTTTTTGTGACTCACAACAACATGATCCCCGCGGCAATCCATCGGTTTCGCCACAAGCGGTTTCGCCACTTATCATTCATCATCAGCCTGATATTGCGCATAGCGTGACAGCAGGGTACTTAGCTCTATGCTGCGTTCGACACCGAGTCGATCGCGCCAGATCACTTCGATCCGAATCGATTTCAGTACCGGGCTGAGTAGAGTCACACTCCAGACCAAGCGATAATCCGAACCCGCAACCTCTTCGCCGCTGACCACATCGCGCGCAAAATCCGCGACCGTCAGCTCAGACAACGAAGATTGCGCGCCCCGGGTATAAAACCAGGTCAGCTTTTGCTCTGCCAGAGCAAGCGCCTGCCCGCTGCGCTGTGCATAATCGCTGCGCTGCTCAATAAACAGTTGCCAGCTCATCAGCCCCAGCAATCCAACACTGACCAGGATAAAGGCGATCATGACTTCTATCAGGCTGAATCCGTTCGCCCCGGCAGCTATACGCCGCCTAACGCGGCTCGCTGCCATTATCTCTTTCTCCGTCTGATAGCTGCTCTTACCATCGTAATATCCATCTCAGCGTGCGCTCCAAGATCCCGGCTGCCAGACGATGCTCTGCTGTTGCTCCGGCTCGCTTTCTGCCTCTTCACTGCTAGCAGTATCGGCCTCGACGACATAGGCCAGAGTCCGTTGTATACGCCGATAGCCGTAACTGGCCCCGACCGTCACTAATCCCGGCTGACCGGATTCGCTCGGTTGTACCATCTGGTAATCAAACCGCACTAAACCATGCTGATTACACAGCGCAATACTGGCCTTGTCCGGCAGTCGCCCCGATTGATGAGTGATACTGAACAGGCACTCCAGGCCGCCTTCCGCTATCCAGAACTGCTGGCGTGAAATCAGCTCATTGTGGGCCCGTTTGATTTGATAAAACAGAGCCTGATGCAGCCCTAGCGTCATCACTAACGCCAGCATCAACAGCAGTGACACCACCAGCAGGGTGACCATGCCCTTGGCGTTCGTGCTCATTTTCCGTTACGGGTTAAAAGCTGAAAGGAAAGGCTGTGACTGAACTGTGGCTGCCTGGTCAGCCGCGCGCTGAGCCTGACCTCGGTGAGCAGAGCGGTAGCCTGCCCGCCAGCCACACGCCAAGTCATGACCCGAAACTCTGAAACCCGGATTTGGCGCGGTTCAAACAGCGAATAACAATTCCCGCCCCAGCCGGAGTCCGACGCCTGAAGAAAAGTGAGCGGTGCAGGCTGGGCTTTCTCGCAAAGACGCAGTACTCCCTCTTCACGGTCAAAGCGATACACTACGTTGCGATAAGCCTGCTCACCATTTTCGGCAACTCGGTACACATAGCCCAGTGATGCCGCATCCGGCCCCGACTGGATGACATGACCGCCATCCAGCAGAGTCACGGATCCGCCGCGGTCAAACCCGGCCTGATAGAGATCCTCTTTCAGCACCTGCATAACACTGCTCATAGTCTGCACCAGCAGCAGTTGCTGGCTGCGCTCTGCGACATAAGCCTGGCCTTTAATCATGACCTGGCTGGTCACGGACAATGCCATCAGCCCGAGTAAAGAGGCCACCATCATTTCGATCAGCGTTACACCACGTTGACGTTGCAGGCCGCGATGAAACGGATTAATCACATTTTGGATAGCCATAGCTCTCTCCATCCGGCGCACAGACCATCACCCGGCTGGCACCAAATGACGTGGTAAGACGCAGCTCCGGAGCCCCTGCACCATCGGGATGAAAATAGAAACTGCCGTTACTGACTTTGCCGCGCACACCATCAAACTGAATCCGGTCGCGCGCGAAGGTCGCTCTCAGCTTGAGCGCGTGGAACTCGCGGCCATCGAGTACCATTAATCGTTCTCCGCTACCGGGTTCGCTGCTGTCACTCAAAATCAGACGCCAGTGACTGTCGTTGTCAGCCTCCCAGACAATATGCCCCCATAAATCGCGGTTACGCAGTACAGCCTCGGATTTGGCGTGCTGGATGAAGCCCTGTAACTGCCCCGCCAGAGAACGTATTGTTTCCCGGCCGGTCACCTGGCTGAAATCGGGTATCGCTGCCGCCAGTAAAATGCTCAGCATCACTACCGTTATCAGCAGTTCTAGCAAACTAAATCCGCGAACCATTTCCAAGAACCTCATGCAATCAGAGAGAGAACCCATAACCCGTCTTGCTATCAGGCTAACAAGTTTCACAATGGGCTGAATATAGACAGGAAAAGCGATGGAAATGATTCGAATAAATAACTGCAACAGAGGACAAAGCAACATTCAGGGTATGACGCTGATCGAATTGATCCTGGCGATGGCACTGCTGCTGATACTCTCAGCCCTGACCTATCCGCTCTATGCTGACCATATGCAGCGCGCGCACCGCGGCCTGGCTCTGAGTGACATGACCCGGATTCAGTTGCAGCTTGAGACCAGTTACCGCAACGGCTATCACCGCCAGGAGATATTTAACGCCGGCCACTGCCTGCTGTGCGAATCAGACCCAAACCGGTATCAGATAGGACTGGAGCTGTCTGAAGGTGGTTATCTGATTTATGCCACACCGCAAACACAAACTGAGCAGAACAGCGACAGGTGCGACGGACAGCTCTATACCCGGCTGACACTCAGCAGCCAGGGCGAACGTGAGCCCGTTGCCTGCTGGCGCTGATCACCAGGCACAAAAAAGGCCTGCAATGCAGGCCTTGTTAATTCTCGCTTTAAGCTAATCACTATCATTTTACTTAATCACGATCGGTTTAACAGGTTACCGGATTAACTTAACGAATAATATGTTCAGCTTAGCTGGTCAGATCGTCGAAGAATTTCTTCACACCGTTGAAGAAGCCTTCCGATTTTGGCTTATGCTTATTAGCCGCTTCGCCACCGCAAGACTCTTCCAGCTCACGCAGCAGCTCTTTCTGACGCGCGCTCAGTTTCACCGGAGTTTCGACAACCAGCTTGACGATCAGGTCACCAACCGCACCACCGCGCACACTCTTCACGCCTTTACCGCGCATGCGGAACATACGACCGGTCTGAGTCTCTTCCGGCACTTTGAGGTTCACACGGCCATCCAGTGTTGGCACTTCGACTTCACCGCCCAAGGCTGCCATCGCAAAGCTGACCGGTACTTCACAGTACAGGTTATTGCCTTCACGTTCGAAAATATTGTGCTCTTTAACGTGCACCTGTACGTACAGATCGCCCGCCGGAGCGCCCATTTCCCCGGCTTCACCTTCACCGGCCAGACGGATACGGTCACCGGTATCCACACCTGCCGGGATCTTCACATTCAGCGTCTTGGTCTGCTGCTTACGGCCCTGGCCATGGCAAGAATCACAAGGATCTTTGATGATTTTGCCTTTACCGTGACAGGTCGGACAGGTTTGCTGCACAGCAAAGAAGCCCTGACGCATCTGTACCTGGCCGTGGCCATGACAGGTGCCACAGGTCTGAGCCGAGGTGCCTTTCTTCGCTCCAGAACCGTCACAGCTGTCACAGTGCACCAGAGTCGGAACCTGGATCTCTTTCGAAACGCCACGCACGGCCTCTTCCAGAGTCAGTTCCATGTTGTAACGCAGGTCAGCGCCACGCTGCGGACGCGGAGAACCGCCGCCGCGACGGCCACCGCCGAAAATATCACCGAAGACGTCACCGAAAATGTCGCCAAAGTCAGCAGAACCACCGCCGCCGAAACCGCCGCCGCCAAAGCCGCCACCGCCCTGTTCAAAGGCAGCATGACCATACTGGTCGTACGCCGCTTTCTTCTGTGGATCAGTCAGAATCTCATACGCTTCTTTTACTTCTTTAAACTTATCCGCAGAGCTGGCCTCACCCTGGTTACGGTCCGGGTGGTATTTCATCGCCAGGCGTTTGTACGCCTTCTTAATATCGCGCTCAGAGGCATCACGGCTAACGCCTAATACTTCGTAAAAATCACGTTTTGACATGTTCTAGGTCACCAATCTGTTACTGCAAACGACGTGGTTACGCCGCTTGGTGTTTGTATCGACATAGTTAAAGAATCTAGGCCCTAGGATCCTTAACTAAGTCGACAAATTTACGGGCGTAAGAGTTTCCCCCAACGCCCGCATCGAACTTCGTGTTTCCCGTGAGGGAAGAGTCGAAGATGAAGGGCCTGAATTGTACAAATTCAAGCCCCTTCAGACAAAGAATTATTTCTTGTCGTCTTTCACTTCTTCAAACTCGGCGTCAACCACGTCGTCATCTTGCGATGCTGACTGCTGACCAGCATCAGCGCCTTGCTGTGCCTGAGCTTTCTGCTGAGCAATTTCCATCAGTTTCTGAGAAGCCGTCATCAGCGCTTGAACTTTCGCGTCGATTTCTGCTTTATCTTCACCGCGTTTCGCTGTTTCCAGCTCGTTCAGTGCAGCTTCGATTTTCTCTTTCTCGTCTGCTGGCAGAGCGTCACCCGCTTCTTCGATTTGCTTACGAGTACCGTGGATCAGTTGGTCAGCCTGGTTGCGTGCAGTGGCCAACTCTTCGAACTTTTTGTCCGCTTCTTTGTTAGCTTCTGCTTCCTGAACCATTTTCTCGATGTCTTCATCGCTCAGACCACCAGATGCCTGGATAGTGATGTTCTGCTCTTTACCCGTTTGCTTATCTTTCGCTGATACATGCAGGATACCGTCCGCATCCAGGTCGAAGGTTACTTCGATCTGTGGCATACCACGTGGTGCAGCTTGGATGCCTTCCAGGTTGAACTGACCCAGAGACTTGTTGTAAGTCGCCTGTTTGCGCTCACCTTGCAGTACGTGGATAGTTACTGCGTTCTGGTTATCTTCTGCCGTTGAGAACACCTGGTTCGCTTTAGTAGGAATCGTGGTGTTTTTCTCAATCAGCTTAGTCATTACACCACCCATCGTCTCGATACCCAGAGACAGTGGCGTTACGTCCAGCAGCAGTACGTCTTTCACGTCACCCGCCAGTACGCCACCTTGAACTGCAGCACCAACCGCTACGGCTTCATCAGGGTTCACGTCACGACGTGCTTCTTTACCAAAGAAGTCAGCCACTTTCTTCTGAACCATAGGCATACGAGTCTGACCACCCACCAGGATAACGTCAGTGATGTCTTTCACAGACAGGTCAGCATCCGCCAGTGCCACTTTCAGTGGTTCCAGAGAACGTTGTACCAGGTCTTCAACCAGAGATTCCAGTTTCGCACGCGTCACTTTAACGTTCATGTGCTTAGGACCCGTCGCGTCTGCAGTGATGTACGGCAGGTTCACGTCGGTTTGCTGTGCAGAAGACAGTTCGATCTTCGCTTTCTCTGCCGCTTCTTTCAGACGCTGCATCGCTAGCGGATCGTTTTTCAGGTTGATGCCTTGTTCTTTGTTGAACTCTTCAACCAGGTAGTTGATCATGCGGTTGTCGAAGTCTTCACCACCCAGGTGAGTGTCACCGTTGGTTGCCAGAACTTCGAACGTTTTCTCGCCTTCAACTTCATCGATCTCGATGATTGAAATATCGAATGTACCACCACCCAGGTCGTATACCGCGATAGTGCGGTCGCCGCCTTGTTTGTCCAGACCGTAAGCCAGAGCAGCTGCAGTCGGTTCGTTGATGATACGTTTTACTTCAAGACCTGCGATACGGCCAGCATCTTTGGTTGCCTGACGCTGTGCATCGTTGAAGTAAGCTGGAACTGTGATAACCGCGCCGGTTACTTTCTCGCCCAGGTAATCTTCAGCCGTTTTCTTCATTTTTTTCAGAACTTCAGCTGAAACCTGTGGCGCTGCCATTTTCTGGCCTTTCGCTTCGACCCAAGCGTCACCGTTGTCTGCCTTGACGATTTTGTAAGGCATGATAGAGATGTCACGTTGTACTTCTTCGTCTTCATAACGACGACCAATCAGACGTTTGATTGCGAACAGCGTGTTTTCTGGGTTGGTTACAGCTTGACGTTTCGCTGGTTGACCAACTAGCGTTTCACCATCTGTGTACGCAATAATAGAAGGTGTTGTACGCTCACCCTCAGCATTTTCAATTACGCGAGGTTTGTCGCCGTCAAGCACAGCAACACATGAGTTAGTAGTACCTAAGTCAATACCAATGATCTTACCCATCAGGCTATCTCCGAATAAATTCTATGTTCGTTTTGCTATACCCCTTATGTGGGGGTAGAGAATCGGGTTTCAACCCTGCTCACCAACAAAAACGTTGATGTTTGTTTCTCGTATGCCCCATAGATAAGGGCGGCAAGAGCCTTTTCAAGGGCCAAAATAAAAAAAGTTTTAATTTTTCTCGCTCTGACGTGGCAAATCGCCGTTTCTGGCCAATAAAAAAGCGAAGCCGCTAGGCTTCGCTCTGAAATATAAACAGATTATATCGCTCTGCAGCACGCTGTTTTAGCGTGATTCTGTTGCCAGTTCACCGTCCGCTTGTTGTGCAGCCAGCGCGCCTTCACTTTTGGCCACGATGGTGTTAACCGCCGTATCACCCACCACGTTAGATGAGGTACAGAACATATCGTTGATCCGGTCGACCGCAGCGATGATCGCCAGACCTTCTGGTGGCAGGCCCAGTTGGTGCAGCAATACACCGACCATCACCACACCGCCGCCCGGAACACCGCCGGCACCAATCGACAGCAGCAGAATCGTCAAACCCAGAGTAAAGATATCGGCCAAGTTAATCGGCTGGCCAAACGCGTTGGCAACAAAAATGGTCGCCAGCGCAATATAAATAGACACACCGGACATGTTCATGGTCGCGCCAAGCGGCACACCGAAACCGGCTACCGATTTTGACACTTGCAGCTTTTCAGTCAGGGTACGCATCGTCACCGGGATGGTGGCATTTGAGCTGGCGGTCGAAAGCGAGAACAGTACCTGCTCACGGGTCGCGCGCAAAAATTGCTTCGGTGAAACGCTGGTTGTCATGCCGACGACCACCGGATAGAAGACAAAAATCCAGAACACCAGCATCACTACCACCAGGGCCACATAACCGGCGACCGAGAACAAGGTATGCGCATCCAGCGTCGCACCCAGTTGAGTCATCAGGGCAAATACACCGTATGGTGCCAGGCTCATCACCAGACCGACCAGCTTCATCATGATTTCATTGGCCATTTTAAAAGTACGGATCGCAGGGCCACCACGAGAGTCCAGGGCCTGAATGGCCAGACCGGTCAGAATCGCCATAAAAATAATTTGCAGCATGTCACCGTTAGCAAACGCCTGTACCGGGTTACTCGGTACAATGTTTACCACCAGCGAGAAAATGTCCGGCGTTTCTGTTGTGGTCAGCTTAACAGCCTGCGCAACCGTCCCGGCCAGATTCGCATCCGCCCCCGGCTGGAAAATCATGCCAACGGTCAGTGCCGCCGTAATCGCAATAATGGTGTTAACCAGGTAAAGCGCGAAAGTTTTGGTTCCCAGACGTCCAAAAGCCGAGATGTCTTTCAGGTCAACAATACCGCATACGATCGATACGTAAACCAGTGGCACCACCAGCAATTTGATCAGAGAAACAAACATCCCGCCTGCGCCTTCTGCAGCGCCAAGCAGATATACATCAAACAGGGCAACGCCCGAAAAAAGATACTGAATACCGGTGCCGAGCACCAAACCAGCAAATAAACCTAAAAAGATTTTTGTTGAGAGCGATTTATCCATCGTTCCACTCCAGATTGTTGTGTTGAGTATTTCTAGTTATACAGCCGTTTATGTCACACATTGTGCAAAACGTGCGCGCATCATACACAGCAAACCAACAATCCAAAGCATTTGTTTACAAAAATGTTACATTGAGCAAGTTAGAATAATGGCCATTTTTTAGCCATCAATCCCGTATTAAACTCTAATCGGTTGTTTTTAGTGTTATTTCTATTATTAATTAGCAATTAATAATAGAAAGCCATACGCAACAGTGAGTTACTGCACTGTTAGGCATAAAAAAGAGAGACATTCGTCTCTCTTTCTTTACTTGATTGTCATAGCCGTTATGGCAGATGATGCTTATTTAGCAACCATTACCATCGCCGGACGTACAACACGACCATTCAGCTCATAACCTTTTTGCATTACAAACATCACTGTATTTGATGCATGGTCAGGGCTTTCCTGAATCGACATCGCCTGGTGCAGCTCCGGATTGAACACTTCACCTTCCGGGTTGATCTCTTTCAGACCAAATTTAGCAATCGTGTCGACGAACGTTTTATGAGTAAGCTCAACGCCTTCCAGAATCGGTTTAATCGCTTCTACTTCACTATCAGCCGACTGAATTGCGCGCTCCAGGTTATCAATCACCGGCAGCAGCTCTTCAGCAAAACGGCTCAGCGCGAATTTACGTGCTTTGTCGATTTCCTGCTCGCTGCGGCGGCGCATGTTTTCCACTTCAGCACGGGCACGCAGCACGGCATCCTGCTGCTCTTTAACACGCTCTTCGCTGGTCAGCAAAGCGGCTTCCAGTTGAGCGATCTTTGCTTCTTTCTCATCAAGTTCGTCTGCAGAGTCAGCGCCTTGATTCCAATCGATATCAGCATCAGTGCCTACGGCTTCCGCTTCAGTTTGTACCGCGTCTTGCTGCAGCTCTTCGTCTTTCATCTTGTTTTCTTCGTTGCTCATGATATCTCCAGAACTCTTATCACTTATGTGCTAAGGAGTTGAAATGCTTATGAGATTATTACTGTTTTCCTCAGTAAGTCGCTGATAATGACGACCTGGTCTAATATTTGACCGGAAAACCGCAATAAGCCCTCGTTTCCTGACACAAAAATTCGCATAAAAGCGTAACTTGCCTTTATTATGGGGATGAAGAATTCTGATTCAAGCCTAATTCGGTTGGAAAACTTATGAAAAACCCATTTGAAGTGATCGCCATCATTGGTAAACCCCGGGATCAACAAGCAATTCAGACACATAAAGATCTCTACCATTGGTTAACTTCTTTAGGTAAGTCCGTGTTTATCGATGATCGGTTGCGTGACATCCTGACCGATATCCCCGGAGACCACTTTGCCAGTCTGATTGAACTGGGCAAGCATGCTGACCTCGGCATCGTTGTCGGTGGTGACGGCAACATGCTCGGAGCCGCACGTGTCCTTTCGCGCTTCGATATTTCGGTTATCGGCGTCAACCGCGGTAACCTTGGCTTTTTAACCGACCTCAATCCGGAAGATTTTCAGGATCGTCTGATTGATGTCCTCGCCGGCAACTATCTGGAAGAAGAACGTTTTCTGCTAGAAGCAGAAATTCACCGCCACGGCCAGGTGAAAAGCCAGAATGCAGCCCTCAACGAAGCGGTGCTGCACCCGGGAAAAATCGCTCATATGATTGAATTTGAAGTCTACATCGACAACAATTTTGCGTTTTCCCAGCGCTCAGACGGCCTGATCATTTCGACTCCGACCGGATCTACCGCCTATTCACTCTCCGGCGGAGGCCCAATTTTGTCGCCGAGCCTGAATGCCATCACTCTGGTCCCTATGTTCCCGCATACCCTCTCATCCCGCCCATTGGTCGTTGACGGCAAGCGCCATATCAAGCTGATTGTCTCGCCAGATAATCGGGGCACGCAGGAAATCAGCTGTGACGGCCAGGTATCCCTACCAGTGTCACCTGGAGATGAAATCCATATTTATCAGAGCCCTAACGTGCTGAAACTGATTCATCCGCAAGACTACAGCTATTACCATGTATTGCGAAATAAGCTCGGCTGGTCGAGTAAATTGTTCTAAAACCAAGATACGCGACCCAGATCACATTTTCTCTCTGGTTAAGCAAAAGATTTCACCTGACCAACTTTACTGTATAAAGAAACAGTATATACTGTTTTCTTATACAGTATTGTTCAATTATACAGGTGCACAAAATGCTGGCTCATCTAAGTGTAAATAATTTTGCGATTGTTAAAGCTCTGCAACTGGAGCTGTCAAAGGGAATGACCACCATCACCGGTGAAACCGGTGCCGGTAAATCGATTGCCATTGATGCGCTTAGCCTCTGTTTAGGCGGCCGCGCGGAAGCCAGCATGGTGCGACAAGGTGAAGAAAAAACCGAAGTCAGCGCCGCTTTTGTCCTCGACAATAATATTCACGCCACCCGATGGCTGGAAGATAACGAACTGCTGGATGGCAAAGACTGCATTCTGCGTCGCACCATCAGCAAAGACGGCCGTTCACGCGCCTTTATTAACGGCAGTCCGGTACCACTTTCTCAGCTAAAATCCCTGGGTCAATTGCTGATCAACATCCATGGTCAGCATGCTCACCAGCAACTGATGAAGCCGGAACAACAGCTGGCGATGCTGGATCAATACGCCGGCCACGGTGAACTGATGAAAAAGACCCGTCTTGCCTACCAAAACTGGCGTCAGGCCAACAATCAGTTAAAACAGCTGCAAGAGAACAGCCAGCAGAATCTGGCTCAGCTGCAACTGCTCGAATACCAAATCAAAGAACTGAATGAACTGGCGATCGGCGAAGACGAATACGCTGAGCTGGAGCAGGAGCACAAACGTCTGTCCAACAGCGGTGAACTGGCGATGAACTGCCAGCAAGCAATTGAACTGCTCTACGAAGGTGAAGATGTCAACGCGCTTGGCATGCTGCAAAGCGTCAGCCATACCCTGATTGAACTGGCTGAAATGGACACAAAACTGGCCGCATTGCCAAATATGATCAGTGAAGCCATGATTCAGCTCGAAGAAGCCAACAATGAACTGCGTTCCTATCTGGATAATATCGATGTCGATCCGGAGCGCATGGCGTATGTCGAAGAGCGCTACTCACGCATTATGTCCTTGTCACGCAAGCACCATGTCCTGCCGGAAGAGCTGTATCAGCATCATCAGGATCTGCTGCAGCAAATCGAACAACTCGACTGCTCGGAAGAAAAAATGTCGGAGCTGAAAGAAGAAGTCGGCAACAAATACCAGTTACTGGTCAACGTGGCAGAGAAACTGCACAAATCACGCAGCCGCTATGCCAAAGAGCTGGATAAGCTCATCAGCCAGAGCATGCATGAACTGAGCATGGAAAAAGCCGAATTCAAAATTGATGTGTGTAATCAGGGCGGCCACCCATCGCCGCTTGGTTTTGACTCAGTGACCTTTCTGGTTTCCACCAACCCGGGCCAACCGTTGCAGCCAATCGCCAAAGTTGCGTCCGGCGGTGAACTGTCGCGGATTTCGCTCGCCATCCAGGTGATTACCGCGCAGAAAGTCGATACTCCGAGCCTGATTTTCGATGAAGTGGATGTGGGTATCTCAGGCCCGACGGCAGCCGTAGTCGGCAAAATGCTGCGTACCCTGGGCGAGTCCACCCAGGTCATGTGTGTCACCCACTTACCTCAGGTTGCCGGCTGCGGTCATAACCAGCTGTTTGTCGCTAAACACACCAAAGGCGGCACTACGGAAACCCAGATGGTTAAGCTTGATAATGAACAACGAGTAGCAGAGCTGGCTCGCCTGCTGGGTGGTAGCCAGATCACAGAATCGACGCTGGCCAATGCCAAAGAGCTGCTCATCGCGGCTTAATCGACAAAATTTGCTAATTTTTGTTCACGCTTTGCAACCTAATTCAAAATTCGCAGTCATAAAAAGCTCAGGGAGAGTGTGAAGTTTTTACTTCTGCCCTGAGCTTGTTTATTATCACCCCAGTTTTGAGTTTGATCAGCAGTAGAATTGAATATGCAGTTAACCAAGTGGCTTGTTGCCCTACCCCTTGCCGTGACCATGTTGTCAGGCTGTTCTGTCGTTGAGCGTCTGGTTTATCGTATCGATATCAACCAAGGTAACTACGTTGAGCAACAGTCGGTTGATCAACTGAAGTTTGGTATGTCTAAAGATCAGGTACGCTACGTATTAGGCTCGCCAATGCTGGTAGAAAACGGCTATCCGGATACCTGGTATTACATCTACCATCACACACCAGGACACGGCGACACCGAGCAGAAAAATCTGGTCGTCAATTTTAATAATGACGGCAACCTGATGGATATCGCCGGTGATTTTAAAACCAGTGATGACTTCTTTGAAAGCCTGAACTAAATCGTGAGTCGGCGCTTTCAAGCTATCTTGGATAGGTAAAAATCACAGATAGTCAAAGCATCACAGAAGATGAAACAACACCAAATAGCGGATAGCAAAAGAGCTCGCCTAAGCGAGCTCTTTTTTATTGCGCCGTGTTAACTCGGGTTGTTTAAAATTAACACATCATCAGGCTTCTTCTGCTTTGCGCTGCGCACTCGGCTTGCCACCGGTGGCCGGGGCTGCTTTAGCAGCCGCTTTAGCTTGTTCAGCGCGCTTGCGGCGGATTTCTTTCGGATCAGCCAGCAGCGGACGGTAGATCTCAATCCGGTCACGATCACGCACGGTCGCATTCAGCTTCACATTACGGCTGAACACACCGACTTTGTTTTTGCTCAGATCAATCTCCGGATACATCTTCAGTACACCCGAAGTCTGAATGATCTCTTCCACCGTCATGTCTTTATTGACGACCAGAGTCAGCACACGCTGCTCATGCGGCAAAGCATACACCACTTCAACATGGATCATGTCTGATTCAATACTCATTGCGCGTTAACTCTCTTCGCTTAAAACGTGTATACACAAGCTTGCTAATCACAAGCCGGTTATACATAAACCTGTTTGGCACGCGCGGTAAACGCATTCACCATATTACTGGTCAGCTCGTTAAACACCTTACCAAACGCCAGCTCAATCATTTTACTTGAGAACTCAAATTCTAGTTTCAGCTCAACTTTACACGCCGATTCATCCAGTGGAGTGAAAAACCAGCCGCCACGGAGAGTACGGAACGGGCCATCCACCAAGTTCATAATGATCGACTGACCATGGCTCAGCTCATTAGAGGTCGTGAAGGTTTTGCTGATGCCAGCCTTGGACACATCCACAGACGCCACCATCTTATCTGAGGTTGTCTCCAGCACGCGGCTGCCCGAACATCCGGGTAAAAATTCCGGATAGCTCGCCACATCATTGACTAAATGAAACATCTGATCCGCACTGAACGAGACCAACGCGGAACGACTGACTTGCTTCATCTTTTCTCCTCACCTTCGCGTGAACTGCACCAAAAATTCGTGCCTACATAACTATTTATACCTATATTCCGCTCAGTTGAGTTCAGTTCGGAATATTGCACCCACTCTGATTGTACTTTTATCCCTTAGCGAGCTCAAGTTACTGCATAATGCCTCTTGAGCTATGATTCGGTTAACCTTATGCTACACAAAGAAAACCATTCCCTAACTTTCCACCAATCCGTATAATGCGCCCACTATGGTAAAGAAAAATTCAAAGACAAAAGCGGGTAGCAACACTATCGCGCTGAACAAAAAAGCCCGCCACGAGTATTTCATTGAAGATGAAATCGAAGCTGGTCTGGAGCTACAGGGCTGGGAAGTCAAATCACTTCGCCAGGGTAAAGCCAACATCGCAGAAAGTTATGTATACATGCGTGACGGAGAAGCGTTTATCTCCGGCATGACCATCACGCCACTGCAGCAAGCCTCCACTCACGTGGTCGCGAACCCGACCCGCGTGCGCAAACTGCTGTTATCGCGTCGTGAACTGGATAACCTGTTCGGTCGTATAAACCGTGAAGGGATGACGTTAACCGCGCTATCGCTGTACTGGTCACGTTCTTGGGTCAAGCTGAAAATCGGCGTCTCGAAAGGTAAAAAACTGCACGATAAACGTGATGACCTGAAAGACAAAGACTGGCAACGCCAGAAAGCACGCGTCATGAAGAGCAATAACCTGCGTTAATAGTAACCAGTTAATCGTATACCACTGGACACACAATACTTTTCTGGTAGTATGCGAGTTACAACCTTGGGGCTGATTCAGGATTCGACGGGAATTTTGCAGTCTGAGGTGCATGCCGAGGTGCGGTAGGCCTCGTTAACAAACCGCAAAAAAATAGTCGCAAACGACGAAAACTACGCACTAGCAGCTTAATACCCTGCTGAGAGCTCTCTCGCCCTAGCTTCCGCACGTAAGACGGGGACCAACGAGGGATCAAAACCAAACGCGCTAGCCCGGATTTTCCCACCTGAGAGATGAACGGCGAATTATAATTCAGGTTAGTCATTCATTAGCGTGTCGGTTCGCAGGTGGATGGCGAAATTAAAGATCGACTAAGCATGTAGTACCAAAGATGAATGATTTTCGGACGCGGGTTCAACTCCCGCCAGCTCCACCAATTCATAGTTTAAAGACGTCCTAGGGCGTCTTTTTTCTTGCCTGCAATAACCAAAAATCAATAACTTAGTATCCATTAGCATCCAAGGACGTCTCACTACTTCTTTGATCTTTGGGTACACAACAGGGTACACTGGTTTTAATGAGTTAATCTGGTGTACCCAACATGGCAAAAATAACTACTCGTCTAACAGACAAAGATATCAAATCAGCGAAGCCCAAGGATAAAGAATACAACTTGTTTGATGGTGATGGCCTTCGATTACGTATCAAGCCTAACGGTTCAAAACAGTGGATCTTTAACTACTACAAACCCATTACAGGAAAACGAGCAAACCTTAGCCTAGGTAGATATCCAGATTTATCTCTTGCCAATGCTCGTAAAAATGCAATGGCAGCCAGAGAGCTACTAGCTCAGGGGATTGATCCTCAAGAAGAAAGAAAACGCCAAGAACTCGTTCACAAAGAAATCTACGAACATACCTTTGCTAAAGTCTCTGAAGATTGGTTCAACCTCAAAAAGCACGAAGTCACTCCAGACTATGCTGTCGATATCTGGCGCTCACTAGAACTTCATGTATTTCCGCAAATAGCGAATACACCAGTAAAAGATATCGATGCCCCACTTGTTATTGATCTACTTAGACCTATCGAAGCAAAAGGCAGCCTAGAGACGGTTAAACGCTTATCTCAACGCTTAAATGAAATAATGAATTACGCGGCAAACTGTGGTCTTGTAAAAGCGAATCCATTAACAGGTATTCGAGCCGCTTTCAAAAAGCCCAAAAAAGAAAACATGGCGGCACTAGCACCAGATGAACTACCAGAGCTAATGGGAGCTATCGCCAATGCCAGTATAAAGCGTACTACTCGTTGTTTAATTGAGTGGCAACTTCACACCATGACACGCCCCTCTGAAGCCTCAGGCGCTAGATGGGATGAGATTGAGTGGGAAGAAAAGATATGGACCATTCCAGCAGACAGAATGAAAAAAAGAAGAGAGCACCGCATCCCTCTCACAGAGCAGATGCTGGCGCTACTAGAAGTAATGAAGCCGATAAGCGGCCACCGTGAATACATCTTTCCTTCAGATCGAGATCCGAAGAAACCATGTAACAGCCAAACAGCAAATATGGCTCTGAAACGTATGGGGTTTGCGGGAAGATTGGTTAGCCACGGTCTGCGGTCTCTCGCAAGTACTACACTCAATGAACAAGGTTTTGACCGTGACTTGATCGAAGCGTCACTGGCACACGTTGATGATAACCAGGTTCGTAGTGCTTATAACCGCACTGATTACCTTGAACGCCGCCGCCCTATGATGAGCTGGTGGAGCGATCATATCACCGCTTCTGCTGAGGGAAATGTATCACTCGCGAGACGAAAAGGGCTTAAATTGGCAGGGTAATTCAGTTGGAAGTGTGTTGCTTGAGCGTATTAAGTGAGAGATTCAGAATAGATAACACAGTTATTGAACAGGTTAGGTCAATCACGCTCTAGTTAAAGATTAAAAAATCCACAAAGGAGGACAAATCCTCCTTTGTTGTAATCTGGCAATTAGTGAACCTAATCATTAACAAATAAGTCGTGAACGTCGTATAGTTTCTCAACTAAAGACGATGAAATGAAACTAATAGAGTGTTGTTCTAACGATCAGAAGGGCTACCAATAAAGTATCCTCCAATACTAAAATAAATGAGGCACCACACAGCGACAAGCAAAGTGATCCTTATCCAGTATGGTACGAACTGATACCATTTAGCGCTAAAGCGATTACAAAAAGTTTCCTCTAAAGATTCCATCAGATCCATTGCTACCTCAATCCCCTCCTCCATAACAGCATTTGATTCGTTGGGATTAAGTTTGGTGCGCAATGACACCAAAGTATCGGCAACAATAAACTCTTTGTGAGTCCGTTTTAGCAAGTATGCTTTCTTCGTTTCAAGGCTACTCGTCAGAGCTGCAACCTTCCCTTCATACTGGTATTTTTTACTAGAAGTTTTATCAGCTTCATGCATAAACTCTTGAGTTAACGTAATTAACTCTTCAAGCTTTTTTATACAACCATCTATTGAGGATCTACTTTCATTTCTCAGAGCGATACGATCCGCATTGTACAAAACGATACCCCAACCTAAGATAGTGAGAAACGGCGCAAGGTACCCTTTAATCAATTCCATGACCACTTTTACTCCTCTTGAGCAGCTTTCTCTATTTCTTCCCAGCATGTACCTGCAAAGCTAGGTAGCTTGTCATGAACTATTGTCAGTTTGTTTCTCAGCTCCTCGAGACTAAAACGCTCATCTCTAATTAGCCCGCCGAATGCCTCTGAAACGAACGAAGGGCCATAGCGGTTGTAACCCGTCAAATCGACAGTAACATGACTATGATCTCTTAAGGCGGGTGCAAGCAGCTCTTCTCTAAAAGCTTCACCACTACCATCTCCTTCCCTACGATATCGCCATTTTGGCCTTGGGTGGAATTGTTCAACTACTACAATTGTCTTCATTTTACTGATTCTTTAATTTAATGTTCCACTGAACAAGAGTTCCTGAAATACTACGGCTAAAGTCCTTTAGCTCTACACTATGGTCTTCACGGTAGTATACCCCTCGATTGCTAAACACCCAAAGAGCCCCATCTGGGTTTTCATCTACTAATGCTTGAATACTTTTACTACCTAGGCCATGTTTATCTTTTTTTGTAGATGTCTCGCCAAGCATCATGGACAACTCAATAGAATCTGAATCTGCTTCAGAAAGTAATCTTTTAACTAAGGCTGGTGACTTATCCACTATACTTCGAATCCAACCTTGCTCTTTAATCGTGTTTGGTATGCCAACGCCTCGATCGCAAATCGCCAAATATAGATTGTCATCTATGACACTGCATATAATCCACCAAGGCTTATCACTTGCGTCTTCATAAGCATGGAGCTTGACATTACTTACAGTTTCCATAACTGCAGCTGCCCAAATATTCTCCTCTTCGGGCGTCATATCATTTTCAAAGATACGATGCTGAACATAATCAATTACAGCTTCAAACTCTTCACCTCTCGCAGTACCTTTTATAACGGGTAGTGGCCCTGTTTGCTCATCGACTACTGATGGTTCTTTATTCAGAGTAATTCCTTTTAAGCCAGATCTTTCGATAGCAAACTTAAATTTACCTTTTAAATTTTGGAATCTTACTAACTTAGATTTGTCATTACTCTTTAGAGAATCAATAGTGGCGTATAGTAATAGCAACGCAGCAGCAGATACCGATTCAGCGTGACTACAATCTAAAGCCACCCTTCTTTCCAAAGCGAATTTCTCAACAAGGCCCAAGAACTCCAGAGTAGACTCTCGAGTTTCCTCATTATACAAATCTAAATGAGATGGTACTGATATCTGCTCCCAACCTAAAACTCTATGAACTTTGATCTCGTCACTTCTCGGATTGTATTTCTTATCCTTGCGGCTTTCATTATGTTGAGTTCTTCGTCTCCACGTCCTGTATTCAGATTCTCTGCTAACTTGTCTCATCTCAAATCACGTACTAGCACCAACACTAAAGCATCATATCATGTCGACTGATTAGTGCACATAACGCCACCGACAACATAAAAATAGTGTGCTGATGTTACTAAGAATTATAAATTTCAAACCTTCTCTAGATGGTTTTACTCGTACCAAGCTCAAGGGCGGGTTGGTCCACGTTTTAACAAGCTGGATTAGGTACAGTACAAGGCTCAATGATCACAAAAGAGGTTCATATTTCGCTTCCACTGGACTAGATTAAGGGGAGCAGGTCACCACCGGAAAGCATTGCGTTTTCAATAATAAAAAAAGAGGATGCATAGTCGCATCCTCTTCTTACTGTAGCTTATCTACTAAGGCTAATTCAGAACATGTAATCCTAAACGTTCCTAATGTTCACTCTTAATAGACCGGAGATAAGTGGCTGTAGACACTGTTTTTTCAAACTCCACCACTTCTTGAGTCACATAAGTCATATGGTGCACGGTATCAATCGCAACCCAACTAGTGGGGTTACCAACAAAAACTTTCCCTTTTACCGTTCCATAATTTGCACATTTTTCGATCATCATATCTCCCCAGCTGAATTCTGAACCACAGAAATAGCCAGAACCAACTAGAGATTTACATAGCCCATGCATTTGTGCGCCTTTCTCACCTTGTCTTCTAGAATAACCTCGAACGACAAAGTAACTATCCTCTATGGTGTATCTGATTTTCCCATTGGCATCTGGTGCAATAGTCTCATCACCAACATTTGGATTGGCTATTCCATAATCACCAAACACAAACTTCACACTTGGGTTAAATGATCGTACTGACTTCCACACTTTGAATTCTTTTCTTACAACGATACCTGTAGAATTTTTCTTAGGCACCATTCCGTTAATATCAGAAGTAATTGAACAACCAGCGATAGATACAAAGCTAAACTGATAGTCTTCAAGAAGTGATAATGCAGTATCTACCTGCTCTTGAATATCAACTATTGTATCTTTTGAAACATCTCCAAAGTCTAGAATCACAGAGCACTTACTGGTGTCTAGCCCCATAGACGAGACGATATCTTCGATAGTGTCTAAAAACGGCTCTTCCTCAACCATATCTTCAAAGGCATATGAATCCAAACGAAGAATAAAACGATCCTTTGACTGAGCAAGAAGCTGTAATACTGTAGAGTATTCAGCATCTTCCCACCGGTCATACCCGATTACAGGTAAAACTTCACATCCTTCGTTAGAAAGGCAACTAGTGAAGACTGACAGTACGTGCTCGCCATTCTCAATTGTGGAATCTGGTGCCCACGAATGGATATCGATACCAATAGTAGGCACCGAAATAGATGAACTTAAGCCTACAGCACACTTGTTTATAAACTGCTCTCTAGGATTACTAACCCCTAAGTACGTTGTTTCTAACATTTTGCTTGTTAGCGTCGGAAGTTCAAATACAGGTAGCGTGTGTAGTTGAACTGTGCGAGGCAAGTTCTTATATGCATCAAACTCGCCTTTTTTCGCTTTTAAAATAGGGACGTACTTAGGAGTCATAACTCGCCTCACTTACCAATATTTAGAAGGGAAGTGCTTTCTAACCTCCCCGTAACCAACCAATTCAGAGAACTGATTATATTTACCAGATTCTCGTCTTAACCTTCCAGCGATGATGGCTGGATGAATATTCAACTCTCTAGACAAAGCATCGATAGTTGTACTACTCGGATTTAGGTATGCTTTACTCCGCTTCCAAACAACTCTCGGAATGAAAGTATCTCTGGCATATCTATTCGCCTCAGCTTCGAGCTTATCCTTACTCTCAGTATGATTTTCTAAATCATCTACAAATGTTTTATCTAGGTCGACATGCTTCCAGATATGTACAACTTCGTGAAGCAAGGTAAACCAAAAGTTATCTAGCCTATCTTGTCGTAGTGACAGAGCAATTATAGGTCTGCCATCAGCATCTTTTAGTGCTGCACCATCCACAGAAGTACCTTTTAAAGCCGGCTCAATAACAACACAAATACCATTCTTCTCTAGATATTCTACCGCGAGTAATGGACCATATTCAGACCAGCTTAAATGCGCTAAATCCTTTAAAAATTCTTTTCCTAAAACGCTAGCATCGAATGGATACTCTAGGTTTCGAGTTCGAGCTTTCTGTATAACTCTAGCTACCCAAGCATAAAGCTTATATTGGCTCAAAGGTGAATAAGCATCACCTGACAGAGTTCTTTTGAAGGATGCGCTCGCGGTCGATCCCCCAAGGCTACTGATAAAGTCTTTTACCTGTTCTTCAACATTCTTCTTTACCTTAGCACCTGTATCCTCAATCCAGCCTCTTGACAGCATTTCTTTAATCGGAAATTTTGACCAATTAAATTCAGCTTTAGACGGATTTTCCGTAACAGCTCTATCATCAGTATCTAGTCCCAACAATGTTTGAGGAGCTATACCCAAGCCTACAGATAACGCTTTGATCATCGGAACCGTTAACGGCCGTTTACCTGATAGCACCTCTGATACTCTGCTTTTTGTTCCAAAATACGGTGCTAAATCAATTTGCTTTAGCCCTTTCTCAGCCATTCTAAATTTAATAGCATCAATAGGATCTACTGGCTCGATTGCATAGTTGGAAGACTCATAGCTTTCAATCAAAACTGTTAGCAATTCCAATCTCTCAGCGTCATCGGAACCAGGTGTTAATTTTTGTACAATTAGTGACTCAACTTCAGACATATACTCTTGATATTGGTCCTGAGTTCTAATCACTCTTGGTTGAGACTTACTCATTTGCTTATCACTTCATGAATCACAGCAATACCTCCGTTAAAACAGAAAGTGACTTTGATGCTTATATGGTCATAACCAAAAATAGGAAACATATAAGAAAAACCTTCTACATGCTCAACTCTTGGAAACGCATCGATCAATTCCATATCACTTCTCCAACTCGCATGGTTCATCTCTGCCACCCAAGCTGAAATCCAGATATCAATTTCGTTACTGATACCTTTAATGGCGTTGAGCCTTTCTATACCTATCAAACGCATCAAGGTTCTCCATTTGGGAACATTATTGCACTAGCAAAAATAAAAATCAACAAAGTTCCACATATGGGAACAACAAACAAGAAACTATATCCATAAATAGAATGGGGGGTAAGAGAGCAAAATTCAACCAACATCATGTTTTTATTGATATTGAACTACTTAAATTTTTCACATACACACTAGGTATTAACGCTGTCACCCTCAATCCAAAAATATTCAGGTATATGTCATCAAGGTGAATACTCACCATTGATTCCGACAGGAGCCTGAAATGAATCCCAAAACTTCCGATTACCAAAAGCAGCAACGCTATCAGGAAAATGAAATTCTAGAGCATGCGGCTGAAATACTGGCTAACCGCTACGTACGTGGAGATGCACTAACTAACCCTGATGCAACTAAAGAGTATGTGCGCTGTAAGCTAGGCAGCCATGAGCGTGAAGTGTTTGCCTTATTGCTGCTGGATAACCAAAACCGACTGATTGAGTTTAAAGAGCTGTTTCAGGGGACGGTGGATGCGGCCAGCGTCTACCCACGTGAAGTAGTGAAAGTGGTGTTAGAAGTGAATGCCGCAGCGGTGATATTCGTACATAACCATCCATCTGGAGACTCAACACCCTCCCAAGCCGATAGACGCATAACCGAAAGACTTAAAGACGCGCTCGCGCTGGTGGATGTTCGCGTTCTCGACCATATCGTGACAGGCGATACCTGCACCTCGTTTGCTGAAAGGGGATGGTTATGATTGAACAACATTATGGCGATCTGTGCATTGATGATGCATTACATGCGTTACTAGAAGCACTTCTTAATCGGTATACTCTCCCAGAGAACGCAGAGAGACTCGTGCTGAACTGCCGCCAAATGAGTTACTACCGACATAGACAAGGTTTGCATCCGATTGAGGTACAGCTTAAACGAGAGTCAGCCTCAAGCCCTTGGCTGGTAGTGTTCTTTGCCAGCTTCTCTTATCCCGATGACAACAGTACAACCGTTGAGCCTGAGCTGTACTTTCACCTTGCTAATCGCTGGTGCTATCAACCCGATGTGGGAAGCACGGATTTATCTCATCCAGAAGTACAAGAGCTGCTCTCGGTCTGGATGAAAGCCTTTGCTCGTCACCTTTCCAGAAACGTCTTTGATGACGTGCAACTGACGATGGTCGGCACGTTTCACTAAATCCTAATCTCCATTTCTTATTTGAATCCTGAAACAAGGAGGACTCACTATGTCCAAATTAACCTTCACAGCATCTACACTACCTGTATCGAAAAAACTGCAAAAGCTGCTAAGTGAGCAACTCACCGCTCATTTACTAAGTAATGAAGCACTGACCACCAGCCGTTATCTGGTGTTTAACTTTCGCGATAAAAGTTACAGCGCGGAAGAAGGCGGCTTCCATCCGGTTGAGATGGCGATTTGCCAAACCTCCACAGGGGAATGGAGTATTGAGTACATCACCGACTTTGCTTATATGGGGAATTACTATCCAGAGCTAGAGCGCAACTTGGATTTTGATTTTCGGGTTGGGCAGTTCTTTGTCGCCTATCGTGGCTGGCTACCCATGCAGGGTAGCCGTGATGCCAAAGAGCTGTATCGCCTATGGGAGAATAACTTTCTTGCTTATATCGATATGGACTCCTACAACGAGATAGCCGTCACCCCGCAATAACTCATGACTTCCCTTCTTCTACAAATCATCAAACTTGTCACTGCCCTCATTACGTTGTTCTCCCTTTCTCCGTTCTTCGGTGCCATTGGAGCCTTATCCACTTTAGGGTTTCTGGTGGTACTGTTGATTGGGTTACTGGCAGCCATTGCCGAGCTCAGTGATAAGCATAAACCTCGTTAATGTTAATTAATTCACACTTTTATGAAACGAATTGATTGCATTTTAACCGTTGGACATTATGTGTCTGACCCACCTCTATTCTCCCGACATTAAATGTCCGACTCCGGTGTGGAGCTTTGATGTATTGAGAGCATAGTCATGAGCAATAAAACCAGCATTGAAGGGTTATCCGCTTTGCTGCACACGCTGATGCTTATTCCTCAACATCGATGGATTACCGTTAGGGAGTTGCAGCAGCAGTTAGCCCTACTCGATATCCACCGCACCACGCGCAGCATTAAACGCTACCTCGATGACATCATTGTGGACGTGTTTAACGTGGAGTGTGATTCGATGAGCATGCCCCATGTTTATCGGAAAACCTCAGAGCAATTACTGAAACTCAACAAACAGGAAATGCTCTATTGGCAACTGACCAACAAGTACTTACGACCACTTGTTCCTGATGCATTGAATTATGGGCAAGGGTCCTCCTCGGAGAGAGACAAACCCTTGTCCCGTATAGCTTCAGCACATTCAAAAGAGCAAGCATGGTTAGCCAAAGTACATGTGACATTGCCCACGATTCGCGAGTGGAGTGACGAACAACGGCAAGTGTTGAATGCGATACACACGGCATTACTGCACAACCGTATGCTCAAGATATCGAGCCAAGTATTGCAGCAAGAGAAGGCGCTCATTGAGCCACTGGGACTCTCGGTTCAGTGTGACGCGCTCTTGCTGCTCTTTCGATTATCCGGTCAACACACGATACGCACCCTAGCCTTGCCCTTGATTGATGAGGCCAGTGTATCGACGTTTTCTTTTACCTATCCCACTGATTTCAATCTTGAGCGGTTCATGCGTAAGCACGATGGAATCAGTACATCCTGAATTTCACTCACCGATAAGGAGAGCACCGTTATGACATTAATCAACACCCTACTCCGATACGCCGCTATAAGCATACTGTTTATCGGACTCACCGCTTGTGGCGACCAAGAAGATACTCAAGCTGCAACGGCTGATATTGAAGTGTCGATATCAGCTAACCCTCACTGGGGAACATTGGTCTTTGACCTACAAGCCATTACCGATAACACCGTGATAAGCGATGTAGTGATTAACCGTGGCAACTGCAGATTACCCGCAGGAACAGCCTCAGAGCTATCAAGAAACGTTTCATTGAACTTCGGCCAAAACTACACCGGATACAGCAACAACTGCACTGTGGACAGCGTGAAAGAAATCGAAGTCACCTCCAGTGCTGGCACCTTTGTCTACACCTTCTAACTTTCAATTCCCAAATAACACACTCAACCAACTCGTAAGGATAAACTATGAACAAGTCATCTCTACTCATCGCTACAGCGTTAGTTTTCTCTGCCTCTTCCGCCTTTGCTGGTGGAACACTGGGCGGTAACCCATCAGCAGATTCGGGGGCAGTCAACGTCAGTGTTGGCAAATGTACTCAATACAAAATGGATGTAAAAGCAGCACTACAGGAAGGCAAGAATGTATCGACCATCACCGTTCCTGAAGGCTGTGAAGCAGTCAAAGAAAAGTAATACCTACCACCAGCGACGGTAAAAAGAATGGGGAGCGCGATTGCTCCCCATTCTTTTTTTGCTTCTATACAGCCACTAAACAGGTTTATGGCAATAAGTTGCTTAGAACTTCTGCTTAAATTAGTAAATTACGGATAGCTTCAAGTATGGAAAATTCAAAGTTAAAATTAGAGATACTGATCAGAGCTGGCCGTAATTTGATACACTTCAGGCTGTGACCTTAGCAATTTTTCATCAAGCGTAACACCCATACGACGCAGGCAATAATGCACCAACGCCTTGCGTGTAAAGATTGTAAGCTTATGATTTTCCATAGCATAGTCTTCAGCTACGACACATTGTTGTTTTTCAGAGAGGTAGGGATTCGGTGTAATAGTAACTTTAACTTGATGATTCCATTCATCATCATGCTCTCGGGTTTTTGGAGACTTATCCATTAAGTCTGGTTCATTTCGAAAGCGGCTAAGTACAAAGTCACGGAACTCATCTTTTTCCTCACAATAGGCTCTTACATGCCAGCGAATACCGTCATATATCAAACTATGAGGGGCTATTATTCGCCCTCTGATGTCAGGAGTAGAGAGAGATACGTAATCAATATCCACGCGCAGATTAGCTCTTGAAGCTGCAATTAACCCTCGAACAATTTTCGGTGCAACAACCCTTTCAGGAACATTTAATACTGTCGATTGAGCTTCCCCCCAACTGAAGAACTCAAATGTCTCTTCTAGGTTGTACTGTTGATGAAGCATTGTCAGGTATTCGTGAGCTGTGCCTTGGGTAAATAGTGGCTTAAAATCATCCGCAGGTCTGTAGCCTCTGATTGTCCTATCTAGTATCAACTGTTCTCGGTCAGTAAGATTTAAATATTTGTTAATATCCCTTGAGGCCTGCTGCCGACCTATTCGAAAAGCATCGCATAAGTGGTTTGTTGTCAGTCGTCCCTCCCACTGAGCAATGATTTCGATTAATCGAAATCTCATTTGCTGGTCCCACTTGATATCTATCTGGCTCATCGTACTGCTCATAAAAGTTACATGTTGATGTGTACAGTATATACATGTATACGGAAAGTACATATATTTATTGTGGAGAGCGATAGAGACGCTTTCGGTGGTGCTACTAGTTAAGATATGAGTATCAATATTTTTACGGATTTCCTCAATCTCACTTCCAATGAAGCCACAAAAATACCTAGGTTTATTATTTAACCCCAAAGCCCCCCAGAAAACAGAGACGAAACTATGATGCATGCCGGATTGAGAAAAGTAATCGCGATAAACTCATACCAGAAAAATAAGATGTTTTCAGAGTATGATTTCGATGCACCTACTCAACTAACAGGTGATAACGGCGCTGGAAAAACATCGTTATTGAGGCTGATTCCATTCTTCTATGGTGCTACAGGGACACAGATTGTCAGGAAGTCTAACGTTAATAGACCTTTCGCAGAGTGGTACTTGCCTCATAGCAACAGCTACATTGTTTTTGAATACATAACCGCTCGTGCTCAAATTGCTCATGTCATTTGCTTTCGCAATCTAAACACTAAGGGGGGCATTGTGTACTTGTTTGTGAAAGGTGTGTTCGATCAGTCCGTGTTAATAAAACAGGATCACGAAGAAAAGCCATACGCTATTGCCAATACCAAATTAGTCGCAGAACTTTCCACTAGAGGTTTGGATTACGAGTCTCGTATCACTAGTGTTAAAGAATACCGCGAAATCATTCAAAACATTAACGCAGCTACTCGAAACAACAAATTCCACAGCTACTCACTGTGCTCTGGTCGTAATGATGTTCGCCACATCGAGAAAATCACTACTGCACTGATTCAGGGCGAATTCAACATGGTTGATACTAAGGCGCTTTTTCTTGATATTCTTGAGCAAAGTGATAGCACACTAGAATTTGGAGTTGATGCGAAAAAAATTGAACAATGGTGTGATGACTACAACGGCCTAACATCTTTCCTTGGCAAAAAAGACGCCTTTACTGAGGCTATTGCCAACAATAAACAGATTGCCTATCTAAGTAGCCAACTAGCCAATTCTCTATTAGTCATTCGTGAAGAATCAGACAAACTGAATGAGTCACTTTCAAAAACACACAGCGAGCTAGCAGATTACATCGAGACTAGTGACAAAAAGCTCGAAAATGTCAATTCCCTAAAACTCGACCAAGAGAACTCCCGTAACTCACTTCAAAACGCCATCCGTAGCCTTGATTCTGAAATCGAAGCACACTATCAAAAGCTTTTGAATTATGAAGACAATGATTACCCAGAGCTATCGGTAAAACTGAAACAACTACCAGATATAGAAGACAAGCTAGCGCACCAAAGAAAGAGTTATGCCGATCTTGAAGTTAAGGTGACAGACGCTAAAGACAAGCGAGATCGTGATCTTCAAAACCTTGATAGCAAGTTCAATGATGAAAAATCTAAACTCACAGAGCAAAAGCTAAAAGCTCAACAAGAGGCCAACGACAGAAAAACTCAGGTAAATGACACTTTTAATCAGCAATTAAACGAACTGAATAAGTCACACAATGACTTCACCAAAAATACAGGTACGGTGCTCATTGAGCGAAAGGCTGAACTAGCCACTCAAGAACAGCGCCTAAAGCACCCTGATATTGATGAACTTCTTATTGAGCAGCGCGAGCATCTTGAATCAGAAAAAGACATGCTCCAAGAGCAAGCCAATAAACTAAATCAAGCCGTGAATTCGGCTAACAAAGATGAAGGTCACCTACATAAAGAACGGGAAAATCTGATCTCTAATTTAGAGGCAAGCTGTAGAAAGAAGCGTAATGCTGAAGAACAGTTGAAGCTGGTTAACGCTCGACTCGACCCTGAATCAGGAACACTGTTCTCATTTCTTGAGACCCACAAGGTAGGATGGCAAAGCTCTCCACTCGGTCGAGTTCTTACAGATGGCCTTTTAATGGATACCTCGCTTGCGCCATCGATAACTGAAGATTCTGGTAGCTTGTTCGATTTGAGTATCGACACAAGCAATTTACCTGACTGCAAGGTGACTAACCAAGCAGACGTCGAAGAACAAGCCAATTTAATGGACCTTATCGATAAGCTTGAGGATGGTGAGATTGAACTTAATAAACAAATCAAGAAAATCGACGTCATCATTAAAGATTCAAACATAAAGTTGGCACAACTTCGCAGCGAACTTCGAAACACAGAGAACGACTTAGCCCAAACAAAGAGCAACCTTGAGAACAAAAAAATTGAGATTACCCGAACTAAAGAGGCCCTAATTCAGCAAATCAGCTCAAGCATCCAGTCGATTAAGCAAAACATTTCTTTGGTTGAAACACAACTCTCAGAGGGCGAACAACGCTTTGAAGAAGCTGAATCAAAACTGAAAAATGATAGGCTGACTCAGGTTGCAACTATCGAAACTGCGCTCGAAATAAGTACCGATGCTATCAACAATATGCTGAATAAGAACCTCCAGAGACTAGGTGAAAATAAAGAACGCATTAAGATGGAATACGAACAGCGGCTAAGCGAACAAGGTATAAGCCGAGATATCTACCGACGCTACAAGGCAGATATTGAACTGCTTGAAAACGAGGTAAAGAATCTAAAAGCGCAGACTCAAGATATCAAAGAATATGAGACTTGGTTGTCTATTTATAACATTGACGATCCGAAACGTCGTAAGTCTCGCAACGACAAACAAAACGAACTTCAATCGGTTAACCAAAATATCCAGTCGTTTGAAACCAAACTGAAAGAGCTACGCAGCGAAATACATCGTACAAAACAACAATTCAAAGAATCAATTAATACATTGGAGGCTCGTAAAAAGCGTGCTGATAGTGCCGTCTATCGCCTATCCAATTACGAAGCGTTCGAGATCCAAGAAGTACTGGATGAGGGCTTTAATTATAGCGGAGACTTAAACTCAATACTTAGTGAAGTTGAGAGCAAGTTACCTAGACTAGAGATGTTAACGAAGCAGCGTAAGAAAGACATTCAGCAGATGGAAGCAATCACACTTGGTCTTGGTGACGGGGAGCTTTACCGTTTCTGGAATGAAACCAGCCGAAACACTATTAGCGAAGATATTGTAGCCAGCGATTCTAAGCGCATCGACATTCTAGAAAACATCATGAATGACATTATTCCACAAGTAACAAGCATAACCGTCGATAGTGCCGTCAACATGGGACGCATGTTAGTAGACTTCAAAGACCGACTACTTGGCTTCGACCGCGATATTAAGAAGCTCGGTCGCAATGTATCTGAACAAGTAAAAGCAAACAACACTTTCTCGGTGGTTGGTTCTATCGATATCAACGTTGAAAGTTCGCTTTCCAAACTACAAGGATGGCAAGACATCATAAACTTCTCTGAAATTTACGAAGAGTGGGACAGAACTGGCGCAGCAGAACTACCAACCAAAGAATTCTACAACGCTCTAGATACGTTAACTTACCATATCAGTGCCGACAAAGTGAAGAAACCAACCGAACTCTTTGATATTAAGTTCGAAGTGATAGAAAACAATCAGCGTAAAACCGCTAAAACAGATAAAGATATGCGTGATTTAGCTAGCAATGGCACCAATTTGCTTATTCAATCCATGTTGTATCTAGCATTACTTACCCAGCAACGCGGGACTAGTCAGTTGTCAATTACTTACCCAACCGATGAGATTGGTAAGTTGACTGCGGAGAACCAAGCAAAGCTACTGAAGATGATGGATGCTCACAACTTCAATGTTGTAGCCGCTCAACCAGATGGTAACAACCGTACAGCTAACCTATTTAAAAATTTGTATCACATAACGCCTGACAAGAACATTTTCAACAAGCCCAAAGTAAGCAAACTCGCTTTAGCAAAAGCCTCTGAAGACAACACAGGAGCAGAAGAATGAAGCCTGTATCACAAGTCCTAGAGTCTCTACTGAGTGGCAACTTCATCTGTCCTGCGACTGATCGCGATGCTTATAAGACCCTTAAAGACGATCGTACTCGCCGTGAAATTAATCAAGCCTTAACGCTTATGAGCCGTGAGCTTCAATGCACGAGTCGAACCAGTGCCTACTATGTGACTTATAAAACCATCGATGAACACAACCGCCGTCAGGTAACCTCATTGATGAGCAACGTACATAGCATCATTCGACCTGTAGTTAAGTTCATTGCAACAGTCAGTGAAGCTGCACAAGTGGAAACTGTAATGGTCGGTGGTGACGAGTTAAATGTGCCTGTACTTAATGCACAAATCCAATCCTCCCCAAGCTTGATGGACAAACTCGATAGCGTTTACCGACTACCTAAAGTTAGTCGAAAAAAAGTTCGTGATACTGCCAGCGAAAAACTCGATGTGGTTGTAGAATTTTTGGTCAAGGAGGGGGTAGCCCACCTCGTAAATAAAGAACGTCAACTTTATGTGATGACAGGTAAACTAGACTTTGTATATGAGGTGCTCGACTTCATCGACATGCATGAGAAGGTTGTTGAGACGGTCAACAAAGCAAACGAGGACCAAGGGGAGTTCGACTTTTGATTAGTTCGCAAAGCAATGGCAAACATGGTGGTGTCGGCCACATGCTTCGCTTAGTCAGCCAAGCAAAGGACACCTTGACTCAAGTCTTTGAGAACGGAACGATTCGCGAAACCCATGAGAACGCTAACGACCTGCGCAAGCTGAAAGAAGCACGCGTTGTTATCGTTACAAGCCGCGGCTACCGTGTCCACCCTAAGATGGAAGCACTGATGAACTACTTCCTTGAGACAGAAGCAAGTTCGTTCCTTGGGACCCAGCACGCGGAGCGTATTCCAGAAGTACAAGATCTGGCCCAAGAATATCTAGAAGCCAAACTCAATGGCAAAAGGGAGCAAGAAGCAGATAGGTTTAACACCCTTGAAGGTGTGGTTTATGAAATTACTATGGACCTACAAGAATCTTGTCGACGTTTACGCAACCGCATCAGCTATGATTTTGGTTACGGCAATACACTTATTCAGAAGCAAAAAGAGAACCAAGTCGCTATAGATCAAGCTGAAAAACTTGTTAGTGGTATGAAAGCTTTCTCATTTAAGCTACTAAGTGACATCGCGGGGGACAATTCTGAGTTAAATACATTATTCTGCGTTGAAATGCATCATGCTATTCGTAGCTGTCAGCAAGAACTTGGTTCTATCCTAAATCAACTCAGAGCCCTCATGATGAAGTATCGTAATCGAGAGCGTGATAAAGACCTTATCAATGCTTTTGATCGATTCATCGATCAAGAGCCACACTGGACTCCAAATGAAGAAGTAATTTTACCAGATGAAATGGCAAAGTATGGCGGTATACCTACATTCTGGCTATCTGAACCGATTGCATTTGCACATCATCCAAACCCTGAGGACATGGACCAAGAACCGGAACTGGCCGATATTGTAGAGAGAATCACGGCACAATCCATCGAGCAACAAGAGACGCCGATTATCGAAGAAGCTGAGCGTCGATATTTTACACTCGATGTTGAGATACAAGAACTGATTGAAGCTGATATTGATTCCCACTGCGATACTTTCTTTGCAGAAGCCTTTATGGCTCAAGGGAAAACAAAGGTTTCTGCTCTGGATTACTATGAGCAAATCAACGATAACCTACCTGAAGATCTTGAGCGACTAACTTGCGCTAAAGATGTATGGCTATTTAGCGTGCTTAACTTCCATAGTTCGATGCTTCCACAAGATCGAAAGGACTTTATTATTGAGCCTATTGGAATACATACCTATTATGCTAAGGGCAGTAACATAGGCTATGGAAACCTCCACCTAGAAGATGTGTCTATATCGAGGAAATTGTGAGTAGAATTACAGAAAACATTACGAGCGGAGATCTAGCTCGACTTAAAAACATCTTCGTTCCAGCCAAAATTCAAAATGGGATTTCCGTAGTATTGACGGGTGTATTTCAAGTATTTTATCAAGACTATGGCATAGGAAAAACTAGCTTTGGAAAACTGCAACTAACGCCCCAAGATATACGCCAAGTCAGGAAGCTGATTAAAGAACAAACTGGTTTTGATATTTTAACTGATCCAATACCGAGCTCTCGAACAGAAATGGCTAAGTACTTCCCAAACGAGAAGTTAAGCACTACCCCTGTCAAAGATAAGGTGGTCAAAGTCTATGGAGTATTATCTACCAACATAAATGGTAAGAAATACGATCTAGAAGACGGCATGATCATAGAAATACCTCTTGGCAGTCTTAGAAGCATTGAACACAAACAAATAGTTATTGTCGAAAATTATGAGGCATTTTGTCAATTTAAGATTGTTCAATCTGATATAGGCCAAAATCCGCTTGTTGTATATCGAGGAGACAAGGAAAGTGGAGTGATATCTCAAGAGATTGCTGAGCGTTTCCCACAAGTGAAGCTTGTTGCGTGGTTTGATACCGACCCTTCCGGTATTTCTTTCGCCTTAGCATCGGGAGCAAGCTATATGCTTATACCTTCTATATCCAGAGAAGCTCTTATTGAGCATGGAAAATCCTCTCTATTCGAAGATCAACACAGATATTGGGAACGAGTATCAGAGGTACTCCCCACCGAATTAGAGACATTAATCTCTAGTGTAGAAAAAGGTATAACTCAAGAATCAATAGTTGCGAACAACGTTCCTCTGGTTTTACATCCCCTCAGGTAATGTTTGAGGAAAAATAGCTTTATATCCAATAGGCCACTCTGAAAGTCAGTCATTAACAAAAGTAAGGTAATTATTGGAAAAAGCGCAATAGAATCATTCTGAAAAATTGAAATGAGGTATTTCCGTGTTAGATATGCTTGCCAAATCTGTTTGTATATAACGCGATTCGAGAACTTACAGATTGAGTCCTGACTAATCTGTACTAATCCATCTAATATCCCCTCCCCACATCGCATCTAGCTTCAGATATATGTTATCTAGAAAAACGCAAATAACAGGCAATAGCGGCTTGTTAGATTGTGCCTACAAACCGCATTGTTACATCAATTGATATCGCTTCTAGCAGCATCAACTGCTAACGAATCCGCTATCTCATTCCCTCTAACACCAGAATGAGCTTTGACTTTAAGTACCTCGACATACTTTCTAGAACGCAGTTCATCAACTTGTTTCCAGAGTTGCCGATGCTTAACCGGCTTCTTATTCGCTTTACGCCACCCTCGGGCTTTCCAGTCATCAAGCCAAATGTTGAAACCTTTAACACAGTAATCATTATCTGAATAGATAACATCACCATCTTCGGCATACTCCAGCCCTTCGATAAATGCCAGTAACTCCAGCTCCGCACAATCCGTCTCTCGGTCAATGGTGATGCTCTCTTCATGGACTATCTCATTGTCTTCATCCATGACCACCAGCCCTATACCACCTCGCATACAGACGTGTTGATTGTTTGGTGCAGCACCGTCTACGTAAATTGAATAGCTCATTTTTTATCTCTCTAATTGAAAAAGGGCGTATGACTTTACTTAGCCAGCGCCCTGTTGATGTTTGTGTTACTGAAAGGATTCTGCGTTGTCTCGCATGCTCAGACGCGATTCCATCCATTCCTCTATTTCACTTTCTACCCAAGCCACGGCACGCCCACCGAGTGGGACACTTTTAGGAAAGTCTGTTTCATCTGCCATGAACTTGTAGATAGTTGAACGGCCTAGTCCTGTTAGTGACATCACTTCTTTAAGTCGTAGAAATCTCATGGGAATTGTCTCCTCTTGTATATACCCATGGATAAGCCGCCACTGTAAAAAAATGCAGTCGGTCTACTCCACGCTAGAGCCAAAGAAATAACGCGTCTCGCTCCAAGCTTCAGCAAGACTGCTCATCCGTTTATAGACGCAGTTCTTTATGTCAGTGTCTTTACTTTTACAGCGTGTACCCAAGCTATAATTCCCTCGGTCGTTCAGCTGGACCATTGAGCGCTCATTACCTTTGTAGTGCTTTTTAATCGCTTCTCCCCAAGCTGTTTTCAGATGCCCCACAATTTCGTTACGCTTGTCCATGGAAATAGCATCACCAAAATGCTGTTTGTAATCAGTAAACAACATCACTTGATAATGGTGCGAACGGCTATCCGCTCGCTTACGCCACACGTAATGCAACGAATTGGTGTTCAGCTTCTCTTTCAGGATTTCAAAGTAGTCCTTAAGGGTACTGAGATCAGTATCTTGATGATCTTTAGGCAGGTATAAGTCCAAACGTGTAGCTAGAACGGTTTCAAACTGACTGAGTGCCTGTTCAAAGACATCGACCATTGAGGTCAGTGCTGATTCGTATAACCCCTTGTCGCTGTAATACAGCGGGTAATCTTCAAAAGTTCTATCAAGGGTAATGCTTGGGAGGTAGGTTCTATTCGCCATGAGTAATACCTTTTGTGTGTTAATGACATAGGCATTACTCGCTCTGTACTTTTTAAGGTGAGTCGTGACTGCAACCAAAGCTCTTGTTGAAGTGATCGTTCCGGTTGGCAATGGCCTTCGCAAGACGACTGATTCGATAGAAGAATTCGTTTAACTGTAACGGGAACGTTTCTGTATCGGAGAATAGTTCAAAGCCCTCATTAGTCGGGGAATACGCTAATCCAGAGCATGGTTGGCTGTAATAAGCTTCAACCACCCTATCCCATGTCTTCCTCACTTTTTTGTAGAGAAATCGCCCCCAACCCTCTCGACCAGTGCCTAAGTTTTGAAAGAGATCCCTATCAAAGAGCAAGATAAGATGATGGTGATCGCTGTTGGACTCACTCGCCTTCGCCCAGATATAGCGAATGACCGTTTGCTGGTATTGATAAGTTCTGTTGGTGTATTTGTCCTTACAGAGTTCGTTAGTCTCCGATTCTAAAATACGAAAGAAATGGGCAAACACCGTTAGGTAATCTCCCTCAAAGTCACTCGGTAGATTTAGGTTGATGTGAACAGCAAAGATTCTTGGGTATTGGTTTAGTGCTTCATTCAGCACTCGGTCTATCTTCTCTAGGTATTCGAGGACGAGACCATCTTCAAAGTAGTAGAGTGGTTTCCCATTAAACGTTCGGTCATGAGTGATGGTATGGGCTCTTTGATGAGCCACGTTGAGTTGATTTAGCATAATGAGTTCCTGTGTTTTTTTGATTCCCACAGGAACTGTTTCCAACGTAATTTTTAAGAGTATTAAGAGCTAGTAGCGAAGTTTCTCATAGTCCCTCCGTATACCTTTGAGTTAGGTTTCGCGAAATAACACACCCTTTTGAATAGCTCATTCTTCGATTGTTCAATATCCGATGCTTTCAGGTTTAAGCGATACACTCCGTTCTGGCAGAAATGGACTAATGCTGGTTTCTCCTGTTTAATAGCACTGCACCACGCTTGCTTGATTAGATCGGCTAGAGAGCCGTCTGACGCCCCTACATCCCCGAGTTGATAATAGATATCTTTGTTCAGGAAGAGTGCAACGTGGTAATGATACTGCTCAGAGGTGTTCTTCTCTTTTGCCCAGATGTAGCAGGTCTTGTTCTTTAAACCCCTTCCCCAGCTTTTCTCTTTACGTTTTATATCTACGTCCAATTTGGCATTCAGGGATTTGAAGAATCGAGTGATGACTTTCGAATCTGAATCATCGAAATCTTCGGGTAGGTGTAGGTCTATCCGAAACACGGATAGCCTAGGGTGATACTTCAATGCTTTCTCTATCAATTGAGAAATCTTGTAGAGGTGAAACTTGCGATAGAAGAATCGTTGCTTTCGTTTCGTTGGTTGAGGTAGGTCGTAGTTGTTGAACTTGTCTTCAGATGTGTACTGGTGATTCATGGTGTTGTTATCCCTATTCGTGTGTCTCTCATACACACAGGGAGTAACGTTAATTTTAGTAGTTGGTAGTTATGTATATTACCTATACCAACAAGTTAAAAATAACTTCCACACCAAAATCATGGCATAAATTCAGATTCACCTACCAATAATCATATCAAACTCAACTTACACCATCTATATTACTACCCATATATTACTTTCATCATAAATCACCAACTCGAAACTTAAATATTAATATCGCATTAAATTTCAATCATGCCAATATAATAATTGACATAGCAGTAAGAATTCAAGTAAATAAAATTAACATTTGAAAGAGTAATCTCACCACTCATTTTTTTTCAAAAAAAGTTGACTAATTAAGAAAATACACAAACGGCAAAAACCAACAAAAAAACCACATTAATCCCACAAAAAACAACAAAAACCCACTGTAAATATGTACTAAATCCGGTATATTTCTTACAATATTCCCACAAAAATCTTACTCAAGGATTCAGAATGAGTTCATACCGATATTTAGAATTAATAAAAAAATCCACTGAAAATGAATTAAAACGATATATTAGAATCATTGAATCAGAATCCGGATATAGCTATGCAATTACTAATCTTAATAATCACAAGAAAGCTAACCTTGAATTAACATTGAAGGAATTGATTAGTAAAAAATTAAGAATAGCTAGAGAAAAATTAGATAATGGAAACTTAACCGAGGAAGAAGAATATGAACTAGGCGATTGTATTGACGATCTTTTTGATCAATCAAGAGGAATTCAATATGAATTTAGCAATCACATCGGATGGCTCAATGACGAGCCAAGAGCCCTTTATTTTTTTGTTGTTAT
The DNA here is from genome assembly GCF_019226825.1 of Vibrio ostreae. NCBI lineage: Bacteria > Pseudomonadati > Pseudomonadota > Gammaproteobacteria > Vibrionales > Vibrionaceae > Vibrio > Vibrio ostreae. The sequence goes on from NZ_CP076643.1 coordinate 1,915,535, forward strand.
CGTTCAGGCCATAGTTAACACAGGCAACATAGAGCTTAGCTACCCTGTAACTACATTTTCTTTCGAAGCCAAATCAGAATCAAAAGATAAAACCAAATCACAAAGTCTTTCAGGGGAAAAATACTTACCTCGATACACCGACTACCTAAAGCCTCTAGCAGATTTCTGCCCAAACAAGACTGGTTCAACCTTCGACAATCTTGTTAGTGCACTAGAAGTGATAATCACCTCAAGCTTACCAAAGGAACAGCGAAGCACATACCGCTTACTTAAGAAGGTAGAAAGCTTATATACAACCGTTTTCATTAACAGAAATGCAGATAGAAAAGCATTTAAAACAGATGATGCTAAGTTAATCAGTCGGTACTACCGGTATTTAACAAAAAAATACCCATCCATCGGGTTATCCATAACAGAGGATGTCGATAAGCAAAAGCAAACAATCATGTGTATTTTCGATGTACTTTGTGCGACGAAAGATCCAGACACGTTTAAACAGTTAGAAAACAAATTGGTTGAGAAATTCAATAGAAGTAAAAGGGATAAAGCAGATGGTAATGTACCAAAGACGACTAAAGAAGAAAAAACACTGACATTCAGCGAATCAGATTGGACTAAGCTTATTGAGATTGCAGGAGATAGTGCAAAGAACGGGATTAAGGCCAAGCTTAAGGAATTGATAGACAAGGAACTAGCAAATCAAAAGGATGCTAAAGAGGGCAATGTAGGTCAAGATTCCAACGACGACTCTCTTACAATGCCATCGGAGCAGAAAAAGAAGGTTACAAATTTGGATAAAATATTTGAAACAAAAACTTTTGGAAGACCTCTTCTGAAGCGAGACTAAAGTATAAATTCATCGTTATAGTAAGCAATAGGTACACCACAAGGTACACTGTAGAAAATCAAACTGAACAATATTAAATAAAATCAATAAATTAACAACCAAGATCAACTTACGCCAGCCCACCAATCGATTGGAAAGGGCGGTAACTCTCTGAGTTATCGCCCTTTTTGTATTCACCACTTCAATATTAGGCTGTTTGTACTACATTTTGGTACTAAAACATGCGCTATTTATCTATTTCAAAATCTGGCATTTGGCAGTTTCGCTATCACACCCCTCTGAGCATCGACACTTATTTGACGGGCTTCGTGAAGTTAAACGATCGCTAAAAACATCAAGCAAAGATAAAGCTACGCTTTTAGCATTAGAACTAGAGATACAGGTTCGTCGCACCATCATATCCCCGACAGCAACCACAGCACTAAAGCAAGTCAGATCCATTCATAACGAAAAAAAGCACCCACCAGCAAAACAGAAAAAGCTTAAGGTGTTATGCCTAGAAAAGATGCTAGAGCGCTTTTGTCTCTATAAGGCTCAGCATATTTCTCCTAAGGCCGTTGGAATGCTGAAAGCTAAGTGCAAAACCGTTCTTGATTTAGTTGGAAAATCCCATCTCCCTTTAATTCGCATTCGCATAAAAACCACCCAGCAACACTTTTACGCGCATAAAAGTGTTGAAATACTCTTTTTTTTGCGCTAAAAAATGTTGTACTTTACATTTAATTGCGCATTTTTGTGTAATAAACACTCGACTAGATAAGCACTTTAACTGAGGTGGCTAGATGAAAAGAACACTACTTGAAAACCTACTCACCTGGAAAGACAAGCCGACAAGGAAGCCCTTGCTGATTGACGGTGCTAGACAAACTGGTAAAACATTCCTATTACAGGAACTATTAGGAAGTACATTCGAAAATGTCATAAGAATCGATTTCCTAGAAAGCCCTGATTTAATTGAAGCTTTTTCAGGCTCTCTAAACCCTGATGACATCATCACCAACATTGAACTCTTAACAGGAGAAATCTTCCAACCATCGACAGATCTTCTTATTTTAGATGAAATTGGTGAATGTCCAAGAGCGGTCACCTCTCTTAAGTACTTTGCAGAAAAGGCTCCCAAAGCTTATGTTGCTGCTAGTGGTTCAAATATCGGATTGCTCACGTCCTTTCCCGTTGGAAAAGTTGAGCAACACAATTTAAGGCCACTGACTTTCAGGGAATTCTTGTGGGCATCTGGAGAAAAAGCACTGCAAAAAGCCTTTGACCAAAAGCTGAATTCTTCAGCGGCTCATACAAAATTAATCGAACTACTGACCGACTATTATTTTGTTGGCGGCATGCCTGAAGCCGTAAACTCATGGTTCGAAAACTCAGAACTCAGTATTATTGAACGCATTGAAGCCGTATCTGAAGTCCATAGGAACTTAATTGAGGGCTACATGCGTGATTTCGGAAAGTACTCTGGAAAAGTGGATGCACAGCTAATCGAATCTGTATTTCGAAGCATTCCCGCTCAACTATCTTCGGTATTCGACGACTCCGTTAAACGGTTTAAATTCAAGGGAGTTCACGAACGCAAGTCTCGCTATGCTGAATATGAAAGTGCGATCACATGGCTTCACAAGTGTCGGCTTGCTTTAAAAAATCATCCTATTGAAGGGCAGCCTCGTTCTCCTTTAGCTGCTTATCAGAAGGAAAATACAGTTAAACTATTTCTCTTTGATGTCGGGCTATTGAACCATATGCTCGGCACTGGTTACCGTGAAATCAAACAGCAAGGCTATGAATACAAGGGATATGTCGCCGAAAACTATGTTCAACAGGAAATTGCTGCGCTAGGTATTGAACCAAGCTTCTCTTGGGGAGACGCAAGAGCAGAGATAGAGTTCATTATCGCTGATGACCTAGGTCGAATTGTGCCTGTAGAAGTGAAGAGTGGTAAGCGAACCCGTGCGAAATCATTGCAATCCTACATCGAGAAGTGCAAGCCCCACAAGACAATCAAACTTACAGGTACTCAAGGCTCTCCAGCAACAGAGAAAGAGCACATCGTGATGCCGCTTTACTACACAGAATACTTACTTGATCACCTCAGAGATCTAGATAAAAGCTAAGTGAGCAAGAAAATACTCATTAACATCTAAGAATCAATGTTATGAGTAATTTTTTACTCATAACATTAATAACTAATTCATAAGCTTTAGAGGATCTGATGAAGCGAGGCTGCTATGAATAAAAGTGCTCCAGAAAAAAGAGAGTCTGTAGAAGAGGTCATAGCTCGTTTAAGGGCCAATCGAGATGGAATCTAACAATGAGTGCATGGCCAATTCGATGGGTTCTGCTGTTTCGATACTGAATGATTGAGATTATTGCGTCATGGCAAGATCGCTTGATTGTATTGCTTCCGACACCGTTGCCGCCGAGGGTTTTAAATCCCGCCTGCCGTTTATTGTTTTCGGTTACCGTTCACCACTCGACTGCTGCTGTGTCGGCCAAGCGCGCAAATACGATGTACACAGACTCCGTCCAGCTGGAAATATGGCGACATCAGCCTGGCGGGCCGCTGCCAGCGAAAGGCCAAGATAACTCCCAACAGCCGATTAAGTTCGAATCACCTGCGTGCACGTCTCCCGGTGGCCGTGTCACCACTCCACAATCAGCACCGAGTGGTGAACACCCAATGACGCCACGACAGCCGCACGGCACCTTACGCGCCGATTTGCTGTTTCAGCCAGTCTCTGAATACCCGGGTGGTCTCATTGGCGGTATGAGTAATGAGAAAATAACCAGCGTTGGCCGCGATGGGCTCAAACGGCGTCACCAGTTTGCCGCTCTCCAGCTCGGTGGTAATCAGCGCCATCCGGGCCATCGCGATCCCCACTCCCGCTTCCGCCGCCGACATCGCCATATCAGTACGGTTAAAAAAGTGGCCGCGCTGGGTCGCCAGTTCCAGCCCCATTTCCGAGGCCCAGTACAGCCATTCAAAATCGCGCGGCGCTTTAGCCCAGGGCATGGCATCGTGCAGCAGTACCACCTCTTTCCAGCCGGATGTAAGACCAAGGTCAGGGTGTCCGGCAAGATAAGCCGGGCTCATCACCGGCAGCAGCGATTCAGCCATCAGTAGTTCGGCGTTGGCTTTCGGATAAGGTAACGGACCGTAATCGATCGCCAGGTCAAAGTCACGCCGGTCACTGTCAACCAAGGCGCCTTCAGCAAACATCTGAATCTGAATATCCGGATTGTGACGATAAAAATCATCCAGCCTCGGCACCAGCCATTTAAACGCCAGAGACGGGGTCAGTTTGAGCCGGATCTCCTTACGGTTATCGCCCTGACTCAGGCTTTGTACTGCTGAATCGATTTCCTGAAAACTGCGCTGTACTACGGTCAATAACGTCTGGCCGGCTTCGGTCAGACGGACACCGCGCGAATGCCGTTCAAACAGACTAAAACCTAACTGCTCTTCCAGCTGCAACAATTGCTGACTAATCGCACCGGTTGTCAGATGCAGATCTTTCGCTGCACTGCTGAAACTCGGGTACTGAGCGACCTGCATAAAGGTATATAACGCGGAAACACTTTGGCTTTTCAGCCTGTCACTGTGTTTTTTTGAGTGATGACTCGATGTATTCAATATTGCCTGCTTATAGAATTTCTAAACACTGGTGATAATTTTTATCGATTGTTAACAAAAGGTAAAGCAAAGAAACTACGCCCAATACAAAAACAGCCAGTCACATAGGAAGTCAATGATGGAAGTTATCGTTTTAGGCAGCGGCGTCGTGGGTTTAACCTCAGCATGGTATCTGTCACAGGCAGGACACAGTGTCACGGTGATCGATCGCCAGGCACGCAGCGCAGAAGAAACCAGTTTTGCCAACGCCGGTCAGATCTCTTACGGCTACTCTTCACCATGGGCTGCGCCTGGTATTCCGCAAAAAGCGGTAAAATGGCTGTTTGAAAAGCATGCTCCACTCAAAATCAAACCATCGCTGGATCCAAAACTGCTCGGCTGGATGACGCAAATGCTGTCCAACTGCCAGTTGTCGCGTTACCAGGTTAACAAAGCCCGTATGCTGGCGATTGCCAACCACAGCCGTGAATGCCTGAATCAGCTTAACAAAGAGCATAACGTGCAGTACGAAGGTCGTCAGCAAGGTACACTGCAGGTGTTCCGTGATGAAAAACAGCTGGTTGCGATTGAAAAAGACATGCGCCTGCTGGAAGAGAGCGGCGTGCGCTTTGAACTGATGAATGTTGACAGCTGTATTGCCCAGGAACCGGGCCTGGCCCCGGTCAAAGACAAGCTGGTCGGCGGCCTGTACCTGCCGGATGATGCTACCGGTGACTGTTACCTGTTCTGTCAGCAGATGACTGAGCTGGCCAAAGCTCACGGTGTGCGTTTTGAATTCAACACGCAAATTAAAGCACTGGCTAAAGAAGGCAATAAGATCGTCGGTGTCCAAACCGATAAAGGCCTACTTAAAGCCGATGCTTATGTGGTCGCTATGGGCAGTTACTCGACGTCATTGCTAAAACCAATAGGCATTGATATTCCAGTCTATCCGGTCAAAGGCTACTCGCTGACTGTGCCGATCACCAATCGTGAACTGGCACCGAAATCGACCATCATGGATGAGACCTATAAAGTCGCGCTGACCCGTTTTGATAACCGGATTCGCGTCGCCGGTACCGCAGAATTGGCTGGTTTTGATCCGTCTATTCCGACCGCACGCAAAGAGACCATCGAAATGGTGGTACGCGATCTGTTCCCGCAGGGAGGCGACTTCAACCAGGCAGAATTCTGGACCGGCTTCCGTCCAATGACACCGGATGGCACACCGATTATTGGCAAGACTCAGTTCGATAACCTGTTTACCAATACCGGCCATGGCACGCTTGGCTGGACCATGGCATGTGGTTCTGCCCATCTGCTGGCCGACATTGTCACTCGTGGTGAAGCTGCGATTGATACTAAGGGCCTCAATGTGTTCCGTTACCAGAGCGCCTCTTAAGTCGCTTTGTCCGTTTGACCTGGTTGCCGGTGCAGCCAGGTGAACTGTTGAAGTGTTTGATCGGTTTAGCAGCACAACCGGTTAGCTTTGACCCGTATTTACCGCACTAAGTCTGTTAAAAATGTTGCCTGAGTGGCTGGCCTCCCTCGCTTTCTGCTCAGGCACATCAGCCCGAACCGCGTAATCTGCCCGGATAGGGCGCCATTTTAGCGTCGCAGAACGATCCTCTACTGTTCTCTCACCGACAAGTATAGTCATATCTACCAGTTACTTATTCATCAATAGTGATATCATTTGCTTTATTAAGCAATTACGCACCAATTGACCATTTATTAACCAAAAACTAATAAAGCATACCATTAATTTAACATTTACCTAGCATTTCGTGCTCTAGCTCACGCTCCTGCGCTTTCCCAGACAAATCAGTTAACATTTAAATTACAAAAAGATTATTATGTTGAACGGAAAAACTAACACAACTTTCTAATAACAGGGAAATATTCATGCAGTCATTTGTTGATTTTCTGAACGGAATCATCTGGAGCCCGGCACTGATTTATCTGTGTCTTGGCGCAGGTTTGTTCTATTCAATCCTGACCCGTTTCGTTCAGGTGCGTCACTTCTTTGAAATGTGGCGTTTGCTATTGTCAGGCAAAAGCTCCTCTAAAGGGATTTCTTCATTCCAGGCACTGGCCGTATCACTGTCCGGTCGTGTCGGTACAGGTAACATCGCCGGTGTGGCAGCGGCTATCGGTTTCGGTGGTCCGGGGGCGGTATTCTGGATGTGGGTAGTGGCCTTCTTCGGCGCAGCAACCGCCTACGCAGAATCCACTCTGGCGCAGATTTATAAAGAAGAAGACAACGGTGAATTCCGTGGTGGTCCGGCTTACTACATTGAGAAAGCCATGGGCCAGAAATGGTACGCCTGGATCTTCGCAATCTCGACCATCTTCGCGTGTGGCGTGCTGCTGCCGGGTGTTCAGTCCAACAGTATTGGTAATGCGGTTGAAGCTGCATTTGGCTCAGGTGACATGATAAACACAGCGATCGGCACATTCAGTTTTGCAAAAATTCTGACCGGTACTGTGATTGCCATCATGCTTGGCTTCATCATCTTCGGTGGCGTAAAACGTATTGCCAGTTTCACCCAGATCGTGGTGCCATTTATGGCTCTGGCGTACATCATTACCGCTTTCGTGATCATTCTGCTGAACATCGGTGAAGTACCACGTATCTTTGCCATGATCATCGGCGATGCCTTTACACCTATGGCAGGTGTAGGCGCGGCGATTGGCTGGGGTGTGAAACGTGGTGTTTACTCGAACGAAGCCGGTCAGGGTACAGGTCCTCATGCCGCGGCGGCGGCAAGCGTAGAGCACCCGGCTCAGCAAGGTCTGGTGCAATCATTCTCTATCTACATTGATACCCTGCTGGTTTGTTCAGCAACAGCGTTCATGATTCTGATCACGGGTGCGTACAACGTACACGGCGGCGCAGAAGGTGTGTTCCTGGTTCAGAACCTGGCCGCAGATATCAGTGCTAACGGTCCGGTCTTTACTCAGACCGCTATCGAAACCGCCCTACCGGGCGTGGGTAAACCATTTGTTGCCTTTGCACTGTTCTTCTTCGCCTTTACCACCATTCTGGCTTACTACTACATTGCAGAAACCAACATCGCCTACATCCGTCGTACCTTTAAAGTTGACGGCCTGATGTTCATCCTGAAAATCACCATCATGGCGGCGGTATTCTACGGCACGGTGAAAACGGCTAACCTGGCCTGGGCAATGGGTGACATTGGTGTTGGCCTGATGGCGTGGCTGAACATCATCGGTATTCTGATCATCTTCTTCCTCGCCAAACCAACCATGGCGGCGCTGAAAGATTACGAAGATCAGCAAAAACAGGGTGTGGATGAGTACATCTTCAACCCGGTAAAACTGGGCATCAAGAATGCGACTTACTGGGAAGAGAAATATCAGCGTAAAACGGGTAAATCCCCGCATACAGCAGTTGAAGCCAGCTCGGAAACAGCACAAGAAACTTCAATCTGATAACAGCTGATTAAATAATAAAAGCAGTGGATTACACAAAACCAAGGGCCAGCAATGCTGGCCCTTTCTTATTGGATCGAGAGCGCTATGAGTGATTAAAGTCAGGATAAATATCGCGCATGTCCTGCAAGATGGTATCAAACAGCGTCATCGCACTCTGAGTCATAATTTCCCGCTTCGGACGCACCATAGAAATCACACTGTCAGGAATGTTGTCCAGCAGCGGCACCACCGCAAATTCGTTCTTGATATAATCCAGATCCAGCGATTCGACCGAAAACAGCGCGGCAAAATCAGCAGTCTGGATCAAAGCACGGGCCAGTGTCATTGATGTGCACTCACGAATGCGTGACGGGATAGGTAAACCGTTGACCGAAAAAAGTTGATGGTGATAAGTATTCGGGTCATCCGGCGCATCCAGTGTCAGCCATTCGCTCTGGTGCAATGTGCGCAGCGAGCGGGTATTGCACAGCGGATGCGACTTGCGCGTCACGACCACATTCGGAATACGGCAGATAGCCTGCCATTCCAAAGCGCTGTCTATCACCGGAATCTGCGAGGTAATGGCAAAATCAACCCCACCCTGGCGCAATTGATTAAGCAACGGCGCCGGACGCAGTTCAATAATACGCAGCGTTACTTCCGGATAACGCTGCATAAATGCGTTCAGGCTGGTGGTCAGCGATTTGATCAAAGACGCCACCGGCGTTACGCCGATGGTAATACTGCAATTGGATACCCCGCGCATGGTATCGATGTCCTGTTTGGCACGCCGTGCAGTCTCGTTCATCATGCGGGCATAGCCGAGCAGACGCTCACCATAAGGCGTGAGTGTCAGACCGCCGGAAGTACGTTCAAACAGCGCCACCCCGTATTGCTGCTCCAGCTCTTTAATCGCTTTGCTCAGAGCAGGCTGAGTCAGGTGTAATTGCTCGGCGGCTGTTTTCAGGCTGCCGGCATTACTGACCGCCAGAAAGGCTTTAATCTGATGTAATTTCATCTCGTCCTGTTACCTAATGGCGCCCTGTTCTCAGCCATAGCAAGCCGGTATTAATCTGCACGCAGATAATCACCGACCAACCGGACCCAACAGGCCGCACCTATCGTTACTAACTTATCATTAAAATCATAGCCCGGATTATGCACCGAGCAGCCATGCCACTCGCCTAATCCGTTCGCCAGGGTAAAATAACAACCCGGACGCTGCTGCAGCATCCAGGCAAAATCTTCGCTGCCCGGAATGACCGGCGCGTCATCGCCGGCCACATTGTCATCACCCAGTACGGCTTGCACCGCCGCACGCGCTGCCAGCGTTTCCGCAGCCGAGTTATGCACAGACGGAACCTGGCGCAAATACTCCACTTCGCCGCTAATCCCAAATGCCTGACACTGACCGGCAACAATTTCGCGAATGCGTTTTTCAATCAGATCCTGATTAGCAACACTAAAGTTGCGCACAGATAGCGTCATCATCGCATCATTTGGGATCACATTTGGTGTCGTACCTGCCAGAACCTGACCAATACTGATAATACTTTGATCCGCGGGATTGATATTGCGCGACACAATACTTTGCAGCCCGAGAATGATATGGCCGATGGCAATCGTGACATCGTTGGAGAGATGCGGCAGAGCTGCATGACCGCCTTTACCGGTCAGACGTATGGTCACTTTATCGGACGACGCCATAAACACCCCACTGCGTACATCGGCCTGGCCGACTGCCTTACCCGGCATATTATGCAACGCAAAGATGGCATCACACGGAAAGCGCTCAAACAGACCATCTGCGATCATGGCTTTGGCGCCCGATAATCCCTCTTCATCCGGCTGAAAAATCAGATTGAGCGTGCCATCGAACGACCGGTGACGCGCCAAATGATATGCCGCCGCAAGCAAGATGGCAGTGTGGCCATCATGACCGCAGGCATGCATGCGCCCGTCAATGGTACTGGCGTAAGGCAATCCGGTTTGTTCATGAATCGGCAATGCATCCATATCAGCACGAAGGCCGATCGTGCGCGCTGAAGAACCATTTTTCAGCACTCCGACCACACCGTGGCCACCGATCCCGGTATGGGTCTCATAACCCCACTCGCGCAGCAGGCCAGCCACCAGCTCGGCAGTTGCCGGGACTTCGGCACCGAGTTCAGGGTGAGCGTGAATGGTATGGCGGGTCTGGATAAATTGTTCGCAACTGGCGACAAAGTCGGCGTCATTCAACAGAGAGAATTCAGGTACTGTCATCGTCATTTCCTTATGTTGGATTCAGGTTACATCGGCACGGGTTAAGTGCAGCGTTTTACTTATGCGAGCATGTTAACTGCGGCGCTTTATGACTACAGCTCTTTATGACTACGGTTCTTTATGACTAAGGCTCTTTAAGACTTAACAGCTTTAGCCGGAAAACGGCCCATCGCGATGCAGCTGACCACGATGGCGAACATCAGATAAAAAGCCGGTGCCATCTTGTTACCACTCCACTCAATCAGACTAGCGACCAATAGCGGAGTAAAACCACCGAAGACGGTTACACCAAAGCCGTAAATCATTGAAATCCCACTGGCCCGGTACTGCTGCGAAAACGCTTCCATGATCAGTACCAGCAGTGACGCATTCGATAACGCAAACAGGGCAATCAACACACCAATGACCAGCAGCGCTTTGACCACAGAAGCATCGCCACCCAGTAACGTGAAGGCCGGATAAATAAACAGGAAGGAACCGAACATGCCGAGCAGCGGCAGTGTTTTTCGGCTCGCCAGACGATCAGCCCATTTGCCGAACACCGGCATCAGCACCATCAACATCAGCCCCGCCATGACAGCGACGGCAAAGGCCGTGGTCGAGGAATAACCCAGCTCTTTGATGAGGTAAGTCGGCATGTAAAACACCTCAATATACATGCAGGCCGTGCCACCCCAAATCATCAGCATACCGGTTAGTATGGTACCGCCCTGCTTGCTGAGTACGGTCTTGAACGGAGTATCCTGCGCTTTTGGGTCAGCCTGATGGGATTCATTGAGATGACGACGGATGTACCAGCCAACCGGACCAATCAACAAGCCCAGTACAAACGGAATACGCCAGCCCCAGCTATGTACCTCTTCAGCTGACAACAGCCCGTTGACGGCAAAACCGACCAGAGCCCCGACCAGGGCAGCCGCGCCCTGACTGGCGATCTGCCAGCTCACCATATAACAGCGCCGCTGATAGTTATCCGATTCCATCAAGGCCGCAGAGGCAGTACCAATCTCTCCCCCCGCCGACAACCCCTGCAGCAGACGCCCTACCACCAGAATAATCGTGGCAGCAATCCCTATGCTTTCATAGGTCGGCGTCAGCGCGATCATCCCGGTTCCGACGGTCATCAGGGTAATAGTCAGGGTCAGCGCCGCTTTACGGCCATACTTGTCGGCATAGTTACCGATCATAACCGCGCCCAACGGTCGCATGACAAAACCGACCCCGAACGTCGCGAGCGAGAGCAGTAAACCTGCGGCAGCGCCACCGACATTGAAAAATAACTCACCGATAATGACGGCAAAAAAGCTGTATACGGTAAAGTCGTACATTTCCAGTCCGTTGCCGAGCGAAATGGCGAAAATGGCTTTACGTGAATCTGCTGTCTTGGCTTGCTGAACTTGGCCTGATGCCACTTCAGCATCAAGTGAACTCGATAGTGTGCTGCTCATGGTGTCCCTTCCCTGTCATTCGTCGCGATTCATTCGCTATCAATGCTATTGATAATAACCATTGCCCAACTTTCCATCACAAACCAAAAGCTAAGCAAATAACTAAAAAGTTAATTCTGCGGGCAGCAAAGCAAACCATAATCGCGCAAAGCGCACTACTTACGGGCATTGGCTCTCATTTTTTACCAATACATGCTCAACCTGAGTCATATCACCGTATAAACCCTGTAACCATCGACCATTATCATCTATATGTACGTGCACGAACAATTGACTAAAAGTTTGGCCGATAAAAAAAAGGAAACAAAAAAGAAGACCGAAGCCTTCTTATTGTCATGATTGAATATGAGATCCGCGGCGGGCTAACGGCTACTTTCAGCGTCAGGCTGAGCACTCATCTGAGACGTTCGCTTGCTCCAGTATCCTGCCAGTAAAGAGCCGGAAAGATTGTGCCAGATGGAGAAAATCGTTCCGGCCACGGCTGAAGCCGGGGTAAAGAATTTCATCGCCAGAGCCGTCGCCAGACCCGAGTTCTGCAAACCGACTTCAAAGGCGACCGTACGACAAATACTCTCATTAAAGCCTAGCCCCCGGCACACCCAGTAACCCGCGGTAATACCCAAACTGTTGTGCATGATCACTGCCAGCGCCACGATAGGACCAATTGTCTGTAACTGGCCAGCATTCAGTGCCACAACGATAGCGATGATCATCACAATCGCCACCATAGAAATCAAAGGCAGGACAGGTTCCAGTTTTTCGGTAACAGAGTGGAGGAAAACGTTGATCAGCAGGCCAATCGCCACGGGCAACAGCACGATTTTAATCAGGCTGAGTAACATGCTCATCGCAGGCACATCCACACTGTGTCCCGCCAGCAGCTCGACCAGCAACGGGGTAAGTACTACGCCGAGCAGCGTCGAGATAGACGTCATGGTGATCGACAGCGCCACATCGCCTTTGGCCAGATAGCACATCACGTTGGATGAGGTACCGCCGGCCACACTGCCCACCAGCACCATACCTATAGTTAGAACCGGATCGAAACCGAGCAGCAGACTGATCAGCAGCGCCGCCAACGGCATCACGCTAAACTGCAGAATCAGCCCGACGCCAATCGCCTTTTTATTGCTGACAACATTAAGGAAATCTTTCGGTTTCAGAGTCAGGCCCATGGCCAGCATAATAATGGTCAGTAAAGGGACAATCTGGCTTTTCAGGTCGACAAATAATGCGGGAGAGAAATACGCCCATAGAGAGAACAGCACGGCCCAAAGCGGGAAGAGCTGAGTAATAATCCGTAGCATGGTGATACATTCCTGTTGTAGTTTTTAAATAGAATTGTTGTGTTTATAAAACACTCATCAAACTATCATTTAACCATCAACAAACAACCGCAAATTTAGTAGGGGCAAATCATTTTCGGCCGGGATGAGACCAATGAGTCAGTGGAATGAAACGGGTTAATAAGTCGGATTAGGCTATTGATCAGCAGATTTAAACCAAGCTATCAAACCGCAGGCATAAAAAAAGCTGGCACCAGGCCAGCTTGTTGTCCGCACTCGTGTCAGCGCTTATGCAGTGATTTCTTGCGCAGCAGGTGCTGACTCTTTTTTCTTCTCGCCGATTGGCAGTACCACACGACCGTATTCGTTGTTCAGTACTTGTGCCATTGCGAAGTACACTGCGCTCGCGCCACAGAAGATACCTTCGAAACCTGCAATCATGCCGATGAATTCATTACCGGTGAAGTCACGAATCGCCAGCAGAGCAAACAGGATAGTCAGAGAACCAAATACCACTTGCTTCGCTACCGGGTAGCACAGTGAACCGATGAACATAAAACCAGTGAAGATGCCCCACAGTGCCAGGTACCAGCCCATGAAAGAAGCCGGGCTTGCAGGCAGACCCATTTTTGGCATCACGATAAGACCAACCAGAGTCAGCCAGAACAGACCGTAAGAGGTAAACGCCGTCGTACCGAATGTATCACCACGTTTAAAGCACATGATGCCAACAATCACTTGGCTCAGACCGCCGTAAAAAATACCCATAGCCAGAATCATTGAATCCAGCGGGAAGAAACCTGCGTTATGAATATTAAGCAGAATAGTCGTCATGCCGAATCCCATCAGGCCAAGCGGTGCTGGGTTAGCTAATTTAGTAGACATCAAAGTTACCTTCAAAAATGTGAATAAAAATTGCGCGCGAATTTTAAATGCCACAAGAATAAAAGATAGATTTTATTTATGCAAACTTAGATTTCATATATATAGTTATTGAGCAACTTAAAACCAAAAGCTACAACATCAGAAAAAATAATTAAAAGTCCTTATAAAACAGAACGTTAAATTACAACCGAGTTGGAACAATTACTCAGTGCCGTACTCATAACTCGTTTCTGTATTTTCACTTACCGTCGCCTGCCTCATATACGGAACAGTGTTCTATATTATCCATAAAGATAACAGCAATGGATTGCTTATTGGCACTAACATAAATGAAGACAATTGATGATGTACTCACACAGGGTCAGAACAGTGGCGGAGGATCACTTTCTGATCTCAATGACATTGCACTGCAGCGCTGCAACACAAATACTGACAGAACAACTCACAACCTCGGTGACGATAGCCAAAAATGCAGTATGCTTAAACTCTTTGCCAAATACAGCGCGATCGGCATAGTGAATACCGTCATTCACTGGGGGATCTTTGTTCTATGTGTATACGGGTGGAACAGTAGCCAGGCAGTTGCTAACCTAACTGGCTTTATACTGACCGCCAGTTTCAGCTTTTTTGCCAACGCCCGCTTTACCTTTCAATCTCAGGCGACCGGGGCCCGCTATCTCCTGTTTCTCGGATTTATGGGCCTGCTATGTCTGGCCAACGGATGGCTGGCCGATCAACTGGTACTGCCACCAGTGCTGACCCTGGTGACCACTTCCCTGCTCAGCCTGCTGCTTGGGTTTATCTACACCAAGCAAGTTATATTTCGCCGCTGATCGGGTTGTTGTGTCACGCTGGTTACTGTCTGTTCCTAGAGCGTTAAAGCAACAAGCCCATGACAACATGGGCTTGGTCACAATCAGAATCAACCGCCAGGCTCAGAAGTGCCACTTAACCAATAACGAAGCGTTGCGCTCATTGGCATTATCGATACCAAATTTATTATTCCAGAACGAATACTCGATACCGAGATACAAAGGTGATTCCAGGCCGAGATGTTTACCGGCATTCCATTTGATTTGTGAGGTCCAATTCATCTCTGCCTTGTTAGTGTCCGAGGCGGACGACCAGTCAAGAAAACCATCCCACAGGAACTCTTCTTGCGCAATCGTCACCGGCAGACCCCAGGTCCAGGTCAGCTGCTCATCGTCATCATTATTATCGTTATCGGCTTTATAAAGGTTGATATTGAAATATTTGAAGCCGGGAACATCGAGTGAAAAGCCTACACCATATAGCAGGTTGTCAAACCCTTCCCCAGATTCCCAGGTACTCGCCAGCAGCACATCCTTAACCGGACCGAATGACAGCTCACTACCGGAAAGATTGCTCAGACTCAGGCGCGGTGAGAACTCCATGTAGTTTTCAGTGGTGCCGTCATCCCATTTGAGCCGATCCATGAAGAAAAAAGTATCGCCCCAGTTATGACCACTGGCATGTTCAAAGGTAAATACCTGGCGATCTTTATCGCCCACTTCATAGTGACTGCCGTTCAGATAAGTCAGGCTGAAATCCTGCCATTTCATTTCAGCCCAAGCCGTTGAAGTAATCATGGCACTGCACAGGCCAATCAACAAAGTTGTCGCTGCGTGTCTGGTTTTCATCAATTCGTCTTCCTTTACGTAGGTTTTTTCAATTATCCCCACCGTGCCCTGCCGCAAGCAGAATGCATCGGTTGGCATACAGATAGCAAAAACCTGACCATCTGGTTAAAAACAGAAAAACTAGATAAAAAACCAACACAATCAATAAGATAAATAAAAACCATAAACATCAAAAATAATTCATACAAAAAGTGATTGCATAACTCATGTGCACAATACGCATACCATGCTCTTAAATTGTGCAGAGAAAACAATCATCTATTGGTACGCCATCCAGATAACTATCAACATGGCACAAACGAACGCCGATGTTCAACACGGCCTGCCAGCCGATCAGCGACAGTAGTCACCAGGAAAAATCGATAAAGGTAAGAACATCGTGCATAAAAAAAGCCCATGTAAGCATGGGCCTTTTTGTCAAAACTCGATGTCAGGGAAATTCAATATCAACTAGCGTAAAATAAATTTATATAACAAATAGTTAGAAATGTGCTCGTTATCGATACCATGCGCAGAATTTTTTTGATTTTTTTCTGATCGTCGACGTTTTAGTTCGGCTTTGGCCCAGGCTGAGAATTCTTGCATATCCTGACGAAGCTTTTGTTTCTCTTTAGCGGTAAGCATTCGCGGGCTAAATGCCGTTCTATTAACCTTCTTAAGGAAAAATACTTGTTAGATGAGGTACTTTAGTTAGTCTCTCGTGGCAAAGATTTATTGAGAGCAAGGCCAATAACAAAGGCAACAGGCGAGGTTTACCTCGCCTGTTATTTACGGGCGTTAACTTGGACTTGAGTGTTATTATATTCTTTATTATTTACGGATGTTTTCCAGAAGATAATCAACTCTCTGTGGCTTTAAATGTGACTTGGCTTTTAAGCTAGGGAGCTTCTTTTCTACTTTGTCTAGGTTTGTTGCTCGACCTACTTGGATCATTCCCACCATCCCCATCATAAGATGAGGGGGACAGTAGTAGATATGAATACCTTCGGTTGCTAACTTTACAGTCGTTCTTTTATCCATTTGTGTTTGCCAACGCTTTGTACTTGCTGGTGTAATAAACGATTGTGCGTAATGACCGGAATGTTCAGGTATAAAAACCACGGTATCTCCAACCTCAGCTTGAATCACTGCAGGTTCAAATACCATTGATTCATTGCCCGCGTAATTCAACATTTTTATGGTCCATTCTTTTGCCTGAGCTTGTGAAGTGAGCATAAACAAGATAACGAACACTAGCTTAGTAAAATGGCGAAAAATGTGTTTGCTGTTGTTCCGCAACTCTAACTCTGTCATAGAGATGTTCCATCTAAATCAATCGTGAAAGTCCCATGAGGGTTAACAGGCAGATACTTCTCATAGAAATTAAGATAGTTTTTCTCAGGTTGTAGATCTTCAAATAGCCCTGGGTACAGGGATTTTGCCAAATACTGAATCATGGTGTAGTCGATGATACTTCGAGAAGCTCCTTGATAAACTCCGTGAATCCTACCATTTTTCACAGCAGGTAAAGAGCTCCATCCCGGACGCAGGGAAAAGCCCGCCAAGCGAAGTTGAGCTTGCTCATGGGAGATGCCTTCCCCCATTGTCATCGCATCTTTTTGTTTTACGTTTTCCGTACCTGCGATGAATATAACCTCTGGTTTAGATGCTATTACTTGCTCTGGATTAATCGGCCCCCACCACTCAACAAATGGTGCAGCAATATTTTCTGCTCCGGCCAAATCAAGCATTGCTCCCCACATATTTTTACCATAAGTGAAGCTATACTCTGATGGCCCTTTGTTACCAAACTCAACGTAAACACGTGGTTTAGGTCGGCCAGATTTTTTAATCCGGGATTGAATATCTTCTATCGCTGATTGATACTCGTCTGCAATCTGCTTGGATCGTGCGATTTGATTGGTAAGCTCGCCAATAACTAAAGTGCTTTTAATATGACGCTCTAAAGTTTGAGCATTGTAATCCAAAACGACCACTGGAATTCCCGCGTCTTCTAAGCGGTCTATATCAAAGCCAAGACCTTTATATTGCCAGTCTGCCAGTACAACAACATCCGGTTTTAAACTGATAACTTTTTCTATTGAGAATGTTTGTGCCTCTACCTCACCGACATCGACAATATTGTCTAAGTCTGGGCGTACTTCGACGTATTGCTTCCAACTCGCTGGTCGCCATACCTGCCAAGTATCTTTAGAAATACCTACGATATTGTCCAACGCTTTATCTGTACCGACTGCTATGTAATCTTCAGCGTAAAAGCCAAGCACAACACGTTTTGCTGGTACATTGATGTTGATTTCGCGGCCCAGTACATCTTCAATAGTTCTTATTTCAGCCTGAACTGACCATGAGATCAGACTAGTAACCACAGCAGCAATTAGTAATTTAAACTTCATACGTAAATCTCTATGTTATTAGTTTATTTAAATGTTAGATGGAGAACCATTTTTCATGCTTATAGTACACATTAATGGTGATAATACTAATTATTTTCATTTGCGTACAAAAGGCAAGCCATTCGGCTTTAAGTTGGGTAATCGCTACTCTGAACTAGCCGCATTGACGCGAACCTAAACTGGTTTTACCAGTGGTGTATCAGTACGATCCAATGTGACACGTCTTTGCCCCGAAATCATTTCGCATTTAATTCCTGACCACTTTCTTAAGTCAGTTATTGACCGACTTTTCTTGATGACAGATTATGAACCTAGTTGAACACTTGCAGCTATACAGACATGTTCTGCAATTTATGAGTGAAAGGAAGAATAAGACCTATATAACGGTATGTTGCTGCGATGCCATACAAACGATCAAGGAATCAATATACTTTTCCTAATCTGACAGAACCCTTTTAGACCATAAGGTTCAGCAAGGCTTGGTCCAGAATTACCACAGAAGATCAGTCTTCAACTCTGTGATAATGATGATCGGTTTGATGTATATGAAATGATGGCCGGGGCTCCATCATCGGCCCGTGTGTTTCTTAACTACTTACATTTGCCAAACGGCCAGCATCACAATGAACATCACTGCGAAGAAACCAAATACCTCCGCAAGATTTTGAGGATGAAGTGAGAAACCATAAAAAAGCCAGTCAGAAACTGACTGACTTTTCATTTATTTTCTAAGACCTGATTAGCTATTTATAATCAGCCCTACTCCCACTCGAATATCAACAAGCATGAAATCTAACTAAATAACAGCTAGTTAGAAATACTACCTTCGCCGATACCATCATCGATACCATGCAAAGAATTTTTTTAATTTTTTGCTGCTCGTCGACGTTTTAGTTCTGCTTTGGCCCAGGCTGAGAATTCTTGCATATCAGATCTAAGAATTGTTACTGGAATCCTACCGAAAAATTTAGTTGTGTTATGACATAACTCGCTACAAGGGCAAAAAAGTTTGCCCTTGCAATCGCAAATTATGCGTCAGCGCCGCCTAGAACTTTGTCTAGTTGCATTTCTGTCAAAACACGGTCTTGAATAGGTTGTTTGGCACCGTTAATTTCATCCACCCCCCAAACTAAGCCAACAGGTGTGCGTGTTGGGCGCTTACCAGCAGGCATGTCTGCGAGAGCTAAATAAGCATCTACGACCATTTGTGGATCAGGTGCTTGATCACTCTGCATAAATTTACCGAATTCTTCGAACATGGAGGCTGGGATGTTTGCCAATTCACCGTAGCTGTCCAGTATGTCTATACGTGATGGTTGTTGCCCTGATGCGCTTAAACCTGTTGGGAATGGACCAGGTTGTACGATGGCGACATCGATACCGAATGGCGCTACTTCGTAGCGTAAACCTTGAAGGTAGCCTTCTAAAGCATGTTTGGTTGCAGCGTAGGTAGAGAAATAAGGAGCTGAAATTTGGCCAACCATGGATGAGGTATTGATGATAAGACCAGACTTAGCGTCACGCATCGCAGGTAAAACGGCCAGAATAGTGCGCATAGCGCCATAGTAGTTGGTTTCCATCTGCTCGCGAGCTTGATCAATACTAAATGCTTCGGTAATACCAAGGTACATTACGCCAGCATTGTTTAGCAAAACATCAATTTTCCCCGCTTTATTTAGTACGCCCGCAATGGCGTTTTTGACTGATTCGTCGCTGGTAACATCCATATCAACAACTTGGATTGAATCGCTATACGCTTCCAACTCTGCTCTAACTGTAGCATTTTTACCTTCTGGACTGCGCATAGTGGCGAACACCTGGTAGCCTTTATCGGCAAAATCTTTTACTGATTTTTGACCAAAGCCACTGCTGCTTCCTGTAATCACGATGCTTTTCTTTGTTTCACTCATTTGTCTTTCCTATTTATTTGCCAATTAAGTACCATTCGGTACAATAAGAGTGAAAGAAAACCCTGTCAACTTAAAATACCAGTTGGTACAAAAATGAATTCAAATCCAGTGAAGCCTTCAAGGGGGCGACCAAAGACCTTAGATCGTGATCATGTTTTAGATATCGCAATGGATTCTTATTGGAAAGAGGACATAAGTAGTTTATCTATTAATGAAATTTGCAGAAGATCGGGTATATCGAAGCCTAGTCTTTATCGTGAATTTTCAAATGAAGATGGCTTAATGAAAGCGGTTCTTATCAAGTATCAAGAACAAATACTAAGCCCTGTACAACAGATGTTAAATAGTGACTCTCCGTTTCGAGAAGCGCTTGATAACCTTGTGTCATTTGCCACGTCAGCAAATTGTCATCATGAATCCCCAATGGGATGCCTTTTTATAAAAATGCGTGAATCGCGAATGCACTTAGGCGAAGCAACACTCGCACAAGTTGATTTTCTTGAGGAGCAAGGTTTATCTACTTTCAAAGAATGGGTAAAACGTTCAAAGGACAAAGGAGAGTTTTCTGCAGATATGTCTCCAGAGTTTGCAGCTATCTATATCGATGCGCAGCTGATTAATGCTTCGACACTGCTGGCTCATGGAGAAGATCCTCAAACTGTGAAGAAGATATTATTCGTCGCTTTCTCTATGTTGGGATGACGGTTTACGTCAGTTCAGAATTCCTGCAAAGGAGCTCATTTTTTACACCGACTGACTTTTTCCGGCATTGAGTGTCAACCGAGCCTTGTTCTCTACTCAGCTCGTAGGCCCCAATGTATTCAATGCTGCTAGCTTTGAAACAATATTGACTGCATCGGGGATTTTATCCTTGTGAGTATTTCCATAACCAATGACGAGTCCGCGATGATTGCCGTGATCTTCACTATAAAATGGAGACAGCGCATGTACCGCAATACCGAATTCCTGTGCTTTTTTAGCAATATGTGTATCATCGAGAGTTGATGGTAACTGTAATGTCAAATGCATGCCAGCAAAGCCACCAAGAATCCAATCTTCTGGAAAATGTTGAGAAAGCACAGCCCTCAGCACTTTCTGTCGCTCCCTATAAATACGCTTCATCCGACCAAGATGGCGTCCAAATTCACCAGAGGTCATAAAATTGGCCAATGCCAATTGTTCAATCTGATTACCACTTTTTAAAACCGCTGCCAGTATTGAACGAGTTTGATTTATAAGATTTTTAGGAAGAACCATAAAACCGATTTTTAACGAGGGATACATTGTTTTGCTAAACGAACCAATATAGATGACAGGCGCATTTTCTATTAATCCTTGCATACTAGAAATGGGAGAACCGAAATGCCGAAACTCGCCGTCGTAATCGTCTTCAATAATCCAAGATCCTATTTTCTGGGCATATTCAATGAGATCAAGTCGGCGCGAAACAGAGAGAACAGCACCCGTTGGATACTGATGCGCTGGTGTGGTAAATATCAATCGCGGCTGGCTGATACGAGAGAGGTTGGCAGAGCTAAATACATTAATACCTTCCTTATCGACAGGGATAGGGACCACATTTAGATCATGTTTGCTCAAAACAGATTTGGCGCCAGAGTAGCAAGGATCTTCGATCCACACCGTATCTTGTCGGTCGGTGATTAATGCAATGCAGACATCAAGAGCTTGCTGTGCACCTGCGGTGATAACGATTTGGTTTGGTTCACATTGAACTCCTCGTAAAATATGCAAATGATTGGCGATAGCCTGCTTTAACGAAGGTTCGCCTAGCGGATCGTGATTCAATAATAAATGTTGATTAAGCTGCTTAGATGCACGTTCTAACGAGCGACGCCAAGCCGTCAATGGAAAATCATTTAAGGCAGGAATTCCAGGTGCGAGTGACGCATTATTGATTTCAGTTGTGTGTTTTTTGTGTGCGAACTCATCCCACCTTGTAGCAAGGCTGACTGGTGTTCCTTTTGCTAGGTGTTTGGCAGAGCGTCTTTGTGCCGCTTGGAGACTTAAGCTAGCCACCTTAGTACCTTGCTTCTCTGCAATAATGAACCCCTCCGCTGTTAACTGTTCATAGACAAGAACGACCGTATTGCGTGATACACCAAGATCGCTAGCTAAAGCACGTGTTGAACTTAGTCTAGTACCTGCGGGTAACCGACCGGACAAAATGGCTTGCTGTAAACGCTCGACTAATTGTTTTTGCAGGGAAAGCTTTTTACCCGTGGGGGTTTTAGCTTGTGGATCGAGAACGCCTATTATATCAATCATCGTGGTACCATAAAGTTCATCTCTAGTGGTACTTTTTATCATATCACTGTTTTTCTATATTAGTTGTCGCTTGCAACAAAAAGGGAAATAAGATGACCGTTCGATTTAACGAATTTCAACAACCTATCGGCGAAGATTTAACAGAGTGGACAGAGGCTGAACTACCAGAGAAAACCGCATTTTTAGGACGATTTTGTCGTTTAGAGCGTTTAGATGTAACAAAGCACGTTGAAGCACTTTATGAAGCATTTAAAGATAGCCCCGACGCACGTCATTGGACTTACCTTCCCTATGGGCCATTTAGCTCTTGTGATGAGTACCGACAGTTTTTACTGACGATGGAAGGTCTAAGTGATCCATTCCATTATACAGTGATTGATCTCTCAACAAACGAGCCAGTTGGAACCATTGCTTTAATGCGGATGGATGTTGCGAATGGAGTAATAGAAATTGGTCATCTAGTCTATTCTCCTAGGATGCAAAGAACACCAATCTCTACGGAAGTCATGGCTATCTTATCTCAATATGTTTTCGAAGAGTTGGGGTATCGTCGCTTGGAATGGAAATGTGATGCTTTAAATGAGCCATCAAGAGCTGCTGCTCAACGTTTTGGTTTTACCTTTGAAGGCATCTTCCGCCAACTACAGGTCACTCAAGGACGAAATAGAGATACCGCTTGGTATTCACTTCTCGACTGTGAATATTCAATGCTTAAATCTGCATATCAAAATTGGCTAGCTCCACAAAACTTCGACAAGTCAGGTCAACAACTAAATAAACTGGCAGACCTCATCAACACACTTTAGTTCCATCTGAACTTAAGCATCAAGACCGTCCCCCCCAATCTGTAGTGTTCATGTTTAAGTCATCGATGCCAAAAATCCAAAAATCATCTAACGCCCATAAATGTAATGATGTTTGCGCTTCTTTTCGTCGTTAATATCATAAGGCTTTTTGAACACTTACATTCAAGCCATTTAAGTTCATGACATAATCAGACTTCGCGTAGATAAAGCTATTTCTAGTCGTTGTAATTATACAGCCACTGCCCCAAAAAATAGAAGGCCAGCATCACAATGAACATCACTGCGAAGAAACCAAATACCTCTGCAAAGTTTTGAGGAAAGCAAAAATCCATAAAAAATGCCAGTCAGTAAAACTGACTGGCATTTCATTTATTTACAAAAGGCTTTATTAGCTTATTTATGGCTAGCCCTACTCCCACTCGATCGTCGCTGGTGGCTTACCAGAGATGTCGTAAACAACGCGTGAGATGCCGTCAACTTCGTTGATGATACGGTTGGAAACCTTACCCAGGAAATCGTATGGCAGGTGCGCCCAGTGCGCGGTCATGAAGTCGATGGTTTCCACTGCACGCAGTGAGACAACCCAGTCGTACTTACGGCCGTCGCCCATTACGCCAACAGAGCGAACTGGCAGGAATACAGTGAACGCTTGCGATACTTTGTTGTACAGATCGGCGGCATGCAGTTCTTCAATGAAGATAGCGTCCGCGCGACGCAGCAGGTCACAGTACTCTTTCTTGATCTCGCCCAGTACACGTACGCCCAGACCAGGACCTGGGAACGGGTGGCGGTACAGCATTTCGTATGGCAGACCCAGTTCCAGGCCGATCTTACGAACTTCGTCTTTGAACAGCTCACGCAGCGGCTCAACCAGACCCATTTGCATGTCTTCTGGCAGACCACCTACGTTGTGGTGCGATTTGATAACGTGTGCTTTACCGGTTTTTGATGCCGCAGACTCGATAACGTCAGGGTAAATAGTGCCCTGTGCCAGCCATTTCGCGTTGGCCAGTTTCTTCGACTCTTCGTCAAATACGTCCACGAACACGTGACCGATGGTCTTACGTTTTTCTTCCGGATCAGACTTGCCTTCCAGCGCTTTCAAGAAGCGAGCTTCCGCATCAATCTTGATGATGTTCAGGCCGAATTTATCGCCGAACATATCCATCACCTGCTGACCTTCGTTCAGGCGCAGCAGACCGTTGTCTACGAATACACACGTCAGCTTGTCACCGATAGCGCGGTGAACCAACATCGCAACCACAGATGAATCAACACCGCCAGACAGGCCCAGGATCACTTCGTCGTCGCCCACTTGCTCTTTAATGCGAGCAATTGCGTCTTCGATGATTGACTCAGAAGTCCACAGACGTTCACAACCACACACACCCAGCACAAAGTTTTCCAGCATCTGCTGACCTTGTTTGGTGTGAGTTACTTCTGGGTGGAACTGTACGCCGTAGTATTTCTTCTCTTCGTTGGCCATGGCCGCGTAAGGACAAGTGTCGGTCTCACCCACTTTCACGAAGTCAGCAGGGATCTCAACGACTTTATCACCGTGGCTCATCCACACATCTTGTGTTTCAGCCAGATCTTTAAACAGCGCAGACTCGCCAGATACTTTTACCTGTGCGTAGCCAAATTCACGCTCGTTTGAGCCAGCGACTTTACCGCCCAGTTGTTCTGCCATGGTTTGCATGCCGTAACATACACCCAGTACAGGAACACCTGAGTCGAATACGTATTGAGGTGCGCGTGGCGAGTTCAGTTCAGTCACGCTTTCCGGGCCACCAGACAGGATGATACCGTCCGGATTGAATTCACGAATATCCGCTTCTTCAACGTCCCAGCTCCACAGTTCACAGTAAACACCGATTTCACGGACACGACGAGCTACCAGCTGAGTGTACTGAGAACCGAAGTCCAGGATCAGAATACGTTGGTCATGAATATTTTTAGTCATTTTGAGCAGTCTTATAAGCTAGGTTATTAAAACAGAGGCGAGTGTACCCGCCTCTTCTTAATGCTTCAAGGGAAAAGCAAACGTTTACCTCAAGGGTATAAGCAGAAAAAACATGGCCAGTTTTACACTGGCCACATCATCATCACTTAACCGCGACGGTAGTTTGGCGCTTCCTTGGTAATTTGTACGTCATGTACATGAGACTCTTGCATACCTGCACCAGAGATACGAACAAATTCAGCTTTAGTACGCATATCTTCAATCGTTGCAGAGCCAGTCAGACCCATGCTTGAACGCAGACCACCCATTTGCTGGTGAACGATCTCTTTCAGACGACCTTTGTATGCGATACGACCTTCAATGCCTTCAGGAACCAGCTTGTCTGCCGCGTTGTCGGACTGGAAGTAACGGTCAGAAGAACCCTGAGACATCGCGCCCAGAGACCCCATGCCACGGTAAGCTTTGTAAGAACGGCCGTTGTAAAGAATCACTTCGCCCGGTGCTTCTTCAGTACCCGCGAACATAGAACCAACCATTACGCAAGATGCGCCGGCCGCGATAGCTTTACAGATGTCACCCGAGAAACGGATACCGCCGTCAGCGATAACCGGGATACCGTATTGGTTCGCCACTTCTGAAGCATCTGCGATCGCGCTGATCTGAGGCACACCCACACCAGTGACAATACGAGTCGTACAGATAGAGCCAGGGCCGATACCCACTTTTACTGCGCTCACGCCAGCTTCAATCAGCGCTTTCGCGCCAGCCGCTGTTGCAACGTTACCGCCGATGATGTCCAGGTCAGGGTAAGTTGCGCGAGTATCACGGATACGTTGCAGAACACCTTCAGAGTGGCCGTGTGAAGAGTCGATCAACAGAACGTCAACCCCCGCTTCAACCAGGGCTGCAACACGTGCTTCGTTACCCGCGCCAGCACCCACAGCAGCACCAACGCGCAGACGACCACGTGCATCTTTACATGCATGTGGCTTACGCTCGGCTTTGTGGAAGTCTTTTGCGGTGATCATACCGGTCAGTTGGAAGTCGTCGTTAACAACCAGAACTTTCTCAACACGTGCTTCGTGCATTTTTTCCTGCACTTCTGCGCGGGTTGCACCTTCTTTCACTGAAGCCAGACGCTCTTTTGGAGTCATCACAACAGACACTTTCTTGTTCAGGTCGGTGACGAAACGTACGTCACGACCCGTGATGATACCTACCAGCTCGTTGCTTTCAGTGACGACCGGGAAACCGGCAAAACCGTGTTTTTCAGTCAGAGCAACCACATCAGCGATAGTCGCGTCAGGGTTGACGGTGACAGGATCCGTTACCACGCCCGCTTCGAATTTCTTCACGGTACGAACTTCAGCAGCTTGCTGCTCAATAGACATGTTCTTGTGGATAAAGCCAATGCCACCTTCCTGAGCCAGAGCGATAGCCAGACGAGCTTCCGTCACGGTATCCATCGACGCAGAAATCATTGGGATGTTCAGTTGGATGTTTTTCGTCAGCTGAGTGCGAAGATCAGCTGTATTTGGGAGAACGGTGGAGTGTGCTGGCACAAGTAGTACATCATCGAATGTCAGCGCTTCTTTGGCAATTCTTAGCATTTGCAATATCTCACAATTAATAGGAGTAAAAAGAACAATCCAAGCCTCATCGTTTCGCATAATGAGTTACAGCAGTGCTGTATTTGGATTAGATATTGCGGACGCATTATACGCCCAGAGCAATCGTTTGACCACACGTTTTTTCATTTTTTATTTGCATTCCCCCCCTTGATATGTATTATATTGCCGCTAACTTCCATACTCACGTCTGAGAAACTTAGCGAGCCTTCCTTGACTAATCAAAACATCTACACCGTTTCACGCCTCAATGCTGAAGTGCGTTTATTACTGGAAAATGAAATGGGCGTGGTGTGGCTGATTGGTGAAATCTCCAACTTCTCCGCACCGGTTTCCGGTCACTGGTATCTGACCCTTAAAGACTCCCGCGCCCAGGTAAAATGTGCCATGTTCAAAGGCAATAACCGTATGGTGCGCTTTAAACCGCAAAACGGTCAGCAGGTACTGGTCAAGGCCCGTCTGTCGCTGTACGAACCGCGTGGCGACTACCAGCTGATTATTGAAAGTATGCAACCGGAAGGCGATGGTCGTCTGCAGCAGGAATTTGAACAGCTGAAGATGAAACTGGCCGGTGAAGGCCTGTTTGCCCACACGCTGAAGCAGCCTCTGCCGGAACATCCGCGCTGTGTCGGTATTATTACCTCCAAAACCGGTGCAGCCCTGCACGATATTCTCAACGTACTCAAACGACGCGATCCCAGCCTGCCGGTTATCATCTACCCGACTCTGGTGCAGGGTGAAGAGGCGGCAATCAGTATCGCCCAGGCCATCGGCCGGGCCAATGCCCGTGCCGAATGTGATGTGCTGATCGTAGGTCGTGGTGGGGGGTTCGCTGGAAGATCTATGGTGCTTTAACCATGAGATTGTCGCGCGGACTATCGCCGCCAGCCAGATCCCGATCATCAGTGCGGTCGGGCATGAAATTGATGTCACCATTGCCGACTTTGTCGCCGATGTGCGCGCCGCGACGCCGTCTGCTGCTGCTGAACTGGTCAGCCGCGACAACAGCCATAAGAAACAGGCGTTTCAGGGCTTTGAGCATAAACTGGCCAGCGCAATGCGCCACTACTTTGCCGGGCACAAAGCTCAGGTAAGCCGCCTGCAGTACCGTCTCGACAAGCAACATCCGATGTATCGTCTGCAGCGTCAGCAGCAGCAACTCGATGAGCTTACGATGCGCCTTGAGCGCGCCACGCAGCGCCAGCTCAGTTGTATCCGTCAGCACCTCAACAAACAGCAGCACCGTTTAGAGCTGCAATCACCGGATAAAACCCTGCGCGAGCAGAAATACACTCTGGCTCTGCGCGAGAGAGCGCTGCAGGAGGCGATGCAACGCCTGGTGACCCGTTCACAACACCGCTTTGCCCGTCTGGCCGACAAGCTCAATACCGTCAGTCCGCTGGCAACTCTATCGCGTGGCTACTCTATCACCCAAACCGAACACGGCAAGATTGTACGCCAGCCACAGGATGTGCAAACGGGCGACCGTCTGGTGACCCGTTTAGCCGATGGCGAGATCTATTCCATCGCCGAGTAATCACGCTTTCGCCCGCTGAAATTCAAATCGTACCCGTGATTTGGATTTCAGCTCATTGCACTGGTTGCAAAAATAGCTTGCCGCACCACATGCCTGCAATTTTTCCATTGCAGCAGCGCAATCCGGACAAAATCCGACTTTGTCAAAATAGCACTGACACGGCTTGCAGTAATAATGCCCATCCCATTCCAGCTCCTGCTTACAGCGGGGACAACTATTGTTCATACGCTTTCCTCTTCTGCTGCCTGTCACACCAGCCTGGTTATTCCCCACCCGATCTGATTGACTCAATTTACCCTGAGCTCATCCTGTGTGATCTCAGAACTGCAATCCATGATCTTTATCACAAGCGCTGCTGCTATGCCTATTTTTTACCCCAGTGCTTGCTATGCTGAGCAGACAAAGATCGTCACCTGATCTTATGCTTTCTACATCTTGATCAGCGATCTACCCCGAAAAGAACATTTATATCACCACACACCGAAAGCATAAGTTACATATTCTGCATTTGGATTTTAAACAGGATTAAAGTCTTAAAATAAATTTAATTAGATCAAATAACAGAATTTAATAAAAAGATCATTGTTCCGAAGTATGATTTACACGAGTGTGCATTTCGATATGCTGCTCATCGCGCTGCGTCAGCCGAACCTGCAGGCTGCTAAACTCGGTCAGACTCGCGGAATGCGTTCCGCCACAAGGGATCACGGCCAGATTCCCCTCCTGCAGATCACACTGCCAGTAACGGGAATCGGTCAGATGTTCCCCTTCGCAGCGCATAGTGATCTGCGCCTCGATCGCCAGCCAGTTCGCTAACTGCTGATTAACCTTATTCTCTATTTCAGCCAGATCCAGCAGCATATTATCACTGTTTAAACCTCTTTTACGGAGTGTTTTACCAAGGCGGTAAGTATCCAGGCAGCTATCCTGGTCAACAAAGCTGGTGACCTGAGCGTAACTGTTGAAATCACAATGGCCGTGCGGGTCTTTCCGTTCGGCATCTTTACGCCAGTAGCCAGCGGCCAGCACCTTATTCAGCGCCAGATAGGCAAGATGACCGGCACTGTGACCGCGGCTCAAACTGTGTTGGTACTCCTCATCCACACTCAGTACCACGTCCTCACCGACGCTGACTATGCTGTCAGACGCCTCAATCACATGCACCACTACAAACACCCAGCCCGGTTCATCGCGTTTAACCGGGATCGCCTGACCGACATACAGCTCGCCGCTCGCCAGTTCAATCGCCCCCACCTGGCAATCCGTCACCGCATAGCTCGCCTGAGCCGTGCTCAGGGTGCCACGATCTGCAGGATGATCCGGCCAGATGTGGCTGACCGGATGAAACGGGGTCCGCGCGGTAACAACATACAACTGGTCGCCCTGGAGCTGAATCTTCTGTACCGGGCTCGACAGGCTGAAAATAGCTTGAGTAAAAGTAATCTGGGTTGGGGTGTAAGACATAATAACTTCTCTGCAAAACGAAATGGAAAAACTCGGCGCTTAAGATAGCAAAAAGCCCGGCGATTGCCGGGCTTGAGTTTATTTTTTGCGACCTTTCATCATGGTCATAAGACGCTTACGTTTACGCTCTTGCGATAACGTCATCTTATTGGTTTTACCCTCAAACGGGTTTTCGCTGTTCTGGAACTGAATACGAATTGGAGTACCCATGATGTCCAGCGACTTACGGTAATAGTTCATCAGATAACGTTTGTACGAATCTGGCAGTTCGTTCACCTGGTTACCGTGAATCACGATGATTGGCGGGTTGTAACCACCGGCGTGCGCGTATTTCAGCTTCACACGGCGTCCGCGTACCATTGGCGGCTGGTGATCGTCGGTCGCCATTTTCATAATACGGGTCAGAACTGACGTACCAACACGGGTCGTTGCCGAGCGATACGCTTCCTGCACCGATTCAAACAGGTGACCAACACCTGTACCGTGCAGGGCCGAGATAAAGTGGATACGGGCGAAGTCAACGAAACCCAGACGACGATCCAGCTCTTTCTTAACGCGCTCTTTGACGTCAATGTCCAGGCCGTCCCACTTGTTAACCGCAATCACGATTGAACGACCGGCATTAAGAGCAAAGCCCAGCAAGCTCAGATCCTGGTCAGAAATGTTTTCGCGCGCATCAACCACCAGCAGCACAACGTTGGCATCTTCGATCGCTTTCAGGGTTTTGACCACAGAGAACTTCTCAACCGTTTCGTTGATGCGCTTACGGCGACGGACACCCGCGGTGTCGATCAGAACGTATTCACGTTCATCGCGTTTCATCGGGATATAAATCGAATCACGCGTCGTACCCGGCATATCGTACACCACCACACGCTCTTCACCGAGGATACGGTTGGTCAGGGTCGATTTACCCACGTTCGGACGACCGATGATCGCCAGTTTGATTGGCTGATCCTGCAGGCGCTGATACGCTTGCTCGGCTTCTTCTTCGGTGTAATCCAGCTGCTCTTCTTCTACGTCGACCATACCGGTCAGATCGTTCAGCTGGGCCTGCTCTTCCTGCATCTGCTCAGCCACAGGACTTAGCACGCGGTCAATCAGCGCGCCGACACCACGACCGTGGGCCGCAGCGATCTGGTACATGTTGTCCACGCCCAGTTGCCAGAATTCCGCACTGGCTGCATCTGCATCAATGCCATCCACTTTGTTCACCACCAGCACAGCGTTCTTTTCAACGCGGCGCAGGTGGGCAGCAATCGCTTCGTCTGCCACAGTCAGACCGGCACGGCCGTCAACCAGGAACAGGACGACATCGGCTTCATCAATCGCAGCCAGAGACTGCTGAGCCATTTTAGTTTCCACACCTTCTTCGGTGCCGTCGATACCGCCGGTATCGATGACGATAAATTCATGCTCACCCAGTTTTGCCTGACCATACTTACGGTCACGGGTCAGACCAGGAAAGTCCGCTACCAGTGCATCTCGTGTGCGGGTGAGTCGGTTAAACAGTGTCGATTTACCTACATTAGGACGCCCAACAAGAGCAACTACAGGTATCATAACAACCTCTACAATGATTTATTTCTTATGTAGTTATAGGTAAACACTCGAGCCCAAGCGTTAAATTTTTAACTATAACCACAAGTTTGTTTTGACTAGACGGATAATAATCCGGGCAATAAAAGGCTCCTGGCCGTTACCAGCCAGGAGCCTTTTGTGAATTATATCACGAATTATTAATTGATCTTGAGTTTCTTTATGTCGCCGTCGCGGGTCATCACCAGATAACCGTCATCGAGTGCCAGCGGTGCCACAGCGAAACCGCTGTCGTCCACCAGTTGCTGGGCAACAAAATCACCGCTGCTGCGGTCAATCCAGTGCAGATAACCTTCACTGTCACCGACCACCAGGTAACCATCGATCAGAGTCGGCGCCGTCAGCTGACGGTTTTGCAATTTATCGTTGCTCCACAGCTCAGTACCGCTGCGCGCATCAACCGCCACCACGTGATCTTTATCCGTCACCAGGAACAGGTTTGAACCGTCACTCGCCAGATCAATCGCAGATGAGTAATTGCGCTTCCACATCGGTTTACCCGAACGCAGGTCAATCGCAATCAGCTGACCGTTGAACCCAATCGTGTACAGGGTCGCACCGATGATCAGCGGCGATGAATCCACATCGACCAGACGATCAATCTCAGTTGCGCCTTTCGGCTGACCAACCGGCTGCTGCCAAATCATCTGACCGCGTTCAATGATCGCGGCCGCCAGACGGCCGGCAGATGTCCCCCAGAACACACCGCCGGAAGCCGTAGCCGGGCGGCTGTCACCACGCAGAGTCAGGGTTGGTACTTCAGTACTGATGGTCCATTGCTGTTCACCGCTTTCCGGATCGAGCGCCACCAGAGCGCCGCGGCTGGTATTAACCAGCACCAGGTTACTGTCAGCGACCGGAGCCGCCAGAACTTCACCTTCCACGCTGACGCGCCAGGCCAGTTTACCGCTCTCTTCATCAAGCGCGATCACTTCACCGTTTTCACTGCCAAGATAGATTTGGCCGTACGCCGAGCTGATACCACCGGACAAACGAGCCGGAGTGTCATTGTGCTCCAGTTCCGCTTCCCATAGGGTTTTACCGCTTTTCGGATCGAGCGCTTTCACTTCCCCGTCACGGCTGGCGACAAACACTTTATCGTACGCGTAATCCGGCGCAAGCTTTGAGAAGTAATGACCGACACCGTCACCCACGGAGCTGCTCCACTGAGATTCAGGTGTAAATGCACTTTTCACCACCGGCACAGGCGCCATGATGATGTTTTCTTCTTCTCCAGCACAGCCGGCCAGTAAACCTACGACAGCCGCAGACAGGAGCACTTTGTTGAACATTTTTTTCATCAAGGTGTGCCCTTATTTGGCCAGGTCATCCAGTTTCATTTGCAGAGTCTGACTTGCGTCATCCGCCTGCTGCGCTTCGCTGTAAGCTGCATAAGCACCGGCTTTGTCACCGCTGCGCAGGGCGATATCACCGCGCAATTCAGCCACACGACCGGTCCAGCCGTTTTCAGTGATGCTGTCCAGCTCACTCAGAGCCGCTGAGTAGTCACCCTGCTCTGCCAGCACGCGAGCCACACGGTAAGTAATCACCGGTTTCAGCGCTGCGTCCTGGGTGGTTGACTGGGCCCATTTCAGTTGCGCCAGAGCTTCATCAAGCTGCTTCGCTTCAACCTGCACTTTAGCCAGTTGCAGCGCTGCCAGCACGGCGTATTCAGATTCTTTGTTGCCATCAATAAATTGCTGTACGTCAGCTTCGCCCTCTGCACCTTTCGAGGCCAGAGTCGTCATTGCGGCCGTGTAACTTGCGGATGCGGCTTCCTGCGCTTCAGAGACAGAGTCCTGATAAAAACGCCAGCCAAACAGACCACCCAAGCCGATCACTGCGCCAAAGATGACGGCTTTACCGTTCTCTTTCCACCAATCTTTGATCGCTTCAACTTGTTGTTCTTCAGTATCGTAGAGTTCCACTTCCTGTCCTCTTAGTATGAAATCTCAAAAATTAGCGTTTAGACGAGGTGCGCCAGTTTGGCTGCGATCTCGGTTTGCGATACGGTTTCCTGTTCGCCACCGGCCAGATCTTTCAGTACCACAGTACCGTCTGCCACTTCGTTTTCACCCAGTACCAGAGCGACTGCCGCGCCGACTTTGTCTGCACGTTTGAACTGTTTCTTAAAGTTGCCGCCACCAAAGTGAGTCATCACACGCAGGCCAGGAACCGTCTCACGTAACTGCTCAGCCAGCTGCATGCCCGCAGTCAGGGTACCTTCACCCGCGGTCACCATGTACACATCGACATTGCGACGCACTTCGTTCAGTTCCAGGGTTTCCATCATCAGAACCAGACGCTCAAGGCCCATGGCGAAACCGACTGCCGGCGTTGCTTTACCGCCCAACTGCTCAACCAGACCGTCGTAACGACCACCGCCACAAACTGTGCCCTGGGAACCCAGGCTTTCAGTGATCCATTCAAATACAGTACGGTTGTAGTAATCCAGACCACGTACTAAACGCTCATTAACGGTGTATTCGATACCCGCCGCGTCGAGAAGTTCACACAAACCGGCAAAATGTTGTTTTGATTCAGCATCCAGGAAATCAGACAGCTTAGGCGCTTCACCCAGAATTGCCTGAACATCCGGATTTTTAGAGTCCAGCACACGCAGCGGGTTGGTGTACATGCGACGTTTACAATCATCGTCCAGCACATCCTGATACTGCTCAAGGTATTCAATCAGCGCACTGCGGTATTCCGCGCGTGCTTCCAGAGAACCGATTGAGTTCAGCTCCAGACGCACATACTTGGAGATGCCCATATCGCGCCACATGCGTGCAGTCATCATGATCAGTTCCGCATCCACATCCGGACCATCCAGACCAAATACCTCAACCCCACACTGGTGGAACTGACGGTAACGGCCTTTCTGCGGACGCTCGTGACGGAACATCGGACCCATGTACCACAGACGCTGTTCCTGGTTGTAAAGCAGACCGTTTTCGATACCTGAACGAACACAGCCCGCAGTCCCCTCAGGACGCAGCGACAGGCTGTCGCCATTGCGGTCTTCGAAGGTGTACATCTCTTTTTCCACCACGTCGGTGACTTCACCGATAGCGCGGCTGAACAGATGGGTCATCTCAACGATTGGCATGCGCACTTCGTTGTAACCGTATGCGCTGATCACGTTTTTCACGATGCCTTCCACTTTTTGCCAAAGCGGAGACTGAGAAGGGAGGCAGTCGTTCATGCCTCGGATTGCTTGAATAGTCTTTGCCACAGTAAATTACCGTATATCGTTGAGATTAATCTTGTTGTTTCACGTCGATGCGGTTGTTTGCATCTAACACAGCGGCTTTAGCGCGAATTTTGGCTTCCAGACGATCAACCAGATCATCGTTGTCAAAACGCTCTTTCTGACGCACGCCATCTTCGTAAAACGCACTTTTCTTGTTGCTGCCTGCCAGACCTAAATGCGACACCTCCGCCTCACCCGGACCGTTGACCACACAGCCGATGATAGACACATCCATCGGGGTCAGCACGTCTTCCAGGCGCTGCTCGAGCGCGTTGACAGTCCCGATCACATCAAACTCCTGACGTGAGCAGCTTGGGCAGGCGATAAAGTTGATTCCCCGCGAGCGGATACGCAGCGATTTGAGGATATCAAAACCGACTTTGATCTCTTCCACCGGATCAGCGGCGAGCGAGATACGCAGCGTGTCACCAATGCCTTCCGCCAGCAGCATGCCAAGACCGACCGATGATTTCACTGCGCCAGCACGGGCACCGCCCGCTTCGGTAATCCCCAGGTGCAGCGGCTGGTCGATCTTCTTCGCCAGCAGGCGGTAAGAGTCGACGGCCAGGAACACATCCGAGGCTTTAACACTGACTTTGAACTGGTCGAAGTTAAGACGATCAAGAATATCAACATGACGCATCGCCGATTCAACCAGCGCTTCAGGCGTTGGTTCGCCGTATTTCATCTGGATATCTTTTTCCAGAGAACCACCGTTGACACCGATACGGATAGGAATGCCTTTGTCGCGCGCACAATCCACCACGGAGCGGATACGACCTTCGTTACCGATATTGCCCGGGTTGATGCGCAGACAGTCAACACCGTACTCCGCCACTTTAAGCGCGATACGGTAGTCGAAGTGAATATCGGCCACCAAAGGCACCGATACCTGTTGTTTAATCTGACGGAACGCTTCCGCCGCGTCCATGGTCGGAACCGAGACACGCACAATGTCGGCTCCCACATTTTCCAACGCCTTGATTTGTGCAACCGTCGCAGCCACATCTGTGGTGCGGGTGTTGGTCATGGATTGTACGGCGATAGGCGCGCCGTCGCCAATAGGCACGTTACCCACGTAAATGCGTGTCGATGGGCGACGTTTGATAGGAGACTCGTGTTGCATAGTAATGTCTAAGGTAAGGTGAATCGTGCTACTTTGCCTGAAGTATACCCAGAAAGGTCGACAGGTTCACTCGCAAATGTCACTGACACGCCTTCCGGAGCACCAAGAATCACTTGCAACGGCTTTTCACCACGCAGATTCAGCGTCTGGCCGGCTTTTTTAATGCCGGTTGACAGGGTTTTACCGCTTGCGTCTTTGACCTGAATCCAGCAATCGGCAGTAAAGTTCAGGGTCAGCAGATTAGCCACGGCCTGTTCAGTCGTGGCGGACTCTTCAGGCATCGCTTGTTCAGAAACAACTTGTTCAGAAGCAACTTGTTCAGAAGCAACTTGCTCATCTGCGACTGGTTGCGGCTCTTCAGCCATATCGGTGTCCGCAACCATTTCTGCAGCATCGCTGTCTTGTGCAGCAGAGATCTCATCATCCACACCGTTGATGGTCGCAAAATCCGGCTGCATCTCATCGCTGTTGCCTGCCACGGTGCTTTCCACCACGGCAGACACCGCATCAGCAGCGCTGTCCGGCTTCAAGGTATCCTGCTCGTTATTTTGCCACCACCACAGAGAAGACATACCAATGATCACCAGCAGGATGATCCAGGTAATGGTCATGATACGGCTATCGTGCTTGTCACGCTTGGTCTTTTTAGAAAAGCTTTGCATGGTCTGCTCTTGAGGTTGCAGCCCTTCCATCGCTTCGAAAGCATCCACGATTTCGCTTTCTGATAAGCCAACGGCTTTGGCGTAGGAGCGCAGGTAACCGCGGGTAAATGTCGCCACCAGGTCGGACTTAAAATTATTGTCTTCCAGATTCTGGATAATGGTGATGCGCAGTCGCAGACGATCCGCGACCTGCTTTTGCGTTAAGCCCAGAGCTTCGCGCTTTTGCTTAAGAAGTGTTCCTGGTTGTACGTGTGGCGTGCTTGGTGTGAGGTTGTCTTGTTCTGTGTTCATCCGCAATGTCAATCTCGTGTTTTTGTGCTCAAATCCACTGTCCCGCGCGCTTTTATTATTGATTGTTAGTAGCCGTCAGGTTGTGAGTTTCAACAACAGGAATGTATTGGTGTTATTTTATCAGTCTTTTGTCCAGACTTTGATAATAGAGAATCATTCTAATAGATAATAGGCGGTAAACAACATGCAATTGGGAAAGAAATTACAGACAGCTCAAGGTTTTTCGTTAAATTGACACAGAAAGCCCCGCCCAGCCTGCTGTTGCCCTGCCCTGACACCAAAAACAATAAAGCCAGAGAGAACTCTGGCTTTATTGTAACTATCTGTATTAAAGCGTTTTAACCGGAATGGCATTTTCCGCGCTTTGTTTGAGCTTAGTCCGCTTGGTACGGTCAATCACATCACCGACCAACTGACCACATGCCGCATCGATGTCATCGCCACGGGTTTTACGTACCGTCACAGTGATATCGTATTCCATCAACACTTTCTGGAAACGGTCAATGCGCGAGTTGCTCGGTTTTTTGTACGGCGAACCCGGATACGGGTTAAACGGGATCAGGTTGACCTTGCACGGCGTATCTTTCATCAGCTGTGCCAGCTCATGCGCATGCTCTGTGCCATCGTTGACGTGGTCCAGCAGAACATACTCCACCGTCACTTTACCGCGGTTCGCGTTGGACGAGGCGATGTAGCGACGCACAGACGCCAGGAAGTCCTGGATGTCCCAGCGATCATTGATCGGCATGATTTCACTGCGCAGTTTGTCGTTTGGCGCGTGCAGCGAGATAGCCAATGCCACGTCGATGTTGCCGGTCATTTGATCCAAGCCAGACACCACGCCAGAAGTTGATACGGTCACACGGCGCTTCGACAGGCCAAAACCCAGATCATCGAGCATAAGTTCCAGCGCTGGGATCAGGTTTTTCATGTTCAGCAGCGGCTCCCCCATACCCATCATCACTACGTTGGTGATAGGACGACGGCCGGTCTCTTTTTCCATGCCAATTTCACGTGCAGCACGCCACACCTGACCGATGATCTCTGATACCCGCAGGTTACGGTTAAAACCTTGCTGCGCCGTTGAGCAGAATTTGCATTCCAGAGCACAACCGACCTGAGACGATACACACAAAGTCGCGCGGTCGTCTTCCGGGATGTACACGGTTTCGACGTCCTGATCGCCAACACGCATCGCCCATTTGATCGTGCCGTCACTCGAGTGCTGCGCTTCCGATACATACGGTGCACGAATTTCACAGCGCTCTTTGAGCTGCTCACGCAGTTTCTTGTTCAAGTTGGTCATCTTATCGAAGTCATCACAGCCAAAGTGATAGATCCACTTCATAACCTGCTCAGCGCGGAATGCTTTGTCGCCCAGTTCTTCAACGAAAAATTCGCGCATGCCTTTGCGATCAAAATCGAGCAGATTGACTTTTTCTGTGCTCATGTGGCCTCTCAGAGATGGAACAAGAATTAAGGGCGCGAATTGTACAGCCTTTACGCAGTGACAACAAGAGTTGAAAAACCATGACTTTACTAAGACATTAATAAAACAATGATTAAATTTTAACCAGACAAAC
The DNA here is from genome assembly GCF_019226825.1 of Vibrio ostreae. Classification (NCBI taxonomy): domain Bacteria; kingdom Pseudomonadati; phylum Pseudomonadota; class Gammaproteobacteria; order Vibrionales; family Vibrionaceae; genus Vibrio; species Vibrio ostreae. The sequence continues at coordinate 1,953,482 of NZ_CP076643.1, forward strand.
TTTGAACTGGCTCACACTGGCTGAAACCCGTACTGAGCGCACCGCAAAGACAAAAAAAGCCCTCCGCAGAGAGCTTTCAACCGGTCAATTGCAACTGACTTACTAAGTGTCCATCACTGACTTGCTAGGTGTCAATCAATGACAAATTTGCTTCTTTGCTTATTTACTGCGTGGGCAAATTTCAGATTGCGGAAAGAAAAACTCGATTTCACGCGCTGCCGATTCCGGGCTATCGCTGCCGTGCACTGAGTTGAGACGCATGCTAATCGCGTAGTCAGCACGCAGTGTGCCACAAGCCGCCTGCTCCGGGTTGGTTTTCCCCATCAGCTCACGGTAACGGGCAATCGCATTTTCGCCTTCCAGTACCTGAACCATGATAGGACCAGACGTCATGAACTCTTTCAATGGCGCGAAGAACTCTTTGCCTTCGTGCTCAGCATAGAAACCGCTTGCCTGTTCATCATTCAACTGCACCATTTTGGCCGCGATAATGCGCAGACCCGCTTTTTCAATGCGGTGGTAAATTTCGCCGATCAGATTACGTTCTACTGCGTCAGGCTTAATAATCGAAAATGTTCTTTCAAGAGCCATAAGATAGATGTCCTTTATTGACTATTTTAGTTATTTACCGCCCTCTCACTCCGCATACCGGTGGCATGCCGGCATTTGGCCCCTGAGAGCGGCCATCAGGGCAACTCAGGCTGCCCTGTGTGACGGGATGGGTTTACTTGGCTTCATCCATCAGGATGCGTGCGACAGTACGGATACCCGTACCGGTTGCGCCTGCGCCCCATTTATCGCTGGCTGACTTGCGGTAAGTCGCCGCGCAATCGACGTGCAGCCATCCCTGCTTGTAGTTATCGACAAAGTACGACAGGAAGGCTGCTGCTGTGCTGGCACCCGGTGAATAATCACCTGAGCTGATGTTCGACAGATCAGCAAAGTTCGATGGCAGCATCTCACGGTGGAAATCGGCCAGTGGCAGTGGCCACAGACCTTCGTGCTCTTCTTTCGCGGCCATCAGCGCGTTGTGCGACAACTGGTCGTCAAAGCTCAGCAACGCGTGGTAATCGTTACCCAGCGCGTTTTTCGCCGCGCCGGTCAGGGTCGCACAATCAATAATCAGCTCTGGTTTCTGCTCTGACGCGTAGATCAGACCATCCGCCAGCACCAGGCGACCTTCAGCATCAGTGTTCATGATCTCAACGGTTTTACCGTTTTTGTAGGTGATCACATCGCCCAGTTTCAGCGCGCGGCCGGAAACCATGTTTTCCGCGCAGCACAGGATCAGTTTAACCCGCTTATTGAAACCACGCAGAATCGCCAGACCGAGCGCGCCGGTTACAGTCGCAGAACCCCCCATATCCGATTTCATCGCGGTCATGAAGTTCGATGGCTTCAGGCTGTAACCACCTGAGTCGAAAGTAATGCCTTTACCGACCAGACACGCGAACACGGGGGCGTTTTCATCACCGGTCGGGTTAAAGTCGAGTTGCAGCATCGCAGAGGTACGCTCTGAGCCGCGACCAACCGCGTAAATACCTTCCCAACCCTCGGTGAGCAGATCTTTATCTTTCACGATGCGGTAAGAGACCGCATCAGGCGCCAGCGATTTAATGAATTCAGCCGCCATCGTGGCCAGTTGACGCGGTGCCACTTCTTCGGCACTTTTGTTGATGATGTCGCGCGTCCAGTCAGAGGTTTTGATGCGCGCCTGCAGTTCATTCTCTTCTGCAGCGGCCAGAGCGTTCCACTCCAGCGTATTCTTGCGCTTGGCATCACGGTAGCCCTGGTAAAACGCCCAGATAGCTTCCAGAGTCCAGCCTTCACCGTCGAGCAGTAACGCACGCAGTCCCTGACTATCGAGTTTACGCGCGGCACGTTGAATAGCGCCCAGATCATGGGTTTGATCGAGGTGAATGGTTGCACCCTGTTCAGAAAACGAAATAAGCGCCTTCTCTCCCCACTGAGGCTGGGCAGATTCTTGGCTAATAAATACAGACATCTGTGTAGACATGGTTACTCCTTGTCTTTATCGTGGCATTGCTTGGCCACGTCGAATAATGAACGTTCGGATGTTAGCATTTTGTCAGGTAAAAATGTCAAATTGATAAAAAAACGGACCATTTGGCCCGTTTCTTTTGCTCAAAACTGTTAACTTGGCTTTATTTCCAAACTCGTGGTTGCCAGGTTCAAGGCTTAAGCTTAATCGCGCTCATCCATCCAGCACAGGATTACTGCTTCGAGAATCTTTTCATTTGAGTGGTTAGGCTCATCATCAAAATCTTCCAGATCCAGAATCCACTGATGCAAGTCAGTAAAGCGTACTGTCTGCGGATCAATGTCCGGATACAGGTCGCACAGTTCAATCGCGATATCGCGTGAGTCGGTCCATTTCATAGCATCGCTCCTAGGATAAAACGCCCCGCATCCGTGAGGAAGCAGGGCTGATTAAATGAATAGAATTAATGATCTTCGCTGGCGTGGTTGAGCGAGTACTTAGGAATCTCGACCACCAGGTCTTCATCCGCAACCCGAGCCTGACAGCTCAGACGAGATTCCGGCTCCAGACCCCATGCTTTATCCAGCATATCATCTTCCAGCTCGTCACTCTCTTCCAGTGAATCAAAACCTTCACGAACAATACAGTGGCAAGTGGTACACGCACATGATTTCTCACACGCGTGGTCAATACTGATACCGTTTTTTAGTGCCACATCCAGAATGGTTTCTCCTGGTTGCGCTTCTAATACTGCGCCTTCAGGACAAAGGGATTCATGAGGCAAAACAATAATCTTTGGCATGGTTATAATCTCTTTAAATCTCGTCAACAGAATGACCGGCCAGTGCCGCGCGGATGGATTTATCCATACGACGAGAGGCAAACTCCTGACTGGCTTTGTCGGTATCTTTAATTCCCTGCTCAATCGCATCAGCATTATCGCCATTGCGCAGTTCAATCAGGCTTTCAATTGCCTGCAGCAGTGCCTGACGCTCTTGCTCATTGAGCAGGTCATCACCGTCTGCCTGCAGCGCCGAAATCAGACCTTCAATCACGCGGTCTGCTTCAACACGTTGCTCAACCAGAGCACGGGCCTGCATGTCATCTTTGGCATGGGCCATCGAATCTTTCAGCATGTCCGCCACTTCATTATCGCTCAGACCGTAAGACGGTTTGACCTGAATTTCGGAGTGCACGCCAGTACTTTTTTCCATCGCCGTCACCGACAGCAGGCCATCGGCATCGACCTGGTAGGTGACGCGAATGTGTGCCGCGCCGGCCGCCATCGGCGGAATGCCTTTCAGCGAGAAACGCGCCAGAGAACGACAATCGTCGACCAGTTCACGTTCACCCTGCACCACGTGCACGCTCATTGCGGTCTGGCCGTCTTTGAAGGTGGTAAATTCCTGCGCGCGGGCGACAGGGATCGTGGTGTTACGCGGAATGATTTTCTCCACCAGGCCGCCCATGGTTTCAATACCGAGCGACAGCGGAATCACATCCAGCAGCAGCATTTCTGAATCCGGCTTGTTACCAGCCAGGATATCGGCCTGAATCGCCGCGCCAATCGCGACCACTTCATCCGGGTTGATGCTGGTCAGCGGGGTACGGCCAAAGAATTCGCCCACCATGTCACGCACATAAGGCGTGCGGGTTGAACCGCCGACCATTACCACTTCCAGCACTTCCTCAGCGCTGACATCCGCATCTTTCAATGCGCGGCGGCAAGACAGCAGGGTCTTTTTCACCAGTGGCTGAATCAGTTCATTCAGAGTCTCGCGGCTCAAGGTACCGCTCCAGCCCAGTACCGATACTTCGGTCTCTGCGCTGTCGGTCAGGGCAATTTTCGCCGCGGTCGCAGCATTCAGCAGACTACGGTAATGTTCTGCGCACAGCTTACCGGTCTGGCCACTCAGTTGTTGCAGGTGCTCAGCAATCAGGTGGTCAAAGTCATCGCCGCCCAGCGCAGAATCACCGCCAGTCGCCAGCACTTCAAACACCCCTTTCGACAGGCGCAGAATGGAAATATCAAAGGTACCACCACCGAGGTCGTAAACCGCGATCACACCTTCCTGACCCGAGTCCAGGCCGTAGGCAATCGCCGCAGCGGTTGGTTCATTGAGCAGGCGCAGGACATGCAGACCCGCCAGGCTGGCGGCATCTTTGGTGCCGACACGCTGCGCATCATCAAAATACGCCGGGACGGTGATCACCACGCCCGCCAGTTCACCACCCAGGGTGTGCTCGGCGCGCTGGCCTAACGCTTTCAGAATATCAGCAGAAACCTGAATCGGGTTTTTGTCACCGCGTGCAGTTTGCATCACAGGTAAGCCATTGTCACTGGCTTTGAAGTGGTATGGCAGGTTGCGGTAACGCTGCTGGATATCCTGTAATGAACGGCCCAGCAGACGTTTCACCGAAATAATGGTGTTTTGCGGATCTGCCTGCGCTTTATCTCGTGCGTCGTAACCCACAGAAATCTCGTCGCCAGCGTAGTTGACTACGGATGGCAGAATGCTTCTGCCCTGCTGGTCGACCAAGGTAGACGCTGTCCCACTTCGAACCGAAGCAACCAGCGAGTTGGTGGTTCCCAGGTCAATGCCAGCCGCCAGCTTGTGCTGGTGCGGGGCTGAGCTTTGGCCGGGTTCTGCAATCTGAAGTAATGCCATGGATGGGTCCTTTTATTTGAATTAGCCGAGCAGTTTGTCTTCGACTCGTTCTATTTCATTTTTTAATTTGGCAATAAATTTGAGCTTACGAACGGTGTCAGCAGCGACATCCCATTGCATCTTATTCAGCTCCTGTTCTACCTGAGCTAAATGCTGTTTGTACATGCGGCTCACTTTCGCATCGAAATCAAACAGGGCACTTTCCGGGTTCGCGCTGTGTTCAACCGCTTCCAGTTCCTCACGCAGCTCCATCTGTTCCATCAGGAACATCGGATCCTGCAGCGTCTGCTGCTCGCCACGTAACTCTACCCCGTTGAGTGACAACAGGTATTCGGCGCGGTTAATTGGGCTTTTTAACACTTGATGGGCGTCATTAATCTGCGCCGCTTTCTGTACCGCCATCAGACGGTCGCGCTCAGAGGCGGTGGCAAAGTTATCCGGGTGGAAACGTCTTTGCAACTCGCGAAACTGAGAAGAAAGAAGGCTACCATCCAGATCAAACTGAGTTGGTAGCCCAAATAATTCAAAGTAATTCATGTAAAACCGGTCCCTATGGTCGGGCTCTGGCCGTACTCAACGTCCGCCAAAACACCGATATGATGCCCCGGTCAGAACCAGTCAGTAACAGATGATGCGCTCAGGGCTTGGGGGATGCTATCGACATCACACCTGGCCAGTCAACGAACGTCATCATCAGACAATGACTCAACTCACCGGGAGACAACCGTTAAACGTTGAAGCTTTCACCGCAACCACATTCACTTTTCGAATTTGGGTTGTCAAATTCAAAGCCTTCGTTTAACCCTTCTTTCTTGTAATCAAGCTGAGTGCCGTCGAGGTAAACCAGGCTCTTCGCATCGATGATCACTTTCACACCGTGATCTTCGAACACCTCATCTCCCTCGTTGAGTTCGTCAACGAACTCCAACACGTAAGCCATACCAGAGCAGCCCGTCGTTTTTACGCCCAAACGTAATCCAATGCCCTTGCCACGATTGTCAAGGAAGGATCTCACTCGGTTTGCTGCGGTTTCTGTTAGGGTAATGGCCATGTTACAACCTTTGACTGTCAATGAATAAAGGGGGGAGCAGCACTCTGCTCCCACATAAATTACTGATCGTGTTTTTTCTTGTAATCCGCAACGGCGGCTTTGATCGCGTCTTCTGCCAGAATTGAACAGTGAACTTTCACTGGTGGCAATTCCAGTTCTTCTGCGATTTCAGCGTTCTTGATAGCAGCCGCTTCATCGATAGATTTACCTTTAACCCACTCTGTTACCAGTGAGCTGGACGCGATAGCACTACCGCAACCGTAGGTTTTGAATTTTGCATCTTCGATGATGCCTTCCGGTGATACTTTGATTTGCAGACGCATTACGTCGCCACAAGCCGGAGCACCAACCATGCCGCTGCCGATTGATGGGTCTTCTTTGTCAAATGAACCAACGTTACGTGGGTTCTCGTAGTGATCAATTACTTTTTCGCTGTATGCCATGATAGTTACCTCAAATCCTCTATATCCCTGGAACGATTAGTGGTGAGCCCATTCAACGGTACTCAGGTCCACACCCTCTTTATACATATCCCATAGAGGAGACATGTCGCGTAGTTTGTTGACTGCTACACGAATCAGTTCGACTGCGTAGTCTACTTCTTCTTCCGTCGTAAAACGACCGAATGAGAAACGAATTGAGCTGTGAGCCAGTTCGTCGTTCAGACCCAGCGCACGCAGTACGTACGATGGTTCCAGACTGGCTGATGTACACGCACTGCCTGAAGAGACGGCGATGTCTTTCAGCGCCATCAGCAGTGATTCACCTTCAACAAACGCAAAGCTGATGTTGAGGTTGTGCGGAACACGCTGTTCCAGGTCACCGTTGATGGTCACGGCTTCCATATCTTTCAGGCCATCCAGCATGCGGTTACGCAGTGCCAGAGCGTGATCGTAATCTTTCTGCATGTCTAGCTTAGCGATGTGGAACGCTTCGCCCATACCTACGATCTGGTGAGTAGCCAGAGTACCTGAACGGAAACCACGCTCGTGACCGCCGCCGTGCATTTGCGCTTCGAGACGGATACGCGGCTTACGACGCACGTACAGAGCACCGATACCTTTCGGGCCGTAGATTTTGTGTGCAGACAGAGAAATCAGGTCCGCTTTCACTTCCTGAACATCGATAGGCAGTTTGCCTGCTGACTGGGCTGCGTCAACGTGGAACACGATTTTACGTGCACGGCACAGTTCACCAATCGCGGCGATATCCTGGATAACACCGATTTCGTTGTTCACGTGCATGATAGAAACCAGAACGGTGTCATCACGCATCGCAGCTTCCAGCTTAGCCAGGTCGATCAGACCATTTGACTCAGGCTCAAAGTAAGTCACTTCAAAGCCTTCACGCTCAAGCTGACGAGTGGTATCGAGTACCGCTTTGTGCTCAGTTTTGCAGGTGATGATGTGCTTGCCTTTCTTGCTATAGAAGTGGGCAGCACCTTTAATCGCCAGGTTGTCAGATTCAGTCGCACCAGACGTGAATACGATTTCACGCGGGTCTGCATTCAGAAGATCGGCAATTTGCTCACGTGCGGCATCTACCACTTCTTCTGCCTGCCAGCCATAACGGTGAGAGCGCGATGCCGGGTTACCGAAGTTACCGTCCATCGTCATGCACTGAACCATCTTTTCAGCAACACGTGGGTCTACAGGTGTTGTTGCTGAATAGTCTAAATAAATAGGCAGTTTCATTTTTTACTCCAATGTAAACATTGCCGCTATGAGCGAACGTTAATACCAACGGGTGCCGCACCGATAGTGACGGTATTTGATTTCTTCTGGGACAACCCTTGGTTAACCGCGAGACCAATATCCTGGCGGTCTGAAATCTCTAAAACTTCGTTATCAATCATCAACTCACCCAGAGTGATGTTGTTGAGGAAGTCGCTGATGCGTGAGCTTAGGTCACGCCACAATGTGTGGGTCAAACAACGGGTTCCACCCTGGCAATCACCTTTGCCGTTACACTTGGTTGCATCCACGGATTCATCAACCGCTGCAATCACAGTACCGATTGAAATCGTGCTGGCATTCGCGCCGAGGCGGTAACCGCCACCAGGTCCGCGTACACTGGCCACCAAGCCTGCTTTACGCAGCTTAGAAAACAGCTGTTCTAAGTAGGAAAGCGAAATACCCTGACGTTCTGAAATGTCCGCCAGTGGCACTGGGTTCTGTTGCGAATGCAGAGCCACATCTAACATGGCTGTTACTGCATATCTTCCTTTAGATGTAAGTCTCATATCACACCGTATCCACATTGTTTCTGTGGTTAGGAGTGTTCCATACCTGACCAATATGGTCAAGTATTTATTTGACTAAATTACTCGGGTATTTACCCCTACCATTGACATGGTCAAGAATGTCAGCCGTTACTGATTATCGCGCTGATTTTTCTCAACTGCCGTTAATATACCACGCAATATATTCAGTTCCTGCTCCTCAGGTCGCGCACGGCTAAACAAGCGACGCAACTTGTTCATCACCTGACCCGGTTTGTCCGCAGAGATGAACTGGGTCTCCAGCAACACCTTTTCAAGGTGGCTGTAGAACATTTCCAGCTGGTGATGACGTGGGTATTCCACTTCCGATGCCGGTGCAAACTGCGCCTGCTGCTGGTTAAGATACGCAACGCGGATCTCGTAGCACAGCGTCTGTACTGCCATGGCCAGGTTGAGCGAGCTGTACTCCGGGTTGGCCGGAATCGCGACGTGATAATGGCACTTTTGCAGCTCTTCGTTGGTCAGGCCAGTCCGTTCACGACCAAATACGATCGCAACTTTGTGATGCAGGCCTTCCTGGGCGAATTTTTCGCCACACTCACGCGGGTCGAGCATCGGCCATTCCAGCGTACGCGAGCGCGCACTGGTGCCCACCACCAGGCCGCAGTCATCCACCGCCTGCTCCAGCGTAGTCACAATCTGCGCGTTGAGAGCAATATCACTGGCACCGGCGGCCAGTGCGATGGCCTGAGCATCGACTTCACATTGCGGATCCACCAGTACCATTTGCTTTAGCCCCATGACTTTCATAGCACGAGCTGCGGAACCGATATTGCCAGAATGCGACGTTCCGACTAAAACCACCTTAACATTGTCTAACATTGCGTTATTACACCCCTAAAATTAGCGCGCCCGAATCTTAACATAAACCTGAGTAAAATGGTCAGACCCTTTCCCGCCCCCGACCGTTAAGCGCACAAAAAATAACCACTTCCCTTTTGGTAGAGTTTTGGTATACTGCCGCCCGCTTTTTCGTTCTTTAACATCCGTTGGGAAAACCGTATGCATCCTATGCTAAACATTGCTATTCGCGCAGCGCGAAAAGCAGGCAACCATATTGCCAAATCTCTAGAAAATGCTGAGAAAATCGAATCAACTCAGAAAGGCACGAACGACTTTGTTACTAACGTAGACAAAGAAGCAGAAGCAATCATCATTGCGACTATTCAAAGCTCTTACCCGGAGCACTGCATCGTTGCCGAAGAAGGCGGTCTTATCGAAGGTAAAGATAAAGACGTACAATGGATCATCGACCCACTGGATGGCACCACTAACTTCATGAAAGGTTTACCTCACTTCGCGGTATCTATCGCCGTGCGTTTTAAAGGTAAAACTGAAGTTGCTTGTGTTTATGACCCAATGCAGAACGAACTGTTTACCGCACAACGCGGTTCAGGCGCACAACTGAACAACGCGCGTATCCGCGTCCAACCAGTGAAAGATCTGCAAGGTACTATCCTGGCAACTGGCTTCCCGTTCAAACAGAAACAGCACTCAGAATCGTACCTGAAAATCCTGTCAGCTCTGTTCGTTGAGTGTGCAGACTTCCGTCGTACCGGCTCTGCAGCACTGGATCTGTGTTACCTGGCGGCTAACCGTGTTGACGGTTACTTCGAGCTGGGCCTGAAACCTTGGGACATGGCAGCCGGTGAACTGATCGCCCGTGAAGCTGGCGCAATCCTGACTGACTTTGCCGGCGGTACTGATTACATGAAATCAGGCAACATCGTTGGTTCAAGCCCACGTGGTGTAAAAGCGATTCTTAAGCACATCCGTGAAAACGGCAACAGCGCTATCCTGAAATAAGGCGCTGGTCAGCCCGCGCTGACGGCTGTGAAAACTGGACTACTGTAAAAACTGAATACCGCACGCGGTGGTTCAGGCAAGACAAATAACAAAGCCCCGGCACTGCCGGGGCTTTTTCGTTTCAGGCTAATGCTATCAAATGAATATAACCATTAAGCCTCGCACAATCACTCTCAGCGGTTGAGAACGTTGAGCAGATCCTGCGTTGTGCCCACTTCACCCAACATGGGGAACACCGCGGCAATGCTGTGTGCGTGGTTATCGAGATTAAGGTCGGTCATGGCATCGCTGCACAGAGTGACGTTATAACCGAGCTCAAACGCCTGACGCGCGGTCGATTCAACCCCGATGCTGGTGGCAATACCGATCACCACCACCTGAGTCACCCCCAGAGCCTGCAGCTGCTGATGCAGTTCAGTATTGATCAGCGCGCCCCAATTCTGCTTGGTGATCAGAATCTCATCACTATGCCGTGGCAGTTCATCCACCAGCGTGCTCCAGTTATCCGGCAGCGAACCATGTGACCCCAGGCCGCGGTCCACGCGTCCCGGCGCTGCACCGGCTACATTGACCAATACCACAGGTTGCTGATGCTGATGAAAAGCACTGATCAGCTGCGCTGCGTTCTCCAGGACACCCGGAACGGTCTGCTGCGGTGGCAGCGCAACAATGCCGTGTTGTAAATCAATCACGATCAGCGCAGTCTTGTTATCAATTTGAGTGATAGCCATGATCTCTCCTATTCTGGTTATCTATCCGCCGGGCGATTTTTCGCCCCGGCGCGGCCAATTTGCAGGCCTGAAAAGAAAAAAGCCACTGACTTGTCAGTGGCTTTCGTAATGTTATGGCAGCTCGTCCAGGTCAGCGCCCTCTTTTTCCACTTGGGGTGGCATGAGGTGCTCACGGGTTATACCCAGTTTCAGCGCCAGGGCTGAAGCCACATAAATCGACGAGTAAGTACCGACTGTGATACCCAGCAGCAGTGCAGTCGCAAAACCGTGGATATTGGCACCGCCCTGTACGAACAGCGCAATCACCACAAACAGCGTAGTACCTGAAGTAATCAGAGTACGGCTCAAAGTCTGGGTAATCGAGATATCCATGACTTCAGGTGGCTCGCCTTTACGCAGTTTACGGAAGTTCTCACGAATACGGTCAAACACCACTATGGTATCGTTGAGTGAGTAACCGACCACGGTCAGCAGCGCCGCAACGATAGTCAGGTCCACTTCAATCTGCATCACAGAGAACACGCCCAGGGTAATGATAACGTCGTGTGCCAGTGCCAGTACTGCACCTGCCGCCAGACGCCATTCAAAACGCATCGATACGTAAATCAGGATACAGATCAGCGAGACCAGAATCGCCAGGCCGCCCGCTTCGGTCAGTTCATCCCCCACGTTCGGGCCGACAAACTCGATACGACGCATTTCAACGTTTTCACCCGTGCCCTGCTTGATGGCATCGATGATCTGGTTACCCAGAGTTTCACCGGCAACGTTGTCACGCGGACGCAGACGAACCATCACCTCACGCGCTGAACCGAAGTTCTGCACCGTGGCATCACCAAAGCCTTTCGCTTCAAGTGAAGTACGGATCTGCTCCAGGTTAGCCGGCTGCTCAAAGCCCACTTCAATCAGCGTTCCGCCGGTGAAGTCGAGGCCCCAGTTAAGCCACTTGGTCGACAGAGTGAAGATCGATGCACCGATCATCAGCAGTGAAAACACAAACGTCACTTTCGACCAGCGCATAAAGCCGATCGTATGGTCTGCTTTCATTAATTGAAACATAATACTTCCCGGCCTCAGATCGACAGTTTCTTGATGCGTTTACCGCCGTACGCCAGGTTGACGATACAACGCGTGCCGATGATGGCTGTAAACATGGAGGTCAGAATACCGATTGACAGTGTCACCGCGAAACCTTTGATCGCACCGGTACCCACAGCAAACAGAATGATGGCTGTGATCAACGTGGTGATGTTGGCATCCGCAATGGTACTGAACGCGTTAGCGTAACCTTGGTGAATCGCCTGCTGCGGATTACGTCCGTCGCGCAACTCTTCACGAATACGTTCAAAGATCAGTACGTTGGCGTCCACGGCCATACCGACGGTCAGAACGATACCGGCAATACCCGGCAGCGTCATGGTTGCACCCGGAATCATCGACATAATACCGATGATCAGCACCAGGTTAGCCGCCAGCGCCATGTTGGCAATCAGACCAAACTTACGGTAGTAAAGCAGCGTAAACAGCATGACCGCGACCATACCCCAGATACAGGCCTGAATACCCATATCGATGTTCTGCTGACCCATTGACGGACCAATAGTCCGTTCTTCAACGATAGAGATAGGCGCGATCAGCGCACCGGCACGCAGCAGCAGCGCCAGGTTATGCGCTTCAGAGACCGAGTCGATACCTGTGATGCGGAAGTTACGGCCCAGGGCAGACTGAATGGTTGCCTGGTTGATGACTTCTTCATGCTTAGTCAGGATAACTTTGCCTTCCGGCGTCTTCTTACCGCTGTCTTTGTACTCGGCAAACACGGTCGCCATCAGCTTACCGATGTTCTTCTTAGAGAACGCCGCCATCTTGCTGCCGCCTTCACTATCGAGTGAAATGTTCACCTGAGGACGGCCGTATTCATCTGCGCTGGAGCTTGCATCCGTGATGCTTGAACCACCCAGAATGACACGTTTTTTCAGCACAACCGGACGACCTGAACGATCGGTTTTCACCTCACTGCCCGGTGGTACACGCCCTGCAGCCGCCGCTGACAGATCAACACTATCGTCGACTTCGCGGAATTCCAGCGTCGCCGTAGCACCGAGGATTTCTTTGGCACGTGCCGTGTCCTGAACACCCGGCAGTTCAACCACGATGCGCGTTGCACCCTGACGCTGAACCAGTGGCTCAGCCACACCCAGTTCGTTCACCCGGTTACGTAAAATAGTGATGTTCTGTTCTACGGCGTAATTACGGATTTCCTGCAGACGCGTTTCCGTAAAGGTTGCCGTCAGAGTGTAATCCCCTTCCGCATCAGAAGAGACAAACGTCATATCGCGATGTAAAGGCGTCAGGACACGACGGGCTTCATCGACCTGTTCAGCACTGCGCAGGATAATTTCCACCGAGTCGGACTGAGGACGAATCGCGCGATAACGAATTTTCTCTTCGCGCAGCTCGCTACGGAACGCTTCTTCCTGTTGGCCGACCAGCTTTTCCATCGCAGCGTCCATGTCCACTTCCATCAGAAAGTGCACACCACCACGCAGGTCAAGACCCAGCTTCATTGGCGCCGCACCGATAGACTCCAGCCAACCAGGGGTTGCCGGGGCCAGGTTTAACGCTACGATCTTATCACTGCCCAGCGCTTCGCCAATGACGTCGCGGGCACTAATTTGAGTATCGGTGTCTTTAAATCGAACCAGAATAGATCCATTTTCGAGAGCAATGGATTGATGAGAGAGATGCGCTGCATCGAGCGCTTGAGTGACAGCATCCAGCGTTGACATATCTACAGAGGCGCCACGCGCCCCTGTAACTTGAATAGCCGGATCTTCACCGTAGATATTTGGAAGTGCGTATAATGCGGAGATGGCAATAGCAAAGACTACCATCAGGTACTTCCACAATGGATAACGGTTTAACACAGCGAGGATCCTCTAGCTGTTTTATAGAGATTTCAGCGTACCTTTAGGCAGCACTGCAGTAACGAAGTCTTTTTTGATCACAACTTCATTGTTTGCGTTCAGTTCAATCGATACGTAATCGTTGTCTTCCGCGATCTTAGTGATTTTACCCACCAGGCCACCGCTGGTCAGAACTTCATCACCTTTTGACATGGATGCCATCAGGTTCTTATGCTCTTTTACGCGCTTTGATTGTGGGCGGTAGATCATGAAGTAGAAGATCACCGCGAACATGCCAAGCATGATCAGCATTTCAAAACCACCACCTTGTGGGGAACCTTCACCTGCTGCATGTGCTACAGAAATTAAACTCATTGAGAAACGTCCTCTAAGTTATTGTTGTCTAATTGTGGATTTTATTGGGCTGCGCCAGATTAAATTCAAGCTATTCAGCGTATAAATCTAACCTGGCGCACGAAATCACGCTTTTTCTGTCTGCAGTGGTGGCACTTCGCGGTTACGACGGGCGTAAAACTCAGTGACAAACTGCTCAAAGCGATCTTCTTCAATCGCACTGCGAATGCTCTCCATCAGGCGTTGGTAATAACGCAGGTTATGGATAGTATTCAGACGTGCACCCAGGATTTCGTTACAACGATCCAGGTGGTGCAGGTACGATTTTGAATAATTTTTGCAAGTGTAACAGTCACAGTGCGGATCAAGCGGTGATGTATCCGTTTTATGTGATGCATTACGGATCTTAATCACACCGCCAGTCACAAACAGGTGACCGTTGCGCGCGTTACGGGTTGGCATCACGCAGTCAAACATGTCGATGCCGCGGCGCACGCCTTCCACCAGGTCTTCCGGTTTACCCACGCCCATCAGGTAACGTGGCTTATCTTCCGGCAGTTGCGGACAGGTATGCTCCAGTACGCGGTGCATGTCTTCTTTTGGTTCACCAACGGCCAGGCCGCCGACCGCATAACCGTCAAACCCGATCTCGGTCAGGCCTTTTACCGACACATCACGCAGATCTTCATACACACCGCCCTGCACAATGCCGAACAGTGAGTTGGTGTTTTCCAGTTTATCGAAGTGATCACGTGAACGCTGAGCCCAGCGCAGTGACATTTCCATCGATTTTTTCGCTTCATCGTGGGTCGCCGGGTATGGCGTACACTCGTCGAAAATCATCACGATGTCCGAACCCAGGTCTTTCTGGATTTCCATCGATTTTTCCGCATCCATAAAGATCTTGTCGCCGTTGACCGGGTTACGGAAATGCACCCCTTCTTCGGTGATCTTACGGATGTCACCCAGGCTGAATACCTGGAAGCCGCCTGAGTCAGTCAGGATCGGACCTTGCCAGTTCATGAAATCGTGCAAATCTCCGTGCATTTTCATCACTTCCTGACCCGGGCGCAGCCACAGGTGGAAAGTGTTGCCCAGCAGAATTTCTGCCCCCGTCGCCGCCACTTCTTCCGGTGTCATGCCTTTAACCGTACCGTAAGTGCCCACGGGCATAAATGCCGGAGTTTGTACTGTGCCACGCTCAAAGGTCAGTTGACCACGACGAGCGGTGCCATTAGTTTTTTTCAGTTCGAACTTTAACTTCACAAAGCCTCCAAATGTCAGAGAAACAGTCTGACGGATTTACATCGCCCGGATAAGAGTCCTGACGACGATAGATTAAATAAGGTTTATTGCGTTTTTGCGCTGTGGCTGATTTATGCCGTACGCTTACCAATAAACATCGCATCACCATAACTAAAGAAGCGATACTGCTGCTGCACGGCATGCTGGTAGGCTGCCATGGTGTGCTCGTAACCGGCAAACGCACTCACCAACATGATGAGGGTCGATTCCGGCAGATGGAAATTGGTGATCAGACAATCCACCAGTTGGTATTCATAACCGGGGTAGATAAAGATCTCGGTATCGCCAAAGAACGGCACCAGCTCAGTACCGTTTTTCAGTGCATCCTGCGCCGCACTCTCCAGTGAACGTACTGACGTGGTACCGACAGCAATGATGCGCCCGCCACGTGCTTTGGTCGCAGCAATGGCATCCACCACTTCCTGCGGTACTTCCACATATTCGGCGTGCATGTGGTGATCGTTGATATTCTCAACCCGCACCGGCTGGAAGGTACCTGCACCGACGTGCAGCGTAACGTAAGCCAGTTCAACACCTTTAGCCGCAATTTGTTCAAGCAGCGCCTGGTCAAAGTGCAGACCAGCCGTCGGCGCGGCGACCGCACCCGGCTTCTGGTTGTACACCGTCTGGTAGCGCTCTTTGTCGGCATCCTCATCCGGACGGTCGATATAAGGCGGCAGCGGCATATGACCAATCTGGTTAAGAATGTCCAGCACCACAGTGTCGGCAGTGAAACGAATCTCAAACAGCGCATCGTGACGCGCTTCCATCACCGCATGAAACTCGTCGTTTTCGCCCAGATACAGTTCAGTGCCTGGTTTGGGCGGTTTCGAGCAACGTACGTGGGCCAGAATCGAGTGCTCATCGAGCATACGCTCCACCAGCACTTCCAGCTTACCGCCGGAGGCTTTGCGGCCAAACATACGCGCCGGAATCACCCGGGTGTTGTTGAAAACTAATAAATCGCCCGGTTGCACACAGTTGAGCACGTCTTTAAAAGTGCCATCAACCAGCTCACCGGAGTTACCATCTAGCTGCAGCAGACGGCTGGCGGTACGTTCCGCCATCGGATAGCGAGCAATCAGCTCGTCCGGTAGTTCAAAATCAAAATCTGAAACTTGCATGACTTTCTGTTGATTCTCTCGGCTTTCGCCATTATCGGATGGGTGCGACGGTTTAATTCGCGGCGCGGCAGTATACCTCAAGATGAGAGATTCATCGACATTTGCGTGTGCGGGTTTGCAGTTTTTGCCTGCGCTGATTGTGCCGGATAGCAACCTGATTTGAAAAGCGCCCGATTGTAATCAAACATGACACTTGCCTTTCTCGTCCGCTGCAACAGATAACAAAAACCGACTGAACTCTCAGATATTTACCGGCAAAAAAACTATAGTTAGGGAAAAGAGATAATCCATGAACACGTTATCTGCCCGGTGCGGCAAGCAGGCGAGCCAGTTGCTGTGGCAGACTTTGCCAGGTGGCGGAGCGCTCAGCGCCTGCGACCGCAACAAGAACAGGAGTCGGTTATGATCAAGGTTGAAGATATGATGACGCGCAACCCGCATACTCTGGAGCGCACCCACACTCTCGCCGATGCCAAAAACATGATGGAAGCGCTCGATATTCGCCATATTCCGGTGGTGGACATCAACCGCCAGTTGCTGGGCATTGTCACTCAGCGCGATATTCTCGCCGCTCAGGAGTCCAGCCTGCATAAAAGTCCGCTTGAGCAGGAAGAGATTCAGCAAACTCCGCTCTATCAGGTGATGCATACCAGCGTGATGAACGTGGCACCGCAGGCCGGGCTGAAAGAGAGCGCCATCTATATGCAAAAGCACAAAGTCGGCTGTCTGCCGGTAGTCGCGAAAGGCGAACTGGTCGGCATCATTACGGACAGCGACTTTGTCACCATTGCGATTAATTTACTGGAACTGAGCGAAGAGGTCGAGCCAGAAGAGCTGGAGCCGGAAACGGACTTCGACGACAGCGAGCTGTAAAGCCGACCCCATCCCATCGATTGGCTTGCAATAGATTGGATTGGCGATCGATTGTGACTGCGGCGCGAGCAAAGCTTGCAACGAAAAGCATCGTCTCAAAACCATACCGCTTGGCGTATAAAGGCTGATGTAAAAAGCTGACGTAAAAAAGAGCGGCCGGGGCCGCTCATTAGATGGATGGTGACAGTAATGGTGATAAAGCAGTGCCCGTCCGGCACTGCTCTCCGGTCAGAACTGATCTTCTTCGGTTGAACCGGTCAGCGCCGTCACCGACGACTGACCGCCCTGAATGGTGTTGGTCATCTTATCGAAGTAACCGGTCCCCACTTCCTGTTGGTGCGCCACAAAGGTGTAGCCTTTTTCTGCCGCCTGGAACTCGCGGCGCTGCACCATTTCCACGTAATGACGCATACCTTCACCCTGAGCATAAGCATGAGCCAGTTCAAACATGTTGAACCACATATTGTGGATGCCGGCCAGAGTGATGAACTGATATTTGTACCCCATGTCTGCCAGCTCCTGCTGGAAGCGGGCGATGGTGTCCGCATCAAGGTTTTTCTCCCAGTTAAACGATGGCGAACAGTTGTAGGCCAGCAATTGATCCGGGTACTGGGCATGAATCGCTTCGGCAAACTTACGCGCTTCTTCCAGATCCGGCTTGGCGGTTTCACACCACACCAGATCAGCATACGGAGCATAAGCCAGACCACGCGCAATCGCCTGATCGATACCGGCACGTACGCGGTAGAAACCTTCTGCCGTGCGCTCACCGACAATGAAGTCCGCATCATACGGGTCGCAATCCGAGGTAATCAGATCCGCAGCGTTGGCATCGGTACGGGCAATCACCAGCGTGGTCGTGCCCGCCACATCCGCTGCCAGACGCGCCGCAACAAGTTTCTGCACCGCTTCCTGGGTCGGCACCAGAACTTTACCGCCCATGTGACCACATTTTTTCACTGACGCGAGCTGGTCTTCAAAGTGCACCCCGGCCGCACCGGACTCAATCATCGACTTCATCAGCTCATACGCATTGAGCACGCCGCCAAAACCGGCTTCTGCATCGGCGACAATCGGCAGGAAGTAATCAATCCCGCCCTCATCCTGCGGCGACTTGCCGGATGACCACTGGATTTGGTCAGCACGGCGAAAGGCATTATTAATGCGCTTCACCACACTCGGCACAGAATCAACCGGATAGAGCGACTGGTCCGGATACATAGTGCTAGCGGTGTTGTTGTCTGCTGCGACCTGCCAGCCGGACAGATAAATCGCTTCAATCCCCGCTTTGGCCTGCTGCACTGCCTGACCACCAGTCAGTGCGCCCAGACAGTTCACATAGCCTTTTTTGGCATGGCCGTTGACCAGTGACCACAGTTTGTCAGCACCACGCTGCGCGATGGTGTTGGCCGGCGTCATGGAACCGCGCAGGCTGACCACCTCTTCCGCACTGTAAGTACGTTTGACGTTTTTCCAGCGTGGATTGGTGGCCCAGTCTTTTTCCAAAGCTTCGATTTGTTGGCGGCGAGTCAGTGTCATAATCATTCCCTCTTGTTATACGCTTGTGGCGCATGGTCATCCTTTTCGCTATCAGTACATCCCGGCCTGATATTGATGAGACGTTCACGTTATTGATTGTTGTTAAAATATGTCATCGGCACGACGCGAATGTGCGCCGGGCGGTATCCTGGCATCAATCCAGATAGTCATACCCGGGTATGGTCAGGAAATTACTCAGTTCATCACTGGTGGTCAGGCTTTCCATCAGCTCGGCCGCCTGCTCAAAACGGCCGGCCTGAAAACGTGCCTCGCCGATTTCCGCTCTGACCACCTCAATCTCCTCGGCGAGGTAAGCGCGGAACAGTTGCTTGGTCACGACCTGGCCGTTATCCAGCGCTTTGCCGTGCTGAATCCACTGCCAGATAGAGGCGCGGGAAATCTCAGCGGTGGCGGCATCTTCCATCAGGCCGTAAATCGGTACACAACCGTTGCCGGAGATCCACGCTTCGATGTACTGCAGAGCCACCCGGATGTTGTGGCGCATGCCCTGCTCTGTGCGCGGCCCTTCGCATGGCTCAAGCAGGTCCGCCGCATGAATCGGTGCATCAGCCATCCGGCTGACATCGAGCTGGTTACTGCGCTCACCCAAAACCTCACTGAACACGTCCATCGCGGTATCGGCCAGGCCCGGATGCGCAACCCAGGTGCCGTCATGGCCATTGGTGGCTTCGAGCATTTTGTCAGTGCGAATTTTATCCAGCACCCGCGCATTCTCCTGCGGGTCTTTGGCCGGAATAAACGCCGCCATGCCGCCCATGGCAAACGCGCCGCGCTTGTGACAGGTGTAAACCAGCAAGCGCGAATAAGCGCTCAGGAACGGTTTATCCATGGTGACGACCTGACGGTCCGGCAGGACACGATCCGGATGCTTTTTCAATGTTTTGATGTAGCTGAAAATGTAATCCCAGCGTCCGCAGTTCAGACCGACAATGTGCTCTTTGAGCGCGAACAGGATTTCGTCCATCTGGAATACCGCCGGCAGAGTTTCAATCAGCACGGTCGCCTTAATCGTGCCGGTATCCAGACCGAAATAGGACTCGGTAAAATGGAAGACTTCACTCCACCATTTGGCTTCCTGATGCGCCTGCAGTTTCGGCAGGTAAAAATACGGACCGCTGCCTTTTTTCAGTAACGCCTGATAGTTGTTGTAAAAATAGAGCGCAAAGTCGAACAGCGCGCCCGGGATCACCATGCCGTCAAACTGAACGTGTTTCTCTTTGAGATGCAGGCCGCGCACCCGGCAGATAAGTACCGCCGGATCGTTCTTAAGCTGGTAGCTCTTGTCGTTGTCCGGATTGGTGTAGCTGATGGTGCCATTCACCGCATCACGCAAATTGATCTGGCCGTCGAGTAACTTGTCCCAGGCCGGCGACATCGAATCTTCAAAATCAGCCATAAACACTTTCACGTTGGCATTTAAGGCATTGATGACCATTTTGCGCTCGGTCGGTCCGGTGATTTCGACCCGGCGATCCTGCAGATCGTGCGGAATCCCGAGGATCTTCCAGCTGCCTTCGCGAATATCCTGCGTCTCAGTAAGAAAATCCGGCAGCGCCCCTGCATCAATCTTGCTCTGACGCTGCTCGCGTTCAGCAAGCAGCCCGTCAACCTGCGGCGCAAAGCAGGCACACAAGTCAGCCAGAAACGCCTGGACTGGTTTTGAGAAGATCTGCGCCTGGGTCTGAGTCACATGGCCGGTCACATTGAGCCGGGTCAGATTGTCGCCTGATTGATGCCCGGCGGTATGCTGAGTTGCGGCGCTATCTTGAGTACAGGCAGAGCCTTGTTCTGGCGTTTGAGCAAGCATGAGTCCTTCCTTAGAATCGTTAACAAGCAACATTTGTAAGTTTTGAACTACAAATGCTTCTTGCGCCTCTTGGCAGTGAGTACCTTCCTTTTCCTCAGCCAGCGGTAAACTGCATTAAATGTTGCGCTGCGGCGGCTGAGGTTTAAGTGCTAAAAACATAATTAAAATCTACTCCAACAAGGAAGTAACGAAAACCCCCTCAAGCCACCAAAGCTGAAATTCGAAGTTTTATTCCGCTGCCGATTTAGGGGTATCTCACTAGGCAAATCCGTAACTAATTACGTAATAAAATTACAGTGAAATTGAGTCTGTTAAAAAGGGTCAAACAGCAGATACAGATGAGGGAAATATCGCCAGAGGTTGCACAGACGGGGTATCAGCAGAGTGACCCGAGCGGGTTTAAAACCGGTGACTAAGGAGTTTGTGTAAAATTTACTTTGTGAAGTTTTACGATTTTATGAAAGGTTCACTCAGAATGTTCTGTAAAATTTTACAATAAAAAAATCACCAGCAGAGTTTAATACTAAAAAATGCGCCTATATCAGCGCATTTTCACTAGTATTCGACCACTCTACGGCGCTGGCTACGCCAATTCTCGACCTGAGAAGACCTAAAGCAGCTCCGAAACCACCTCCGCCAGACGCTCAAAAGTGTGACTCCGCGAAGAACTCGGGCGCCACACCAGACCAATTTCCCGCGATGCCTGCTGGCCGGGCGGGTCGATCACCACCAGATTCTGGTTATCAAGTAAACCGTGTTTGATCGCCATTTGCGGGATAAAGGTCGTCCCCAGCCCATTCGCCACCATCTGCACTAAGGTATGCAAACTGGTGGCAGTAAACGGATTGATCTTCTCTTTATCCGTCAGCTTACAGGCCGAAACCGCGTGCTCGGTCAGACAGTGTTCATTCTCGAGCAGAAAAACCGAGTTGTCCGGCAGGTCATCATATTTGATCGGCACCCGAATCGCGTCCGCCTGTTTACGGCTGATCACCATGCGGAACGGATCCTGGCCGACCACGCGACTTTCCATACTGCCGATATCCATCGGCAGTGCCAGCAGCAGCACATCCAGCTCGCCGTTACGCAAGGCGGTGAGCAGATTGGCGGTGGTGTCTTCGCGCAGCAACAGATGCAGCTGCGGATAGTGCACATTGACTTCCTGCACCAGATCGCCGAGCAAAAACGGGGCGATGGTCGGAATGCAGCCGAGTTTGAGTTGCCCTTCCATTAAGTCGCCCTGACACTGTTTACCCAGTTCCATCAGATCCTGACCACGCGCCAGCAGCTCGCGCCCCTGTTTCACCACCTCTTCACCCGCCTGGGTAAACACCAGCGGGCTTTTTTTATCTTTCTTTTCATACAATGGGCAGCCAATCAGCTCTTCCAGATTCTGAATCCCTTTACTTAGCGTCGACTGACTGACAAAACACCGCTCGGCGGCATCACTGAAATGACGGGTCTCATGGAGCGTCACCAGGTAATGCAGCTGCTTTAAACTGGGCCATTTATTCATCGTAAGTTTAGTCTTTGTTCTGTTTCTGTTTTTTTCGCCGGCAGATTTTTGGCTCATCGCTTTTTTCGATAAACTTAATCTATTTAATTCGCTTTTTTCTATACTACGATCTGTACTATAGTTTGTCTCGCAATTATACGGACTGGGTTAACTAATCTTGGTAACCCGGAACTAACCATTAATCTTAGGAGCAAAAAAATGGTACTAGTAGGTCGTCAAGCCCCTGATTTTACTGCTGCAGCAGTGCTAGGTAACGGTGAAATCGTTGATAACTTCAACTTCGCAGAATTCACTAAAGGTAAGAAAGCAGTTGTTTTCTTCTACCCACTAGACTTCACTTTCGTTTGCCCATCTGAGCTGATCGCATTCGACAAACGTTTCGAAGACTTCAAAGCTAAAGGCGTAGAAGTAATCGGCGTTTCTATCGATTCTCAGTTCTCTCACAACGCATGGCGTAACACTGCTATTGAGAATGGCGGTATCGGTGAAGTTCAATACCCACTGGTTGCTGACGTTAAGCACGAAATCGTTAAAGCATACGATGTTGAGCACCCAGAAGCTGGCGTTGCTTTCCGTGGTTCTTTCCTGATCGACGAAGACGGCGTTGTACGTCACCAAGTTGTTAACGACCTGCCACTAGGCCGTAACATCGACGAAATGCTGCGCATGGTTGACGCTCTGAACTTCCACCAGACTCACGGTGAAGTATGTCCTGCACAGTGGGAAGAAGGTAAAGCTGGTATGAAAGATTCTCCAGCGGGCGTAGCTGCTTACCTGTCTGAGCACACTGCTGACCTGAACAAAAAATAATTCACCTCTTAAACGCCCGCGCTCAAACCGGGTTTGTGGTTGGATTATAGGTGATACAACTCGCCAATCAGTTTAAGAAGTAAAGTCTGTAAAGCCCCGCTCACCGAGCGGGGCTTTTTATTTGCCTTGTCCTCACTCAATTGCTTCGGAAATGCCTCACCATCCACTTTACCTCTATTTCCTGCCCTCTGCGCTAGCGAACCTTGCTACAATCTGGGCTCTGTTTTCTGACTGGTCGCCAAACAATGCCTTATCATCTCGAAGTCTGTATCGACACCATTGAATCTCTGCCGCATGCTCTGGCTGGCGGAGCCACCCGTATCGAACTGTGCTCGTCACTGGCCCTGGGCGGCCTGACACCAAGTTTCGGTTTAATGCGCCAGGCCGCGCAACGTTCCAGTGTCCCGGTGTACGCTATGATCAGGCCGCGCCAGGGCGATTTCCTCTACGACGCTGACGATATCGCCTGCATGCAATACGATATCGCGGCGGCCCATCAGGCAGGATTGCAGGGCGTCGTGCTGGGACTGCTGACTGAACATGGTCAAGTGGATACACAGCGCTGCCGGAAACTGATCGAACAGGCGCACAGCCTTGGCCTTGGCGTAACCTTTCACCGCGCCTTTGACCAGTGTCAGGACGCGCAGCAGGCGCTGGAGAGCATCATTGAGCTTGGCTGCGAGCGGCTGCTCACATCAGGTCAGGCGCCAACGGCGCTGCAAGGTGCCGACCTTATCGCCGAGCTGGTCAGGCAGAGTAACGGACGGATTGCGATTATGGCGGGTGCCGGGGTGAATGCCGCCAATGCGCCGCTCCTGGCGCAGCACACCGGCGTGACTGAGCTGCACCTGTCGGGCAAAACCACCCGCGCCAGCAAGATGCGTTTTATCGCCGCGCAGAGCAAAATGGGCGCCGCTGCAGTGGATGACTTTGTGGTACCGGTCACCGACCGTCAGACGATTGCCGATACCGCATCAGCTCTCAAATCAGGAGCATAAGCCTGTTGATGCATTAGGTCGGTGCTAATATGCGCTTATCAAAGGAGTGAACGATGACCAAATTAAAAAGAAAAGTGTACGAGAAAGAGCTCGAACGGCTGCAGGTTGAACTGGTTAAGCTGCAAGAGTGGGTCAAACATGAAAAGCTCAAAGTCGTGGTCATTTTTGAGGGCCGCGATGCCGCCGGCAAAGGCGGCGTCATCAAGCGTATCACCGAAAAGCTCAATCCGCGGGTGTGCCGGGTTGCCGCTCTGCCCGCACCGACGGAAAAAGAGAAAACCCAGTGGTACTTTCAGCGTTATGTAGCCCATCTGCCGGCGGCTGGTGAAATCGTGCTGTTTGACCGCAGCTGGTATAACCGCGCCGGGGTAGAGAAAGTGATGGGATTTTGCAGCGGCGAAGAGTATGAAGAGTTTCTGCGCTCCTGCCCGGAATTTGAACGAATGTTGCAGCGCTCCGGGATTATTCTGCTCAAATACTGGTTCTCGGTCTCTGATGAAGAGCAGGAAAAGCGCTTTCTCGAGCGGATCAAAACCCCGATTAAACGCTGGAAGTTCAGTCCGATGGATCTGGAGTCCCGTCACCGCTGGGCCGATTACTCCAAAGCGAAAGACAAGATGTTCGCCTACACCGATACCAAGCAGTGCCCGTGGTGGGTGGTGCCTTCCGATGACAAGCGCAGTGCACGCCTTAACTGCATCAGCCATCTACTCAGCAGCATCGAATATCGCAGCATTGAATATCCGCCCATCCACCTGCCGGAAATCAACAAGGAAGGCTATGTTCGCTCGCCGATAGAAGAACAGACGCTGGTACCGCTCAAGTATTAACCCGCACGATAACAGCGCCGCTTGCGTCGGCGCTGTTATTTAGAGCGATTGATGTACGCACCGCTCTTTATATACGCGCCGTTCTTTGTGTAGGCTCAGGTCTAACGCAGTGCGTCATCGATGCCTTCATCGCCAAGGTGGCGCACATCCTTACCTTTGACGAAATAGATGATGTACTCACAGATGTTCTGGCAGCGGTCGCCGACCCGCTCGATGGAGCGCGCCGACCACATCACCTGCAGAATATGCGGAATGTTTTTCGGGTCTTCCATCATGTAAGTCATCAACTGACGAATCACCGCTTCGTACTCTTTGTCGAGCTTGTCATCCAGCTTATGCACCAGAGCAGCCGCTTCCACGTCCATACGCGCAAACGCATCGAGCACCTGATGCAGCATATCTATTGCCTGACGACACAAGGGTTCGAGCGAGACATGAAACTGACTCTCTTTAGCATCCGGGCTCTCAATCGCCACATAAGCAATTTTGGTCGCCACATCGCCGATTCGTTCCAGATCGGTGATGGTCTTAATGATGGCCATGATCAAGCGCAGGTCTTTTGCCGTCGGCTGGCGCTTGGCAATAATGCGCGTGCACGCCTCATCAATCGACACTTCCATCGCGTTGACTTTATGGTCATCGCGCACCACTTTGCGCGCCAGATCTTCATCACCTTTATTGAGCGCCTGCATGGCAAATGACAACTGCTGCTCAACCAGGCCTCCCATCGTCAGCACATGCGTGCGGATCGACTCCAGCTCCACGTTAAACTGTCCTGAGATATGACGACCTAATTGCATATTGATTCCTTTATCGATTAACCGTAGCGCCCAGTAATGTAGTCTTCAGTCTGTTTTTTCAATGGTGAAGTAAAAATAGAATCGGTATCTGCGTACTCGATCAATTTTCCCATATGAATAAAAGCGGTATGGTCACTGACCCGGGCAGCCTGTTGCATATTATGGGTGACGATCACCACGGTGTACTTGGTTTTCAGCTCGTGAATCAGCTCTTCGATCGTCAGGGTGGAAATCGGATCCAGCGCCGAAGTCGGTTCATCAAGCAGCAGAACTTCCGGCTCAATCGCAATCGCACGCGCAATCACCAGGCGCTGCTGCTGACCGCCGGACAGCCCAAAAGCATTCTCATGCAGGCGCCCTTTAACCTCATCCCACAAGGCGGCCGCGCGCAGCGCATGCTCAGCGGCATCATCCAGCGCGCGGCTGTTACGAATCCCCTGCAGGCGTAACCCATACACCACATTCTCGTAAATCGACTTCGGAAACGGATTGGGGCGTTGAAACACCATGCCGACCCGGCGGCGCAGCGTCGGCACATCCACGTCCGGCGAGTAAACATTCTTGCCATGCAGTTTGACTTCGCCCTCGACCCGGCAGCCTTCGACCAGATCATTCATCCGGTTGATGCAGCGCAGCAAGGTCGATTTGCCGCAGCCGGACGGGCCGATAAATGCCGTGACCTGGCCTTTGGGAATCCGCATCGAAATATCGTTCAATGCCCGGGTCTGTTTGTAAAACAGATTGAGGCCTTCGATCGCAATCGCAGTCTGTTTATCGGTTAAGTTGTTGACGTCGAGCGGCGCCTGGTAACCCAGCGCCTGATTGACAGAAAGCATTTAATCTTGTCCTAAAGTTCGGTATTTCTCGCGTAAGTTATTACGAATGCTGATCGCCGTGAGGTTGAGCGCCACAATCACTGTCACCAGCAAAAATGAGGTCGCGTACACCAGCGGGCGCGCCGCTTCAATATTCGAAGTCTGAAAGCCGATGTCGTAAATATGAAAACCGAGGTGCATAAACTTACGTTCCAGATGAACAAACGGGAATTCCCCGTCCACTGGCAGACTTGACGCCAGCTTGACCGCCCCGACCAGCATCAGCGGTGCCACTTCACCCGCCGCACGCGCAATCGCCAGGATCAGTCCTGTAATCATAGCAGGGCTGGCCATCGGCAGAACAATGCGCCAGATGGTTTCAAACTGAGTCGCGCCTAACGCCAGAGAGCCGTGGCGTACCGAGAGCGGAATCCGGGTCAGGCCTTCTTCGGTCGCCACAATCACCACCGGCAGCGTCAGCACGGCCAGAGTCAGGGCTGACCACAACAGGCCAGGCGTCCCGAACGTCGGCGCAGGCAGACGCTCGGCATAAAACAGCTGGTCGATCGAGGCACCTATGGTGTAAACAAAAAAGCCGAGGCCAAACACACCGTACACAATGGACGGAACCCCGGCGAGGTTAATCACCGCAACCCGGATCAGGCGGGTAAAGGTATTGTCTTTGGCGTATTCGTGCAGGTAAACCGCGGCCACCACACCGAGCGGCATCACGATGACCGACATGATCAGCACCAGAAAAACCGTGCCGAAAATGGCGGGGAAAACGCCGCCTTCCGAGTTGGACTCACGCGGATCATCGGACAGAAATACCCACACCTGCTTGCCCCACTGCGCAATTTTTTCCCCCAGCGTCATGTCATTCGGAAACCAGTAATCGAGAATCTGACTGAGCGGAATCCGCACCTTGAGGCCATGCATATCTTCCATCAGCAGCGCCTGATGACTGAGCTGGGAGCGCAGAAAATCAAGGTGCTGCTCCGCCTCAACCAACTTGGCATCCAGCGCTTGCTTGCGCTCACGATAACGAGCCAGATAGTCGTCAGTTAGCTTGCCGTTCAGTTCATGACGGCGCCGCTCAAGACGCAGGTTTTCGACCTGATTACCAATCTGGCGAATCTGTTGATTAATCACGCCATCCATCTCGGCGCGCTGTTCCTCGGCCTGCTCCAGCCCCTGGCTGAGCAAGGTCTCGATGTGCGGGCTGATGTTGCCATTAACCTGTTCAAAACCAAGCGGCTTGCCGTAAAACTGGCCGTCACGGGCCCGCTCTATCACCATCCAGCCGGCGGGTTTGGTCGGCTCACTCAGCTTGAGCGCCAACATAGAGACAAAATCGCTGCCATACAGTTCACGGTTAGCAATTTTGATATTGAGCCGTGTCGCGCTGCCCGCTTCGATCACCTCGTCCGGTAGCTCGATATCCATATCCTTCAAATGGCTGACCGGCACCGATTCCGATGCATACAACTGCCCCACCAAATACTGACCATCTTGCGATTGCCACTGGTAAAGTGGCGCCGGCCAGAAATAGGTCAGCCCTTTCCAGCCGATCAGCAGCAGCAACCCCAGTACCGAAATCAGACTCAGGCTGACTGCACCACCGGTTAACCAAATCCATGGCGCGCCGGATTTCATCCAGTGCGAAATTTTCATCTGCAATCCATTAGTTTCCTTGGTAACCTATTAATTTCATTGGTAACTCATTAATTTCATTGGTAACCCATTACAACGAACGATACTTAGCGCGCAGTCGCTGACGTACCCATTCCGCCAGCGAGTTAACCGCAAAAGTAAACATAAACAGCAGTAACGCCGCCAGGAACAAAATACGGAAATGCGAGCTGCCCACTTCTGATTCCGGCAATTCAACCGCAATCGTGGCCGACAAGGTGCGCATGCCTTCGAGAATATTCCAGTCCAGGATTGGCGTATTACCGGTCGCCATCAGCACGATCATGGTTTCTCCCACTGCGCGTCCCAGCCCCATCATCATCGCCGAGAAAATACCCGGACTGGCAGTGAGCAGCACAACATGAATCAGGGTCTGCCACGGTGTCGCACCCAACGCCAGCGAACCATCGGAGAGGTGCTTCGGTACGGAGAAAATCGCATCTTCCGCGATGGTGAAAATGGTCGGGATCACGGCAAAGCCCATGGCAAAACCGACCACCAGCGCATTACGCTGGTCAAAATCGATACCGTGCTGGGCCAGAAAAACCTGAACGTCGCCGCCAAACAGCCAGCGCTCAATGTCTGTGCTGTACGACAAAATCACCACGCTCACCACCAGCAGCACCGGGATCAGGATCAACGCATGCCAGCCACCAGCTATTCTGCGCAGCCAGGTTTTCGGCAACGATGACCAGACCAGGCCTATCAGCACCGCCGACAAAGGTAAAAACAGCACCAGCGCGGCAATCGCACTGAGGTTATTCTCCACAATCGGCGCAAACCACAACCCGGCGAGAAAACCGATGATCACCGTCGGCAGCGCTTCCATCAGTTCAATACTCGGCTTGACCACCCGGCGCATTTTCGGGGCCATAAAATAAGCGGTATAGATGGCGCCCAGCACCGCTATCGGCACCGCGAACAGCATGGCATACAAGGCCGCTTTAAAGGTCCCGAACGCAATCGGCACCAGGCTGAATTTGGCCTCGAAATCATCACTGGCTGATGTCGACTGCCACACATACTGCGGCTCAGGGTAGCTTTCGTACCACACTTTCTGCCACAGAGACGAGAATGACACTTCCGGATAGCCGTTATCCACCTCAGCCACGCTGATGGTGCCACGATCATACGTCGCCAGATAGCGTTCATTGGATGACATCGCCGCCAGCTTCGGCACCTGCTGATAGGCGCGGGCGAACACCACCAGTTTGTCGCTGGTGGTGTAGTGACTCTGCACCGTACCGTTCTGATAAAAACTGTAAAAGCCCTTACTGTAAGTATCCGGCAGAATAAAACGCAGCTGCTCGGCCAGTTTAAAATCCCGGATCTGGGTCAGGCGGCGTTCACCATCGCGTAACACGTCAAACCATTGAGTGACCAGTCCGTCCTGATGGGAAACCAGCAGTGAGTAGGAACCGGACAACAGATAGATGGCACTGACAGCATGGTCGGCTTGACCCTGGCTGAGATCAATCACCTCACGCACGCGGTAATTCAGGCCGTCGCGCACTGCCACCGCCAGCTCAGAACCGGTGCGCAAATATAAAGTGCGTCCGTCCGGAGTCAGCTTGATCTCATCAAGCTGGTCAAACGGGGCCGCAAAAGTAAAGTCATGACGAATGGCCGGATTGCCCCGCTCAGCCCAATGCACAGAAACCTGATTATCCGACTGGTAAGTGGCTAAAAAGACCGTGCTGTCGCTGACCGCAAGCGCCAGTTGCTGAATATGAATTGACTCCGGCAACAGTGGCCAGTCCGTACCGAGCGACAGCGCTTCCAACTTAGGAATAAACAGACGCCCCTGCGCGCTGACGGTATTGGTAAAATGGGGACGGGCGATATAGACCCGGTTAGC
This sequence comes from Vibrio ostreae, assembly GCF_019226825.1. Lineage (NCBI taxonomy): Bacteria > Pseudomonadati > Pseudomonadota > Gammaproteobacteria > Vibrionales > Vibrionaceae > Vibrio > Vibrio ostreae. The sequence continues at coordinate 1,983,270 of NZ_CP076643.1, forward strand.
CGCGTCCGTCACGGCGAACCAGCGCGTATCGGCCATACCAGCCGCAAACTGCACCGGTTCCAACGGCAATGATCCGCGCCACAATGGCTGGCTGCGCTCATGATTGAGCGACCAGAATTCGGCCTTGCCCTGCGCGCTGAGGACAAACGCGTGCTCACCGTAATCATCCACCGCCAGCATCTTAGGCGCCGGCGTGTTAATCGGCTGACTGGCATAGCCGGTTTCCAGTTTCGCATCAGAAAACAGCGGCAGGACCACCAGAACCAGATAGATAAAGATCAGAATCAGGGCGCCAAGCACACTGACACCACCACCAGTCACTGCAAGACGGACAAGACGATCCTTAATAATTCGTTTTTGATCCCGCTCTTTCAATGAAAACTCGGCCTGTGCCATCAATCCCTCTACCTCTGCCGCTCCGCTACACGAAAATGTCATCAAAATGCGATTGCACGCCCGAATACGAGCAGGCCTTAACCTGTCTGAAGGGGAACGCCTGAAGAGTGTGACTCTCAGCGGTGAAATCCGGCCTGGGTGACAGAGTGCCTGTAAACCTTATGGCGACCGGTTTGCGCAGTGCATTTATTGAAGATACTCAAGTACAAGATTATAGGTCTGTTAAGTGACAATTATATTACAGATCACATTAAACAACTGAAAATAAAACAACTATAGAGAGTACGCACTTTTGCAATAAAAGTGTCATATTTAAAAACTAATTTGCAATGAATACCCCAGGGTTAATAACTAAACAATCATTAAAAAGTCATTTTAATCCGACACAAAATCACCAGAACAAGTCAGTAGGTAAGTCATGAGCGCGGAAAAGTTGTATATCGATAAAGAATTAAGTTGGCTCTCTTTTAACGAGCGGGTGCTGCAGGAAGCCGCCGATAAGACCGTGCCGCTGGTGGAACGTATCCGTTTTCTGGGCATTTTCTCCAACAACCTGGATGAATTCTATAAAGTCCGCTTCTCCGATGTAAAACGACGTATTCTGATCAACCGCGAACGCGGCGGCAATGACTCCAATAAACACCTGCTCAGTCGCATGCAGAGCAAAGCATTCAAACTCAATCAGGATTTCGACAACCTGTATAATGACATCATTCTTGAGATGGCACGGCGGCGTATTTTCCTGGTCAATGAAACCCAGCTCGATGAAGCGCAGCAGCGCTGGATCAGCAAGTATTTCCATAAAGAAGTGCTGCCGCACATTACGCCGCTGCTGATGAAAGATGACATTGATGTGCTGCAGTTTCTCAAAGATGAATACGCCTATATCGCCACCGACATGAAAAAAGGCGACGAATCCCATTATGCGCTGATCGAAATTCCGACCGATCACCTGCCGCGTTTTGTCATGGTGCCGGAACAGAAAGGTAAACGTCGCAAGACCATCATTCTGCTCGACAACATCATCCGTTACTGCCTGGACGATATTTTCCGCGGCTTTTTCGATTACGACTCGCTCAATGGCTACGCCATCAAAATGACCCGCGATGCGGAATACGATCTCAGTCATGAAGTGGAATACAGCCTGCTGGAGCTGATGTCGGAAGGCCTTAACCAGCGCCTGACCGCGATGCCGGTGCGTTTTGTTTACGAGCGCGATATGCCGGAGCAGATGCTCAATTTCCTGTGTGAAAAGCTGCAGATTTCCCATTACGACAGCTTGCTGCCGGGCGGGCGCTATCACAACTTTAAAGACTTTATCGGCTTTCCGAACGTGGGACGCGACTATCTGGAAAACCGTCCGCTGCCGCCAATCAAGTGCGCCGATTTTGAAGGCTACCTGAATGCGTTTGACGCCATCAAAGCGCAGGACATCCTGCTGCACTACCCGTACCACAGCTTCGAGCACATTACCGAGTTGGTCCGTCAGGCGTCCTTTGACCCGAAAGTGGTCAGCATTAAGATCAATATCTACCGTGTGGCCAAAGACTCTCGTCTGATGAACTCGCTGATTGATGCGGTCCACAACGGCAAAAATGTCGTGGTGGTAGTCGAACTGCAGGCCCGTTTTGATGAAGAAGCCAACATTGAATGGTCACGGGTGCTGACAGAAGCCGGCGTGCACGTGGTGTTTGGTACACCGGGGATGAAAATCCACGCCAAACTGCTGCTGATCACCCGCCGTGAAGAGAATGAATTTATCCGTTACGCCCATATCGGCACCGGTAACTTCCACGAAAAGACCGCGCGTATCTATACCGACTTTTCTCTGCTGACCGCCGACAAAGATCTCACCAACGAAGTGCGTAACGTGTTCGGCTATATTGAAAATCCGTTCCGCCCGGTGAATTTCAATCATCTGATTGTCTCACCGCGCAATTCACGTAACCAGTTGTACCGTCTGATCGATGAGGAAACCGCGCATGCCCTGGCGGGTAAAAAAGCAGCGATTACCCTGAAAGTCAACAACCTGGTCGACCCCGGCCTGGTCAATAAACTGTATGCCGCCAGCAGTGCCGGCGTGCAGATAAAGATGATCATTCGCGGCATGTGTTCTCTGGTGCCCGGCTTAGAAGGCATCAGCGATAACATTCGTATCATCAGTATTGTCGATCGCTTCCTGGAGCACCCGCGGGTCCTGATCACACATAATGAAGGCAATCCCAAGGTTTATATCTCTTCTGCTGACTGGATGACACGTAATATTGATCACCGTATCGAAGTGACCGCACCAGTGCGTGACGAGCGGCTGAAACAGCGTATTATAGACATCATCAATCTACAGTTTACGGATACCGTCAAAGCACGGGTGATCGATAAAGAAATGAGTAACCGCTACGTTAACCGCGGTAACCGAAAGAAAGTTCGTTCACAACTGGCTATTTATGACTATCTTAAAAATGTAGAAAAACAAACACGTAAGCATAAGGGATCAGCAGATATCCATGACTCAGCCCAGCAACACGCCTGACCACGCTAAGACTGAAAACGATCAGCCAGACAACGATCAGCCAGACAATACGACACCTGGTAACGATACGCCTGCAACCGACAGCGTGAATGACACGCAGCCTGAACACGTGTCAGGTGATAGTTCAATTCGGGATGAGACCAGTACACGCGAAATCGCCGCGATTGACTTAGGATCGAACAGCTTTCACATGGTGGTGGCTAAAGTCGTTGACCAGGATTTACAGCTGATCAGCCGCCACAAACAGCGGGTCCGTCTCGCTTCAGGTCTGGATGAGCAGCACAATCTCGATAACGCATCGATAGAGCGCGGCCTCGAGTGTCTGGCGATGTTTGCCGAGCGTCTGCAGGGCATTGATGCCGACAATGTACGTATCGCCGCGACGCATACCCTGCGTCAGGCCAATAACGCGCACATCTTTCTGCAACGCGCGCAGCAAGTGCTGCCCTACCCAATCGAGATTATTCCCGGTACAGAAGAAGCGCGCCTTATCTACCTCGGAGTGGCGCATACTCAGCCCCAGGCAGAATCGATGCTGGTGGTCGATATCGGCGGCGGCAGTACCGAAATGGTGATTGGCAAGGGCTTTGATGCCGAGCTGGTCAACAGCAAACAGATGGGCTGCGTCTCCTATACCGACCGCTATTTTTCTAACGGCAAACTGTCGAAGAAGAATTTTGCTCAGGCGATGCTGGCAGCCGAACAGAAACTGGAATCGATAGCCAGTAAGTACCGCAAACTAGGCTGGAAGATCGCCTTTGGTTCATCCGGTACCGTCAAAGCGATTCACGAAGTGCTGATCGGCCTCGGATTTGATGATGGCATCATTACCGAGGAGCGGCTGGGTAAACTGATCGACAAACTGTGTGACTGGAACTCGATTGACGATATTCAGCTCTCCGGTCTGACCGAAGATCGTAAGCCGGTATTTGCGGCCGGAGTCGCTATCCTGAGTGCGATTTTCCACGCCCTTAAGATCAAAGAGATGTACTTCTCCGACGGCGCGCTGCGTGAAGGCTTGCTGTATGAGATGGAAGACAGGTTCAAGTATTCGGATATTCGCCTGCGCACCACGGAAAACCTGGCGACTAAACATCTGGTTGATTTGGAACATGCCGCCAAGGTCAAAGGCCAGGCACGCGAATTTCTCGATCAGGTCGCCGCTGAACTGGGGCTGAAAAAGAACAACGAACTGTTCGATTTGCTGGAATGGAGCGCCCTGCTGCATGAAGTCGGTCTGAGTATCAGCTTGCAGGCATTTCACCGTCACTCAGCCTACATACTGCACCACACCAACATGCCCGGCTTTAACAGCGAGCAACAACTGGTGCTGTCGACGCTGGCCCGATTCCAGCGCAAAGCGTTAAAACTCAATGAAATGGCTGATTTTTCCCTGTTCAAGAAAAAACATATTCTTGGCCTTATCCGGGTGCTACGCCTGGCCATTGTGGTTAATGGTCAGCGCAATGACGACCCGTTACCTGAGCTAAGTCTTAACATCAAAGACGACGAATGGCAGCTCAAATGCGTAGAAAAAGAGTGGCTGGAGAACAACAAGCTGCTGCATGCTGACCTGCTCAGTGAACAGGAGTACTGGCATAATGCCGGCTGGCAACTGAGCTTCTAGCTATCGGCTGACAACGAGTAAAACATCGCAGGTCAAACAAGACGGACTGCTAACATAAAACAAGCCAGCACTGTGCTGGCTTGTTGCGTTTGCGGGGGCGCAAGCGGAGCAATAGGCGTTGATTTATTCGATACCGACCTTGTGCAACTCCTGATGAACCAGATCCGGTGAGATAGGCAGATAACCATCTTTCGCGACTATGTCCTGCCCCTGCCTGGAGAAGATAAAGCGGATGAATTCACGCTCAACCGGACTCAGCTCGCGGGTCGGATTCTTGTTAATATAAACGTACAGATAGCGCGATAGCGGATAGTCACCGGACAAAATGTTAGCGCGGGTCGGCTCAACATACTGCTCACCTTCTACCGCAATAGGCAGTAACTTGACCCCGGAGACACGGTAACCGACCCCGGAGTAACCTATGGTGTTGATGGTCGAAGCCACCGACTGCACCACCGAAGCCGACCCCGGCTGTTCGTTGACGCTGCGTTTGAAATCACCGCCGCACAGCGCATTTTGCTTAAAATAGCCATACGTACCGGACACCGAGTTACGACCAAACATCTGAATACCACGTTTCGCCCACTCATAAGACAAACCAAGTTGCTCCCAGCGTTCGACCGACTCGGTCGCGCCGCAGCGCAAAGTGGCGGAAAAAATACTGTCGAGCTGAGTGAAATTAAGCCCTTTGATTGGGTTATCACGATGCACGAAGATACCAATCGCATCAATCGCCACCCGCAGCGCCGTCGGTTTATAGCCATAGGTACGCTCAAACGCTTCGATTTCGCTGCTGCGCATCGGCCGGCTCATCGGACCAAACTGAGCGGTACCTTCGGTCAGCGCCGGTGGCGCAGTGGCTGAGCCGGATGCCTGCACCTGACCAATCACATTGGGGTAAATCGATTTAAACTCTTCCACCCACAAGGTGGTCATTCCGGCTAAGGTATCGGAACCAACCGTAAGCAGGTTCCCGGCCACGCCGGGCGTCTTTTCATAGTCACTTAGGTCATAGTCACTTAAGCCATTGTCACTTAAGTCATAGTCACTTACGCCATTATTACTTAAGGCCTGTGCCGACGCCGGGCCATAACAGGCCACCAGCAGCGCCAACAGAGTTATTTTTTTCCACATGCTTACTTCACCACCAGGCGCTTGGGCAGCACAAACGAGAACTGGCTGCCGACACCAACCTGGCTTTTGATGTCTAAATGAGAGTCATGATGGGACAAGGCATGTTTCACAATCGCCAGCCCTAAACCACTGCCGCCAGTGTCACGCGAGCGCGCTTTGTCAACGCGGTAAAAACGCTCAGTCAGACGATGCAGGTGCTGCGGCTCGATACCGTCGCCTTTATCTTCCACTTCCAGACAGGCGCCCTGCGGGCTTTGATACCAGCGCACATTGATCTCGGCGCCAGGCGGGGTATATTTGACCGCGTTATACACCAGATTTGAGATCGCACTGCGTAACTGATCTTCATCCGCCAGCACGCGCAGTTTTTTATCCACCTCAAAATGGAGCTGATGCTGATCATCACCGCTCAGGCTGACCGCTTCTTTTTCCAGAATCTCCAGAATCGACGGCACATCAACCACTTCGTCCAGTTCGTGAATCGGCGAGGCTTCAATCTTGGACAAGGTCAGCAGCTGGCTGACCAGACTGTTCATGCGGTTGAGCTGCTCGGTCATCACACCGTGCGCTTTCGGCCACATCGGGCCGACCAGCATATCCGGGTCTTCGGTCATCTCCAGATACCCCTGCAGCACCGTCATCGGGGTGCGCAGTTCGTGCGAGACGTTGGCAAAGAAGTTACGCCGCATACCTTCCAGCTGCTTGAGCTGAGTCACATCACGCACCACCATCAGGTGCTCGCCCTCGGTATACGGCACGATCCGCAGTTCGAGCGAACGTTCCACATTGAGCGGCGAACGCATGTCGAGCGGCTCAGTGAAGTCGCCTTTTTGCAGGTATTTGATGAAATCCGGAGTACGAATCAGGTTTGAGATCGGCTGTCCGGCATCATCCGGCCAGCGAAAGCCGAGCAGATGCTGCGCCAGGCGGTTACACCACACAATGTTGCCTTCACCGCGAAACACCACCACCGCATCGGGCAACGATTCTGCCCCGTTGCGAAAACGACGGATCAGATTGGTCAGTTCTTTGCGCTTTTTGCGCTGGCGCTGCTGCAGGCGGTAAATGCCGTTAAACAGCGACTCCCAGTTGCCGGACCCGGAGGGCGGCGTGAGGCGCTTTTCATCCCACAGCCAGGCAGAAAGTCGCATCTGGTTATGTAAATGCCACACAAGCTGCAAAGCCGTGGCCGCCAACAGCAACCACGGCATGTAGCCGAATATCCACCCGACCACAATCCAGGGCAGGTAAAAAAAGCCAGCTCCCAGGCCAGCTTTTTCCAAGTTAAACGTTCAACCATAATGTCTTCATGCCGCATCCGATTCGGCGGAATCCAGGACCGGCGTCAGTCCCCTTACGCTTTGGTTGAGAAACGGTAGCCAGCACCGCGCACCGTCTGGATCAGCTTATCGTGACCCGCTTCTTCCAGTGCTTTACGCAAACGACGGATATGCACATCAACGGTACGGTCTTCCACGTAAACGTTCGTGCCCCAGACGTTGTTCAGCAGCTGCTCGCGGCTGTACACCCGTTCCTGGTGCGTCATAAAGAAATGCAGCATTTTGAATTCGGTCGGACCCATATCCAATGCATCATCATTGGCCGTCACACGGTGCGAGACCGGATCCAGTTTCAGGCCCTGCACATCAATCACGTCTTCCAGTGCCGTTGGCGTCACACGGCGAATGACCGCTTTGAGACGAGCCACCAGCTCTTTAGGAGAGAAAGGTTTGGTTATGTAGTCATCAGCGCCGACTTCCAGGCCACGGACTTTATCTTCTTCTTCACCACGTGCGGTCAGCATCACAACCGGAATGTTGCGTGTCAGCTCTTCACGTTTCATATGCTTGATGAAGTTAATGCCGCTGCCACCAGGCAGCATCCAATCAAGCAGAACCAGATCAGGGAAGGGTTCAGCCAGTTTATTCACCGCAGTGTCATAGTCTTCGGCTTCCACTGCCTGATAACCTTTTTGTTCAAGCACGAAACACAGCATTTCACGAATCGGCGCTTCGTCTTCAACAACCAGAATCCTTCTAGACATAATTGAATAACCTTTTTATTTAATCAACGCTGTGCATTATGAGAAATGATTATGACACTTTTGTGACCTTTGCAAACAATTTTTAATATAACTTTCTTATCAAATTCATCGTTATATCAACCTGGTTTCGGGTGGCAATTTTTTGAATTCGCCGTGAGACATTGCCAGAGAGATGTCCTATGATGTCACGCTTTCGAACAAGGAAAAGAAATAGATATGTGGTTTAAAAACTGTATGGTCTATCGCGTCAACCGCGATATCAACTTCAATGCCGACCAGCTGGAACAGCAACTGGCAGAGTTTCGCTTCACCCCTTGTGGCAGCCAGGACAAACAGAAATTCGGCTGGGTACATGCGATGGGCAAACATGGCGACATGATGACTCACGTCAGTGAAGACCGCATTCTCATCTGCGCCAAGAAAGAAGAAAAAATGCTCCCGGCCTCGGTGATCAAAGACTCACTCAATGCCAAAGTTGAAGCAATGGAAGCCGAAGAAGGCCGTCCGTTGAAAAAGAAAGAAAAAGACAATATCAAAGACGATATCGTCATCGATCTGCTGCCACGCGCGTTCAGCCGCAGCCAGTACACCTTTGTGCTGATCATGCCGTCGCAAGGTCTGATTCTGGTCGACGCCAGCAGCTACAAAAAAGCCGAAGACGTGCTGGCGCTGCTGCGTAAAACCATGGGCAGCCTGCCTGTGGTTCCGGCTATCCCGGAAGTGGCCGTCGAAACCACCCTGACCCAATGGGTCAAAGACGGCAACCTGCCGCAAGGTTTCAACCTGCTGGATGAAGCTGAGCTGACATCGACTCTCGATGACGGCGCCGTAGTGCGTTGTAAAAAACAGGAGCTGACCAGCGATGAGATTCTCAATCACATCGCTGCCAACAAGGTGGTGACTAAGCTGTCTGTCAACTGGCAGGATCGGCTGAGCTTTATTCTGGCCGAAGACTGCAGCATCAAACGCATCACCTTCAGCGATGAACTGAAAGATGAGAACGAAGACATTCCGCGCGAAGATCAGGCGGCGCGTTTCGATGCCGATTTCTCGCTGATGTGCGGTGAATTTTCCGCCTTCCTGCCGAATCTGTTCGACGCCTTAGGCGGCCTGCCGCAAGCCGACGCTTAAGCCCCTCCCCGAGTCAGGCCGGTCCATTGTGACCGGCCTGACTTTTTTGAGACAGTCGTTATCCACCTGGCAGCAATCACTCTGTCAGCTCATCCTCTCTTATCACCTGCAATCTCAACTGGTCATGGCTCACATTTTGACGTAAAATTTGCGCCCCTTCCAATGCCATCAGGTGGCATTGGCCTGACTTGAGATCAGATTGAGATAAAGAAGCAATGACTACTGAGAAAACTTTCGTACCTGAACTGCTGTCACCGGCAGGTAGCCTGAAAAACATGCGTTACGCGTTCGCCTACGGGGCAGATGCTGTGTACGCAGGCCAGCCGCGTTACAGCCTGCGGGTACGTAACAACGAATTCAACCACGAGAACCTGCAAATCGGTATCGATGAAGCGCACGCCCAGGGCAAACGCTTTTACGTGGTTTGTAACATCCAGCCGCACAACTCGAAGCTGAAAACCTTCATCCGCGATCTGAAACCTGTGGTTGATATGGGTCCGGACGCACTGATCATGTCTGACCCGGGTCTGATCATGATGGTACGTGAAGCTTTCCCTGACATGGCGATTCACCTGTCCGTACAGGCCAACGCGGTCAACTGGGCAACCGTGAAATTCTGGGCAGCTAACGGCGTTGAGCGCGTTATCGTCTCTCGCGAGCTGTCTCTGGAAGAGATCGAAGAGATTCGGGAGCACTGTCCGGAAACCGAGCTGGAAGTATTCGTCCACGGCGCGCTGTGTATGGCTTACTCAGGTCGTTGCCTGCTGTCTGGCTACATCAACAAACGTGACCCGAACCAGGGCACCTGTACCAACGCCTGTCGTTGGGAATACAAAGTTGAGAAAGGCAAAGAAGACGAAGCGGGTCAAATCGTTGAACAATTCGATCCAAATGCCGCTCAGGCAATTGAAGTACAGGAAGAGCGTCCGGAAACCACCATCGGTCGTGGTAAGCCAATTGATGACGTTGTCCTGTTATCTGAAAGCCACCGTCCGGAAGAGAAGATGGCCGCTTATGAAGATGAGCACGGCACTTACATCATGAACTCCAAAGACCTGCGTGCGGTACAACACGTTGAGCGCCTGACCAAGATGGGTGTGCACTCACTGAAAATCGAAGGCCGTACCAAATCATTCTACTACTGTGCACGTACTGCTCAGGTTTACCGCAAAGCGATCGATGATGCTGTGGCCGGCAAACCGTTCGATGAGAACCTGATGGGCACACTGGAAAGCCTGGCGCACCGCGGTTACACCGAAGGCTTCCTGCGCCGTCACACACATGACGCGTACCAGAACTACGACTACGGTTACTCTGTCTCTGACGCACAGCAGTTCGTCGGTGAGTTCACCGGTAAACGCCGTGGCGACATGGTGGAAGTGGAAGTGAAGAACAAATTCATTCTGGGCGACAGCCTGGAGCTGATGACGCCAAAAGGTAACGTTGTTTTCACTCTGGAAGCGATGGAAAACCGTAAAGGCGAAGCGATTGACGATGCGAAAGGCAACGGCCACTTCGTTTACATTCCGATGCCGCAGGATATGGATCTGAACTACGCTCTGCTGATGCGTAACCTTAACGCTGGTCAGGATACCCGTAACCCAACAGGCAAATAAGATGGCCTTATTGATCACTGATAAGTGCATTAACTGTGATATGTGCGATCCGGAATGCCCGAACGGCGCCATCTCGATGGGCGAGTCCATCTTTGAGATTGATCCGGATCTGTGTACCGAATGTAAAGGTCACTATGACAAGCCGACCTGTCAGTCGGTGTGTCCGATCACTAAATGCATCATTGTTGATCCGAACCACGTTGAAACAGAAGAAGAGCTGTTAGAGAAATTCGTGATCATTCAGGGTCTGGCCTGATAGGTTACACCCCTTCACGGCGGCGCAACCCAGACAAAAAACGGTCTCAGCTGAGACCGTTTTTTTATGCGCTTTTTTCCGTCGCCCAACTGTAGTCATCAAGCTGAATCAACGGCGCGCGCGCCGCGTTAAGCACACAGGTAAACGCAAATAACGCCGCCAGCAGATAGCCGGTCTGGAACGCATCGGCCACTACGTCCTGAGGCGTCTCCAGCAAGGTACTGATTGAGCTGCTGGCATCAAAACCGGGGATTTGCGAGTAAATCAGGGTACCAAATACCGCCGTACCGACTGACGCGCCCAGCGAGCGCGACAGCGCCGCCATAGAGGTAATCCGCCCCAGGCTGGCTTTACCAGCCACGGTCTGTATCAGCACCTGGGTCGATGGCATCACAGTGCCCAGCCCGAGGCAGCATAAAAAACCGACCGCACTGACCGCATTCGGCCCCATATCGACCGTAGCTAACGTCAGAAACGCCAGGGTACTGACGCTCATGCCGCACACCGGAATCCATTTTGGTACTCCGCTGCGGGCAATCAGTTTACCGGTGATAAACGAGCCGATAATAATGCCGGCCGAAAGCGGGATCATCAGCAGGCCGGAGCGGGCCGCGCTGACGCCCAGACCGATTTGCATAAAAATCGGCAGGAAAAACACCAGGCCAAACAAACAAGAAGCAAACAGAAACGTCGAAATCAAAGGCACATGAATCTCTTTACGCACCAGCAAAGGTAAAGGCAGAAAAGAGTGACGGACCCGCTTTTGTTGCCACACAAAGCTCACCACTAACAACACAAACCCTCCAAGTAGCAGCAGGCTGGTTTCTGATCCCCAGGCAAAGTAATGACCACCGGCCGACAGCCAGTAGATAATCGTTGTCATCAGGGTCGGAAACAGCAACAACCCGAAAACGTCGATACGGCTTCTGGCACTTTTAACCTGACTCGACTGCAGACGCGATAAACGAAACAGCGCCAGTGCGACCAGCGGCAGATTAATCCAGAACAGCCATTGCCAGGAGAGATAAGTCACAATTACCCCGCCCAGCACCGGGCCACCGATACTCGACAGCGCAAACAACGCCGAAAAGTAGCCCTGAAAACGTGCCCGCTGACGCGGCGCGACCAGTTCGCCAATCAGCGCCTGTGACAGGCTCATCAGGCCGCCACTGCCCAAACCCTGGATAATCCGCCCCGCGACTAAGCCCGGCATGTTGACCGCCAGAGCGCAGACCAAAGAGCCAAGTGCAAAAATGCTGAGCGCAATCCCGAGCATACGTTTACGACCGTATTGGTCGCCCAGCCAGCCATATATCGGCACAGAAGCCGCACCGGCCAGCATATAGCCAACCGCAATCCAGGAAGAGAGTTGGATGTCACCCAGCTCACTGACCATGGCCGGAGTAGCAGTGGCCAGCAGAGTCTGATCCACCGCGGCCAGAAACATCGGCAGAAACACCGTGGCAAACAAGCTGAGAAACGTTTTTTTATCAATAGGCTGAGACATACTTTGGTGCGACATAGTGTGATTTTATGTAATAGATTGAATACTCATGCATCATACACTGAACCCGGCGCAGAAATGCCAGAGAAGTGTGGTCGGGACAAAAAAAAGGCCACAAAGTGGCCAGCAGGAGTAACAAATCAGGAGGGTGACTTTTAGGCTTAACATCCCAGCAAGACAATCCCTGAATATAACGTTCTTATGGATAAAGTTCTTATGGATAAAGCCCTTTGCCAAACATATTAAACAGCCGAGCCACACCACGGGTAAACAGCATCGGCTCAGTCAGTACCGTCAGACACAGGCAGTCCTGGTCCTGAGCGGTTTGGGGTGAATGATGCACACTACCATCACGCAGAATGAAATCACCGGCGTCATAATGATCGTCTTCATCTTTGAACCCGCCGTGCAGCACCAGCGTTGATTCCGTGCCCAGATGAGTATGCTGAGGAATACTCACACCGGCACTGATGTACATTAGATTCATGTGCGTGTTGTCATCACTGTGCAGCGCCAGGCTGAACACCTTGCCGCCATAACTGCGCCATTTCGCGTCGGCGCTCACAAAGCGCTTCAGCGCCCGTGGAACGGCAATCTGACGGCCGTTGACCGACACGACCGGCGCTTTGGCCCGGGTCAGCTTGGGCCGCGCAGGCGCATCACTGGCAAAAATCTGCTCCAGCATCTGCTGCCAGTGGGCATCGGCAGTGGGCGCCGCGGATGCCTGACTGGATGTCATTTCTAAATTGAGCAGTGCATCTCCGCAATGCTCTTCCAATTGCCGGGTTTGCTGACGGCAGTGTGGACACATCTCTAGATGAGTGGCCACAGACACGCCATGAATGGCATCGATAGAGCCTTGGGCATAGGCTTCAAGTAATGAAAAATCTGGATGGTAGCTCATAGCCGCTCCGCATCGATTGAAGTTCTGAGTTTTTCCACTGCCAGACGCAAGCGTGATTTGACGGTACCGAGCGGAATGTCAAACATGTCGGCCACCTGCTGATGAGGAATTTCCTCAAGGTAAACCGCACGTACCACTTTTTGCTGCGCTTCCGGCAGAGTGTCGAGAAATTTAAGCACCTGCTCTTTGAGCATTTCATGCTCCGGAGCGTAGTGCTCAACCAGGTCAGGCGGGCAGAAATCTCCCGGCCAGATATCGTCGGCAAGGACATGAGGCTCCTTGCCTTTCTGTTTACGCATCAGGTCAAAACACAAATTACGTGCAATGGTGTAGACCCAGGTCGATAACGAACTTTTTGAGCCATCAAAAAGATAGGCTTTATGCCATACGGTGGTCATCGCTTCCTGAACCAGTTCAACGGCGACGTGCTCGTTACCCAGATGCTTGAAAACAAACTGTTTCAGCCGCGGAGAAAAATAATGAAAGATAACTGCGAAAGCTTCCTTATCGCGTTGTTTCACTTTCTCCATACACTTGGTCCAGTCCTGACGGCTGAAGGTTTGTGGATTCACATTAGTCATGAGATGTCCTGTCCTTAACGGCCTGAAATTTAGGCCTTCCTGCACCTATCGCCTGTTGTACGAGCTGAGCATCCATTCAGATCACAGCAAAGCGGTCAGGCACCCTGCTTTCATTATAGTGCCAGCTTTTTCTGTTAGTGCGGATGGCCGTCGGTCACGTTGGAGGGAGTCAGTCGTCGTACGCTTCGATAGCCTGATTCAGGAAGGCCAGCGCGCTGTGGCAGGTTTCCTGCTGGGCCAGTTCATCAAACTGACCGTTAGACAGCGGCAACAGTTCCAACCAGCGCTGACTGACCCAGCTGGCATCATCAAAGAAACGATGATCATACAGACTGCCGATCTGCGGAAACTCCTGATACAACTTTTGCAGATGCTGACTGAGGAAAACTTCCCGCTCTGGCATTTGCTGGGTTGGCCAGTTCGCCAACCATTCCACTTTCGCGCGGCGCAACCCGTCGTGCTCGACCCGAATCTTGCGGATCACGAAGCGTTTCATTCCCACCACGGTAATGCCCAGCAGGCCGTCATCGAGCGTTTCGAAGTCGACAATTTTCACCCATGTACCAAATTCGGAAAGAGGATTTGCTTTTCCTGCGCTTTTGCTATCGAACAAACAGATCCCGAATCCGCTGGCGGTTTTGCTGCATTCCGCCACCATACGTTTGTATCTTGGCTCAAAAATACGCAGTTTCATCTTACCTTCGGGTAAAACAACCGAACTGAGCGGAAATAACATTATCTCTTCCATCTGGATTTCCTGCCTATGTGAAGTTGATCTGCTAACCAAGTGTGTTTGTTGTGCATACGCAATTTGCAAAACCCCAGATCACTGACTACGCGTTTAGGTTATTCAATAAGCTTAATATCCTTCAACCCAAACGTTTGCGTGACAAAAATCACAAATAAAATGCAAATCCTTGTAACACAAAAAAGTTCCGTAAATAAAATACAATAATGTGACCATGATCACCAAAGAAGCTAAATTTTGCACGCCGTATCACTTTTAATTGAGATTTTAGTCGCTATCATTCCCGCCAATTGGAAGAAGCAGTGATTAATTATTCTTCTGAATCAATACATACATAGAGAGTCCCCCTTATGCGCAAATTACTTTTAGCTCTTGGTCTACTGGCAGCATCCGCTGCACCAGCTCTGGCAGCTGACTACTCAGATGGCGATATCCACAAAAACGATTACAAGTGGATGCAGTTCAACATTATGGGTGCGTTCAATGAGAAAGGTGCCGCTGACGAAGATTCAAGCCACGATTACCTGGAAATGGAATTCGGTGGCCGTTCAGGCATTTTCGATCTTTACGGCTATGTTGATATCTTCAACCTGACTTCAGACACAAGCAGCGACAAGTACGGTCGTGATAAAATCTTTATGAAATTTGCACCGCGTGTCTCTCTGGACGCTCTGACTGGTAAAGACCTGTCTTTCGGTCCGGTACAGGAGCTATATCTGGCTTCTCTGATCCAATGGGATGGCGGTAGCGACGGTCTGAACACTCAGAACATCGGTCTGGGTTCAGACGTGATGGTGCCATGGTTTGGTAAAGTAGGCGTAAACCTGTACAAAACTTACGATTCAGGTAAAAAAGACTGGAATGGTTACCACTTTGCCACTAACTGGTTCAAACCTTTCTACTTTTTCGAAAACGGTACGTTCATCGCATACCAAGGTTACATCGATTACCAATTTGGCATGAAGAGCCAATACAACACGTCTAGCACTGGCTTTGACATGTTCAACGGTATTTACTGGCACTCAGACCGCTTCGCAGTGGGTTATGGCCTGAAACTGTTCAACGATGTATACGGCTTTGAAAACGGCGAAGGTCTGCCATGGGATGCATCTGCAACTGCAGACTCAACCGGTATCGGCCATTACCTGGCAGTAACTTACAAGTTCTAAGTAAATCCTGCTCAAGCTTTGAGAGGGCGCCAATCGGCGCCCTTTTTTATTGCTTTCGCTCCGCGGGGCATTATCCTTAGCGCAAACCCTTAACCGAAGTTGTTTGCATGAATATCGTGATTGTCGGTCCCGGTGCCATTGGCAGCCTGTGGGCGACGCATCTGCACCAGGCCGGACATCAGGTGGCGCTGTGGGGCACTCAAAACGCCACACACTGGTCGCTGCAATGTGATGAGCAGCCCAAGCTCAATTTTGCCTACAATCAGCCTGACACGCTGCACCGCGCTGATTTGTTACTGATCACGGTGAAAGCCTGGCAAGTCGCGTCGGCTTTACCTGCCCTGCTTGAGCAAATTGCCGATGAGACCATCCTGCTGTTTATGCATAACGGTATGGGAGCGCTGGAAGCACTCAGTGATCGCCTCGCGCCTTATCCTGTGCTGTTGTCGACCACCACGCATGGCGCGCTAAAACCTGCGCCGGACAAGGTGCTGCATACCGGGCAAGGGCAAACTCAAATCGGGCCCTTTAATACGCCGGGTGCCCGCTGCGAGTTTGTCTGTGATGTGCTGCAGCATGCCCTGCCCCAGGTGAGCTGGAACCAACACATTGAGCACGCCCTGTGGCAGAAACTCGCGATTAACTGTGCGATTAACCCGCTGACAGCGATTGAGCAAATCAGTAATGGAGAGCTGGCCGACCCTCGCTATCGCGCCCGGCTAGATAACATCATTGCTGAAGTTGCCGCTGTGATGCGCGCGGAGCACATTCCGGTCGATCAACACGCGCTGCGCGCTACCGTCGATCTTGTCATTGCCGCCACGGCACGTAATCGCTCTTCAATGCATCAGGACGTTGTCCATCAGCGCCAAACCGAGATAGACTTTATCAACGGATACGTGGTGCGCAAAGCGCAGCAGCATGGTCTGGCCGTACCGGTTAACCAGCAACTGTATCAACACATTCAATCCTTACAACAAAGTTGGACCCAAGCATGACAAAACGCATTCTGATCCCTATCGCTCCGGGCACGGAAGAGATGGAAGCCGTCACTCTGATTGATATTCTGGTCCGGGCCGGTTATCAGGTTGTGGTAGCCAGCGCGGATTTCGACGGTCACCTCACCATGCGCGCGTCCCGAGGCGTGACACTGACTGCCGACTGCAAACTGGTCGACGTCGCCGATGATGAATTTGATGCCGTGGTGCTGGCCGGCGGTGTCGGCGGCGCAGAAGTGTTCCGTGACAGCACTGTGCTGGTCGAGATCATCAGACAGCAAAAATACGATGGCCGCCTGGTTGCCGCCATTTGCGCCGCGCCGGCGGTGGTCCTGCAGCACCACGACCTTTATCCGGGTGCGCTGATGACCTGTCATCCCAATTTTCAGCAGTGTATTCCCGCCGACTTGTGGCGGAACCGCCGCGTCACCTATGACGTCAACAACAATCTGCTGACCAGCCAAGGGCCGGGGACGGCGCTGGAATTTGCGGTCGAAATCATTGTCCAGCTGTCCGGAAAAGCGCTGGCGCGTGAAGTCGCCGTTCCGCTGGTTGCCCTGCCTCAGCTTAACTATGAAAAACTGGGTATCGAATAACATGCTGGATATTGCCGCGGTTCGCGCCCAGTTTCCGGCGCTCAAGCAAACCATTAATGATCAGGCGCTGATCTACCTCGACAGTGCGGCGACCACGCAAAAGCCGCAAGTGGTGATTGATGCCATCAGCCGTTATTACAGCGCGCAGAATGCCAATGTGCATCGCGGCAGCCACAGCCTGACCGCGCATGCCACCAGCCAGTTTGAAACCGCGCGTGAACGCATCGCCCGCTTTATCAACGCGCCAAGCAGTAAAAGTATTATCTGGACCCGGGGCGCGACCGAAGCACTTAACCTGATTGCGCAGACATACGCCCGTTCAACTCTGCAACCCGGCGATGAAATCCTGGTCAGCGAAACCGAGCATCACGCCAACATCGTACCGTGGCAGATAGTGGCGCAGCAGACCGGCGCTAAGGTGGTCAAAATTCCGATGACCACCAATGGCGAGTTTGGCCTGGATGCTTTCCACCACTTGCTGTCTGACCAGTGCAAAATTGTCGCGCTGGCCCACATCACCAATGTCACCGGCACCCGCCAGCCGATTGAAGCGGTGATTGACGCCGCCCATCGGGCCGGCGCAGTGGTGGTGGTCGACGGCGCGCAGGGCATCGTGCATGAAGAGGTCGATGTCACCGCGCTGGACGCCGATTTTTATGTCTTCTCCGGTCACAAACTGTATGCACCGGCCGGTATTGGCGTGCTGTATGGCAAACTGGCGCTGCTGGAAGCGATGCCACCCTGGCACGGCGGTGGAAAAATGGTGGAGAAGGTCTCGTTTGACGGCACCACCTTTGCCGAGCTGCCGGGTAAATTTGAAGCCGGCACGCCGAATGTGGCCGGCGCGATTGCGCTGGCGACGGCCATCGACTGGTACTGCGGGTTTGAGCGCACCGAGGTTGAAGCGCATCTGCATCAGCTGCAGCACACGACCTATCAGGCGCTGCTGCAGCTGGACGATATTCAGGTGCTGGGCTACCAGCCGGACTCAAGCATTCTCAGTATCGTGATGGACGGTGTCCATCATCAGGACTTGGCCACACTGCTCGATCAGCAGGGCATTGCGGTCCGTGCCGGCCACCACTGCGCTCATCCGCTGATGGATGCCTTCGCTGTCAAAGGCACTGTGCGGATCTCGTTCGGGATTTATAACTCGATGCAAGAAGTGCAACGCTTAATCGCAGCGATAGAAAAAGCAGTCGATATGCTGTAGTGAGAGGAGAAGGGTTTTAGGAACCAGGAATCAGGATCCTAAAATCTTATACCTAAACAACTTGGAGTTGCAGGTAGGCGGCAAATAAGTGAATCCCCAATCACATAGAGACACGATGTGATTGGGGTGAACGAATGCAGCCAACACCGCTGCAGCTTCAAGTAGGAAGGGGATATGTCGCCAGATGTTTAATCTGCTCAACAATCGCTTTCAGGCCATTGCCGCGCGACGGGCTGAGATGCGCAATCAGGCCCAGCCGGGCAAAGTAATCATCGATATCAAACGCCTGAATCTGGGCGCTGGTTTTACCTTCATAAGCCGCCATCACCAGAGCGATCAGGCCACGCACGATGCGCGCATCCGAATCGGCGCAAAAGTGCCACACATCGCCCTGCTGAGCCGCCAGCAGCCAGACCTGGCTTTCACAGCCAGCGACCGTCACTTGCTCGCTTTTTAGCGCATCCGGCATCTGTGGCAACTTTTTACCCCACTGAATCACCTGACGATAGCGATCTTCCCAGCCTTTCATCTGCTGCATCACTGCCAGTACATCAGTGCTGTGAATGTCGCTGCCAAATGGCGAATCCGGAAAATCAGACCAAGAATAATCAGACATAAAGGCTCCGTTACGCGCGGTGTTTCTGAATCAGTTTTTCGATAATGCGTGACACCGCGACAAAGCCGAAGGTCGCCGTTACCACAGTCGCCGCGCCAAAGCCGCTGGCACAGTCCATACGTTTCGGTCCTTCCGCACTGGATTTGACCGCGCACACACTGCCATCTGCCTGTGGATATTTAAGGTGCTCCGTGGAGAACACACAATCAATACCGAATTTACGCGCCGGATTGGTCGGGAAATTATGGAAACGGCGCAGACGGTCTTTGATCTTTTTCGCCAGCGGATCCTGAATCGTCCTGGTCAGGTCCGCGACTTTAATCTGAGTCGGATCGGTCTGACCGCCAGCCCCGCCAGTCGTGATCACCTTGATTTTATTGCTGCGGCAGTAAGCCAGCAGCGCAGCTTTCGCTTTAACGCTGTCGATTGCATCCAGTACATAGTCGTACTCTTTGCTCAGGTACTCATGCTGGTTATCGGCAGTAATAAAGTCGTCAATCAGGTTCACTTTGCATTCCGGATTGATCAGTCTGACCCGCTCGGCCATCACTTCGATTTTGCTCTGACCGACCGTACCGCTCATGGCGTGGATCTGACGGTTGATGTTAGTGACGCACACATCATCCATATCGATCAGGGTCAGTTCACCAATTCCGGAGCGCGCCAGCGCTTCCACCGCCCAAGAGCCCACACCACCAATACCAATCACACACACATGGGCCGCACGCAGAATGTCCACTTCGCTGTTGCCGTACAAACGACGTGTGCCGCCAAAACGCTGGTTATAACTGTCAGAGGCTGGGGTATCGAGTTCGCGCATACTAATCATCCACAACAGGAAATGTCCGGATTACCACACGATCGGCGACATTTACGCGCCGTCTATTGGCTCCGGACCATCCACAATCAAAGGGTTCAAAAAAGAAAGAGTGCGATTTATACGCACTCTTTAACCAAAAGTCTAGCCGGGCAAGCCCGCCGGGTGACTATTGTAACTTCTCTGGCGGTGTAGCCCAAGGTGCTTGTGTCGGACTGTTTTCCAGCCCCAGTTTCCATACCCGGCCAAAGTGTTTGTAATGGCCGGCTTCGGTCCCGGCACGCGGCCCCATGCCGTGGTACAGATCGAGGTGATTCTGTTTTACCGCACCGCCGGTATCGAGCACAATCAGCAGGCGTAGCTGATGAGCGCCGGACCAGCTGCCATCGGCATTCAGCAGCGGTACTTCGGCCAGAATCGGCGTGCCCATCGGTAACAGCGAGCGATCTGCGGCCACCGAAGCCATCGGCAGCAGCGGGATCCCGGCACTACCCGTCACCGGCGCCGCAGCGCGCGGGGCAAAAAATACATACGACGGATTCTGCTCCAGCAGCTCTTTAACCGTAGCGTCATCGTTGGCCAGCACCCAGTCTTTAATCGCTTTAAGCGACATCTTGTCACGTTCGACCAGGCCACGCTCAATCAGAATCCGGCCGATACTCACGTACGCTTTATTATTCTTACCGGCATAGGCGAAATATTCCAGCGTGTCGTCATCGCCGAAATGGACAAAGCCACTGCCCTGCACTTCCATAATAAACGGATCAATCCGGTTGGCAGCGTAGCCTAATTCCAGCCCCTGACCTTGCAGTGCACCAGCGTAGATCTGCTCACGGGTCGGGCAGTCTGAACTGCAATCCGGTTTGGCATAGACCGGAAAATGAAACTCGTCATCCGGAGTGTGACGCAGCTCGATCACCGGCGAAAAATAACCGGTGAACAACACATTGCCTTTCTTATCACCGCCGCCCATCTGTGCAGCCTGAATACCAAACTGAGCCAGAGTCTGCGGATCGCCGCTTTGCATCGCCCACTCACTCAGTTGCTCGTACAACGGGCCGTACATCGCCGCCATCGAAGGCGATTTCGTCACCACCGCCTCACTCTGCTTGGCAAACTCGGTAAAATCACGTGGCGAGTTGGAGTGTACGTCAGCGACCTGATTCAGTGGCTGGGCAAATTCGGGATCTAGGTACTGCTGGGCGCGATCAGTCGGCTGGGCACAGCCGACAAGCAGCGCTACCGGCAGCGCCAGAGAAAGATAGGAAAATAAACGTTTTGTCACTGGAGTTAGTCCATTTGCTGAGTTAGGCAAAAGGATGACAAACTCCGCTCACAAGCGCAATTCAGGAATGGTTACTGAAGATGTTTTTTGTCATTTTCTGACAATTGCCCCGCCGGCGCTGACAATTGAAAAGTCGGATTATAGTGCGCTGACGAAGCTAACCTCATTTCCGTGTGATCCTCATTTCGCATCTGAAACAGATAAGCCTGGCCACCGACCCGATAACGCAGCGAGTGCCCGTCATAGTCATAGCGGGTCGTCACCACCCGGCCATCCATTAACACGACATCCGGCCGGATTTCGATGGTTTGCGCCAGATACGGCGCGACATCTTTTTCTTTCCACACGCCGTACAGAGTGCTTTTCGGCGGCTGGGTCAAGGATGCCAACTGACTGAACAGATTGCCGTACAGCAGCAGAACCAGCACAGTGCCTGCCACCGCAATCGTTAGTAAACAACGCTCAACGGTTTTGCGCTGCACAGAGCGCAACGCGGCAAAAAGCGCTGCGCAAGCCTCATTATCTGACATGTTATTCCATTTTGAGTTGCATAATGTGGCAGCCGAGGCCACCATTTCACTGACCGGGATAACCGGCCCGACCCGGCTCTGTCACATCAAGATGATATTTTAAGCTGAAAGCAAAAAAACACTTGTTTACAGGTGAATAAAAAGTCATTATTCAAACATAAATAAACAATCAACTTGAGTGTCAGGCCGTGAAAATTCGTAGTACCGCCCTTGTAAAGGGGTTCAGACAATCCGCACCCTATGTCAACGCTCACCGTGGCAAAATCATGGTGGTCATGGTGGGTGGTGAAGCGATTGCTGATAAAAACTTCACTAATATCATCAGCGACCTGGCATTGCTGCACAGCCTGGGAGTCAAAATCGTCCTGGTGCATGGTGCCCGTCCTCAGATCAATCAAATCCTCGAAGCGAATAATCACACCACGCCTTACCACAAAGGTATCCGCATCACCGACGAAGAAGCACTCGGCCTGGTTATGCAGGCTGCCGGTCAGTTGCAACTGGCGATCACCGCCCGCCTGTCGATGAGCCTCAACAATACCCCGATGGCCGGCACTCAGCTCAATGTCGCCAGTGGGAACTTTGTCATCTCCCAGCCGCTCGGCGTGGATGACGGCATTGATTACTGCCACAGTGGTCGTATCCGCCGCATCGATATCGACGGGATTAACCGTACCCTAGATCAAGGCTCAATTGTACTGCTGGGTCCGATTGCCAGCTCTGTCACCGGTGAGTGTTTTAACCTGCTCTCAGAAGAAGTGGCGACCCAAGTGGCGATAAGATTAAAAGCGGATAAATTGATCGGCTTCTGCTCGGAGCAGGGCATCATCGATGAGAAAGGCAACTCGATCGCCGAATTGTTCCCGGCCGAGGTTGAAAAACTGGTCCAGCGTCTGGAATCAGAAAGCAATCCGTCCAGCGATGATTCGACCGGAACCCTGCGCTTTTTGCGTGCCGCGGTTTCCGTCTGCCGCGCCGGTGTACCGCGCAGTCATTTGATCAGTTACAAAGAAGATGGCGCTCTGATCCAGGAACTGTTCTCGTTTGACGGTATCGGTACCCAAATCGTCATGGCGAGTGCCGAACAGGTGCGTCAGGCTCAGATTGACGATATCGGCGGCATTTTTGATCTGATTCGCCCGCTGGAAGAACAAGGCATCCTGGTACGTCGTTCGCGTGAGCAGTTAGAACAGGAAATTCATAAGTTTACCATCATCGACAAAGACAGCCTCTTGATTGGCTGCGCCGCGCTCTATCCGTATCAGGAAGAGAGCATGGCCGAAATGGCGTGTGTGGCGATCCATCCTGAGTACCGTGATGGTAACCGTGGTCTGCTGCTGCTCAATCACATGAAACACCAGGCCAAACAGATGGGCATTGAGCGTTTATTTGTCCTCACTACTCACAGCTTACACTGGTTCCGTGAGCAAGGTTTTACCGAAGTCGGGGTTGAGAGCCTGCCGATGGCCAAGCAGAGCCTGTACAACTATCAGCGCCGTTCAAAAATCTTAATTTTAAATCTTAAATGAAATTTTCATCTATATTACTGCCATGAAAGCAGTATATAGCTCGAGCAAAGCTCAATATAAAAAGATGCAATCCGTTGCATCTTTTTGTTTATAAAATCAACACTTTTCAAGCCTGCCATAACTGTGTAAAATTCGCTCAAACGTGACAGGCATCACCTTTTTATTGCGGTGACCTTTTGTATTCAGGTGACCTTTGCTGCACGTTGCACTCCAATCACTTCGATTTGAATACCTGGCTTTGAAGCCTGCAGCTTAAGTGAAGCGGAGTCCCAGGATTATCAGCTAAGCGACAAAGCTTAGTACGCGCATGGATTGCTTTTATCACTCAACCAGTCGTTAAGAGCAACTTAAGATGAAAACCGTTATTTGTAACTCACTGCAAAGCTTTTGGGATATGGCCGATAACGAGTTCCTGGAAGGGTTGGACGTGCATTGCGTTTTCCCGGTAAGCGAGCAACTTCGGACGTTTATCCTTGAATCAAAACAACGCTACAAGATTCGTACTATTACTTTTACCAAAGCGTTTATCTGACGCGGTAAAGGTGCCTGACTGACTCAATGTAGCCATTAAAGACATAGTCACTGACCCAATAGTTAACAGGCAGCCCAAGGGCTGCCTGTTTGTTTTTCCCAGCGCGATACAGCAAAATTCAGGACGCGCTTAAACGCTGCACCAAACCACTGGCACGCTGGGTTTTCAGCTTGATCGCCCGCTTCATCACGCCCATATCACAATACAGTGCCAAACGACGCTTGGCGCGGGTAATACCGGTATAGACCAGCTCACGGGTCAGGATCGGGCTGAATTCCGGCGGTATAATCAGCAGAGTAAAATCAAATTCACTGCCCTGGGATTTATGAATCGTCATCGCATAGGCGGTTTCATGCAGAGGAACCCGGCTTGGCAAGACCGCTTTTACGCTGCCGTCCGGCAGCTCAAAATAGACTTTAAGCCGTTGCTGATCGTCCTGCTCATCGCGCAGGCAGATACCAATATCGCCGTTATATAATCCCAGAGCGTGATCATTGCGGGTCACCATCACCGGGCGGCCACTGTACCAGAGCTCATCCTGAACTTTGATCAGTTTGCGTGCCGCCAGAGCGCGCTCAATCCGCACGTTAAGTCCGGTGACGCCAAAGTCACCCTCGCGCAGCGCGCACAATAAGCGGGTCTGACTGAACAAAGTCAGTACCTCGCGCGCTTTATCGGCCATCGACTCCGCAGCGCGATCGGACTCCGCAGCTTGCAGCGGCTGACGCAGGCGCTGCAGATACGGCGTATAACCTGTCACCAGCGACTGCAGCATCTGATGGTAATGCTCACCACTGAGCGCAAAATGGGCAATGTCGGCAAAATCTTGCTGCCACACCCGGTCAATCCACATTGCCTGACCGCTGTTGACGGCTTTGGCCAGCTGGCCTATTCCGGAGCGGGCATCGAAGCGGTAACTCTTTTGCAGCATACATAAACTGTCGCTGACCGCTGCGCGGGCACCTGCGGCAATCTCATCCTGACGCGGGTTAAGCGCCGCCGGCATAAATCCGGTTAAGCGCGCCAGCAGCTGACTTTGTTCGGCACTGTAACCCTGCTGCAGAAAAGAGCAGATATCGCCCAGCACCGCACCGGCCTCGACCGAGGCAAGCTGGTCTTTATCGCCAAGCAGGATCAGACGCGCGTGTGCGGGCAACGCATCGACTAATTTGACCATCATAGGCAAATCGACCATTGAGGCTTCATCAACCACCAGCACATCCAGGTGCAGCCGGTTAGCGGCGTGATGACGGAACTCCGCGCTGTCCGGAATAGCGCCCAGCAGCCGGTGGATGGTGCTCGATTCAGTCGGGATCAGCGCTTTAAGTTCCGGCTCCACCGCTAGATCCGCGACAGCTTTGCCGATCGACTCGGTCAGCCGCGCGGCGGCCTTACCGGTCGGCGCCACCAGCTTGATGGCCGGAATATGGCCCTGCTGCTGCGACTGGCTGATCAGCGCCGCAAGCAGTTTGGTCACCGTGGTGGTTTTACCGGTGCCGGGGCCGCCGGAAATCACCGCAAAACGGCGCGTCAGCGCAATCGCCGCCGCCACTTTCTGCCAGTTGAGGCAGTGAGCCTGCGGCACTAAGCTGTCCAGCACGTTCAAATCCGTCAGGCGCGGCGCCCCCTGCAACTTGGCATCAATCGCGTCCCAATCCAGTGCTCCCTCATCGACCACATCCAACAGGTCACACACCAGACGCTGGCGCGCGACCTGATTGAGATCCGGGCTGAGCGCCTGATGCAAAAAGCGATAGTCACGGGCAAACAGATTATCCAGCCGCAGACGCAGATTATCGACCTCCGCAGGCTTTAGGATCATGGGTGTCCCAAAGCTCTGTAAGCGCTGCGCCAGAGTCACTTCATAGTGCCAGTAACGATGCAGATACAGCCGTTCACCGTCGTACATCAGCGGCACCGCTTCGCCCTGCGCGCCAAGCAAAGTGCACTGCTTAACCAGCTCGGCCCAGTCACAGGCCAGCCATAACTGATTAAGCGGCAGCGCGGCATCCCCAAACAAGCCGAGCCGGGCGGCGAGATCCAGTGCATTGCCCTGCTCATCACGCAGCGGCAGGCAGATATGACCGCGCCCCAGCTCTGCGCTGACCGCTGCCGCCACCAGCAGCAGTACACTGCGCTGCGCCTCACTCAGTTGTCCGGCCGGACACTGCGCGGTTATAAAGCGCGCGAACTGGTAATCGATCTGGCGCAGCCCGCCCTGCTGGCTTAGCTGCTGTAAGGTGGTTTGTACCTCATCAAAGGTCATCATAAATCAAGCTCCATCTGCCCGGCAGAGGTGGTTCGGCTTTGCGGCTCTAATCCACGAATCAAATCATCCAGTTCCTCGAGCATCGCCTGGCTCGGTCTGGCGCTGAAAATACCATGATCCGATTCTCCATCCATGCCACGCAAAAACAAATAATATACCCCGCCGAAATGGCGCTGGTAGTCATAATCGGCAATCCGGCTGCGCAGAAAACGGTGCAGCGCCAGGGCATAGAGCTGGTACTGCAAATCATAGCGGTGCTCGGCCATCGCCTGCTGCAGGCGCGCGCCATGATAGGCGGCCACATCATCACCGAGATGATTGGATTTCCAGTCCAGCACGTAATACTTGCCCTGATGTTCAAACACCAGGTCAATAAAGCCTTTCAGCATGCCCTGTACGGTATAGAAGCCGAGGTCACCGGCCTGAGCCGACAGCGGATCGTGACGCTGCACCACCCGGTTCAACGCGGTTGCGCTCAGCACTTCGATCGGCAGTAAAAATTCCATTTCGGTCAGACGCTGCTCCGGCGATTTCTGATTAAGACGCAGCGCTTTACCGTCCAGCGGCGTGCTGAGCACAGTATCGACCAGCTGCTGCAACACTGGCAGCCACTCGCTGCCGACCTGCTCGCGCTCCATCAAGTCGCTGATAGCCTGGGTATTCAACTCACTGCCGGCAGGCTGGGTAAATTCCACCTCCTCAAACAGCGAGTGCAGAAAGGTGCCCGGCTGGGCGCCGCGCGGAAAGGTGAAAATTGAGCGCTCCGGTTCCGGCAGCCCTTCCTCATCATGTTCATCGGCCGAATCCACATCGAAACCGCCGATTTCCAGCGTGGCATCATGGCTGTGACTGCCCTGTTTGACCAGGCCGGAGTAGCTGGTGATGCGCCATAAACGGTCAATCTCGCGGCTCAGCGTACGCGCGTTCAGCTCAGGCAGACTCTCCTCGCGGGCGACAAACGGCTGCGGCGGCAGCTCAGGCGGCTCACTCGCAGCGACACAGGCCAGCGCATCGACCTGCTGCTGCACGCTGCTGCGCAGCAAATCCAGCCCACCCTGCTCACCATTTTGCAGCAGGTAACCCATCGCGCTTTGGTGTACCCCGGTCGGCTCTTTGCTTGAACGGCCATTGCGCAGTGGTGCCAGGCCGATGAAACAGCCGTACACCGCACGGGTCAGCGCCACATAAATCAGGCGCAGATCTTCTGCCAGGCGCTCTTTGTCAGCCTGCTGCAACGAAGCGTCCTGGGCAGTGATATCCAGCAAAGTCTCACCGCTCGCCGCATCATAATATTTCCCTTCACTCGCTTCGCGGTAACTGAGCACAAACGGCAGAAACACCAGCTCATACTCCAGGCCTTTCGATTTATGAATGGTGACGATCTGAACCAGATTCCGCTCCGACTCAAGGCGCTGAATCGCCTCATCACTGCCGCCCAGCCCCTGCTCGGCATCGACAATCGACTGCGCCAGCCAGCGCAGCAGACCGTGGTCGCTGTCAATCTCCTGCGTCGCCTGCTGCAACAATTCACTGAGATGCATAAAATCTGTCAGTAAGCGCTCGCCATCACTTTCTTCCAGCCAACGTTCAGCGATATGACGCAGACTGAGCACACTACGCAGCATCGGCAACACGCCGCGATCGATCCATAACTGGCGATATTGCTTAAACTCATTGACCGCGTTTTCCCACTCATTCTCATCGTTATTGAGCGCATCCAACTGCTCGGCATTAAGCGCAAACAAGGGCGAAGCCAGCGCGGCACGCATCGCGCGATCATTTTCCGGTGTCAGCACCGCCTGCAGCAAACGCTGCAGATCCGCCGCCACCGCACTGCTGAACACACTATCGCGGTTGGAAAGGTAGACACTGGCAATGCCCTGTCTGGCCAGTGCCTCTTTGATCATCCGCCCTTCATTACCGGTGCGCACCAGCACCGCGATATGACCAGCTTCAATCTGCGCACCGTCACTGAACTTTGCGGCGCCCTGCTGGGCCGCGCTGAGAATATGCTGGATCTGGCTGGCGGTGGCATTGGCCATGGCATCAAAATAACTGCCTTTGGTGACCGGCGCTTCGGCCTCAAGATGCCAGTAATTGAGCGCCGGCTGCGCCTGACCATCAAGTAACCAGCCACGCTGCGCGGCTTTCGGGCTCGGCTGCACCGGCAGAAACGGAATATCGTCGTCGTAAATAAACGGGCTGTCCGGGCGTTCAAACACCTGGTTAACGGCGGCCACCATATCCGCGCTCGAGCGCCAGTTAGTACCGAGCGTATAGTGAGCACTTACCTGATTACGGGCACGGATATAGGTAAAGATATCCGCGCCGCGAAAAGCATATATCGCCTGTTTCGGGTCACCGATCATAAACAGCCCGCACTGCGGGTAATCAAGATAGATGCGGCTGAAAATACTGTATTGCAGCGGATCGGTATCCTGGAATTCATCGATCATCGCTACCGGATACAGCGTGCGGATGCGGGCCGCCAGCGTCCCTTGCTCATCGCCGTCCAGCGAGGCCGATAACTGCGTCAGCAGATCATCAAACGACAACCACTGTTTGCTCGCTTTGGCCTTCGCCAGCATGGTACGACAATGGGTAATCGCATGCGCCAGCAGCGGCGCTTCCAGCGTCACCGGCTGGGCGAGGAAACGTTCGATAGCCGCAAACAGCTCGTGCTGCGGCACTGCGCCGGAGGGCGTTTTCTCAGCCAGTACATTCTGGGCAAAGCGCTTTAAGTGCTCCGGCACGTCATAACCGCTGGTCGGCTGCGCCGCCCAGTGCGACACGGTTTCAATCCATTGGGGCAGGGATTTTTTGGTATAGCTGCGTTTGTTGATGCCGGAACTGGCAATGCAGTCATGTATATCGTCCTGCGCCGCACGCCACTGCGCTTTCAGCGCTTCGATGCGTTGCAGATTGTCCTGATGCAGGGCCGCGAGATCGCCGTCCATCACCGGTGTGGTCAGTTTAAGCGGCGAGCCGGTCAGATAGCCGCCGATTTTCTCCAGCAAGGCCGCCGGTGATGCCCACAGGCGGCGCACTTCGGCTGCCAGATGCAGCGGCAGCGGATAGAACTGGCGCCGCCAGTAATCGGCCACCACCTGAGCTTTGAGATGGCTTTCATCGGTGACAAATTCATTATTAAAACGGCTGCCCGACTCAAACGCATTCTGGGTCAGCATACGCTGGCAGAAACCATGGATGGTATACACCGCGGCTTCATCCATCTGCCGCTCCGCATTGAGCAGCAGACTGGCCGCCTGGCGGTGGTCGCTCACTTCCTCAAGCAGGGGGGGCAATCACAGGATCGCTGCTCACCCCGCGGCTGAATGCCAGACGCGCATCGTGAATCCGGGCCCGGATCCGATCTCGCAGCTCGGCCGTGGCCGCTTCGGTAAAAGTCACCACCAGGATCTGGTCAACCGTCAGCGGCACCGCATGCCGGGTTGCTTCGTCCAGTCCGTCAAATCCGGCCTCATGGCCGTGCCCCAGCAACAAACGCAGATAGAGACCGGCGATGGTAAAGGTTTTACCAGTCCCGGCAGATGCTTCAATCAAACGGGCGCCATGCAAGGGAAAACGCATGGTTTCCAGCGGTGTTGCCGTGATGTGGGAAGTGACACTCATGGTCTGGTGCATCCTCAGTTGATGATTGACCACCCATTTCCGCTGCCGGGTAAACAGAGGATTATGTGATCCAAATTATAAAAATGTATGTATTTATGTAAATTTTTGTTTTAGCGCAAGGTAATGAGATCTGACTCACGATACGCACCAAGTTGGCACACTATACTGCACCCCATTGATGCAAGCCCGCCAAACACCATCCGGTGAGCTCGCACTCCACCGCATTCTGTTTCAAACGACTACTGTTTCAAACGACTACTGCTTTAAACAAACGAATAATGGTCCCTCTGACCTGTGGCCGTACAGCGAACGCCCTACACTATAATGATTTTCTGGCGGCCACCCACTCTTGCCCATTACTCTCTCTCCGCACTGTCTGTCAGTTGCAGCCTTGGCGCCTGAAACACCAGGCTTGCCAGCATACGTACCTGCTGCGCCAGTTCCTCATTCCATTGCGGCCATAAGCGCGCAATGTAAGCATCGTTACCTTCACCATGACTCATAAAGCCGTCATTAAAGGTATCTGCCATCTTCTTCAGTGCTTTCTCTTCGTCATCCACCCACTTGCCGCGGCTGAAGCCGGCTTCAATACCCGCCTGCACCGTTTTAGGGAAATAAGGCAGCGGCTCGGTCATACCCTGATAGAACAAGCGCACCAATTCATTAAGCTGCGCCGTCGCAAGGCTCTGACTCTGCTCAGCCGATTCACCGAGCGGCGGCAGCACCTGGTGCACCACGCCCTCTTTACGGTCATAACCGATCAAATGGGTGGTCACCCTGTGCCCCATGGAGGCAGCGGCCAGATGATCAATCCAGGCAGCGAGAATGTCCTGCGAGCGAATCGAGCCGCTGCGATAACGCACCAGCCCCGACTGAAAACAGCGGGTCAGCCAGCCGGTTAACTGCACCGGGCGCGATTCGCCCAGTCCATCCAGCGTGAGGTTGACCTCGCGGTCATCAAGCGGCGCCTGACACAGGTCATGGATTTTTTCCACCAGCTCTTCCGCCTGAACCCGGTTGGTTTCAAATTCCAGCTCACCAAAGGCGCCGACCGGCAGTTTACCCTGGGCGCGCTGCTGCTGATTAAACTCAGCCAGCACTGCCTGACGTTTCTCTTCATCCGCCGCACCGAGCAGGTTTTCCAGCAGCGCATCTCGCAGCTGATAGCTGGCCAGCCCGCCGAGGGCAAACGGCTCATCATCTTCCATCACCGGCAGCGGCGGCTCAAACACCACTTTAAGACGGCGGTTGAAAAAATAGCGCACCGGCAAACGCCAGAAACGCTGCAGCTCAACCAGATCCAGCTCGAGCGGATAAACCACATCGAGCAGGTAATCCTCCAGCGCACGCTGAAACTGACCGCCCGGCAGGCCCTGGCGCAGTGCAGCCGGTAACCATTCACGGGCGTAGCTGCCGACATCAGACAAAAACGCCTGCGGGCTGAATGGCACCATGGCATGGCTGAAATGGATTTGATCCACCAGACGCTGGCCCGATTCGTCACACGGCAATGCGCTGTCAGTCGCCAGGCAGTAATTCTGCTGACAATACTCCAGCAGCTCACTGACCAGTACTGACGGCACGCGCACGGTATTATCCTGGATCGAACGGCCGACGTAACTGATGTACAAGGTCTGCTGGGCCGACAACATCGCCTCCAGGAACAGGTAACGGTCATCATCACGCCGTGAGCGATCGCCGGGACGGGTACGGCCATTCATCAAATCGAAACCTTCCGGCGGCATCGAACGCGGGTAGACGCCGTCATTCATGCCGAGCAGACACACCACGCCAAACGGAATCGAACGCATCGGCATCAGGGTACAGAAATTGACCTGGCCGGCCAAAAAGCGCTGACTGACCCGGGTGCCGGACAGTTTATCGTGCAGGTACTGGCTGATGACAGCCGGCGCGATATCCTGCTGGTAACCGGCATCACTGAGCTGCTCTTTCAGCGCCGCCAAGGTATCGCGAATCGATTTAAGCGCCATCTCCCCTTCCAGCTCGACACTGAAACAATCATCCAGTAGCGCGGAGAGCCGTTCACGCCAGGCATCGATCGACTGGGTCTTGGCCAACTCGCTGCGGTAATGGCTGATGGTGTCGATAAAGTGCGCCAGCTTACCGGCCAGCTCGGCACTCATGCCCTGCACTTCATTGTAAGGAGCCAGCATCTGCGCACCATTATCAAACAGACCGGCCGAGGCCGGCATCGCATAGCCCAGCAACATACGGGCAATACCGAACTGCCAGGTATTCTGGCCGGTGGGCGGCAGCTCAAACTCACTCGCGGTGCTGTCATTCAGCCCCCAGCGGATACCGGACTCTTCCACCCAGCGCTTGGCAATCTCGAATTCACTGGTATCGAGGGCAAAACGCGCCATCATG
Source organism: Vibrio ostreae (assembly GCF_019226825.1). Taxonomy (NCBI): domain Bacteria; kingdom Pseudomonadati; phylum Pseudomonadota; class Gammaproteobacteria; order Vibrionales; family Vibrionaceae; genus Vibrio; species Vibrio ostreae. The sequence continues at coordinate 2,015,316 of NZ_CP076643.1, forward strand.
GCCGGTGTTTCGAGCAGCTCCAGCAGCTCAGAAGCGAGACAGCGCGACTGAGGCAGATTGACCAGTTGCATGAAGGCGTTGAGGATCGGGCTTTCCTGATCGGCGGTACGATCCGAAATGGAATACGGGATAAAACGCTCGCCCGGCGCGTTACCGAACACCGCCTGAATGTAAGGACTGTAAGCGTTGATATCTGCCACCATTACAATCACGTCGCGTGGTTTGAGGTCCGGATCGCGGTCAAACATCGCCAGCAGCTCGTCGTGCAGCACTTCCACTTCCCGCATCGGACTGTGGCAGGCGTGCAGAGTCAGCGAGCGATCGCCGCTTGCCACCTGCGCTTTATGCGCGCTGCTTTCCAGCAAACGGTCATCCTGATGCTCTGCGAGATGGAGAATATCGGCCTGCAGCTGATGGAGCAGGCTATCGCGCTCAACCTCAATAAACAGTTCGTGCTCTTCATTCTCGCTCTGTGCCAGCAGATAAAGGTTATCGCGCCCGAGTTTACCGAGCGACGCGAGCAGGCTGTTACCCACCGCCTGCGCGGTGTGCAGTTCATCCTCCTGCGGATAGTCATCCAGGCTGCCTTTGAGCGGTGAGACCTCCGCACTGACTTCGACCCGGTCACCATCAAGCGCCAGCTGCTTGCGACGCTGGTTTTCGACCCGGGCGAGATATTTACGATCGCGAATGTCACCCCAGTAGTGCTGGCAAGGGTTGGTAAACATCAGATGGACATCGATGTGCTCCCCGAGTGCTTTCAGTGCGTCCATATAGCGCGGCGGCAACGCCGAAATACCAAAGATAAACAGCCGCTTAGGCAGTTTATTCAGCCACTCCTGACTGAGGCCAGGCGCGGCCAGCGCATCAATAAAACTCTGATACAGATTGGCACGGTGATAATGCGACTGGCCCTGCTCCAGGGTGTAATCGTAGAGCGCTTTCCACAGCAGCGGCTGCCACGGGTGTTCACCGTCGATTTCGGCCACATCCAGCCCCGCTTCCCAGCTGGCAATCCAGTCGGGACGGTACACTAGGTAGCCATCGAAGATATCGGCGATTTTTTCCGCCAGCTGATACAGCTTGGACTGATCGCTGTCATCCTGCAGATAGCGGCGCAGCGGCACGAATTCGTCCTGGTCGAGCATGCCCGGCAACAGCTCCATCAGCTTCCAGGTCATCGCCTCTTTGTTAAAAGCACTGCGTTTGGGCACGTCCGGCAACACATGGGTAAACATCTCCCAGATGAAGGTGGCCGGCAGCGGAAAATCAATATTGGCGGCCACGCCCAGCTCCTGCGCCAAAGCCATTTTCAGCCACTGCGACATCCCCGGGCTCTGCACCAGAATCTGTTCTTTGGCAAAGGGATTGGCCAGCGGATCATTTTTAATCAGATGCACCAGCAGGATTTTCAGCGTATCAACTTTATTGGAGTGGTAAACGGTAAACACAAGGCACTCACGCAGCTCTAACCATAATAATATTCAGATTATCATAAGCATGCCCGGCTGTACGGGATAGAGTGCGCAAAGGGTTAAGCAATACGCAATTTGCCGTGCTGGTAACCGGTCAGATATACTGAACCTATTCTGATTGATGTTAAACACAACTAAACCTATGGCTGCCAATATTTCGCTCAAGCAATTGCGGGTCTTTACCACCGTCACCCAATATAAAACCCTGACTGCCGCCAGCGAGATGCTGTTCCTGTCCAAAGCTGCGGTTAGCATGGCGTTATCGGAGCTGGAAAAACAGCTCGGCCACGCGCTGTTTGACCGGGTCAATAACCGCCTGATCCTCAACCAGGAAGGGCAAAAACTGCTGCCGCTGGCCGATGAACTGCTCAGCCGCGCCAGAGATCTCGACCAACTGTTTAACGACAACCAGACCCTGTCCGGCCAGTTACGTATCGGTGCCAGTGATACGATTGGCAATCAGGTCGCGCCCTATCTGCTCAGTGCCTTCCGGGATAAATTTGACCATCATTCACAAAGCCTGTTTATTGGCAATTCGGCACTGATTTGCGAGAAACTGGTCGACTATGAGCTGGATATTGCACTGATTGAGGGGAAAACCCTGCACCCGCAACTGATGTCGACCCAGTTCAGCCAGGATGAAATGTGCATCGTCTGCGCGCCGCATCATCCGCTGGCTGCACAGGACAAAGTATTGCTGCGTGATTTCGAGCAGAGTGAGTGGGTACTGCGTGAAGCGGGCTCAGGCTCACGTGAGTTTTTCCTGCGCGCGATTGCGCCGCGTATCGAACAGTGGCATGAAGCGTTTGAACTCAATACCACCGAAGCGCTGATCAACAGCGTTTCGGCCGGACTGGGCTTTGGCTGCCTGTCGCGCCTTGCCGCCAAAAGCGCCATTAATGATGGCCGCATCAAGGTGCTCAATGTCCCGCTCGACATGAAACGCCGCTTCTGGGTCCTGGTACATAAAGAGAAATACCAGAGCCCGCTGCTGCAACGTTTCATCGAATTCTGCCATCACTGGCAAGGCTGATTCAGACTGTTCATCCGCACTTAAGCACACGCCACAGTTTTCGCACTGTGGCTGGACTTCTGATTGCAAAAACTGTATAAAAAGCCAGTAATTTATTAGCAAAATGTAGAGGATGAACCATGGCTGTCATCGTTAAGTACGTGGTGGAACGCAACGGAGAAGAGAAAATGACTTTTACCTCGAAAGCCGAAGCTGACGCATATGACAAAATGCTGGACATGGCGGACGAGCTGTTCGAACTGCTGGGTAAAAGTGAACTGGTAGAAGACGAAAGCAAACAGGAAGAGCTGGCCATGTATCTGGCCCAGAACAAAGAAGAAGTTCTGTATGCCCTGGGTGCCAAACGTAAACCGACACCAAAGAAACCTAAAGCCGTCAAAGACGATCAAGCTGTCGACGACGCCGCTTAATCCAATCCCAAACCGCTGTTGTTGTTTTCCGGCTTAAGTCGTTGCTTTTCGGCTTTAGCGGGTAAACCGGTAGCGGTTTTTTTATTTTTATCATGCAATTAACACGCAAAACCAGCATAACTACCGGCTAATTCCATCTAAAGAGATATGTCTCTCATCAGACAAAAAGTATCGTTCTACGGACGGATCCCCGCTTTGCACTTTCCTCACCGGGTGACTCTCTTTATGATGAGCTTAATCGTTTTGAGCGAATCATTTTTAAACAGACAGCAGCGCTCAACCTGCTGTAAACCGGATTACTAATTATAAAGTTTATGGAGACCAACATGGCAAACTTTGCACTTGGCTTTGGCAGCGCGACCAAAAACCGCGACGGTAAAATCATTGAAGCTTTCTTCCCTGCCCCAATTCTGAACCCAAGCGACAAGCTGATTGCCGATGTAGCAGCGGTTGCAGGCTACAGCGCAGGTAACCAGGCCATCGAAATCAGCGCAGAGCAGAGTGCCCAACTGGCACAAGCTTTCGCCGCCAACGAGCAGGCAGCAAATGCATCATTTGCAGAAAAAGCCGCCGCTTCAGCGCAGCCACTGGTACTGGTTGTACTGGCAGCAGACGAGCAACCACAGAGCGTGGCAGAAGGTTTCCTGAAACTGCAACTGATCTCAAACCGCCTGGTTCAGCCACACGGCATCATCCTGGATGGTATCTTCGGTCTGCTGCACAACATCGCATGGACGAACGAAGGTCCTATCGACCTGCCTGAACTGGCTGATCGTCAAATCGAAGCGCGCCTGGCTGGGCGTGCTCTGAGCGTCGATTGTGTAGACAAATTCCCTAAAATGGTGGATTACGTGGTGCCAACTGGTATCCGTATCGCTGACACGTCTCGTGTCCGTCTTGGCGCGCACGTCGGCGAAGGCACCACAGTGATGCACGAAGGCTTCATCAACTTCAACGCTGGCACCACCGGTGTGAGCATGGTTGAAGGCCGTATCTCTGCTGGCGTACTGGTCGGTAACGGCTCGGATATCGGCGGCGGCGCGTCTATCATGGGTACCCTGTCTGGCGGCGGTAAAGTGGTGGTTTCTATCGGTGAAAACTCGCTGCTGGGCGCCAACTCTGGTCTGGGCTTCCCGCTGGGTGACCGTTGTACGGTTGAATCGGGTCTGTATGTAACGGCAGGCACGAAAGTGCGCATGCTGGATAACCAGGGCAACGAAGTTGAAATCGTCAAAGCACGTGATCTGGCTGGCGTTTCTGACCTGCTGTTCCGTCGCAACTCTCAAACCGGTCAGGTTGAGTGTCTGGCGAACAAATCTGCGGTTGAGCTGAACAGCGAGCTGCACAGCAACAACTAAGGATCACTCCTTGATGATTAATAAGGCTGGCCATAGGGCCGGCCTTTTGTTTGTCCGCTCTTGCGGCTTACGTTGTTCTGCCCTTCCTTTGGTTTACCCTTCATTTACGCAGCTTGCTGAAAATTGGCGTTTTTCTCTCAATCGGTTATCATTAACCATGTTCCGATATAAAGTGGAACACACAACTGTTGCTTCGTATAACCCCACTGATAAGGTGTGGGGGTCTCTACCAGAATCCGTAAAATTCTGATTACGAAGAGTTAAGCGCATGATCGCTTTTCTCTTTGTATGGCCCGACACCACTGCCCAAGGCGAAAAGCGATTAATCTCTGTTCACTCATGCTGACCATACAGTCCGGTATTGGCGGCAGAACAGGCCAACTTTTTGATTAAGAGCCGATATATGAAAGAATTTATTCAGCAACTGCCAAAAGTAGAGCTTCACCTCCACATCGAAGGTTCACTGGAACCTGAACTGATGTTCAAACTCGCTCAGCGTAACCACATCGACATCCCGTTTGCTTCCCCCGAAGAAGTGCGCGCCGCCTATCAGTTTTCTAACCTGCAGTCTTTTCTCGATATCTATTATCAGGGCGCCAATGTGCTGATCCATGAGCAGGACTTTTTCGATCTGACCTGGGAATACCTGCTGCGTTGTCAGCAGGATAACGTGATGCACACCGAGATCTTTTTCGATCCCCAGACGCACACCGCGCGCGGCATTGCGTTTGAAACCGTACTGAACGGCATCGTCGCCGCTCTCAATAAAGCAGAGCAGGAGCTCGGCATTACCAGCCAGATCATCATGTGTTTCCTGCGTCACCTGAGTGAAGACGAAGCGCTACAGACCCTGGAACTGGCCCTGCCGTATAAAGATAAAATTGTCGGTGTTGGTCTGGATTCCTCCGAACAAGGTCACCCGCCGGAGAAATTCAGCCGCGTGTTTGCCAAAGCGCGTGCGGCCGGCTTTATTGCCGTCGCCCACGCCGGCGAGGAGGGCCCAGCGCTCAATATCCGCAACGCGATTGATCTGCTCGGTGTACAACGGGTTGATCACGGCGTGCGCTGCGTTGAAGATGCCGCCCTGGTGGAAGAGCTGAAACAGACCCGCATGCCGCTGACCGTATGTCCGCTCTCCAATCTGAAACTGAAAGTATTCCAGCACATGACTGAGCACAACATCGTCGAACTGCTGCGCCAGGGGCTGTGCGTCACCATTAACTCAGACGACCCGGCCTACTTTGGCGGCTACATGACCGACAACTTCCTGGCGGTCTCTGATGCGCACAGCATGACCCATCAGGAGCTGGCCCAGTTCACCCGCAATGCGATTGAAGCCAGCTTTATCTCTGCAACAGAAAAAGCGCGCATGAACGCGCAGGTCGATAGCGTAGTGGCGCGCTTTAGCGCCTGAGTCATACTCCGGGCTATATTCTGAGTTATGACCTCCCGCATTATAAAGCTGCGCATTTCGCGCAGCTTTGTCTTTACCTCAAGCACCCAACTGTGCACGCTTTACCCCGGATGACCATCAGCGCGCGACATGAGCAGCATAGGCGCAAAACGCAGCATAAACAGCCCGAACGCCGCAATCCACAGCAAGGCACTGAGGTTCACCCACCACAACACATACGCCGGCAGCAGCGCAACGCCTAAGCTACGCAGCACAGCGGCCAGCAGCAGCGCGCCAAACGCCAGGCTCATATCCGGCCCCTGATAAATGGCCCGTCCGGTATGGCCCATCGACACCCGGGCAACCATAGCCAGAATCAAGCCGGCCAGCGCACCGATAGCCAGCAAATGCAGCATATTATGAGCAAACCAAGGCTGGTCAATTGCGCCGCGTAACAGCAGACTAAGCGGTATACACAGATAAGCCGCATGCAGCGACCACACCAACGGCTCACTTAGCGTGCGCCAGGGCTGCCAACGCCACCAGCGCAGTAACTGAGCCGCGCCGGCTACAAGCATCAGCGGACGCGCAACACTCTCAGCCGTTAACGGAAAAAAGCTCAAAATAAACAGCGCCAGCAACGGCGCGTTGGCGAACCATTCCAGCCACACGAGGGACGGTTTGCTTTCGAACTGAAAGCGGCGCGCAGTAAAAAACGGGATCACCCGCCCGCCCATCACTGCCAGCAGCAAGGTAAACCACCATAACATCGCCTGCCACACTGCCGCAGCAGCAAACGGCGCCACACCTTTTATCGTGGCATAACTGGCAAAGTTAGCGCCGATCGCAACGGCCAGTAACGGGATAAAAAACAGATTGCGCCAGCCGCGGGCACGCACCAGGCGAATCCCGACCTCATAGGCAGTCAAAGCCAGAAACAGCGCTTCAATACTGGCCGCAAGCCACAGCGGCAGCGGCGTCCAGAGCAGAAGACGCACCAACAGCCACAGCCCGACAATCAGCGCCAGGCGCCAACCTTTCGTGGCGGGAATCGAGGTCCAGTTCTGCACTGCAGTGAGCAGAAAGCCGGCCACGATCGCCATCGCAAAGCCAAACAGCATTTCATGCACATGCCACCATAGAGCCGGCACCACCAGCCATTGCGGCTGACCATGTTGAAACATGACAACCCAGGCTCCGACCGCAATCAAAGCATAGGCACACCCCAGCAAAAACAATGGCCGAAAACCCGAGCGTAAAATCGCCGGGATTCGCTCCTCGGCCTGTCTGTCGACAATATTCAGCATAGTGGCTCCTTCGCCTGCAATTCATTAGCTTCCGCTGCAATGAATTGCACGATTTGAGCCAAGATATTAATGATTAATAATCAATAAATTAAAAAATATCAGGTCAAATTAACCCAATAAAAAAGGAGTCATAATGACTCCTTTCGTTGTTTTTAACCTAGTTAACCACCCAAGGGTTAACTTATCAGAGGTTAATCAGGATTCGCGCCGACTGATCACCACACAAGCAATCTGTTTTTGCTTGCCGAACCCGAGGATCTGTGACAAGGCTTTTTTACCAACCGGCACATAGCCGGACGCCACTGCATGATCTTCCGACTCGGCATGCGGATCGTGGAAAAAGAAAAACTTCTCACTCATCCCGCTCAACACGATCCAGTGCGGCTCTTTCTTGCCGTCAAAACGATAGGTACTGATCAGCAGCAACACACAAGCGCCCTGATTTACCCACTCCTCAAGCTGAGCCTGGGTTGGCGGTGCGTCAATGGTTTCAACATCTTCTTCCAGCAACTGGCGGCAAAAATCCTGATGAACCAGCTCAATCACTTCTTTTTTATTCGCATCACGCACACTGTCGATAAACGGTGTGCTGCGTGACTGACTCCATAACTCAACGTGAAAGCCGCGCCGCGCCGCCGCCAGAGCCAGCCCTTGTCCGCTGCAGCCGCCGTGCCCGGCCGCCATGAAAATCGTGGTCGCCTCACGCCACAACTGCATCTCTTTCACCCGGCTTGGTTCAAAGCTGTCATCCAGGCAGGAGAAACTCATTAACAGACAAGCCGCGCCGCAGGTAAAAGGGGTGGTCTGAACGTATAACGGCATCGGTAGCAGAACTTTCGGGCCATGGGGCGTCAAACGCTTTTGCATGCGACGTCCATCACATAAATCGTCATAGTAATGGATCAATAGCTTCAAAGTTTTATAGCTCATTTTTTCATATAATTTAATGGCTGCTATATTGTCTTCACGAACTTCTAGCCGTAATGTAGTAGAGCCTTGATCAAGAGCGGCACGCTCGCATTGCTCAACTAAAGTCTGAGCAATCCTCCGTCCTCTGAAATCAGGTTTAACGGCAATCGAATACAACCTTGATAGCTGTGTACCTTGATGAAACAACAACAATGCATATCCAGCCAGTTCCTCACCGGCATCAGCCACCAACAAGATCGCCTGGTCGGAGTGTAAAAAGCGCTTCATTTGACGCGGAGAAATTTTATCGCCTTCAAACAGCTGTTGTTCTAATGCATTGAGCGCAGAGAGATCAGAGTCTTTCGCATGACGAAAGTCCATACGATGTCCTTACTGGGTTGACAGGATAGTAGTTGGCAAGATTGCGATATAATCATACACCTATTGCTATAGGAAAAAACGAAAGATGGCAAACCTTTTAATCGTGACCGATCAGGCCAGTGACTGGCAACAGTACTTCCCTTCCGAACAAGTGATCAGTGTCGATCAATACCTGGATGCGGACTGGAAAAACAACCACCGCAGCCTGCAGGTCGTCAACCTGTGTCGCGATTATGACTACATGAGCGCCGGCTATTACTGCTCGCTGATGGCGGAAGCGCGCGGTCACCGCGTGATTCCGCGCGTGATGGCGATTAATGATATTAATCAGCCATTTTTGCTCTCATCCGGACTGCTTAAACTCAATAAGCTGTGCAAAAACACCGAGACTATCGCGTGTAAGATTTATTTCGGCCGCACACCGGAGCCCGGCCTGGACAAACTGGCCCGTCACCTGTTTGAGCAGTTTATGGTCCCGGTAATAGAACTGGAAATGACCAAGGGTCAGGGCCAGTGGCAAATTAGCAAAATCGCCCCGTTCCCGTTCCAGGACCTCAATGATCCGGAGCAGGATTTCTTCATCGAATCGCTCGAGCTGTTCTCGACCAAGGTGTGGCGCAAACCCAAACAAGAGAAAAAATACCGCTACGACATCGCTATGCTGGTCGATGAAGAAGAGAAAATGCCGCCATCAGATGCCTCGGCCCTGAAACGTTTTCGCCGCGCCGCCAACCGTTTAGGCATGAACCTGGAAAACATTTCACCGGATGACTTGTCACGTCTGGGCGAATTTGACGGCCTGTTTATCCGCGCCACCACCAACATCAGTAACTACACTTATCGCTTTGCCAAAACCGCAGAAAAAATGGGCCTGGTGGTGATGGACGACTCAGAGTCGATCATGAAATGTACCAACAAGGTATTTCTGACCGAACTGCTGCAACGCAATAATGTGCCGGCACCGAAAAGCGTGATCCTGCAAAGCTTTGACCCGGACTGGCAGGCCCATCTGCAGCAGCATCTTGAGTTTCCTATGGTGCTGAAGATCCCTGACGGCGCGTTTTCACGTGGCGTGGTTAAAGTGCGTAATGAACAGGAGCTGGAGAAGGAAGCCGCGGCGCTGTTTGAAAAGAGCGCGCTGATTCTGGCACAGGCCTTTATGCCAACCGACTACGACTGGCGCATTGGCGTGATGAACCGCCAACCGATATTTGCCTGTAAGTACATGATGAGCCGTGGTCACTGGCAGATTTATCAGCACCACAACAGCGGCCGCGTTTCATCGGGTGGTTTCGAAACTCTCGATCTGAAACAAGTACCGAAAACGGTGGTCGACGTGGCGGTCAAAGCGGCTAACTTAATTGGTGGCGGTTTGTATGGTGTTGACTTAAAAGAAATTGACGGCCAAGTTTATGTTATTGAAGTCAACGATAACCCAAGTATTGATCACCACGTTGAAGACGCCTTCCTGGGCGATCTGCTCTATGACCGGGTGATGACTGAGTTTTTACGCCGCATTCAGATGCGTGGTTTCTAAGCTTGGCAGGCCGCTTGCGGCCTGCTGAACTTTCCAACGAAAAGGACCGATATGGATTTTCTCATCGATCACTGGCACTTTACTGAATCACAAGTTATTCGACCAACCCAGACACCGGACAGCATAGAAGCGGATCACTGGTATCACTGCCAGCGTGATGCGCCGGGCGTACGGGAGTGGCTGATCGACAACGCCATTCCGGCGTCTATCATTGACAGCCTGCTGGCCGAAGACACCCGCCCACTGTTTGAACAGTATGATGAGCAGAACTTTCTGCTCATTCTGCGCGGCGTAAACCTGAATGAAAATGCCGACCCGGCCGATATGCTCAGTGTGCGCATTCTGTGTTACAACGGCGCGCTGATTTCAAGCCGCAAGATCCCGTCTAAAACCATCAATGCGATTCGCACCGCGCTGAGCGAAGGGCGTGGCCCAAAAACTCTGGCCGAACTGGTGCTGGGTGTGATTGATGGCCTCAGTCGCAACATAGATAACTATCTGGATCTGGTGGAAGAAAAGATCACCGATTTTGATGACGAGCTTGAGCTGACCGAAGAACTGATGACCACGCACAAAGCACTGTTGAAAATCAAACGCTTTATTAAACCACAGCAATACGCGATTGACGATTATCAGAACTCGAGTGTACCACTGGCCGGCCATAAACAGTTGCGATTGCGCCATAGTGTCAACACCATCACCCGCATCAACGAAACGCTGGACTTTTATCTGAGTGAACTGGAAATCATCAAAGGTGAACTGCGTCAGTACCATGCGGAAAAAATGAACCAGAACACTTATCTGTTCTCTGTGATTGCGGCCATTTTCCTGCCAACCAGTTTCCTTACCGGCCTGCTCGGTGTTAACGTAGGGGGATTCCCGGTACAGAATCACCGATTGCGTTTGGCCTGTTCTGTGCCGGACTGGTACTGATCTTCGGACTGGAATTGTGGATATTGCGCCGTCTGCAGTTCTTCGGCGGCAAGTAACCAGAGCTGCGATGCGCCAGCAGATAAGCGGCGTTCGCTCAGTTAGTGTATGTCTCTAAGCAGCAGGAACAGTTTATGTACATTTTCGGCTACGGCAGCCTGATGAATTCAGCCTCACGGCAACTGACCGGTAACACCGGGCAGGCTTTACCCGCTATCGTGCACGGCTTAGTGCGCCATTGGGGCAAAATTGACGACAGCTATGTTATTTCTCCTCTGGTGGTCAATCCTGGCCAGGGAGAGGTTAATGGCGTGCTGCTTGAGATTGATGATGCCGCTTTGGTGGAATTTGATCGCCGCGAACGTGGCTATCAACGCATTGCCCTCAGCGCCGAGCAAATTGAAACTGATCACGCCTTTGATCGCACTCAGCCCATCTGGGTCTATATCAAGGATGATCATCAGCCGCCATGTGCCAACAGCCCGATTGTCCAGACTTATGTCGATACCGTGCTGGCGGGTTGCCTGGAAGTATCGGAAAACTTCGCGCGCCATTTTGTCGAACACACACTTGGCTGGCATCATCCGCTGGAAAACGATCGCCATGCACCGAAATACGGTAACCTGGCCGGCGTCAAGCAAGATCACCATCCGCTGATCGATGCCCTGCTGGCTGACGTTCGCTAAACACCCGGCACAGAATTCATCATTGACAGAAAGGCCCTCTGCTTGCAGAGGGCCTGTTATCATCTCTTTGTTCACCCCAATCACATAGATACACTATGTGATTGGGGCGAACAAATGCAGCCAACACCGCTACAACTTCAAATAGGAAGGGGATAGCTATGCCAGTTGGAACTGATACACAGTCGTGAACTTATATTCCTGCTCCGGTAACAAGATACAGCTCTGCTGAGCCCATTCTGGATGGTTGGGTGAATCCGGCAGAAACTGAGTTTCCAGCGCCACGCCCTGATAGCTCCGGTACTCACTGCCATTACGGCCCGGCGTACCTTGCAGCCAGTTGCCGCTGTATAGCTGCAGCGCCGGCTTTGCGGTAAACACCTGCATAACCACCTGTTCATCATCTGACACCAGAGTGGCGGCACACTGCCCGCCGCGACATGCATCGTTGAGCCAGTAACTGTGGTCATAGCCTTGCGACGCTTGCTGCTGCTCATCTTTAAGCAGATCCTGACCCAGGGTTTTCGCCTGCTGAAAATCAAACCCGCTGCCCTGCACCGGCGCTAATTGACCCAGCGGAATCGCGCTATCATCAATCGGCAGATACTCCGACGCCGCAATTGACAATCTATGCCCCAGCACATCGCAGCCGGACTCGGCACCCATCAGATTAAAGTAAGCATGGTTGGTGAGGTTGACCGGAGTTGGCTTATCGGTGGTCGCCTGATAGGTGATACTCACCTGGTTATCATCACCCAGCTCATAACGCACGGACGCGCTGACATGACCGGGAAATCCCTGTTCACCATCTTGCGATTCAATGGTAAAACAGGCGAAGTTGTCGCCCTGACTGTCCAGCGTCCAGCGACGATGACTCCAGCCCGGAGCGCCACCATGCAGACAGTTATCACCCTGACTGGCCACCACCTGAATCTCTTCGCCCTGATAGCAGTAGCGCGCATTAGCGATCCGGTTAGCGTAACGCCCGACCGATGCGCCCATAAACGCACCCTGCACTGCAAAGTCAGCCATGGTGTCTACACCGAGCAGCACTTCACGGCTTTCTTGCGCCAGCGGCAAGCGACAACTGAGCCAGGTCGCACCAACATCCATCAGCACAATGCTCATCCCATGACGATTGGTCAGCTCCACCAGCTGCGCCGGACGACCATCACCAAACGCCTGCTGCGTCATCGATTCAAACAACGAACTCTTCACCACATCCTCTCTTTTGGTTACGGAAGCGGCAAAACACCAAACGTGCAGGCTTCCTTTCCGGTCAATAACGCCAGTCTAGCAACTAACCCATTGAGTTGACTGTGAGTTAGCCCGCACTAGTGAAAACGTTTTCACTATCATGATACGACAAAACTATACCCAAACTAGACTTCATAGAAGCGGCACTACACATTACTGATATTCTCAATATTTAAATACAAATTGACCGCCAGGTTATCGACGTAGTCACAAAATCAATGTTTCGCTCAACATATTGTGGCAGCAGAACGACACTGTTCTAATCTTGATTAAGAAGTAGCTGATTTGGATTGGTGTCCGTATTGAACAAGATCTACGCCAAACTTACCTCTGATCCTCTATGGCAGAGCATAGCCCTCACATTATTGATTACCGTTTTTATGTTCGTGCAGAGCTGGCCACGTATCGTTACCTGGGATTTGGGTGATAATGACAACTATATGCGTCTGCATCAGATTCAGACCTTCATCGAATCCCCTTCCTGGTACCTGTATCCACTCAAAGATTTCAACCCTCAGGATGGACAAATAATTCATTGGTCAAGATTGCCGGATCTGCCTATCCTGCTCGTATACTATAGCGCTATCGCTTTCGTTGACCATGACACAGCTCTTCAGATAGCGATTTCTATCGTTCCATTAGTGTATTTGGTACTACTTGTTTTGGTTATGAATATTTTTATAAAGAAAACTTTTGGTCAGGAATACATAATACTAAGTACCATTTATACAATTTTCTCTATAGCTGCCACAAAATTTAAACCCGGATATATAGATCATCACAACATACAACTACTTCTATTTGCTTTTTTTCTATTACTTATCTACTACTTTAGAGAAAAATATAGTTTAATTTGTGGCCTATGTGTTTCAATTTCACTAGCCATTGGATTAGAGGCTTTACCTTTTTACATTCTAGTTCTTGCCATAACCGTACTAAAAGAATTAAATTCAAAAGAAAAAATAAGTTCAATTGGTAATATATCACTTTATATTTTCTTAAGTGGCGTTACGATTTTTGTGATATTCAATCCAATCAAGGATTTATTAAACCCTAAATATGATGTAATTTCTCTACAGTTATTAAGCTACTTCTTCTTTGTCGGTACAGGATTAAAAATAGCATCTAACAGTGAAAAAACCATCACTAAACTGTTGATTTTAATCATATCTTCTCTAATACCATTGCTATTGTTCCCGAAAGCGCTCATACCTCTTTATATCGGTTACCCTGATATATTAAATGAATTTTGGCTTGATCATGTTTCTGAGGCAAAATCATTCCTAAAATTCATGAATGAGACTACATTAAATTCTATATTATTTTATGGTTCTATTTTTATATCAACCGCTCTATCTCTAATTTTTTTAAAAAAAATTAACGAAAATCGACACTATCTTAATAAGCCTAGTTATTAGTATTTTCCCTGTGATGTTCTGGCAGATGAGAACTATATTTTTTTGTTCCATTCTACTTATTCCCGTAGTCACTCTAACCGGAGTTGAAATATTTCGATCAATAAAAATACCTGTATTGAGAATAATTGCACCTATAATGATAATCCCTGTAATAATGGCGATATTAATAATACCAATAGATAAACAGTTAAGTAGCACGATAGAAAAAACAAATAAACGTAATGAAGAAAAATTGTCACTTCCAAAAAAGCTAAACGAACTAAACATTACCAACAAAAACATACTAACATCTATAGATTATGGCGCAAAAATAATCTCCCTAACCAATAATAACATCTACTCCGCGCCTTATCATCGAAATATCGATGGGAACTTATTTTTAATTGAAACAATGCAGTCAGATATAAGTAAAGAAACCTATAATAAAATTAAAAAACACAAAGTGGAAATAATATTAATAGATGTCAATGATGAACAAACAAAAATAATTTCCAGAAAAAGCTCTGATTCAAGCCTAATTAATAATTTAATCAAAGGTAAAAATCCGAATTGGACTAAAAAGATTTATAGTGACGATAATGGGATCATGATATATAGTATAAACTAAATAGAGTCGGAATTATGGATAATTTAAAAATAGCAGTTCTTCTACCTTGTTACAATGAAGAGGGTGCTATCGGAAGAACAGTTAAAGACTTTAAAAAATCACTTCCATCAGCTGAAATTTATGTTTATGACAATAACTCGAGTGACAATACTATCTCTGAAGCCTTAGAGGCTGGTGCTATTGTTAGAAGAGAACCACGTCAAGGTAAAGGAGAAGTTGTAAGAAGAATGTTTTCTGATATCGAAGCTGATATTTACCTGATGTGTGATGGTGATTCAACATACGATGCAAGCATTTCCCCTTTATTAATAGATAAACTAATAGAAGAGCACTTGGATATGGTCGTCGGTATAAGATCCAGAACAAACGATGCTTATCCGTTAGGTCATATTATCGGAAACAAATCATTTTCTAGAATAGTTAATATATTTTTCAATGCCTCACTACTGGACATATTCTCTGGATATAGAGTTTTCAGTCGACGATTTGTAAAAACTATCCCTGTATTGAGTGATGGATTTCAAATTGAAACTGAACTCACCGTACATGCTTTGCACCACAAATTCCCTATACAGGAAGTTCCCACGACCTACCAAGAAAGACCAAATGGTACAAGAAGTAAATTACGAACATTCAAAGACGGATTTAAAATTCTTAACTTTGTTTTATTTTTAATCAGAGATATAAGACCACTATTTTTCTTTTCTATGCTATCTGTTCTTTTGTCCGTATTATCTCTTTTTCTAGGTATCCCAGTAGTTATTGAATTTTTGGAGTCAGGATTAGTGAATAAGGTACCAACAGCAATATTATCAAGTAGCATTGGTATCATTGCTATAATTTGTTTATTTACCGGCCTAATTTTAGACAACGTTAGACGAGGTAGAGTTGAAAGCATATTACTTTACTATAAATCCGTATTAGATAGGAGTTATTATGAGAATTGAAAACAATGAAGATAAAGACTGGATAGAATATATAAATGGTTTTAGTGATAACTATAACGACCGAGTATATTCCAATTCAACTGGACTTGTGATGAACAAAGGGCACCAATCCTGTGAAGAAAAATTCGCTCCGTCAGATCACTTTGACAATGTGTTAGAAATAGGTTCAGGTACAGGAGAGCACTTTAAATTCGTTCGACATTCTTTTAGAGAGTATACTTTTACCGATTGTGATCATAATAACTTAGAGAAAATAAATAATAATTTAAGTAATGACATAAGATTTAATAAATTAAAATTCGAAGTAATGGATGCCAGAAAGCTTGATTTTAAAGATGAGTCTTTTGATAGAATCATCGCAACTCATTTATTAGAGCATTTAACCCATCCTCATTTAGTAATCAAAGAATGGAAACGTGTTTTACGTAAAGGAGGAACTTTATCCATACTAATACCTACGGATCCCGGTGTATTATGGAAAATGGGACGATATTTTACCACCAGAAGAAATGCAATTAAAAAAGGAATAAACTATGATTATATAATGGCAAGAGAACATATTAATTCCTGTAATAACCTTATATCACTTTTAAACTATTACTTTCCAAATAGTGAATCACATTTTTGGCCATTAAAAGTGCTTCCATCTATTGACCTCAATCTATTCTACATATTCCATTCAATAAAGTGAAGATACGGTGATTTATGTTTGAATCAAGATTGAACAATAACTTTAATGAACGTAACATAGAACATAGGTTTATCCTTTGTATTTTAGTTGGATTATTTGTCAGTATTTATTTTTTATAAAAATAGTATAAACTTTATTTATGGAGAGTTATCGAAAGGGAAGATATTAGGCATAGACTTTCTCCATTTCTGGACAGCAGCGAGTTTATCAGTAGATGGACTAGTCTATGATATTTTGAGAAAACATAAAAATAGCATACATAAAATCAAAAATATAATTAACCAAATAATATTACCCCTCTTTATTATCATTCGATGACAGAAACATATTTTTATTACATAAAAATTACACTGAAACAATTTATTTTTAATTTAACTTCTATATTTATTTACAATTTATCTATTGAATAGGGTAGATTTTAAAAATATATTTATTAAATATTCCCACTTTAACTTTAGTTATAAAATCAGCCATGTTAGAAATTTTTAAAATTTTCTTTGCCTTAGGATGGGTGAGTTTCGGTGGCCCGGCAGCACATATCGGCTACTTTCGTCACACCTTTGTCGAACAACGCGCATGGCTGAGTGATGAAGAATACGCTCAGTTGGTTGCGCTCAGTCAGTTTTTACCAGGCCCGGGGTCCAGCCAGGTGGGTTTCGCGCTCGGTTACCAGCGTGGTGGCTTGGGCGGCGCATGTGCTGCGTTTATCGGCTTTACTCTGCCTTCCGTGCTTTTGATGCTGGCCGTTGCCCTGCTGAGCAGCCAGTTTCTTCAGCAGCCACTATTTCAGCATGTCGTGCATGGATTGAAACTGCTGGCGGTCATGGTGGTAGCAGATGCGACCTGGGGCATGTTCAAAAATTTTTGCCAGCAGAAGCTCACCTTGTCCCTCTGCTTACTCACCGCGATTGTTCTGCTCCTCATCCCCTCATTGAGCAGCCAAATGTTGGTGCTGATCATCGGTGCCTTAATTGGGGCCTTTTATCTGAAACATCCGACAAGCCCAGGTAAAACCAGCAGATTCTCGCTTTCGTGGCCGCCTTTAGTCGCTTTTCTTGCTCTGTTTTTTGCTTTACCTCTGCTCGCGCCACTATCATCCTATTGGCAAACAATGGATCAGTTTTATCAGGCCGGCAGTCTGGTGTTTGGCGGCGGCCATGTCGTGCTGCCTCTGCTGCAAAACGCTCTGGCAGATAACCTCTCTACCGACACCTTTCTGACCGGCTACGCTGCCGCGCAGGCCGTTCCGGGCCCCATGTTTACCTTAGCAACCTTCCTGGGTTTTGTTCTCCATCCTGAAACCCCTGTGGTCGGTGCTCTGCTGGCCACTGTGGCGATTTTCCTGCCGGGTTTCCTGCTGCTGTTGGCAGTGATTAAGAACTGGCAAGCATTGTCGAACGTTCCTGCCATCGCCGGGGCGTTGCAAGGGGTTAATGCCTGTGTGGTGGGTCTGCTGCTGGCGGCGCTTTATCAGCCGGTATTTACCAGCGCTGTCGCAGATGCTTATGATCTTGCCTTTCTGCTGATCGGTTTTATCCTGTTAAAAGTCGCTCGCGCCCCTATCCTGGTACTCGTGCTGTACTTTGCCGTTGCAGGCATTCTGCTGGGATTCATTTATCCCCTTCCTACTTGAAGCTGCAGCGGTGTTGGCTCAACTCTAAGTTGTTTGGGTATCGGTCAATAATGAGTGCAAAATATCGGCGCACTATTGGTCGTTTCCTTACTCGATCACCTAAACTTAACTGTTAGGAGAAAGGGGATCTATGAGGAGGCGTACCGATGGAAACACACAGCAAAACCAGCGAACACAGTTACTTTCCGACTGCTGGTACTTTGAATAATCAGTTGGCCGATATCCACCAAAGGTTACGGGTGGCTGAGCCGGAAATCGACCGGATTTCGTTTGCGCTGTATGACGCCGATAGCGATCATTTAAAAACGTATGCTGACAGTACTTTTCACGGCTTCGAGCTGATGCACTATGAGTTTCCGCTGGATGCACTGCCCTCACTTAAACAGTGTTCGCTGTCCGGTGAAAGCCGCTACATCAACGACATTCCACAAACGCTCACACCTCGTTATCCACACACGAAATGGCTGATTGAACAGGGCTTCCAGTCTTCAATGGCGGTTCCCGCTTATCACGGCGAACATTTCATCGGTTTTATCTTTCTTAACTCTTGCCAGAAAGACTATTTTAATGAAGTACGTAAAGCCTCGCTCAAACCCTATATCGAGATTATTCGCTTTATTGTTTCGTCCGAATACGATTTAGTCCACGCACTGCTGCAATCAGCAAACGATATGAACGCCAGTTCACCGGAACACTTTCAGGAATCGCACGAACACAAAGAACGCATCAGCCGCTTTGCGAAAGTGATTGCCCTGGAGGTCGCCCCTATTTATGACCTCGATGACGAGATGATCGAAACCATCAGCCAGTTCTCTAAATGCCACGATATCGGCAAATTATCGGTTCCGGCCAGCGTATTGAATAAATCCAACTCACTGGTGGATGAAGAGCGTGAACAGCTCAACGATCATGTCGAAAAAGGAGTCGAGATCATCAACCATATCATTGAGGATATGGGAGCGCCCAACCATCCTTGTGTATCAGTATTAAAAGAGATTGTGGCCTATCATCACGAATTTTTAGATGGCAGTGGCTATCCCTACGGGCTGACCCAGGATGACATCCCGATATCGGCTCGCATTATTTCAGTGGCCAATATTTTCGATGCGCTGACCAGTCACCACCCCTATAAACAGGCCTGGTCCGTTCCTTTTGCCTTGCTGGAGCTGGAAAAAATGGTGGTGGTTGGCAAGCTGGACAAGCATTGTGTGAATGCACTCCGCAGCCATCAGGACTACCTGAAAAAGGTGATCGAAGCCTATCCGGAACCTGATCCAATCGATAAGCTTTAGCAACGGCTATAAACAATAAGCGCAACCCCAAGGTTGCGCTTATTGTTTATAGGTAAAAATGCTGTTGATAGGTAAAAATCGGTTAAGTTACTGTACCTTGACTCGTGTGCTGTCGCTCGAGTTCGCCCGCACCTCAAGTAACGCACGCTCCAGATTTTCATTCGCCACCTTGTAGTAGGACGGCTTTTTATCAATCGCCTGTTGCAGGAACGGAATCGCATCTTCCGGCTTGCCCTGCAACATCAGGAAATAACCCACGTTGTTAAGCGCTTCCGGCGCATCCATAAAACGCATAAAGACATTCAGCGCCCGTTGGGCATCCCCTTCCGCCAGATAAATCAGCGCCAGATTGTTCTGCGCTCTTTGGTTATTGCTGTCCTGTTCAAGTGCAGCCTGGGTATAACGTTTAGCCGGAGCATACTCTCCGCTCATGTAATAGGAGTAGCCCATGTTCATCAGCGCCTTACTCGATTTAGGCTCGATTTGTAGCGCGTGACGATAGAAGCCTTTCGCCACATCATGATTGGCTTTAACATCATATAAAATGCCCAATCCCATATAGGCCAACGCCGGTGACTTATCATCGCTGCTCAGCTTATCAAGCTGTTCCACGGAAACGTTGGAAGTATCCAGTTTATTGCGACTTGCCAAACGTAGCTGGTCAGCATTGATGGCACGTAAAAAATAGCTTTCACCCTGCTTGGTATCGCCTTGTTTGGTGTAATTGGATCCCAACTGTTCCAGTACCTGAATGTTGTTTGGGTTGGCTTCCAGAGCTAACAAGTAAGCTTGCTCGGCCAAATCCCGATTACCACGCGATTGGTGTATGCGCCCCACCGTGTAGAGTGTTTTGTCGCGGTATTGCGTATCAGGGAAATCCAGCGAACGCAGGTACTCATACAAGGCCAAATCGGTATTGTTGTTTTTCAGCGCATAATCGCCACGTTTGATCGCTTCAGTTTCAGTCATCGGCGCCGCGTCAGAGCTTAACGTTTCTACCGGACGACCATCATAAAGAGCGTTCTCGAAAGGCTTGGGAGTGTTGTTATTACTCGCACATCCACTCAAAAGAGCCACGCTTAAGGCAGTTAATACTAGTTTATTCATATTTCCTCACCGACCATTAATCTGACTAAATCCATCAATTGCAGCAAGTACTGCTGGACCTAGCACCACAATAAAAAATGCAGGCCAAATACACAGAATCATAGGAAACACCATTTTAGTCGGTATCTTGGCGGCGATCTCTTCCACTTCCTGATTACGCTTGTCGCGATAATCTTCCGTATAATCACGCAGCGTCTGCGCCAGGCTGCCACCAATCCGCGATGCATGGGACAGCATGCCAACCAATCCACTGAGCTCAGTTACACCGGTGCGTTCCACCATGTCGCGAAACGCATGCGGCATTTCATAGCCTGCTTTAATTTTCAGACATACCGTATCCAATTCTTCTGCTAAATCGGGATGTGACAAAGCCAACTCGCGAGCTATCCTAACCAGAGCCATGTTAAGACCCAGCCCGGATTCGGTACATACCACGAGTAAATCCAATGCATCAGGAACACCACGCTTAATTCGCGTTTGGCGCTTTTTCATCAGGTGATTTAACACCATATTGGGGATAAACATCCCGATCCCGGCGCCAAAAGCAACAAAGACAATCAACCCGGCGTCAGTCCCGGAAAATACATAATAGAAACCCGCTAATGTCAGTCCTATGAAGGTGGCAACAATTTTAATCACATAAAAATAAGAAATCGCACTTTCGTCATGAAAACCGGCCCGGATCAATTTACTGCGGATATCATCGCGCTCTTTGGAGCTTTGCGGAGTTAAAATCGGAGAGAGAGAGTCAAGTTTATTTTTTAGTTTAGACTTTTTCTCTTCCCCTTCACTAGGAATCGCGATCGAGTCCAGCCTTTTTTTCATCGGCGTCCGACCGCCGACCGCAACTAAGAAAACCGCACTCACAACAAAAACAGTCGATAATAAGATCATCAACAGAATGACGTTCTCACGGCTAAAACTGAACTCTTGAATAAAAGCAACCATACTATTCATTAGACTACACCTCGAAGTTAATGATTTTTTTTATCCACAGAGCGCCCAGAATCATCCCTACTAGTCCCAGTAGAGCCATCTTTATACCTCGCGGATCATTAAACAATGGCTCAACAAAATCAGGACTAATTAAACTTAGAACCCCAAACATCACAAAGGGAACCAGCATCAAAATCCAAGCCGACATTTTACTCTCTGCTGATAATGTCTTGATTTTTCTTGATAATTTAAATCTAGCACGTAACACCTGCGACACTTTATCCAGATTTTCTGTAAGATTACCACCAGTCTCTTTCTGAAGCAGAACTGCGCTGGAAAAAGCAAACATCGATACCGTCGGATTACGCTCTACCATTTGCATGATCGCTAACCGAATGTCATAGCCATAATTCAACAGGTTAAAGGTGTTTTTAAATTCACTGCCAATTGGGGCTTCCAACTCATTGCCGACTTCATTAAACGCCTGAGTAATTGGGTTACCTGCCAATAACATTCGTTTCATGATGTCCAGCGCTTCAGGGAACTGCTCCTCGAATTTAGCCAGGCGCGCAGCAATCTTTTTCTGGATAAACACATATAAAAACAGCCAGACTAATAAACTGACAGCAAAAGCAATAACAAAGCTGACGCCAAAGAACATCAGTAACAACAGAACACAGACCTCAACTAACAATGTGGTCATGACCGTCTGACTTAGCGACCAGTTTAACCCCGCCAATTCAAGGTTTTTTTTCATCACCGAGAAGGACGAAATACTGACCAACTTTCTGTCCAGCGGAGATAAGCTTTTCAGATACTGTTCGTTGAGCAGTGAGCGGTTTTGTGGATCCAGGCTATCCTGACTCTCCTTGAGGCGTTTGGATATCACACTGTGTTTGGCTTTTTTACCGGCAGTAGGCAGCAAAAAAGCCTGAGAAATAAACACGACCGCGATAAATAAAAAGCCGAGGAAATAAAGATATTGCTCTTGCATAGAGACCTCCTAATGGTGCGTCTCATTAAATATTTCGTGCGGAAGCGTCAAACCTCGTTTGCTCAATGCGTCGTAACATTGCGGGATGACCCCGGTGGCGGTATAAAAGCCGACCACGTTGCCATCTTCATCAATGCCCTGACGCTGAAACTTAAAGATTTCCGACATCGTAATCACGTCACCTTCCATGCCGTTAATTTCAGTCACGCTCACCATACGGCGTTTACCATCTTCCTGACGCTCCATCTGCACCACCAAATGAATCGCAGAAGCGATCTGGGCTCGTAAGTTTTTGGTCGGAATATTCCAGCCCGCCATAGAAAACATGTTTTCTACCCGACTCAGGGCATCGCGCGGAGTATTGGCGTGAATCGTGGCCAGAGAGCCATCATGGCCAGTGTTCATCGCCGCCAGCATATCGACCGCTTCACTGCCACGCACCTCACCAAGTACGATGCGGTCCGGCCGCATCCGCAAAGAGTTTTTGACTAAATCGCGCTGGGTAATTTCGCCTTTACCTTCCAGGTTTGCAGGCCGGGTTTCCAGACGCACCACATGAGGTTGTTGCAATTGCAATTCTGCTGAGTCTTCGATAGTGACAATGCGATCTTCTTTGGGGATAAAACCAGAGAAAATATTCAGTGTGGTGGTTTTACCTGAGCCGGTACCACCTGAGATCAGAATATTCAGTTCACCTTGCACTGCCGCTTCAACAAAGCGGGCCATGGGTTCTGAAATTGAATTGAAGTTAAGCAAATTGTCCATGGTCAGTTTATCAACCGCAAAACGACGGATAGAGAGCGAAGGGCCATCTAATGCCAGCGGAGGAATAATGGCGTTAACCCGTGAGCCATCTTCAAGACGGGCATCCACCATAGGGGATGATTCATCAATGCGTCGCCCGACACGACTCACGATGCGATCAATAATATTACGCAGATGACGATCATCTAAAAAAGTGTATGGAGTCCGCTCCAGTTTACCACGTCGTTCCACGTAAACACTTTTAGGGCCATTGACCAGAATATCCGACACGCTGGTATCACACAGTAAAGGCTCCAGTGGCCCTAAGCCAAACACTTCATCTTCAATCTGTTTGATTATCCGTTTGCGGCCCTCTGCGCTCAGCGCATGGGTCTGATCTTCCGACATTAACTGGACTACTGCGTCATGCAGGTCTTTCTTCGCCCGGCCTTTTTCAAGGCTGGACAACAATGCCAAATCCATGGTTTCCAGCAAACGCTGATGGTAATAGTGCTTGGTCGCCAACTCCTGCTCAAGCTGGCGGCGCGCTTCGTCTATTTCCCGGTTTTTAGCTTCGGCTTCGCGCAGTTTTCTTTCAATCGGATTCGAACCTTGCACGGATTCACTGCTATTGGCCGTTTTCTGAGTATCACTTTCAACCTGAACTATGCTTTCAGAGCTAAGGACCTTGTCCTGATACTCTGAATTAATATTTTTCCGTTTGAAGAACATAATTCCTCCTAATCCCTAGGAAAATAGACGTTTGAGCCAGCCTTTTTTCTGCTTATCCGGCGGAGCAAGCCCGTGGGATAATTCACTGATCGATTTGGTGATCGAGCTGCTTTTTTTTGATTCAACAAAAGGCTTACCCAAATTGGCACTCTCTATCGCCACCTTAAAATCGTTCGGGACAACATGCACAGTCATGCCAGAAACGGTTTTTTCAATATCTTTTAGTTTTATTTGCTGACGTTTTTCAAAGCGATTCACGATCAGTTCAACCTGATCGCGTGCCACGCCATATTCAATGGTTAACGCCTTATATATGCGTGCGGTATTTTTTATCCCGACCAGGTTCTGTTGGGTAATCAAAAATACTTTGCTTGCCTGAGATAAGACCGGTGCAAACATCCGGTTGACACCGGTGGACATATCCACGAAAACATAAGCATAATAATCAAGCAGGGTCGGCAGTAACTTGCCTAACTGCATCGCCTTATCAAAATTTTCGCTATAGTTTTCCTGCTTGAACGTCAGTACATGCAGGCCGGAAGAGTGCTTGGTCACCAGACCAAACAGTGACATCTCATCCAGGTCGCTGACATTTGCGATCGCATCATTGATGCTGTACACCGGATTAACATTGAGATAATCAGCCACCACCCCAAAATGGATATCCAAATCAAGTAATAACACTTTATCTTTACATTGCACCGCCGTTTCCACCGCCGTATTGAGCGCTAAAGTGGTTGCACCGGAGCCACCTTTCGTATTCACGAAAGCAAACAACTGCCCGCTTTTCCGGGCGGCGATTTTTTCCTCCGCGCTGTTTTTCAGCAAAGGCATCAAATCGGCTAATCCGGCCTGGTCTGAGATAAAATCCGCGGCACCAATCCGGAGTGCGATTTTCAGGGCGCCATTATCGTTCTCATCACCAAACACCACTAACGACGTGTGTACGTCATCCGAGCTGGGATTTTCATAACCCTGGAGTTCAACAATTTTCTGCGCCCAATTAGGCCCGGTTTCAACAAAAATCAGGTCCGGTGCCGAGAAATTTTTGAAGCTGTCCGAAATAACACCATGCAGAGAGAATGTCTCAAAACTCACGTTATTACAGAGCGACAACTCTTGCTGCATATGAAGCTTAAATCTGTCACTCGAATAAAGAATCCAGATGGAAAGATTGGTTTTCAATCGAATATTAAGATTGTCACTTCTAGATAACTTCACTGTTTCACCCATCTTAATATCCCCTATATACAGGTTGTCTTCTCATTAGAGCCATCAACTCTTACATTACCTAATGACTCGGCCGGTAATATGGTCTCAAATTCTGGTACCGACAAAGTTCCGTTATCGCCCAGAAAATTGAGTAACCCTGAGAAGCCATAATTAAAATCAACAATCCTAACCCGGACAAAGTGAATATCTCTTTGATTATCAAACGGAGTTTCCACTTTAACTCCTGAATTATCCAAATAGTCGATTTCAATATTATCGTCATCAAACTGATCGCTCGCAAACATACCTGTCGGAATCTGCTCGGTAAAAGCTAACGATTTTATATTCACGTCGGTTCCGACCGGACAAACAACAGCTATTCTGGCGGCTCTGCGGCTGATATCATTCATCGCCTGTAACTGAAAGGCAAAAATACCGATTTCAATCACCGCAAACATAATCAACAAAAATACCGAGGCCAGAATAGAGAACTCAACCAGAGTGATACCCTGTTGCCTGCTGCGGCCAGTAAAATTACGCCGTATCGTGTGCTGCCTCGAACAAAGTTTCATGGTCTGACCCTCATCAATGACGATGACCTTAGAGTCACATCTGACATCACATTACCCAACAAAGCATCGAGCAAAGGTGTATAAGGATAATTTGCCGTAACAACAACGTACTTATCTGTGTCATCGTCCGGGTTATAAGTGACGTCAACGGTCATATCTTCGAATAGTGGGTCGCCAACCCCGAGATTATTGCCGTAGATAACCACATTACGAATTTGTTGAGGATCGGCAATTTGATACGAATTTGCCGTGCCATAGACTTCAGTGACGGCGAATCGCGCACCATTTTGCACCGCTTTACTGAGCGTATTATAGCGAATAAAAGCGTTACCAAATTCGCCAACTGCCGCGAGAAATAACAGCAGTAGCGGTAACACAATCACAAATTCGACCGATGCTACACCAGATAAATTTTTTCTCGCCATAGCCATGATTACGAATCCTCATTAAATGGATCGTCATACAACACAATACGGTAAGTACCGATAGTAGAATTTTCACCGTTATTGCGGCTGTTCTGCACTTTGCAGTCACGCATATATTCTGCATATACCGCGTTTTCTAATGCACCTTGTCCCTGGCCGCTATTTCTGGGTGGCTTGCGCAGTAAGAAATAACAACCAATCGTCACTACCCGGTAGTCACTGGCGCCGGTTTCCCCACCTGTACACTCTATGATCGGCACTTCTAACACACGTCTGCCGGTACCGGTATAATCGGCGTAGTTATAACTCAACCCTTCACCATCCAGACTGTCAGCATCTCCGGCATTAAAGGTGCCTTCTTTGATTGCATCCAGGTTGTCCGCCAATTCATCAGCAGGGGTCTCCGTTGTGTCCGTCTCAGGACCATAACTACCGCGCACGGAATTACTGCCGGAGCCATTTGCAATATCATCTTCGGTCAAAAAGCGCGTATCGAGCCCCTGCCAAACCGGGCCGACGGTATTACCCGGTTTTGATGTCACATCCTCACCAGGAAATGCACACCCTTCGTACGACCCGGCCATCTGCTCGCGCAGCGTACCTTCATCCAGATTCAGGAGCTGAAAGTTCCCCGGCCCCATTTCTGACGTGTTCGAATACAGTTTAAGCTGATAGACATTATTGTCATTGTAACCACCGGTTTCACTCAAAGGGTCTGGCGCGCACATCGCCATCGGCACCACATTACATGATCCACCACCGGCACTGGGACCGGATACCGCACTGGCTGCAACCGCTTTGACATCAGTAAACAGGCGCATAAAATAGCTTTCCAGCGCCAAGTTACTCACCGCTACGCGAACGTAACAGTCGCCATCAACAACGCAGTCAGCACCGGTAAAGTCAGAGCTGCTGTTAAAGGTCACAGCAATATCAGCGCCTATCGAATCCACCTCCGCATTACCGGCTGAGGAAGTCAGTCTGACCAGGGTCTCATTGGCCACCGTCGTTGCATTGGCTTTCGCCTCTTCAATTGAAGTCCCTTTGTATTCGTCCATGCTGAAAGCAGCAGAGAGGGCCGCCGCATCAACCCCGTTTTGCAGTTTAGTCCGGTTCATATAAGCGTGATTGATATCAATCGCCAGCGCAGCAACGCCCAGCATGGTTATCATGGCAATGGTTACAATGACGATCACAATACCCTGCTGCTTTTTCATGCCATAACGCGAGTGGATACGATAACGAGAGTGTGAGATTTTCATAATCACCTCGGCCTATTGGAAGCCTTTAATTACCTGGCTGTTAGAGCCCTGTAACACTTCCACTTTTTTACCTGTGTAAATACTGTACACATCCTCCATACGCTCACCATTGCCATCGGGCACAACGCCAAGATTTTCCTGGGTGGCGTTAGGATTAAAGGTTTGCTCACTACGAATCTGAGCAACGTGGCTGCCCAGTCGATGTACACCAGCATGATTTTGGTTGGCGCAGCCAGTCAAACCCAGCATCGCGACAATGCTGACTAACATAAATGCTTTCATCATCCTATCTCCTATAACCCGTGACCAAATGAGCCTTCCGAACCACCGCGGCCTGAATTGACGGCAGCATCATTGCCAGAGACACGCATTGGTTTCACTCCAGTCGGACTGGCCAGATAAGCCCCTTGACCAAGCAGGTAGTAGTTGAGGTCGTTTGGCTCAACAAACGCGTCGGTTGGCAAGGTCACCTTGGATCGGTCAATCGGTTTAGCCAGCCTTGGAGTGACCAGAATGACCAGCTCGGTTTCACCGGAAATATATTCCTGGCTGTTAAAGATCTGTCCCAGCAGAGGAATATCCCCCAGCCCTGGCATTTTCGAGATCGAATCACGCACGTTTTCACTCAACAGCCCGGCAATCCCAATCGTCTGACCATCAGCGAGTTCCAGAGTTGAAGAAGCACTACGCCGGGTAATAGGCGGTATAAAGTACGCCGCATTGGTACCGCTGGGTGAAATCGTTAAAGTGGAAGAGCTGGCAATTTCACTCACATCAATCGCCATGTTGAGATTGATTTTTTTATCGCTCAGCACAGTGGGGATAAATTTCAGTCCGACACCAAACGGCTTGTAGTCAATAGTAATGCCATCATCATCTGCGACCGGAATCGGGAACTCACCACCAGCTAAAAACTCCGCCTTGGTTCCGCTTAATGCGGTTAGATTAGGTTCGGCCAACACTTTGGCCACACCATTTTCCTTGGCGATATCCAGCGCTAAAGTAAACAAGGTGTCACCATCAATAAAAGTGGACAATAATCCGGTCCCTTCGATTGTTGGGGAATTAAACACCGGACTGATTACACCGGGAACAACATCATCAATGTAGGCACCGGCTGATGTACCGCCCCAGGAAAATTTGCCGTTGTTTTGAAAAAAGTGGAAGTTAGAATCAAAACGACGAACCAGGCTGCGCTGCACTTCAGCGACAGTGACTTCCAGCATCACCTGTTGTGCGCCACCGATACTCATCAGGTTAACGACGCCGGTTTTTTCCGCCTCTTTATTGCGCGAGTCGGTCTCTTTGTCTGCTGACTCGCCTGCTGCATAGGTTTCTGCCAAACGTAACGCCACATTCATTTTATCCTGCGAGCTGACCTGACCACTGATAATCAAACGGTTCTGCGAACTGTGCACAGCGATATCTTCATCCGGCAGGAACTGGTACAGTTTTGCTTTGAGGCTATTCACATCGTGAGTCACTTCAATATTGAATGACTCAATCAGGCGTCCACTTCGGTCCCAGGCCATCAGGTTAGTTGCGCCCAGTTTTTTACCTATCAAAAACAGCTCATTGGATTTGAGCATCACTATATCCAGCACTTCCGGATCGCCGAGAGATACCCGGCTCGCGTTACCCTGCAGCAAAACCTGGGTCGATTTGTGATGTGGTACCGTAACCACTTTGCCGCTTTGAGTCGCCGCACTCCACGCACTGCATGTAAAGAATACGGCCAGCACTACCAGTATTTGTTTCATAACCCACCTCAATTCCTTACACGCACATTGGATGTATCTGTCCCTTTAATAATGGTGACGCTTGGTGGCGGAACGTATTTGACCACTTTAGGTTCGACAGCATGCGGGTTGCGCAGAGCAAGCTGTATATCTCCTTTACTTTTGGCACTTAAGAGTTTTTCAGCATCTCTGGGATCGACTTCCAGGGTGACCGCTCGTACGATGACAGGCTTGTTGTCGTTGGTACGCGCCGTCTGGTCTACAGCAAGTACCTTGATATCTTTGAGTACCGTCGTCGTATTAGCGGAATTTTTTCCATAGGACACGGTATTAAGCACATCCACTTTATTACCAGGTAACAGAAAGCCCGCCACGCCAATTACATCGTTGACCCGAATGGTGATAGCACGTTTGTCTTCAGGAATCAGGGCAGCTAAAGTCGCGCCCTCTCCGGGAATACTCAGTCGCTGCGTCACCAATATTTCATCAGGGAAAAGATCAACCGAAGCAATTTTTCCCAGCACATCCGTGGTCTTAGAAAACTGACTCTCTGCCGTCCAGGATTTTTCCAGTAACTTGGTCGTTAAGTGTTGCTCTTCGATAATGGTTCCGGATGGTATCTGCATCGCGGCAACGACAACTGGTTGCCGCTCTACCACCTCAACTTCGGTGGTCGGTTTGGTTTGCGTATCCATCCACTGCTTGGCAAAAAACACCGCTGCCAACCCAAATACAATAGAGAGCAGTATCAACAAAATAATCTGACCGCGACTCATCGTGCACCTCCTCCTTTACCATCGGCGGTGAAGTAGAGCTGCCAGGCTCGCTCCAGAATTTCCGGAGTAATGATTTGGGCCGCTTCTTCAAACACGATGATATCTCGACTGATTCCTGTTAAATCTTTCGGCAAACAGGGGTAAAAACCCACTTTGTGTAACCCGTGCAGCTGGTACAACATGTCATAACACGAAGGATGAATGGTTAACCCTCGGCTGGCAGCCATTTCTTCCCACAATGCGTGGTACTCGTTCTGCTCCAGTGGGTGAAACTCAATTTTGTAACCCAGACGACGCAAAAAAGCAGGGTCGCTGATTTTTTCCGGATCCAGGTTGGTGGAAAACGCTAAGGTCAATATAAAAGGAATAGTTATCTGCTGACCATTCGGCAAGGCCAGATAATCAAAAAAGTATTCCATCGGCACAATCCAGCGGTTCAATATCGTATCGACCGGTACAGGCTGTCGCCCCAGGTCATCAATCACCAGAATGCCGTTATTGGCCATCATCTGCAGCGGTGCCATCCATACCCGGTTGTGCTCAGAGTGATTGACCTCCAGCATATCCATAGTCAGCTCACCACCGACCTGAATACTGGGCCGCTCAGACAATACCCAGCGTCTGTCATACTGGGCTTTATAAGACAAACTTTGCTCCTGACCTTGTGGAGCGACCGCTTTGTGATGCTGTTTGGAAAAGACTTTAATGATGTTGCCGGCCGCATAAACCGCATAAGGAATATAAACCGAGGTATTAAGCGAATTGAGCAGGCGGGTGGCAACATAGGTTTTACCTGTCCCCGCATCGCCGTACAGTAGCAGTGCGCGTCCGGAATTGATCGCAGGGCCTAATGTGGCGATCATCCGCTCAGCGCCATAAACATCACGCATGGCATAGGTCACATCAGCACGAGTGATGTAGTTAGCGCGTACATCCTGCGCTTCAACCATGGCCTGATAGTCATCGAGAGAGACCGGTGCCGGGCCAAGATAAGCATCTTTCTTAAATGCCAGATCGGCCTGGTACATCCCCGCTTCAGATAAACCATATCTCACGTGTCCGCTTTGCTGCTGAGTGTAATAACTGGACGATTCGGCCTGGAATACTTCGACCAAAGACTTTTTACGCAGTCCGGCCAGAAGGTCCTCGACCATATGACTACCGATCGCCATCAGTTGGGTCAGTTGCAATACATCTGATTTTGGGTAGGCGGATAACTGCTTAAGCATCAGATTTTCTAAAATCACATAAGGGATTTTTAATTCATCGACTGATGTAGGAACTGCGGGAGGCAATGCTTGAGGAGTTAACTCGATCCTATGCTTTGTTGTTGGAGAAGGTACGCTCATTCCAAAATCCTTAGCCTAATTTAGACTTTAGGTCATCAATTGTTTCATGGGTAAAATTAAGTCAAACTAAAATACTGAAACATTGCTAGGCTAATAATAAAAACAGGTGCAAGAGGCATATAACTAATTTTATTATCAGAAATTAGCCCATATTGTTCTCGTTTTTTAGTGTGTAAGGAAACCGTGTCAATCCTATTTAAAGTTAAATACATAAATCCAACCAAAATACACGACAATATTACAAATTGAGCATACTCGGCCAAGGAGCCCATCCCTACACTCAAGCCTATCGCAGCCAGCAGTTTTACGTCTCCAGCAGCCATAACCCTACTAACGTAAATCAAAACTCCAATCCCAAAGCACATTAGAAATCCAAATAAACTATCAAGAAAAACTGCAGTCCAGTTATCATTAAATTGAAAAATAAAGGTTTCGAGTAATATAATCAGTAGCAGAGTAACGACTAGAGAATTGGGAATCCGATGCTCTTTAGCATCGGAAACTCCAATAACAATCAAAAGACTCCAACCAACAATCGATAAAACCATATTTTAATGCTCTTATTTTTGATAAAAAGGTTGCTAATATCTTCAGTTTGCTTAACCACCATTGTTTATAGTTGTTGCCAAACCATTGATCACGTTTTCAACCGCATCTCCTAAATTAAGAAATGCAGCTACCAAGGCAGCAGCAATCAAAGCACCAGCCACTGCATACTCCACAATGGTCAACCCTTCTTCATCTTGCCAAAAGTTTTTAATCGCTTGAGTGAACTTATTCATGATTTGGTCTCCTTCCTGACACATTGAATGTTCATATTCAATTTAGATAGTTCTATCAGTAGCGGTTAGGACTTTTTGGTCAGAGTTTGGTACTTTCTTTAACATTAAGTAACAAAATACTCACTAATTATTGATTTAAAAATCATTTAAAGATGCGAAATATTTGGCACAAATAGCGTTCAATACCCTTTAGTAGTAACAAGACGCACTGTTATATTGATATTTTTCGCTTTATTACTCGGTAAACAGGCCATAAACAGTCACCAGCAACATTCTCATTAGTGAAACAAACACAATAAAGTTACAGTGCATATTCAACCATTGATCACTTGGAAATGTGCGCTAAACCAATTATTTGACCTAAGACCTTGGGAGGTTTATTTGCACTTTTTTGGCTTAATTCTAGGCTTACAATTAAGCCTCTTGCTTTCTCGGGTGGCAACTAGTGTGGTTTTAGAATCTGTGGCTTTCGAAGCTATAACTTTAGAAGAAGCTATGACTTTAGAACCTTAGTGTGAAAATCTGTGGTGTGAGAATTCGGTATGGCAGGAAAATATCAGGGTCACTGGTTAGGTAGTCCGCTGACGACGCTCCCACGGCGTGTTCAGGACGTGTGTAAGCACTATTTCGATGTGGTTGAGCACGGCAGTGATGTCTCGGTCCTTAGTGAACCTGATGTCTCCTATGCGCTGTTTTTTTATCAGAAGGATCGCTGCCAGGGGTTACTGCTGACTTCACTCAAGATCTGTATGAATTTAAACAAGTACTTGATCATTATTCACGATGGCTCATACAAAAACAGTATCGGCCACCAAGAACCCGTTCTGGCCCTGCTTGATATCAGTGAGGATGAACCCTCGATGGCTATCTCTGGTATTTGCGAGAAGCTTAACAATAACGTTGACCAGCAGACCATTGAGCAACAAGTTCTGCATTCACCTATATCTCCACATAGTCTAAGTAAAGAGATGTTAGATATTCTGCGTTATATTGATTTGAATATTACTAAAGAAATCCGTGAAGAAGATATTGCCGAATACTGCCACTATTCTATCTCGTACTTTTCAAAACGCTTTCACAAAGTGATTGGCGTCAGCTTTCGCGACTACATCTGCGATAAACGTATCGCCATGGCCAAGAGATTATTGGTGGATGAGAAAAATGCCAAAATCGCTTTTATCGCTTATCAATGCGGCTACCGGGATGTGTCTTACTTCTCGCGTATCTTTAAAAAGAAAACCGGCATCAGCCCCGGCGCTTTTCGCCAGCTTCATTCGCGCTGAACGCCCTGTCAGGCACTTACCACTGGTAACACTTTGGGTATAAGTTCGTGTAATTAAGGCTTTATTTGCACAGTGCTTACTGCTACAGTTAACAAAAATTTAACATAACAATAACCATACCCAATTACTTGGAGTTGCAGGTAGGCGGCAAATGAGTGAATCCCCATGAGCATAGAAACACTATGTGATTGGGGTGAACGAATGCAGTCAACACCGCTGTAGCTTCAAGTAGGAAGGGTGTATAAGTTTTGCCAAACCAATGCTGACTTTACTGACGATCTGAGCTCTCTGCAGACAGGCGGACAGGCGAGCAGCCAGGAGTTAGAGAATGATCCAACCTAACACATTGAGCAAATCAAACTGTGCTCTCCACACACCCGACGAGATGATTTTAAAATGGGCGCAACAGCGTCCGGACGAAATCTATCTCAAACAGATGATTAACCGTCAGTTTGTCACCTTTACTTTTGCGCAAGTGGCCGATCAGGCGCTGAGACTGGTCTCGGCTTTACAATCACTCGGTGCCGAGCCCGGCGATAAAATCGCCCTGGTCTCGAAAAACTGTGCTGAGTGGTTTATCTGCGATCTGGCCATGATGCTGGGTGACTTTGTCAGTGTCCCCATCTTCCCGACCGCAGGTGCCGAAACGATCGAATACTGCATCACCCACAGTGAAAGTAAGATTCTGATCGCCGGGAAACTGGATGATGGCAAAGCAACCGAACAGGTGCTGACTCATCTGCCTGACTTAATCACCATTTCACTGCCCTATGACTCAGCGCCAAAATGTCAGCATCGCTATACCAAGCTGATTGCCGAGCATACGCCCAGTGAATTTCGTCCTCAGCACAGCGAGGACAAACTGATGTCTCTGGTTTACACCTCCGGTACATCCGGGGTTCCCAAAGGCGCCATGCTGACCTACGGCGGGTTCTGCTGGTCGGTACAGCAACTGATTAACCATATCAGCATTGAACCCAATGACCGCCTGTTCTCATATCTGCCGCTGGCTCATATTACCGAACGGGTTTATATCTTTGGTTCCTCCGTGATGGGCGGCGTACCTACGGCGTTTCCGGAATCGCTCGATACTTTCATTGATGATGTCAAAATGCAGCGCCCGACACTGTTTATCTCCGTGCCGCGCCTGTGGACCTTGTTCCAGCAGCGGATTCAGGACAAGCTGCCACAGACAAAATTAAACCTGCTGCTTAAGATCCCGCTGGTCAATTCGCTGATCAAGAAGAAGATAGCCAAAGGACTGGGCTTAGACCAGGCGCGCGTGCTGGGCTGCGGTTCTGCGCCGGTGTCGCCAGCGTTACTGGCCTGGTATCATAGCCTGGGCCTCAATATCACCGAAGCCTGGGGCATGACGGAATCCTTTGCCTACAGCACACTCAATTATCCGTTCCGGGCTGATAAAATCGGTACCGTTGGTAACGCCGGGCCGGGGGTAAAAATAAAAATTGCCGATGACGGCGAAATCATGGTGCAGAGCCAGGGGCTGTTCGCCGGCTATTATAAGAACGACATTGCCAGTAAAGAGTCGTTCAACAATCAGGGCTGGCTGCATACCGGAGATATCGGCACACTCGACAGTGAGGGTTTTCTCTCGATTCAGGGACGTAAAAAAGATACCTTCAAGACCGCCAAAGGTAAGTTTGTCTCACCGGTGCCGATCGAGAAGAAGCTGTTTGAATATAGTCGGGTAGAAATGATGTGCCTGATCGGGCTCGGACTGCCGGCACCGATCCTGCTCGTCGTGCCGCATGACTTTCCGAACTTTAACCGCCAGCGTTATGAGCGCAGCACTGAGAAAGTCATCGCCAAGATGAATGCACAGCTCGAATCCCATGAACAGATCAAGGGCGTGCTGATGATTAAAGAGCCGTGGAGCATTGAGAACGGCATTCTCACCCCAACCCTGAAAATAAAGCGCCACGTGCTGGAGCAAAAGTATCACCAAGTGGGCCAGAACTGGCCAAAAGGGCAACTTGTCGTTTGGGAAGACTAGCCCTGTGACACAACAGCAAAAGGGAGCAATCACAGCTCCCTTATTTTTCAATCTGAATAAGCCAGCTTTATAGTCCGCATTACAGATAGTCTCTGTAATCGTGACGGTGAGGCGGCTTTTCCTGCCAGCCAATATCCTTACGCAGGTGTTCATTTAACGGTAATGATTGTTGCGGCTGTTGCTTGTCCCCGCTTAGCTTGCGCCATAATCCTGAAATTACACGCTTTAAGCTGAATGTTTGCCGCAAGTTTTTTGTGCTGGTTGTCATGCTTACTTCCTGTACCCACTGCTTTGTTAGTCGTATTATGGAAATATTCCCGTCCGGAAACGAACGATCATTCACCACTCGTCATATAAGCAGGAGTTATGGACAACCGGTTGCGTCATCTTTCCGGGCTGCGCTTTTTTGAAGCGGCGGCCCGCCACCAAAGTTACAGTGAAGCTGCGCGAGAGCTGTTTGTCTCTCAGGCTGCCGTCAGTCAAAAACTGCGTCAGTTAGAGCAGCAACTGGGCTGTAAGCTGTTTATGCGCCAGGGGCGGGAAATGTTGCTGACCGAAAAAGGCCAGCAGTTGTATCTGCAAGTCAGTCAGGGCTTTGAACGCATTATTACCGGACTGAACCAGATTCAGAATGAACCACTGGAAGGCATACTGTGCGTACGTACCCCGCCCTCTTTCGCCTCACGCTGGCTGATGCCACGCTTGTGGCGCTTTACCATGGAACATCCCTATATTCCGATTCGCCTTATCACCGATTGTGACAGCCCGAACATCCGCCACAGCGCAATTGATGTGGCTATCTGGCAGGGGAATGAAGATGTCACCGAGTCCGGCTTGAAGCAGGAATTTCTCCATGAAGAGCCAGTCTATCCGTTCTGTTCAATGCAGCTGGCAGAATCTCTGCAACTGGTCCATCCGGATCAACTGTTGCAATGCTGGCTGATCCACTTCGATTCACAAAGCTTTCCCTGGTCCGAGTGGTTTGCAACGGCCGGAGTCACGGTCAGCAAAGAGACCATGCAATGGATGGAAGTCAGTACCTTTGATATGGCGCTTAATGCGGTGATCGCCGGACACGGTGCGTGTCTGGCTACCGATAACCTGGCCGCTGACTATGTGCAACGCGGCGTACTGGTTAAACCGTTCGAGATCGGCCTGACTCCCGGCGTGCGTTACAGCTTGATCAGCGATCCCTCCTCTTCCCGCGCAGCGCGAATTGAAGCATTCAGCGACTGGCTACGACGGGAATTAGCTCAGACATCATTGGCTTAACGCCAGAACGGCTTGTTCACTTCCGCCATCACCTGTTCATACTCCAGCCCCAAATCTTTCCACAGGTGGGGCGGAAGTTCTGCCAGATGGCGGCGAGTGCGGTAGTTGCGATGCCAACGTCGTAACTGACTTAAGAATGCGTTAAGCCAACCGGATAATTCACTCTGTTCTGTCACTCTGGTTTCTAGATTCACAGCCTTCATAAGTCCTCCTTGAACCCTGCTCGGTTGTGACTAATAATCGTCATTAACCGCTATTTCCACAAACGATAGATTTTGCCATTCAGTTAAGGAAAACTAATGTGAGTGAACGTATACCGCCATTACAGGGGCTGTTCTATTTTTATACCGCGGCAGAAAGCGGCAGTTTCAAACTGGCGGCAGAGAAGCTGTTTGTCACTCCCGCGGCAGTCAGCCAGCAGATTCGTCTGCTTGAAGAGTGGCTCGGTGCAGAACTGTTTATCCGCCAGCATCGTAAAATTCAGCTCACTCACGAAGGCAACGTGCTCTATCAGCAGGCGCAAAAAGGCTTTGCCCATCTGCAGGAAGGCATTCGCCTTATCAATCAGGATCCCTCCCCTCACCAGTTATCTATTTCGACTCTGCCTTCTTTCGCCCAGCACTGGCTGGTACCGAGGATCGGTGATTTTCGTACTCATAACCCTGATATTTCGCTGCTGATAGAACCCACCAGCCAACTGGTCAATTTTCAGGACTCCAGTGTCGATGTCTGTATCCGCTACGGCAGCGGCGACTATAAAAACGTGCGATCGGAGTGGTTGATGGATGAAGTGCTGTACCCGGTTTGTCACCCGATTTATCAGCAGCAACATCAGGTTTATCAACTGAAAGATCTGGTACGCGCCGATTTGATCGAGGACATCTGGCCAGATATGGACTGGGGGCTGTGGCTGAAAAATGTCGGTCTGCCAAGCAACCAGCCGACGCTGCAGTACAACGGCTCCCAGTTTGTGCTGGAAGGCGCGTTAGCAGTGCAGGGTGTGGCGCTGGTCAAACATGCGACCGTGTGTCGCTATATCGAAGAAGGCAAACTGGTACAGATTGGTAATGTGGCGCTCAAACCCAGATTCCAGTTCTATCTGTGCGCGCCCAATGCTTACTTTAAACGTCCGAAGATCCAGGCTTTTCACCGCTGGCTACAAGCACAAATCAACCAGTTTCAGCAGCGTTACCCTTATCTGGGGGAAGTGCGTGACACCCGGTTTGATCTGTAACTTCACCGCAGAACAAAGCCGAAAGTCCGTAAGTCCGCTAATAAAAAAGAAAAAAGAAAAAGAAAAAGCCCCGTTAGCTTGCACTAACGGGGCTTTGTTATTACTTAGCTTAAAGCGCTTAACTTAAAGAATTACTTCTTCGCGTTACGCTCTTTAACTTCAGCGATAACTTTTTCAGCAACGTTTGCTGGACATGCTGCGTAGCGTTCGAATTCCATAGAGAATTGACCACGACCAGAAGTCATAGTACGCAGAGTACCGATGTAGCCGAACATCTCTGAAAGAGGAACGTCTGCTTTGATACGTACGCCAGTTGCGCCAGCTTGTTGGTCTTTGATCATACCACGACGACGGTTAAGGTCACCGATTACATCACCAACGTGGTCATCTGGAGTGAACACGTCAACTTTCATGATTGGCTCAAGAAGTTGCGCGCCCGCTTTAGGCATAGACTGACGGAATGCGCCTTTCGCTGCGATTTCAAATGCGATTGCAGATGAGTCAACTGCGTGGAAACCACCGTCGAACAGTTCTACTTCAACGTCCAGAGTAGGGAAGCCAGCCAGCACACCGTGCTGCATCATGCCTTCAAAACCTTTCTCAACTGCTGGCCAGAATTCCTTAGGAACGTTACCACCAACGACAGTTGATTTGAAAGTGAAGCCAGAGTTTGGCTCACCTGGTTTGATACGGTAATCGATCTTACCGAACTGACCAGAACCACCAGACTGTTTCTTGTGCGTGTAGCTATCTTCAATTGCTTTAGTGATAGTTTCACGGTAAGCAACCTGAGGAGCACCCACTTCCAGCTCAACGCCGTAAGTACGTTTCAGGATGTCTACTTTGATGTCCAGGTGCAGTTCGCCCATACCTTTCAGGATGGTTTCGCCTGAATCTTCATCAGTCTCAACCTGGAATGATGGATCTTCTGCAACCATCTTACCGATCGCGATACCCATTTTCTCAGTAGAACCTTTATCTTTCGGAGAAACCGCGATAGAGATTACTGGAGTTGGGAAGATCATTGGCTCAAGAGTACATTCGTGTTTTGGATCACACAGTGTGTGACCAGTTTGAACGTTCTTCATACCAACAACTGCGATGATGTCACCCGCTTGTGCTTGAGTGATTTCAGTACGGTCGTTCGCTTGCATCTCAACCATACGGCCGATACGCTCAGTTTTGCCTGTTGCTGAGTTAAGAACGGTGTCGCCTTTCTTCATCACGCCTGAGTAAACGCGGATGAAAGTCAGAGCACCGAAGCGGTCATCCATGATCTTGAATGCCAGCGCTTTCAGCGGTTCTGCAGCGTCTACGATCGCTTTTTCACCAGTTGGTTCACCAGTTTCTGGATCAGTCAGATCTTGTGGATCAACTTCAGTTGGGTTTGGCAGGTAATCAACAACCGCATCCAGAACCAGCTGCATACCTTTGTTCTTAAACGCAGAACCACAGAAAGTTGGGAAGAATGCCAGGTCACGAGTACCTTTACGGATACAACGTTTGATGTCTTCGATAGAAGGCTCTTCGCCGTCCATGTAAGCCATCATCAGATCGTCATCTTGCTCAACAGCAGATTCGATCATCATTTCACGGTATTCTTCTACCTGATCAACCATGTCTGCTGGAACTTCTTTGATTTCGTAGTTTTCTGGCAGACCTGTTTCGTCCCATACGTATGCTTGACGGTTCAGTACGTCTACCACACCCACGAAGTCATCTTCACGGCCGATAGGCAGAGTCATAACCAGCGGAGTTGCCGCCAGTACGTTCTTCACTTGGTCTACAACGCGGAAGAAGTCTGCACCCATACGGTCCAGTTTGTTAACGAAGATCAGACGAGATACTTCTGATTCGTTCGCGTAACGCCAGTTGGTTTCTGACTGAGGTTCAACACCGCCAGAACCACAGAATACACCGATACCGCCATCAAGAACTTTCAGAGAAC
This sequence comes from Vibrio ostreae, assembly GCF_019226825.1. NCBI lineage: Bacteria > Pseudomonadati > Pseudomonadota > Gammaproteobacteria > Vibrionales > Vibrionaceae > Vibrio > Vibrio ostreae. The sequence goes on from NZ_CP076643.1 coordinate 2,054,958, forward strand.
GGTATACTTCTACTGTAAAGTCAACGTGTCCAGGAGTATCGATAACGTTTAGACGGTGGTTTTTCCACTCACAAGTTACCGCAGCTGATTGGATAGTAATACCGCGCTCTGCTTCCTGCTCCATGAAGTCTGTAGTAGATTCACCATCGTGAACCTCACCAGTTCTATGGATTTTACCAGTAAGCTTAAGAATACGCTCAGTGGTAGTGGTTTTACCCGCGTCAACGTGCGCGAAAATACCAATGTTTCTGTATTTCGATAAATCTGCCATTGTCTTACTCTGTTAATAAGGTATAAAGTGCGCGCAGAGTATATCACAATCCATCAAGACTGATACCCCTGCGTCCATTTGCTGAAAAAAAATATTTATACCCTTACTACTTGAAGCTGCAGCGGTGTTGGCTGCCTTCATTCCTCCCAATCACATCGTGTCTCTATGCTCATGGGGATTCACTCATTTGCCGCCTACCGGCCACTCCAAGTTGTTTGGGTATAGACCCGGTTATTGCTGATGAAATGTTCGGTCTATGCTGATGAAATATAGGTGATAGCACGCCATCACGCGAGGGGACCTGATAAATATTCTGACCTCCCCCGTCCGGACCAAACCCGGCCCCTCTTTAACTCATGTTCTGATTACAGTTCATCAAACGCACTGATCGCTTCCGACAATTTGCGTACCCCGTGAATCTGCATGCCCTCGATACCGCCTTTGGGCATATTGGCTATCGGTACGATGGCTTTCTTAAAGCCGTGCTTAAAGGCTTCATTGAGGCGTTCCTGCCCGCTCGGTACCGGACGAATTTCCCCCCGCCAGACCGACTTCACCAAACACCACCACATCTTTCGGCAGCGGCTTGTCACGGAAACTCGACAACAGCGCCATCAGCAAAGCAAGGTCAGCACTGGTTTCTGTCACCTTAACGCCGCCGACCACATTGACGAACACGTCCTGATCCGCCATCTGCAAACCACCGTGTTTATGCAGCACGGCTAATAATAGAGAGAGACGGTTCTGCTCCAGACCGACCGCAACCCGGCGCGGGTTGGCCAACTGGGAGTAATCCACCAGCGCCTGAATCTCCACCAGCAGCGGGCGCGTGCCTTCCCACACCACCATCACCGAACTGCCTGAGGTTGCTTCTTCACCACGTGACAGGAAGATTGCCGACGGGTTACTCACCTCTCGCAGTCCCTGGCCAGTCATGGCAAACACCCCGAGCTCATTCACCGCACCGAAACGGTTTTTATGGCTGCGCAGGGTGCGGAAGCGGCTGTCAGTGCCACCATCGAGCAGGACTGAACAGTCAATGATGTGCTCCAGAACTTTAGGCCCGGCCAGCGTACCGTCTTTGGTCACATGGCCGACAATAAATACCGCCACGTTATTTTGCTTCGCATAGCGGGTCAGCGCCGTCGCCGCTTCTCGCACCTGAGCCACACTGCCCGGTGAGGACTGTACGTCAGCCACGTGCATCACCTGAATCGAGTCAATCACCATAATGCGCGGCTGCTCGCGCTCAGCAATCTGGCAAATCCGATCGACATTCGTTTCCGACAGCATCTTAAGATGCTCTTTGGGTAAACCGAGTCGTGAAGCGCGCAAAGCAACCTGCTGCAACGACTCTTCGCCGGTGACATATAAGGTCGTCATCTGGGCAGAAAGCAGACACATGGTTTGCAGCAGCAGGGTCGATTTACCCGCCCCCGGGCTACCACCAATCAAGATTGCCGCGCCCGGGACGATGCCGCCGCCAAGTACGCGGTCGAGCTCTTTAAAACCACTGGTAAAACGCGGCACTTCCTGCAGATTGATTTCCGCCAGCGTCTGCACCGCGGCTTCCGTCGCGCTGCCGGCATAACCACTCAGGCGTTCATTGCGTGCTGCCTGCGGTGAAGCCGCCAGACGAACTTCTGAAATGGTATTCCAGGCGCCACAGGCGTTACATTGCCCTTGCCAGCGCGGAAAATCAGCCCCACAGTCATTACAGACGTAGGCACGTTTAGCTTTAGCCATGAAAACTTAAACCTCAAACCTGAAAAATGTTTAAAAGCTGTGAAGCGACAGCTTTTATAAATTCATGAATCACTGCAACATACTGCTAAAGAACCGGCCCACCGGGCCGATGTATCAAGTATGAGAATGACACTCTAACAGAAAACTATGCAGCCACCTGAAATACTCTCGTTCACGGAACAATTGATTCCGGCCTATCACTCACCTGATTTTGAGTCGTTGCTCAATCAACTAACCGAAGGTCATCCGCCTTCGGTCAAACTGTTGGTTAAGATGGAACTCAAACGCCTGATGACACCGTGCACTAAAAGCATTGATCTGCGTGGCCGGGTTCAGGGCGAGTGCCGTGAGTATCAGTTGGACGGACTCAAACACTGGCTGGATGATGTTGCCTTTAACACTTATCACAAAGGGGTGAAAAGATTCGGCAGCTACACCGAAGGTGTCTGGGACCTTTTGTATAACACCCGCAACAACTTCCGGGTGATGAAACAGCGTGGCACGCTCAATCAGGGCAAGATCACCGAACCGAACAGCCCGTTTGAAGTTGAACCGGTCAAACTCGGCTACGATCTCAAACGCCAGGAAAACCGGCTGAAAATATCGTCGCAGGTAAAAATCATTCTGCGTAACAGCAAGCACACCGTGCACGGCCTGAGTATCGATCTCTCCTCTTCCGGCGCCAAGTTTAAAGTCCCGTCCGCTTTTGATTACAAACTGGGCGACACTATTTCAGTCACGTTTACCGAACTGAGCGAGACCTCCGAGGTACCCGGCCTGGATCAGGCCATCGAATACCGTATTCTGGCAATTGACGACTCGTATGACAATGATGCCATCAAGTTTTTGCGTACTCTTAAGCTCACCGAGACCAATGTCATCGAACGCATCATCATTGAATCACTGCGTGACAACAGCCAGAAAGCCAAGCATGACAACCAGGACAAAATCATCCGCGCCCGCACACGCGGCTATGAGCACAGCTATCTGAAACATACGTCCAACCTGCCGGTGTTTTTCAGCGGCAGTGAACTCCAGATGGTGCTGATGACCGAAAACAACCAGTCGATCTGGCAGTACTGGCAGGATGAGCGTAATCAGCAGGCCCTGAGTAATCTGTTCAATAGCGCACGTATGGAGCAGCTGACCAAAGACGGCCTGCGCGGCAGCAGCAATGTGCTGTATGCCTTCAAACATGATCATCAGGGTAAGACGCTGTTCTTTTCAATGATGATGCCGGAAGCCACACGCGCTCAGCGCCATCTGTTCTGGCACATCGGTGCGCGGCGCAGCAGCTGGAAAGCGTTTCGTCTTTCAGTGTTTGAACTGTCAGATCAGGAACGCCAGGAACTTGCCAGCCACTCACGTGAACTGACCGATCGCTCCAGTGCCCTGACCCACTGCGCTATACTGCAGGAAATCACAGACAGCACCAGCGCCAAAGATTATCTGCTAGTCGAGAAGCCGGCCCTGGCGAGCAGTGAGCTGGCCCCGTTCCGCCATCCGCGCAAGGTTTCCCACACCCCGATTAACATTTATTACGATGCGCGATCACGGCGCCGGGAGCCGCGCTATCGTTTCAAGACTCCGCTGCAACTGCACATCGAAGGTAACGTATTGGCTGAAGGCTTCACCATCGATATGTCCAAGCGTGGTCTGAGCATAGTGCTGGATAAAGCGGTTGACCTCAAAGCCGGCGATAGCGCACAGATCAACTTCCGCGAACTGCGTTTGTATGACAAAAGCCTGCCGCTTGATGCCCTGCCGTACACGGTGATCCGGGTCGGCCCGGAAGGACGTAAACTGCAGTTGATGGTTGAGGAAACCACGCAGACGTTAAAGAGCATTGCGTTTTTCAACAGCATCATCGAGAACAATCAGGATAAAATGCTGCGTAAAGATGAAGTGCTGCCGAGTGCCCATCTGCTCGAAGGGCTGCATAACATTCTGCTGGATAAAATTGTCAGCGCGCCGGTATTCGTGGAAAAAGTCGGCGCTAACCTGCGGCCGAAAGTCATCGGGGTTAACTATCCCTTGCCGCCGCATCTGGCGCTGCTGGCCAAACTGGGCCACGATAACCAAATCACGCTTGAACCTATCTACAAAGGCCACACCAATACACTGCTCGCTACGCCAATGCGGCGCATTGACGGTGCGGAGCCGCAGTATCACGAAGTCTATATTGCCGCGGCCAAATTCGGTGCCCGTATTCAGTCGGTCGAATCACGCCTCATCACCGATTTCGTCAACATTAAAGATCGTATCCAGTTTATTCAACATGCTCTGGAACTGGGCGAGCTGTTTGTGCTGCGCATCAGTGCAGCGCCGGTATTCGATCCGTTTACCACCCTGATGCGCAGCGATCTGTCCGAACTGGCGCAGATCAGCATGCCACATGCCAAAGCGCTGGAGAAAGAACTCGGCGCCATGGCCGGATTTGGCGAAATCATCGATATCACAGAAGAAGTACTGATTCGGCTTGAACTGACCCAGTAACAGTGCCCAGGCCGAGAGCGTAAACTGAAACAGACCAATAGAAACTAATATAATCTAATAGAAACTAATAGAAAACGAGGCTCCATAGCCTCGTTTTTTTGTGCGCAGCTGTATCTGTGCTGCTTATGGTCAACGACTCAGCGTCGCAAAACCTTCACTTACGGCTTAGCCTGCCAGCTCAGTTTCTGCTGCCTGACCAGACCGGCCGACAGAATACACAGCACGCCGCCCAGCGCCGAGAAACGTACGGAAGTCTGCGCCTGTGCTTCCACCTTAGGTTTCGCGTGATACGCTACGCCCAACCCCGCCACGCCCATCATGACCAGATCGTTGGCGCCGTCCCCGACCGCCACGGTATTGTGCATTTCAATGTCGAACTGCTGGGCCAGATCCGCCAGAATTTCCGCTTTGGTCTGCGCTGAAACCACATCGCCCAGCACTTTACCGGTCAGCTTACCATCGACAATCTCCAGTGTATTCGACTGCGCGTGATCGAGTGACAGCATCTGCTGGAGGTGATCGGAGAAATAGGTAAAGCCGCCGGAAGCGATCGCGGTCTTCCAGCCGAACGCATGCAGAGTGCCAATCAGAGCCGGCAGTTCCGGCATCAGCGGCAGCTCTTTGCGTACCGCTTCAAGGATCGAGGCATCGGCGCCTTTCAGCTTGCCGACGCGCTGGCGCAGACTCTGTTCAAAGTCCAGTTCGCCCTGCATGGCACGTTCAGTCACTTCTGCCACTTCTTCGCCGACTCCGGCCAGTTTGGCAATCTCATCGATACATTCAATCTGAATCGCGGTCGAGTCCATATCCAGTACAATCAATCCTGGCTTGGATAAATCCGGCACTTCGCTGATCCGTGCATAATCGAGCTCTAATCCCTTGAGAATCGTCTCATGCTCAGCGGTCAGTTCACCTGACATCAGCGCCACTTCGTAATGCCCGACTTTCCAGCATTCGACAATGGCATTGAAATGGCCGGTAAAGAAATCCATGTCTTCAAATTGCTGCGCAGTCAGCGTCGGTGCGTAGACAATCCAGTTCGCTTTTGCTTTGTCCAGTCGGTTAGCTAAACGCGTTTCAGGCAGACGGTTAAGTAAAGTTGTATGTTTTTTGATAGATAAAGTTGTTAAAGCGTCCATGTCCACTTTCCATTGTTGGTATTCCCTGACGTTACCCTATTGCAATTTCAAAAGGCAAGTCTCAATATGAGCCGGAGTTTATTTTTCTTTAGGTTAACGGTATGGATGGTTCATTATTCTCCTTTCGTATGGTGATGCGGGTGCTGGCTGTCATCCTGTTAGCCGTGATGTTTTTCATCACCATTCAGAACAGCGTGGTGATCAGCAAGGGTAATGAACGCATTCAGGCCAACCAGTTAGAAACCCTGACAAAAGTGCTGATTACCCAGGCGTCGCAATCGGCCAGCAGCATGATTGCCGATCAGGATCAGGAACGCTTGCTGGCGCTGACTAACCAGTTAGCCTCAGAACGTCTGGTCTTTGATGCCACCATTTATGATGCAGAAGGGGTCAAACTGGCCGCGAGTGATTCGGCCCTGAGTGTGCGTGAAGTGCTGGGGCTCGATACGCCGCTGCAAACCGCGAGCATCGGCCGTCAGCAACTGGTTGAACCTGTGATGCACGATGGCAGCCTGATCGGCTTTGTGCGCATCACCTTTGAAACCGGTAAAGTGACTGCCATTTCTGACCACCACTACCGTAAAAGTGACCGCTACATGTACCTGATGCTGCTGATGAGCTTTATCAGTGGCGTATTGCTGACCTTGCTGCTGCGGCGTCAGCCGAAAGATAAAGGCGAGAACCTGTTGCTGAAAAATGCCGGGGAAATATAAACCCCGGCACTGTTAGTGAATGACCAAACCATCCGCTTAATGACCAAACCACCGCCCAGCCTGAGCTCTCGAATGCCTAAGGTGTGGCGGCTTTTTCCGCATCCGCGACCAGCACTGAATCGAGCGCTATCTCTATCATCTCATTGAAGGTGGTCTGACGCTCTTCTGAAGTGGTCTGTTCGCCGGTTTTGATGTGGTCCGAGACGGTACAAATCGCCATCGCTTTGGCGCCATACTCGGCCGCAACGCCGTACAGACCGGCGGCTTCCATCTCCACACCGACGATACCGTACTTTTCCATCACCTCAAACATCGATGGATCCGGCGTATAAAACAGCTCAGCCGAAAACAGGTTGCCGATTTTAACTTCAATGCCACGTGCCAGAGCCGCCTTCTCGGCCGCTTTGACCATACTGTAATCAGCGATGGCGGCAAAGTCGTGATCTTTAAAACGTATCCGGTTCACTTTTGAGTCGGTACAGGCACCAAGGCCAATCACCACATCGCGCACCTTGATGTCATCGCTGACCGCACCACAGCTGCCAACCCGGATGATTTTCTTTACCCCGAAATCTTTAATCAGCTCAGTGACGTAAATCGAGCAGGACGGAATGCCCATACCATGCCCCATCACTGAGACTCGGCGGCCTTTATAGGTGCCGGTGAAGCCGAGCATATTACGGACATCACACACTGCCCGGACATCCTGTAAAAAGTACTGAGCAATGTATTTGGCCCGCAACGGATCGCCCGGCATCAAGACGACATCAGCAAAATCGCCCAGTTCAGCATTGATATGTGGAGTTGCCATATGTGTTTTCCTTTCGCGCTTATACCCAACGTCACTGTTATCCAGTAACACTGACCTTATCCAAGTCTAAGCGCTGAATCGGGTTTACGCCGCAGCGCAACCCGATCTTTACCTGGCAATGACACAGCGCCAGGTCAGGAATTAAAGGAAATTACTGCCGTAGTCCATCGCCGACACGCCAAAGTAGTCAGCCAGGCTCTGGCCGATATCGGCAAAGGTTTCACGCTGGCCCAGAGAGCCCGGCGCCACTTTTTTGCCGTACACCAGCACAGGAATATGCTCACGGGTATGATCGCTGCCCGGCCAGGTCGGGTCACAGCCGTGATCCGCGGTCAGGATCAGCACATCATCGTCCTGCATCAGCTCCAGCACCTGTGGCAGACGCTGATCGAAATATTCCAGCGCAGCGGCATAACCGGCCACATCACGGCGGTGGCCATAGGCCGAATCAAAATCAACGAAGTTAGTGAACACAATCGTGTTGTCACCGGCCGCCGCAATTTGCTCCAGTGTGGCATCAAACAGCGCCGGAATACCGGTCGCTTTGACTTTATCGGTAATACCGCAGTTGGCATAAATGTCAGCAATCTTACCAATCGACACCACCTTGCCCTGCTTCTCTTCGACCAGCTTTTGCAGCACAGTCGCCGATGGTGGCTCGACCGACAAATCACGCCGGTTACCGGTGCGCTCAAACTGGCCCTTGCCCGGCCCGATAAACGGACGCGCAATCACCCGGCCTATGTTGTAATCCGCCAGCTCTTCACGGGCGATCTGACACAGTTCCAGTAAGCGCAGCAGACCAAAGGTCTCTTCGTGACAGGCAATCTGGAATACCGAATCGGCCGAGGTATAAAAAATCGGCAGACCGCTCTGCATGTGCTCTTCACCCAGATCATCGAGCACCTGAGTCCCGGAAGCGTGACAGTTGCCAAGGAAACCGTCCAGACCCGCGCGGGCCAGAATACGATCCGTCAGTTCCTGCGGGAAACTGTTCTGTTTGTCGGTGAAATAGCCCCACTCAAACAGCACCGGCACCCCCGCGATTTCCCAGTGGCCTGACGGCGTGTCCTTACCGGAGGAAAGTTCAGCCGCATGGCCGTAAGCGCCGATAATATCAGCCCGCTGATCCAGCCCGGGCGCAAAGCGACCGGTCGCTTCCTGGTGTGCCATCGCCAGGCCCAGTTTAGACAGATTAGGCAAAGTCAGTTCGCCACGACGCTGGGCGTTATCCGCCGCGCCTGCGGCACACTGATCGGCAATGTGGCCCAGGGTATCCGAACCGACATCACCAAATTTGTCGGCATCCGGCGCCGCGCCGATACCAAATGAGTCCAGGACTAAAATGAATGCTCTTTTCATTGCTTGCTCCAGCATTAAATATCTTGTTCACGGATCTGACGGTACACATCCGGTGTCGCCACATAGTCGCCACCGATGGTAATCGCCTGTTGCAGCGCCTGTGCCGCCTGCTGCCACTGCGCTTCACTGCGCGCATGGATAACGGCCAGCGGTTTGCTGCTATCTGCGCTTTCACCCAGACGGATAAACTGATCAAAACCGACCGCATAATCGATGTTGTCGCTCGCCACGCGGCGACCGCCGCCCATGCCGACCACAGCCATGCCAATCGCCCGGGTATCCATCGCAGACACTACGCCGCTCTGCGTGGCATACACCGGCTTCACGATCTCCGCTTTATCCAGATAACGATCATAGTGCTCGACAAAATCGTCCGGGCCGCCCAAACCTGCCACCATCTGACCAAAACAGCGCGCCGCCGCACCGCTGTCCAGTGCCTGCTGCAGTTTCTGCTCGGCCTCAGCACTGTCTTTAGCCAGATTGCCCAGCACCAGCATTTCGGCACACAGCGCCATGGTCACGTTGTACAGACGCGGATTACGGTATTCACCACTCAGGAAGCGCACGGCCTCGCGCACTTCCAGCGCGTTGCCGGCCGAAGAGGCCAGCACCTGATTCATATCGGTCAGAATCGCGGTGGTTTTCGTACCGGCACCATTGGCAACCGCCACTATCGATTTGGCCAGCTCTTCTGAGGCTTGATAGGTCGGCATAAAGGCGCCGGATCCGACTTTGACATCCATGACCAGCGACTGCAGACCAGCGGCGAGTTTTTTCGACAGAATCGACGCGGTAATCAGAGAAATGTTATCCACCGTGGCGGTGATATCCCGCGTGGCATAGACGCGTTTGTCCGCCGGCGCCAGGTCACCGGTCTGGCCGATAATCGCCACGCCCGCCTGTTTAGTCACCGCACCGAAGACCTCATTGCTCGGCGTGATGTTATAGCCAGGAATGGATTCGAGCTTATCCAGCGTACCGCCGGTGTGTCCCAGGCCACGCCCGGAGATCATCGGCACATAACCGCCACACGCCGCGACCATCGGCCCCAGCATAAGGGAAGTAACGTCACCCACGCCCCCGGTGGAATGTTTATCGACAATCGGGCCAGCGAAGTTCATCGCGCTCCAGTCAATCACCATGCCGGAATCACGCATGGCACAAGTCAGCGCAATGCGCTCATCCATGCTCATTTCACGAAAGAAAATGGCCATTGCAAAGGCGGCAATCTGACCTTCCGACACCGTGTCGTCAGCCACCCCCTGGATAAAAAACTCAATCTCTTCGGCGCTGAGCGGTTCGCCGTCGCGCTTTTTACGAATGATTTCCTGCGGCAAAAATGGCACGGCACGCCCGCTACTGGCCGCGGATTTATCACTGAATGAAGACGACTTATCACTAAATGAAGACATAGCTATCCCCCCAAGCTCTGTTACAGAGCCATGGTTAAGAGAAAAAATACGTGGTGAATCGAAAATACTGATTAGTAGAAAACACTGATTATTCGAAAACACGGCGAGTAAAAGGTGATGCGTGACGCACCACCTGTTTACTCAGAGATGAAGCTGAGTCGATCAGTACGCCGCCGGATCAGCTTTGTCATTGCTCACTTCCAGCGTGTTAAGCAGATTGGTCAGCAGGCTTGAGGCGCCAAAGCGGTAGTGACGGCTGTCGACCCAGTTATCACCCAGGATCTCATCGGCCATCGCCAGGTAGAGCGCAGCATCTTCTGCCGTGCGCACGCCACCGGCCGGCTTAAAGCCAACACTTTGTGCCACGCCCATGTCACGGATCACTTCCAGCATCATGCGCGCATATTCCGGGGTCGCGTTTTGCGCCACTTTACCGGTCGAGGTTTTAATGAAGTCCGCGCCCGCTTCAATACAGATTTGCGAAGCCTGTTTAATCAGCGCTTCCTGTTTCAGCTCACCGGTCTCGATGATCACTTTCAGCAGCACCTTATCACCACACGCCGCTTTACACTGTTTAACCAGTTCAAAACCAACCTGATCATTACCGGCCATCAGTGCGCGGTACGGGAACACCACATCCACTTCATCTGCGCCATAAGCGACAGCCGCTTTGGTTTCCGCTACAGCAATCTCGATATCGTCATTGCCGTGCGGGAAGTTAGTCACCGTCGCAATACGCACGTCAGGTGTACCTTGTTCACGCAGGGTCTTCTTAGCAATAGGAATAAAGCGAGGGTAGATACAGATGGCGGCGGTATTACCGACCGGGCTTTTCGCATCGTGACAAAGCTGGATCACTTTGGCATCCGTATCGTCATCATTCAGCGTGGTTAAATCCATCAGTTTCAGTGCACGTAGTGCTGCTGCTTTTAAATCGCTCATTTCTATCTCCGATCAATAGTGTCAATTAGCTCACCACCCGAATGGTCATCTGACATCATTCCGGGCAGCAATAAAATGAACGGACTTGGTTCCCTGAAGACTCGGCAGCCGGACATCAGCCAGCCTGCCAATTGCTATCCTTGTCACCGCACAGTACCCGTTTACGCTCGGTTTCGGGCTCAGCAGGTGTATATAGGTACTGTTGAGACGGGCATGACAACTCCTGTCACCATGCTTACCGACCTACACAGTATAGATATTCACAGCAAAACTGTAGCGCCCTGCCCGGAGCAAACGGTTTGTATCTCAAAATAACAGACTGAGGAAATCAGCCTCTGTCGGGCCGGCGCGCTATAAAGCCAATCACGCAGGTCGGGTGGGTCCGTTCTGTCCACCCGACTTTTCTCCCGCCCTGAGAGAAAAAAATAAAAAAACCCCGCAGCAATCTCTTGCTACGGGGTGATGTTTAAACGGCGTCTATATATAGATTCTCGACTGACTTAGAAAGACAGGAAGAAGCCAGCAATGGTTGCTGCCATCAGGTTAGATAGCGTACCAGCAGCCACAGCTTTCATACCGAAACGAGCGATGTCGTGACGACGGTTAGGTGCAATACCACCCAGGCCGCCCAGCAGAATCGCAATCGATGACAGGTTCGCAAAACCACACAGAGCGAACGAGATGATTGCTGCGGTCTTCTCAGACATCACGGCGCCAGTTGTTGCCAGTACCTGCGCATTTTCGCCCACGTAAGGCACGAAGTTCAGGTAAGCAACGAATTCGTTCACCACGATCTTCTGACCAATGAAAGAGCCCGCCAGAGTCGCTTCAGACCAAGGCACACCGATAACGAATGCCAGTGGAGAGAAAACCCAGCCCAACAGCAGTTCCAGAGTCAGTTGTGGCATACCGAACCAGCCACCAACGCCACCCAGAATACCGTTGATCAGCGCGATCAGACCGATAAACGCCAACAGCATCGCACCGATATTCAGAGCCAGTTGCAGACCCATTGATGCACCACCAGCAGCGGCATCAATGACGTTAGCGGGTTTGTCGTCGCCGCCGTCGATGTCTACGTTACCCAGTTCTTCTTCCGGAGCGTCAGTTTCAGGTTTGATGATTTTTGCAAACAGCAGACCACCCGGTGCCGCCATGAAAGAGGCCGCAACCAGATACTCCAGTGGCACACCCATCGCTGCGTAACCGGCCATGACACCGCCCGCTACCGAAGCCAGACCACCACACATCACTGCGAACAGCTCAGACTGTGTCATTTTTGGTACAAACGGACGGACTACCAGTGGAGCTTCAGTTTGACCAACGAAAATGTTGGCTGCAGCAGACATAGATTCCGCACGAGAAGTGCCCAGCGCTTTTTGCAGGCCACCCCCCAGAATCTTAATAACCCACTGCATGATACCCAGGTAGTACAGAACTGAGATCAGGGCTGAGAAGAAAATGACGGTAGGAAGTACCTGGAAAGCAAAGATAAAACCGATACCGTCAACAGAGAAGTTAACCAGGCTGCCAAACAGGAAGCCGATACCGTCTTTACCATAATCGATTACGCTCTGAACACCAGCAGTGAAGCTTGCCAGCAGATCACGACCCCAAGGGACGTAAAGAACGAAACCACCCAGTGCGAATTGGATAGCGAATGCGCCACCCACGGTTCTAAAGTTAATAGCTTTACGGTCTTCAGACAGCAGCAGGGCGATGCCGAGCAGTACTGCCATACCGATGAGGCTCATAAACAGGCTCATAGTTTATGATTTCCTTATAAGTTTATTGTTGGCGTGTAACAAAATGGAGCTCAAAAGCGTGGCAATTATACTCACCCCTAGATCGATAAAGTAATGCACCCTTCACACTTTCTAATAAGATTCACTGTTCATTCATTTCAATATGTGACTTTAATCACCATTTTGTCACTAAATGTGACAATCGTACTACATTTCCGTTGGGATTCGTTCACAAATAGAAAAGAGCAAATTGCTGTTTTTCCAAACTGTACTAGCAACCGTTTGCTTATCCTCTTTTCGCAGCAGAACCAGTTCGTTCAATACCAGAGGCAAACGGCAGGGATGGTTGTTGTGGCCCTGGTATCCGCACAATGGCATATCAGGGGCATCGGTTTCGAGCACTAAATGCTCAAGTGGCAGAGCAGAAATTGTACGCCGGGTTTTATTGGCGCGCGGATAGGTAATCCCGCCGCCAACGCCGATTTTAAAGCCCAGATCGATAAACTGACGCGCTTGCTGCTCACTGCCAGAGAACGCGTGTAATACGCCACCGCCCTGAAAGCGTGTCTGCTTGAGCAGTTGCAATAAACGGTTATGGGTTTTGCGGCTGTGCAGCACGACAGGCAAGCCTGCCGCTTGTGCTAACGCCAGTTGGCCGAGTAACAGCGTTTCCTGCACCTTGGCGTCAATATCCACCATAGCGTCCAGCCCCACTTCTCCCACAGCGACACAAGCAGAACTGCGGGCGTCGAGCGCCTGTTCAAGGTCATCTAATGGATTTAAACCAGCCGATGCTAAGAAATAAGGGTGGTAGCCCAGTGCATAATAGATGTGGTCCGGATAATCAGCAGCGAGTGTTGCCACCCGCTGCCAGTTTTGCCGGCCGATAGAAGGGATCAGAATGCGTTGCACACCCTGCTGGCATGCCAAAGCCAATTCGTCGGCAAACTGCGCCGCGAAGGCATCGAAATCAAAATGACAGTGAGTATCAAACAGAGGATACTCAGGCGTCGTCACGGCTGCGCTCATGGACCGGGTCTTTACGATACGGCACACAACAGCGTTTCTGCTCCGGCGTCAGTCCCATGCTGACACACCAGGCATCATAACGCGCCAGCCACTTTTTAAACCATGCCATCATACTCTGTCCTCTTGCGGCGTTAATTAAGCCTGCTCTTCGCGTTTGAATACCAACTCGGTCGGCGTCGATTCATCCGCGGCAAAATAGTAACCTGCCGTATCAAAAGCTTCGAGCTGCTTCACCGATTCAATGCGGTTTTCAATAATATAGCGTGCCATCATGCCGCGCGCTTTTTTGGCGTAGAAGCTGATGACCTTGTATTGACCGTTTTTGCAGTCTTTGAACACCGGCGTAATGATCTGCGCATCCAGTGCTTTCGGCTTCACCGCCTTAAAGTACTCGTTAGACGCGAGATTGATCAGCACATTATCGCCCTGCGCGCTGAGCGCCTCATTCAGCTTGTCGGTAATGATGTTGCCCCAGAACTGATACAGGTTACTGCCGCGCTCATTAGCCAGCTTCGTGCCCATCTCCAGACGGTATGGCTGCATCAAATCAAGCGGCTTGAGCAGACCGTACAGTCCTGAGAGCATACGCAGATGGTTCTGGGCATAGCTCAGGTCATCATCGCTCAGGGTTTGCGCATCCAGACCGGTGTAGACATCACCTTTAAACGCAAAGATAGCCTGACGGGCGTTATCCGTGGTAAACGTCTCGCTCCACTCGGCAAAGCGTGCCACGTTGAGACCGGCAATTTTATCGCTCACTTTCATCAGCTCAGAAATGTCAGCCGGGGTCAGTTGGCGGCAAACCTCAATCAGCTGTTTGGATTGCTCGGTCAGCTCCGGCTGGGTGTAACGTTCACTCGGCAGCGGTGACTCGTAGTCAAGCGTTTTGGCTGGTGATACCACAATCAGCATAATCATATCCTAGTTGTTTTCTTTGCCTATAGCCTACAAAAAAAGCCATGCATTGTCTGCATGGCTTTTCCAATAACAGCTATCGGTACAATCTTACAACCAACAGCCCTATAACGTATCCGTGGTTACTTATTGTTATCCCAGATACCGTCTTCCAGCTGAGATTTCAGCTCAGGGTACTCATTGGCATCAAAGGTCGGCACTTTACCCGCTTTCAGCTGACGGTTGTAGTCTTTGGCCAGCTTAATCACGATACCGGACAGCAGCAGAATCGCCACCAGGTTAACAATCGCCATCATCCCCATCGACACGTCTGCCATCGACCATACGGTTGGCAGGGTCGCCAGTGAACCAAACATCACCATACCCAGGAACACGATACGGAAGATAGCCAGACCTTTCTTGTTGTTGTGTTCAAGGAAGATAAGGTTCGTCTCAGCGTATGAGTAGTTAGCGATGATTGAGGTAAAGGCGAAGAAGAAGATCGCCATGGCGATAAAGATGCTACCCCAGTTGCCCACTTGCGAGCTTAGCGCGCGCTGAGTCAGCTCGATACCGGTCACATCGCCGTGCGGCACGTATTCACCCGACATCAGAATGATAGCCACAGTCGCTGAACAGATAACGATGGTGTCAACGAACACACCCAGCATCTGTACATAACCCTGTGAAGCCGGGTGTGGCGGGTACGGTGTTGCCGTGGCAGCTGCGTTCGGCGCAGAGCCCATACCGGCTTCGTTCGAGAACAGGCCGCGTTTAATACCGTTGATCATCGCCTGGGCAATCGCATAACCCAGACCACCAGCCGCCGCTTGCTCAAAGCCGAACGCACTCTTGATAATCAGAGTCAGCACTGCTGGCAGCTTCTCAATGTTCATCACCATCACAAACAGCGCAATACCAACATATGCCAGCGCCATAAACGGAACGATGATTTCTGCCGTGCGGGCAATCTTACGGATACCACCGAAGATCACAAACGCAGACAGTACAACAATCACAATACCGATGTGCAGCGGCTCAAAACCAAATGCGGTAGTCATCGCGTTCGTGATCGAGTTGGCTTGTACTGCGTTGAATACCAGACCAAACGCGATCATCAGGAAGATAGAGAACAGGACACCCATCCAGCGCATGCCCAGGCCTTTTTCCATGTAGTAAGCCGGCCCACCGCGGTAATTGCCGTCTTTATCACGGGTTTTGTACAGCTGCGCCAGCGTACTTTCTGCAAATGAGGTCGCCATACCGAGCATAGCGGTCATCCACATCCAGAAAATCGCACCCGGACCACCCATGGTCAAAGCCACAGCGACACCCGCCATGTTACCGGTACCGACACGAGCAGCCAGACTGGTACAAAGGGCTTGGAAAGAAGAAATACCAGCTTTGTCCTCTTTGCGGCTGTTCTTCAAAACTGAGAACATGTGGCCGAAATGACGGAACTGAATGAAACCTAAACGCAGTGTGAAGTAAATGCCCACACCCACCAGCAGATAAACCAGAATTGATCCCCAAAGCAGATCGTTCATCAAATTAATTAAGTCTGTCACAAGAACCTCTCGTAGAGTGATTGCGCTAATCTGAGCCGATCGTCAGCACCACAAACGTATCTTCGCAAACAGCGAAATTATCAGAGTTATGGCATACGTTTGTTGTGATTTCCGCGGTCGGGATGACCAGTAGAATAAATCAGCGAATTTTTGACGGGCGGATAATGCAGGCTGCAATAGCAAAAATCAATATGCAACAAGGTGCATTTTATTGTTATTTTTTACTATACAATCACCATTCATTAACACGTTACCAATCAAAAATAACACAAAGTCAGAACAATAGACCAGCAATTACGCAACATATCAGGATAAAAACACAGCATAAAAGCCTGGTTGCATAAAATCAATCTCATCCATTGAGAATAAAGGGATAAGGCGCAGAGCGACGTTATTTTGTCAGTAAAAAGTCATAATTTTAAATCAAGCGCACAAAAAACCATCAACCACAGATTGTCGCACGAACTCTTCAACACCTTTTTAACAACCTTCCCAGACCACTTTATCGTTTGCGTGACTCCAAGTGCTGCTTTTTTGCTCACCTCAATCGATGGAAATCGTGAATTTCAGACAAAAAACACATTTAATATTCATCTAAACGAAACAAATGAGAAATAAATCAAAGTTAGCCTGAGGCTAAACGTGCTATTTAGACAGCACTCATAGCGAGATGACAACAACAATGAGGCTTGATTATGGATGACTTGCACTTTGATGAAATGTTGGATAGGGAAATCACCAAGATTCGCACTACCCGTGCGAAACCAGCCAAACGAATGTGGCGGGAGATCGAAGCCATTCGCGATAAAAAGCGTCTGGAAAAAGAGCTGCTCGACATGGACGTCTGTCTGGAACTTGATGAGCTCAAACTATGATGTAGTTTAACCAGTGAGACGTCAAAGGCACCCTTGGGTGCCTTTGTAGTGTCTGGACTTTAGCCTGGCTATCGCCCAACGGCATTACCGAATCAGGTGCATTCGGATTCGCTTTTACGTACCCGGCGCGCAAGCTGAGTAAAGCGATCAGCAATGGTTTCACCAAACACCGGATCGTCTTCATTCTGGCTCCATTGCTCTTCCACTTTCTGCCAGTCTTCCACGCTAAAGGTGCGGCTGATAAGCGGTAAAATCGACTGCTCTTCCAGTTCCATATGGCGACGCTGCGCGCTAATAAAGCTTTCCATTTTTTCGATAAACACATCCTGCGGCACTACCGCGTCCTGCAGAATCATTTCAACCACATCGACAAAAGCATGGGTTTGCTCAGCCAGACGCACGTGCTCTTTCTCCAGGTCCTCTACCGATTGGTTATCACCGTAATGGTCCATATAATAGCGGTAGAGAATGTCTTCTTTCGGATGATGCACCGTTTCAGAATGTGTCGCCAGGTAATCGACGATCTCTTTGACCAGGCTGTAGTTGATTGGCTGCTCATCCTTAAGCAATTGCAGCTTGTTACGCAAAATCGCCAGTAGCCGTGTCATGTAGCCGTGTTCGCGTCTGATTCTCTCAATCATCATAGTGTGTCTCCCGTACACTTACTTAAAGTAAGTGTATATAAGGAAGCCGGGACACGCTTTGATTCTGGTCGAAAAAAACGCAATTATCGCCCAAAGACGATATCTTACCCAACTCAGTCAGAGTGTGGCTGCCAGTCGATGGGTGCTAAACCTTGCTGCTCAAGTATCTGATTGGTTTTGGAAAAATGTCCGGAACCGAAAAAACCACGGTGGGCGGATAACGGGGACGGGTGCGGCGCGGTCAGCACATGGTGACGCTGACGGTCAATCATGCTGCCTTTTTTCTGCGCGTGAGAGCCCCACAACAGAAATACAATGCCGTCACCATGCTGATTAAGCGCATCAATCACTCGGTCGGTAAAGGTTTCCCAGCCGGTTTTGGCGTGTGAGTGAGCCTTGCCCTGCTCAACGGTTAACACCGTGTTGAGCAGTAATACACCTTGTTCAGCCCAGCTCTTCAGATAGCCGTGTGCCGGGATGGTAAAACCGGGAATGTCCTGTGCTAACTCTTTATAGATGTTCACCAGGGATGGCGGTGTTTTGATACCAGGTTGCACAGAAAAGCATAACCCGTGAGCCTGATTTGGCCCGTGATAAGGATCCTGGCCGAGAATCACCACTTTTACCTGGTCAAACTCAGTGAAACGAAACGCGTTAAAAACATCGTGCGCGGGAGGAAAGATGACTTTGCCGGCCTGTCGCTCGGCTTCAATAAACGCCAGTGTGTGCTGAAAATACTCTTGTTGTTTTTCGTTGCCGATGACATCGTGCCACGTCAGGGACTGAGCCATAAACCTTCCTTACTGTCTGAATGAGCAGGTGATTGTAACCTGATTTTGCTTCAGACGTCAGTGCAGTCGGACATGGCCCAGTGTGACAGCAGAACATCAGCTAATGATGGGGTCTGCTCGGTTGCGGTGAACGATGATGACCCTGACCGGTGACGTGGCGGTTTGGTACCGGCATACGTGGCACGGCGCGTGAAATCGTGGTGAGCGTAGCGCATGAAATGGTAAGTGAGGTACGAGTCACTGCTTGCATAATGGCATCCTTCTTTATCTGTTATTTAAATATCAGCTATAACATCAATGATTCAAACATGCGCCACGCAACGGCGAGTGCGCATGGGTAAAATCATAGTGATGAAACATCATCTACATATAAATGTAATGAAAGAAAAATGCCAAGAAAGAGAAATTAGCCGAATATTTTACTCCTGCTGATGAAAATGGCGTAGCGCCTGAATCTCATCCGCCCAGAGATCCGGGTCGATCGTTTCTAAAATCAATGGGATACCATTAAAACGAGTATCTTTAGCTATGTATTCAAAACAGCTCCATCCGATCTCTCCCGCACCCAGCGAGTGGTGACGGTCGACCCGGCTACCGTAGGCCGACTTTGAATCATTAATATGCATTGCCCTTAAATAGTGCATACCGACAATGCGATCGAATTCAGCAAAGGTCGCTTCGCACGCTTGGGCACTGCGCAGATCATAGCCGGCAGCAAAGGTATGACAGGTATCTAAGCACACACCGACCCGCGATTTATCTTCCACCTGCGCGATGATTTCCGCCAGATGTTCAAACTTCCAGCCGAGGTTAGTGCCTTGCCCTGCGGTGTTCTCAATCACCGCAATCACATCCGGTACGGCCTGATGAGCCAGGTTAATCGATTCGGCGATCGTGGCCAGACATTCACTTTCGCTAACCTGTTTCAGATGACTGCCGGGATGGAAGTTGAGCAGCGTCAGACCCAGTTGCTGGCAGCGTTCCATCTCGTCAATAAACGCCGCACGTGACTTATTGAGTTTTTCTTCTTCCGGCGCGCCCAGGTTAATCAGATACGAGTCATGCGGCAAAATGTGCTCAGCGGAAAAACCCAGCCGGGCACAGTTGGCTTTGAATGCCCGGATAGTGGACGCTTCCAGCGGCTTGGCCACCCACTGACGCTGGTTCTTGGTAAACAGAGCAAAGGCGTTGGCGCCGATCTCTTTCGCTCGCAACGGAGCCTGATCGACCCCGCCGGATGCCGAAACATGCGCGCCGATAAATTTCGTGGTCAGGTTGGTATTGCTGTTTGTCATTCAATCACTACACACTTTCAGTTCTACTTGCTAACTGCCTGATGTCGGGCCAGGCAGAACACGCCAAGAACCAAACATGTAGTAAAATTACTACATATTTGGTTCTCACATAAATTTGAGTACTTACGACCAGAAAAAGCATTGCTATGTTTTAAAACGCTTTGTTGATCATAATCAACATTTTAACCGTTATTAAATTGTGGCTTAATGTTGTTTATTGACCTAAATCAATACAATAAATAGGGATATTGGATATATAATATCAAGCTCAGCCCGCATTGAAAATTAACAACCATTCATGCCCTATCAGTGAACGAGGAGATTGTAATGATCCAAGGTATCCAAATTACTCAAGCCGCTAATGATGACCTACTTAACTCCATTTGGCTAATCGATAATGAAGCCAACGAAGCGCGCTGCGTTGCCGCTGTCGCCGGTTATCAAGCCGATCAGGTGGTGGCTTTAAACGAACTGGGCCAGTTCGAAAGCCGTGAAATTGCAATTGAGCGCACACCACGCATCGAAGGCGGTCAGCACCTGAACGTCAACGTCCTGAAACGCGAAACCCTGCTGGATGCAGTCGAAAACCCGGATAAATACCCACAGCTGACGATTCGTGTTTCCGGCTACGCGGTGCGTTTTAACTCGCTGACTCAAGAGCAGCAGCGCGACGTTATCGCGCGTACTTTTACTGAGACTCTGTAAGTCTCAGACCGACACTTAAGTCACAGGACAAAGTCCAGATGCAAAAAAAGCGGTGCTCTAGGCACCGCTTTTTATTTACTGTGGCACAACGACTCATTTGCTCACCCAGAACAAACCGTCGCTCTGTATCGGCCGATTAAGACTGCACATTAACCAGCAGCGATTTCAGCGCGTCGAAGTCATTATCCAGATCCACCGACAGCAGCTCCATCGCCGCATGCTTGGCCAGAGGAGCCGGCAGTTCGATATCTGACTGCAGAATATCATCCACCACTTCTTTGAATTTCGCCGGATGCGCGGTACACAGGAACAGGCCAGTTTCACCCGGCTGAAGCTGTTCATTCAGGACGCGGTAAGCGATTGCACCGTGAGGCTCACACAGGTAACCCAGCGCGTTCAGCTCTTTCACCGATTCAGCACTTTCGTTATCCAGCACTGCGCCTTTACCCAGAGTTTCCAGACCCCAGTCTTTCAGGCGGCACAACTCTTCGATGCGCGGCCAGTTGTTTGGCTGGCTGACATCCATGGCGTTTGAGGTGGTGGCAACCGTTGGCTTGGGATCCCATTGACCGGTTTCCAGGTAACGAGGCACCGTATCGTTGGCATTCGTTGCCGCGATAAAGCGCTTGATTGGCAAACCGAGTGCTTTCGCCAGCAGGCCGGCAGTCAGGTTACCAAAGTTACCGCTTGGTACCGAGATCACCAGGTTTTCGCGTTCAGCTTTGCTCAGCTGCGCGGCAGCTTCGAAGTAGTAGCAGATCTGCGCCATCAGACGACTAATGTTGATCGAGTTTGCTGAGTTCAGACCGATCTGCTTACGCAGCTCAGCATCATCAAAGGCTTTTTTCACCAATGCCTGACAGGCATCGAAATCACCGTTGATCGCCACAGTGTGGATATTGTTACCCAGCGTACAGAACAGTTTTTCCTGCAGCGGACTGATCTTGCCTTTCGGATACAGGATCACGACATTGATGTCTTCCATGCCGTAAAACGCGTGCGCTACTGCTGCACCGGTATCACCGGACGTTGCGGTCAGGATGGTGATTTTACCGCCGTCAGAGACGGCAGCCAGTGATTGCGCCATAAAGCGACCACCGAAGTCTTTGAACGCCAGAGTCGGGCCATGGAACAGCTCCAGTGCGTACACGCCGTCTTTGACTGACTTAATCGGAGCCGGGAACTGGAATGCCGCATCGACCATAGCGTTGACCTGCTCTTCTGCCAGTTCATCACCAATCAGTGCCGACAAAATCTTGGTGCTACGCGCGACAAAGTCTTGCGCCAGCAGCGCATCGATGTCATCAAACTTAGGCAGTTCCGACGGGAAAAACAGGCCCTGGTTACGGCCTAACCCTTGGCGCACGGCTTGGCCAAAGGAAACTTGTTCATCATTTTCTTTTATGTTGTAAAGCTTCATAGCTCACTTCCTGTCACTTTCGAACCCTGCTTGTCGAGACGACAAACATGCACGAATCCTTCTTCATTTTGGACGTAATTTTGTTCCAGCCAACGCGCAACACGCTCAGCCACTTCTTTGTCTTTGCAGACACTGAACAGGGTCGGGCCGCTGCCCGAGATACCGGTGGCCAGAGCGCCTGCAGAGGTCGCGTACTGACGCGCCTGCGCAAAGCCAGGCAGCAGTTTCTCACGATACGGCTCTGCGATCACGTCTTTGATCATTTTTGCCGCCAGTTCAGGCTGATCGGTATGGCAAGCGTGAATAAAGCCGGCCAGATAGCGGCCATGGGCAATAATATCCTGACGACGATACTGCGCCGGCAGAATCGCGCGCGCTTCGGCGGTGGAGACCTTGATGCCCGGATACGCCATCACCCAGTACCAGTCATCAAAACACGGGACTTCCTGGCTGATGATACCCAGCTCTTCCAGCATCAGTTGCACGCCGCCCAGATAACACGGCGCCACATTGTCATAGTGGATGCCACCGGAAATCTTGCCTTCCATTTCGCCCATCAGCGCCAGCAGCTCGGTTTCATTCAGCGGCTGACCGTGAAAACGGTTCAGCGCATCGAGCGCGGCCACGATAGAACAGGCACTGGAGCCAAGGCCGGAACCAATCGGCATATTCTTTTCCAGTGTCATGTCGAGCGGTTTGAGTGCGATGTGCTTTTTGTCCAGTTCGCGGGCAAACACAGTCCAGCAGTCGTAAACGATATTCTCTTTCGGATCGGTCGGTAGTTTAGCAACAAAGTTACCAGCCGTGTGCAGAGTAAACGCTTCGCTGCCCGCTTTGACCATCACGCGGTCGCCGAGCAGAGTGCCGTCCACCGGGGACACCGCGGCCCCCAGTACATCAAAACCGACACTGACATTACCAATCGATGCCGGAGCATAAACGACGACACTCATATCACTTGAACTCATTGATTAAACCCCTAATTTCCAGCCTAAAGTACGCATCACATCGGCAAATACACCGGCCGCAGTCACTTCGGTACCCGCGCCGTAGCCGCGCAGTACCAGAGGAATTGGTTGATAGTAACGGCTGTAGAATGCCAGCGCGTTCTCGCCATCCTTGATCTTAAACATTGGATCGTTTTCATCGGCCACCGCAATACGCACGTGACACTGGCCGTCGCTGATCTCACCCACGTAACGCAGCACTTTGCCTTCTTTAGCCGCTTCATCACACAGCGACTTGAAGTACGCATCCGCCTGCGGCAGACGAGCCATGAAATCTTCCACACTGCCTGACGCATCAAAGCCCGGAGGCAGAGCCTGCTCGACATTCACATCCGAAAGCTCCAGCACCATACCCGCTTCACGTGCCAGGATCAGCAGCTTACGCGCCACATCCATACCGGACAGGTCATCACGCGGATCCGGCTCAGTGAAGCCCTTCTCTTTGGCGACTGTGGTGGCTTCACTGAAAGAAAGCCCTTCATCGAGTTTACCGAAGATAAACGACAGCGAACCGGACAGAATACCGTTGAATTTCTCCAGCTCATCACCGGCGGCAATCAGGTTTTGCAGGTTTTCAATGACCGGCAGACCGGCGCCAACTGTGGTCTCGTACATCAGTTTACGACGTGAGTGGCGCGCCACTTCACGCAACTGATGGTAGTACGCCATGCTGGCCGTATTGGCTTTCTTGTTCGGTGTCACCACGTGGAAACCGGCCGACAGGAAGTCTGCATACTGGCTGGCAATCTCATCGCTTGACGTACAGTCGACCAGCACCGGGTTAATGATGTGGTTGCGTTGCACCAGGGCAATCAGACGCGCCAGTGAGAACTCTTCTGAAGCATCGTTCATGCGGTCACGCCAGTGCTCCAGCGGCAGACCGTCACTGTCCAGCAGCAGGCCTTTGCTGTTCGCCAGACCGCACACGCGGATCACGATACCTTTGTCTGCCAGTTTCGCTTGCTGACGATGGATCTGATCAACCAGTTCGCCGCCGACACCGCCGACACCGACCACGAACACATCGAGGAAGTGTTTCGAGTTGAACAGATTTTCGTGGCACGATTTGATCGCCAGCGACACTTTATCTTCCGGGATCACCGCTGAGATCGCACGCTCAGACGAGCCCTGGGCAATCGCCACGATATTGACGTGCGCTTCGGTCAGTGAAGCGAAGAATTGTGACGCCACGCCGCGTGTGGTGCGCATGCCATCACCAACCAGAGTGATGATCGACAGGTCATCGATAAACTCAACCGGCTCGAGCAGTCCATCTTTCAGTTCCAGCTCGAACGACTCGGCCAGCGCCTGTTGGGCCAGCGCTTTGTGCTGCGCTTCAATACAGAAGCTGATGCTGTACTCAGAAGAAGACTGAGTGATAAGTACAATCGACACACCCGCAGCAGACATAGCGCCGAACACTCGGCTCGCCATACCAACCATGCCCTTCATCCCCGGGCCGGAGACGTTGACCATGGTCAGATCGTTCAGGGTAGTGATGCCTTTGATCGCCAGTTTATCTTCACCGGTATCCTGGCCAATCAGCGTGCCCGGACCTTGCGGGTTGAAGCTGTTTTTGATCAAACAAGGGATATGGAACTGGGCAATCGGCGCGATGGTTTTCGGGTGCAGAACGGACGCACCGAAGTAAGACAGTTCCATCGCTTCCTGGTAACTGAGTGATTTGAGCAGACGCGCATCGTCGACCAGACGCGGATCACAGTTGTAGACACCGTCGACATCGGTCCAGATTTCACAGCAATCGGCGCGCAGACAAGCTGCCAGTACCGCCGCCGAATAGTCAGAACCATTACGGCCCAGGCACACCAGCTCGCCTTTTTTATTGCCGGCAGTAAAGCCAGGCATGATGTTGACGTGATTGGCTGGGAGCGGGTTCTGTTTAAAGCGCTGCGTGGAAGCATCCACATCCACCATGGCTTCCAGATAGTCGCCTTTGGCCAGCAGGTACTGCACCGGGTCAATCAGGTTAGCGGCCAGCCCCTTCGCTTCCATCACCGCTTTCATCAGCTGGATAGAAATGCGCTCACCTTTACTGATGATGCGGGCATTAACATAATCCGGGCAAGTGCCCAGCAGGCTCATGCCGTGCACATACTGACGCAGCTGCGCCATGGCTGTGCTGACCTGCTGCTCGAAGTCTTTACCATCGATATTCGGTAATACCGCTTTAATCGCTGCAAACAGCTCATGAAATGACGTTTCCAGTTCTGCGACCTGGAGTTCAGCTTCGCCGTTGCGCAGTGCATTTTCAATCACGGCCACCAGCTTGTTGGTGGTTTTACCCGGCGCTGAAAGTACCACTGCCACTTCTTCTTGTTGTGCATTGTTGGCAATGATATCGGCCGCTCTTAAAAAACGGTCAGCATCAGCTAACGATGAACCTCCAAACTTTAATACTCGCATCCCTTCCTCCGAATATTGTAAAAAACTGGTATAAAAAAAGGCCTGTACCGGTTGGGGTACAGGCCTTTTTTCGAAAATTTTACGCTCAGCAGCCTGCCCCAACATGCGTAATGTCGGTAATAATAATGGTGGTGGTCATTACTACTAGGCTGTTTGTAAACATATGAATTCTTGCGTAAGTCGTGTGTTTGCGTTCCCTTACGTTTAACCTATTTTTGCTTAAAGAGTCAACGAAAAATTTGATTTTTTGGCCTCTTTTTCAAAATTATCGCCTAAAGCTTCAAATCATCATGATTCATATAACTGCTTTATGGCCGAAGCGGGTATACGCTAGGTTGATGATTCAGAATCAGATTATTTCTTCGGCAGCCCCGCCGATTTTGTGCTTTACTTAAACGCAGTGCAGTGGACAGCAGACAACGATAAAAATGATAAGGAGGGGTGAATGAAAGTCATTCTCGGCATATCTTGCCTCGCCTTCGCCTTGTCGGCGCAAGCCATCACCCTTCCCTCGCTGCCATCGCAGCAGGTCACCTCACCACACAACATGTTTTTCACCACCGAACAGGACAATCAGGGCTTTGACAGTTGGGTGATTGATGGTGGCTACATGTACAACATTTTTCGCGATGTCGACCTGTATGTTGGTGCGCGGGTCAATTCATCGATTAACGGCGGAGAAAATGGTTTTCTCAGCGGCGTGCGCTATCAACTGACCGAGCGGGTATCGTTGAAAAGTACCGTGTACTCCCTCAACCGCAGTGATGATGACAGTAAAAATGGCAATGACTCCCTCTCAGCCGAACTCTCCAGCAGCCTGCGTCTGTCAGACAATCTCGACCTGCGTGCCACACTGGATTATCAGCAGTGGCAGCAAGGCATTGAGGTCGGTATCGGCTTTCGTTTCTGACGTCAATCGGACTCAGTCAGTCTGACTCAAAGAGAGCTTAAATCCAGTTCGTGCTGGGAGAGCAGCACGCCATTCCAATCGGCATAAATGTAATCGCCCGGATGAATCATCTGATTGTGGATATTGAGGCTGACGTTGATATCTCCGGCACCGCGTTTCTCGGTTTTGAACGGACAGGCGGCCAGCGCTTTAATGCCTAAATCGATTTGCGACATGGTCACCACATCACGCACTGCGCCATTGATGATCACCCCTTCCCACTCATTTTCAATCGCACTGATGGCAATCTGATCGCCCATCAGCGCTTTGCGGCACGAACCGTGGCCGTCGACCACCAGCACCTTACCCTTACCATTACGGCTCAGCACTTCTTTGACTTTAGAATTATCATGGTAGCAACGTACGGTGACAATCTCGCCCCAGAACGCACTGCGCATGCCAAAGTTTTGCAGTGGCAACTCAAGCAGCGTTACCTTGGATTGGTATTTATCACAAATATCCGGTGTTATATCTCTCATCATTCCTCCATGATTCTTGCTGGGCTTATTATGGTAATTTATCGCGCAGCGGGCCCAGGCAATACGCCTGATGAGGCACACAAGCGTGCAGCCACAACTCGCCGTCGCTGATATAGTAAATCGCATTCTGGCCAAACTCAGTGGCCAGCTGCAGCGCTGCAGCTAAAGGCATGGCTACGGCAAAACTGTCTTCAAACCAGTCAAACCTTGGGTCGCCGACCCGGACTCTACTCCAATCATAGTTGGCTATGGTTTGCTGTAAACGTTGATTATTTACGCAATTCTCACTGTCTGACAACCGAATACTTTTCGGGTTCCATGCGGTGATTACCGCAAAAGAGGCAAATAACGTCTCGTTTTCAAAGCAAAAACAGACATTTTGGTAAGCCTGCCATAATCTTGGGTCGATAGTGCTCATTCTCGTCTTTTTACAACTCGTTATTACTATTCATATCTGTTACATTTCAACCCTTGATATAAATCAACAAAGTTGTTGGAATTAACATCAGGCCGTTGTTAGCAAGCTGTTAACATTATAGAATTCGTTTTAAAGACTAGTAGAACCAGTGGGATATTGGATCTCAATGGCTAGTGTTATCCATGGAAGGCGGGCAACCAAAGTCAGCATAATCACGAAAATCTTTGGTTTATTATCAACATAAAATTACTTGTATGTTATGTTTTTGCCTAGAATAAGTTCTATTAGCACATTTTTTTCACAAGTTTAGGTACCGCCAATGCAAACCCCGCAGATTCTTATCGTTGAAGACGAGCAGGTGACTCGTAACACTCTGAAGAGTATTTTTGAAGCAGAGGGCTACGCTGTTTTTGAGGCCAGTAACGGTGAAGAGATGCACCATGTGCTGACCGATAACGCCATTAATTTGGTGATTATGGATATCAACCTGCCAGGTAAAAATGGCCTGCTGCTGGCTCGCGAACTGCGTGAGCAAGCGGACGTAGCCCTGATGTTCCTGACAGGTCGCGACAATGAAGTTGACAAAATTCTTGGCCTGGAAATCGGTGCAGATGACTACATCACTAAACCGTTTAACCCACGAGAGCTGACCATTCGTGCCCGTAATCTGCTAAGCCGTTCGATGAACGCCAGCAGCAGCCACGAAGAAAAACGCTCGGTTGAGAAATACGAATTCAACGGTTGGGTTCTCGACATCAACAGCCGTTCACTGATCAATCCTAACGGCGACAGCTACAAGCTGCCACGTTCAGAGTTCCGTGCCCTGCTGCACTTTTGTGAAAACCCGGGCAAGATCCAGACTCGTGCGGATCTGCTGAAGAAAATGACCGGTCGTGAGCTGAAACCACATGACCGTACTGTAGACGTTACCATCCGCCGCATTCGTAAACACTTTGAATCGGTAACCGGTACGCCGGAAATCATCGCCACTATCCATGGTGAAGGTTACCGCTTCTGCGGCGACCTGGAAGAGTAATCCAGGCTCTGCCAGCAGGTGTCAGCGCCGCTGCCATAACGACCTTATGCAGCACCGGATCTCGCCTCACCTGCTCACAAAGATGAAAAAGCCTCTGCATTAGCAGAGGCTTTTTGTTAGCCGCAGATCGGTCAGTATCAGTACACTTTATCAATGCTCACTTTGTGCTGCACCAGCCAGATCTCGCCCTGACTGTCGCTCAGACCCAGCGCGACACTGACGCTGCGGTCGATATTCACTTCACTGCCGCTCTGGAACACCACTTCCCAGCGGTTATCACTCTCAGTGCGCAGCTCGACCATGTCACCATCAATGATCCACATCGAGTCGCCCTGTTTAATCACGATCTCACTGACCGTCAGATCGGCCGGCAGTTGATCGGACGTTTCCAGGCGCAAAGTTCCGTTCAGGTTCTGGCTTTGCGCACCGGCGCCGGCTTTAGGCATCTGATCGGTCCAGAGATTACTCTCGAGCTGAATCGCCGTTTGTTCAATCATAGCCAGGTTGCCCTGCTGCCAGTTCACATTCGGGGTCGAACAGGCGACTAAACCTAAGGTCGCCAACAATAAAAGCCATTTCTTCATGTTATCTCCTTTGCGCTAACCACTGTTTTAATACCTCAATGTCGTTCAGGTACTCGTTTTTAATTTCATCGACCCAGTCTTCAATATTCTCCCACCAGGCCGGCGCATCCGGCGACTGCGCTTTCTGCGCCACACTCTGAATGTGTTTCAGACCAATTGACCCTGCCGCCCCTTTGATCTTGTGCGCTTCCGAAACGATACCATCCTGATCTTTCGCTACCATATTGGAGTCGAGGATCTCGATGTAGTCCGGCATCATCTGCTCAAACATCTCAATGCTGTCGAGCACCGGCTGCGGGCCCACAATCTCAACATAGGACTCCAGCATACTCAGATCGAGCAGGCGGTTATACAGCTCATCATGACCATCCTGCGGCGCTTCTGCCGGCATATTAGTCTCCTGGGGGACTTCGGTATGCTGATAAACCAGTTTATTGATCACTTCCTGCACCGCCTTCACCGACAATGGCTTACTAATCGCTTCATCCATACCTTTGCGCTGATACTCAGCTTTGTCTTTCAGCACGTTGGCGGTCAGGGCCACCAGCGGCGGCAGCTGAGGGTACGTCGCGCGATAATACTGGGCGACGTCAAAGCCAGTCATGTCCGGCAGCTGGATATCAAGGAAGGCGAGATCAAAGGCTGCAGGATCGAATTTCTGTTTGGCCTCTTCACCGGTCATGGCCACTGACACGGTATGACCTAGGCTTTCCAGCAGCGAACGTGCTACGGTAATGTTGAGCTCAATGTCTTCGACCATAAAGATATTCAGGCTCTTATGCTCAAGCGGGCCCTGCTGCGGCTCGCTCTCTTGGGCCAGCGGTACACAGATGCTGACGGTAAAGGTGCTGCCAAAGCCCTCTTCGCTGCTGACCGTGATATCACCGCCCATCAGGTTAATCAGCTGACGTGAGACTGCCAGGCCGATACCGGTGCCGACGGCATGCAGGTTGTCTTTGCCGGACTTAACCTGATAATACATGGCAAAAATCTTATCCAGTTCTGCTTCCGGAATGCCGATGCCGGTATCTTCAATGTCCATCACGATGTAAGCCTGACCATCTTCAATATCGGCGCTGACGGTCATCACTACCCCGCCCTCTTTGGTAAATTTCATCGCATTGCTGATCAGGTTCCACAGCACCTGACGCAGACGGGTCGCATCCACTTCAACCAGCGCCGGCAGATCGGTGAGACGTTCCAGATCGAAACGCAGCCCTTTCTGCTCCGCCATCAGAGCCGACAGGCTTTCCAGCTCAACCACGAACTCCTCAAAGCTGAGCGGTGCCGGGAACAGCTCCAGTTTACGCCGGTCGAACTTATCCATATCGATGATATCGTTAAAGATATTGCCCAGAGTCACCGCGCTGACGTTAATGGTCTGCATATGCTTACGCTGGTCCGGATCGAGCGGTGTATCGAGCAGCATGCGGCTCAGGCCGACAATACCGTTCAGCGGGGTGCGCAGCTCATGACTGATGGTGGAAATAAAGGTGGTTTTGTCACGGCTGGCTTTTTCCAGCGACTCTTCATGGCGTTTGCGTTCGGTGATGTCGCGTCCGAAACCAACCAGCCCGAGGTGGCGGCCCTCTTTGCTGTAAAACGGCACTTTACGCAGCTCGAAGTAATTTTTGCGGCCGTCCGGATATTCCAGCCACTGCTCATAGGTGAGCGAGCGGTTATTCTGGAACACTTCCTGGTCGGTTTCGACAATCGACTGAGCGATCTCTTTGCGGTACACATCCCACGGCGTCAGACCGACCAGATCGCTTTCGCGTTTGCCGGTCAGCTCTTCCATCGCCCGGTTACAGCCCGAGAATTCGCCTTTGGCGTTACGGTAGTAAATCAAATCCGGTGACGCATCGATAAACGAGCGCAGCAGCGCAGTACGCTCAGCCAGTTCCATCTGAGTTTTCTCACGCTGAAATACCTCATTTTCCAGGTCAGCCATCGCCATCTCGCGCGCTTCTTCCGCTTTGATGCGCTCTTCGATCTCCTGATTGAGCTTGACGATGTTCATCTGCAGCTTCTGATTGAGCTCCTGGTCACGGGAGCGCATGTCTTTCAGCTTCGACACCAGTTTAGATAAGCGCTGGCGCGACTCTTCCAGTTGATCGACCACCACGGAAAGGAAATAGACCGCCCACGGTGTGATCAGCAGGCCGAAAAACACCGAGCGTACAATATCGATATCGTCGACATAGCCATTCAGAGCCAGGGTGATCCCGACCTGAACCACCACCGCCAGCGCAACCAGGGCCAGCGCCAGCAAAATAGAAAAACGTAAAATGCCCAGTTTCACCAACAGGTCAACGTAATACTGAGCGAGATTCTTCATCGGTTTCATTCAATGCTCCGCAGCAAAAATTCGACGGCTTGAGGCCGCACGGGGCCATTGCCCGCAGCGACTAGTCTAACGTGTTTCAAGGTCAGGCGTCAGCCATTGGCTTCACAACCCGTTGAAAAATCGGAGCAATGAGCAGCGATTTCAGCCATAAGGAGACAATCGCTGCCGGAGCCCGGCCGCTCGCAACGCCGGGACAGGAAGACGAGTGCTATATCAGGGTAAGACGAGCGCTGCGGCAGATGAAAATAGTGCTACAGCAGATGAAAACGAGTGCTGCGGCAGATGAAACGGCCGGCCGAGCAGCGACCCCTGCGCGCCATCCCGGTCCAGAGTACGGCCGATGGCCGTCATCGCCAGCCAGCGGTTTTCACACCACAGCGGCGCCAGCAGGGTCGGCTGCCGCGCTGCCGAGGTGACGCGATGAAACACCACCTCAGGCGGAGTGCGGCGAATCATCTCACAGACCGTAGCGACATAATCATCCAGCTGCGGCGCCTGCAGACGACCGGCACGCCAGGCTTTCGCCATGGTGCTGCCCTCAACAATGTGCAGGCCGTGCAACTTAATGCCGTCGGTCCCGACCGCCAGCACCTTATCCAGCGTGGTGAGGTTATCGGCCCGGCTCTCGCCCGGCAGGCCGACGATCAGATGGGTGCAGACTTTAATCCCCAGCGCGCGGGCACGGCCGGTCATCTCTGCATAACAGGCAAAATCATGGCCGCGGTTAATGCGTTTCAATGTTTGCTCCCGGGCGGTTTGCAGGCCAAGTTCGAGCCAGATTTCATAGCCCTGCGCTACATAACCGGCCAGCAATTCCAGCACCGCATCCGGCACGCAATCGGGCCGGGTACCGACACACAGGCCGACAATATCCGCCGTCTGCAGCGCCTGTTCGTACATGCTTTTCAGGGTCTGTACTTCGGCATAAGTGCTGGTATAGGCCTGAAAATAGGCCAGATACTTTTTCGCGCGCCGCACTTCACCGGCCCGGTCGTGTAACTGCTCAGCGATGCTTTTGACCTGGCTCTGTTCATCGGCAAACGAGGCCACGTTACAAAAAGTACAGCCGCCGCGGCCGATGGTGCCGTCACGGTTCGGACAGCTGAATCCGCCGTGCAAAGTCAGCTTATGCACTTTTTCGCCGTAGCGGCGCTGCAGATCCTGGCCGATGGTATTGACTAACTGGTGCAGTTGCATGCTAACCCTTACTTTTCCGTCGTTCATAAATGAAAATAAATCTCACTTCGATTTATGTAATTAAATTACAAATTTTGGCTGAAATATTAAGAACATGAGGGCAAATTTTCTCTGGCATAAATCAATAAACATTCACTAAAAACCGCCTTTATTCACTATTGTTGCATTCGTGTTATACAGGTTATGCATTTGAAAACAAAAAAAACGCCCCAAAAAGGACACTTTTCGTTGCATTTTCGTGCAACAAAATTGTAGGATACTTACAGTTTTGCGTGTTTTTTTGATTAGTTTACAACACAAAACTTCGCAAATTATCGGTGATATTCCGCGCCTACCTATATAAACCACTAGGAAAGTGGTTCGATAAAAGGGATATCACTAAGGATTGTTTTTCTCACAAAACTTTTCCTGTGAGAGACGGAAAGGAAGCGAACCGGCCACACTGGCTGGTTTAGATTCATAACAATTAAAGGACAGGATACACAGCTGGGGCTTGCCTTGGCTTAATTGTGTCCGCTTGAACTGGAAGGATGTATCTATGGTAGATCAAGAGCAAAGTTCACAAGGTCTCTACACTCCGGAATTGGAGCATGACGCTTGTGGTATCGGTTTTGTTGCTCATCTGAAGAACCGTAAATCTCACCAAGTCGTGACTCAGGCATTGGATATGCTGGCACGTATGGAACACCGTGGCGGCCAGGGTTGTGACCCGTGCAGCGGTGATGGTGCAGGTATCTTGCTGCAGAAACCGCACGAGTTTCTGCTGGAAGAAGCGGTTAAACTGGGCATCAAGCTACCGGCGTTCGATAAATACGGTGTCGGTGTGGTACTGTTCCCGAAAGACGCAGACAAACGCGCTCAATGCCGCGAAATCCTCGAGCGCAATGCCAAGCGCCTGGATCTGGATGTGATCGGTTACCGTGTTCTGCCAACCGACAACTCAATGCTGGGCGCTGATCCGCTCAGCACGGAACCGCAATTTGAGCACGTGTTTATTTCCGGCGGTCCGGGCATGAACGCGGACGAGCTGGAGCGTAAACTGTACGTTCTGCGTAACTACACCGTACGCGTATGTCTGGAAAGCGTGTCGAACATCGGCGACGACTTCTACATCAACTCACTGTCTTACAAGACGCTGGTGTACAAAGGTCAGCTGACCACCGAGCAGGTACCGCAGTACTTCCTCGACCTGCAAAATCCGACCATGGTGACCGCGCTGGCGCTGGTTCACTCACGCTTCTCTACCAATACATTCCCTAAATGGCGCCTGGCGCAGCCTTTCCGTTACATTGCCCACAACGGTGAAATCAATACCGTACGCGGTAACCTGAACTGGATGAAGGCACGCGAGGCTATCCTGCAGTCAGACCGGTTCACCCAGGCTGAAATCGACATGCTGCTGCCAATCTGTCAGGAAGGCGGTTCAGACTCAGCCAGCTTCGATATGGTGCTGGAACTGCTGGTACTGTCAGGCCGCAGCCTGCCACACGCCCTGATGATGATGATTCCGGAAGCGTGGCAGGAAAACAAAAACATGGATCCGAAGCGTCGCGCTTTCTACCAGTTCCACGCCAACGTGATGGAACCGTGGGACGGCCCGGCTTCGGTGTGCTTTACCGATGGCGTACAGGTTGGTGCAACGCTGGACCGTAACGGTCTGCGTCCGTCCCGTTATACCGTGACCAAAGACGATTTCCTGATCATGGCATCCGAGTCCGGCGTCGTTGAAATCGCTCCGGAAAACGTGGAACACCGTGGTCGTCTGCAACCTGGCCGTATCTTCGTCGCTGACCTGGAACAGGGTCGCATCATCTCTGATGAAGAAGTTAAAGATGGCATCGCCAATGCGCAGCCATACCAGAAATGGGTGGAAGACAACCTGCTGAGCCTGAAAAAACTGCCAGCTTCAGACAACGTCCACAGCCAGCCTTCACCGGAGCGTCTGCTGCACCGTCAGCAATCGTTCGGTGTCAGCAGCGAAGAAGTCAACGACATCATCCTGACTCTGGCGAAAACCGCCTACGAACCGCTTGGTTCGATGGGTGCGGACTGGCCGGTTGCCGTGCTGTCACATCAGTCACAGCATCTGTCTAACTACTTCAAGCAGCTGTTTGCCCAGGTCACCAACCCGCCGATCGACCCGATCCGCGAGCGCATGGTGATGTCGCTCAATACCTACATTGGTCGCGACCAGAACCTGCTGGCAGAAAGCCCGGCGCACTGCCGTAAAGTTGAGCTGGAATCTCCGGTCATCTCTAACGCCGAGCTGGAAAAACTGCGTGCTATCGACAACGAGCACCTGCAGGCGAAAACCCTCGACATCGTATTCCAGGCCAGCGAAGACGCCGGTAAGCTGGAACGCGCGCTGAAACGTATCTGTCAGTACGCCGAAGATGCGGTGGTTGACGGTTACTCTATTATCGTTCTGACTGACCGCGCGGTGAACTCAAACCACGCGGCGATTCCGGCCATGCTGGCAGTCGGTGCCGTGCACCACCACCTGATCCGTAAAGGTCTGCGTGCTAAATGTGGCATCGTGGTTGAAACCGGCGATGCGCGTGAAACCCACCACTTTGCAACTCTGGTCGGTTACGGCGCCAACGCGGTCAACCCGTACCTGGTCACCGAGACCATCGTTGATCTGCAGCGCGTCAAGAAACTCGACGCAGACGTTTCTGTCGAGCAGTACTTCGACAACTACCGTAAAGGTATCAATGGCGGCCTGCTGAAGATTTTCTCGAAAATGGGCATCTCGACCCTGCAGTCGTACAGCGGCGCGCAAGTGTTTGAAGCGCTGGGGATCAGCAAAGCCGTGGTGGATAAATTCTTCACCGGCACCGTGACCCGTATCCAGGGCATGACGCTGGATGATATCGCCAAAGAAGTGCTGGTTCGTCACCGTGTCGGTTACCCGACCCGTGAAATCCCGCTGCAAATTCTGGATGTGGGCGGTGTTTACCAGTGGAAACAGCGTGGTGAAAAACACCTGTTCAACCCGGAAACCATCCACCTGCTGCAAAAATCGACCCGTAACAAAGATTTTGCTCAGTTCAAGCAGTACGCCGCTGAAGTCGACCGTCAGGGCGACAAAGCCGTCACGCTGCGCAGCCAACTGGACTTCGTTAAGAATCCGGCCGGTTCCATTCCGATTGAAGAAGTGGAATCGATTGAAAGCATCGTGAAACGTTTTGCGACCGGTGCGATGTCGTTCGGTTCTATCTCGTACGAAGCGCACTCGACCCTGGCTGTGGCGATGAACCGTCTGGGCGCGAAATCGAACTCTGGTGAAGGTGGTGAAGACCCAATCCGCTTTACGCCAAAAGAGAACGGCGACTGGGAACGCTCAGCGATCAAACAGGTCGCGTCAGGCCGTTTCGGCGTCACCTCTTACTACCTGACCAACTCTGAAGAGATTCAGATCAAGATGGCGCAGGGCGCAAAACCGGGTGAAGGTGGCCAGCTACCGGGCGACAAAGTCGATGACTGGATCGGTGCAACGCGTCACTCCACTCCGGGCGTCGGTCTGATCTCGCCACCGCCGCACCACGATATCTACTCTATCGAGGACTTGGCGCAGCTGATCTACGATCTGAAAAACGCCAACCGTAAAGGCCGTGTCAACGTTAAGCTGGTGTCCGGCGCAGGCGTCGGTACGATTGCCTCTGGTGTGGCGAAAGCGAAAGCTGATGTCGTGCTGATTGCCGGCCACGATGGTGGTACCGGTGCATCGCCAATTTCATCCATCCGTCACACCGGTCTGCCGTGGGAACTGGGTCTGGCTGAAGCGCACCAGACACTGCTGAAAAACGGTCTGCGTAATCGTATCGTGGTTCAGGCTGACGGCCAGATGAAAACCCCGCGTGACATCGCGATCGCTACTCTGCTGGGTGCAGAGGAATGGGGTGTGGCGACGGCGGCCCTGGTGGTTGAAGGCTGTATCATGATGCGTAAGTGTCATAAAAACACCTGTCCGGTTGGTATCGCAACCCAGAACAAGACCCTGCGTGAGCGCTTTGACGGCCGCGTAGAAGACGTGGTGACCTTCTTCCAGTACATGGCGCAAGGTCTGCGTGAAATCATGGCTGAGCTGGGCTTTCGCACCATTAACGAGATGGTTGGTCAGGCCCAGAAACTGAAAGTGCGCGAAGAAGTCGGTCACTGGAAGTACAAAAACCTGGATCTGTCGACCCTGCTGTTTATCGAGCCACCACGTGCCGGCGACGGTATCCACTGTCAGACTCAGCAGAACCACCAGCTGGAAAGCGTGCTGGATCGCCAGTTGATCGAAATTGCCCAACCGGCGCTGCACAGCGGCCAGGCAGTTGAAGCTGAATTGCCGATCATCAACACCGACCGCAGTACCGGTACCATGCTGTCGAATGAAATTTCGAAAGTGTACAAAGATGCCGGTCTGCCGCAGCCAATGAACGTCAAGTTCAACGGTAGTGCAGGTCAGTCATTCGGTGCCTTCCTGACCAAAGGCGTTAAATTCGAAGTCGAAGGCGATGCCAACGACTACTGGGGTAAAGGCCTGTCCGGCGGTACGCTGGTGCTGTATCCGGATCGCAACTCCAGCCTGGTGGCTCAGGATAACATCGTGGTCGGTAACGTCTGTTTCTACGGCGCGACCTCAGGTGAGTCTTACATCCGCGGTCTGGCAGGTGAGCGTTTCTGTGTACGTAACTCAGGCGCCAAGGTGGTGGTGGAAGGCGTGGGCGACCACGGCTGTGAATACATGACCGGTGGTGTGGCTGTGATTCTGGGCGCAACCGGACGTAACTTCGCCGCCGGTATGAGTGGCGGTACCGCCTACGTGTGGAACAAATCAGGCGACTTCGAAACCAAGCTCAATGCTGAGCTGGTGGACTTGGATCCGATCGAAGCCGAAGACAAAGCACTCCTGAAAGAGATGCTGACCAAACATGTAGAGTTCACAGGAAGTGACGTTGCACAAGCGTTCCTGGACAACTTCGAAGATAACCTGGCCGATATGGTTAAGGTCATGCCGCGTGATTACAAAGCGGTACTGAAGCAGCGTCAGGAAGCAGCAGCAACAGCAGAAGCGGAGGCAGTGTAATGGGTAAGCCTACTGGATTTTTAGAATTTGGTCGTGAACTACCACAGAAGATCGACCCGGCAGAGCGTATCAAGAACAACAAAGAGTTTGTTCTCAACGACGAGTTTGGCAGCAAGATCAACGAGCAGTCATCCCGTTGTATGGATTGTGGCGTACCGTTTTGTCATAACGGCTGCCCGATTGGTAACATCATTCCTGAGTTTAACGATGCGGTGTATCGTGACAGCTGGGAAGAAGCGTGGAACATTCTGAGCTCGACCAACAACTTCCCGGAGTTTACCGGTCGTGTGTGTCCTGCTCCGTGTGAAAGTGCCTGTGTCCTGGGCATTAACCAGGACCCGATCACCATCTGTAACATCGAAAAGACCATCGTGGAGCGTGCCTACCAAGAAGGTTACGCCAAACCGAAAACCCCACGCAGCCGCACCGGCAAAAAAGTGGCGATCATCGGTTCAGGCCCGGCAGGCCTGTCCGCAGCCGAGCAGCTCAACAGTGCCGGCCACGAAGTGACGGTGTTTGAACGGGATGAGAAAGTCGGTGGTCTGCTGCGCTTTGGTATCCCGGATTTCAAACTGAGCATGGATGTCATCGATCGTAAGATTAATCTGATGGCGGAAGCCGGCGTCAAGTTCGAAGTCAACCAGCACATCGGTGTCGATGTGAACGCTCAGCAACTGCGTCAGGAATTTGATGCCGTGCTGCTGACCGGTGGCTCAACCGTACCGCGTGATCTGCCGATCCCGGGCCGTGAACTGAATGGCGTATACTTTGCGATGCAGTTCCTGGGTCAGAACAACCGCCGTGCCAACAACATGGACCTGAAGACGGAAGAAATTCACGCCAAAGGCAAGCATGTGGTGGTCATTGGTGGTGGTGATACCGGCTCTGACTGTGTCGGTACGTCCAACCGACACGGCGCAGCCAGCATCACTCAGGTGGAAATCATGCCGATGCCACCGGAAAAGCGCCCGGCAAACATGCCTTGGCCGCAATACCCGATGATTCTGCGCACCTCAACCTCCCATGAAGAAGGCTGTGAGCGTCACTGGAATATTCTGACCAAAGAATTTATCGGCAACGATAAAGGCGAAGTGACCGGTCTGCGCATTGCCGACATCGTGTGGAAAGACGCCGCACCTGGCGAACGTCCGGGCTTTGAAGAAGTCGCGGGCAGCGAGCGTGTGATTGCGTGTGATATGGCGTTCCTGGCCATGGGCTTCCTGCATCCGGAACCACACGGCGTGCTGGCTCAACTGGACATTAAACTGGATGAGCGCGGCAACGTGGCGACCCAGGATTTCGCCACCAACCAAAAAGGCGTATTCGCAGCAGGCGATATGCGTACCGGCCAGTCTCTGGTGGTACGTTGTATCAACGAAGGCCGTGAATCTGCCCGTGCGGTTGACGCTTACCTGATGGGTAATACCCATTTAGAGGCAAAAGCGGACTCACTGATGCTTTCAGCATAAAAGTCCAGAAATTAAGGCTCGACAGAAGCAATTCTCTGCGAGCCTTAATTTAGACACCATAAGATCCTTCCTATTGTTCCTATTTGGCTAGCAGTCTCTGCTAGCCTTTTTTATGTGATTCTCATCCGCTGAGAGTTATTTGTTAAAAACCTGTAACACCACCATTCCTATCTATTTGAATTTATTGACAATTAACAGAGTAATAGCTGGTAAATAGCTGACAGACATGATTATTCACCAAAAACTTGACCTTTTTCACAATAAGCTATAGGTTGTGAATTCAGTGATAAATAGACTGTCTCGAATTGTTAAGTTTTTAGTCACTTAATTTTCATAATTATTTAAATTATAACAATACGAACGAATAGTTAGTCATTTACTGTCTGGATGACAGAGAAGCAAAAGGGAGAATTGCAATGGCTCTATATGATCCAAGTCTTGAGAAAGACAACTGTGGATTCGGCTTGATCGCGCACATGGAAGGTCAGGCTAGTCATAAATTGGTTCGCACCGCGATTTCTGCTCTCGATCGCATGACTCACCGTGGCGGTATTGCTGCCGATGGAAAAACCGGTGATGGCTGTGGTCTCCTGCTACAAAAACCCGATTCTTACCTGCGCCTGATGGCTGAAGAACAGCACTGGAAGCTGGGTAAGCAATACGCGGTTGGTATGATCTTCCTGAGCAGAGATCCTGTAAAAGCGCAGACTGCGCGCGACATCATTAATAAAGAGCTGGCGCAAGAAACACTCACGGTATCCGGATGGCGTACCGTACCAACCAATCCGAAGGTACTGGGTCCGATCGCCGCGGAATCCCTGCCTGATATTCAACAAGTCTTCATTTCTGCCCCGGCTGGCTGGCGCGAGCGTGATATTGAACGCCGCCTGTATATCGCCCGTCGTCGCATCGAAAAACAGATCAGCGAAGACAAAGATTTCTACATCTGTTCACTTTCAACTCAGGTCATTGTTTACAAAGGCTTGTGTATGCCGGCGGACCTGCCACGTTTCTATCTTGATCTGGCAGACCTGCGCATGGAATCCGCGATCTGTCTGTTCCACCAGCGTTTCTCAACCAATACTCAGCCTCGCTGGCCGCTGGCTCAGCCGTTCCGCTATCTGGCGCACAACGGTGAGATCAACACCATCGAAGGTAACCGTCAGTGGGCCCGTGCCCGCGCGTACAAGTTCTCTTCGCCGCTGCTGCCGGATCTGAAGAGTGCCGCCCCGTTTGTTAACGAAACCGGTTCTGACTCGTCCAGCCTGGATAACATGCTGGATCTGTTTTTGGCCGGTGGTATGGATATCTTCCGTGCCATGCGCATGCTTGTGCCGCCAGCGTGGCAGAATCACCCGGATATGGACGACGATCTGCGCGCGTTCTACGATTTTAACTCCAAACACATGGAGCCGTGGGATGGCCCGGCCGGTATCGTTCTGTCTGACGGCCGCTACGCAGCGTGTAACCTAGATCGTAATGGTCTGCGTCCGGCGCGCTACGTGATCACCAAAGACAAGCTGATCACCCTCGCCTCTGAAGTCGGTATCTGGGATTACGCTCCGGATGAAGTGGCCGAGAAAGGCCGCGTCGGTCCGGGCGAGCTGCTGGTGATTGACACCCGTAAAGGCAAACTGTGGCAATCGGCCGAGATCGATAACGATCTGAAGAGCCGTCACCCGTACCGCGAGTGGATGAAAAATAACGTCTACCCGCTGAAAAGCTTTGCTGAACTGCCGGATGATCAGGTCGGTGAGCGCAACTTCGATGAAGATCAGCTCAACACCTACCAGAAACAGTTTGCGGTGACCCGTGAAGAAGTGGATCAGGTGCTGCGCGTCATGGCCGATATGGGCCAGGAAGCGGTCGGCTCTATGGGTGATGACACTCCGATGGCGGTGCTGTCTTCCAAAGAGCGCCTGCTGACCGACTATTTCCGTCAGAAATTTGCTCAGGTCACCAACCCGCCGATCGATCCGCTGCGCGAAAAACACGTGATGTCGCTGGCGACCAGTATCGGTCAGGAAATGAACGTCTTTAACGAGACCGATGGCCACGCCCATCGTGTGACTTTCGACTCGCCGGTCCTGCTTTACTCAGACATGCAGCAGCTGCTGACGCTGAGCGATCAGCATTACCGCAATACGATTCTCGACATCAACTTTGATCCGCAGCAGCAAGATCTGAAACAGGCCCTGCTGGAACTGTGTGATAAAGCCGAGCAGGTGGTGCGCGAAGGCACCGTGCTGATCGTTCTGTCGGACCGCGCCCTGACTGAAGGCAAACTGCCGATCCCGGCCGCGATGGCCGTCGGCGCGGTGCAAACCCGCCTGGTGGAAGCCAACCTGCGTTGTGACGCCAACATTATTGTTGAAACCGCGACCGCCCGTGACCCGCACCAGTTCGCCGTACTGATCGGCTTTGGCGCGACAGCAGTCTACCCGTACCTGGCGTACGAAGTGGTCGGCAAACTGGTTGATGACGGCGTGCTGGAGAAGAGCTACCGCGACGCGATGCAGAACTACCAGTACGGTATCAACAAAGGTCTGTACAAGATCATGTCCAAAATGGGCATCTCGACCGTGGCCTCTTACCGTTGTTCACAACTGTTTGAAGCGGTCGGCCTGCACACCGACATCGTCGATCTGTGCTTTAAAGGTGTGGCGACCCGTATTCAGGGCGCGAACTTTGAAGACTTCCAGCAGGATCTGTTCAACCTGTCACGCAAAGCGTGGACCAAACGTAAAACTGTTGAACACGGTGGTCTGCTGAAATACGTCCATGGCGGTGAATACCACGCCTACAACCCGGATGTGGTCGGCACACTGCAAAAAGCGGTCAAATCCGGCGCAAGCAGCGATTATGCTGAGTTTGCCAAACAAGTGAACCAGCGTCCGCCAGCCATGCTGCGCGACCTGATGACACTGAAAAAATCCGATAAGCCACTGCCGCTGGAGCAGATTGAACCGGCTACCGAGCTGTTTAAACGTTTCGACTCAGCCGCAATGTCTATCGGCGCCCTGAGTCCGGAAGCGCACGAAGCGCTGGCCATGGCGATGAACCGCATCGGTGGTCACTCCAACTCAGGTGAAGGTGGTGAAGATCCACGTCGTTTCGGTACCGAGCGTAACTCGCGCATCAAACAGGTCGCTTCCGGCCGCTTTGGTGTCACACCGCATTACCTGACTAATGCTGACGTGCTGCAAATTAAAGTCGCACAAGGCGCGAAACCAGGTGAAGGCGGCCAGCTGCCGGGCCACAAAGTGACGGCGGAAATCGCCAAGCTGCGTTACTCGGTGCAGGGCGTCACCCTGATTTCACCGCCGCCGCACCACGATATTTACTCGATTGAAGACTTAGCCCAGCTGATCTTCGACCTCAAACAGGTTAACCCGCAGGCGCTGGTTTCGGTCAAACTGGTTTCCGAACCGGGGGTCGGCACCATCGCGACCGGTGTGGCGAAAGCCTACGCGGACCTCATCACCATTTCCGGTTATGACGGCGGTACCGCCGCCAGCCCGCTGACGTCGGTTAAGTATGCCGGCAGCCCTTGGGAACTGGGTCTGGCGGAAACGCAGCAGGCACTGGTCGCCAACGGTCTGCGCCACAAGATCCGCCTGCAGGTGGACGGTGGCCTGAAAACCGGTCTGGACGTGATTAAAGGTGCGATTCTCGGTGCGGAAAGCTTCGGTTTTGGTACCGGTCCAATGGTGGCGATGGGTTGTAAATTCCTGCGTATCTGTCACCTCAACAACTGTGCAACCGGTGTGGCGACTCAGGACGAAACCCTGCGCCGCGACTACTTCAAAGGTCTGCCGGAAATGGTCATCAACTACTTCACCGGTATTGCCGAAGAAGTGCGTGGCTACCTGGCGGAGCTGGGCGTTGAGAAACTGACCGATCTGATTGGCCGTACTGACCTGCTGGAAACCGTGCAGGGCATGACCGCCAAACAGAGCAAGCTGGACTTGTCCGGTATTCTGGAAGCGCCGCTATCACCGGATAACTTGCCACTGTACTGCACCCAGCCAAACACACCGTTTGACAAAGCGGTACTGAACCAGAAGATTGTCGACGATGCGCTGCAGGCGGTTGAGAACCAGCAGTCGACTGAACTGTACTATGATGTGATTAACACTGACCGCTCCGTCGGCGCCCGCCTGTCGGGTGAAATTGCCAAACGTTACGGCAACGCCGGTATGGCGGCTAACCCGATCAAAGTGGTACTGCAAGGTACCGCGGGTCAGTCCTTCGGGGTATGGAACGCAGGCGGCGTAGAGCTGTACCTGACCGGTGATGCCAACGACTACGTCGGCAAAGGCATGGCCGGCGGTAAGATTGTGATCAAACCGCATCTGGGTACCGCGTTTACCTGTAACGAAGCGACCATTGTCGGTAACACCTGTCTGTACGGCGCAACCGGCGGTAAGCTGTTTGCGGCCGGTAAAGCGGGCGAACGTTTCGGCGTACG
Source organism: Vibrio ostreae (assembly GCF_019226825.1). Classification (NCBI taxonomy): domain Bacteria; kingdom Pseudomonadati; phylum Pseudomonadota; class Gammaproteobacteria; order Vibrionales; family Vibrionaceae; genus Vibrio; species Vibrio ostreae. The sequence goes on from NZ_CP076643.1 coordinate 2,098,274, forward strand.
TAACTCAGGCACCATCGCGGTTATCGAAGGCGCGGGCGACAACGCCTGTGAATACATGACCGGCGGTATCGTCGCGATTCTGGGCGCAACCGGGGTCAACTTCGGTGCGGGTATGACCGGTGGTTTTGCTTATGTGCTGGATGAAAACGGCGATTTCGCAGGCCGCGTCAATGACGAGTCGGTCGAAGCGCTGTCGCTCAATGAGCTGTACATCCATCAGGAGCATCTGCGTGGTCTGATCGCCGAGCACCTGGAAGAGACCGGTTCAGTGCATGCTGAAAACATTCTTGCGAACTTTGATGAATGGATTCCGAAGTTCTACTTAATTAAACCTCAGTCTGCGGATCTACAGACCCTGCTCGGTCACCAAAGCCGCAGCTCTGCAGAACTGCGCGTTCAAGCACAATAATTGGAAGGAGCCGAAGTAATGAGCCAGAACGTATACCAATTTATTGATGTTAACCGGGTTGATCCGGCCAAGAAGCCGATCAATGTGCGTAAAATTGAATTCGTAGAAATTTACGAACCTTTCACCCAGCAGCAAGCGGGCGCTCAGGCGGACCGCTGCCTGGATTGCGGTAACCCGTATTGTGAATGGAAATGTCCGGTGCACAACTACATCCCGCAATGGCTGAAACTGGCCAACGAGGGCCGGATTCTGGAAGCGGCCGATCTGGCGCACCAGACCAACAGCCTGCCGGAAGTGTGCGGACGCGTCTGTCCGCAGGACCGTCTGTGTGAAGGTTCCTGTACCCTGAACGATGATTTTGGCGCAGTCACCATCGGTAATATTGAAAAATACATTACCGATACCGCGTTCGAAATGGGCTGGAAACCGGACATGTCGAAAGTGGTGTGGACCGACAAGAAAGTCGCGATCATCGGTGCCGGCCCTGCTGGCCTCGCTGCGGCTGACGTGCTGGTGCGTAACGGGGTCAAACCTGTCGTGTTTGACCGTTACCCGGAGATCGGTGGCCTGCTGACGTTCGGTATCCCGTCCTTCAAGCTGGAGAAAGGCGTGATGGAAAACCGTCGCCGCGTCTTCACTGAGATGGGGGTTGAGTTCCGCCTTAACGTCGAAGTAGGTAAAGATGTCCAGTTGCAGGATCTGATCAACGAATACGATGCCGTGTTCCTTGGCGTAGGTACCTACAAGTACATGCGTGCCGGTCTGGAGAACGAAGATGCGCAAGGCGTGTACGATGCGCTGCCGTTCCTGATTTCCAACACTTATAAAGTGATGGATCTGCCAAGCAACGAACCTTTCCTCGATATGGCCGGTAAAAAGGTCGTCGTGCTGGGTGGTGGTGATACCGCAATGGACTGTGTACGGACCTCAATTCGTCACAACGCGGCTAACGTTATCTGTGCGTATCGTCGTGACGAAGAGAACATGCCGGGCTCACGCCGCGAAGTGAAGAACGCCAAAGAGGAAGGGGTTGAGTTTATGTTCAACCTGCAGCCACTGGGGATTGAAGTCAACGCCGCGGGTCACGTCAGCGGTGTCAAAGTGGTCAAAACTGCACTGGGTGAACCGGATGCTGCCGGCCGTCGTCGTCCGGAGCCGGTCGAAGGCAGCGAACACGTGCTGGCGGCCGATGCCGTTATCATGGCGTTTGGTTTCCAACCGCACCAGATGAGCTGGCTGGAACCATTCGGGGTCGAGCTGGATCAATGGGGCCGCATTAAAGCGCCTTCTGAGCAATCATTCCGCTTCCAAACCAGCAATGAGAAAATCTTTGCCGGTGGTGACGCAGTACGCGGCTCAGATCTGGTGGTGACCGCTATCGATGAAGGTCGTAAAGCGGCCGAAGGCATCATGGACTTCCTCGAGGTCTGATTAGCCATAGTGCCTGTCGCCATACGTCAGGCGCTACACGCTTCACTGTTTGACAAAAGGATTCATCAATGATGAATCCTTTTTGTTTTATACTAGGGACTGTCGGCTGCAGCGCTCAGGGCGTTGGGTTTAGTCAAGCTAAGCGAGGGAAACCTAAGCTAAGCGTGATGACCTTGCGGCCGTTTATCTTCACTCATATCAAGTTACAGGACCGCGCCGATGCGAAGAGAGGGAATCCTGCTGGTTGCCGTGCTATTGCTCAGCGCGTGCAGTCAGGGAGTCGCACCAATGACAGACAGAACCCAAACCCCTTGCGGTGATAAGCCCAACTGTGTTTCCACCCAGGAAAGCCGCGACAAGTTTGCCCTGGCGCCCTTTATCCTGCGTCCGGGCGTCACGCTCGATCAGATTGAACGGGTCGCCCTGACCCTGCAGGGGGCGAAAACCGCCGACAAACAGGATAACTACCTGCGCATCGAGTGCACCACGCGCTTCCTGCGTTTCGTCGATGATCTGGAGCTCCGGCTGCGTGACGATCACCTGATCGTGCGCTCTGAATCGCGGGTCGGTTACAGTGACTTTGGCGTCAACCGCCGCCGCGCCGAAAATCTGCGCGAGAAACTGGCCGCCGCCGGTATGCTGCGCCAGCCTTAGAGCTTCTCTATACACGAATAAACCCGGCCTCACACGAATAAACCCGGCCTCGCGCAAGCAGCGCAGAACGTGGTAGACTCTGCGCAGTTTTTTCATAATTGATATAAGAGATTCTGCATGAAAATTGGCATCATCGGCGCAATGCAACAGGAAGTCGCGATTTTAAAAGACGCCCTGGAAAACGTTCAGCAAACCAGCAAAGGCGGCGCGACCTATTACACCGGTCAGCTGCACGGCGTAGACGTTGTGGTACTGCAATCGGGCATCGGTAAAGTGGCCGCTGCGGTCGGTACCGCGATCCTGCTTGACCAGCACCAGCCGGATGTCGTGATCAATACCGGTTCAGCCGGTGGTTTTGACTCCTCCCTCAACGTCGGCGATGTGGTGATTTCAACTGAAGTTCGCCATCACGATGCTGATGTGACCGCATTCGGCTACGAAATCGGTCAGATGGCTGGCCAGCCAGCCGCGTTTAAAGCCGATGACAAGCTGATGGCGGTGGCAGAGCAAGCGCTGGCCACCATGCAGGACAAACATGCGGTTCGCGGCCTGATCTGTACCGGCGATGCGTTCGTGTGCAGTGCGGAACGTCAGGCAGAAATCCGTCGCCACTTCCCGTCGGTAATCGCGGTTGAGATGGAAGCCTCGGCCATTGCCCAGACCTGTCACCAGTTCCAGGTACCATTTGTGGTCGTGCGTGCTATCTCTGACGTGGCCGACAAAGAATCTCCGATGTCTTTTGACGAGTTCCTGCCACTGGCAGCGCAAAGCTCGTCAGAGATGGTGATCAAAATGGTGGAACTGCTGAAGTAAAGCCACGCTCATGGACGAGATATTTCATACTTTGTATGCCAACGGTGCGCTCCTGGTCATGTGGGGCGCGCTGTTATTTCATCTGATCCTGCCTATCCCACGCGGTGCTCATCCGGTCACGCTGTGGCACAAGTTCGCCGATCTGCTGGCCAGTAAAGTCAACACCCAAACCAATTACGCTCAGAGTCAGTTATCCGGTACCTTAGCCTGGATGCTGATGATCCTGCCGGCGCTGGCGGTTCTGATTGCCCTTAAACCACTGGTCTGGCAGCCACAGCTGTTTGAAATGGCCCTGTTGCTGCTGGCGCTGGACTGGCGCAGCCAGGAGCAGCTCGCCAATCAGCTCAGTCAGGCTCTGGCACGCGAAGATAAAAAGCTGGCGCGCAGCCTGCTGATGCCTTACGTCAACCGCGATACCTCCACCCTGTCACCTCTGGGGCTGGGTAAGGCCGGCACCGAAACCATAGTGATGGGTTTTGGCCGCAATGTGGTGTGCGTACTGTTCTGGTACGGATTACTCGGTGGCGTTGGCGCCCTGCTCTATCGCCTGATGGTCGAACTGTCTCGCGCCTGGTCACCGTCCCGCGCCCGTTTTCAGCCATTCGGACGACCAGTGGTGCACGCGGTCGCAATACTGGAATTTATTCCGCTGCGCCTGTTCAGTTTGTTTGTGGTGTGCGGCAGCAAAGCCACAGAAGTGTTGTCGACCACGCTAGCACAAAGCCGCGCCTGGCCGCTGCCCGGGCCGGGCTGGTTGCTGTGTGCCGTCGGCAACAAACTGCAGCTGTCGCTGGGCGGACCAGCCATTTACGGCGAGCAGAAAGCGGTGCGGGTTAAAATTGGCGGTCGAATAGCCCCGTCAGCCATTCATCTGGCGCAGGTACATAAACTGCTGGCTTGGCGCATCTTCGCCTGGATTGTGGCAGAAAGTGCCGTGCTGGTATTGATTCATCAAGGAGTTTAAATGCGCCTCTGGACGCTCAGCCTTATCTGTTTCAGCGCCTGGTGTCAGGCCGCCCCGTCTCAATCTCAGGTCGCCTCGTCTCAATCTCAGGCCTCATCGGTGCAGCGGATTATCAGCCTGGCACCGCACGCGACCGAAATCGCCTTTGCCGCCGGCCTCGGCGATAAGCTGGTGGCGGTCAGTGAACACAGCGACTACCCGCCAGCCGCGCGGAAAATAGAGAAAGTGGCCAACTATCAGGGCATCAAGATCGAACGTATTCTGGCTCTGCACCCGGATCTGGTGCTGGCCTGGCCGTCGGGTAATCCGGCACGCGAACTGGATAAACTCAAACAGCTCGGCCTCAATATTTACTATTCAGAAACCGGCGATCTGGACAGTATTGCCAACAATATCGACAAGCTGAGCCAGTATGCCGATGATCCGTCGGTCGGTGCCAGGGCCGCAGCCGATTTCCGTCAGCAGCTCAGCGAACTGCGTGCCCGCTATGCCGATGCAAGACCAGTGCGCTACTTTTATCAGCTCAGTCAGAAACCAATCATTACTCTGGCGCAAAACGGCTGGCCGACGGAAGTGTTCCGCTTTTGCGGCGGTGAAAATGTGTTTCAGGACAGCCCGTCTCCCTACCCGCAGATAGGTATCGAGCAGGTGCTGGTCGCCCAGCCGGAAGTGATTTTCACCTCCCAGCATGCAATGGCCAACGGCACCATGTGGTGGCGCTGGTCAGAACAACTGCCGGCGGTAGCAGAGCGCCATGTCTGGTCACTCAATTCGGACTGGATCAACCGCCCGACCCCGCGTACGCTCAATGCGATCAAACAGGTGTGTGATTATTTTGATCAGGTGCGAAATCAGTAACAGGATCAGCAAAAATCCCTTACAATCTGCGCCCCATAAATACATCACTCGCAGGATGTTATCCGCCGATAAACCGGCTGTGACCAGATTAGGTTATGCTTAAGGCAGCCAAAGGTCGCAGCTTATGTCGTGGCGGCTACCATCCGGCGAACCTTTATTCACAGATCTAACAAAGCGAACGACATCTTGGATACTTCACTGCTCTTTCTGATCGATATGTTTGGTACTGCAGTTTTCGCCATTTCCGGCGTACTTTTAGCCGGACGGTTAAAAATGGATCCGTTCGGGGTTATTGTGCTGGCCAGCGTCACCGCCATCGGCGGCGGCACGATCCGCGACATGGCTCTGGGCGCTACCCCGGTCTTCTGGGTACGGGATACCACTTATCTGTGGGTGATCCTGATCACCTGTATTGTGATGATGATTGTGGTACGCCGCCCGAAGCGTCTGCCGTGGTGGATTCTGCCGGTGTGCGATGCCATCGGCCTGTCAGTATTTGTCGGCACCGGAGTGGAAAAAGCGCTGATGTATCAGGAATCGGCGATGATTGCGATCATCATGGGCGTGATCACCGGCTGTGGCGGCGGCATTATCCGGGATGTGCTGGCGCGCGAAATCCCGATGATACTGCGCAGTGAAGTGTATGCCACCGCTTGTATTATCGGCGGGGTATTCCATACCACTGCACTGGCGATGGGCTACGACAGCTCGACCGCGTTTATCTCCGGTACCCTGTCGACCCTGATTATCCGCCTCGGTGCGATTCGCTGGCACTTATCCCTGCCAACGTTTGCTCTGACCCGCTAACGCCAGCCATCACCGCTGGCAGTGGCTTAACGCTGCGTCGCAAACCACCTTAATCGGTGGTTTTTTTATTGCTTTATCCTGCTTTTTTCCGCCACCAGACGAATTTCTCACCCAGCCCAGGCAATTAAATAAAGTAAAATGTTTACTTAATCAGTTTTACACGACTAAGCTGAAAGAGCAGACCGATAATAACAAGGAGAATGTCATGTCAGCTTATGTCGAACACGCCAATATCACCGTCGCCGATTTAGATCAGGCGATTGTGTTTTTACAGACTGCTGTGCCGGAATTTACCGTGCGTCATCAGGGACAAAACCGCTATCGCTGGTGTCATATCGGTACAGAGCACAGTTACATCGCCCTGCAAGAAGTCGTCGAGCGCACTGAGCCGGACCGCACCCCTTATGTCGATGTCGGTATTAACCATATCGGTATTGTGGTCGATGACAGCCACGCTGTGGAGCAGCGCCTGCTTGCCGCCGGCTATCGTGCCAATGAATTGAGTGAAGACAGTGCGTACCGGCGCCGGGTGTACTTTTTCGACCCGAGCGGAACAGAGTGGGAATTCATCGAATATTTCTCTGCCGACCCGGCGCAGCGTAATCATTATCCGGAGTAAGTGCCAGCCAAAGCGGTCAAAGATAAGGTCAGTGCTGCTTGGTGTGCGCTGCGACATAGACTCATTGGCGGCTTAGGGTACAATAGGACTATCTATTCCTCATTGTCATTGAAAGCCCATGCTATTGGAAGGCATTGAAACTTTGCTGGTACTGAGCAAAGAAAAAACCATGAGTCGTACCGGTAGTCAGCTGTATATCAGCCAGTCTGCGGTCAGCAAACGGATTGCAAATCTGGAAAAAAAACTGGGTAAAAAGCTGATTGCTCCGGCTGGCCGCCAGGTCAAACTGACTGCCGAAGCCGAGCAGCTGATTGCCAATATCGGCCCGACCTTTAACGAACTGCGCGGCATGATTTTCGAGCAGCAGGCGCTGGAAGACAACACCCAGATCCGCCTCGACTGCTCGGAAACTCTGGTGGCCGGTTACCTTAGCAAGGTGATGGGCCAGTTTCGCCAACGCGACCCGCATTTTACCATCACCACCCACCATACCCCGCGTATCGTTGAACATGTCCAGTCCGGTAAAGCGACTTTAGGCTTCTGCGCCGGTTATCTGCCGGGCAATCACGGCCTGATGGCTTTTCACCTGTATGACGAGCCATTCTGTATTGTCAGTCACAGCCCGCTCAGCGGTCTGCCGGCTGAGCTGGTGACCAACGATCTGAACAATCCGGCCAATACCTACCAGGCCGCGATCCTGGAACGACTCGGTATCACGCCGGTAATGGAAATGGACTCCTACACCGCCGCCGCCCAACTGGCGCTGGGCGGAATGACTCCGGCGCTGGTGCCTTTATCAATCGTCAATGCATTGAAAATAGAGCCGGGCTACTGCCACTATTTTGCCGAGCTGGCGCCGCTGTTTCGCCCGATTCACATCTGTGTACGCGCGACCAGCTACCGCTCGCAAAGGGTCAGAACATTGATAGCAACCATTGAGAGTGCTGTTCCCACAACAGCTTGGTCGCCATCAGCATCGACATCACAATCACCAGCGGACGGATCCACTGCTGGCCTTTACTGATCACCACTTTCGCGCCCAGGCGGGCACCGATAAAGCCGCCGACGGCCATCGTCAGGCCAAGCTGCCAGATAGGCAGACCGGCTATCAGGAAAAAGGTCAGCGCGGCAATGTTGGAGGTAAAGTTGAGTACCTTGGTACGTGCGGTGGCTTCCACCAGACTGAAATGGCCCAGCACCACAAAACAGACGGTAAAAATTGACCCTGTGCCCGGGCCAAAAAAGCCATCATAAAAGCCGACTCCGCCACCGACACAAAACGCAAACAGCGCTTCCGGCAGAGGCTTTTTACCTGAATCAGCACGGGTTTGCGGTGCCAGCAGAAAGTAGAGTGAGATAGCAATCAGCAGCAGCGGGATCAGGCTGGTCAAAAGCGAGGCATCTATCACCTGCACCAGCTCAGCACCGGCGGCAGAACCAACAAAGGTACACACAATCGCCAGGCGCATATCTTTGAGGCTGACAATGCCGTTACGGATAAAATACCAACTGGCGGAAAAGCTACCGAACGAACTCTGCAGCTTATTGGTCGCCAAAGCCTGAGTCGGCGGCACCCCGGCCGCCAGCAGAGCCGGCACGGTCAGGAGTCCTCCCCCTCCGGCCATCGCATCAATAAACCCGGCCACACCCGCGACCACAAACAGCAGAGCTAAAATATCTAACGAGACTTCCATGAACTTCCAAAACTGAGACGAGAAAGGCTACACGCTACCACTGCGCCCTGTCCGCTAACAGCGAATTGAAAGAAAATGATCCATTCCTAATATTCAACGATAAAATCCCGTAGCGCGATTAACGATAGTAATCTTTGCCCGTTACCAGTTGCAGCCAGTCTTTCACGGCATATAAAGAAACAAACACCGCCGGATGAGAGGCTTGCTCTCCGTTCGGCCAGAGGACACTGCCCGAGACATAACCATGATTGATGCCAATCAGCTCATCATGATCATTATAAACCCCGCCACCAGACATACCGCTGGACACGACACCGGTTGTGGCCGACATCTGGCATCCGTCCCAGCCCTGAACAAATACATCGCCGACATACTTACCCTTGCTCGCCGACAGAGGCAGTCCTATCGGATAGCCGACATGCAGGATTTCCTGGCCATTAAACACCATACCTACCGCAGCAGAAATGGTGCCGGCATTTTTGACCAGTGCAATATCGCAGTAAGGATGGTAGTAAACTTCTCTGCCCTGCAGAGCCAGAATGACCCGGTTGTGTTTCGCTGTCAGTATCCAGCTTTCATCCAGCCTGGCCATCGAACCTTCTAAACTGGCAAGTACCGGAATTCCAATAAATATTTTCTGGTTGTTTTGCTCTATCGTGCCATCGATATCACTCCTGGCGATCCATTGACTGCTGCATCCGGTCAGTAGTAAGCACAACATAATGACGAAACGTTTCAGCATGACTCATCACTCCGTTCAGTAAGGAGGAACTAGCCACATTGACAATTCAATCAGTAAATTTTGTTGTTTTTATGATGAAGCCCACGTTAATAATAGGGAAAGTAGAAACGAAGATGAGCAAGTGATGCCGTTGTCGCAAAAAATAGACAAGCTTTCAGCTGTGCTACCAAACTGAGTCATAGCGACAGGAAATAAAAAAGCCCGCTCAGATGAGCGGGCAATGAGGTTGTCAGATAAGTTTTACTTACCCGTATTGTTATCCGTTATGCTTTTGCAGCCTGATCAGCGCGCACTTGTGCGTGCAGTTCCTGAACTGAGGTTACGTTCGCTTTGGCATCCGCAGTGTGAGACATACAGGTTGCAAACGCCGCATTCAGCGTTGTGGTGTAGTTCACTTTCTCAGCCAGAGCGCCGCGACGCAGAACTTTTGAGTCTTCAATCGCCTGACGGCCGGCAGCCGTGTTGATGATGTAGGTGTACTCATTGTTCTTGATGCGGTCCAGAATGTGCGGACGACCTTCGTGTACCTTGTTGACCAGACGAGGGTTGATACCCGCTTCGCCCAGAATCACAGCCGTACCGTGAGTGGCATCCAGTTTGTAGCCCAGTTTCTCCAGCTTAGAAGCCAGGTCAACCACACGCTCTTTGTCGCCTTCACGCACAGACAGCAGTGCACGGCCACCTTCAGGATACACGTTGCCACAGCCCAGTTCCGCTTTCGCGAAAGCTTCAGCAAACGTTGCACCAACACCCATCACTTCACCGGTAGAGCGCATTTCAGGGCCAAGCAGCGGGTCAACACCCGGGAACTTGTTAAAAGGCAGCACCACTTCTTTGACTGAGTAGTACGGTGGAATGATCTCTTTGGTGAAACCTTGCTGCTCCAGAGACTGGCCAGCCATGACACGCGCAGCGATTTTCGCCAGCGGTGCACCGGTTGCTTTCGATACGAAAGGCACGGTACGGGCCGCACGCGGGTTCACTTCAATCAGGTAAACTTCGTTGTCTTTGACCGCAAACTGCGTGTTCATCAGACCACGAACGCCCAGTTCCATCGCCAGTTTCTCAACCTGCTCGCGCATCTTGTCCTGAATTTCCTGGCTCAGCGTGTACGCTGGCAGAGAACATGCCGAGTCACCAGAGTGAACACCTGCCTGCTCAATGTGCTCCATGATACCGCCGATCACAACGCGCTCGCCGTCACAGATAGCATCGATGTCAACTTCGGTTGCATCATCCAGGAAACGGTCCAGCAGAACCGGAGACTCGTTCGATACGCTCACCGCCTCGTTGAAGTAACGACGCAGGTCTGCTTCATCATATACGATTTCCATCGCACGGCCGCCCAGCACGTAAGAAGGACGAACCACCAGCGGGAAGCCGATCTCTTTTGATTTCTCAACCGCTTGTTCGATTGCAGTCACGGTCGCGTTTTCTGGCTGTTTCAGACCCAGACGCTCAACCGCGTGCTGGAAACGCTCACGGTCTTCTGCGCGGTCAATCGCATCCGGGCTGGTACCAATGATAGGCACACCTGCCGCTTCCAGCGCACGCGCCAGTTTGAGCGGAGTCTGGCCGCCGTACTGCACGATAACGCCTTTTGGTTTTTCAACGCGTACAATGGCCAGTACATCTTCCAGAGTCACGGGTTCAAAGTACAGACGGTCTGACGTGTCGTAGTCAGTCGATACGGTTTCCGGGTTACAGTTCACCATGATGGTCTCGTAACCGTCTTCACGTAGCGCCAGTGACGCATGCACACAGCAATAGTCAAATTCGATACCCTGACCGATACGGTTCGGACCACCGCCCAGAACCATGATTTTGTCTTTGTCAGTCGGGTTCGCTTCACACTCGTCATCGTAAGATGAGTACATGTACGCAGTGTCAGATGAAAACTCAGCGGCACAGGTATCCACACGTTTGTAAACCGGGTGAATGTTGAACTGGTCACGCAGACGGCGGATTTCGCTTTCCGCTACGCCCAGCAGAGCAGACAGACGAGCATCCGAGAAGCCTTTGCGCTTCATCGCGCGCAGTGTGGTCTCAGTCAGACCGGCAAAGCCACCCGCTTTGATGTCATTTTCCATCAGTACCAGTTCTTCAATCTGAACCAGGAACCAACGGTCGATGTTCGTCAGGTTGAATACACCGTCGACCGACATACCGGCACGGAATGCATCAGCAATGTACCAGATACGCTCGGCACCTGCGTCTTTCAGCTCGTGACGAATCTTAGTCAGTGCATCCGGAGCATCCAGATCGACCATTTCGTCCAGACCGTTAGCACCCACTTCCAGACCGCGTAGTGCTTTCTGCAGTGATTCTTGCTGGTTACGGCCGATCGCCATCACTTCACCGACAGATTTCATCTGCGTGGTCAGACGGTTGTTAGCACCCGCAAATTTCTCGAAGTTAAAGCGAGGAATCTTGGTCACAACGTAGTCGATGGTCGGCTCGAACGACGCCGGAGTTGCACCGCCGGTGATGTCGTTCATCAGCTCGTCCAGCGTAAAGCCGACTGCCAGTTTGGCGGCGACTTTTGCAATCGGGAAACCGGTCGCTTTTGAGGCCAGTGCAGAAGAGCGCGATACACGCGGGTTCATCTCGATGATAACCATACGGCCATCTTTCGGGTTGATACCAAACTGTACGTTTGAACCACCGGTTTCTACGCCGATTTCGCGCAGAACCGCCAGAGATGCGTTACGCATCAGCTGGTACTCTTTGTCAGTCAGAGTCTGGGCCGGTGCCACAGTGATCGAGTCACCAGTGTGGATACCCATAGGATCGAAGTTTTCGATCGCACACACGATGATGCAGTTGTCCGCTTTGTCGCGCACCACTTCCATCTCGTACTCTTTCCAGCCGATCAGAGATTCGTCAATCAGCAGCTCGTTGGTTGGCGACAGGTCCAGACCACGGCGACAGATTTCTTCAAATTCTTCTTTGTTGTAAGCGATACCGCCGCCGGTACCACCCATAGTGAACGAAGGACGGATGATACATGGGAAACCCACCATATCCAGCACGCGGTATGCTTCTTCCATTGTCTTCGCGGTATCGGCTCGTGGACACTCCAGGCCGATAGATTTCATCGCTTTATCAAAGCGCGAGCGGTCTTCTGCTTTATCAATCGCATCCGCCGTTGCACCGATCATCTCCACGCCGAACTCTTCCAGCACGCCATGTTTTTCCAGCGCCAGCGCACAGTTCAGTGCCGTCTGGCCACCCATGGTTGGCAGAATCGCATCCGGACGCTCTTTTTCGATGATCTTACGCACAACTTCCCACTGGATTGGCTCGATGTAAGTCGCATCCGCCATTTCCGGGTCAGTCATAATGGTCGCCGGGTTAGAGTTGACCAGGATAACGCGGTAACCCTCTTCACGCAGCGCTTTACACGCCTGCGCGCCAGAGTAGTCAAACTCACAAGCCTGACCGATAACAATTGGACCAGCACCTAAAATCAGAATGCTTTTAATGTCAGTACGTTTTGGCATTGTTTACTACTCCAAATTAAGCGCGGTGTTGTTTAATCAATTCAATGAAGTGGTCGAAAAGCGGTGCCGCATCGTGTGGGCCCGGGCTCGCCTCAGGGTGACCCTGGAAGCTGAATGCCGGCTTGTCCGTACGGTGGATACCTTGCAGTGAACCATCAAACAGCGATTTATGAGTCGCACGCAGGTTCTCCGGCAGAGTCGCTTCATCGGCCGCAAAACCGTGGTTTTGCGAGGTGATCATCACGACATTACGATCCAGATCTTTCACCGGGTGGTTAGCACCGTGGTGACCGAACTTCATCTTGACCGTTTTAGCGCCTGAGGCCAGTGCCAGAATCTGGTGGCCCAGACAGATACCGAAGACCGGCAGACCTTTTTCAAGGAATGTCTTGGTTGCTTCGATAGCGTAAGTACATGGTTCAGGGTCACCCGGGCCGTTTGACAGGAACACGCCATCCGGATTCAGCGCCAGAACGTCCTCGGCAGACGTTTCAGCCGGAACCACAGTCAGACGACAGCCACGGTCAACCAGCATACGCAGGATGTTACGTTTCGCACCGAAATCGTAAGCCACAACGTGGTACGGCAGTTCGCTGTCATCTTTCGCTTCAGGCAGTCCGCCTTCCAGCGTCCATGAACCTTGCTTCCATTCGTAAGCTTCTTTCGTCGTTACTACTTTCGCCAAATCCATCCCTTTCAGGCCCGGGAACTCTTGTGCTTTTGCCAGCGCCAGAGCTTCATCCAGGTTATCGCCTGCCAGAATGCAACCGTTCTGAGCACCTTTTTCACGCAGAATGCGAGTCAGCTTACGGGTATCGATATCCGCAATGCCGACGATGTTTTGCGATTTAAGGTAATCAGAAAGGGAACGTTCACTACGGAAGTTAGAAGCGATAAGAGGAAGATCGCGGATCACAAGGCCTTGTGCATGAATCTGGGATGATTCTTCATCTTCGGCATTGGTGCCGGTATTGCCAATGTGAGGGTAAGTAAGGGTAACGATTTGTTGAGAATAGGAAGGATCAGTGAGGATTTCTTGGTACCCCGTCATCGAGGTATTAAAAACGACTTCACCAACGGACGAACCATCTGCTCCAATGGAAATTCCGTGGAACACTGTCCCATCTTCCAGGACTAACAGTGCTGATTTACTCAAGACAACCTCCAGAATAAAAATGCAAAAATTTTAAATTAAACTGCACATTTGCCTTCCTGTTCGCATTTTAACTTTGCTTTAGGGCATATCAGACAAATTGGCGGTATTCTAATTATCACCGTGACTTCTGTCAATAATTGTTCAAAAATAAAATTGGAATTTGACCTGTTACAACGAAAAATTCACTCAAACACAGCAAAACTACATGTTTTGGCCGGTTTGAGAATTAACTTATGCAGAATTGAATAAAAAACAGCCACACAGAGTCAATCTTGGCGTTTTTTTTGCTATCCCGATTGAGGCAAACGATAATCTGGATTTTTTAACACATAAAAAATCGATTACATTCCATTTTTTACTTCAAACTAAAATAATAAGCAGAAAAGTAGTCAGGAAAGACTAAAAAAGGATGAGATGATTTTGCTGAGTTTAACAGAAAGGAAACGAATGCGCCAAGGGGTCTTGGCGCATAATTATGTAATTAGAGATCGTTAAGACCGATCACGTCTGTCATGGTGTAGAAACCCGCTGATTTTTCATCCAGCCAGATCGCTGCCTTAACGGCGCCATTGGCAAAGGTCATGCGGTCGGTCGCTTTGTGGGTGATCTCAACCCGCTCACCGATATCAGCAAACATCGCAGTATGCTCACCGACAATATCGCCTGCGCGGATAGTAGCAAAACCAATTTCGTTACGGCTGCGCTCGCCGGTAATACCTTCACGGGCATACACAGCCACATCGCTGAGCTTATTGCCCATCGCACCGGCAATCGCTTCACCCATGCCGATAGCAGTGCCGGACGGCGCATCGACTTTATGACGGTGATGCGCTTCGACGATTTCGATATCGCAGTAGTCACCCATCACTTTGGCCGCTTTTTCCAGCAGCTTGAACACCAGGTTAACACCCACACTGTAGTTCGGTGCCATCACGATTGGAATAAGCTTAGCAGCTTCATCAATTTGCGCGCGCTCTTGTTCACTGAAACCTGTGGTACCAATCACCAGCTTCTTACCATGTTTTTTACACAGCTCCAGGTTAGCCAGCGTGCTGACCGGGGCGGTAAAATCAATAATGACGTCAAACTGGTCAATCACCTGCTCCAGGTTGTCGACCAGGGCAACATCAAAACGGCCTTCACCGCACAGTTCACCGACATCGACCCCCACCAGAGATGACTCGGGACGTTCTGAACCCGCACCCACGGTAGACAGCGGGTTATGATGCGTCGCTTTAACCAGATTACGGCCCATACGACCGGCAGCGCCTGCAATCGCAATTCTTACCATTGCGTATTCTCCATTCTTTTGTTCATTCGTGCACAGCACGATGGTTCCTGCTAGTAACGATAAACTATCAACTATCGCTGGCTGTGGCTAGCACTTACTGTGGCTGAGCGTTAAGCGAATTCTCTCAGCACGCGCTCCAGCACGGGCACGTTGGCTTCCGGGAAAGGATAGTCTTTCAGATCGGCGACTTTAACCCACTGCCCACTTTGTCCTTCACGTCCGTAAGGCTGGCCGTTAAACGCCGTCACCAGGATGAAATCAAACTTGAGTGATTTTTCCGGATAGTCATATTCCAGGTGCTCGAAACACGCCTGCTCAGTGACTTCAATGCCAATCTCTTCGTTGAGTTCGCGCGTCATCGCCTGTTCAATTGACTCACCCGCTTCAACTTTGCCGCCGGGAAATTCCCAGAAACCGCCTTTATGCAGGTTATCCGGACGCTTAGTGATAAAAATGTGTGATTGGTCGGGATTAAAAATAATCCCTGCGACGATATGAATACGTTTCATATAAATTCCTGTGCATTAGAACTCGGAGCTCACTATTGACCGACTAGATTATCGCTCAAGATGTGAAAGTCCAGAGTTAGCTGCGCCCGGCCGTTATCATCTGAGATCAGGCTGAGCATAAATATGCAACAGATTGTGTTATAAAAAACTCATCAGAGAAAGTGGGCTTAGCAACAAAGCCATGACCCTCTCTGTAAACGGGCGGGCAATCTCAAAACACTGACCAGCAGACCAACAGACAAAAAAAGAGCCGCCCTGGGGCGACTCTCTGTTTCAATCAGGATCAGGCAATCTTGCCATGACACTGTTTGTATTTTTTACCACTGCCACACGGACAAGGTTCGTTGCGACCGACTTTACGCTCGTCACGCACTTGTGGCTGATGATCATTCGGCTCGTCGTCGGAACCATCCACGCTCTGGTGCTGAGCCTGAGCCAGACGTGCCGCTTCTTCAGCCTGCACCCGGCGCTGCTCTTCCATGCGTTCCACTTCTTCCTGCTGCTGAACACGAACTTTGGACAGAATCATGATCACATCAGATTTCAGTGAATCAAGCAGACCTTCAAACAGTTCAAACGACTCGCGTTTGTACTCCTGTTTCGGGTTTTTCTGCGCGTAACCACGCAGGTGAATGCCCTGACGCAGGTGATCCATCGCCGCCAGATGCTCTTTCCACAGCGTATCCAGAGTCTGCAGCATCACCGATTTCTCGAAGTTGCGCATTACAGATTCGCCCACTGCGGCTTCTTTCTGCTGGTAAACGGTGACCGCCTGCTCAAGGATACGCTCACGCAGCGCTTCTTCGTACAGTTTGTCGTCGTTATCCAGCCATTCCTGCAGCGGCAGTTCCAGATCAAAGTCGTTTTTGAGGCGATCCTGCAGGCCGGTGATATCCCACATATCTTCCAGTGACTGCGGCGGGATGTATTCATCAATCACAGCCGTCAATACATCGATACGGTTTTGTTCAATCATCTCACTGATGTTGTCTGCCACCATCAGCTCATCACGCAGCTCGTACACCACTTTACGCTGGTCGTTTGCCACATCATCGTATTCCAGCAGCTGCTTACGAATATCGAAGTTGCGGCCTTCCACTTTACGCTGGGCCTTTTCGATCGAGCGCGACAGCATCTTGCTTTCGATCGCTTCGCCTTCTTCCATACCGCTCTGGATCAGGCTCGCCATCCGATCTGAGGTGAAGATACGCAACAGGGTATCTTCCATCGACAGATAGAATCGGGTTGAACCCGCATCCCCCTGACGACCGGCACGACCACGTAACTGGTTATCGATACGACGTGATTCGTGACGCTCAGTACCGATAATGTGCAGACCACCGGATGCCAGTACCGCATCGTGCACCTGTTTCCACTCTGCTTTGATCTCGGCAATCTGTTCCGGAGTCGGGTTATCCAGCGTCTCAACTTTAGACTGCCAGCTGCCACCCAGCACGATATCGGTACCACGACCGGCCATGTTGGTCGCGATAGTCACCGAACCTGGTTTACCCGCTTCCGCAACGATTTCCGCTTCTTTTTCGTGGAACTTGGCGTTCAGCACGTTGTGCTTGATGTTGTCTTTCTTCAGCGCGTTGGAGAGCAGTTCCGACTTTTCAATCGATACCGTACCCACCAGTACCGGCTGGCCTTTTTCGACCCGTGCCTTGATGTCTTCTTTAATCGCGGCAAATTTTTCTAATTCGGTACGGTACACCACATCCGGCATATCGTTACGAATCATTGGTTTGTTGGTTGGAATCACCACAGTTTCCAGACCGTAGATCGACTGAAACTCGAACGCTTCAGTATCTGCAGTACCCGTCATACCCGACAGTTTTTCGTACAGACGGAAGAAGTTCTGGAACGTAATCGAAGCCAGAGTCTGGTTTTCGTTCTGGATCTTCACGCCTTCTTTGGCTTCCACCGCCTGGTGCAGGCCATCCGACCAGCGACGACCCGGCATGGTACGACCGGTGTGTTCGTCAACAATGACCACTTCGCCATTGTCCGTCACGATGTAATCGACGTTCTTCTCAAACAGAACGTGAGCGCGCAGTGCCGCGTTCACATGGTGCAGCAGGCTGATGTTAGCTGGCGAGTAAAGGGTATCACCCTCTTCCATCAGGCCATTGTTGATCAGCAGCTCTTCGACATATTCCTGACCGGTCTCGGTCAGATAAACCTGTTTGGATTTTTCATCCACGGTGTAGTGACCGTCACCACGGTACTCTTCCGAATCCTCTTTATCCTGCAGCTTCAGGTGCGGGATCAGAGTATTAATCTTAGTGTACAGCTCAGAACTGTCTTCTGCCGGACCGGAAATGATCAGCGGAGTACGCGCTTCATCGATCAGGATCGAGTCCACTTCATCGACCACAGCAAAGAAACGTTCACGCTGCACACGGTCTTCCACACGGAAGGCCATGTTGTCACGCAGGTAGTCAAAACCGAATTCGTTGTTGGTGCCGTACAGGATATCCGCTTGATACGCTTCTTTTTTCTCTTGTGGTGGCATGTTCGGTACGTTGACGCCGACGGTCATACCGAGAAATTCGAACAGCGCACGGTTGGTTTCCGCGTCGCGTTTAGCCAGATAGTCGTTGACGGTGACAATATGCACGCCTTTACCGGGCAGCGCATTCAGATAAGCCGGCAGGGTTGCGGTCAGGGTTTTACCTTCACCGGTACGCATCTCTGCGATTTGGCCGGCATTAAGCACCATGCCACCAATAAGCTGCACGTCGAAATGACGCATGCCAAAGACACGTTTAGAGGCTTCACGTACGGTTGCAAAGGCTTCTGGAAGGAGTTGGTCGAGCGATTCGCCCTGTTCAATACGTTGACGGAATTCGACGGTCTTGGCTTTTAGTTCATCGTCAGAAAGTGTTTCAAATGCAGGTTCGTAGTTGTTGATCTCTTTTACGATTTTTCTTAAGCGACGCAATGTACGGTCATTGCGGCTGCCAACCACTTTGGTCAGTAACTTAGTTATCATTGATGTGAATCTCTCTTTACTTCGATCATCCCGATCTACTTAATGCCTTTGTAGTGTCTACCTAATTTCAACTAAGGATACTGAGGTATGTCATGTATCTTGGGATATTGTGATGGTGACGCGTATTTTCAAGGCAGTAAATGAATTAAGTGGCGCCTAGTTTAGAGAATTTTTGTCCGAACAACCATGCTCAAACCCGTTTGTTTACAGCAAGCTTACTAATTTGTGCGCTCAAGCCACTGTTTAGTGCGTCATTGGTCATCAAAGCGCACTGCAGCAGGCCGGTTGATGCCGGTGTGTAGCGCTCAACTGCCGGGCGCTTCTGGCTCAGTGCAGATCCATTTTCGTTCAGGGCCGATAACAGTTAGAATAAAACCAGACCCATTACCGGATGCACCCGATGCGCGATCACCGCCCGACCAACACTGAAGAACTGCTCGAAGCATCGCGACTCAAGCAGGTGCAAGAGCATGCCAAAGAAATTCTCCAGCTCAATCAAATCCTCACAACGCTGTTGCCACGCGGCACGGAAAAGCATGTGCGCGCCGCCAACATCCGCGGTGGCCATCTGATCCTCGAAGCCGCCAGCGCGGCGATCAAAATGAAGATCGACTACGATCGTCTGTCACTACTCAATCAGCTGCGCGCGCAAGGCTTTGGGCGCTTGATCAGCATAGAGATCCGGATCAACCCGGCTCTCTATCGCGGCAATTCTGCCGCGGCGGCAAAAAAAGACGAGGCAAAAGCTCGCCCTCCCCTGACTGATCATGCCGCCCATGTGTTGATGACCATCGCCGAAAATGCGTCACCCAAAGTGCGTAAGCGACTAGAAAGCCTGGCCAAACTTGCCAAAAAGTAGTCATCCGCCAAAGGGAAAGCACGGTAACGGATGCCAGTCGCTGTCTATGCCAATAGCTGCGTAACTCATACCTTATATGTAAGCAATACCGATAGCTGTGTAAATCCTACCAAGCGCCAAATTTCAGACACAAAAAAGCCAGACCTGAGTCTGGCTTTATTATTCTTTCGACCTGATGACAGGCTTTCAAGCGCTGATGCGTTAAGCAATCACCATGTTTGGTTCTGCAAATGCCACCGGAGAGCCCACTTCTTCTTCGAAGGTCGCCCATTCCCACGCTTCCTGATCCGCCAGTACTGCGCGCAGCAACTGGTTATTCAGACCGTGGCCCGATTTGTAGGCACAGAATTCACCGACAATCGCGTGTCCGCTCATGTACAGGTCGCCGATTGCGTCCAGGACTTTATGGGTCACGAATTCGTTGGCAAAACGCAGGCCTTCTTCGTTCAGAATGCGGTAATCATCCAGTACGATAGCACAATCGAAGCTACCACCCAGACACAGGTTCTGTGACTGTAAGTATTCGATATCACGCATGAAACCAAAGGTACGTGCACGGGAAATCTCTTTTACAAAGCCTTGCGATGAGAAGTCGAACACCAGATGCTGTTCGTCACCATCAATCGCCGGGTGATTGAATTCGATTTCGAAGTCCATTTTGAAGCCGTTATGCGGGCGCAGTTCCGCCCACTTGTCGCCGTCTTCAATGCGAACTGGTTTCTTAATACGAATGAATCGCTTAGGTGCGTTCAACGTTTCTACGCCCGCTTGTTGCAGCAGGTATACAAACGGACTCGCACTACCGTCCATAATCGGAATTTCCGGCGCATCCACTTCAACGATCACGTTGTCGATGCCCATACCCGCTAACGCTGCGCTCAGGTGCTCAACGGTAGAGATACGAATGCCTTCGTCATTCACCAGAGCGGTACACAACATGGTGTCACGTACAGATTCTGGGTCAGCCGGGAAATCCACTGGTGGATTTACGTCAGTACGACGGTAAACGATACCCGTGTTTGCAGCAGCTGGGCGAAGAGTTAACGTGACCTTACGACCAGAGTGAAGTCCCACCCCAGTTGTTTTCACTATTTCTTTCAGTGTACGTTGTCTAATCATCTACTTGCCTCTAAATCGATGCCACAAAGCTCGGCCGATATACTTACCGACCGACATCCTACCAGAATTTTGAACAGTGTCAAATTGTGGCGAGATTCTAATCAGCCTGACGACGTAAGAAAGCCGGGATATCCAGATATCCGTTTTCTTTCTCTTGCTTAGGCGCAGTGCTTTGGCTTGCTGAAGCAGACGCTGAGCTCTGAGCCGGTGCTGGCTGAGTTTTCACTTCTACTTTTTCTTGCAAAGGTTGTGCCGGTTTTTCTTCCACTTTCGCTGCGACTGCCGCTTGTTGTGGTTGAGCTGCCTGCGCAGGTTTCGCTTTACCGCCGGCGACCAGAGTGATATCCGGTTTACGCTCGTTGCCGATACCTGTGGCAACAACCGTTACGCGAATCTCTTCAGCCATATCCGGATCCAGAGAAGTACCGATCACGACAGTCGCATTGTCAGAAGCAAATGCTTTAACAGTGTTACCAACCGTTTCGAACTCATCCAGACGCATATCCAGACCTGCGGTAATGTTAACCAGTACGCCTCGCGCGCCAGCCAGGTCGATATCTTCCAGCAGTGGGCTGGAAATCGCCATTTCGGCCGCTTCTTCAGCACGGTCTTCACCTTTCGCAACACCGCTACCCATCATGGCGTGACCCATTTCCGACATTACGGTACGTACGTCCGCAAAGTCGACGTTGATCATACCCGGACGAGTAATCAGTTCTGCGATACCTTGTACTGCATTCTTAAGTACGTCGTTCGCGCTGGCAAAGGCTTCAAGTAAAGTGATCCCACGACCCAGTACTTTCAGTAGTTTTTCGTTTGGAATAGTGATCAGAGAGTCAACATGCTTAGACAGCTCTTCAATCCCCTGTTCCGCGAACGAAAGACGTTTTTTACCTTCAAAGCTGAATGGCTTGGTCACTACAGCAACGGTCAGGATGCCAAGTTCTTTAGCCACTTCCGCAATCACAGGAGCAGCACCGGTACCGGTACCGCCACCCATACCAGCGGCGACAAATACCATATCGGCACCTTCGAGAACTTCTTTAATACGTTCTCTGTCTTCGAGAGCTGCATCACGTCCTACTTGCGGATTAGCACCCGCACCCAGGCCTTTGGTGATATCGCCACCGATTTGAATGACTGTGCTTACGCTGGTTTTACGAAGCGCTTGTGCATCTGTATTGATACTGATGAATTCCACGCCTTCGATGGACTCACGTACCATGTGTTCAACGGCGTTACCACCGCCACCACCAACCCCAACGACTTTGATTACAGCTTCGTCAGACATTTCCATCATCGGTTCAAACATGTGTTATCTCCGTTTTTCCTGCAACTCAGGTTAAAACTCTTTTTGTATCCAATTACGCAAACGACCGAATAATCCCGACACCGACTGGCGCTTAGGCTCCTGGTAATCGCTGTCGTCATTAATCTGGCTGTCTTTTGCGTAATGAAGTAAACCCACTGCCGTAGAATGATACGGCTCTTTAACGTAATCGGTCAGGCCACTGACCTCGAGAGGTTTGCCAACTCTGACCTGGTTGCGGAACACCCGCTCCGCACACTCAACTAAACCTTCTATTTGCGCCGCGCCGCCGGTTAACACAATACCGGCTGCCAGGTGATGTTTAATTCCGTCCTGGCGCAATGTTTCCTGAACTGAGTCAATCGTCTGGTTTACCAAGCCCATTAACTCAGTGTAGCGAGGCTCAATGACTTCCGACAAGGTTTGACGCTGCAAACTGCGAGACGGACGCCCACCCACGCTGGGAACGTTAACTGTGTCATCTTTGCTGACCAGTTCGCTCAGCGCACAGCCGTATTTAACTTTGATCTCTTCGGCGTCGCTGACCGGTGTGCCGAATGCAAACGCAATATCACTGGTGACCGCGTTGCCGGCGTATGAAAGCACTTCGGTGTGCCTTAGAGCGCCGCCCGTCCAGATGGCAATATCCATGGTGCCTGCACCAATATCGATCACACACACACCAAGTTCGCGCTCATCTTCAGTAATAACGGCATTACTGGCCGCCAATCCTGAGTACACTAACTGTTCAACTTTTAAACCGCAACGTTCCACCGCTTTAATGATGTTTCTTGCCATATCATTGTGACAAGTGATCAAATGTACACTGACTTCCATACGTACACCTGATAATCCTAGCGGATTTTTAATGCCTTCTTGATAATCAATCGTAAATTCTTGAGGAATGACATGCAAGATTCGCTGCTCTTCACCAATTTTGATTGATTTCGCGGTATGGATCGCCCGATCCATATCGTCCTGGGACACCTCTTCATCCGAAATGGTTCCCATGCCTTTTTCAATTCGGCTGGCAATGTGTCGCCCGGAAATCGACAAAAACACATTGTTAATCTGGCACTCGGCCATTAATTCTGCCTGGTCTATCGCACGCTGGACCGATTTCACCACCGATTCCAGATCGTTGACGCCACCTTTATCCATACCACGAGATGGACTATTACCTGAGCCAATAATATTAATTTGACCATCAGGGAGGACTTCACCCACAAGCGCGGATACGGTGGCGGTGCCGATATCCAGACCAACAATAATGTTGTCGTTGGCAGTTTTAGTCATCTGTATTCTCTTGTGCTAACTCTTGTTCTGAGATCCAACCTACTGCAGCGCCGGTATCGTATCTGAGGTCGATATAACTGACCCGGTCAGCGTCACTGCCTAATTGCTTGTAGAGCAGGAAAAAGCGGTTAATACGTTCATCAAGCGACTCTTTTCCCAACTCCAGCCGGATACCGTTATCCAAAATGATTTGCCAGGCGCGGCGTTCATTGAGCAGCAGCGATGAGATGCTGTGCCCGATACGCGCAAACTTATCCTGATACTGGCGCCAGACTTTTAACACTTCCGGCGCACTGCCCTGTGGGCCATACAGTTTTACGTGCTCTTCATTCACCAGACCGATATCGCCGTCAAACACGTACCCAGTGTCATCCAACAGCGCATTACCATTCCAGATGGCGGCAACTTTGTGCTCGGTCAGAAACACTTTAATCGTATCCGGCCACTGCTTGCGAATCGAAGCATGTGACACCCAGGGAATCGACTGCACGCTGTCCTGCAGCACATCAATATCCTGGGACATAAAAGTGCCGATGTGAT
The DNA here is from genome assembly GCF_019226825.1 of Vibrio ostreae. Classification (NCBI taxonomy): domain Bacteria; kingdom Pseudomonadati; phylum Pseudomonadota; class Gammaproteobacteria; order Vibrionales; family Vibrionaceae; genus Vibrio; species Vibrio ostreae. The sequence continues at coordinate 2,121,845 of NZ_CP076643.1, forward strand.
CGATACGGGCAAAAGCCCGCTGCACATCAGAGGTCGAGACGTATTGTAAATCACCCTGCAATACGATTTTGGACAGTGGCAGACGTTGCTCGTCCCACATCCAGCTGATCGTCGAATACAACAAAAAGCCAATCAGCAACAGCACCACGATAAAAAAACTGCCGCCAGCGGCATGTTGTTTTAATTGCGGCGACGCGGACAATCGGCGACCTTCGGCAAACACGTTACCTTTGGCGAACACATTATTCAGCAAAGTCCGATGATCCTGTTGACGACTGGCAAATTGATTCCCTATTTCTTTTTGCAATAGAGGCAAAAGCACTGACTTTAACCTTTGGATTATACTGAGGTGCTGGAAAGTATCAAATACTGATAGATAAAATTACTCGTCAATATGAGCTTAGTTCAGCCACCACCCCAGATATACAACTTTTTACTTTTTTTTGCAGCGTTACTGCCCTTGCATCTTTTCAATGCACAGTTCCAACGCCGCCAAATCTTTGGCTACTTTGCCCACATCACCGGCGCCTTGCGTCAGAACCAGGTCACCGTCTTGTAGGACGTTGGCTAAAACTGACGGTAAGGTCTTGCTGTCAGGGACAAAAATCGGATCCAGCTTACCGCGGCTACGAATGGTGCGGCACAGGGATCGGCTGTCTGCACCAGCGATGGGTTTCTCACCGGCCGAGTACACATCCAGCATCAGCAGCACATCAACCTGCTCCAGCACATTGGCAAAATCGTCATACAGATCGCGGGTCCGGGTGTAACGGTGCGGCTGGAAAATCATCACCAGACGTTTATCACTCCAGCCATTGCGCGCGGCAGCGATGGTCACATCCACTTCGGTCGGGTGATGGCCATAGTCGTCCACCAGCATCGCTTTACCACGACCAGTGGCAAATTCACCCAACTGGTCAAAACGACGCCCGGTGCCCTGGGTACTCTCCATCGCGCGCAGAATAGCGCCATCATCGACATCGTCTTCGGTCGCCACCGCAATCGCGGCGGCGGCATTGAGTGCATTGTGGCGGCCCGGAATATTGAGAGTGATATCGAGGTTTTTGCGCCCCTGACGCACCACGGTAAATTTGCCCTGCTGACCCTCCTGGCGGTAATTTTCAATCCGCACATCGGCGTCTTGTGAGAAACCGTAAGTGATCACATGGCGGCTGATACGCGGGATCAATTCACGAATCACCGCGTCGTCGACACACATGATCGCGCGACCGTAGAACGGCAGGTTATGCAGAAATTCGATAAAGGTCTGTTTCAGAGTTTCAAAATCGCCACCATAAGTGTCCATGTGATCCGCTTCGATGTTGGTCACAATCGACATCATCGGCTGCAGATGCAGGAACGAGGCATCACTCTCGTCGGCTTCAGCAATCAGAATACGGCTCGAACCAAGACGGGCGTTAGTACCGGCACTTTTCACCAAGCCGCCGTTGACAAAGGTCGGGTCGAGGCCGGCTTCAGAATAAATCTGTGTCACCAACGCTGTGGTGGTGGTTTTACCGTGCGTACCGGCCACCGCGATACCGTGACGAAAACGCATCAGCTCAGCCAGCATCTCGGCGCGGCGCACAACAGGGATACGTTTTTCACGCGCCGCTTTGATTTCCGGGTTCTGTTCATTGATAGCGGTCGAGACCACGACCACGCTGGCCTGCGCTATGTTCTCTGCAGCATGGCCGATAAAAATGGCGGCACCTTTTTCCGCCAGACGCTGAGTCACAGCGTTCGAGGCGATATCAGACCCTGAGATCTGGTACCCCTCATTGAGCAACACCTCAGCGATCCCGCTCATACCGGCACCGCCGATACCGATAAAATGAATGCATTTCACCCGGCGCATTTCCGGAACCATAGCGCGAATCTGTGCTAAATCTTGCGTGTGTTTAATTGTCATGAATCTGTTCTCAATTTGGAGTGTGGCCAGGCTCTGTCAGCGCAATAATCGCCTCCGCCACCACTTTATCTGCGTCCAGTTTGGCCGCATGGCGGGCCTGCTCGGCCATCGCCAGCAGCGCCGCGCGATCCAGGCCGGAAATCGTCTGTGCCAGTTTATCCACGGTCAGTTGCGGCTGCTCAATCATTTGCGCCGCGCCGCATTCGACCAGATGGTCGGCATTAAGCGCCTGCTGGCGGTCTTTGTGCATAAACGGAATGAAAACCGCGCCGACTCCGGCTGCAGACACTTCAGAAACGGTCAAAGCGCCTGAGCGGCACACCAGAAGGTCGGCCCAGGCATAAGCCTGCGCCACATCATCGATAAACTCGGTCACTTCGGCATCAGTCACGCCCTGCTGCTGATACGCCTGTTCTACCTCAGCCTGGTTATTTTTGCCCGCCTGATGGCGAATCTGATAACCGGCGCCCAGTTTCGCGGCGACCTGCGGCAGAGTCTGGTTAAGAATTCGTGCGCCCTGACTGCCGCCCATGACCAGAATCCGCACCGGGCCTTCACGCCCAGCCAGACGCTGCGCTGGTGCCGGCAACGCCACCACATCGGCGCGAACCGGGTTACCCACTACCGGCGCGTGCGGGAATGCGCCGTCAAAAGCCTGAAAGACCTTACGGGCTATTTTCGACAGCCACTGGTTGGTCAGTCCGGCCACCGCATTCTGTTCATGCAGCACGACTGGAATACCCAGCGTCCAGGCGGCGATGCCTCCCGGCCCACTGACGTAACCGCCCATGCCCAGCACCGCATCCGGCTGCCAGGCCTGCATATGACGGCGTGCCTGCATAATGGCGTTCACTATCTGAAACGGCGCTTTAATCAGGCGCGCGATACCCTGTCCGCGTAATCCTTTGACGCGAATAAAATCAATCTCGATACCATGCTTAGGCACCAGATCCGCTTCCATACGATCAGCGGTGCCCAGCCAGCGGATGTCCCATCCCTGCTGCTGCAGCTGTTTCGCCACCGCCAGCCCCGGAAAGACATGCCCTCCGGTGCCACCAGCCATTACCATCAATCGTTTATTGTTTTTCATCATTGAGTTCTTTTGTGTTGTGGCGTTGCGCCAGCCGGCATTCGTGATCAATACGTAACAGTATCGACACCGCCACCGACATAATAATCAAACTGGAGCCGCCGTAACTGATCAGCGGCAGAGTCAGGCCTTTGGTGGGCACCATACCGGCCGCAGCACCGACGTTAACTAAGGTCTGAAACGCAAACCAGATACCGATACCAAACGCCAGATAACCACCAAACTGGTGATCGTGTTCGAACGCTTTTTTACCGATCAGGATCGCTTTGAATACCAGGCTGAAAATCAGCATCAGCACCAGAGTGACACCGACAAAACCAAGCTCTTCTGCCATCACGGCGAATACAAAGTCGGTGTGCGCTTCCGGCAGGTACTCCAGCTTCTGAATCGAGTTGCCCAGCCCCTGGCCGAACCATTCGCCACGGCCAAAAGCCATCAGAGACTGAGTCAGCTGATAACCGCTGCCAAACGGGTCTTCCCACGGGTCTAGAAATGAGGTCACACGGCGGATACGATACGGTTCAGCAGCAATCAGCGCCACCACGGCCAGAATGCCAGCCACCATCAGCGCCAGGAACTGGGACAGTTTGGCCCCGGCAATAAACAGCATGCCAAACAGCGTCACCAGCATCACGATCACGGTCCCGAGATCGGGCTGACCGAGCAGCAGGATCGCCAAGGTCCCAAACACCATGATCGGCTTCATAAAGCCGCCGAAGAAGGTCTGGCGTACTTCATCGTGTTTACGCACCAGATAACCGGACATGAAAATAAACAGTGACAGCTTAGCCACCTCGGCCGGCTGCAGGTTGAACAGCCCGAGCGGGATCCAGCGCGATGCACCGTTGACCGACTTACCGGCCAGCAACACGATGATCAGTAAAAGGAATGAGATCGCCAGCAACACGGTGCTGTATTGCATCCAGCGTTGCATCGGTACCCGCAGCACCACGGAAGAAGTGGCGAGCGCCAGCAACAGAAAGATGCCGTGGCGGAACATAAAGTGGAACGGATCGTCAGTCAGCCGTGAACTGATTGGGAACGAAGCCGACGTCACCATCACCAGGCCAATCAGCATCAGGCCGAGCGCAATCCACACCAGTTGCCGGTCAAACAGGACTTGTGGTGAGGGCGTGCGCAGCCAGTGGCTCAGGGCGGAAATGGGTCTGGACAGTAACAAAATCGTTCCCTTGGTTTAATTGCATCAAGCGCTTAATGAAATAAGCGCTTAGTTAAGTACATCGATAACGCTGCACACCGGCAGATGATGCTGATTGATAGATTAAGCATAGTGACGGGCCAGCTCAGCAAAAGCATCGCCGCGCGCCATAAAGTTAGCAAACTGATCAAAGCTGGCACAGGCAGGCGACAGTAAGACCATATCTCCGGCCTGAAGTTGCGGGCGAATCGCACGCACCACATCCTGCATGCTGTCATAACGCTGCGCCGACGGATGAAGCGACATAAACTGATCGCCGTCGCGGCCGAAACAGCACAATTGCAGCGGCAGCGTAGCCAACACCGGCTGCAGCGGCGTAAAGTCCGCCCCTTTGCCAACCCCACCGACCAACAGGTACAAAGTGCCCTGTACGCTCAGACCAGACAGCGCGGCCAGCGTGCTGGCCACGTTGGTGGCCTTAGAGTCGTTAACCCAGGTTATACCCTGATTATCGGCAACCACCTGACAACGATGTGTCAATCCGGTGTAAGACTTAAGCGCCGCGAGTGCATTTGTATAATTCACGCCCGCGGCATCGAGTAAAGCAAGCACCGTCAGTACGTTAGCGACATTGTGTCGCCCGACTAAGGTCAGTTCACGGCTCGGTAGTACTGCCGTGCCGCGCGCCATCAGCCACTCCTGCGGCTCAGCGCCGTCGGCACTGATGAGTGCCGTGCAGTAATCGGCCGGCTGTTCCAGACCAAAGCTCACGCTGCGGACATTGTCCTGCTCGGGCCAGGTCTGATTGTCATCGGCGTTAATCACCGCCGTGGCCGCATGGTCAAAAATCCGCAGTTTCGCCGCGCGGTAGCCCTGCATGCTGTCGTAGCGGTCCATATGATCTTCAGACAAATTAAGGAAGGCGGCGGCAACCGGCGCCAGGCTGGCAGTAGTTTCAAGCTGGAAGCTGGACAGCTCCAGCACATACAGCTCAGCAGACGTCGCGAGTAAATCCAGTGCCGGCACACCAATGTTACCGCCAATCGCGGTTGCAACACCGGCAGCGTTAGCCAGCACGCCGGTTAAATCGGTGACGGTGCTTTTGCCGTTTGAACCGGTAATCGTAATCACCGGCTTATCGCAGTGCCAGGCAAACAGCTCAATGTCACCCACCACAGGGACTCCGGCGGCCAGCGCCTGCTGAATCTGCGCCGTGGCCAGCGCAATGCCGGGGTTGGCGACAATCAGATCCGCCTCCAGCAGCCACTCCAGGTTCCAGCTGCCGCAATGCAGGCCGACCTCAGGGGTAAGCTGGTCACGCCCGGGCGGCGTATCACGGGTATCAATCACCCGCACCTGCAACTGAGGATGAAATTTTTGCAGATATTTAACGACAGAGAGCCCGGTAATACCGAGCCCTGCGACCACTACATGCTTAATGCCTTGCCAACGGTCCATTTTATTTCCAATTTCAGTGAGTTACTTTAACGTCACCAGCCGGATTAGCGCACCTTAAGCGTCGCCAAACCAATCAGTACCAGTACGATAGAAATGATCCAGAAACGTACGATAACCCGCGGCTCCGGCCAGCCTTTCAATTCATAGTGGTGATGGATAGGGGCCATACGGAAGATACGCTGACCGCGCAACTTGTAAGAGCCGACCTGCAGAATCACCGACAGAGTTTCCATCACGAACACACCGCCCATGATCACCAGCACAAACTCCTGACGCACCAGCACGGCAATCGTACCCAGCGCGCCGCCCAGTGCCAGTGAGCCGACATCGCCCATAAACACTTGCGCCGGATAGGTGTTGAACCACAAGAAGCCCAGGCCGGCACCGACCATGGCAGTACAGACCACCACCAGCTCCGAGGTGTACGGAATGTATGGAATATGCAGATAATTAGCGAAGTTAACGTTACCGGTTGCCCAGGCAATCACGGCAAAACCGGCCGCGACCAGTACGGTCGGCATGATCGCCAGGCCATCCAGACCATCGGTCAGGTTGACCGCATTACTGGTTCCGACAATCACAAAGTAAGTCAGCACGATGTACAACAGCCCCAACTGCGGCATGACATCTTTGAAGAAAGGCACCACCAGCTGAGTCGCGGCAGTATCCTGGCCATGGGCGTACAGGGCAAATGCCACCACCAGCGCAATCGCCGACTGCCAGAAATATTTCCAGCGTGCGATCAGGCCGTCGGTGTTCTTACGCACCACTTTACGGTAATCATCGACAAAACCGACCACCCCATAGCCGAGTAGTACCGCCAGTACCGCCCACACATACGGGTTGCTTAAATCAGACCACAGCAGGACAGTGATAATGATCGAAGCCAGAATCATCACCCCGCCCATGGTCGGCGTACCGCGTTTACTGAAATGCGATTCCGGACCGTCGTTACGTACCACCTGGCCGATTTGCAGCAGCTGCAGGCGTTTAATCAGACGCGGGCCCATCCACAAGGAGAGCGCCAGGGCGGTCAGGATGCTGACGATTGCTCGAAATGACAGGTATTCAAACAAACGGAAAAACGAAAAATATGGCTGGAGTAACTCCGCAAGCCAAATAATCATGAGTATTTCTCCTTAAGAGCAGCAGCGATCTGGCCCATACCCGCACTGTTCGCCCCTTTGACGATCAGTACGTGAGCGCGATCCTGTTGTTGGTCAAGTTGCTGCTCGATAAACATAATCATATCCTGATGAGAGGTAAAATGACGGCCGTGACAGACCTCGCTGATCACTTTCGTATCCTCACCATATGTCAGAACATATTCAAACTGGAATGGTGCAGCATGTTCACCGACTTGTCGGTGAAGTGCAAGGCTTTCCTCGCCTAACTCGGCCATATTGCCTAAAATCAACCAGCGAGTGGCACAAAAACCACCCAGCAGATCCACCGCGGCCTGCATGGCCGGAACACTGGCATTGTAGCTGTCGTCAATCAGACGAATGTTGTCGGTCAGTTGCGTCGCTTCCACCCGGCCTTTCACTTTGGCCAGATGAGCCAGCCCGGCCTGAACCTCACTCAGTGTCGCGCCCAGTTCCAGTGCCAGTGCGCAGGCTGCCAGCGCATTGGCGACATTGTGCTGGCCGATAATGCCAAGCTTCACCGCGATTTCTCCCTGCGGCGTCACCATGATAAAACTCGCTTCACCGGCGCTATTCAACACGATGTCACGCGGATAAAAGTCAGCGCTGTGATCCGTCACGGAAAAAGTTTGCACCGTTTTGTCGGCCAGCACCGCCTGCCACAGTTCACCGCCGTGACTATCGAGGTTGACCAGTGCGGTGCTCCCCGGCTTAAGACCCTGATAAATTTCACCTTTAGCGCGTTTCACCCCATCAATCGAGCCAAAACCTTCCAGGTGCGCAGCCGCCACATTGTTGACCACTGCCACATCCGGCTTCACCAGCGCGGTGGTATAAGCAATCTCACCGATGTGATTGGCACCAAGCTCAATCACCGCGTAATCATCCTGCGCTGTCGAGCGCAGCAGCGTCAGCGGCACCCCGATATCATTATTAAAGTTACCGGCGGTAAACAGCACCTGACCTTTGGCGCTAAGAATACTGGCCACCATCTCTTTAACCGTGGTTTTACCGCAGCTGCCGGTGATCGCAATGGTCGGGGTTTGGCACTGCTGATGCACCCAGCTTGCCAGCTGGCCGAGCGCCTGTTTGCTGTCGTCCACAATCAGTTGCGGCGCCGCAACCGCCAGTTCGCGCTCAACCAACAAGGCACTGGCACCGGCTTCTACTGCCTGGGCGGCAAAATCGTGCGCGTCAAAGCGCTCGCCGACCAGAGCCACAAACAAGGCTTCAGGCGGCAGATTGCGGGTATCGGTTGAGACCGCACTGATTGCGCGGTCTGCGCCCACAAGGCGCGCGCCCAGTACAGCCGCAAGCTGAGTTAAAGTCGTGGTAATCATGCCGGTAACTCCAGTAATTGTTGGGCGCTTTCACGGTCCGAGTAGTGAATCGTCTCATCCGCCAGCACCTGATAATCTTCATGCCCTTTGCCCGCCAGCAGAATGATGTCCTGCTCACCGGCCTGCTGCAGCGCAAAACGCGCCGCATCCAGACGGCGGTGCTCGACATGGGCATGGGCAGGCTCACGCATACCGGCCAGCATGTCCTGGACGATTCGTTGCGGGTCTTCACTGCGCGGGTTGTCGTCGGTCAGAATCACCCGATCGGCAAACTGCTCCGCCACGGCGGCCATCATAGGTCGTTTGCCTGTATCGCGGTCACCGCCGCAGCCGAAAATGGCCCATAAGCGGCCCTGACAATGTACGCGCAATGCACGCAACGCCTTTTCCAGCGCATCCGGCGTGTGGGCGTAATCGACCACGATTTTGGCTTTACCTGGTGCCTGAAACAGTTCCATGCGACCTAAAACCGGGGTCAGTTTAGGCGCCGCCGCTAACAACGCCGTTTTATCAAAACCGAGACTGAGTAAGGTCGCCAGTGCCAGCAGCAGATTGGACGCATTAAATTCGCCAATCAGCGGCGCATGCAGCTGCCCTTCGCCCCAGCTGCTGCTGAAATCAAGGGTAATCCCACTTTCAGCATAACTGACGGACGTTGCCCATAAACGGCGTTCAGACGCTGGCTGGGCAAGCAGAGAAACCGCCACAGATTGGGAGAGCTGTGCAGCCCATTCAGCGCCGACAGCGTCGTCGACATTGATAATCGCATGCTGCGTATTGTGCTCGGTGAACAGGCTCAGTTTGGCGGCGGCGTAAGCCTGCATGGTGCCGTGATAATCAAGATGGTCGCGGCTGAGGTTAGAAAACACCCCGGCGGCGAAAGTCAGCGCTTTGACGCGCCCCTGCACCAGACCATGCGAGGAGACCTCCATCGCGGTGTATTGCGCACCTTGCTGCGCCAGCGTATGCAGCGTCTCCTGCACCTGAAGTGCATTACCTGTGGTATTGGCGGCAGGCGCAAGGTTGGCCAAAAAGCCATTACCGGTTGTGCCCATCACCGCAGCTTTGCTGCCGAGCAGTTCAATCCACTGCGCGATCAGCTGGGAAATGGTGGTTTTGCCATTGGTGCCGGTGACGGCAATCACCTGATTAGCATGTACGCCGTACAGACGGCCGGCCAGAGCGGACAAATGGTCACCCAGTTCGGCCAGATAGACAACAGCCATACCGCTGCGCCACTCGAGCTGGCCATGCGGATGCTGCTCACACGCCTGCGCCAGAACCAGATTCGCGCCTTGCTGCAACGCTTTATCGATAAAGCGGCGTCCGTCGGCTGCATGGCCGATAATGGCGACAAAGGTATCGCCCGGGTTGACTTTGCGACTGTCGAGTTCCAGCCGGGTGACGGTCAGCGCCGTCAGTTCTGGCTCATCAATGCTCAGCCAGGGAGCAAGCAGTTGGGGTAAGGCCATGCCAGTGTTCATTGTATTCTCACACTCTCTGCCCCTGCCGTGACGACGGCCGGGTTGGTTCAGTTTTGAAAACGGTTCTCGTCCGGTGCAATGTTTAAGATCTGCAACGCGCCTTTCATAATTTCAGAAAAGACCGGACCGGCGACCGCACCGCCGTAATAGGAGTCGCCCTGCGGCTCATTAACCATCACCATCAGTGAAATACGCGGGTCGCTGACCGGCGCCACACCCGCGGTATAGGCAAAATATTCATCGCTGTAGCCACCGGCAATCGCTTTGCGCGATGTGCCTGACTTGGCCGCAATCCGGTAACCCGGTACGGCGGCTTTGACTGCCGTACCGCCCGGCTGGGTTACGGTTTCCAGCATATCCAGCACTTTGCGGGCATATTTGGCGTCCACCACCTGGTGCGACAGATCGTCATCGTTACTGTCAATCAGATGCACCGGCTGGTATTTACCCAGGTTACCTAAGGTGGCATAAGCGTGCGCAAGCTGGATCGGGGTGATCGCCAGACCGTAGCCAAACGCCAGGGTGGCAATTTCAAACTGCGACCAGCGGCGGCGATTGGGGAAAATACCGGTGGTTTCACCAACCAGGTTAAGGCCGGACACTTCACCCAGGCCGACTGCGTTATACATGCTGAGCATATCCTGCAGCGGCATCCCCAGCGCCAGGTGAGTCACACCGACGTTGCTGGATTTTTTCAGAATCATCTGCAGCGTCGCTTTACCGACTTTCGACGTATCGCGCACCCGGCTGCCGCCGATGCGCATTACCCCATCGCCGGTATCGATAATGGTTTTCTCATCCGCCGTGCCGTTGGCCAGCGCCGCCAGGACCACAAACGGTTTGACCGTCGACCCCGGCTCAAACGCATCGGTGATGACCCGGTTACGCATTTTAAAGCTCTGCCAGTCAGCACGGTTATTCGGGTTATACGACGGCGCATTGACCATCGCCAGCACCGCGCCGGTTTTGACATCCAGCATTACCGCCGAAGCAGAAGTGGCGCGATAATCGGCCATTGCCTGCTTGACCGCACGAAACGCAATCGCCTGCAGACGCTGATCGATGGTCAGCTTAAGCGGCTTGCCCTCTTCACGCTCTTCGAGCGAGATGTTCTCCACCACGCGGCCATAGCGGTCTTTACGAATAATACTCTTACCCGCTTCACCGGTCAGCCATTTGTCATAACTGCGCTCGACCCCTTCCAGGCCATGACCGTCAATACCGGTCACACCAATCAGGTGCGCACTGACTTCACCGGCCGGGTAGTAGCGGCGCGATTCCGATTTCAGTCCGACCCCGGACAACTTGAGCTCACGAATGTATTTCGCCATCGCCGGGCTGACCTGACGCTGCAGGTAGATGAAGCGCCGGGTTTGGTTGTCGGCGATTTTTTTCATCATTTCCTGACGGTCCAGACCCAGTACATCGGCCAGCGCGTACCAGCGATCCTTTTCGACCAGACCGCCCTTTTTGTAAATCGTGGCCGGATCGGCCCATACCGCTTCGACCGGCACACTGACCGCCAACGCTTCACCATTGCGATCGGAAATAATACCGCGCGCCGATTCGAGCGTTTTGGCCCGCACCGAGCGCATATCGCCCTGACGGATCAGGTTATCCGGCTCAATGATCTGGATAAATGCCAAACGCCCGACCAAAAGGCCGAAAGCCAGCAACACAAAAAATACGATCAGATAAAAACGCCAGCGAATGAATGTCGGCGCATCGCCTGCGCTGGCTTGAGGTTTGGATTTAGGGCTATCGGCAGACTTAGATTTAGACTTGGCGCTGTCTTTGGCTGGCTTTTTCGTCATTTGAGTTCAATCACTACTTCTTTGTCAGCATCAGGACGTTTCATATTGAGGTCGTTTTGGGCCACTTCCTGCACCCGGCTGTGTTCCGCCAGTGCGGTTTCTTCCAGGATCAGGTTGCGCCACTCGTTGTCGAGGTGGTCACGCTCTTCCAGTACCTGATCTTTTGCAGTAATGGCCTGGCGGGTATGGTGGGTGGTGAACACCACCCCCATGGCTGACGCAAAAATCAGCACCAGCATCACCAAAGGCACCCGCCCGACCGTAAGCAGGTCGAGAGCGATAAGTTTGGCAAGGTTCGGCTTGGTTTGCGACATATTAACTATTTCTTACCTGCTTTGAGCTAATCATTACCCGCTTTCAGCTCTCGGTTAGCGGTTATGTTTATCGGTTATGAGAAGGTCGATTGCTGGCCATCACAGTTTTTCTGCAATGCGCAGCACCGAACTGCGTGAACGCGGATTCATCTCCACTTCCTGCTGCGAAGGTTTAATCGCCTTACCGACCGCTTTCAGATTAGCGCTACCGAGCGCTTTGATCTGATCCTGGGTCAGTGGCAGGCCGTGCGGCACTTCCGGGCCCTGACTCTCTTTACGGATAAAGCGTTTCACCATGCGATCTTCCAGCGAGTGGAAACTGATCACAGATAAACGGCCTTCAGGCGCCAGAATCGAAGCCGCACCTTTAAGGGCAGTATCAATCTCTTCCAGTTCACTGTTGATGTAGATACGAAAGGCCTGGAACGTGCGCGTCGCCGGATGTTTTTTCTCTTTAAAGCTCTTTGGCGCCGCTTCAGAAATCAGCGCAGCCAGATGACTGGTGCGAGTCAGCGGCTCTTTTTCTTCGTTGTCACGATGAGCAACAATTGCTTTGGCAATACGGCGCGCGTGCTTGTCTTCCCCAAATTCACGAATCACCCAGGTGATGTCATCGAGATCCGCCTGCAGCAGCCACTCCGACACCGGCAGGCCGGAAGTCGGGTCCATCCGCATGTCGAGCGGGCCGTCTTTCATAAAACTGAAACCACGTTCGGCATCGTCCAGCTGCGGTGAAGAGACGCCTAAGTCAAACAGCACCCCATCGACCTTACCGACTAAATCGTAACGCTCGGCGTATTCGGCAATACCGGAAAACGGGCCATGTACGATGGTAAAGCGCGGATCGTCGATCTTCTCTGCTTCGGCGATGGCCTGCGGATCGCGGTCAATACTGAACAAACGGCCATTCGGACCCAGTTTGGACAAAATAGTACGGCTGTGCCCGCCACGACCAAAGGTGCCATCGATATAAGTGCCGTCCGGCTTAATTGCCAGACCGTCGATCGATTCATGGAGAAGCACGGAAATATGTTGGAAAGATTCAGTCATAATGGTCTCATTTTGCGGGAACGCCCGTCAGTGTCTGTGAGTAGTGTACCGATTTCCCGCACTACTGCTACCCATAAGCATATACAGGACGTGACATTGCGCTAAGTTTAATGGTTTTACGGTCGACTAAGTCAGTAAAAAGCAAAAAACCCATCATAACGTTGCCGTTATGATGGGTCCTGAATAGGTGGAGCCGACGTATAAGCCGGGTTCTGTTCCGCTTGCGCGGTAGTAGCCATTCGTCTAGGCCAGCAATCGCTCACTGGCTCAAGCAACCTACCCGCTTCCTAACGCGAGCCACGCTGTGTGGAAGCCTATTTGGTCTTGCTCCGGGTGGAGTTTACCCTGCTACGAACTGTTGCCAGACGCACGGTGCGCTCTTACCGCACCCTTTCACCCTTACCTGATCCCTTGCGGGCCATCGGCGGTCTTCTCTCTGCTGCACTTGTCGTAGGCTTGCGCCCCCCAGGCGTTACCTGGCACCCTGCTCTATGGAGCCCGGACTTTCCTCCCCCTTATCAGTCTCCCCAACACAAGGTCAAGGGACGTCAATAAGGCAGCGACTACCCAGTCAACTCCAGGCGCGAATTCTAGCGGCAACGCCCGCCACTGTCTAGGAAGAATCGGACTTAGTGCTAAAATTGAGCCCAAGTGGTCATTCCTGCAGCGATTTGGGTGCCATTGTGGGCTTAGCCCAGGTTGTCCAGCCCCCACTTATACAGTGCGTTCTTTTTTCAGGTTGTAGATTTCCGCTGTGGCGGCGGCCGCTTTTTTCAATGGCAGCTCTTTAACCAGAATCCCCAGCGTGCGCAACGCTTCTTCCGGCAGCGACTCTTCAGCACTATCACGATAGCCGTGGATCAGCAGCACCATCTCGCCCCGTTTGCGGTTGTCGTCTTCTTCAATCCAGTCGATCAACTCGCCGAGCGGCAGCCCCTGAATGGTTTCAAAGGTTTTGGTCAGTTCACGCGCCAGCACCACATCACGCTCCGGGCCGAGGATCTCCAGCATATCCTGCAGGGATTCGGTAATCCGGTGCGGCGATTCATAAAAGATACAGGTCCGTTCGGCTTTAGCGATTTCCAAGAATTTATCCTTACGGCCCTTACTCTTCGCTGGTAAAAAGCCTTCAAAACTAAAGCGGTCAGATGGCAGACCCGAGGCACTCAGCGCGGTGATTACCGCGCACGCACCTGGTAATGGCACAACTTTAACACCGGCCTGACGACACTGATTGACTAAATGGTAACCTGGATCACTGATGAGTGGTGTCCCGGCATCAGACACAAGCGCAATAGATTGCCCGGCCAGTAATTTCTCAACTAATACTTGAGCTTTTTGCTGTTCGTTGTGATCATGCAGAGCGAACGTCTTCGTTTGAATATTGAAGTGCGACAGCAGTTTGCCCGTGTGACGAGTGTCTTCTGCGGCGATAACGTCAACATTTGACAGCACATCCAGTGCCCGTTGGGTAATATCCCCTAGATTGCCTATCGGAGTCGGAACTATGTATAAAGTTGGGACTTCTGTCGGCAAGGTTTTGCTATCTGTCATTTGTTTACCATCACTTCAACGATTAATATAGAGACAATTTTACACGGATTAACGAAAGAACTCATGGCTATGAAAAACCATCAGAGACGCAGTGTACCACGCTTACTCACTCCCGTTGCATTAGCAATTACCCTGGCCGCCTGTTCGTCGACCTCAACCTCACCGTTGAAAGTCAACCTGACAGACGAGCCAAGCTTGCCGACCCAGGTCTATTTGATGCAAGCGGACAGCAGTCAAGGCAGCCTGCAAAACGACTGGTTGATCATGGCGCTGAAAGCAGCACTGGCAGAAAACGACACCGCGCAGGCCGACCTGATTAACCGTCGCCTCGCCAAACAGACCCTGAGCCATTCGCAGCAGGCGGAATGGCGCCTGACTCACGCAGCACAGCTGTTTAACGCCGGGCAGTACGCCGATGCCCTTAAGCAGTTGCAATTTACCCACGACTGGCAACTGGCCGATCAGCAGTGGCAGCAATACCACCAGCTGCGGGCCGATATTTTCACCGCGCAGGATCGCAGCTTTGACTCCAGCCGCGAGCTGGTTGCGCTGTATGATTTCGTCAATCGCGAGCAGTATGAAGCCTTATCCGACCAAATCTGGACCAACCTGAGCCGCTACTCTGCCCAGGACATCACCAAGCTCTCGGCCGGTGCCGATGAAGCGGTGCTGGACGGCTGGCTGCAACTGGCAGTGTATGTCAAAACGCTGGGCAGCGATCTGCCCCAGTTGAAGAATACCCTGCAAAAATGGCTGCAGGAGAATCCGGATCATCCGGCAGCACGTTATACCCCGCAGGCAATTGAAGATATCCTTAACCTGGAAATCGTCAAACCTAAGCACACCGCGCTGCTGCTGCCGCTGAGTGGTAAATTCTCCAAGCCGGCACACCAGATCCGCGATGGCTTCATCATGGCACTGATGAACGATGAACAGCGCGATCCGCAAGCAACGCTGACCATCATCGATACCAACAGTGAAACGCCAGAGTCGATCGATAAAACCCTCATCAACAACAAGATTGATTTTGTGGTCGGTCCGCTGATTAAAGACAACATCCAAGCACTGCAGAAACATCAGCAGCAACGCGGTCAGACCATCCCGGCCCTGGCACTCAATATTCCCGATCAGGTCGAGGAAGGTGCGGACACCTGTTACCTCGCCCTGTCACCCGAGCAGGAAGTCGAGCAGGCAGCCAAGCATTTGTATGATCAAGGCTACCGCTATCCATTGATTCTGGCCCCGCAAGGCAACTACGGCCAGCGTGTGGTTGAAGCCTTTGACCAGGCGTGGAAACAGTACAGCAAACACAAAGTCGCGGTCAGTCAGTATCAGGATCGCCGTCAGCTACAACGCAACATCAACAATGTGTTTGGTCTGCAGGACAGCCAGCAGAATATTGCTCAGATGGAATCCCTGCTGGGCATGAAGATGGAAAGCCAGCCGCGCAGTCGTCGTGACATCGACGCCGTGTATATCGTCGCCAATAGTGCGGACCTGACCCTGATTAAGCCATTCATTGAAGTAGCGATTAACCCGGATACTCAGCCACCAAAACTGTTCTCGAACTCAGCCAGCAACAGCGGCGGTCGCCAGTATGAAGATCTGAGCGGTGTCAGCTACAGCGACATTCCACTGCTGATTCACCCGGATGAGAAGATTGCCGAGCAGATGGAAAAACTGTGGCCGAACTCTTCCAACGCCGAGCGCCGTTTACAGGCAATGGGCATGGATGCGTACCAGCTGATGGTTGAACTTCCGCAGATGAAAGTCGTCCAAGGTTATACTATCCAGGGGCAGACCGGTGTGCTGGGCATTGACGATAACTGTGTTGTACAGCGTGAAATCAGCTGGGCTGACCATGGGGCTCTTTAGCCGTCTTAAGCCAGTCAACCGGCGTCAGCAAGGTCAGAATTATGAACAGGCGGCGGCAGATTATCTGCGCCGCCACGGCCTGCTCCTGATTGAGCAAAACTTTCAGGTCAAGGCCGGTGAACTGGATTTGATCATGCGCGACAATGACACCCTGGTGTTCGTTGAAGTGAAATACCGCCATGACCAGCGCCACGGTCACGCTGCTGAAACCGTAACCAGACAGAAGCAGGCACGCTTGATCAAAGCGGCAAATTGGTGGATGCTCAAACAAGGCCTGAGTGCCGACCACACCAGTTTTCGATTCGATGTCGTGGCCATTCATGATAACGGACGCCAGATTGACTGGATAAAAAATGCAATCACCGAAGGATAATCGATGCTAGACAGCATTAAAGACAGTTTTACCGAAAGTATTCAAATTCAAATCGCCGCCGCAGAAGCGCTGCCGGATGCCATCATGCATGCCGCTCAGGCGATGGTCGCGACCCTGCTTAATGGCAACAAGATCCTGTGCTGTGGCAACGGGGGATCAGCCTCAAACGCGCAGCAGTTTACCTCTTGCCTGATTAACCGTTTCGAAACTGAACGCCCGAGTCTGCCAGCCATGGCCATGACCGCTGATAATACCACCCTGACCGCGGTCGCTAACGACTACCACTATCAGGAAATCTTTTCCAAACAGGTGCGCGCATTTGGTCAACCAGGTGACATTCTGCTGGCGATCTCCACCAGTGGTAACAGCCAGAACATTATCAAAGCGATGGAAGCGGCAGTAACCCGTGACATGACCATTATCGCGCTGACCGGCAAAGACGGCGGCGAGATGGCGGGCCTGCTGGGTGAAAACGATGTGGAAATCCGCATTCCTTCGCACCGTACCGCCCGAATTCAGGAAGTGCACATGGTCACCCTGCACTGTTTGTGCGACTTGATCGATCAGGTTTTATTTCCCGCTCACGAAGAGTAAGTTATGAAAACACTACGCCTATTTTCTGTTTTACTGGCTCTGGTCTCCCTGTCGGGATGTGCCGGACTGTTTATCGCCGGTGCCGCGACCACGGTCAATATCGCAACCGATCCGCGCTCCACGCAAGAGATCTGGAAAGATAACAATCTGGAGCTCGACATTACCGGTCTGGCCAATAAAACGCCTTACCAGTATCAGATGCGTATCACAGCCAAATCCTACCGTGGTACCGTGATTCTGATCGGTCAGTCGCGGACTGAAGATATGCTGCGCCAGTTCGTCGGCCAGGTCGAGCAGCTGCAAGGTGTCAAAGAGCTGCACAACCAGGTCAAAATTAAAGAGCCGCTTTCGTTTGGCCAAATCAGTAATGACAGCTGGATCACCACTAAGGTGAAATCAGCGCTGCTGGCCAAAGGTGAACTCAACGGGGTGAAAGTCTCGGTGATCACCGAGGACAGTGAAGTGTACCTGTTTGGCTATGTCAGCCGTGAACATGCTGCTATCGCCACCGACGTTGCGCGCAATATCTCCGGTGTTACTCAGGTCATCAAAGCGTTTCAGTATGCGGACTAAACGCTGAGTGTCTCACGCAGATTAGCCCAGGCTCCGGGCATAAAAAAATGCCCGGCCCGCAAATCGAGACATAAAAATCAAGACATAAAAAAAGCAGCGTAATAACGCTGCTTTTTGATTTTCTGCTGGCTAACTTGCCACTCTAATGACGAATAACCCTTCGGTTATTTCACCACACGCAGGCTTGGTTTGCCTTTGGCCGGACGAGGTGTTTCTTCCTCGTCACCAGCTTGCTCGCCATCATCCTCAACCGTAGCAACCGATACATCGGTCAGCGCCGGCTCAGCCGGGCTCTCATCCTGCAGGTTTTCTTCCGGCAGTTCCATGTAAGCCTCTTCAGGCTCAAACATGGTACCCGCCCCGTTCTCACGGGCATAAATGGCCTGTACCGCGTAAATAGGCACGATAACCTGATGCGGGCGACCGCCAAAACGGGCGCTGAATGTGACCGCGTCGTTACCCAGTTCCAGGTTACCGACCGCACGTGGCGCAACATTAAGAATGATCTGACCGTCCTGTACATATTCCATCGGAACACGTACACCCGGCAGAGTGGCATCAACCACCAGATGAGGCGTCAGTTCGTTATCCAGCAGCCAGTCATAAAATGCCCGAAGCATGTATGGCCGGCGCGGTGTCATTTGCTCGATATCCATTACTCAGGCCTTAACGAGACAGACGCATCTCGCGTTCTGCTTCAGTCAGAGAAGCCAGGAATGAATCACGTTCGAACACACGGTTCATGTAAATCTTCAGCTCTTTAGAACCCGGGCCGATCAGTTCAATGCCCAGTACCGGCAGACGCCACAACAGCGGAGCCAGGTAGCAGTCGATCAGGCTGAACTCTTCGCTCATGAAGTATTCGTATTCAGCAAAGAGCGGCCCCAGAGTCAGCAGCTCACCACGCAGTTCGTTACGTGCAGATTCCGCTTCCTCCGCACTACCTGTCACGATCTTGTCTGCCAGTGAATACCAGTTACGTTCGATACGGTAAATCATCAGACGGCTGTTACCACGGGCAACCGGGTAGACAGGCATCAATGGCGGATGAGGAAAACGCTCATCAAGGTATTCCATGATGATTTTTGAGTCGTAAAGCGCAAGCTCACGGTCAACCAATGTTGGTACTGATTTATATGGGTTCAGTTCAAGCAGTTCTGCAGGCAGATTGTTATCGTCTACCAGCTCAACCTCAACACTGACACCCTTTTCAGCCAGCACAATACGCACCTGATGGCTATACATATCTGACGCACTAGAAAATAGAGTCATCACAGAACGTTTATTGGCAGCTACAGCCATGGAGCCCTCCAGCACACACTTACAAATATAAAAAACAATGGAGGCTAAGCCTCCATTGATGATTCGATGAATCAAGAATTAGCACGGCATAATAGCACAATTAGTGCACATCACGCCAATACTCTTTCTTGAGCAGCACAACAACTATGGTCAACAGCACCAGGAAGGCCATCACCCACCAGCCCATGCTCTGACGCTCGAGCTTGACCGGCTCACCGGAATACTCAAGGAAGTTCACCAGGTCACGCACTGCCATATCAAATTCGCCGCTGCTCAGTTCGCCATTACCACGTGATTGGGTGCCCACCACGGTACGCACTTCTTCACCGTTCACCATATGGGTGCCGAATACCGGATCCGGAATACCTTGCAGCTCTTCCAGTACGTGCGGCATACCAACGCTCGGGAAGACAATGTTGTTGACCCCGAACGGACGACTCGGATCGGCATAGAAAGAACGCAGGTAGGTATACAGCCAGTCAACACCACGCACACGGGCCACCAGAGTCAGATCCGGAGGCGGCGCGCCGAACCACTTGGCCGCGGACTCTTGCGGAATCGCGTTTTCCATCAACGAACCAATTTTGGTTTGCGGATCAAAAATCAGATTCTCTTTCATCAGGTCAGCCGGAATCCCCAAGTCAGTGGCAACGCGCTCATAACGCTGATACTGAGTCGAGTGACAACCAAAACAGTAGTTCATAAACAGCTTGGCGCCACGCTGCAAAGAAGCCTTGTCAGTCAGGTCATTACCCGCTTTGTCCAGATGTACATTGGCTCCGGCTGCCATCACCAGGGAAGGCAGCATGGCAAACAAAATTACAATCCATTTTTTCATTTGAATGTCACCCTCTTCGGTAATGGTTTGGTTGCTTCGTTTTTACTGTAGAAGAACAGCAGCACGAAGAACATGAAGTAACCCAGACTAAAGATGCGCGCCAGCAGAGTATAAGTTGGCGTCGCAGGCAGCGCGCCCAGAATACCCAGGGCAATGAAACAAATGGTAAATTGGATAATGTTCACCAGGTGGAACTTACTGCGGTAGCGGTAAGAACGCACTTTACAGCGGTCCAGCCACGGCAACAGGAACAGCACCACAATCGATGCACCCATCGCGATAACACCAATCAGCTTGTCCGGTACCGCACGCAAAATGGCGTAGAACGGAGTGAAATACCAAACCGGTGCAATGTGCTCAGGGGTTTTGAGCGGGTTAGCCGCTTCAAAGTTAGGCGGCTCAAGGAAATAGCCTCCCATCTCTGGATTAAAGAACAACACATAACAGAACAGGAACAAGAAACCCGCCACACCAACCAGATCTTTTACCGTGCCGTAAGGATGGAAAGGAATCGAGTCGATAATGTCGTATTTCTTGGTGTAGTACTCATGGAACTTGAACTGACTCTGGTAATCGTCCCCCATCGAGCCTTTTGGCAGCTTGGTTTCGATACCATCCGGGTTGTTTGAACCCACTTCATGCAACGCCAGAATGTGCAGTACAATCAGCAGCAGCAGCACGATCGGCAGCGCAATCACGTGCAGCGCAAAGAAGCGGTTCAGGGTCGCACCGGAGATCACGTAGTCACCACGGATCCACAAAGTCAGGTCGTCACCAATCACCGGAATAGCACCAAACAGAGAAATGATCACCTGTGCGCCCCAGTAAGACATCTGACCCCATGGCAGCAGGTAACCCATAAAGGCTTCCGCCATCAACGCCAGGAAGATCAGCATACCGAAGATCCACAGCAGCTCGCGCGGTTTCTGGTACGAGCCGTAGATCAGACCACGGAACATGTGCAGGTAAACCACCACGAAAAATGCCGACGCGCCGGTCGAGTGCATGTAACGCAGCAGCCAGCCGTATTCGACATCACGCATGATGTATTCGACTGAGGCAAACGCCCCTTCGCCGGACGGCACATAGTTCATTGTCAGCCAGATACCGGTCAGGATCTGGTTCACCAATACCAGCATTGCCAAGGAACCGAAAAGGTACCAAAAGTTAAAGTTCTTCGGCATCGGGTATTCAGACAGGTGCTTTTTGTACGCATTCATCGCGGGCAGGCGTTTTTCCACCCAATCAAGTAGTGCTTGCATTATGCCTCCCCGGTTTCGTCAAGACCGATAACCATACGGGTATCGCTCAGGTACATGTACTTAGGAATGACCAGGTTGAGTGGAGCAGGTACACCCTGGAATACACGGCCCGCCATGTCGAACTTAGAACCATGACAAGGACAGAAGAAACCCGATTTAACACCTTGCACTTGTTCACTAAAAGAGTCCGGTAAATAGGTAGGTGAACAGCCCAGGTGGGTACAGATACCAACCGCGACAAAGTATTCAGGTTTTATTGAACGGTAGGTATTTTGTGCGTAGTCAGGTTGTTGATCTTCTTCAGAATTTGGATCGCGCAGTTGATCATCATGCTGTTTAAGGCCATCGACGATTGACTGCGAACGACGTACAACCCAGACCGGTTTACCACGCCATTCGACGCGAACCATTTGCCCCGCTTCGAGTTTACTGATGTCAACTTCGACCGGGGCGCCGGCGGCTTTCGCCTTGGCACTTGGGTTCCACGATTTGATAAAAGGTACAGCCACAGCAGCCGCTCCCAACCCGCCGACCACTGCTGTGGTAGCGGTTAAGAAACGTCTGCGACCGTTATTTAAAGGCACATTGCTCATCCAGACATTCTCCCATTTGCTCCTTGTGGATTCCTGTTATTCCTCTCAAGAGCATGGCTAACAAAATACGTTTATAATTGTATGTATTTGATGAGTGAGCATAAATAAAACCCTACTTTTTGACAAGATAAAGCTACCTTTTGCTAACATCAGTGCGGCGTTTCGCACGTCAGGTCACAAAAGAAGCAGAAGGGTGAGAAAACCGGCAGAAGGACGCTGTGAGAAAGAGCAGCATTGCACTGCGGGAGAAGAGTGAAAACAGTTCTATTTGCTGACAAATTAGCTGCTAACTATCTAAAAAAACTGAATTTAAAGCGAAAATCCTGAATGACAGACACAAAAAAGCCCGGTAAAAACCGGGCTTTTTGATCCACAATCCAGCCAGGCTGGAAAGCGAGACTCTTTTCGTAGTGAAAAGATTAACGCTTAGAGAACTGTGGACGACGACGTGCTTTACGCAGACCAACTTTCTTACGTTCAACGCGACGAGCGTCACGAGTAACGTAGCCAGCTGCACGTAGAGCAGGACGTAGAGACTCATCGTATTCCATCAGAGCGCGAGTGATACCGTGACGGATAGCACCTGCCTGACCAGAAATACCACCACCAGAAACAGTGATGTAAAGGTCTAGTTTCTCAACCATCTCAACTAGCTCTAGAGGCTGTTTAACAACCATGCGAGAAGTTGGACGACCGAAGTACTCATCAAGGCTACGCTTGTTGATTACGATGTTGCCGCTGCCTGGTTTAATGAAAACACGCGCAGCTGAGCTTTTGCGACGGCCAGTGCCGTAGTATTGATTCTCTGCCATTTCCGAAATCCCCGATTAGATGTCTAGTACTTTAGGTTGTTGAGCAGCGTGGTTGTGCTCAGCGCCTGCGTAAACTTTCAGCTTACGGTACATAGCACGGCCTAGAGGACCTTTTGGAAGCATACCTTTAACCGCTAGCTCAAGTACCATCTCTGGCTTACGTTCAATCAGCTTCTCGAAGCTAGTTGACTTAAGGCCACCTGGGAATTCAGTGTGACGGTGGTACATCTTGTCTTTAGCTTTGTTACCAGTTACAGCAACTTTCTCCGCGTTTACGATGATGATGTAATCACCAGTGTCAACGTGTGGAGTGTATTCAGCTTTGTGTTTGCCACGTAGGCGAGATGCAATTTCACTTGCTAGACGGCCAAGAGTTTTACCTTCAGCGTCTACAACGTACCAGTCGCGTTTTACAGTTTCTGGTTTAGCAACGAAAGTTTTCATGCTAATAATAACCCGTTTAATCAAATTTACACTTAAAGGAGCGTATACGCTCCCACTGTCTAAGAGCCCAGTCATCACCCCTTCGAGTGGGTGGCACTCTCGGCCTTTAAAAGACCTGCAGTAACGGTGGGTCGCAGGATTATAGAGAAGAGAGAAGAAAAAATCACCTCTTTTTGCTTAAAAAACTCATTTTTTTAAGCCCTGCGCCCTTTTTTCGGGCTTGCGCCCAATGTTTTTCAGGCTGACGCCCTATGTACAGCGGAATAAATTACGCGAGATGCTCGCGAGCCAGATATTCATGGCTCTGCATTTCTGTCAGCCTTGACTGACAACGTTTAAATTCAAACTCCAGCTGGCCCGCAGTATACAGATCTTCGAGCGCAACTTCTGCAGAAATTATCAGTTTTACATGCCGTTCGTAGAATTCATCGACTAAGGCGATAAAACGGCGTGCCGCGTCATCGATGGTGCGCCCCATCTGCTCCACGTCCGCAAGCAACACCGTGTGATACAAACGTGACATCTCTATATAGTCGTTCTGGCTGCGTGCGGTCTGGCACAACTGGGCAAACGTGGCATGCAGCACACCATCACTGGCAGCAAGCACATCAATGCGGCGATGATTGATCTCAATTTGATCCGCTTTAGGTTTATCTAGGCCAACCAACTGAGTGTAATATTGCTGCAGATTGCTGCGCGCCTGGTCATCAAGCGGATAATGGTAAATTTCAGCCTGCTGCAACGTACGCAAACGGTAATCCACTCCGCTGTCAACATTCAACACATGGCAATTGGCTTCAATCAGGGCGATGGCCGGCAGGAAACGAGCGCGTTGCAAGCCGTTGCGATACAGATCGTGCGGCGGAATATTGGAAGTGGCGACCAGGATCACGCCGCGCAGGAACAGCGCCTGAAACAGAGTTCCTAGGATCATCGCATCGGTGATGTCTGACACAAAAAATTCATCAAAGCAGATGATCACCGCCTCATCACGGAATTTATCTGCCACGATCTCTAAAGGATCGCCGACATCACCCAGTTGTCTCAGTTCATCATGTACCCGATACATAAAGCGGTGGAAGTGGACACGCATCTTTTTATCGGTCGGCAGCGCCTCATAAAACGTATCCATCAGATAGGTCTTACCGCGCCCGACGCCCCCCCAGAAATAGAGACCTTGCGGCGGCTTCGGCACTGCCTCTTTTTTACCGAGTAACTTTTGCCAGCGTGAAGGTCGTACCACTGGGGTATTAATGAAATCGATTACCTGATGATGCAAGGCATCCAACGCATCAACCGCGCGCGCCTGCGCTTCATCCCTTTGAAAATCAGATCGTTTTAGATCTTGCTCGTATCGCTGCTTTGGTGTCATGACAGTCTGCTAAAAAAATGAGGGGTAAATTCTGACGGTTAAAGGGTGTGCTTTTTGCTTTATCCGCCAACAGTCTCATAGTAACATGTCCCTTGAACATGTGTAACCAACCAGTGAAAAACATGTTAAATAACAACAATAAGGAGCAGTTATGCCTTGGATATATGCCATTGTGGGCTTGCTAGTAGGACTCGTTGCAGGGATTGTAATTGCTCGCCTGACGACCCCTCAATATAAGTCCCAGAAGACCCTACAGAAAGATTTAGACAGCGCTAAGTTTGAAATTGAACAGCATCGCCAGGAGCTGGCGGACCACTTCGCCCAGGCTGCGGAGATGCTGGATACACTCGGTAAAGATTACACCAAACTTTACCAGCACATGGCTGCCACCTCCTCAGAGCTGCTGCCAAGTTTGCCTGAGCAGGACAATCCGTTTGTGAAAAAGATTGCCCAGCATAAAGAGAGCGACACCTCATCAGCCAGCAGTGACGATACGTTCGAGCAGCCGCCGAAGGATTATGCCCAAGGCGCGACCGGCCTGCTGAAACCAGAAGAGAAAGCCATCATCCGCTCTTCTGAAGTGGTCAGTGCCAAAGCGAGTTAATCGTCCGCAACGGTTGTGCGCTGAAGCGACTGTTTTATCGAGATATCGCTTTCTGCAAACAATGTTTTATCTATACGTGTTTTATACATACGCTTTATACAAACATACGCTTTATACAAACATAGTTTTCTATAAACATAGTTTTCTATAAACGTTGCTATACCGAGACAACTTGGCGTTGCAGCCAGCACCGCGGCAGCTTCAAGTAGGAAGGTAATCTGCGCCACACCATGCGTCACCGCCCACCATACCTTTGTGGCCGGTGACGCATTCGTTTAAGGGCTGCTTTCTTTTAAGTCATGCATGCGTTATCGGTGATGCCGTGTTTAGTGCTTACACATCGTTTATTAGTTAAACATCGTTTAGCGCGCAAACATCGCTGTGCAGTAAATGAACTTTACGCATGTTTTTGAGTCATAACCCTCACTGAGCCTGTTGAAATGTCAGATCCTGACACAAATATCACAATAGCCAGACGTTAATCTATGAGGAGTTTTATGATGAAAAAACCTTTGCTTGCCTTAACCGTCCTGTCTCTAAGCTTAAGTTCCATCATCGCCCCACTACCGGCCTCCGCCGCCCTGCCTTTATCAGTCAACGGAGAACAGGTTCCCAGCCTGGCCCCGATGCTGGAAAAAGTCACTCCGGCCGTGGTCAGCATTGCGGTTGAAGGCACTCAAGTCTCTCGCCAACGTATTCCAGACCAGTTCCGTTTCTTCTTTGGCCCTGACTTCCCGACTGAACAATTACAGGAACGCCCGTTCCGTGGCCTCGGCTCCGGTGTGGTCATCAACGCCGACAAAGGCTATGTGGTCACTAACTACCATGTCATTAACGGCGCGGAAAAAATTCGCGTCCAGCTGCATGACGGTCGTGAGTATGACGCCGAGCTGGTTGGCGGCGACCAGATGGCCGATATCGCCCTGATCAAACTCGATAAGGCGAAAAATCTGACCCAAATTAAGATTGCCGATTCCGACCAGCTGCGGGTCGGTGATTTTACCGTCGCGATCGGTAACCCGTTTGGTCTTGGTCAGACCGTCACGTCGGGTATTGTGTCGGCGCTGGGCCGCAGTGGCCTCAACATCGAAAACTTTGAAAACTTCATCCAGACCGATGCCGCGATCAACAGCGGTAACTCCGGTGGCGCGCTGGTCAACCTTAATGGTGAACTGATCGGCATCAACACCGCGATTCTCGGCCCGAACGGCGGTAACGTCGGCATCGGCTTTGCCATCCCGGCCAACATGATGAAAAACCTCACCGATCAGATCCTCGAATTCGGCGAAGTGAAGCGCGGTATGCTCGGCGTGCAGGGTGGCGAGATCACCTCTGAACTGGCCGAGGCACTAGGTTACGACTCCAGTAAAGGCGCATTTGTCAGCCAGGTGCTGCCGGACAGCGCCGCGGATAAAGCCGGTATCAAAGCCGGAGACATCATTACCTCGGTCAACGGCAAGAAGATCGACACCTTTGCTGAGCTGCGTGCCAAAGTCGCCACCCTTGGCGCAGGCAAAACCGTTGAACTGGGTATCGTGCGTGACGGCAAGTCGCGCAGCTTCGATGTCACCCTGGGTGAACAGAGCAACGCTAAGACCAAGGCGGATAAACTGCATGAAGGCCTGACCGGTGCTGAGCTAAGCAATACCACCGATCAGGATCCGATAGAAGGGGTCAAAGTGACCAGCGTGGAGAAAGATTCTCCGGCGGCCAACTATCAGATCGAGAAAGATGACATCATCATCGGCGTGAACCGCAAACGGGTGAAAAACCTCGGTGAACTGCGTAAAGTTCTGGAGAAAACCCCCAATGTACTGGCGCTCAATATCCAGCGCGGTGAACGCACCATTTATCTGGTGGTTCGCTAATCAGCTTTCAGGGCGAGACTCCGCCCTGATCTGTCACCAGAAACATTCTGGTTATTAGTGATATATTTATAGGAAAAGGGCAGCTTTGTTACGCTGCCCTTTTGTTATTTCAGCCGGTAATGCTATTCTTCGGATTCGTTACCAAACTGCCCCAACGCGAGTCAGGTCGTTGAAATCGTTATCCGATCTAAACCGGGCAGAACCGAACCAACCCACGCGATGCCGAGCAGGTACTGTTGTATCCCTGACTCACCATCAGGCCCTGAGCAGCGTACGTGGAATACCTTTATTTTCGTCATCGACTAACCGTTTGGGGAATATATGCTGAAATTTCTGGGTCGCTCGGTCGGACTTGGGCTGGTCACCGCTGCTGTGGTGGTGTTTGCTGTGCCTTCACTGCGTCAGCACGTGATACCACCATCGGCGCCCAAACCAGCCAATATTGCGTCACTGCAAATCTCATTTAATCAGGCCGTACGCCGCGCTGCGCCTGCCGTGGTCAATATCTACAGCCGTAAATATTCCGAGAGTGACAAATCCAAACTCTCCACCCAGGGGCTGGGCTCGGGGGTTATTGTCAGCGAAAAAGGCTATATCATTACCAACTATCATGTTGTAGCCCAGGCAGACCAAATCATTGTTGCGCTGCAGGACGGCCGTGTTGCCGCCGCCCAGTTAGTGGGTAAAGACCGCCGCACCGATATCGCTGTGTTGCGGGTCGATGGCACCAACCTGCCGGTTATCCCGCAAAACCCGAACTACCAGGCTGAAGTCGGTGACGTGGTACTGGCCATCGGTAACCCATATAACCTCGGCCAGACCACAACGTTCGGCATCATTTCGGCGACCGGCCGCTCCTCAATCAGTGCCGATGGCCGCCAGGCGTTTATTCAGACTGACGCCGCCATCAATGAAGGCAACTCAGGTGGTGCGCTGGTCAATACTCAGGGCGAACTGGTCGGCATCAACACCGCCTCATTCCAGCAGGCAACCGAGCTTGAGACTTACGGCATTTCGTTTGCCATCCCGTTCGCGCTGGCGCACAAAATCATGGACAAAATCATCGCCGACGGCCGGGTCATCCGCGGCTATATCGGCGTGGACGGCCAGGACATCAACTCGATGACCTCAAGGCTGCTCGGCAGTGAACATGTCGGCGGGATTGTGGTACTGGGCATTGATCCGAACGGCCCGGCCGCCAAGGCCGGCTTTCAGATCCGCGATGTCATTCTTAAAATCGACGGCCAGAAGATCAACGGCCGCCAGAACGTGATGGATACCGTGACTGACCTGCGTCCGGGCACTGTGGTCGAATTTACCCTGCTGCGCAAAGGCAAAGAGGTCACGGTGCCGGTCACGATTGCTGAGGACAGCCGCGAATAACCCGGGTCAACAGCCTGAAGTCCGATGGACACAAGGTAACCCGAGGCACAAGGTAAACAGATGAGCTCAGAAGCTGGCCACTGCATTGCAGCCGTTAGAAAAACGCTGAGCGAGAAAAATACCTGAACCTATTCAAGAACGCATAAAAAAACGGAGCCCAAAGGCTCCGTTTTTTATGAGAACGCGAGTTCTAGCATTACTTCTTAGCAAGCTTCTCTTTGATACGAGCAGCTTTACCAGACAGTTCACGCAGGTAGTACAGCTTGGCACGACGTACTGCACCACGGCGTTTAACTTCAATGCTATCAACAACTGGAGAGTGTGTTTGGAACGTACGCTCAACACCTTCACCGTTAGAGATCTTACGTACAGTGAATGCTGAGTGCAGACCACGGTTACGGATTGCGATTACAACGCCTTCGAAAGCCTGTAGACGCTCACGGTCACCTTCTTTTACCTTAACTTGAACAACAACAGTGTCACCTGGTGCAAATTGAGGTAGGTCTTGTTTCATTTGCTCTTGTTCTAGAGCTTTGATGATGTTACTCATTGTGTAAATTCCTAGAATAAACTGATACTAAATTTAATAGGTTACTTAGCGTGAGTCTCTTTAATGTACTCGGCTAGTAATTGTTCCTGTTCGTCAGTCAGAGCTAGGTTTTCCAGGAGCTCTGGTCTTCTCAGCCAAGTTCGGCCCAGCGACTGTTTCAGTCGCCAACGACGAATGTCCTCGTGATTGCCGGATTTCAGTACCGCAGGCACCTCTTTTCCGTCTAACACTTCCGGACGCGTATAGTGCGGACAATCCAGCAGGCCATTGGCAAAAGAGTCTTCTTCTGCCGACGCGAAATCTCCCAATACTCCCGGAATAAACCGTGAGACCGAATCAATCAACGTCATGGCCGGGATTTCCCCGCCCGTCATCACAAAGTCACCAATTGACCATTCTTCGTCAACTTCAGACTGTATGATGCGCTCATCTACCCCTTCATAACGGCCACAGATCAGAATCAGATTCTGATTGGTTGCCAGTTCTTCAACGCCTTGCTGGTCGAGTTTTCGACCTTGAGGCGAGAGGTATATGACTTTCGTCTTTCCCGGTGCAGCGTGTTTCGCAGCATGGATGGAATCGCGCAAAGGCTGAACCATCATTAACATGCCAGGGCCGCCACCGTAGGGTTTATCATCGACAGTGCGACGTTTGTCATGAGTGAAATCACGAGGATTCCAGGTCTCAACTGACAACAACCCTTTTTTAACCGCTTGACCTGTTACTCCGAAATCGGTAACGCTGCGGAACATTTCAGGAAATAGGCTAATTATGCCAACCCACATGTGTTCTTCGCCTTATCGTTTCGAGTTTAGAACGCAGGATCCCAGTCAACTTCGATCCGTTGAGCTGAGCGATCAATCTGCTTGATCACTTGCTCTTCAAGGAACGGAATCAATCGTTCCTTTTGGCCAAAAGCATCTTTCAGATTTGCTTTCACTACCAGAACATCGTTCGAACCGGTTTCTAGCATGTCCACCACTTCACCAAGGTCGTAACCTTTCGTCGTGAACACCTTCATACCGAACAATTCCCGCCAGTAGAACTCGTCTTCTGACAATTCAGGCAGAGATGCCGGGTTGATAGCAATTTCTAAGTTAGTCAGCAGGTTTGCGTCTTCACGGATTTCAAGCCCTTCCAACTTAGCCACCATACCTTTGTTATGGCGCTTCCAGCTTTCTACTTTGTACTCAACCCATTCGCCCTTGTGGTTCACGAACCACGGACTGTAATCGAAAATGCTTTCAGCATTGTCTGTATAGGAAAAAACTTTAAGCCAGCCACGAATGCCATAAGAAGCACCAAACTTGCCTACAACAATCTTTTCGCTTTGCTCACTCATTGTTTCTTTGCCTTTCATCGACATAAACTAATTACTTCTTACTAAAGTAAGAATTAAGCCGCTTTTTGAGCGTCTTTAACTAGCTTAGCTACGCGGTCAGAAACTGAAGCGCCTTGTGAAACCCAGTGGTTCACGCGATCCAGATCCAGGCGCAGGCCTTCTTCTTGACCTTGAGCTGTAGGGTTGAAGAAACCTACTTTCTCGATGAAACGGCCAGTTGCAACGTTGCGGCTGTCAGCAACAACGATTTGATAGAATGGACGCTTTTTAGCGCCGTGACGTGCCAAACGAATGGTTACCATGTCG
Organism: Vibrio ostreae; assembly: GCF_019226825.1. Lineage (NCBI taxonomy): Bacteria > Pseudomonadati > Pseudomonadota > Gammaproteobacteria > Vibrionales > Vibrionaceae > Vibrio > Vibrio ostreae. The sequence continues at coordinate 2,152,256 of NZ_CP076643.1, forward strand.
TCCTCTTTGCTTTCTCAAAAATAAAATTAACCCCAGTAACCATTTTATCAAAAACGGCTTGGGGTCTCGTGCCAAAATAAAGCCCCGGAATTTTACTCTTATTCCGGGGCATTGCAAGGGTTTTAGCTATTTTTTCGCCACCAGAAGTGGGGATAAAATACCGTGAGCTGGCTAACAGTTTGAAACTTAGCTGCAGAAGCGCACTGATGACGGGCGACTGCATTTAACCCACCTGCTGGCCTGAGCCGGTTTTCACCCGTTCAAGCCAACTGTCTGCCCCGGCTGCAGACTATCCGTGCTAGCGACCGAAGAAACCGCCGCCACCGCCACCCATGCCGCCCATCATGCCTTGCATGTTGCGCATCATGCCTTTCATGCCACCCTTTTGCATCTTCTTCATCATCTTCTGCATCTGGGTGAACTGTTTGAGCAGACGGTTGACATCCTGTACCTGAGTACCGGAACCGGCTGCAATCCGTTTTTTACGCGAACCTTTAATCAGCTCCGGACGCTCACGCTCTTTCATCGTCATCGAACTGATGATGGCTTCCATCTGCTTGAACATACGGTCATCAACTTTATCTTTGATGTCGGTTGGCAGCTTGTTCATGCCCGGCAGCTTATCCAGCATACCCATCATGCCGCCCATGTTCTGCATCTGACCCAGCTGTTCGCGGAAGTCTTCCAGATCGAAGCCTTTCTTCTCTTTGAACTTCTTGGCCAGTTTTTCCGCTTTTTCCTGGTCGACATTGCGCTGCAGATCTTCGATCAGCGACAGCACATCGCCCATGCCCAGAATACGTGACGCCACGCGATCCGGGTGGAAAGGCTCCAGCGCATCGGTCTTCTCACCAACACCGAGGAATTTAATCGGCTTACCGGTAATATGACGCACCGACAGCGCTGCACCACCACGGGCATCACCATCAACTTTGGTCAGAATCACACCGGTCAGCGGCAGTGCATCACCAAACGCTTTGGCGGTATTGGCCGCATCCTGACCTGTCATCGCATCGACCACAAACAGGGTTTCCACCGGCGTGATCGCCTGATGCAGCTGCTTGATTTCCGCCATCATCTGTTCATCGATAGCCAGACGACCGGCGGTATCGACGATCAGAACGTCGTAGAATTTTTTCTTCGCGTGATCAATCGCCGCGTTGGCGATATCAATCGGCTTCTGGTCAGCAGAAGACGGGAAGAAATCGACCCCCAGGTCGGTTGCCAGGGTCTCGAGCTGTTTGATCGCCGCCGGGCGATATACGTCCGCCGAGACCACCAGCACTTTCTTCTTGTCACGCTCTTTGAGCAGTTTCGACAGTTTACCGACCGAAGTGGTTTTACCGGCACCCTGCAGACCCGCCATCAGAATCACTGCCGGTGGCTGCGCCGCCAGATTCAGTGCTTCATTGGACTCACCCATGACCGCTTCAAGTTCATTGCGAACGATCTTGATGAATTCCTGGCCCGGAGTGAGAGATTTAGACACCTCAACCCCAACCGCATTTTCCTTCACACGGGCGACAAACTCACGCACAACCGGCAGAGCGACATCCGCTTCCAGCAACGCCATGCGAACTTCACGCAGCGTCTCTTTAATATTGTCTTCTGTAAGACGTCCTTTTCCGCTGATATTCTTCAGCGTACTGGACAATCGATCCGTTAAATTCTCAAACATGCTTTTCTCTTCGCGATTAGGCGATCAATAGCGCTGAGTATACCTTAGCCAAAAGGATAGGCATACCCATAGTGCGGTTGCTGGTCAGTTTCTTTGTCGGTTTGCGCCCATCGAAGCAGGATTTTGCTGCTCACAGCGCGATTTTGCGCGTCACTGTCAGGCTGTGGCTCCCTTGTGGCGGCCTTTGGGGACGAAAACTGATACTCAACCCTAAGGTGGGGGTAAATTCTTATATCTCAACTCTCAAAATCGATCACGATCCAACGTAGCCCAACGGGGTCAGGCAAGGTATAATTCGCCACTTAGTCCACCATTATTGTGAGAAGCATGGATAACCTTATCGCTATCGTTGCCGCCATCTTGTACCTGCTGTCAATTGCGACGATTGTACCCGGCCTTTCCGGCCAGACCGGCATCAAAGCTAAAGCTGTCTTCGTCAGCGCCGCACTGGCACTGTTGTTTCACGCCTGGCTGCTCAGCGACCTGATTCTGCACGGCAGCGGCCAGAACCTGAGCATGCTTAACGTCGCCTCTTTAATCAGCTTTATTATTTCGCTGGTAATGAGTATCGCGATGTTCAAAACCCGTTTGTGGTTCCTGCTGCCGGTGGTGTACAGCTTCTCTGCCATCAACCTGTCGGCGGCAACCTGGTTGCCGGGCACGTTTATTACTCACCTCGAGAATGATCCTAAGCTGATGGTGCACATCTCGTTTGCACTCTTCTCCTATTCAACCTTATCGATTGGCGCTCTGTACGCGTTGCAGCTGGCATGGCTCGATTACAAGCTCAAAAAGAAAAAAGGCCTGAGCATCAATCCCAATATGCCGCCACTGCTCATGGTTGAGCGTCAGCTGTTTAAGATTATTCTGATTGGTAACCTGCTGCTGACCGGCACCCTGATCACCGGTATTTTCTTTATCGGCGATATGTTTGCCCAGGGCAAAGCGCATAAAGGCGTGCTGTCTTTTATCGCCTGGATTGTTTACTCCATTTTATTGTGGGGACATTACCAGCGTGGCTGGCGCGGGCGCAAAGTGACCTGGTTTGCGGTCGCAGGGGCGACACTACTGACGTTGGCGTACTTTGGCAGCCGATTTGTCAGAGAGATTATTCTGCGCTAAGGTCAACGGGTTAGAAGATTGACACCCAGCCACAGTTAAGCCATTAATAGTTAAAACGACCGTTAGTTCATCATTAAAAAACGGATCAGGCCAACCTGATCATCTAAATTCATTACAAGGAAACCAAGCGTTTTGGACGACATATCAACGGGTATCTTATTTGCGCTGCTCGCGTGTCTCATTGTTATATCTGCTTATTTCTCCGGTTCAGAAACCGGCATGATGTCGCTTAACCGCTACCGTCTTAAGCATTTAGCGAATACCGGCCACAAAGGGGCCAAGCGGGTCGAAAACCTGCTGGGACGTCCGGACCGTCTGATTGGTCTGATCCTGATCGGTAACAACCTGGTCAACATCCTCGCCTCTGCCATTGCCACCATTCTCGGCATGCGTCTGTACGGCGACATGGGGGTTGCTATCGCTACCGGTGTGCTCACCCTGGTGGTACTGGTATTTGCCGAAGTGACACCAAAAACCCTGGCCGCGCTGTATCCGGAACGGGTGTCCTACGCGAGCAGTATTCTGCTCAGCCTGCTGATGAAACTGCTGTCGCCACTGGTGATTTTCGTCAACTTCATCACCAACGGTTTTATCCGTCTGCTTGGCCTGTCAGCCCAGCACGGCGGTGACGACCCGCTCAGTTCAGAAGAGTTGCGCACTGTGGTCAACGAAGCCGGCGGTCTTATCCCACGCCGTCACCAGGACATGCTGCTGTCGATCCTCGATCTGGAGCACGTCACCGTCAACGACATCATGATTCCGCGTAACGAGATTACCGGCATCAACATTAACGATGACTGGAAATCGATTGTGCGTCAGCTGACCCACTCGCCGCATGGCCGCGTGGTGTTGTACCGTGACAATATTGATGAAGTGGTGGGTATGCTGCGTCTGCGTGAAGCATCGCGTTTTATGCTGGAGAAAAATGAATTCACCAAAGAGACACTGCTGCGCGCAGCCGATGAAGTCTATTTCATTCCGGAAAGTACTCCGCTCAACGTCCAGCTGCTGAAATTTCAGCGCAATAAAGAGCGTATTGGTCTGATTGTCGACGAATACGGCGATATCAATGGCCTGATCACGCTGGAAGATATTCTGGAAGAGATCGTCGGTGAGTTTACTACTTCGATTGCACCAAGCCTGTCGGATGAGATCACACCGCAAGGGGATGGTAGCTTCCTGATTGAAGGCAGTGCCAATATCCGCGATATCAACAAGAGCCTGAAGTGGAAACTGCCGACCGATGGTCCGCGCACCCTGAACGGTTTGATTCTGGAACACCTGGAAGAGATCCCGGCCAGCCACCTGAGCGTGAAGGTTGCCAGTCATCCGATGGAGATTGTCGAGCTGGAAGAGAACCGCATCAAGCTGGTGCGCGTTCACCCGCGCAAGAGCAAGAAATCTTAGTCGCAGGCCGCTTAAAAGAGAATCGGCAGATTCAGACACTAAAAAAGGCTTGGGAAATCTCAAGCCTTTTTTTATCCGCCTACACACTGCTTTTTCCGCCCGTAAACTGCGCCGTCATTGCCACGCAGCATGCGCGGGCTTAGTTCACTTTCAGCTCTTGCAGCATCGACTCCGGCAAGGCCAGTTCGTCGTTCTTGTTGACTGAAATACCGGCCGCAATCACCTTCTCTGCAATCGCTTTCGCTTCGGTCAGTGAGTGCATCGCTGCGGTACCGCACTGGTACTCGTTCAGCTCAGGGATTTTATCCTGACCTTCGACTTTCAGTACATCCTGCATCGCTGCCAGCCACGCGCTTGCAACCTGGTCTTCGCTTGGCGCACCAATCAGGCTCATATAGAAACCCGTGCGACAGCCCATTGGCGAGATATCGATGATTTCGACGTTAGCCCCATTAAGGTGGGCACGCATAAAGCCGGCATACAGGTGCTCCAGCGTATGGATACCACGCTCTGACAGAATATCCTGATTCGGCAGGGTGAAACGCAGGTCAAATACCGTGATGGTATCGCCCTTTGGTGTTTGCATGGTCTTGGCCACACGTACCGCCGGCGCACTCATGCGAGTGTGGTCTACGGTAAAGCTGTCTAATAATGGCATGTTTGTCTCTCCCTTGCAGGCCAGCTTAGAAAAACCAGCTGCGGTTATCTTCTAATTCCTGACGGCACTGTTTCAGCTGCCATCCATAATCATTGGCTTGTTGTTCAACCTTGCGCGCCACACGTTGTAATGCGGGCTTCGACTGATAGGTTTTACGTTTAAATCCGCCCCGTCCTTCATGATAGGCGAGATACTGATGATAGGTATCCCATTTCGAGACCCCAAGCGTACGCTGAGTTTCGCTGGTATACCAGCCAATAAACATCAGCGCGTCATCAAAATTGGTGCGCGAGCCGCCATAATCGGTCGCATCCTGAAAATCGTCCCAGGCCGGATCCTGAGCCTGGGCATAACCATATGCACTGCTGACCCGGCCCCAGGGAATAAAGCCGAGCAGGTAATCTTTCGGTGGTTTGGCATCATGACGGAAACTGCTTTCTTGTTTGACGAACGCCATCGCAATTTGCATCGGCGTGCCCCACTCTTTTTCCATCGCCAGCGCATCTTCGTACCAGTCCGGATACTCACGGAAAATCTCGCACAGATTATTCTGCTGGGCCGGTGGCGATGTCGCACACCCGGCCAGCATTCCGGCACTGGCAAGAACCGCTAACTGGAAACCTTTTCTCATCGCAGTGCCCGGCCGCTTATTTCAGGTAGGCAAAGTAGTGTTGCAGAAAGGCATCGAAGTCGAGCTCGTCCTGCTGTTCAATCTCAGCCTGAGCCGCAACCGAACGTACCACTTCCTGTTCCATCACCTGTTGTGAATACACTTCATATTGATGGTCGAGGTTGTGCTGACGGTACTTCAGCCCCAGCGCGCAGCCGGTTTTACCCAGGCCGCCCATCTGTTTGGTCATCGCCAGGATTTGCGCTGACAAGGTACGCTCCGGATGGTCGATCCAGCCTTGCAGCTCACGACACACATCCTGATAGGCACTGCCGCCCTGGGCCGCATCCATCAACTCAGCAATCTGCGCCAAATCGGCAAACACACGTTTGGCCCAGTTTTGCAGCGACAATTTTTCACCATGACAACCGATCTGCAGTTCCAGACCCGGCTTGCGCCCTTCCAGTACCACTTTGCTCCAGTTGTCACGCCAGCATTCCAGCTCACAGCCATCCATCGGGTCGGAATCAGACAATGCCGCCCAGGTCAGGAACAGATCGAGGAAACGCACCTGCTGCTCAGTGATCCCCACCGGGCTGAACGGGTTAACGTCCAGTGAACGCACTTCGATGTATTCCACCCCGCCGCGACCGAGCGCTTCGGACGGTTTCTCACCGCTTTTCGCCACCCGTTTCGGACGGATTGGCGCATAGAGTTCGTTCTCAATCTGCAGCACATTGCTGTTGAGCTGACGGTATTCACCGTCCACTTTCACGCCCAGCTTGGCAAACTCGTCAGAAGGCGTGCGAATCGCCTGGTTAAGGCCCTGCAGGTATTGCTCAATGCTGTTAAAACCAATTTTCAGCGCACTCTGCGCATTATTGGTGTAACCCAGATCGCTCAGACGCAGTGAAGTGGCGTATGGCAGATACAGAGTCTGACCGATATTCTCAAACGGCAGCTTACTTTCGCGGCCACGCAGAAAAGAGGAGCACAAGGCCGGCGAGGCACCGAAGAAATACGGGATCAGCCAGCCAAAGCGGTAGTAGTTACGGATCACGGCAAAGTAAGCATCGGACTTGGTCGCCTGACGCTGCTCGTCATCCTGTTCACCATACAATGCATCCCAGAAAGAATCCGGGAACGAGAAATTAAAATGCACGCCTGAAATGATCTGCATCAGGCTGCCGTAACGGCGTTTCAGACCGGTACGGTAGAGTGTTTTCATGCGGCCACTGTTGGAGCGGCCATACTGCGCCAGTTCGATGTCATCTTCACTGCCGACATAACATGGCATCGACATCGGCCACAGCTTCTCTTCACCCATTTTGCTCTGGGCAAAATGATGGATATCAGCCAGCTGGGACATCAGGACAGGCACCTGGTTCGACACCGGGGTGATGAACTCAAGCAAAGGCTCAGCGAAATCCGTCGTGATCCAGTTGTTGGTCAGTGCCGAACCCAGTGCTGTTGGATGAGGCGTCTGTGCGATAGCTCCATCCGGAGTATAACGCAGCGTTTCACGTTCAACGCCTCGGCCAAACTGTTGAAACACTTCAGGTTGTTGAGCGACTTTGGTAAGTCGCGCGGCAAAATTAGTCAAAATGAGATTCGCTTATGTGTGTGATAATCCAAATGAAGCTGAGCTAACTCCGCAACACAAAACAGCGTCGATTATACGCGGGACCGATAAGGTAGCCCGTAATCCACCATGTTTGCAACAGGAGGCGTAAACTTCGCCTCCTGTGTTATGTGTACTCTAGCGGATGATTTCAAGCTCTTCTACGGGAATTGTTAACTTTTCCAGTTCAGGTTTGAGTGTTTTGGCATCGCCGACCACTATGATCTGGTAATCATCCGGATTGAACCATTTGGCGGCCAAATCATCCAGGGTCGATTTATCGATATCCTTCACGATCTCATTGCGCTGCTGCAGATAATCGCGATCGAGATTGTAGGTCAGGATACTGCTCAGCAGCTGCGCTTTCTGTGACGGTGTTTCATAGTTCAGCGCATCCTGCTGGCCCACCGCCAGGCGCATAAACTGCAGCTCTTTCTCCGTCATACCCTGCTGGCTGAAGCGGCTCATCTCTTTTTCCATTTCGATGATCGACGGCACAGTTGAATCCGCACGCACCTGAGCATTATAGACAATCGCGCCGACTTCACGATTGCTGGCAAAATAGCCGTTCGCGCCGTAGGTGTAACCTTTGTCTTCACGCAAGTTCTGGTTAATGCGGCTGTTAAAGTTACCGCCGAGATTAAAGTTAGCCAACTGGCTGCGGTACAGCTCACCGGTGGCGTCAAACGGCAGACCGCGCCGTACCAGACGTACGATGCTTTGCGGCGCGCCCGGTTTATCAACCAGATACACTTTCTGACCGTTGAGTGTCGGGATCACCTGCGGACGCAGCAGTGGCGACACCTCACCTTTCCAGTCGGCGAAGAAATGCAGCTCACGACGCACTTCACGTTTGCTGATATCGCCCACCACCACAATCTGCGCGCCTTGCGGGGTGTAATGCTGCTGGTAGAAACCTTTGACATCATCCAGCGTCAGCCCAGCAATCGACTGTTTGGTCCCGTCACTGGTGCGGGCAAACACCGAATCACCAAACAGCACCTGACGGGTGGCCTGGGAAGCCAGCCAGCCCGGCTGCTGGTGCTGATACACCACGCCTTCAATCATCTGCTGCTTGATACGGGCAAAGTCTTCGGCGCGGAAGCCGGGATGGAACAGCACTTCCGACACCACATCCAGCGTCTGCGGCAGATTTTTCTTCAGGCTCGAAATCACGATGCTGGTCGAATAGGAATTGGCATTAACGCTGACCTGCGACCCGAGTTTATCCAGTTCAGCCTGGATCTGTTCCACACTGCGCTTAGTAGAGCCTTCCTCCAGCATCGCCGCGGTCAGATTGGCCAGCCCTTCTTTCCCGCTCTCGACATGGCGCTCACCGGCCGGCAGCTTGATTTTGACCAGCACGGTCGGGGTTTCTGAAGTCTCGGTGCCGAGCAGTTCAGCGCCATTATCAAAATACAGCTCATACAGCGCTGGCATATGCGCCTGCACCGCCTCGGCCACTTGCGGCATCACCGAACGGTCAAAGTCGTCATCAACTGTGCGGTAGTTGAGCTCGTCATCGCTGATTTTGTGATACTCAGGCAGCTCGCGTGCCGGCGGAGTGAAGTTGTCTGGCTGCACCGCCAGCTCGGTTTTCCCGCGCGGCACCACACTCAGGGTCACTTTATGTTGACCATCAAGATAACGCTGATAGACATCCTTGACCGATTGCGGCGACACCGCGCGCAACTGCTCAAGCTGGGTTTCAATCCGATCCGGCTGACCATAGAAGGTTTCATTGCTGGCCAGCTGAGTCACCTTACCCTGGACACTTTCCAGCGCAAATACCGCATTGGCCTCCGCCATGCCGTTGATCTGATCAAGACGACCTTCAGGCACACCCTGCTGCTCAAATTGCTGCAGCGTCTGCATCAGCTCATGATAAAGCGGTTTAAGCTGCGCCTTATCGCCGGACGGTGCCATGGCGTAAACATAAAAGTTGCACGCCAGCTCAGCACATTCCTGGAACGCACCGGCGTCGACCGCTTTCTGGGTTTTGACCAGGTTCTGATACAGCAAGCCGTTAGTTCCGCCGCCCAGCACCTTGGCCAGCGCATCCAGTGACGCCTGATCATCCGAGCCGCGGTAGCTGGTCGGCCAGCCGATCACGACCATAGGTTGCTGAATGCGATCCTGCATGGTGACATAACGGTCCTGCGGCACAATCGCCGGCTGTTTCGGCGCCTTATCCACTTCCGGACCGCGCGGGATAGAACCAAAGTACTTATTGACCCACTGCAGCGTCTGTTTGACATCGATATCACCACCGATCGTCAGCACCGCATTGTTCGGGCCGTACCAGCGCAGGAAGAAAGCTTTCAGGTCATTAACATCGACCCGGTCGAGATCCTCAACATAGCCAATCGTCTGCCACGAATAAGGATGGCCTTTGGGATACATGGCTTCGCCCATTTTCTCCCAGATCAAACCATACGGGCGGTTGTCGTAATTTTGCGCGCGTTCGTTTTTCACTGTGTCGCGCTGAATCTCGAACTTACGCTGCGAGACGGCGTCGAGCAAAAAGCCCATCCGGTCGGACTCCAGCCACAGCACTTTTTCCAGCTGATTGGCCGGCACGGTCTCGTAGTAGTTGGTGCGGTCGCGGTTGGTCGAGCCATTGAGCGAGCCACCCGCTTCGGTGATCAGACGAAAATGTTCCTGATCCGCCACATGTTTCGAGCCCTGGAACATCATGTGCTCAAAGAAATGGGCAAAGCCGGATTTGCCCGGAACTTCACGTGCCGAACCGACGTGGTAAGTCACATCAACATGAGTCAGCGGATCGGAGTGATCCGGCGAAAGAATCACCGTCAGGCCGTTGGCCAGGCGGTACTTTGAATAAGGGATCATCACTTTTCCCGGCTGTGCATCCTCTTGTTCAACAAGAGTGACGCCGGAAGGCAGAGATGAGAAAAGCGATGTTGGGGTGTTCGTTGAGGTACAGCCATAAATGGCGATAAGAGAAACGACACCAATCCAGATTTTTCTCATGACATATCCTTAGAAAAAACCATAAAAAACAGCAGCCAGCAAAGAATAACGTGCGGCTTTGCCAATCAGAATCAGTAAGGCGACCAAAAACCAGTGCATACGAAGCCAGCCAGCCGCCAGACAGAGCGGATCACCGATAATCGGTAACCAGCTCAGCAGCAGAGCCCAGTAGCCGTGTTTATGCAGCCAGGCTAAAGCTTTATGACCCTGCTTTTCCTGATCAGTTCGATTTGGCAGCCACAAACCAAGCCAGTAGTTTGTCATACCACCCAGGGTATTGCCCAGTGTTGCCACCAGAACAATCATGATTGGCGAGTATTGCGGAAGAGATAAGGTTGCAACCACGGCGGCTTCGGAGCCGCCGGGCAGTAGAGTTGCACTGAGAAACCCGCCCCAGAACAGCACCCACAGGGCGGAGTCTGCAAACAGGGGGAATCAGTTGGGAAAAGCCAGAGTTAATCCACTCTAGCATTGCATATCAAGCAGTACCTTGCCCCGGGTATGGCCAGACTCAAGCTGAATGTGGGCCTGCGCCGCCTCGGTCAGCGGATAGACGTGCTGAATTTCGGTTTTCAACAAGCCGACACTGACCATGTACAGCATGGTATCGAGTTGCTGCGGATTGGGGTCAACCAGCATACCGGTGGCATTAAAGCCAAGCAGCTTGGCTTTTTCACAAATCAGCTCGGCGCTTAACGTCGGCACAGTGACCACCCGCGCGTCATCGCTCAGACACTTGAGCGCATCCAGCGCCGCATCGCCGCCGACCAGGTCAATCAGCACATCCACATCCTGCAGACGCTGTGACACCGGCTCGAAATTGTAGTTAATCGCATGCGCGCCTAAGGTGGCAAGGTAATCCAGGTTACCTTCACTGCAGGTGGTATACACTTCGGCTTTGGCCGCAATGGCGATTTGCACCGCCAGATGACCGACGCCGCCGGCCCCGGCCAGGATCAGCACTCGTTCACCTTCTTTCACTTCGGCTTTGCTCAGCGCCTGAGCGGCGGTTTGTCCGGCCAGCGGTAACACCGCCGCGGCTTCGAGTGTGACCGCATCCGGCACCACACTCAGCTCACTTTGCGGCACGCACACATACTGACTGTAACCACCGCCACGCAGCGGAAAGCCGATAAAGCCCGCCACATTCGCGCCCGGCTGCAGAGCGCTGACACCTTCGCCGACTTTGACCACGGAGCCGGAAATATCATAACCCGGCACCCAAGGCAGATTGTCTTTATTCTGCGCGGCGGCCCAGCCAAGCCCGGCCCGGGTTTTCACGTCAATCGGATTCACGCCGGCAAAGGCGACCTTAACCAATACTTCGCCGGCCTGCGGCTCGGGTAGCGCGGATGATTGAATGGCGAGCACGTCCGGCCCGCCAAATCGGGTAATTACAATCTGCTTGTTGTCCATGTCCTTTCCTTGAGCCTGTGGGCGAAATGAAAAAAGGATGCCGAAGCATCCCTTTGAATATATACCAAATTATCTGCGACCGTGAATACGGGCTTCGCAATTTGGCCTTTAGTTAACCGATAGATAGCTAACCGACCAGCGCCAGCAACACACCCGCGGCAACTGCCGAACCCAATACCCCGGCCACGTTGGGCCCCATGGCATGCATCAGCAAAAAGTTCTGCGGATTGGCCTGCAGACCGACTTTGTTGACCACCCGCGCTGCCATCGGTACTGCCGATACACCGGCCGCGCCAATCAGCGGGTTGATGTCCTCTTTGGAGAACTTGTTGAGCAGCTTCGCCATCAGTACGCCACCGGCAGTACCGATACTGAATGCCGCCGCACCCAGCGCCAGGATACCCAGCGTCTCCAGGTTGAGGAACTTGTCTGCCTGCAGTTTAGAGCCGACACCCAGGCCAAGGAAAATGGTCACTATGTTGATCAGCTCGTTCTGCGCCGTTTTAGACAAACGCTCGACCACGCCCGCTTCACGCATCAGGTTACCCAGACAGAACATACCGACCAGCGGCGTCGCCGCCGGCAGGAACAGAATCGTCATCAGCAGTACCATCAGCGGGAAAAGGATCTTTTCCGCTTTACCGACATGACGCAGCTGCGCCATTTTGATCTGACGCTCTTCTGGCGTGGTCAGCGCTTTCATGATCGGCGGCTGAATAATCGGCACCAGCGCCATATAGCTGTACGCCGCTACCGCAATCGCACCGAGCAGATCCGGCGACAACTGACTGGCGAGGAAAATCGCCGTCGGGCCGTCCGCACCACCGATAATCGCGATTGACGACGCATCGGCCATGGTGAACTCCATGCCCGGCACATAGTTGAGCAAAATCGCCCCGAACAGCGTGGCGAAAATACCCAGCTGCGCCGCTGCGCCAAGCCAGAGGGTTTTCGGGTTGGCGATCAAAGCGCCAAAGTCGGTCATCGCACCAACGCCCATAAAAATCAGCAGCGGGAAGACACCCGACTCAATACCGATATGGTAGACGTAGTACAACAGGCCGCCCGGCTCGGTAAATCCGGCGTTAGGAATGTTGGCCAGCACCGCACCAAAGCCAATCGGCAGCAACAGCAAAGGCTCAAAGCCTTTACTGATCGCCAGAAACAGCAGCAGGCAGCCGACCAGAATCATGATGATCTGGCCAAACTGGAAATTGGCAATGCCGGTTTCCAGCCACAGGGTCATTAATCCGTCCATGGTTCTCCCTTACGCCAGGCTGAGCAGAGGTGCGCCGACAGTCACAGAGTCACCCTCTTTGACCAGCAGCTCCTGCACCACACCGCCGCGTGCGGCGCGAATTTCGGTTTCCATCTTCATCGCTTCCAGTACCACCAGAATATCGCCTTCGGCGACTTCGCTGCCGGCATGGACATTGATTTTGAAGATATTGCCGGCCAGCGGTGCCGGAATCGATTCGGCATCCTGCGCCGCGACGACCGGGGCCGCCGCCGCCGGTGCTGCTGCCGGAGAGACCGACGTCAGCTGGCCCTGCGGCCCGACTTCGACGTTGTAGACCTGACCGTCCACTTTCACGCTGTAAGTTTCAATCTTACCGGCAGATGCGGCAGGCGCAGATGAAGGCGCAGCAGGCGCTGGCTCACTGCCTGGTGCCGGTTCAAACGCATCCGGATTGCCGCGATTGGTAAGAAACTTGAGGCCAACTTGCGGGAATAAGGCGTAAGTCAGTACATCATCCACCTGCTCATCCGCCAGTCGGATACCGTTGGCTTTCGCTTTAACCTGCAGCTCACTGGTCAGGTTATCCAGCTCATCACTGAGCAGATCAGCCGGGCGGCAGGTAATCGGCTCAGCGCCTTCCAGCACGCGGTTTTGCAGCTCAGCATTGACCTCGGCCGGCGTCGCACCGTATTCGCCTTTCAGCACACCAGCCGTCTCTTTGGTGATGCTCTTGTAGCGCTCACCGGTCAGCACATTGATCACCGACTGAGTGCCGACGATCTGCGAGGTGGGTGTCACCAGCGGGATATAACCGAGATCCTGACGCACACGCGGGATCTCCTGCAGCACTTCGTCCATACGATCAGACGCGCCCTGCTCTTTAAGCTGGCTTTCCATGTTAGTCAGCATCCCGCCCGGAACCTGGGCAATCAGGATACGTGAATCGACCCCTTTCAGCTGACCTTCGAATTGAGCGTATTTTTTGCGCACTTCACGGAAGTAGGCCGCAATCGGCGCCAGTTTTTCCAGTTGCAGCTGGGTATCGCGCTCTGTGCCTTCCAGCATCGCCACCACGGTTTCAGTCGGGGTGTGGCCGTAAGTCTGGCTCATGGAGGAGATCGCGGTATCCAGAATATCGATACCGGCTTCAACCGCTTTAATCGCGGTTGCGGTCGACAGACCAGTCGTGGCATGGCAGTGCAGCGCCAGCGGCACATCACACGAGGCCTTAATACGGCGGATCAGTTCATCCGCTTCATACGGCTTGAGCAGACCGGACATATCTTTGATACACAGCGAGTGACAGCCGAGATCTTCCAGGCGCTTGGCCAGGTCAACCCAGGTCTCGATGTTATGCACCGGACTGGTGGTATAAGACATGGTGCCCTGGGCATGACCGCCGACATCAATCGTGGCTTTCACCGCCTTCTCGAAGTTACGTACATCGTTCATCGCATCAAAGATACGGAACACATCCATGCCGTTGGCATGGGCACGTTCAACAAATTTTTCCACCACGTCATCGGCGTAGTGACGGTAACCAAGCAGGTTCTGACCACGCAGCAGCATCTGCATCGGCGTATTCGGCATCGCTTGTTTCAGCGCGCGCAGACGCTGCCACGGATCTTCACCCAGATAACGGATACAGGCATCGAAGGTGGCGCCGCCCCAGGTCTCCAGCGACCAGTAGCCCACTTTGTCCAGTTCGGCAGCGATCGGTAACATATCCTCGATACGCATACGCGTCGCGAACAGGGATTGATGTGCGTCACGAAGGACCACATCGGTAATAGCGAGTGGTTTAGACATGCTTATAAACTCCTTTTAAATTCTGACTACTTCGCCGCTGAAGTACGGTGTTGGTGTACAGCAGCGGAAATCGCAGCCACAACCTGAGGGCTGACAGCAGCAGAGGCGGGTTGCATTTTTTTCGCTGGGGACTTGGATACGATCGGCTGAGGTACTTCTTGTGGTACCCATTTAGACATTAACCGAACGAGATAAACCAAAATGGTGAGGAATAGAAATACGACCGTCATCCCTGTAACCATCAGGGTGGCCGCATCAACTAGCAGGCTTCCGATATTTGTCATTTTGCTTCCTTTCAGTGTCATCCTGACAACATATACCGCATACGTATAAAGACGCAGCGATATGTGAACAAGGATTATCAATTGTGGTGAAAAATTGTCAATTTAGTTCACACCACTCTTTAAGGCTTGCCACAAAATCAGCGTAAGATTCGTCACACAAATCACAAAATGTCATGCAATCTGCGATTTACTCGCTCAGTTATGTGCCGAATATGACGAGGTTAGTAGATAATCGGAATGAAAATTGAGATGCGGTTAATAAAGTGGCAACTCGCTTTGTAAAAACAAAGAGTTGTAAATAAAGAATAGACAAAATGCTAATGAAATGTAAACAAAAAAGCCCCGCACGAATGCAGGGCTTTAGAAAGGTGGCGCGCTCGAGAGGATTCGAACCTCTGACCGCCTGGTTCGTAGCCAGGTACTCTATCCAGCTGAGCTACGAGCGCGCAATGTTTGTTATCGATGGCAAATAAAGCCAAGATAAACAGGGCAATGCCCTTCACATTGCTTCTGTAAACAGAAGCTCGGTTCAAAAAGCGATTCAGGATAAAACCTGAGTAACTTTTCAAACTGAAAAGTGGCGCGTCCGAGAGGATTCGAACCTCTGACCGCCTGGTTCGTAGCCAGGTACTCTATCCAGCTGAGCTACGGACGCGCAGGCTTGACTGTAGCAGCGAGAAATCCCGCTTCTGCAATCGACTTTTGATAAATCAAAAGCTTAAAAATAGTGGCGCGCTCGAGAGGATTCGAACCTCTGACCGCCTGGTTCGTAGCCAGGTACTCTATCCAGCTGAGCTACGAGCGCGCAATGTTTGTTATCAATGGCGGATAAACCAAAGATAAACAGGGCAATACCCTTCCCAATACTTCTGTAACCAGAAGTCCGGTTCAAAAAGCAATTCAGGATAAAACCTGAGTAACCTTTCAAACTGAAAAGTGGCGCGTCCGAGAGGATTCGAACCTCTGACCGCCTGGTTCGTAGCCAGGTACTCTATCCAGCTGAGCTACGGACGCGCAGGCTTGACTGTAGCAGCGAGAAATCCCGCTTCTGCAATCGACTCCTGATAAATCAGAAGCTTAAAAATAGTGGCGCGCTCGAGAGGATTCGAACCTCTGACCGCCTGGTTCGTAGCCAGGTACTCTATCCAGCTGAGCTACGAGCGCGCAGTGTGTGAAGTGTATCACGTTTTGAGGTGTGAACTATATCACGTTTTTATTCTTTTGGAATAAAAAATTGACCTAAGGTCAAGAAATGGCGGTGAGGGAGGGATTCGAACCCTCGATGCGGCTACAAACCACATACTCCCTTAGCAGGGGAGCGCCTTCGGCCTCTCGGCCACCTCACCACTTTTCTTCTCAAAGAACTTATGTCCCAAGAGAACCTTGCATATTCCCGCAGGAATATGGCGCGTCCGGAGAGGATTCGAACCTCTGACCGCCTGGTTCGTAGCCAGGTACTCTATCCAGCTGAGCTACGGACGCGCATTTCACTTAACATGCTAAAATTAAGCGTCGCAAGAATGGCGGTGAGGGAGGGATTCGAACCCTCGATGCGGCTACAAACCGCATACTCCCTTAGCAGGGGAGCGCCTTCGGCCTCTCGGCCACCTCACCGTCTTGCGGGGGGCTCATATTACGTTTTACCAAAAATATGTCAAACACTTTCTTGGCAAAAATAATAAAAAACTGCTTAAGCGTTGGCTATTTAACCAAAGCGCCGGGAATTTGAACTTTCACCATTCAAATCCCCTTATCCCGATAAAAAACACGACAAAAAAGGCCGGCAAAATTGCCGGCCCTTCTCTGATAATCAGTAGTTGCCTGATGCAACGTTACCATTACCCTTTTCCGCTTGAATGCGCATGTAGATTTCTTCACGGTGTACCGATACTTCTTTTGGAGCATTCACACCGATACGTACCTGGTTACCTTTTACGCCCAGCACAGTCACTGTCACTTCGTCACCGATCATGAGTGTTTCGCCAACACGGCGAGTCAAAATTAGCATTATTTGCTCCTTGAGTGATCTCTGTATTCTCTTGCAACGCTTTTATTATCCACTAAAAGTTATATTTACGTAAACTCTCTAATGCAGACTAATCATCCCGAACAGGCATGTTTAGCTTCAACTGCGACGAAAAGCTGCGAATCAATATAAGCTTCATGTAAAATATTTGCTGCTTTATCAATATTTTGCGGCGAAAGCATTAACATTAATGATTGTGAAGTGGTTGAAACATGCTCAACCCCAATATTATTTGCCGCCAACAATGCACAACACTGTTCCTTCAGTTCTGGTGCTTGCAAACCAACCTTGGTCAGTAAGCTTACTTGCTCACTATTACGGATTTTATTGCTGAACACCAGATCCAACTTAGCACAAGCGTCATGTTTTATCACAACACCCGCCCATTCTGCCTTTTCGATCACATTCCACACTTCAATTCCCAGCATCTGACATTGTGCTGTCAACGCGGCAAGTGAGTCATGATCAACCGTGACCAACGCCAAATCACGCTGCAGCGCCAGGCCGCAGATTGGCTGAGTACCGGTTTCGCCTTTAATCAGGCTGCCGGCATTAACATCAAAGGTCGACAGAACGCGCAGCGGAACCTGGTTTTTCCATGCGAAACGAACGCATGGCAGGTGCAGGACCTTAGCGCCTTTACGAGCCATCTCTTCCATTGAAGGAAAATCAATCACATCCAGCTTTTTCGCGCCAGGAACCACACGCGGATCGCAGGTATATACCCCGTCAACATCAGTAAAGATCTGACACTCATCCGCTTTTAAGGCGCCCGCCAACGTCACCGCACTGGTATCAGAACCGCCGCGGCCTAACGTGGTGATATCCCCATTCTCATTAACACCCTGGAATCCGGCCACGATAACAATTTGATCCTGCTCCAGCAGGTCCGTTATCGCCTGAGTATCAATGGCTTTAATCGTCGCATCATTATGCTGATTATCGGTGACGATATTTGCCTGACCGCCCGTTAACGAGCGCGCCGCATAACCCAGTTTATTCAGGGTCATCGCCACCAGTGCCATAGATACCTGCTCACCGGCAGAGAGCAAAACATCAAGTTCTCTGGCAGTCGGAACACTGTCCACCTGATGGGCCAGGCCCAGCAGACGGTTGGTTTCACCCGACATAGCAGAAACAACTACAACAACTTGATTACCATCATCTTTCGCTTTGATGATGTGCTTGGCGACTAAGTGCATGTTTTCAATTGAACCAACTGAAGTGCCACCAAACTTTTGCACGATAATGGGCTTTTTCACCAGTATTCACCTTCCCAGGACCGAAGTCTCATTAAGACCAAACCTGTCAACAATCAGTTGAATATCAGTTTGATCACAATAAAAAACAAAACCAAGCGGCTAATCAGCCCGCTGTTGCTCAAGCTAATTAAACCACTTGGTTGACCAGATAAAGTTACACTCAATCAACAAAACGCTGATTGAGTGTCTTTAATTTTCAATGAATAACGATTTGATCGTTACAGACGCTCGGAAATCCAGGCATCGACTGACGCAAGCGCTGCCGGCAATGCTGCTGCATCGCTGCCACCCGCCTGAGCCATATCAGGACGACCACCGCCTTTACCACCGACTTGCTGGGCCACCATATTGACCAGCTCACCGGCTTTCACTTTAGCCGTCAGATCTTTTGTCACACCAGCAATCAGGCCCACTTTATCGTCAGCCACGTTACCCAGCATGATGATGCCGCTGCCCATCTGGTTTTTCAGTTCATCAACCATACCGCGCAGCGCTTTGTTATCCGCGCCATCCAACTGCGCAACCAGTACCTTCACGCCGGCAATCTCTTTGACATTGCTGGTCAGGTTGGCACTTTCTTTCGCTGCCAGTTTGTCTTTCAGCTGATTGATCTCTTTTTCCAGAGTCTTCGCTTTTGACGCCATCTCGTTCATTTTCTGCTGGTACTGAGCCTGTTGCTCGTCCAGGTAATCCAGCGCCGCTTCACCGGTCACCGCTTCGATACGACGCACACCGGCTGCGATACCGCTTTCCGAGATGATTTTGAACAGGCCGATATCACCAGTACTGTTGGCGTGGATACCACCACACAGTTCAGTGGAGAAATCACCCATCGACAGTACGCGTACCATCTCTTCGTATTTCTCGCCAAACAGTGCCATCGCACCTTTCGCTTTCGCCGATTCCACATCCATGATGTTGGTTTCGATCGGGTGGTTACGACGCACTTGTTCGTTCACCATACGCTCAACTTCTTTCAGCTCTTCAGCAGTGACCGCTTCCAGATGAGAGAAGTCAAAACGCAGCGCTTCAGCACGCACCAGCGAGCCTTTCTGCATGACGTGCTCGCCCAGAATACGGCGCAGCGCTTCGTGCATCAGGTGTGTCGCTGAGTGGTTGAGTGAAATCGCTTTACGACGCTTGGCATCCACATCCGTGGTCACGCTGTCGCCTTCAGCAAATACGCCTTCCGCCAACACACCGTAATGAGCAATCGCGTTCCCCAGTTTCTGAGTATCTTCAACCTGGAAAACACCAGATTCAGTTTTGATCGTACCGGTATCACCGCACTGACCACCTGACTCCGCGTAGAACGGCGTTTCATCCAGAATGATGATCGCCTGATCGCCTGCCGACAGTGAAGAAACTTCATTGCCTTCGACAAACAGCTTGCTGATGCGGCTTTGACCGGCTGTCGCGCC
Source organism: Vibrio ostreae (assembly GCF_019226825.1). Lineage (NCBI taxonomy): Bacteria > Pseudomonadati > Pseudomonadota > Gammaproteobacteria > Vibrionales > Vibrionaceae > Vibrio > Vibrio ostreae. The sequence goes on from NZ_CP076643.1 coordinate 2,171,804, forward strand.
GTAGCCACAGAATTCAGTTTTGCCGTCCACTTTGATCATTGAGTTGTAGTCAGCACCAAAGTTACCCGCTTCACGCGCGCGCTGACGCTGCTCTTCCATCGCCGCTTCAAAGCCCGCTTCATCAATGATGAAACCACGCTCACGTGCCACGTCGTTGGTCAGGTCAGCCGGGAAACCGTAAGTATCGTACAGCTTGAAGACAGTCTCGCCGTCCAGCTCGTTACCTTGCAGGTTGTCCAGAGCTTCATTGAGCAGTGACATACCGCGATCCAGGGTGCGGCCGAAGTTTTCTTCTTCGATGCGCAGTACTTTTTCCACGATAGCCTGTTGGTTCTTCAGAATATCACCGGCTGTGCCCATGATGTCCGCCAGAGGGCCAACCAGTTTGTGGAAGAAAGAACCCTGAGCACCCAGCTTGTTACCATGACGTACCGCACGACGAATGATACGGCGCAGTACATAGCCACGGCCTTCGTTAGACGGCATTACGCCATCCACAATCAGGAACGCACAAGAACGGATGTGGTCTGCCACCACGCGCAGTGACTGATTAGACAGGTCGTCGTAACCAATCACTTCCGCCGTCGCTTTAATCAGCGTCTGGAACACATCGATTTCGTAGTTAGAGTGTACGCCCTGCATGATGGCAGAGATACGCTCGATACCCATACCGGTATCTACCGATGGTTTTGGCAGCGGTTCCATAGTGCCGTCAGCGTGACGGTTGAACTGCATGAAAACGTTGTTCCAGATTTCGATGAAACGGTCACCGTCTTCTTCTGGTGTGCCCGGACGGCCGCCCCAGATGTGATCACCGTGATCGTAGAAAATTTCGGTACACGGACCACAAGGGCCGGTGTCACCCATCTGCCAGAAGTTGTCTGATTCGTACGCTTTGCCGCCCGGCTTATCGCCGATGCGCACAATACGATCCGCCGGAACACCCACTTGTTTATTCCAGATATCAAACGCTTCATCATCGGTTTGGTAAACCGTAACCAGCAGGCGGTCTTTTGGCAGTTTCAGTACATCAGTCAGAAACTCCCATGCAAACTTAATCGCATCTTCTTTGAAATAGTCACCAAAGCTGAAGTTACCTAACATTTCGAAGAATGTGTGGTGACGTGCGGTGAAGCCCACGTTTTCCAGATCGTTGTGCTTACCACCGGCACGCACACAGCGTTGCGCGGTCGCCGCTCGGGTGTATCCACGCTTCTCCAAGCCTAGGAAACAATCTTTAAACTGGTTCATACCTGCGTTGGTGAACAGCAGGGTCGGGTCATTATCAGGCACCAGAGATGAACTCTCGACAATTTGGTGGCCTTTACTTTCAAAGAATGAGAGGAACGCGCGGCGAACCTCATCCGTGCTCATGTACATGCAGCTCTTCCTGAAATACTCAAGTTAGAATTTTGCGCTATTGTAAAGCATGGATAAGACTTCGCCTAGTTTTCTTCAAGAAAAGACGAAAATGAATTGAATTTTAATCCAATGTCAGAAGGTTAAATTTGCCCGCAACCGACAGGACAACAGAGAGTCCGGCCAGCCCCCGGGCACAGGTGGGATTATTCGGTCTCGTCACTCAGCGCATACTGGATTTGCTCAAAGCTGAAACCGCGGTACTGCAGAAAACGCACCCGTTTGGCATACTCTTTATTATCCTTGCCGCGCAAATCGCTGAATTTTTTCTGCGCCGTCTGTCTGGCCAGTTCAAACCAGTCGGTGCCCTCTTCGGCCAGCGCCTGATCAATCAGGTCACCGTTGACCCGTTTTTGCTGCAGCTCCTGACGAATGCGCCGTTCACCGTGACCTTTACTGATGTGCTGACGCACCTGGCTGTGGGCAAAACGCAAGTCGTCCAGAAAGCGGTGCTCAAGACAAAAGCTGAGCGCCTGGGCGATCTCCTGCTCGGGGTAGCCCTTTTGTTGCAGTTTCTGCGCCAGTTCATGTTCGCCATGGTCACGGCGTGACAGCAGTGCCAGTGCACTCTCCTGACAACTGCGCGGAGAAGATTTGCCAAACATAGTCGCTCCTTGGCGTGTGAATCACATTGATGAGGTGAGCGCGGCTTAGCACGCCAGAATAGGCAAAGCCCCGCACAGGCGAGGCTTTGATTAACTGTTGATTGTAAGCCAGTCTTGCTCGGTGGCAAACCGCGCGGCTTACAACTCTTCTTCTTGCTCTGGCACTGCACCAAACTCTGGCTCATCGGCTGGCACCTGAGTCGGGTTCAGCAGCATATCACGCAGTTTAGTGTCCAGTTCTTTGGCAATATGGGTGTTCTCACGCAGGTACTTACACGCGTTTGCTTTGCCCTGGCCAATTTTATCGCCATTGTAGCTGTACCAGGCACCGGCTTTTTCCACCAGCTTGTGTTTCACGCCCAGATCCACCAGCTCACCTTCGCGGTTAAAGCCCTGACCGTACATGATCTGAGTATTGGCTTCTTTAAATGGTGCCGCGATCTTGTTCTTAACCACTTTGATACGGGTTTCGTTACCGACCACTTCGTCGCCTTCTTTAATCGAGCCGGTACGACGGATATCGAGACGGACTGACGCGTAGAACTTCAGCGCGTTACCACCTGTTGTGGTTTCCGGGTTACCGAACATCACCCCGATCTTCATACGGATCTGGTTGATGAAGATACACATACAGTTCGACTGTTTCAGGTTACCGGTCAGCTTACGCATCGCCTGTGACAGCATACGTGCCTGCAGACCCATGTGGCTGTCGCCCATCTCACCTTCGATTTCCGCTTTCGGCGTCAGTGCTGCAACCGAGTCCACCACCATAACGTCAATCGCACCTGAACGAGCCAGCGCATCACAAATTTCCAGCGCCTGTTCACCGGTATCCGGCTGAGACACCAGCAGTGCGTCGATATCTACGCCCAGCTTCTTGGCATAGACAGGATCCAGTGCGTGCTCAGCATCGATAAAGGCACAGGTTTTACCTTCACGCTGCGCAGCGGCAATCAGTTCCAGAGTCAGTGTGGTTTTACCTGATGATTCAGGACCGTAAACTTCGACGATACGACCCATTGGCAGGCCACCGGCACCCAGAGCGATATCCAGAGAAAGTGAACCTGTAGAAATGGTTTCAACATCCATGGTGCGGTTATCACCCAGACGCATGATGGAACCTTTACCGAATTGCTTTTCAATTTGACCCAGGGCTGCGGCCAGAGCCTTCTGTTTGTTCTCGTCCATTACTCTCTCCAGACTGTCACTACTGCTCATGGTGAGGCTATCAATAGTGATACGTGAATGCGTAAAATTTGCTTCGACATAAGCTGTCATATTGCTGCTCATTATACTGTTGATTCATACAGTGTCCACCCCTGTATAGAAAAAACTTGCAGCAACCCGACAAACTTCAAACTAACTTACTGATAAATGGTTTGCCACCCCGGCCAGGGCATGCTGTACCGCTAACTGACGCACTGTTTGCCGATCGCCGGCAAAAAACTGAGTCTCAACCTGCTGCCAGCCCTGCTTGTCCGCCCAGGCAAAACAGACCATGCCGACCGGTTTTTCTTCGCTGCCGCCACCGGGTCCGGCGATGCCGCTGATCGACACTGCGATGGTGCCGTTCGAATGGGCCAGTGCGCCCTGCGCCATCTCAATCACCACCGGCTCAGATACCGCGCCATGCTCCGCCAGCGTTTCTGCGCGCACGCCAATCATCTCCTGCTTGGCCTCGTTACTGTAGGTGACAAAGGCGCGGTCAAACCAGGCCGAGCTGCCGGCAATGTCGGTGACCGCGGCGGCCACACCACCACCGGTACAAGATTCTGCCGTGACCAGCACCTGCTGCCGTGCAAGCAATAACTCGCCTACCTGTTCACTTAATCGTTGCTGCAATTCCATGCCCAAAAACCTCTTGTTGTGTCTTTTCGCTCGATAGGGATTCACGTATCCTAAGCCGCTATGTCCACAAACAAAAGAAGTAACCCGTGACTGCCGAGCAAAAACATACGCCCATGATGCAGCAATATCTCAAACTCAAAGCAGAGAATCCGGATATTTTGCTGTTTTACCGGATGGGCGACTTTTATGAGCTGTTTTATGACGATGCCAAACGTGCCTCGCACCTGCTGGATATTTCCCTGACCAAACGCGGCGCGTCGGCCGGGGAGCCGATCCCGATGGCCGGTGTGCCATTTCATGCCGTGGAAGGGTATCTGGCCAAACTGGTTCAGCTCGGCGAATCGGTGGCTATTTGTGAACAAATCGGCGACCCGGCCACCAGCAAAGGCCCGGTGGAACGTAAAGTGGTGCGTATTGTCACGCCGGGCACGGTCACCGACGAAGCCCTGCTCTCGGAGCGGGTTGATAACCTGATCGCGGCGATTTACTACCATAATGGCCGCTTTGGTTACGCCACGCTGGACATTACCTCCGGCCGTTTCCAGCTCAGTGAGCCGGAGTCGGAAGAAGCCATGGCGGCCGAACTGCAGCGCACCGCGCCGCGCGAGCTGCTGTTTCCGGAAGATTTCGAACCGGTGCATTTGATGGCCAGCCGTCAGGGTAACCGCCGTCGCCCGGTGTGGGAGTTTGAACTCGACACCGCCAAGCAGCAGCTCAACCAGCAGTTCGGCACCCGTGACCTGGTTGGTTTCGGCGTCGAGCAGGCCAAGCTGGGCCTGTGTGCGGCCGGCTGCCTGATCCAGTATGTCAAAGACACCCAACGCACCGCCCTGCCGCATATCCGCTCGCTGACGTTTGACCGTCAGGATCACTCAGTGATCCTCGATGCTGCGACCCGCCGTAATCTGGAACTGACCCAGAACCTGGCCGGCGGCAGCGACAACACTCTGGCCGAAGTGCTTGATCACTGTGCCACCCCGATGGGCAGCCGGATGCTGAAACGCTGGATCCACCAGCCGATGCGCAGCCTGGATACCCTCAATCAGCGTCTCGATGCGATTGGGGAAATCAAACAGCAGGGCCTGTTTGCCGATCTCTATCCGGTGCTGAAACAGATAGGTGATATCGAACGTATTCTGGCCCGTCTCGCCCTGCGCTCGGCCCGGCCGCGCGATCTGGCCCGCCTGCGCAACGCGCTGCAGCAACTGCCGGAGCTAAGTGACGTATTGCAGCCGCTTGAAGGCGACTATCTTGGCAAACTGCGTGAGTTCGCCCAGCCTCTTGATGAGCTATGCGAACTGCTTGAGCAGTCGATCAAGGACAACCCGCCAGTGGTGATCCGCGATGGCGGCGTGATTGCCGACGGCTACAGTGCCGAACTGGATGAATGGCGCGATCTGGCCAACGGCGCGACCGAATACCTCGACAAACTGGAGGCAGAAGAGCGCGATCGCCACGGCATCGACACGCTCAAAGTCGGCTATAACAATGTGCACGGCTTTTATATTCAGGTCAGCCGCGGCCAGAGCCACCTGGTGCCACCGCACTATGTGCGTCGCCAGACCCTGAAAAATGCCGAACGCTACATTATTCCGGAACTGAAACAGCACGAAGACAAGGTACTCAATTCCAAATCCAAAGCACTGGCACTGGAAAAACAGCTGTGGGAGCAACTGTTTGATCTGCTGCTGCCACAACTGGAGCAGATGCAGAACCTGGCCTCAGCGCTGTCGCAACTGGACGTACTGCAAAACCTGGCCGAACGGGCAGAAAGCCTCGATTACTGCCGTCCGCAACTGAGCGAAGAGCCGGGCATTCATATTCAGGGCGGCCGCCACCCAGTGGTCGAGCAGGTGCTGGACGAACCCTTTATCGCCAACCCGATAGAGCTGAATCCGCAGCGTAAAATGCTGATCATTACCGGTCCGAATATGGGCGGTAAATCGACTTATATGCGCCAGACCGCTTTGATTGCCCTGCTGGCGCACATCGGTGCCTATGTACCGGCCGAGTCCGCCCGTATCGGCTCGCTGGATCGCATTTTCACCCGTATCGGCGCGTCAGACGATCTGGCCTCAGGCCGTTCGACCTTTATGGTTGAGATGACCGAAACCGCCAACATTCTCCACAATGCCACCGCTCGCAGCCTGGTACTGATGGACGAAATTGGCCGCGGCACCAGTACCTATGATGGCCTGTCTCTGGCCTGGGCCAGTGCGGAATGGCTGGCCAAACAAATTGGCTCGATGACGCTGTTTGCGACCCATTACTTTGAGCTGACCGAGCTGCCCAACACCCTGCCGCATCTGGCCAATGTCCATTTAGACGCGGTAGAACACGGCGATGATATTGCCTTTATGCACGCAGTGCAGGAAGGCGCGGCCAGCAAGTCGTATGGTCTGGCCGTAGCCGGACTGGCCGGTGTACCGAAAGCGGTGATCAAGAACGCGCGCAGCAAACTGAGCCAGTTAGAGCAGCTCAGCCTGCAGCAACCAAGCAGCCACCCAAGTCAGGTGGATATCACCAATCAGCTCAGCCTTATCCCGGAGCCAAGCGAAGTGGAACAGGCGCTGGCCGGTATCGACCCGGATGATCTGACCCCGCGTCAGGCACTGGAAGCGTTGTACCGCCTGAAGAAAATGCTCTGAGCCTTGCCGGCATCAACTGACGGTCGGTAAGTTCACACATTCAGCAAGATCAAAAAAGGCACTCAACTGAGTGCCTTTTTCATATTTAAGCTGCGCATTGACCGCTTTAGCTGCACGTTGGCCTTGCTAAACGGCGCAGTAAGGTACAATTCAGCAGGGTACAATGCCGTAAGAACAATATCGGTAAAAGGTATCACTAACGGATTATTGCTCGTTTTCTACGTTAAACAGCGATTCCATATTCAGACCCTGTTTCATCAGGATTTCACGCAGACGACGCAGGCCTTCGACCTGGATCTGACGTACCCGCTCACGGGTCAGGTTAATTTCGCGACCGACTTCTTCCAGCGTAGAAGGTTCATAACCGAGCAGGCCAAAACGGCGCGCCAGCACTTCTTTCTGTTTCGGATTCAGTTCATCCAGCCAGGCAACCAGTGAGTCACGGATGTCATCGTCCTGAGTCGAGACTTCCGGGTCCGAGTTGTTGATGTCCGGAATAATGTCGAGCAGCGCTTTGTCGCCGTCACCACCAATCGGCGTATCCACTGAGCTGATACGCTCATTGAGGCGCAGCATTTTACTGACATCATCCACCGGTTTATCCAGCTCCAGTGCGATCTCTTCTGCCGTTGGCTCGTGATCGAGTTTTTGCGACAGTTCACGCGCAGTACGCAGGTAAATGTTGAGCTCTTTGACGACGTGAATCGGCAGACGAATGGTACGGGTCTGGTTCATCAGCGCACGTTCAATGGTCTGGCGGATCCACCAGGTGGCGTAGGTCGAGAAACGGAAGCCGCGTTCCGGATCAAATTTTTCCACCGCACGGATCAGACCCAGGTTGCCTTCTTCAATCAGATCAAGCAGAGCCAGACCACGATTGCTGTAACGGCGTGAGATCTTGACCACCAGGCGCAGGTTACTTTCGATCATACGTTTGCGTGCCGCTTCATCGCCGCGCAGAGCACGACGGGCATACAAAACTTCTTCTTCGGCGGTTAAAAGTGGTGAGAAACCAATCTCACTCAGATACATCTGAGTGGCATCCAGACTCTTCGTCGATGCGTCAAATTCTTCGCGAATCTCTTCAGATTGGTCTTTACTGTTAGTGAGTTGTTCTTCAGCTTCCGCGGCATTCATTGCTTCGGCATCGAATTCAAACTCTTCGTCGACTTTAGTGGCTGTATTGCTGATACTCATAGCGCCTCCCCTGGCGAGCTAGCAAGACATTACTACTGCTTAATGTCACATGACTCTGAACAAGTATGTTTATGGTAAGTAGCGTTTTGGATTCACTGACTTACCTTGATAACGAATTTCAAAATGTAAGCGAACACTACTGGCTCCTGAACTGCCCATTGTGGCTATCTTCTGGCCGGCGTTTACACTTTGTCCTTCTTTAACCAGCAACCGATCGTTGTGGGCATAAGCACTCAGATAATGATCGTTGTGCTTGATAATGACTAGATTGCCATATCCGCGTAGTGCACTGCCCGAATAAACCACTGTTCCTGCTGCGGTGGACATGATGGACTGACCGCGCTGTCCTGCGATGTCGATCCCCTTGTTGCCTTGATCCCCAGCGGAAAAGTTCTGAATCACCCGACCTTTAGTCGGCCACATCCACTTCGCTACTTTAGCACTCGAACTCGCTGGCTTTTTAGCACTCGAACTCGCTGGCTTAGCGTTGGAACTCGCTGGCCTGGCGTTCGATTGAGCTACCTTAGCGTTCGAAGATGAAGATTCACTTACTTTTTTGTTAACAGTTTGTTTATTTACAGAACCAACATACTCCTTTGGTTTTGATTGTTCAACACCCTTATTTGGGTATTTTTTAACCTGATCAGCGGTTACATTAGCAGTTTGTGATATTGATGCGGTATTAGAGCCATTGCTCATTTTGATCGGTTTAGCAGCAGAAGCCGCTGCTTTAGCCGGCGCTGATGCGGCCGCAGCCACAGCAACCGCTGGACCAGCTCCGGTGCCGCCATAAGCGGGAGGCGTGTAGGCAGGCTGCCAGAGCTTAAGTTTCTGCCCCGGGTGAATGGTGTAAGGTTTCGGCAGATTATTGTAACGAATGATGTCATTAACGTTCTTATCGGTAATATAGGCGATGTAGTACAAGGTATCGCCACGGCGAACCTCATAGTAGCTGCCACGATAACTGCCACGTTCGATAGAGGTGTAATCTTTCTTCAGTCCCGATACCGGCGCAGGGGTATGCGCTACGCAGCCTATCATCAGACTACACAGCCCTGCGACCAGTAAACTTCGGCACCAAAGCGGGCGCATCAGGCCAGATCACCAGAAACTAAAGGCACAAAACGCACCATCTCCACCACATGGGTGTCGAAATGGTCACCATGGCGAACAATCAGCAGCAGTTGCTGCTCTTCTTCACCGACCGGGATCACCAGACGTCCGCCGTCAGCCAGTTGATCCAGCAGAGCCTGCGGAACAACGGGAGCGGCTGCGGTCACAATGATGGCATCAAACGGCCCTTTCGCCGCCCAGCCCTGCCAGCCGTCACCGTGTTTGGTGGAAACATTATAAATATCGAGCTGCTTAAGACGGCGCTTTGCTTCCCACTGCAGCGACTTTATCCGCTCCACCGAACAGACATGATCGACCAGCTGTGCCAGCACTGCGGTCTGGTAACCAGAGCCTGTGCCAACTTCCAGCACCTTACTGTCACGCTGCAACCCGAGCATCTGGGTCATTTTCGCCACGATGTAAGGCTGGGAAATGGTCTGACCCTGACCGATCGGCAAAGCGTTATTATCATAGGCCTGATGCATCATCGCCTGCGACACGAACTTTTCCCGTGGCAGAGCGTGGATGGCGGCCAGTACTTTCTCATCACTAATACCGTGACCGGATAACAGTTGAATCAGTTTGTCCGCTTTCGGATTAGTCATCCGCACCTTCCTTTCCCTTGGTCATCAACCAGTCGTTCATCGCGCCCAGCGACTCATGGGCCGTCAAATCCACCTGCAGCGGCGTAATCGACACAAAACCATGCTCAACCGCATGGAAATCGGTGCCTTCACCGGCATCCTGCTCACGCCCCGGAGGACCAAGCCAGTAGATATCGTGGCCACGCGGGTCTTTCTGTTTAATCATATTCTCGGCATGGTGACGGGCACCCAGGCGCGTGACCTTCTGGCCTTGCAGTTTGGCCAACGGCACATCCGGAATGTTGACATTGATTAATCGGTTGGTCGGAATCGGAGAAGATAAATGTTGCTCAACCAGCTGACGGGCAATTTTCCCCGCGGTGGCAAAATGATGTTTTCCGACCAGAGAAAACGCAATCGACTGCACGCCGAGGAAATGGCCTTCCATCGCCGCCGCAACCGTGCCTGAATAGAGCACGTCATCGCCGAGGTTAGCGCCGTGGTTGATACCACTCAGCACCAGATCCGGCAAATCATCTTTCATCAGCTCGTTTAACGCAAAATGCACGCAGTCGGTCGGCGTGCCCTGCACTGAATAGGTATTCGGTTCAATCTTGGTGACGCGTAATGGCTGCTCTAAGGTCAGAGAGTTCGACGCTCCGCTGCGGTTGCGATCCGGGGCGACAATCACGATTTCAGCCATATCTGCCAGCGCATAAGCCAGAGCACGAATGCCCTCCGCGTATACGCCATCATCATTACTGAGCAGAATTTTTAATTTTTTATCACTCATCCGTCCGTTACGCCTGTTGATGTTCACTCATAAAACCGCTTTGTTCATTCGTAGCCACGCGGTATTCACTCATAGACCCGTTCGACGGCAATCTCTTCCACCAGCTCGCGTACAATCGAGGTCGCGAAGCTGCCGGCATCCAGCGCAAAGCGCAGGGTAATCTCATCACCGTTGACGTCCCAGCTCAGATCCTGCGGCATCATCGACACCGCACGTCGATCATGACGCATACGGTTACCGCCAATCAGCTTGAGCAGGTCCGGCTCCGCATCCAGCTGCGGCTGCTCCAGCGCCAGCGCGTCACTACGGGTTGGCAGCGCGTTGTCACCCGCCAACGCCGCAGAAATCGCCGCCTGACCTTGTTCCAGCAGCGCGTTCCATTCGCTGAGCTTATCGGCCTCAACCAATGACTGCTCCTTACCTTGCAGGGCGATGTCGCCGTCAATAAAGCGATAAAAACAGCCGGCCTCAATGCGCGCAGACACGATATGATTAAAGATCCACGAACGGGCACTGGACAGATACAGGCTACGCTGACTCTGGTTGCGGGTACGCACATTCTCTCGTCCCCAGCGCCGCGCTTCATGCAGGTTATTGCCATCGCGGCCAAAGCGCTGATTACCAAAATAATTCGGAACGCCTTGCTGTGCAACTACTTGCAACCTTTGCAGCACATCATCCATATCGCTGACTTCACTTAAGGTCACCTCAAACCGGTTGCCCTGCAGATCGCCCGGACGCAGCTTTTTATTGTGACGCTGCATCGCCAGCACCTCAATACTCGGATACTGGGCTTCAAACTGAGCCAGATTGGGGAACTTACCCTGTGGCAGGTGAACACTCAGCCACTGCTCGGTCACCGCATGGCGGTCTTTCAGGCCGGCCCAGCTGACGTCTTTCGACTTCACGCCGCACGCTTTGGCCAGTTCATTGGCAACAAAACTGGTATTCTCACCGGTTTTGCGAATCCGGATCATTACCTGTTCGCCCTGACCACTGAACTCGTAGCCCAGCTCCTCAAACACCTTAAAGTGTTCCGGCTTGGCTTTGATTTTTGCTTTCGCTGTTGGTTTACCACATAAATAAGCCAACGATGATAAAAGATCTGTCATTTTTTATTCCGATATGTGAGCGCAGTACGCCAATCACCTGATGTGATCAGGCTTTAACCAGCAGTACCACAGCCTCACAGGCAATGCCTTCTTTACGCCCGGTAAAGCCAAGCCGCTCTGTCGTGGTGGCTTTAACATTGACGTTGGTTAATGCTGTTTCTAAATCGTGCGCGATGGCCGCACACATGGCGTCGATATGCGGCGCCATTTTCGGAGCCTGAGCCATGATGGTGACATCGCAGTTACCCAGACGGTAACCCTGCGCCTTCACCCGGCGGTAAACATCTTTGAGTAGCTCTCGGCTGTCCGCGCCTTTCCATTTCTCATCGGTATCCGGGAAATGGCGGCCGATATCACCGGCCGCCATCGCGCCAAGCAGCGCATCACACAGCGCATGCAAAGCCACGTCGCCATCGGAGTGCGCGATCAGACCTTGCTCGTAAGGCACCGCGACACCACCGATAATCACCGGTCCTTCACCACCAAATTTATGCACGTCAAAACCGTGGCCGATTCGAATCATGTTCAGTCCTTCTTCTTTTTATCGCTGCTTTTTATCGCTAATTTTTTTGAGCTATTTGTTAAGACACAGGTTGTCGCGACTCAGTTGGTCAGCCGTGGCTTAAGCTTTTTGTCTTATGCTTTTTGTCTTATGCTTTTTGTCTTAAGTAAAAGTCCGCCAACGCGAGATCTTCCGGCTGAGTAATTTTAATGTTATCGGCGCGGCTGGCAACCAGGCCGGGTTTGTCACCCAACCACTCGAAAGCGGACGCTTCATCGGTGATCGCTATCTGTTGCTGCAAAGCCTGAGCCAGCGCATCACGCAGTGGCCGGATGCGGAACATCTGCGGCGTCAGCGCGTGCCATAAAGCCACTCGTTCCACTGTATGGTCGATATTGCCGCTGCCGTCACCACGCTTCATGGTATCACGTACCGGCGCGGCCAGAATCGCCCCGACCGGATGTTCCTGAGCGGCCTCAATCAGGCGCGAAATATCCGCATGCTGTACACAAGGCCGGGCAGCATCATGCACCATGACCCACTGATTAGATAACTGCTGCTGACAAAGATAGTTCAGCGCCGACAACACCGAATCGGCCCGTTCACTGCCGCCATCAACCCGCATCACGCGCGGATGAGCAGCCAGCGACAGCTCAGCAAAATAGGGATCGCCCGGACTGACAGCAATCACCACCTGACCGATAGCCGGGTGACTGAGCAGTTTTTCAACCGTATGTTCAAGCACAGTCTGGCCGTGCAGAGTCAGATATTGTTTCGGCCGGTCGGCCTGCATCCGGCTGCCGACGCCGGCGGCAGGAACGATGGCAGTGATAAGGTCAGTCATGACCGGTTTTCCTCACCTATGATGCGGTAAAACGTTTCGCCATCCTTGACCATACCCAGCTCGTGGCGGGCACGCTCTTCTATCGCGTCCAGTCCCTGACGCAGATCGTCAATTTCGGCAAACATCTCCTGGTTGCGCACATGCAGGTTATTGTTCACCTGCTGCTGAACCTCGATTTCACCCGCGACCGAACGATAGTCAGCAATACCGTTTTTACCCATCCACAAGTCATACTGCAGGCAGGCAAACAACAGAGTCAGTGCCACTGCAAATACACGCATTGCCTTTCTCTCGCTTCTCTCATAAACACATACTGATTAATGGAAATGCTGCCGCCCAAAGGCAGCAGCGTATATATCGATCTATTGTCTTTAACATAGGTATTCTCTTTAACATCGGTATCATCGTTAACCGATGACCATGGTTACCCGATGACCATAGTTACATGTTAAGAAAAGTTCACCACTTATACCATAAGCCCGATAGTGAGGCGAGTCAGGAGCCGGCCCGCCCCAACACTTAGCTTACTGATTGAGTAAAAAGGCAAACAACCCGATACCTAATAATAAACGGTAAATCACGAACGGTGTCATGCCCATGCGAGAAATCAACTTCAGAAAAAAGAAGATACACAAATAAGCACTGACAAAAGAGGTCGCAATTCCGGTCAGCATAAAACCGGCATGGACAGGCGCACCACTGGTCACCAGCTGCATACCAAGATAGCTGGCTGCCAGCACAATGATCGGAATCGACATCAGAAATGAAAAACGTGCGGCTGCCTCGCGGGTAAAACCGAGATACAGCGCTGCAGTGATGGTGATACCAGAGCGGGATGTGCCGGGAATGATCGCGACCGCCTGAGCCAGACCGATAAACAGCGCCTTTTTCCAGCCGGCCTGATATTCATCATCCTGCGCGACGGAGTATTTATCGACATACCACAGCAGCAGACCAAACACGATAGTCGTGGTCGCTATCACCCACGCACTGCGCAGATAGGTTTCCACCACATCTTTCATCACCAGGCCAAACACGCAAGCGGGGATCGTCGCCAGCACGATCATCCAGGCCAAAGTGACCTCTTTGCCGCGCTGACGTTTGAAAATCGATCCGAAAAACGCCCGTAACAGGGTGATGACCTCACGCCGAAAATAAATCACCACCGCTGCCAGCGTACCAGCGTGCACTGCCACGTCGAACGCCAGCCCCTGATCGGCCCAGCCAAAAATGGCCGAAGGCAAAATAAGGTGTGCGGAACTGGAAATGGGTAGAAATTCGGTTAAGCCCTGAATTAAAGCCAACATTAACGCTTCAAAATAACTCATTGTATTCTCTTATTATTAATTAACTGAGAACCAAAGCTCCACAGGCTTAAGCGCCTCCAGCCCTTTGGCTTGCTGCCACACCTGTGCGATCGTTTGCTGAGCGCCGGGAATGGACAACGTCGGACACAGCTCATACAAAGGCTGTATCACAAAGGGATATTGATAAATGTCCGGGCGGGGCAACTTGGGTGCCGCGGGCGACACAGTGTCTCCATACAGAATGATGTCGAGATCAAGCATCCTGTCCTGAAATTTCTGCGCCTGGCTGTCACGGCCCCAGCGCAGTTCAATATCACGCAGGGTTTGAGACAGCTCAGACAAATTTAGTTCCGTCTGCAATTCAACCACCAGATTAAAAAAGGCATGGCTGTCAAATCCGACCGATTCACACTCATAGATAGTGGAAAGGCGCAGCCCTTCCCCTAACCCGGCCAGCTCGTTAATTGCGGCCTCTATGTGTTTGTGACGCTGCAGATTGGAACCCACACCCACATAGGTGGTGATCATGCTTTTCCTCGCTCAATGATCACACCCACGCCTTTGGCCTGAGCCACTGCACCCGGCTTAGTGAGGCGAATCCGGATCCAAGGCACCGAGAAACGGCTCATAATGATCTCTGCCACTTCTTCTGCCACGCGTTCCACTAACAGGAAACGGCCGTTTTCAATGTGATCGATCACCGCCTGACTGACCTGAGAATAGTCCAGGGCATCCGCCACATCGTCACTCAGCCCGGCAGGCTTATTGTCGTGTGCCATTTCCAGATCCAGTACCAGCTTCTGCTTGATCTCTTGTTCCCAGTCATACACACCGATGGTGGTGATCACTTCCAATTGCTCGATAAAAACTTTATCCATCTTTCTATTACATCCTTTTTACAGGTCGGATACCCTATTTGAGGAAAAAAACGTATTATTCTGCTGAATCGCGTTATCATATACCTAAACCACCTCAAGATGCGAAATCCGGACAGAATTTTTACTTTGAGCTTGGTTAACAAGGACTTGTGAACCGATCTTCCGGTAAATCTTCACTTTGAGGAAATTATGACGCCACTGGCACTCATTATGATCATTTCTGCTTACCTGCTGGGATCCGTCTCCAGTGCGGTGTTGATCTGCAAAATGACCGGACTGCCAGATCCGCGCGCCGTCGGCTCGCATAATCCGGGCGCGACCAATGTGCTGCGTATCGGCAGCAAAAAGACCGCGGCGGCCGTGCTGCTGTGTGACATGCTCAAAGGCACCATTCCGGTCTGGAGTGCGTATTTTCTCGGCATTGATGCGCTGCTGCTGGGCGTGATCGCGATCGCTGCCTGCCTTGGCCATATGTATCCGCTGTTTTTTCATTTTAAAGGTGGTAAAGGGGTCGCTACAGCACTGGGGGCGATCGCACCGATCGGACTCGATCTGACTGCGATGATCATGGCCACCTGGCTGGTGATCGCGGTGCTCTTTCGCTACTCTTCTCTGGCCGCACTGGTCACCGTACTGCTGGCACCGTTTTATACCTGGATGGTCAAACCGCATTACACCCTGCCGGTGGCGATGCTGTGCTGCCTTATCGTGCTGCGCCATCATCAGAATATTAAACGCCTGATCAGCGGCACCGAGCCGAAAGTCGGCGCCAAACACCGGGATCTCGACTAACCGGGCAGACCCGCAGTAAACACGAGCGCGGCCGTGAGGTTCAGATCTAAAAAAAGGCCGTAACGGCCTTTTTTATTGGTGTTGCAGAGTGACTTATTTCAGCGCCTTGGCCAAAAAGCGTTGCAGCATTTCCGTCACGAACTGCGGCTGCTCCAGATTACTGATGTGGCCGGCCTGCGGGATCACCACCAGTTCACTGCCGCTAATGCTGTCCTGCATCAGATACGATTCCAGCACCGGACGCGGGCTGTCTTCAGCGCCAACCGCAATCAGTACCGGCAGCGCAAACTTCTCGACCTCTTCCATCAGGTCACGACGACCAAATACCATCCGCCCGATACGCGCCACTTCCACCGCCTGCTCACCGCTCAGAGCGGCCAGATGCTGTTTAAAGTCCTGCACCAGTTGCGGCGTCGTTTGCGCTGCCTGCTTGGCAAAAAACATCGGTGCCACCGTCTCGACAATCGGCTCCGGCACCGCTTGCAGTGCGGTAATGGTATCCAGCATGTGGAAGTACTTCGCATGGGTCACTTCCGGCTCCAGGCCGACAAAAGTATCCATCATTACCAGGGCTTTGACGCGCTGCGGCGCCAACGCCGTGAGCTCTGCGCCCCACATACCGCCCACCGACAGGCCAACGATGGTGAAGGCCTCAATGCCGAGGTGATCCATCAGCGCCAGAATATGTTGGGCATAATCACTCAGGCTGCGCATCGATGCCGGCGCCGGTTGCGACTGACCATGCGCCCACAGGTCAGGCACGATACAGCGGTATTTTGCGCTCAGCGCTTCGACCTGCGGCGCCCACATCGCGCTGTCCCACAGATAACTGTGGCCAAACACAATCACTTCACCCTCGCCCTGATCAAGATAATGCATCTGCTGGCCGTCATGGGTAAACATCGTCATGGTCATTATTCCTTTCTTGGTCTGGCAATCAGCATCGAGGCTAATTGCTGTTGTCACTGATTACGATTGCCGCTGAGTGATGGGATTGCACCGGATCTTACTGACTGACCACACATCACCCGCGCTCAGATAAAAAAACGGCCGCCGCAGCGACCGCCCTTCTTTATTTAACACTGATCCGATCCGAGATTTAAAATCAAACCGAACCGAGGATTAAGCGTCAGCCGCAATCGGCGTCAGTTGATCAATCGGCCAGCGCGGACGCGCATCCAGGCTCAGATCCGTGGTATCACCGTTTTTGAGACGCTGCATCCCGGCATAAGCGATCATCGCACCGTTGTCGGTACAGAATTCCGTGCGCGGGTAGTACACCTCACCGCCGATTTTGTGTGCCAGTTTACCAAGCGACTCACGCAGCTGCTTGTTGGCACTCACGCCGCCGGCAATCACGATACGTTTCATCCCGGTTTGTTCCAGGGCACGTTTACACTTAATCACCAGCGTGTCACACACCGCTTCCTGGAACGCATAGGCGATATCGGCGCGGGTCTGCTCATCATCACCATTGCTGGCAATGGTATTGGCAGTAAAGGTTTTCAGGCCGGAAAAGCTCATGTCCAGACCCGGACGGTCGGTCATCGGACGCGGAAACTTAAAGCGGCCTGGCGTCCCCTTCTCCGCCAGACGCGCCAGCAGCGGGCCGCCCGGATAATCCAGCCCCATCAGTTTCGCGGTTTTATCAAACGCTTCACCGGCCGCATCATCAATCGACTCACCGAGGATCTGATATTCACCAATGCCTTTCACTTCCACCATCATTGAGTGGCCGCCGGACACCAGTACCGCGACAAACGGGAACGGTGGCGGGTTATCTTCCAGCATCGGCGCCAGCAGGTGGCCTTCCATGTGATGCACAGGCACCGCCGGCACATTCCAGGCGTACGCCAGGCTGCGGCCGATAGTGGCGCCAACCAGCAGCGCGCCCACCAGGCCCGGGCCGGCCGTGTAAGCCACACCGTCAATATCGGCCGGCGTCAAATTGGCATCGGCCATCGCCGCTTTAATCAGAGGAATGGTTTTTTTAACGTGGTCGCGTGAGGCCAGTTCCGGCACCACACCACCGTAGTCTGCATGAAGTTTGACCTGACTATAGAGTTTGTGCGCCAGCAATCCGTTCTCGTCGTCATAAATCGCTATACCCGTCTCATCACAAGAGGTTTCAATACCAATAATGCGCATAGTTTTCTCAGCGTGCTTTCATCTATAATTAGAAATTGGCGCCATGTTACCTCGGCTTGGCTTTACAAACAAATTTTGTACAGACTGTAGTCGACAAAATGCTTTACAAAGCCCTGTCGATCGGATTAAAATTCGGCACCATTTTTGATCAAGCTGGTAGATAGACTAAGCAAATTATTGTTTCGGTCACTGAACTCCAGCGTTAACGAATTAACCCCTGAGGTGAAAGGCATATGCCAGTAGTTAAAGTACGTGAAAACGAACCGTTCGACGTAGCACTGCGTCGTTTCAAGCGCTCTTGCGAAAAAGCAGGTATCCTTTCTGAAGTGCGTCGTCGTGAGCACTACGAAAAACCAACTACAGTTCGCAAACGCGCTAAAGCAGCAGCTCAAAAGCGTCACGCTAAGAAGCTTGCTCGCGAAAACGCTCGTCGCGTTCGCCTGTACTAATAACTGATTCCTTACTTAGGAATTTGTTATGGCTCTGATTGACACGCTCAAAGAAGAGCAAAAATTAGCGATGAAAGCCAAGGACAAAACGCGCCTTGGCACTATCCGTTTAGCTTTGTCAGCCATTAAGCAACGTGAAGTTGACGAACAGATTACTCTGTCCGACGACGACATTCTTGCTGTGCTGACGAAAATGGTTAAACAGCGTCGCGACTCTGTTGCGCAATTTGAAGCAGCCGGTCGTCAAGACCTCGCTGATGCGGAAAAAGCCGAAATTACAGTACTTGAGGATTTTATGCCTCAACCACTGACCGAAGACGAAGTGTCTGCACTGATTGACAGCGCAATCACCGAATCAGAAGCAGCGGGCATGCAAGACATGGGTAAAGTAATGGCTGTGCTGAAACCGCAAATTCAAGGGCGCGCAGATATGGGTAAAGTAAGCGGTTTAGTTCGCGCTAAGCTGGCTTAATACCACGCCCAATTGCAGCAAGCCGTGCTATTCTTCGGAACGCACGGCTTGTTTGTATCTATACTCCTGGCCTTTGCAGACCCGAACCTCAGCCTTAACCGCGAGGCTCGCCGCCTATCCGGCCGGATGTAATTTTTCGTTTAGCTCTTTGTTTTAGGTTTTATGGCAGGACAGATCCCTCGTAGTTTCATTGATGACCTCCTCGCTCGACTTGATATCGTCGACATCATTGACGCACGTGTAAAACTTAAAAAAAAGGGTAAAAACTACAGCGCCTGCTGCCCGTTCCACAACGAGAAAACCCCCTCTTTCAGCGTCAGCCAGGAAAAACAGTTTTATCACTGTTTCGGTTGCGGCGTACACGGTAATGCCATCGACTTTATGATGGAGTACGAGCGACTGGAATTTCCGGAAGCGATTGAAGAGCTGGCCTCCTTTCTCGGCCTGGATGTACCGCGCGAAGCGCGCTCCAACGGCAGCTTCAATAACAGCAGTAATGCCCCGCGCGCCAGCAGTGAAGAAAAGCGTAACCTGTACGACTTAATGGGCAACATTGCCCAGTTCTACCGTCAGCAGCTAAAAGTTGCCACCAACCGCACCGCCATCGATTACCTGAAAAACCGCGGTTTATCCGGTGAAATCGTACAGAAGTTCGGTATCGGCTACATCGCTGACGAGTGGGACCAAGTGCGTAAAAACTTCGGTCAGAGCCGCCATAACCAGGACATGCTGGTCTCCGGTGGCATGCTGATTGAAAACGAAAAAGGCAACCGCTACGACCGTTTCCGCGGCCGTATCATGTTCCCGATCCGTGACCGGCGTGGCCGGGTGATCGGCTTTGGTGGCCGGGTGCTGGGTGACGGTACACCGAAATACCTCAACTCGCCGGAAACGCCGATTTTCCACAAAGGTAAAGAGCTGTACGGCCTGTATGAGGTGTTGCAGGCTTACCGTGAACCACCGCAGATTCTGGTGGTCGAAGGTTATATGGATGTGGTGGCACTGGCGCAGTATGGTATCGACTACTCCGTCGCTTCCCTGGGTACCTCGACCACAGGTGACCACTTGCAACTGCTGTTCCGCCAGACCAACACCGTCGTGTGTTGTTACGACGGTGACCGTGCCGGCCGTGAAGCTGCCTGGCGCGCGCTGGAGAATGCGCTCAGCTACCTGAAAAGTGGCAACATTCTCAAGTTCCTGTTCCTGCCCGATGGCGAGGACCCGGACAGCTACGTGCGTAAATACGGCAAAGACGCCTTTGAACAGCAGATGCACAACGCAGAGCCGCTGTCTAAGTACCTGTTCTCCAATCTGCTCAGCCAGGTGGACACCAGTACTTATGAAGGCAAAGCCGCCTTACAGGCGATGGCACTGCCACTGATTAACCAGATTCCGGATGAATCGCTGCAGGATCAGCTGCTGCGCATACTGGAGCAGAAGACCGGCATTTATAAAAAGCCGAGCGTGCCGGCGGCCGCTAACCCGCGCCCGCAGCCACACAAAGAGATTAAACGCACCCCGATGCGTGAAGTCATCGCTTTGCTTCTGCAAAATCCGAGCTATGCTGAAATAGTACCTGATCTTTCCAGCGTGAAAGAGCTCGCTATACCTGGGTTGAGTTTGTTGGTCACAGTGCTTGAAAACTGTCGACAAAACCCCCATATATCAACAGGCCAATTACTTGAACATTGGCGCAACGAAAATCATGAGGCACTTCTGTCTCGTCTGGCGAGCTGGGAGATACCGCTCGTCGAAGACAATCAGGAAGAACTATTTTTAGACTCACTGGACAAGATTCTTGCTCAGTGCGTAGAGAAACAAATTGACAACTTGCAGGCTAAAGAGAGAAGCGTCGGTTTATCAAGCGACGAAAAAAGGGAGCTAGTAGCGTTAATGCTAGAATTAAAAGCGTAACCCAGTTTAAATAGTCAGCAACGAATAAATTTGTTAGTATACGTGGTTTGCATTTCGCATACTATTCCTTCACCAGATACGAAGTTGGATACCGTCTATGGATCAAAGTCCGCAGTCACAGCTTAAAGTACTTGTCTTAAAAGGCAAGGAACAAGGCTATCTGACCTACGCCGAAGTAAATGACCACCTACCTGCCGAGATCGTCGATTCTGAGCAGGTAGAAGATATTATTCAGATGATCAACGACATGGGCATCAAGGTAGTAGAAACTGCCCCAGATGCCGATGATCTTGCGTTAAACGACGACGATACGATCACTGATGAAGATGCAGCAGAAGCCGCTGCCGCTGCGCTGTCCAGCGTAGAAAGCGAGATTGGTCGTACGACCGATCCAGTCCGCATGTACATGCGTGAAATGGGTACAGTAGAACTACTGACTCGTGAAGGTGAAATTGATATTGCCAAGCGCATTGAAGATGGTATCAACCAGGTTCAAAGCGCGGTCGCTGAATACCCGGGCACCATCCCTTACATCCTGGAACAGTTTGATAAAGTCCAGGCTGAAGAGCTGCGCCTGACCGACCTGATCTCAGGTTTTGTCGATCCGAATGAAGAAGAGAGCACTGCGCCAACTGCGACGCACATCGGTTCTGAACTGACCGAAGCCGACCTCAAAGATGAAGACGACAAAAACATCGACGACGATGAAGACGACGAAGATGAAGACGGTGACGGCGATTCAAGCGACGACAGCGAAGAAGAAGTCGGTATCGACCCTGAGCTGGCTCTGGAAAAATTCACGCAACTGCGCAACAAATTCCAGAACCTGCAACTGGCGATCAACGAGCACGGTAACGAAAGTTCGCACGCTCAGGAAGCAACTGATCTGGTACTGGACGTATTCCGTGAATTCCGTCTGACACCTAAACAGTTCGACCACCTGGTGGAAACACTGCGCACTTCCATGGATCGCGTTCGCACCCAAGAACGTCTGATCATGCGTTCTGTGGTTGAAGTGGCTAAGATGCCGAAAAAATCGTTCATCGCGGTTTTCACTGGCAACGAGTCAAGCGAAGCGTGGCTGGATCAAGTACTCGCGTCTGACAAACCGTACGCGGAAAAAATCCGTCGTAACGAAGAAGACATTCGCCGTTCAATCCAGAAACTGCAGATCATCGAACAAGAGACTTCTTTGAGCGTAGTACGCATCAAAGACATCAGCCGTCGCATGTCGATCGGTGAAGCGAAAGCCCGCCGTGCGAAGAAAGAGATGGTGGAAGCGAACTTACGTCTGGTTATTTCTATCGCCAAGAAATACACCAACCGTGGTCTGCAATTCCTCGATCTGATTCAGGAAGGTAACATCGGCCTGATGAAAGCGGTGGATAAGTTTGAATACCGTCGTGGTTACAAGTTCTCAACTTACGCCACATGGTGGATTCGTCAGGCGATCACCCGTTCTATCGCCGACCAGGCGCGCACAATCCGTATTCCGGTTCACATGATCGAAACGATCAACAAACTGAACCGCATCTCTCGTCAGATGCTACAGGAAATGGGTCGTGAGCCACTGCCGGAAGAACTGGCAGAACGCATGCAAATGCCGGAAGACAAGATCCGTAAAGTACTGAAAATTGCTAAAGAGCCAATCTCAATGGAGACACCAATCGGTGACGACGAAGATTCGCACCTGGGCGATTTCATCGAGGATACCACCCTCGAGCTGCCACTGGACTCAGCAACATCAACCAGCCTGAAAGGCGCGACCCGCGACGTTCTGGCCGGCCTGACGCCACGTGAAGCCAAAGTACTGCGTATGCGTTTTGGTATCGACATGAACACTGACCACACGCTAGAAGAAGTGGGCAAACAGTTCGACGTCACCCGTGAACGTATTCGTCAGATCGAAGCCAAAGCACTGCGTAAGCTTCGCCACCCAAGCCGCTCAGAAACTCTGCGCAGCTTCCTGGACGAATAATCGACCAAGACTGAAAAAAGGTGAGCTCTGGCTCACCTTTTTTATTGTCTGTTGTGCTAAGTGAATAAAAACTAAGCGCAATTGGCCACCCTAGCGTCTAGACACCCCGTAAAGCTTCCCCTATAATCTTTGACCTGTATGGCCCCTTAGCTCAGTGGTTAGAGCAGTCGACTCATAATCGATTG
The DNA here is from genome assembly GCF_019226825.1 of Vibrio ostreae. Taxonomy (NCBI): domain Bacteria; kingdom Pseudomonadati; phylum Pseudomonadota; class Gammaproteobacteria; order Vibrionales; family Vibrionaceae; genus Vibrio; species Vibrio ostreae. The sequence goes on from NZ_CP076643.1 coordinate 2,194,592, forward strand.
GTCCCCAGTTCAAGTCTGGGAGGGGCCACCATTCAAATCAAGCACTTATCGCTTACCCTTCTTTGAATGTTGCCTTTTATTCCGTCCCGAGGTACAAAATCAGTACAGTACGCATTCGGGAGTACTCACATGGCAACTTTAGTTAAAACCTCTTCAGGTACCTGGAAAGCCGTTATTCGAAAAACCGGCTGGCCAACGACGTCCAAAACTTTTCGTCTCAAACGCGATGCCGAGGATTGGGCAAGACGCACTGAAGATGAAATTGTGCGTGGCGTCTACATCAAACGTTCCTCGTCAGAACGACTCACCATTGAAGAAGCATTAAAACGCTACCTGGCAGAAATCTCACCGACCAAACGACCGGCAACTGCTGCCTGTGATGCAAGACATTCCAAACCGATTATCAAAGCCCTGGGGAAATACTCCCTGGCCGCCCTGACTCCAGAAATCATTGCCAAGTATCGAGACGACCGGTTAGCTGGCCTGGACCGTTGCGACGCCAGAGGTAATCCGGCTCCTAAACCGCGCTCACCTAATACCGTGCGCATTGACCTGGCCCTGCTCAGTCACCTTTACAACATTGCGATTAAAGAATGGGGCATCGGCCTGGCCATTAACCCGGTCCAGAATATTCGTAAGCCCTCCCCGCCTTCTGGCCGGGAACGACGCTTAACTGAGGAAGAAGAGTTACAGCTCCTGGAAGCCGTTGAGGCGCACACCAACCCGATGCTGGCCTGGATTGTCCGTATCGCGCTGGAAACCGGTATGCGTTCCTCTGAAATCACTTCTCTGCGCCGCTCTCAGGTTGATTTGAAAAAGCGTGTGGTTTTCCTGGTCGAAACCAAAAACACCATGCCGAGAACCGTTCCGCTTTCTCTCCTGGCGTTAGAATCCTTTAAGCAGGCGATTAATAATCCGGTACGGCCAATTGATACCGACCTGATTTTCTTTGGCGAACCAGGCAAAGACGGTAAACGACGACCGTACAACTTCAACAAGGTATGGATGAGGATTAAGGCCAAGATTGGCCTGAAAGATTTTAAATTCCACGACCTGCGCCATGAGAGCGTCAGCCGCTTGGTTGAAGGCGGGCTAAGTGATCAGCAAGTCGCCGCCATCAGCGGCCATAAATCAATGCAGATGCTACGCCGCTACACGCACCTTCGAGCCGAAGACCTGGTTGAAGAACTGGACGCAATTGCGAAAGGGAAAAAGGCTTAGACAACTCTGCCCCTCAAGTGTCAATCAAATGAGGATTAAGCCTATGTAATCTGGCTGTGAGCAATGGCCAGGCCGGGTTAATTGACATTTGAGGGGCCGGTACGTTTAAGTGCAAGATAGTCAGCCACCAATCTCCAAAACAGTTCAATACTGCCTAAATCATGTTTAAACAGACGCATGTTAGTTTAGACCTGATGATTTAAAACTTTCTGTCGGATTAGGAAACTATGTCTATTCTTTGATCGTTTGTTATGGCTTTTTCCTTTCAAGGTTTTCTAGCATTAGCTCAGATATAGCACCTATAAACTCAACTGCGGCTTTTGCTTCAGAAGCTCTTAGATCCGGTACCCACGGGCGACCATGCCCAGAGCCTTGCTTATTTCGGAGGTTATTAATCGAACAAGCAGTTTCATATAAAGAACGCTCTAATCTGCAACGCTGATGTTCACCTTGAACTGGCTTCTGTTCTGGTGTGGCCATATCAAGAGCTACAAATGCTTGCCCTAATAGGCTAGGAAAATTCGCTGTTGAAGGATAGCTTCCCCACAATTCCTGGATTACGTGCGCTGCTACTGCCTCCATTAAGTCTTTGCTAGTTCCTACTACCAATGCCGCATCTTCTATCCCTTTTTTGGCACGATTGACGTAACCACGAAGAGCTTGTGTAAGATTTCGTCCTGAAAGGTTATCCAATGCAACCGGTGATATTGAGCCATCCTCACCCAGAATAATGCCTTCAGGACGCAAAGCTGAACCTAAATCGGCGATAGCATCAGAGCCTACAAAATTTGGGGAAGTTGTTCTAAACCCACCGCAGCCTTTAACGGATGAAATTATTCCGGCAATTAGTTTCTCTGCTTTAGCAATATCGTTCTCGATTGCCCAGTTAAACACTATGCGAAGTCTTTTGGCTTTCCCTACTGGAAAGCCATCCTTATTCGGATCGACATGTATCAAGCCAGCTCTATTAATCTGAAATTCAAGATCAGAATGACTAGGATCTCTTCGATCTTTCTGGGCGTCATCAACGAGACGAACCAACGAATAAATAATTGTATCGTTTACAGGTATCCTATCCATTACATCCTATCTTCGATTGTTGTGAGCCATAACGCCGCGCTCTGCGGCAAATTTGAAGCACAGCGGAAAATTTGTCCGACAGCAGAGCTTTGTTAAGCGTGGCTTGAAGTTCAGTAACTTTTAATTTTAGGAAGCGCAAAGTTTGAAAAACCTGAAAAATCTGGATAAATGGTTGAGTGCCTGTATCCAAAAAGCTTGTCTAGTCGCTTTCGAATATCTTCTTTGGCACTCGCCTTAATTCTGAAGGTGTATAGTGCTCCAGGCCCGGCACCTTTTCCTTTAGCGGGATCAAATACATGAGGTCTTGCAGCAACACAGCACGCTTCGCGCGCTTCTGCTATAGGCCACCAACCTTCTTTGAAATTGGGAGACTTAGGAAACTGAAATTTTTTTCCATCGGGTTTGTTGGTCGATGGAACACCACCGAAAAGAAACCCACCATTTTGAGCCGCTATTCTTGCGTCCAAGTTTGCTGGCTTCCATGCAAAGACTGAAGTATTCCATTCTTTGCTATCGATTCCGTCACTTCGACCCTGCTTCCAAGGACGATTATAATCATCCTCCCAAGATCGATATTCGTCATTTTCATTTATTAGACGATCAGTTACATCGAACGCAAAGAGTCGGGCGTCTTGATCTTCATGGATTCTTGTCCCGTTGCTCCATTTCTCTTCAACAGCGAACCAAGCGCCAACCCAAGCATTGAAAGTAATATCAATTAATCTTGTTGGAGCACCGTAGTGCTGCAACATAGCAAGTTGATTTAATATTGATAACCGTCCTGTTTGAGACGAAGAGTGCAACCCCCAGCGATGAAGTTCTACAAGTATCTCGCTTTCTTCTTTAGCTATTTCGGCTTCAGTAAGAACCTTTCCTTTTGTCAGATTAGCCCTTCTATATAAAGAGCTATGCAGAGCCCAACTTGCATCGATTTGCCCACGCCAAGCAAACTTGATGTTCTTTGAAACTGCTTTTTCCATTACTTGATTGACGACTTTTAAAAGTCCATCGAAATCTGCGATTTCCACCTCAAAGGGCTTCCAAAAATCCTCTACCTTCATTTCAAAATCCTTTTACGCTTAACGCCCGCAACACCGGACAATTTGGAGCGCAGCGGAAAATTGTTCCGAGTGCTTGCGCTTGTTATCCAAAATCTCTACCGCGCTCTCTGTATACAGTCTTGAATGTATCTAAATACTGTATACATCGCATTAACAATGGCGGTTGCTTCAGGGACATATAGCAGGTCATTTACATGGGCGAGGCTCGCCTTATTTCTTAGCGTAGAAAACGCGTCAATAGACGCGGCAAAAGAATTAAGAACCCTGGTAACCTCCTCAGCCCTATGACCTGACGCTTGCAATGCAGGATGAAACTGCCGAAGTTGTTTGAACGCTTTAGATGCCGTAGGGGCGTTGGGTAGATCAATTTGATTATCGGTACAAAGCTGCACCAAATATCCATGGAGAGCAGTATGAGCGCGATCAATTGCGCTTGAAGAATCAACCGTCCCAATTAAAGCCTTCGCGTCTCCCAAAGCCCTCATCACCGAAGTCGAAATTGACTCACTGAATTCTGGCGCAGCAACACTGCCTGCTGTTTGAATCAACTGATCATCAACAATTTGATAATGGTCTTGGTTGTTAATCAGAATCTGGTTGATGTGCTGTACCGTTGGCACAGAAGCGCCACTATTCTCCAGCTCCTCTAACGCCTCATATACAGCGGCTATAAAATTTGGAGCATCCTTGGCTGCATTCTGAGCCTGGCTGGACATGTCAGATTCAGCCCAGTCAAGCGAAGAGCTACGTGAGTAATAATCACCAGAAACTTTGCAGAAGTGTTTCTTAAATACCTCAATTATTTGCTGCCGACTCATTGATCCCGATACTCTTCTGATCAATGAACTAAAATCATCTACAGACCGAGCACTGAGTGGTGTCGTTGTTCCCATAGGAAATCTAAGTTCACTTGCCATTTGAAGCGGCATCAATTACTCCCCATTTTGTATAACAGTGTCTTTTCAGCAGACATTGTCTTTATAATATTTTCAGAAAATACAGATACCATAGCAGTAGCATACTGTTCTGTTAGTCTTATCTTCCCTTGCACTCACAGATTGCGGAACATGTCTGCATAGTAGCAAGTGTTCAACAAAGCTCATAATCTGCTATTAAGGAAAATTGGTCAATAAGTGACACTAGAAAGTGGTCAGGAATTAGAGGTTGGGTAATTTTTTGGCATTTACGAGTTAACACTTTCGTTTCATAAGCCGTCGTTACGACTCTCAAGTGCACCTCATATGTCAATAGCACCACCATCACTACAACAATACACTTCACTATTCTCTTCAAAAGCTCACATATATTGACACTTGAGGGGCACATGAACGGCAACCGAGTTGCCATAGAATGTGATCACTCAAAAACAACAGTGATTTAAATCACAAATACATATGCAACTAAAAGAAAATCATGATAGATGATTTTTGCAAGTTAAGCGTATTCCACCCGAATTAATCCAACTCTACTGACTATCTCACTCACTTGATTCCACTCTTCTCTCTTTATTTATAAATACAGAACAAAAGTAAATTTTAATAATTAAAACAACAAGATAAAAAAGCAACCCTATCAATAGAGATATTAATGTTCGATATACCGAAATCAAGAACGCTCAAAATCAGAAAGGACTCGATTTTAGCCGCTAAAAAAACCAAAAAAAACACCAATAAAACCTACGATATATCGAAAACTTGTAGATAAAATTCACGAACGTGAAGAGAAAGTGGAGTTTACAGCCCCAAACCCTTATGCATAGACTATCTCAAAGTCAACAAAGAGCATGGCAAAGGAGATCGGTATGACTACAGAGCATCGCAACATAACGGCTAAGGAACATACAATGACCACTGAGGAAAGCCTCTACAACCACTATGGAGGATCTCCGCTGCTTTCATTTACTCAGGTTGCAGAGATCCTGCATCGCAGTCCAGAAGGCTTGAGGATTACACTTCGTACAAATTGCGAACTGGCCAATAAGCTAAAACCAAACCGGATAAAAATAGGCAGACGCGTTTATTTCAAGGTCTCCGATATCGCCAACTTAATTGACCAAGCTACCCCGGACAATATGGAGGCTTGAGATGTCGGATTACGTCAAAGAGCTGCAAGCCTGGATTATCCAGCGCCAGCCCAAAACTCGCCCACCCACCAAACAGGAAGTCCTTGCAACCTTCCTTGGCGTTCAACCCTTCGTCGAGGAAAGCATTGAGGCCGGATATAACCTCAAAACCATTTGGGAGTACCTGACGGAGCAGAAACATATCTCGTTCCGCTATGAAACGTTTCTGCGCTACGTAAAGCAGTACATCACGACGGCTCCCAAGCCCTGCACAACCAATAAGCCAGTGGAAGAGAAGCAGAACGTTTCTCGCAAAATCAGCGGATTTTCGTTTGATGCCAAGCCAAATAAGCAGGACTTGATATGAATACGCAGCCACGCTGTTTACCCGCTGTCAGCTCGCAGTCGCAGCGCTACCAACGCGCAACGCCGACACAGCTTTGTGTGTTTTTTGCTGGTATTGATGTGGTTTGTTCGTGTTTTTGCCTGCTTTTGGGCTGGTTTACGCGCAATTGCGTGATAGCAGCGCAGCATACCTGCGGTATCCAAAACACAGTTGCGGGCGATATTGCGGGCAGGATAGGTGAAGTGGTCCCCCCGACAAGTCGGCGGTTACCACTTCACTTCCCTTATTCGCGCCAGGGCGCTCAACGGTAATCCTGCCCTGCGGGGCCGATTCAGTAACAGACGGTTCGAGACGGAGACAACACATGAATCATTCAGAGAAAGTCACCAGGAAGAATACGACGCCAATCAAAGTCTATTGCCTGCCGGAAGAGCGTGAACGGATTGAAGCCAATGCCAAACAAGCCGGGCTAAGCGTATCCACTTACCTGCGCAGAATTGGCCAGGGACGCCAAGTGAAAAGCGTCGTCGATGCTGAGCAAGTTCGAGAGCTGGTTAAGGTAAACGGCGATCTTGGCCGCCTTGGCGGTTTACTCAAACTCTGGCTGACCAACGATGTTAAAGCCGCGCAAATCGGTGTGCCGACCATCAAAGCCGTGCTGAACCGGATTGATACCACCAAAGATCAAATGAGCACCATCATGGAGTCGGTCCTGCGCCAAAGGTGATAGTAATGATTGTTAAACACATTCCGATGCGTTCCACACACAAATCTGATTTTGCCGGCTTAATTGATTACCTCACCGATACTCAGAGCAAAGAGCACCGCTTGGGAAACGTAAAGCTGACGAACTGCCACGCCGATTCCGTCCGGGATGCAATCAGCGAAGTGCTTGCCACTCAGCAGTCGAACACCCGGGCCAAGAACGATAAAACCTATCACCTGATCATCAGCTTCCGAGCCGCTGAACAGCTTGAGCAGGGCGTGCTTTCAGAGATTGAAAATCGTGTGTGTGACAGCCTTGGATTTAACGGTCACCAACGTATCAGCGCCGTCCACAATGACACGGACAATCAGCATATCCATGTTGCCATCAATAAGATTCACCCAACGCGCCACACCATGCATGAACCGTATGCCGCCTATCGAACCTTGGCCGAACAATGTGAGCAGTTAGAAAAAGCGTTTGGACTCCAGCAGGACAATCACACACCGCAGCAAACTCATAACGCTGCGCGCGCGGCTGACATGGAGCGACACTCTGGTATTGAAAGCCTGTCAGGTTGGATTAAACGTGAGTGTTTAGACGAGATTAAAGCCGCCCAGACCTGGGCTGAACTGCACGGTACCTGCCGCACACATGGCCTAACGCTATCGGCCAAAGGTAATGGCTTGGTTTTCTCGGCTGACAATGGAATCGCAGTCAAAGCCAGTACCGTTGCGCGCGATCTCTCAAAACCCAAGTTAGAAGCTCGATTCGGCGCTTTCCAATCGGCTCAGACCAATAGCAATCACTCCGGCCAAGCCGCGCAGCGCAATTACCAAAAGCAACCGCTAAAAACACGCATCGATACCAGCGAACTTTATGCACGCTATCAGCGTGAGCAAAAGGCTCTCGCAACTCATAAGGCCACCGCTTTAGAGCAGCTTCGACACAAGAAAAACCAGCAAATCATCACCGCCAAAAATAACAACAAAGTTCGCCGCGCCGCCATCAAGCTGACCGGCAGCGGTCGATTAACCAAACGCGTACTGTATTCCCAGGCGAGTCAAGCGCTGCAAAACAACTTGGCTTCGATTCATAAACAATACCGACAAGAACGCCAACAGGTTTATCAAACTCACAGCAAGCACACTTGGGCCGATTGGCTGAAACACCAAGCGCAACACGGCGACCAAACAGCATTAGCCGCGTTGCGAGCGCGAGAAGCAGCTCAAGCACTGAATGGCAACACGCTCCAGGGAAACGGACATACGCGCAAAGACCAGAGCAGTGTGATCGATTCAATCACCAAAACCGGCACCGTTCTGTTTCGCTCCAAAAATGGCGCAGTACGTGACGATGGTCAACGCCTCCAGGTTTCGACTCAATCCGACTCCGAAGCGATAACTCAGGCGCTGAAAATAGCCCTGGAGCGCTATGGCAATCAAATCAGTGTCAATGGTTCTCCGGAATTTAAAGCTCGCGTAATCCGCGCAGCGGCAGACACCGGCCTGCCCCTTACTTTCAGGGATAAAGGTCTGGAACAACGCCGACTCGCACTGCTGTCTGCCAACCATCAGGCCGCACCGAATAAGGCTCAGCGCCGTGGTGTTCCGCCGATTGGCAAAGCCCCGCCTGGTATCAGGCGCAATAGGCTCAGCACTCTTTCCCAGCTTGACGTCATGCGTTTTGCCAAACCACCAGAGCAAAGGCCATCGGCACTGGAACAACGCAAAGCGCAACTGCGCGCTGAAATGGCGCAGAAAAAACAGAAACAAGCCAAGAAGAGCAGAAGTCGATAACCCACTTAAACGTCAGTAAGGAGTACACGATGAACATCAGCACAAAAATTTTAGCGGCTAAAATTCGTCTTTTAGCACTCGGCGGGATCATGGCGCACGCTAGCCCTGTTTGGTCCGGTATACCGGTGGCCGACGGCGTTAACCTGCAACAAAACATCATTTCGGCGATGGAAGCCGTGACGCAGACCGCCAAACAAATCCAGCAGTATCAGTCCCAATTACAGCAATATGAAAACATGCTGCAAAACACCATGGCTCCGGCTTCCTACATCTGGGACCAGGCTCAATCCACGATTCATGATCTGACTCAGGCGACCAATACACTCGCCTACTACCAGAATCAGCTCGGCAGTCTGGACGAGTATCTGGGCAAATTTCAGGATGTGGCCTACTACCGCAGTTCTCCTTGCTTTTCCTCTTCAGGGTGCAGTGAAACGGAAAGGACAGCCATGATCCAAAACCGTCGCTTGGCCTCTGAATCTCAGAAAAAAGCCAACGACGCGTTATTCAACAACCTGGCACTCCAGCAAGACAACTTACAAACCGATGCCCGCCAGCTTGAGCGATTGCAGTCAGCCGCTCAGGGAGCCGATGGTCAGATGGCCGCTATCGGTTATGCCAATCAGCTTGCCAGTAACCAGGCTAACCAACTGCTGCAAATCCGCAGTTTATTGATTGCTCAGCAAAACGCTGTAGGCGCTCGGATGCAGGCAGACGCCGATAAAGAGGCACTGCAACAAGCAGCCCACGAAGCACTTTTTGATTTTGGTTCGCCAACCGACCGTTCCCAAAACAGAGGATTTTAAGCATGAAAATCACTTCATCCATCGCTTTGTGCCTGGTCACGTCATTACTTCTGCTTGGCTGTGACCAATCCCAAGACATCAAAGATATCGATTGCGACTCACCGGGCCTGACCAAAGCAGAGAAACAACAAGCCAACTGCTTTTGGAACATGGGTGACCCTACCGATCGCAGCCAAAATAAGGGGTTCTGATCATGAAGGTTCGTCAGGTAATTTCCTTGGGCTTGATTATCCCTTCGGTGACCGCCCATGCTGCCATTGATAACAACGGTGTGCTGGATGATGTCGCATTACAATTCATGACGGTCGCCAGTACCTGGACTGGCGTGATAACCAACTATGCCAGTTGGCTGTTCTGGCTGCTTGGTACTATCTCTCTGGTTTGGACCGGAGGAACCCTCCTCCTCCGTCAAGCGGATATCAGGGAATTCTTTGCCGAGTTTATCCGCTTCATAATGACGTTCGGCTTCTTTCTGTGGCTGCTACGTAATGGCCCTGAGTTTGCCACGTCCATCATTGATTCATTGAGAATCATTGGTGCAGAAGCTGCGGGGTTACCCCGTGAACTGACACCATCTGAGCCGATCAGTATTGCTCTGGATATTGTGGCTAAATCAAGCAATGCCTACAGCTTTTCCAGCCCCTTCGATAGCCTGGCAATCTTTATCATCACCCTGCTGATTGTCGTTTGTATGACGATCGTTTCTGCCAACGTATTAGTGGCCTTGGTGTCGGCCTGGGTACTTTGTTATGCAGGAATCTTTGTCCTCGGCTTTGGCGGCTCGCGCTGGACTTCCGATATCGCCATTAACTATTTCCGTAACGTCCTTGGCCTGGCGTTAAAACTCATGACGATGACTCTCATGATCGGCATTGCGATGTCCATCATGGATTCATTCCTGGTCAACCTATCTGATGACGCTCCCATGCGAGAGCTGCTGGTTATTTTCATTGTTGCTCTGGTCCTGGTGCTACTGATTCATTCCGTTCCCAATATCGTTGCCGGTCTAATCCCTGGCGCAGGGGCCGCTGCCAGTTCGGGCAACATCAGTGCTGGAGCAATGGCCGGGGCCGCAATGACCACCGGGGGAATGGCCGCTGGTGCAGTCATGAGTACTGCCGGTGGCGCATCAGCCCTTCAAGCCGCGTTTAAGTCGGCTACCAACTCAGACATGGCCGACATGATGACAGGCTCAATTGGCAGCGATTCTGCAAAGTCCGAAGAACCAGGTACAGGTGACACACCGTTTGCCAGAGCCGCAGGTATAGGGCGTGAATCGAATTGAGTTTTCGCTGGCCAGTTCACGGTTGGCGGAAGAAATCACACACCGAAGTTCTGAGAGAACAAGTCTCCAGGATTTCATCATTAGGCATATAGGAGAACAAGCATGGAACTACATTTCCCACCACAAAATTGGACCGACTTTGGCGCATTCTTTGCGGTCATGTTTCTGGTAATGCTGGCGTTTTATTTTGCTGGTCAGTGGGCACACTCCACCAAATACAGCAAGCAGCTTTATCGCTTAGCTGACGTGCTGGAAGGGATTCAAAATAAAGTGGCAAACAAGGCGTATCGAGGAATGATGTCGTTGAATAAACGCGCCAACAAAAGCAAAGGTTGGCCGCTCAAGTAACGCAAATAATCAAGACACACAGGCCGGTGCTCGCAACACCGGCCCGCATTTTCACATTAACCTTCCTGAGAGGTATAACATGACAATAAAACATTATAGAGCACCTCACACAGAGTTAAAGTGCTTAAATTTCACCCTATCCAATGTGTCTTGTGAGGACTGATAGCATGTCACGCAAGAACACTAAAACAACACCAACAGCAATCAAAGGCTATTCCTCTGAAGTACGTGTAGTTCTGCGAGTAGTAAAACAAGGTAGCGTGCCAGAGGCTACTCGCCGCTTGATAGACAAGCTGAAGCACTTTCAGGACAAACCCTTTGTTCTCAGGTCACTAAATTCACTGATTAGCCCTCACAGGGATATGCAGCGCCGCGTAAGAGTCAGAGCGTTTCGGGTCTTAACGGTTCTAATCAGTTATATGGACTGGGCAACATTCCGCATTGGAATCCCAAAGACCGCATTTAATGATCCAGTCAAACACCGAGCCATGATCAAACGGTATGAAAAAATGTATAACGAAACAATGCCTGAATCCTCTTGGTTTCGTTATATCGATAAATTAACGCAAGCAGGCTACCTCAACAGTGCCAACATGGATATTCGTAACCAAGACGGTCAAATTCGTGGGACGGCTGGACTTAAATGGCTCACCATGAAACTGATGAAAGAGCTTCGTTTGAAGTCGGGCTGGCTGGATGAACAAAGGAATCATGCACTGGAGCGGTTAAAAAAAACGGGCCGGTGTAACGTATGGCCTACCTATTTAAGTAAAATGGCCCAGAAGAAGCGAGTTAAAGCGATAGTAGATGAAGCCACACAAACAGAGTCATTCCAGGGGCAATTTGATACAGGCTTAACACCGCTCGACTTGAGATACCCACCCATTCATTAGCACTCCCAATTTCTTCATGCCAATTAGCTTTGGTCGACTTGTCACGTCTTCAAATCAGCCACTAACGCTAACGCTCAAGTTTTAACCTGAATATATCTAAAATCTTGCACCGTATCCCTCTGACATAACTCAGTTGAGTCTGTTCAACCGACTCCGTTTTGATTTACCTACAAGCGTTCCGAAAAAATGAGAGTTGATAAAAGAATCCGGTATAACAAGTGGTTACTTCATTAACCGAACGGTTAAGCTCTATCACTGGTTTATTCATGCCTCGTCCCTCGTCATGAATAAACTTTTTAAGTAAGTATTGAAGGTTTACGCTGCGCTATGCCCAAAGGGGCAAGCCCCTCTGGACTCCCATTGGATACTTGGTCACCTGGCAGCAAGAACAGCTCACATATTGAGCACCTGAGCATATGGTGAGATGATAGTTTTTACGCCAGGAAGGTAATCGACTCAAACCACCAAAATCTTCTTACCGAGAGAGCCAGACGCAGCATGAAAAGAAAAGCACCCAATACAGAGCCACCACGCCCCCTCACAGAAGCCGAAAAGGAAAACTTGAGGAAAGATATGCATGAGTCGTCGAAATGGGCCAGAGAAGAACTGAGAAAGAGAAAAGAAGCCAGAGCATCTCGTTCTGACTACCTAGCTCATGATGGGCCAAGACCACTCACGCCTGAAGAGATTGAAGATCTTCGCCAAGAAATGAAAGATGTGTCAGCCAAGATGCGAGAAGAGTTGGAAAAGAGGTATAGCTCGAAGTCACGTCAAAATCAGAGGTAACCATGAGTGATTCAACAACAGAAAATATGGTCGATTTCGGGCTGTTTACATACGGTCGGGAATACTACGAATCTGCACAAATACTGAAAGAAAATCACGTAACTTCAAACTCCTACTACATCTTACTGGCGCTGGCTATCGAATGCTTTCTAAAGAGCATAAGAACTACGGTCATGTGGAATGGAAGTGTTGCGAACAAAGTCCAACACACGAAAAATGTTCACGATCTAGCAAAGATATACCATAAAATCACAGTCAACTATCCAGAAGATGCGGCCTGGCTAGAACAAAAGTACGCAGAACAATTCCAGCGTTCACTTAAAGCCGATATTGAATTGAACAAAGACGTTTTTACTTTGCGCCGTTATCCTTACTCAAACAAAGGCGAAATTCCTAAAATACCACTGCCCCAAACAAGAGAAGAGCTTTTGTACGGAATGCAATATAAAAATGACATTGCCGTGTATGAGAAACATCTAGAAGATGTGGCGCAGTTTTTCTACGACACACTATCACCTCATTTTTCCTAACGCTTACCTAGTTTTTGTTCCAACATGTTAGGGAGAATTGCACTATCAAACGTTTAGAAGAGTTTGCATGCCGTTAGGAACTTATGACGACTGGCCCCGCAGCGCTAGACCAATGACTCGAAGTAGAAGAGCTTTTGATATGATATTCACCTGTTAAAACACAAGGTATATTTAACTTAAATTGACAGTAAGCTATAATCCGCCCTTCTCAGACGATGGGTAGTTGCAAATGTCAAAAAGTTACAATCAAAATGAATCTGACTACAAGTTGCTGCTTATTGAACATCTACTAGAGACTAGCCCCAATACACCTTTTGCAACAGAAGTTCCTTTCGCTTTTTCTAAAAGACGTGCTGATCTTGTAATTGTTGAAACAGGTTGTACGCATGCAATAGAGATAAAAAGTGATGTTGATAATACATACTCGTTGGTAGAGCAACTAGTTGATTATCAAAAATCTTTCAATAAAGTATCGGTCTTAATAAGTGAGAAGCACATAGGCATCTTGCCAAATATACCCAAAAACATTGGTGTATTAATTTATGTTAATGGGAAGATAAGACAACGAAGGAAAGCCAAAGCACGTAGACAACTTGATAAGTTAATAGCGTTAGATCTATTATTAACTCAAGACCTATCATCATTAAGTACTATAAAGTCTAACAGAGTGGATATGATTAAGGAGTTAGCCAAAAAATTAACTTTTAGTGAAGTGAACGAACTGGCATACAACAGTGTAAGTGAAAAAGTCATACCTGTTTTTACATTATTTAGAAAAGAGCTTGGAAAAAAAATATCTGCTCATGATCTCGAAGTATTAGCTATGCGAACTATCACAGCCTTTTTGTAAGGTTCAACATATTAATTATCTATTTTTATTACTTCCTTGACATTCGAGTCATGTGTATATTGGACCTTACCGATATCCAATATGACGGACTTTTCCCATTAGCTGTACCTTTGGAAGCTGAATCAATTTCTCTAGTTCCCCAGCAATCAATATAATACTTTTCATATAATGGATTATTTTTAACGGCTGCTGCGCAAGTCTCATACCCTCCATCTTCCCGCCGAGAACGTTCAAATAGAATATGATTATCGTAAGGATAGTCTACTCTTGGAATCCATATCATAGGTCTAGGTTCTCCACGATAAGGGTGAATACAAGCGTAGTCTCCATATTGAAGTTCTGGGTCAATTTTTCTCAAATAATTATATATTTTCTGTCCATAAACAGGGAACTTACTAGACATCTTTTCGTCTTTCGGTACTAATGCAACAACAGACGATGGGAATGAGGAGACTAGCATAACTACATCTAAACCATCGTCTACATGTAATACCAAATTTAATAGTTTTTCCGCTTGTGTAATTTTTTCACTAAGGTTAGCTTCGTTAACATATCCCAGATCTATAAATACTTTTATTTCTGAGTATTCTTCAACTACGCACAGCAATTCATCTACGATAGGCTTTGAAACCAGCTCCACAGGGATTCGTATACTGATACAGTCACAAAACTTGAACAACCTGCTAGCTTGCTTCTTTAACTCACGTCTCGAAGAGTCTTCATAGGCAAGAAGCATGGGGATAACATTAGCTTCTTTCTCTTCAACAATTCTTCTTATAAAATCGGTCCAGTTATAGAAGGCATTATTGTCATCAAAAAAACTTTCAATTTGCTCATTTGACAAGGATTCTTCATTCGTCAAATCCAGAACAAACTCACCATCAGTTATGATATCTAATATTTCATCTATTTTTTTATAGACATCACTACCTAGATTATTTTTAGATTTTCGAGATTTAGTAAGCTCAAAAACAGGAAGTATATTAGACAAGTCTCTTTCTTCTAACGATTTTAATGCCCTAAGTTCTGATACAGTAGACTTTAATAGTGGATAGTATTTAGAACTCATAACTATTCCCTCTGATAACATCAGCTCTAACTTTTACGGCCATCGCTGATACATTAAAGTGATTTGAAACACTCTCGATAGAATTAGACTCTGTCCTCACATAATGAATAAATTCATCTTTTGGCATTAATAATGCGCCTGCAAAATTATTAGCCTCATACTCCATAGGACTATTTACATTATCTGCTCTAAAAAAAACAGCATCCGAAAACTCATTATTTTCATTTCTATGTAAAAAATAATGTGCCAATTCATGAGCAAATGTAAACCTTTGCCTTTTAGGATGATGAAGACTATTTAGCGTTATTACCCATTGGTCTTCTTCCGTATTAAATGTGAGAGACCCTGAAGCATCTGTTTTCAAGGGTCTATACTCAACTCTAATACTAAAAATACGTGCGATTGCGTTAAGAGAATCCTCTCCATCATGGGCTTGGTCTCTAACAATATCCAGCAACTCTTGAGGAGTTCTTCTATCCTGAGGCATAATGCCAACAGGATTTAAATTATTGCTAAAACGATGTTTACGCGCTCTAATCGCCACTTATGTATCCTCACGATTTAATTGACTATCATCGTCATTAACTGCATGTAAATTTTGACTTTGTATATTGCTATCATCTAGAACCACATCGGTTAAAAGTCCTTCACCTTCATCATCTTGTACAACTCTATCTACAAGAGGATCAAGTGTCTGTACATGAGATATTATATTTCTAATATTCTCTTTAATCTCATCAATACTTTCAGAACTAACTCCGTTTAAATCATTAACTTTCGGCTCTATAGAATCGACTCTTTGCTGAAGGTTCATAAGGTCATCAGTTACATCTAAAATGTCCCTCAGGGATTCAGTAATCGATGGAGTCCTTGCATCTACCGCATCTCTTAACGCCACATGAAATCCATTATTCTCTCGACAATACCGAATAACCTCACTTTTCGTTTGCCTAGTGGCAATAGTTTCAGCATTCGTTTTAATGTAAAGCGGAACAGATATACCCAAAATTGTCAGCAACGTAATCAATATTGTGATAATTGTTGTGTAGAAACTAGATATCTGAGACATGAGAGAATTTGCGTCAAGTACAATACCTTTATCAACCAATCGCCCCAGCATTACTGCATCAGCATAACCAAGTGGTGACTCTGGTCGCTCAATAAAAGCAGCTCTGGCACTTTCAATCATAACGCTCACTGGCTCACTGAACCAAAGAAACAGGGCAACCCAAAACAACATTGTTCCAACGGCTGCAGAAAAACATAGCAAAATGCAGAGCTTTAGATTCGACATGTCAGAGTCTCGGTAGAAAAACCATATGCAATTGTACTTACAACAAAAAATGCCAATTGTACACCAATCTGCCTCTATAAGCTCTCACACATTAGCATATTAGTGACTGTACACTGGTTTTACTCTGTGCCGATCAGGTTTTAGTTGATTCCTGAAACATCATAATCAGTATCGAAAGTTTCTTAATCAGAAACAAGAAAGTAAACAGGCTTGTACCTCGCCCCAAAGAAACGTACAGGCAGAGTATCCCTAGCGGACCTAATAAACATTTCTAAAGAATCCATAGATTGTTCAGGACTACATAAAACCTCTTCAAGTACATCTGCGTTTGTTAGCCTCATTGAACCTAGTTTAGAAACGTCTTTTAAGTAATCATAGTGGCTATCTATACGAAGCCAAACACACTCTCTACATGAGGCCAACTCCCTAAGGTTCCTTGCGATAGGACATCCAGCAACTACCGTGATCCCATGCATCTTCGCATGTTGATTACAGGCTGATAATTCACTATTTATAGTTAGATATATATCACTATTAGAAATTTTGGGACGTCTTGGGAACAAGGCGAGAACTCGGAATGAGGAAAAACCATGTGTACTTTTACCGACCTTACTAAACTCTCTAGTCAGCCAGGGGAATATCGGTAATACAACAGAAAATTCCTGCTCTAAGACAGACTTCATTTCAGGAACAAGTACATATTCTGCAGTATGCTCACTAATATAACTTGTAGTCAAAAATGCCTCCTTGCTCTATCTTTTCGATTGCGTTTCACACGCTACAAATGATTAATTTGTTTTATAAGGTTACATTATTGCACATATCATTTTTAGCGCCCAAGATAGTTAAAAATTTTAGATTTTACATAACGAGCAAACTATAGATTAGAGAATACAGAAGTTATTTTAATGCCAGTCCATTACTTCAGAGCACTTGGAAAGTTCGTCCGAACTACTGGTAAACGAATACGTAAAGGCCTCGCAACTAAATATCAACTCTGTTGACAGAAGTATTTCCTGCTCACTACCAAAGGTACACTAGAGGTACAGTCACTAGTTTTGACACTTTTACCAAAAATACGCTAAACTACTGTTTAGTAAATACTTTAAGGTATTTTTAGTTACGCTTAATTTACCTCGGTTTTCCTAGACTTCCTGCGTTAGTGGCTAACTCATAATCGATTGGTCCCCAGTTCAAGTCTGGGAGGGGCCACCATTATTCCTTAAGGCTTATGGAGAAATCCGTAAGCCTTTTTTCGTTCTAGTCCGGTCGATATCCGGTCCCTTTTCTCTAAACAATAACTACTTCCGGTAAGCGCTGGTCCATCAGGTCAGCCGAATCCTTCCACGTAGTCACCACAGCGATGCATTTCCTAGTCCAGAGTAATATCCTTTTCTCGTCTGTACAGCACGAATCAGAGCAGATACATACCACTCAACACCAGAACCGAACCCCAGAAAAACTTCGCGCTGGAACCAACAAAAATATAACCAACATTCCGTTCCATTAGCTGAAGTTAATTAATATAGATATGGGATGGATAGCTAGTTCAGTGGCGGGAAGGACACCTATGATCCTAAAGCTCCCAGAACTAGCCAGTCAGGAAAAACAGCATTCAATGATGACCGATTATGTAAACCTCCCCTAAAATAGTGGCATACCTTTTTAGAGTTCTTCGGCGTAAACTGAGCCAATAAGGAGAACTTCTGATGAAAAAATCCCGTTACACAGAGTCACAGATCGTGAAGATCTTAAAGGAAGTGGAAGCAGGCAGACTGGTTAAAGAAGTCTGCCGTGAGTACGGTATTTCAGAGGCGACTTACTACAACTGGAAATCCAAATACGGTGGTATGGAAGCGTCTGACATTAAAAGACTGAAAGACCTAGAAGATGAAAATCGGCGACTCAAAGCCATGTTTGCTGACCTAAGTCTGGAGCATCGAATACTCAAAGACATCATTGAAAAAAAGCTGTAAAGCCAGCGATAAGGCGTGAACTAGTAGACTATGCGCGAGAGCAGCATGGAGCCAGTTTACGCCTGGCATGTCGCGTTGTTGGCATCAGTGATTCAGTCTATCGATACCAGCCTGATCAAACGCAAGATAATAAAGTCATTGCCAAGCTAATAGAAGCAGCGGAGCGTTATCCCGCGTATGGATTCAGCAAGCTGTATAAAATACTGCGCCGTTGGGGCCATGGATGGAATCATAAGCGCGTGCACCGGATTTACTGTGAACTAAGGCTGAATAAGCGTCGTCGTGGTAAGCGTCGGCTACCATCGAGAAATCCTGAGCCTTTGGCTGTTCCAGCTCAGGCAAACCATTGCTGGTCTATGGATTTTATGTGTGACAGCCTGCAATGCGGTAGGCGATTCCGTACGTTCAACTTGGTGGACGACTTTAATCGCGAGGCCCTCGCTATCGAAATTGACTTGAACCTGCCATCACAGCGCGTCGTCAGGGTACTGGAACGTGTGGTTGCCTGGCGGGGTTATCCCAATAAGCTACGTATGGACAACGGTCCAGAATTCATCTCAGTTACTCTGGCTAGTTGGGCAGAGGAGCATGGTATCGCTCTGGAATTCATTAAACCTGGAAAACCCACGCAGAATTCCTTTATTGAAAGATTCAACCGGACTTATCGAACGGAAATTCTCAACATGTATGTCTTCAAAACCTTGAACGAAGTCCGTGAGCTGACTGAGAACTGGATGACAGAATATAACGAAGAACGTCCCCATGATGCGCTCAAGGATCTGACACCATGGGAATACTTGATGAAACATGAACAGTCCGAAACCTCTAATTATGGATGTAACTAATGAAGGGAGGTTTACAATTACCCTCAGTGGTAATCGGTCTGTTATCTCTTAAATGATTTCGGCCAGTAATCATCGACACTCAACGACAGCTCCAGAAACAGCGGCTAATCATGGGGCTGGTATTCATACTGGAACCGGAAAAACCAACGGCACACTGGGTTACAGCGCGAATCTGGTATGAGTTAGGGCTAAGAGTTGGGTTAGTGGAATCAGATGGAACTCCCGTCGACGACGACGACAAACTGGACGGAAAACCTAAATAGGAAATTTACATTAGGGTTCGTGTCCAGCTCGGTATCTAGCCAAAATCGCAGCTAAAGACCGGATAGAGACCGGACCGACGACGCCGTCGCGATAATTACAGAAACTACATCATGCTGGAAGTCAGGCAGAGTAAGCCTTAGAGAGAGATTACAGGGTCAGTCTGGTGTGACCGACCCAGCGATCTAGGATTTTAGATTGGGTTGGGGGGCTAATCTTCTAGAGCTTTTTTGGCAATACGATTCTCTCTAACCAAAATGTCTCTTGTCGTTTGAAAGTAAATAGGTCCATCTCCCCCTGCCCACTTACGCAGCATAAACTTGAATTTTTTTATATCCTTTGTCTTTTTGAAAGACGCTATTAGCTTTTCAAAACTAATATGGATCTCTAGTCTTGCAAGATTTAGCCGATCACAATTCAGATTAAGCTTTTCGATAGTAGACTCTAGAAGTTCTGAGCTTGTAGCAAAATTATTGTGTGTGAATGTTTTTAAGTTTGTAGTACCTACGTTAACTTCTAGCATTCCAGTGGCTAGAGAGAAGTTAAACATATCACTACTTAAATTATTTTCTAAAGGAGATACAATTTTTCCTAGCCATCTTTTACCTTCGCCGTGGTTAGTTTCGAGGTGTTCTTTATATGAATCACACGACTTATTGTCTGGCATAACAAACTGTTCAGTGTTATTTCTATCTGTGCCACCAATACACACTCCAATAACATTGTTCCAGTCCAAGTGCCAATTGGGCCGAGCATCACCTACAACCCAACCAGATTTTGAGTTAAAGTGTTCAACTCTTCTATGATGTTCAAATACATTATCTTCACAAAGATCAATTTCACAGTACGCACAAATATAGTTTTGTTCTGAGAAAATTTTATTTTTTATTTTTTTTGCGTCTCTACTATTATTACCTCGAAAATTATCCCAAGTATCATCAGGGTTGGATATAGCATAAATAGTAAGCTCATTCGGAGCTTGAGACTTATTGATTTTCCTCATACTCTTTCTCCCACTTACGGTTATCTATATACAAATCTAACTGAACTAAGTCCTCATATGCAGAGCCGAAGTGTCGAGAGAGTTGTTTTCTCAACTCTAAAGCATCTTCGGTGTCATACTTGTCATCATAAACAAGCTCTCTATAGCGCTTCAGGTTCTTTGTTATTTCATCATCCGGTGGACGAACCTCGACCTCAAATAGATTCTTTAACACCCAAGAGGATACAGCACCTCTAGTGCCTTTGGGGGCTCGATACTTTTTCCCATCTTTTAGCAACCAGATAGATGAACTATCAATAGTATGGCAAACTTGAGGGCTGTGAGTTGTTACTACAAACTGAATGTTTGGGAACGTAGACTCAAGCCTTTGAATAATTTTCTGTTGCCAAGAAGGATGTAAATGTAGGTCTATCTCGTCTATAAGAACGATTCCTGCCCCCTCTAAAGGTGATAACGATTTGGGGTTAAGTAAAGTAAGTCTTCTCGCTATATCTGCCACTAAAGCCAATATGGTTTTTTCTCCTTGGGAAAGTTGTAGTACACTTAATTGAGTTCCATTTTTATCAAGCGTTAAGTCTAGGGGCATTCTCTGAAGTTTCAAATTGCTAAAACCTGGAAGAAATTTATATATAGCCTCCTTGACAATATCTAACGATTTCTCATCTGTAGTGTATATTGAATTTAATTGATTTTTATATTCTACCAACTCTTTTTTGTGAGATTCTAAAAGATGTTCCAACTCAGGATGCTTATTTATTAGCTCTTTCAGCAATGGGCTATTTATCTCTGCTTCTTTAGCTTGAATCTTTACTCTTAGCTCATCTGCGTTACTTGAAAGATCGTTGTCACTTTCAATTAACTCCTTAAACCATCTAAAGAATAACTTAAAATCCGCTTTTCCAGATAAACTTTTACTGTACGCCTTGGCTTTATTCCATACTTGTTCATCTTTTATTTCGTCAGATTCCTCTATATCTTTGGTCGTAACATCATTTGCTCTTTCTACTGTATATGAACAGAATAGTGGTAGGGATAGTTGGGGGTCTGATTCGTTGGCTTGTCTTAAAATTTGACATATATCATTGATCTGAGTGTAACTACCTCGAGCTCTTTTTGAGCTTAAAGCAGTCTTTTGCATCAATTCCATATTAACGGCTTGCTGTTCTACTTCGAATTCCGCGCCAATACTTGAAAAGTCTTCACCATTCTTTATTTCAATTTCTTCTATCAGATCGCCATTGTTTGATTTTGTAGCTAATCTAGAGTTGAGATGAGTTAAGCACTTTTTTATTGCCTCTAGCACAGTTGACTTACCACAACCATTGTTTCCTACTAAGACCGTAGTGGAACTTTCCATAGGAAAAGTTAAATCTAAGAACGCAAATCCTTTATAATTATTCAGTTTTATTGATTTTATCCTAAATTTATTTTCTTTAAGTTGACTAGCACAGACGGATAAATAATGTTGTGACTTTTCTTTGTCCCTTTCAACGCTAAATCCTTCATCATATGACTGTGCCAGTTGGAAAGAGGCTGAAAAATCGCCTTTATTAGACCTAGAAATCAACCTTCGAATTGTTTTGCTAATTTTTTCTTCCATCTAATTTCCACCACTATATTTGAATAAATCAATGAAAACCTTTTCACCATATCGATTTTTCATTCTATCTATAAAGTTCGGCTCTACAGTTTTAGCAAAGCCAATAAGACCCTTCAAATGTTCTACATCATCTTCGTTTTCAAGGTTTCTTATAGAAAACTTATGTAGTAATGCGCGTATGTATCTTTTTCTATCTCGACCAAGGGATAATTTATTATTGTTAGATATTGTTATTCCAGTTACATGGCGATTGTGTGCCTTGGAAGAAAAAATGACTTAGATTGATTTAGTTTTATTTTTCCATCAAATAAATCAAGTAAAATATTTTCTATATATTTAGGAATGGTAAATAATAAATTTTTCTCTGAAGTAGAAAATGTCAAGTCGTCAGCATATCTAGAATAGTTAATATTTAGTTTGGTACAGTAGTTTGTGATGATTTTATCGAATTCATACATGATGAAATTTGATAAAAAAGGGGAAGAAGGTGCTCCGACGCTAAGTACTAGGTTGGGGCTTTTCTTCTTAGTTCTGTTCCAAAATAGTAATTCTATCAATGGCTCAATATCCTTGTGAAACAACTCAATTTCTTGATAGTTCAGAGCCTTCAAAAACATAGAAGGTGTTAGGCTATTAAAGAAATTTTCCAAATCCAATTTTAGCAAATAGTTAGAACTAACATGCACTCTCGCATTTTCTTTTATATTGATTCCATTTACATACGCTTTAGCTGAACTATGAATCTGCACGTGAGATTTCATCTGCTCAACGATAGCGCGCTGAATGCGTTTTAGCTCAGGAGTGGGTTGAGCAATCACTCTAAAGCCAAATGTTCGTTTGGGAATCTTATAAACTTTATAGTGCCCTGAAGGCCTCTTAGCCAAGTAATGACTGAATTCAACAGGAAAAACTTCTGGAGATACGTGACTTAGGACTGAAAGCTTCATTGATGTCGTTGCTTACATAAAAAAATGAGGGTGATACAGGTTTCCCTGTATCACGAGAGCCCTTTACTTAAAGACGCGGAGCGGCATTTCCGATCTGCAATCGTTGCGAAGCATGAGTAACTATTGCAGTTCGGAAATGCCGTTCCGCAGCTGCAAAACCACTCAATAAATTAGAGTTCGGCGCAACGCCAAACTAGATTAAATCATAAACTTAATCCAAATCACGCTAAAGAGCACTTCCAAGTTAGCTCATTTTTATAGTCAAATCAATTTTAAAAGACAGGGAGGCAACTAAATACTTCAATGTTTTGAAAGCAGTCTAAAACAACCACTTCAGGTTAACTCACATCCCCCACCAACTCAGCTACATTTGCGCTGACCTCTCTCAACCTACTCGAAGCCAAATGTGCATACCTAGTGCTGGTCTGTGGCGACTGATGTCCCAACAAATGCTGAACATCATAGAGCGTGGCATTACCACTATTGATCAGAATCGATGCGAAGCTATGCCTTAAATCATGAATTCGGAAGTTGTCTGTAATCCCGGCAGCTTTCTTGATTCGAGCAAAAGCCTTCTTCGGATGAGCGATAGGTCTACCAGGTGCATCACCGGCAAAGATATAGGGGTTCTTCGGTTGTTGAAATCTTCGTTGATCATGGATGACTTCCTTGGCTAGATGGTTGAGCAGGACTGTTCTCGACAACCCCGACTTTGTGTGTGGCAGAAATAGACTCCAATTGCCGTCGTCGTCGTCGACGGTAAGGCACTCCCATTTCGAACTGGTGATTTCCCCGATTCGCATCCCAGTAAGCAGAGCGAATTTCAATGCATTAGCTTGGGTGCGATTCGGCTCTTCGTTACATGCCTTGATGAAGGCAGCAACCTCAGCCCGTGACAGGAATCTCTGTCTTACGTTGTTTTCCTTAAGCTTCCTGATGTACTGACCGGGATTAGAGTCGACATACCCCCATTCCATTGCCAGTCTGAACATGCGAAGGACTAAGGACCTCAGACGGTTGACCGTGGCTGGCTTCCTACCTTCTAGTAACCCGTCCAACAATTTCTGAATATCTTGCTGACCGATATCAGTGAGAGGTTTCTTACCCCATTTCGGATAGAAATGAAGCTTGAGACTACCAGCATCACTTTTGGCGGTGAGTTTATTCATCATTGCATACGGTAAGTAGTGCAGCTCTGAGAACTCTTGGAAATTTAGTACGTTACGCTTCTCATCACGAATAGCCTTGGGGTCATTACCAAGAGCAATTTCCCGTTTATGGTCATTGGCAATCTGGCGAGCAGTGTTGATGTCTAGCGCTGGATACTCACCTAGTTGGATGGATTTCTTAGTTCCGTGGAGGGTATACCTGAACAAGAAACGCTTCCGACCTTGGCGATTGACGATCATCTTAAGGCCAGAGCAGAGTTCATCTGTGTATTCCGTTTCCTTACTTTTGCTCGTCGGCGGCGTCGGTTGAAGTTAGTCGAGTTGGCGTTTATTGAATTTTCGGGATTGCATCACTGCCTCCTTAGTCATTCTCGATGGAGAAGTATTGGTGTAATTCGGTGAGCAGTGTCTTAGGTAGCAGTATGTAGATACCCTTACCAGAGTCCTCGACAATGCTCAGGGTGAGCACTGCTCCGTAGTCCAGATCGTCTTCGAATTCGGTGTAGGTTAATGCTCGCTTTAGCATTTCGATATCGTCGACGACGACGGCAGAGATTTCGGAAATTGATGTGAGAAACCAGAGCTCACATTGCAGTTCATCCCATGCCTGCTGGGTTTCTGTTTCATCGTGAAATGGTTCGGTGAGTATGGCTTTGACTTGTTTTTGTAGGGTTGTGGTGATTGGAAGGGTTGTGGTGATTGGAAGGGTTGTGATTTGTTGAAGGTTGGTGATCTTGTTCATATTTAAATTCCATGTTTATCAGTATCATGGATTTAATATGTTTTTGATTTTCATAATAATACAGGAACTACAATGTCCAGTTGGAATAAAACTAAAGGTATTTTAAAACAGACTAACCCATTAATTTGGCTAGTAGCGGAAAGTGTAGAGCAGTCATCGAAGGCAATGCAAAATGCATCCAATAAAGATTTGCAGGCTTTGAGATTGGAAGCTGAAAAGCAAAAAATTCAAATGCAATTTGCTCGTGACCAAGCCAAAGTTGAACAAGAATTGGCTATTGCTAGAAGAATAGACAGCGCTTTAGAAGTCGAAATAGAAGAGTTTTATGATAATTCCCTTAGTGGAAAAGCTGGTTTATCTGCTGACGCGAAGAGCGAGACTGTTTCTTTAGGTGCATCTGGTGAAGGTCGAAAAGTTACTAAGCGGGTCTACAGATTTAAAAGTTCTGTAAATGAGGAAGTAGTTACACAAGAGCCCGTATAACACCAACCACCCACCTAAAATCCTAGATCGCTGGGTCGGTCACACCAGACTGACCCTGTAATCTCCCTCTAAGGCTTACTCTGCCTGACTTCCAGCATGATGTAGTTTCAGCAACTTTGTCGACGGCGTCGTCGGTCCGGTCTTTAACTGTGATTTTGGCTAGATACCGATCTGGACACTAACCCTAATGTAAATTTCCTATTTAGGTTTTCCGTCCAGTTTGCCGACGGTGTCGTCATTACGTCGACGACGTCGAGAAACCCATCATGACTTCTGTATGAGCGCTAATAGGTCAGCTTTTTGCTCATCGTAATCTTTCGATTTGATATGCAGATAAATAGATGACTCGGCTTTTGTTGCCAGATTAAGGCCCCGAGCAATTGCAGCACAGAAACCTTGATTGTTGGCTGAGCCGGAAGAATAGAGAGATTTATACACCTGACTTTTCCATGGTTTGTCGCCCTGTGATTCGATAAGGTCTAGCAGCCTATTGAGAAGAATCCACTGTTTTGAATGCAATCCTGCCCCGCCACTTTGTCCGGCAATTCGGAAGTAGAGTTGGTTGTCTTCGCTGTTTTGGGCAATCTCGTAGAGCACAGTTCCTTGTGACTTTGCTCCTAGTTTTGGTGCTTCACCTGTTTTGAGAATGGCAGAGAATGGATTGTCTACTGATGTGGTTTTAGATGTGTCAGCCTCTGCATTCTTCTTGCTGTTTTTGGCTTGGTTCATAGAAACTCCTTTATTTCATTGAGCTAGAAATAAGAAAGCCCCTACCGGACGAATCCAGTAAGGGCTCTTACAATTCAATAATATAAATTCGTTTTGCTGCTTGTTACGCCTAGGGATTTTTCCTGTCTTTTCCGGTACCGTTCCTGTCTTTCCACCCAACCTTAACCCCATTTTCTCGACGGTGGCGGCGGTGATATAGGTTCAGCGGATTTCCCGTCGTCGACGTCAGTAAAATCATGCGGGTAATCAGGTGATGTGATTTTGCTGGTGGATTTGGGCGTGATTCGGGCCAGGTTTTCTATGTTGATTGTGCGGTGAGATTGCGTCAGACCTTCGCTCATAATCGATTGGTCCCCAGTTCAAGTCTTGGAGGGGCCACCAAATTCTAGAAGGTTAGTAAGCGTAGTGTTTACTAACCTTTTTTTGTACCTGACGATTTTGGGTCAGGTAAGCCCCGATCACGCACTTTTCTCTGTCTTCTTCCAATACTTATCTGAATACTACGCTGTTGCCAAATATGTCGTTCTGGCTGATAAAACTCTCTCATAGAGAACAAAGAGAGAGATCGAACTCGCAAACCAATCATAAGTAACTTAAATTGCACTTATAGATAGTTTCTTATACAGTCACGACAAAAGTGAGTTATAGTAAACTTATATATTAAGACGAACCCCATAATAACAAAAGTACATTAAAAGGCACTTATGAAAAAAGGTAAGATGGTAAAGGCACAACCTATGCCTGATTTGAATACCGAGTTCAGTATGGAAACGCTGGGGAGCGCCATTCGCTCAAAGCGCACCGATAGAGGCTGGCGTATTGATGATCTCGCTTCAAAAGCCAACTTATCTCGTAGAACAGTCATGAAAGTAGAAAAAGGCGATACCAGTGTCACCTTTGCCAATGTACTCATCCTCATGGACATCTTAGGGCTATCGTTACGCCTTATCGATTTAAACCTATTTGTTCGTCCACATAGCCAAATAACCTCCCAAGCTGAAAACAGCGTGAGAAGCAATGAGGACGGTTGGTATGAGTAAGTTACAACAGTTAGACGTGTTTATCGGTACGAATACCAAAATTGGTCGTTTGATTCTTCCTGTCGGAACAGAAACAGAGTTCTCATTCATCTATGAAGATGAATGGAAACACACTGGTTTCCCGATTTCGCCACACATCCCTTTCGGTGATCGGGCTTCGCCACGTAGTATTGAGAACTACCTCAGAAATCTTCTTCCTGAAGGAGAAGCCTTTGAGGAGATGATACAAAACACCACTATATCCAAAAGCAATACATTCGGGCTGATTCGTAAGCTTGGTGCGGAAACATCTGGCGCATTATCTTTTCGAGTTCCAGACTCAGAACCTGGGGAAACCAGCTTTAGATCTGTACCTGATGATGAACTAATAGAACGACTAGAGCGAAATCTAGCGCCATTAGTGTATTGGGACGGTAAGGTTCGCCTTTCGGTTGCTGGTGTTCAAAACAAGTTAAACTTACTTAAGCGCGGTGATGAGTGGGGGGTTTGGTGAAGGCAAATTAAGTTCGAACTGCATTCTGAAGTTTGAAAGCGGTAAAGCACCGTGTATTGCTGTTAATGAGTTCTTTTGCATGACATTAGCCAAGCTAGCAGGTTTGGACGTCGCTAATGTTGAGTTAACTCGCATTGGGAAGACTAGAACACTGATAATAGAGCGGTTCGATCGTGCCTATATCGAGGCTCGTAATGTCGTTCAACGAAGACATGTGATTGATGGCTGTCAGGCAACTGACTTACCTCCAGGTTACAAATACGAGCGTCAGAATGGAGATGAAGGCGATGGCGTATATATGCGTGATGGCGTTTCTTTCCCACGCCTACTGAGCGTCAAAACCATAGACACGGTCATCACCAATCTAAAGCTCACCCAATGGATGCTCTTTAATCTAGCAACGCTAAACTACGATGCCCATGGTAAAAATATTAGCTTCTTCGTCACCCCTAAAGGGCTAGAACTCACCCCTTTTTATGATTTAGTAAACATAGAAGCCATCGCTCAAGAGGGAACAAAACGTAACTCACGAAGCGGTAAATTGTCTGCTGATGAGGGTCGTGCCGCCAGTATCCCTCAATATTTTGCAATGTCGATTGGAGATTGGGAAAGTGAAGACTTTCAAAATCCGCCGAAAGGTAACTTCAAACGCCCTATCACCAGCTATGATTTAGCTGAATTCGGCGCTCTGCTGGGTTATTCAGGCACCAAAATGGCTTCCATAATGGTAGAAACCGTTGGTGCTATAAAAAATGCCCTGAAGGAAGCGATTGACCTTACCGAAGCTCAAGGAATCGAGGATGGAGAACGTGAACACATAGAGCTATGTGTCTCACTCATCCAAACAGAGTGTGAATACTTGCTAGAGCAAGCCGACAGTGTGCCAGAAATGAGTGAGCTTCTTTAATGGCTAAAGATGATTGAGCAGGACTGTCCTCGAAAGACCGCTAAAGGTTCGTATATGAGCCATTTTTCAACCCAAAACAACATAAAGGTCATAAATGGAACAAAATCGGTTTACATGGGCTATTTTTGAGCTTATATTTAAATAAAACCGCCATATGGTTCATATTTGACACATCAGAGGCAACGCGATGAATCCTAAAGTGCTACAACTTCGCAATCTCACCAGTAAGCTTGAGTCCGATATTCACGCAGTTTTCGAAGAGATGCTTAGCAACGTTGAAGCCTCAAGCAACCGCCCTATTTCAAGTTACTCAATTTACGAGACCAACACTCTCATTGATGATATGCAATCACGCAAGAAGAGTATCTCATTAGAAGATCTTGAATTGCAGACGGATATATCTAAATCAACGATAAAACGAATGCTTAAAGACCCAAGTAAGACCTCGCTAGATAACTTTTTAGCCGTTGCTAATGAACTCGGAATGAAAATATGGATCGAAAAGTAAAAGTTCTTTTGTACGGCAAGTTTTGCGGTGTTTTGTCTCAAAACGAACAAGGTTATCTATTCGAATATGAACCTGGTTATCGAGGCCGGAGCTTATCGCTGAGTATGCCTGTCGAAGGTGGGCCATTTGAGAGTAAAGAGCTGCATCCTTTTTTCCTCAGTCTTGCCCCCCGAAGGATGGCTGAAGAAGCGCTACTCAGAACTACAAAAAATTGATGAAAACGATCCGCTGGGTATGCTGCTGTCCAACGGCAAAAATTTACTGGGTGCAGTCCAACTGTTGAGGTTAGAAGAGCATGTATCCGAGCAATAGAAGTCTTATTAGCCTCGATGAACTCAATGAACAAAATAGAGAACAAGTCGAGTATAAAAAGGGAGAAATCAAAACCCTACTAGGTTCGAATAGATTTCAGATCCAATTGCCTTTTTCGCGCACTGAATTTGTTACTGAGTTGCCAAAGAAACAAAAAGGCATGAGCATTTCCGGTTACCAACCCAAGCTTTCTCTGGCGATTAATGACGAGAATCAGCTCGGAGTTGTGGAGGATAAGGCGCTATTTATTCTCAAGCCTTCACCAGAAGAATTTCCTCATCTTGCCGAAAACGAACACGCAACCATGTTAGTGATGAAATTCCTCGGTTTCGATACGCCTCCCTTTGGATTAGTTCGATTTAACGATCCGGACGGAGAAGGTGAACTCGCCTTTATGATTAGGCGCTATGACCGCTTAAACGCAGGTGAAGAGGCGATTCATCAGGAGCAACTGGATGCCGCTATGGCCGTGCGGGAAAAGTACGGGAAGACAGAAGGCGATGCCGAAGGATATGTGAGCTACGAGCAAGCCTGTAAGTTCTTAATTCATCAAGTAGACGGCAGCTTAAACTTTAAGAAAGAACTATTTAACCGAATACTCGTCGCCTACTTTCTCGGTAACAATGACCTACACCTTAGAAATATTGGTTTGCTGCTACCGGAACAAGAAGCCACTCGACTCGCGCCAATCTATGATTACGTATCTATAGCGCCCTACCCAGGCTACATCGCAAACGAGAACCCATTAGCACTACCTCTTCTCGCGAGTGAAGAAGGCGATAACTTCAATACCAGTGGCTATCAATCACATAGTACCTACACCGGCTATGACTTTCTCACCTTCGCACAAAATATTGGTCTCAAGCCTAAACTGGCGACCAAAATGATCCAAGATTTGTGTGCTAAGCAAGAGGCGATTCTCGATATCTACCGCAATAGTTTCATGCTGCCAAAGCACGTTGAGAAAGTCGCTGAATGGATATTGAGTCGAATCAACTATTTGGGTCAATTAGAGCATGTTGCTGTTTAATATATGGTTGAAGGCGGGCTAAGTGATCAGCAAATCGCCGCCATCAGCGGCCATAAATCGATGCAGATGCTACGCCGCTGCACTCACCTCAGAGCCGAAGACCTGGTAGCAATTACCAAAGGGAAAAGAGTTAGCTAACACCGCCCCTTAAGTGTCAATGAAATGAGATTTGTGCCGATGTAACCTGGCTGTGAGCAATGGTCAGGACTGATTTATTGACACTTGGGGGGGCCGGTACGTTTATTCCTAGATCGTGTGTTAAGTGCGCCTTAGAAGCTTTCTCTGATGAGCTTTAACCTTATTGAGATCAATACCCATCAATATACACACAGAGTCACAACATAGCCCCTCATTGAGCAGCCTTCGACAAACTTCACCGCCTCGTTTAGAGAGGCTCCCATCTTTTTTAAAATTAGCTTCATTCTTCGGATCTGTTTCGTAGCTTGTTATCTCAAAATTCGATAGCTCGCTGTTAACCCGTTTAATGAGTAAATTTCTACTTTTAGAAAGAGATTTTATTTTTATCAATAACTTATCATTTTCTTTCTTATAAAAATCATCTGCATTTGAAAAATAGAGGCTATCAAAACTTAGTTCCCTGATACCTTTCCATTTATTCTCTAACTTGATTTTATACCCTAGCAACCGTTCTAAAGCTTCAGAATCATACCCACAGTGTTTATAATTATCTTCGCAATATCCTCTAAGATCGCAATGAAGATCTTGCGTGAATTGTAGAAGGTTGTGAGCTATTGCGTTTCTTTGTTTTATTATTTCCTTTAAATCCTCAACTTCCTTTTCGGTGAGAACATCGTCTTTAATAGCTCGTTCCCATACCTTGTTCATTACTTTCGCCCCTTGCGAGTTTGGATCGAAAAACCTTTCATCAGATTCATCCAAAACCAGATTGGAAGCATTCATTGATCCGACTAAAAATCTTTTCAGGTCCTCCATATGAAATAAAAGCCGCATCATCTGATTTGTACGATACTTTAAAATAGCTTTTTCTAAACTTCTTAACATATTTCACCATAAGAATTTAACGCCGCCAGCAGGGGCTGGAAGTCTCTCTGGCTGGCCTTGTTAAGCAGCATTTGCAAGCTGCTCCTTAAATGGATTTAGTATTTTTCCTGCATTATCAATAATATACTTAACCGCCTGAGCCTCAACCTCTACTCCATGTGCAGCCTGGTTTCCTAACTGAATAAAATCTCTCAGGCCATTTGCCACACTATGAGAAAGCACACCAGACTCTGTAAGTTTCTGAATACCTCTTGATAATGGCATAGGCTTCCGTTCTCCATCACCAATGGCGTTTCGTACCGCCTTTTCGATTTCTATTCTTACGGCTACCAATGCCAGATTGGGATCATGAGCGGCTATGATTTGCAGAAAATCATATTCATCAGATTCAGAAGGAGCGGCTTCATCTCCTTGCGAAACCTTTGCTACTGCTTCTTTGACATCCTTTAGCTCGATTTTTACACCACCAGGAAACTCCAGTGATTTCAGGTAAGGAAACAGCCAAGGAAGAGACGCTAAAACAAGCAAAACTATAGCAATTGCATCAATTGTTATTGAGTCAACAAACACATGTAGTATTGCGAGAACTACAAATAATATGCTTATCAAAACTGCGAGGATCTTCATAACTCTCCTTGATGATTAACGCTGAACGATTGTTATACCTATTGGTAACTCACATCTGGTTGCATCACCCAGCCTATTTTTCCTTTGTGTAAACCATGCAAAACGCGAACTTGATACCAAGATGTCTGAATACCCTGCACATCCATCGTAGCAGAATCTAGAACTTCAATTCGGCTGCCATTACTTAGGCGATCAATAAGCAACTCTTTGTTGTTTAAACCATATGCAGCATGGATATCTGGTTTCTTTAGTAACCAGGATCCATTGTTGTTTGAAGCAATAACTAGCTCAGGCTCGGATTTTTCTGCAAGATTATAGTTGTTAGTTGTAAAAGTCTCACCAGTTTGGTTGATGATGGAACCTGAATTATGTTGATTGTTATTAACTACTTTCGGAGATGCATTTAAGTAACTTGCACAAGCTATAGCCGTACCAATAATTGTTGCGATTGATGCTGATTTTACCAATTTACTCATGATTTCAGTCTCTTACTTTAACTTACGTCAGAGAATTATATCAGAGGTTAGAGCTTGTCCAAAGTCTACGAAAATAGGTATAACGCCTTGCTCACCGGAAAATTGGGAGCGTAGCGAGTAATTTTTCCGAGTGCAGCAACTTGTTATAAGCCGGGCGCATATATGATTTCAGAGAAAGAATTTTGAACTATCCTCCAGTACCCATTAGGCATAGATCGGACAGATGGATTATTCTCTAAGTCTTGGTATATTGCGCGCACTGAAACTTCTTTAAATTTTTGTTGTCCATCAATTTCAAAACACAGCTCCGCTATTACGTGAGTAACGGCAGCAGCTTGGTCATCTATACCCAATAGTCTAAATGAAACCGGTATATGATTACCAAAATCTTGCCGTGCCATACCAGCCTTTTTCCCCTTGGGGGTATCGGTAAAATATAAAAGGGCATCAGCGATAAGGCCAAACCGCTTATTGCACCAATGATCTAAAAAGGCAGCCACCGAATATTCAGGTGTATTTTCAGGCAGATGGGAAATATCCCCTTCAAATGGTAGGTATGGAATATCCTCAGATACTCTCGGTTTCCACTCTTCAATGGACCTCTTCAAAAGGTTTGTTTCAGAGATTTGCTTAAATAGCTGTTTCCAGCTCACCTCTTCTTTTGGTTTTGGCTCCTTTTTCCCGTCAACAAGCGCTCCAGCCCAGTCTCTCGCCGCAAAGAGAGCAGCCCAGCACTTTGCTGCCACTACTTTGTTATCAAAGGCTAACTCGCGACCATGAAGAATCCCGTTTCTGTATGGAATTGATATAGCGTCTTCATTCGTTTTATTTCTGCCC
Source organism: Vibrio ostreae (assembly GCF_019226825.1). Classification (NCBI taxonomy): domain Bacteria; kingdom Pseudomonadati; phylum Pseudomonadota; class Gammaproteobacteria; order Vibrionales; family Vibrionaceae; genus Vibrio; species Vibrio ostreae. The sequence continues at coordinate 2,227,736 of NZ_CP076643.1, forward strand.
TTAGTGAGAATTGAAGCTAGTGTTTAGAGGCCTGACTCATGAGCTGCTATGCAATCCCAAGCTGTCAAATCGACGTTCTCAGCAAAAAAACCTACATGCTTCGACACATCGTTTACGAGACCATCCAGCAAGCTCAGCAACAGCGGTACACACGCATGATACCTACCAGCCAAGTAATCCTCTCTAGCCAACTCCGCGAGCCTTACTCTTTTTCTAAAATCACAATTCCCATTAAATCTTAATATTCCCCACTTTAATGTTTCTTCGCCATACGAGTCGGCTAGGAATTGTTCCGCTGGCCCCTTACCCTCAGCATCATAAATATTTATTGCTTTCTGCGTTACGTCCATGTTCATGGACTCATATGCGATCCAGCCTAGATTCGCAAAACGTTCATTGAACTGGTCTGGGGCCTCCAACATTTCCGCTTGTTTTTTTATCTTATTGAATTCATTGAAGGCATCTTCCATTTTAGGGAAGATGCCACGAGCAAATGGAAAAGCCTTGTAAAGGGCTTCCAAGCTCTCAAAAGCCGCGAACTGCTTTAAGAGTTCTGCACTTGTTGGATTGTCAATGATCTTCTTTGACTTACTCACAATACTTCCTTGAGATTATAACAGCCTTTTTTAAGCAGACATTGCCTATATAATATTTTAAGAAAATACAGACACCATCACATCAACACGCTGATTTACATAGTTAATCAGATTACACACTCTGCAACTACGGAACATGTCTACCTAACCACCAAAAACCTACTAAGCTCATAGTCTGCCATTGATAAAAATCGGTCAAGAACTGACAAAAGAAACGTGTCTATTATGTGCTGGCTAGCCGATTTTGTAGCGGGGATAGATAGCCTCTTCTGTCTTAGGGCAAAGGAGTGGTGAAAGCGATCGAGTGGAGAGTGGTGAAATCACAGAATGTGGGTACTGTACCGAAAAAAGGTACACTAGAGGTACAGTCACTAGTTTTGACAACTTTAGAGAAACTAGGATTGAGGACAAAACTAACTATTTTCAATTTAAGGCTTATACTTAAAGTAGCTCTACCAATTTGAGTTACTTTTTCATTATCAACCAAGTTTCCTTTCACAGTTATTCTCGCTCCTTTTCGTTTAACTGCTGCGACAGATATCTTGATTTACTATGGAATAGCTCTATTTTTCAGAGCTTTAACCTATAACATTAGTCGAGGTATGTATGTCTGACAGAGTAACGGGATCAGTAAAATGGTTCAACGAAACTAAGGGCTTTGGTTTTATCACCAAAGATAGTGACGGTAAGGATATTTTTGTTCATTTCCGTTCAATTTCCTCTGATGGGTTTAAGACCCTGTTGGAAGGCCAAAAAGTAAGTTTTGAAGTTGAACCCGGTGAGAAAGGCCCGCAAGCAACCAATGTGACTCTCATCTAAGTACGGTTGAAGGCTGAGCCAACTCAAGCTTTGCCTTCATTTTTTAGAGTCTAGTTATTGTTTGAGGGCAAAAATCCATTCCAACGTCTTCCTTCTTTTAGAATTTCAACTCTGATCCTTCAGGTTATAGATTTTCAGCTGATTAAAGCTATTTGGATATGGGAAATATGAAAATGTCCCAGAAAACATATCTATGACACGAGGCTGCCTTTTTAAAAGGTCAACCATCATTGAAAGGAAGTTAATCATGAGACCTACCAACGAAAAATCATGGCGTGCAACATACCAAAGGTCGATGAAGGTAAACGGAACCGAATATAAATACTGGTCTCTAAAACAACTGGCCCAAGACTATCAAGCCAACCTGTCGCAGATCCCTTTTACTAAGCGCATACTTATTGAAAATATCGTTCGACAAGCGTCTGATTTTGAAGAAGCAGCTCGCATTATCGAAGCGTTGTTTCTTACAAAATCGACTTTCCCTTCAGAGAGTCACGGGCATTCATCTGAGTTTAATTTCTATCCCAGCAGAGTCTTGATGCAAGACTACACCGGTATTCCAGCCTTGGTTGATCTGGCTGCTATCAGAGATGCGATTGCACAAACTGGCGGGGATCCAAGCCACGTCACCCCCATGTGTAAGGTTGATCTTGTCATTGACCATTCGTTGATTGTCGATCAGTCAGGTTCAGAATCCGCGATACATACGAATCATGAACACGAAATGGCTCGAAACAAAGAGCGGTATACATTCTTGAAATGGGCACAAAAGAACTTCCGGAACTTGACCGTTATCCCCCCCGGTAAGGGCATATGCCATCAGGTTAATCTGGAATATCTGGCACAAGTTGTTCATGAAGACGAAAATGGTGTGCTATTCCCAGATACGGTTATCGGAACCGATAGCCACACCACTATGGTCAATGGATTAGGAGTGTTGGGCTGGGGCGTCGGTGGAATTGAAGCTGAAGCCGTAATGCTAGGCCAACCACTCAATATAACGATTCCCAAAGTAGTCGGAGTGAGGCTTGATGGGCAACTGCGTCCCGGTGTTACTGCAACGGATTTGGTCTTATCTATCACTGAGAAGCTAAGATCCCATGGTGTGGTGGGTAAGTTGGTCGAGTACTATGGTTACGGTTTAGCCGCTTTGTCTGTGGCCGACAGAGCTACGATTGCCAACATGGCTCCAGAGTACGGCGCCACATGCGGTTTTTTCCCTATCGATGAAAACACACTTGCCTATCTGACCCTTACTAACCGATCTTCTGCACTGGTTGACAAAGTTCGAGCTTATGCGAAAGAGCAAAGCCTATGGTGGGATACAAAAGAAACCTCACCTGAGTATGATGAAAATATTGTGGTAGATTTATCGACCATTGTGACCTCAGTGGCTGGGCCCAAAAGGCCACAAGATCGACTTAACATCAGTGCAATTAAGCAAGCGACCCTTGCACAATGCGCTATTGAAGGTGTTTCCTCCTCAAGCCACGGAGCAAAACATTCCGAGTCATCCACGCACCTCCATCATGGTGATGTCGTAATTGCCGCCATCACTTCATGTACGAACACTTCCAACCCAGCGGTTATGTTAACGGCCGGATTGGTTGCGAAGGCCGCCGTGGAAAGAGGGTTGTCCGTTCCTGCTTATGTAAAAACGTCTCTCGCACCAGGATCATTAGCAGTAGCCAGATATCTCAATGAGACTGGGCTGCAACATTACTTAGACTTGTTGGGATTTCATCGTGTTGGATACGGGTGTACTACATGTATTGGGAATTCAGGTCCACTCAAGAACAATCTAGAAGAAGAGATTTCGGCAAATAGCTTGCACGTATCCGCTGTGTTATCAGGGAACCGAAATTTCGAGGGACGAATCCATCCATCAGTCAGCTTAAACTGGCTTGCCTCTCCACCATTGGTTGTCGCGTTTGCGTTAGCGGGTACAACCTGTGTTGACCTAGAAAATGAACCCATTGCCATCAATAGTAAAAATGAGCCTGTCTATCTGCGGGAGCTTTGGCCGAGTCCGCTCATGCTGGAGGAAATGCTGAGTCAGGTTCATGAGAGCCACTTTAGATTGAGTTACAGTGACATTGCTGAAGGGGATGAGGAGTGGGAACAATTATCGATGCAAGATAGTCCCTGTTATCCTTGGGAGCCGACCTCGACCTACATACAACGTCCACCATTTTTGGAACTTCCACCTCCCACATTTCCTATTGAGTCAGCACGTGTATTAGCTATTTTGGGAGATTCGATAACAACAGACCATATTTCTCCGGCGGGACTTATCTCCGTAAATAGTCCTGCAGGACAATATTTGCGGTCAGAAAATATCACTCCAGAAGAGTTCAATAGCTACGGTGCGCGCAGAGGGAACCACAACGTCATGGTTCGCGGCACTTTTTCAAACGTGCGACTGGAAAACAAAATAGCATCGCCGACTAAAGGTGGCGTCACAAGATGTTTCGGTGATACCAAGCTGGATGAATGTAACATGTCGACCACGGAGAAAAAGCCTCCAGTCATGCCTATTTTTGAAGCGAGCAGAAACGCCATTGAACTGCAGGTGCCATTGGTCATATTTGCCGGCAAAGACTATGGTTGTGGTTCAAGTCGAGATTGGGCCGCTAAAGGATGCCTGTTATTGAATGTAAAAGCCGTCATCGCGGAATCGTTTGAACGAATTCATCGCAGCAACTTAGTGGGTATGGGCATCTTGCCGCTCCAACTTAAAAGACCAGGCGAACTCGACGCGCTCACTCTGGAAGGCAATGAGACCGTGTTTATTGCCCCTAATGAGCCGATGAAGCCCTTGCTGGAATTAGACATTATTGTCGTAACGGCTCAAGGTACAGAACATTCCGTACCTGTTGTTGCACGTATCGACAATCCAAAAGAGTTAGAGTATTTCAACGCAGGAGGCATTCTTCAGTATGTGCTAAAGCAACTAAAGACGCCTAAAATGCCATTGTGAAATTTAATCTCTCGGGTGACGGGGCATGTGGGAGCTAAAGATATGATTGATAAAGGGAAGGCTCCCAACGAACTGCTCAGGGAGCCTTTAAGAGTTACGCTGCTGCCATGCTCAAACGTGGTACAGGCTTGTCATTGATTGGAAGATGAATCAATGCAGCAATAAACGCGAGTACGGCCGCTGACCACCAAATTGGATCATAGGACCCGTAATAATCGTAGATACGACCACCAACCCATGCCCCCAAAAAGCTGCCGACTTGGTGAGTGAAAAACACCAAACCATATAGCGTCGACAGGTAACGAGCTCCAAACATTTGACGGACTAAACCAGATGTAAGCGGCACCGTTCCTAACCAACAAAAACCGATGGCAGCACCGAAGATAAGCGCCGTTTGCTCGGTAATCGGCAGTGCCAAAAAAGCACCGATCACAACCGTACGCATCACATACAACGCAAACATCATATAACACTTGCTAAAACGATCTGCCATTACCCCCCAGAAATATGAGCCAAGGATGTTAAATATACCCACGTAAGCCAACGCCATGGCCGCGGTTGATGCAGGTAGATTTTTATCCGCCAAATAACTAGGCAGGTGAGTCGCGATAAACATCACATGGAAACCACACACAAAAAAACCAGCATGAATCAACCAGTACCCTTTGTGGGCAAACGCTTCTTTCAAAGCTTCTTTTAGTGTTTGTTTGCCCTCGTGAACATGGTTGTTAGCAGTATTTGCATTTCGCTTTGCCGTATTCATGAATAGTGCAAACAACACCATAAAACTGCACAGTACCGCGAAGATTTGCATTGAACTTTGCCAACCAGAAGCGCTCAACAATGCTTGCGCCCCCGGGATCATAGCAAACATGCCGAATGATCCAGCTGCCGTGGTCAAACCGAAGGCTTTCGCCGCATGTTGCGCTGGTACAACTTTAGCGACTGCACCGAGCACGATCACGTAGCTGGTTGCGCTTAAACCAAGACCAACAAGCACACCTAGCGATAAATACACCATTGTTGGATCAGCGCTGATAGAAGTTAAGTACAGCCCCAGGGCGTAAGAGATAGCACCTAAAATGATGATACGTTTCGCTCCCCAACGGTCGGCGGCCATACCCACAAATGGCTGGAACGCTCCAAACAATAAGTTTTGCAATGCGATTGCAAAGCTGAAGAACTCTCGTCCCGTTTGGAAGTAGTCGGATATCGGTGTCATGAAGATACCAAAGGATTGTCTGATCCCTAGACTGGTAATCAAAATACCGATACCTAGCCAAACAAGCAGTGGAAATCGAAAAATAATCATAAATCGCTCTTATTAATGAGTGTGGTGCTGAAAATGGCCTTCCTGCCACTTATGGATTCGAGATCACCACTGGTAATAGACTTCACTGTCACTATTGCCAATAACCTTGACGAGTTATGGATAAAGATTAATAACAGGCACCAAATGTTACACTCAGGTAACAAATCATTTCGAAGTGTAAAGAGTGTTATGCAGTGACACAAATGATTAAAAGTGAATTAATTCATGCAAATTGTGCATAAATAAATTTAGGCTTATGGCTAAACGCCTAAACATCCAAAGGCAGAGCGTAAACGGCGAAGTTGAGTACTCCACCAAGTGACGCCCCACTCCGCTTTTGTGGCTAGTCGGGTAGTGAGTTAGAGCGGAGCTTGCCCTGTAATGCTGCCGGATTCACAAGTCACCGTAAAGTCGATCGCCAGTTTTTGGTAGTCAATAATCATCGGCCGATATAACCGAATAATCGTAACGATTATACAGTTTCGTGCGCGTTAACTGGTCAGGTGCAGGGGCCGGTATGAGCAGCTAACTCTAACTTCTACAGTATCAGATGACCCGCTGAATTGAATGTCCGCCCAGCCATCGGTACGGCCAGGACTGACGGAAGCATAACTCCCCTGTGCTCCGTAAACCGGCAATTCCAAGATTAAAATCATCAGGCGTAGCACAATTTATATGCATTGCCACGCACAAGTTCACAACAAGCAATATCTCTAAAAATAAGCGTCTTTTTTTGTGAATTCAGGCGCAATAAGTTGCTACTTATCTTGAATAATCACTACTGGGTATTATTTTCAAATAAACGTGCAAACGTTTGCAGAAACGTTATCAAAAAAACAATACCAACAAGTAGGAAATAACAATGAAACAAGAGATCAATCTAAAAGGCCTTGTACCTGCCCCTGTCACTCCTTTCACTCGCGAAGGCGATGTCGATTTCGCTGCCATTAAACGCCTTGGGGCCTGGTTAGCAAGTGTCGATGGCGTTAAAGGCTTGGTCGTGCTTGGACATGCTGGTGAGGGAACATTTTTAACACCTGAAGAGCAGTGTGCTGTGATTACCGCTTTTAAAGAGGCCGTCAATGATCAGATTCCTATTATCGCCGGTATTACCAGCGAAGGAGATGCGGTTGCCGCCCTTGAAGCCAAGCGCGCACTGGCAGCCGGCGCATCAGCTGGTTTGCTCTATCCGTCACATGGTTGGTTGCGTTTTGGCTACCAGGAAGGTGCTCCGCAAAAGCGTTATCAAAAGGTTTATGAAGAAAGCGGCCTGCCACTCATTTTGTTCCAGTATCCTGACGTTACAAAAGCTACTTACAATCTGCAAACCCTGTTAGATATTGCCAAACAGCCCGGCGTGATCGCAATGAAGAATGGGGTCCGTAATATGCGTCGTTGGGATACCGAGATCCCAATTATTCGTCAAGAGTGCCCAGATCTAACGATTCTTACCTGCCATGATGAATACTTGCTCCATACCATGTTTGATGTCGATGGCGCACTGGTCGGCTACGGTGGTCTCGCTCCAGAGCCGCTGGTCGAACTGATTGCCGCGGGTAAGGAGCGAAACTATCCAAAAGCACGTGCCATTCACGACTCGCTTTTCCCGTTAACACAAAAAGTCTATCACCGCGGCTCACACATGGAAGGTACGGTGGCTCTAAAAGAAGGTCTGGTTGCACGTGGCATTCTAGAGCACGCGACCGTTCGTCCGCCATTATGTCCTTTGCAAGAAGGTGCGCATGAAGAAATCGCTGCGGCTCTTCGCTCAGCTGGACTCATTGATTAACATCACCATAGTGAGACTGAAACCTTACGGTTTCAGTCTCCTCTAACAATAATAAAATCGAACGTGAAATGTAGGTACAGTATGGAATCGAATACGAGAATAGAGACGGGAAACACCGCCAGGTGCTCGTATCAACAGGGCGAAAAATCGGCTTATTGGTACAAAATATTACTCCTGATGGGGCCCGCATTCGTTGCAGGAGCATGGCGATTTGGTCCCGGGGCTTTGACCTCCGCAGTACAGGCAGGTAGCCAGTATGGCTATCAGCTCCTTTGGGTCATCGCTGTCTCTGGTGTTCTGATGTTCTACTTCAACGACATGTCGGTCAGGATAGGTCTTGCAACTGGTGAAAAGTCACTGCTTGATACCATTAAGGAGACGTTGGGACACAAAGTTGGCCTATTGGCCGGCACTGGAGTGTTTTTCATAACGTTATGTTTTTCAATTGGCAACGCCTTAGGTTCAGGCATCGCTTTGCAACTGTTATTTGGCGGCTCGGTTGTGGCCTGGGTACTCGCCTCGACTGTCGCTGTGGCGCTATTAATTGCGATGAAGAATGCTTACCGAGCTTTAGAAAAAATGCTAGTTGTCCTCATCGCAATCATGTCGCTAGGTTTTTTAGGCTCTGCAATTTTAAGTGATCCTGAGTGGGTTGAGGTCTCGATGGGCTTTATTCCCTCAATCCCTGATGAAGCTGGCTATTTACTGATCGCTTTAATCGGCACTAACTTTTCAATTAATTCAGCATTTTATAGTGGATACTCCATCCATGAGCGCGGGCTGAAACCCGCTCAGTATAAACACCTCACTCTAGCAGACACTATTCCGGGTAATATCGCCACGGCTGCCATGACCATGCTGATCATCATCGTATCAGCCACCGTCTTCAATGTGACTGGAGAATCAGTAACAAATTTCACTCAACTTGCTAAAGTACTGGAGCCTTTATCCGGAAAATTGGGGGCAGTGATTTTTAGCATTGGCTTTTTTGCCGCCGCATTTTCATCCATGGCAGCAAACGCTACTGCCGGAGGCACGTTATTGTGTGATGCTTGGGGGCTAGGTAATAAACTGTCATCTGTCAGTGTAAAAGTTTTTATATATGGGATTTTAATATTTGGCTCATTGGTTGCGATATTTAATAATGGCTCCCCGATTCAGTTAATCATCTTAGCGCAGGCGTTGACGGTTCTCGTGGCACCCTTTTTAGGGATACTGTTATTTATGATCTCGTCCAACAGAGCTATCATGGGTAAGTTGGCTAATAAGACCTCTGATAAAGTAATTGGCACGATTGGATTATTATCCATATTTTCTTTATCATTCATGCTAAGCCTAAAATTATTTGGATAAATAATTAATAATTCATATAGATTAACACACTGTTCTTATTAACAGACTGTTCTTATTAACAGACTTTGTTGATTCAAAGTCATTTTCATCAAGTATAATATCGTTCAAAGAAAATGTAATCTTGTGTGGCAGTTACTGAAGTTGAAGCTGCACACACTGATAGAAATAATCGTTTTAATAGCATAAACGTAAAACACATCAACACCATACACAGAAAGCGGTAGTGTAGTCATTATAAAATTGAGCAAGTTTATATTTACGTCCAATCCGAATACGTTTTTATTCGGATTATTTATTTTTAATTAAAATTAAAATTAAAGACTAAATCTTAGTATGAATTGATGAGGAGCGAGGAATCAAGCTCGGCATAATTTCAATCATATCACCTGTTTTTTCAGAGAATAAAAGTTCGAACGCTTTATAGGCAATATAATCCAGCGGAACATAGACTGACGATATCGGTGTAGGTAGCATAGTCGCGAGAGGCGTATCGTTGTAACCGACCAAAGCAAAATCTTCACCCGGCAATAAATCCAGTTCTTTTGCCGCAGAGATAACACCTAACGCTAAGTTGTCAGTAACAGCGAAAATTGCTGTCGGCCTGATTGGCAGATTAAAAAGGAGCGCTCCAGCTTTCTGACCTGATTCAAAATCAAAACGTGATGCAATACACAGATCTGGCTCGAACTCGATCCCGGCTTGTGCCAATGCCTGTTTATAGCCTTCCGTCCGGCCTAAGGAATTCGATGAATAATCAGGTCCGGTCACGATACCGATACGTTTATGACCAAGATCGATCAAATGACGAGTCGCAATATATCCACCATGCACATCATTACCGACCACAGAGTTACTGATATGATCAGTACGCAGTACTAATGTATGCGGCACACCAGATTCTCGTAACTTCTCTGTCGCATGGCTATCGATTCTTGAAGTTGCCAGAATGAGCCCATCAACACGCCTTCCCAACAAAGATTCAATCGCTTTTTCTTCCTCTAAAACATCATCCCCACATGTCGCTACAATTGTAAAATAACCGCTTTGCTGAGCTGCTTTTGCCAACTCCTCATACAAAATCGCCATGACTGTATCGGTCAGGCGAGGAACCAGAATACCAATTGTACCCGTTCCACCTCTCCTCAGACTTGATGCCATCACATCACGTGTATACCCCAGTTCTTTTGCGATAATTCTAACTTTTTCTGCCGATTTACTCTTAGATTTAGGTAATCGCTCATCAAGAATACGCGAAACAGTAGATATACTGACTCCTGCCACTTTAGCGACATCCTTTAGCGTAACGGGCAGGGCCTTTACTGTAGCTTTTGAGTTAGTGAAGTCATTCATTAGCGTAAAATTATTTTTGATTATTTATCGATTATAACACCAGAGTCAATGCACCTTCAATTAAGTGTCAAGATTATTTACACATCAACTCTATGTAGCACAATTTCAACTTAGCTTGAGCTTATTTTTATATAAATAGTAAATCATGACATCGCACCACCAAGTTAAATTTACTATTTAGAAAATCAAAAATAAATACGCTTAATATAAAACATGACTCAATATAAAATCACAATCATCACAGGCAGAATAATATTTTTCTTTGTCAAAATGGAATAATACATATCCACACTTTTCCATCCATGTCTTGTACCCCACACTGGTGATCCGCCATGTATCGCACTCCCCCTCCCCCAAACTAAACTGGACACTGGCTATACAGGACACGCCTAACACCAGAGTATGCGTTGCTGTCAGATCTTAGTTTTAAAGGCGGTAAGAACAGCTATGTTCCAAAAGCTATCTACGCTAACCGTAAAAAAGCTGTACCCATAACATTATGTATTTAAACGAAAATTATTAAACAGAAACGACCACACAAAAGGAAGGTTACTTATGTACCAAAAGCTTTCAGAGCTGTATAAAGAGGATAACGCCCGTTTAAAAGGCCTTTAACTATGTAATGACACCTTTAACTATGTAATGCCAGGCCTACTTAGTACGAAAACGACTTCATGCGTGTGTCCTGCTAACGGTTTGTCCTGATATAACCGCTAACCCAGACAAACTTACTCTTAACCCGTTGGGAAATGCATTCGCTATTTCTAACTTTCCGTGGTGTAGTTCGATGACTTGTTTAACAATCGCCAGACCTAGCCCAAAGCCTTGTTTTGAACGGTCAAGACGAACTTTTCGTTCTAGGATTGAGTTCAGATCTTGTTCTTTCATCCCATTACCTTGATCAATGACAGAGAGACAAACAACCTTATTGTGACAGGTCAAATTCACAACAATTTCCCCCTCGCCATGCTCCGGCTTTCCATACTTTAAGGCGTTTTCAATCAGGTTTAGTAATGCACTCTCTAGCAAGGTTTCATCGATATCGCAGATTGCAGACTCAACGTCTGTTTCAAACGCAATGGATTGCCCTTGCTCAAAAACCATAGGGGCATGTTTTTGGCAGAATTTCCGGCAAAACTGTACGAGATCGATGTTGACCCAATAGTCACTGGACATCGCACTGTTCTGTACATTGGCGTAATGCAACATTTGCTCTGTTAAGCGGGTCATTAGCGTGATGTTTCGTTCTAGCCCTTGCAGATCGTTGTTTTTTGGGCAGCGACGATACATATCGAGCTGAATTTTCATTTCTGCAAGTGGCGTTCTCAACTGATGAGAAAGATCGCAGTTAAAGTTTTGGCTTAGCTCAATGCTTCTCCGCAACCGAGCCATAAGACTGTTTAGTGCTCGTACCAAGGCTTCAACTTCAGGTGGTACATTGGTTCCAATCGGTTCCAAATTGGTTTCTGAACGCAAACGAATTTCTTTTTGAAGCAGGTTCAGGGGCTTTAGACTTTTCCGAACGATGAAAGCCACTAGAATTAAGGTGGCAATACACACACCAACAGCAGCCATGGCTATTTGTTTCATCAATCCAGATATAGTGGCATTCCGACCTTTTTTGGATTCGGCAATGACAATTTTAACGTCACCGATCGAGGTTCGAGATATGTACTGCGCAGCTCGCAGCTCTGTTCCCGCATAAGTGGTGTCGTACAGCATAATAGGATGACGACTATCCTTGGCCAGTGCTAGTCCTTCGAAACCTGCAAGTAAATCACCATTGGGAGCGACAATCCGGTAGAAAATTTTCTTATTTCTTACATCACTTAAGGTATCAATGGAAAAGTAATCCATATCAAGCATTATCTTGCCATCTTTGACGATCAATCTGTCATCAATATTCTTGGTCACAGCAATCAGTATATTGTCGTAAAGGCGCTCGGATTTATCTTTCAATACCCAAGTACTTATAAAAAATATCATTAAGGTCAGTAATATAATGGCACTTGCAAGCGCAACATATAAACGCTGAGAGAGCGATTGAATATTAATCATTTGTCGGTTTTCCCAACATATAACCTAACCCTCTCACGGTACGAATATTTAAATCCGGCATGAATTTTTTACGAAGACGAGAGATGTATGTTTCGATAGCTGTTTCACTAAGCTCATCATCAAAAGAAGAGATATGCTGCACAATTTGTGGCTTACTGACCACTCGTTCCACATTAGATAACAGACACTCTAATACCGAACTCTCTCTGCGATGCAGCAGTACGTCAGTGCCATAAAAAGTGACTTTTTTGCTCACAATGTTAAAGGTCAGTTGGCCATGCTCAATAACATTGTTGACTCGTGATGCCGCTCGCCGCAAAAGTGCATGTACTCTGGCTACCACCTCCTCTGCTTCAAACGGTTTACAAAGATAGTCATCAGCCCCTTCATTCAGTCCAAGAATACGTTCTTTCAGTGCGGCGCGAGCTGAGATGATCAGTATCGGCAGATTCCTTTTTGTCTGGCGGAGATTGCGGAGAATGTGTAGCCCATCACAATCTGGCAGTCCCAAATCCAACAGGAGCAAATCAAACTGCTGCGTTTGAATCGCATGAGATGCTTGCTCTCCAGAATGAAACATATCGACAGCAAACCCTTGCTCAGAAAGAATTTTCTTTAAACCTTCCGCAATCACCACACTGTCTTCGACGATTAATATCCGCATGATCTACTTCAAATATCTCACCTAAAAAACCCAACCCATCCTCTGTGCAAGGTTTATGACAGGGTATTTGGTTAGAGTTGCAAATGTAACCGAAATGTTAACTTCAATATTATTAAAATTAAGGAAGATTAAAGTGAACAAGCTTAACAAGGCAATCTTAAAACTCTCAGCTGTGACTGGGCTAACACTATCTGTTTGGCTTCCTCAAACCGCACTCGCAGATAACTATCCAAACAAACCCGTGAACTTCGTTGTCGGCTTTGGGGTTGGCGGTAGTGCGGACCGGATGACTCGCGCTATGTCGAGCTCTGTAGCTGAGGAACTGGGGCACCCCGTTAAAGTCATCAACAAGACAGGAGCAGGCACGCAGATCGCCGCCAATTATGTCCTTAATCGTCCAGATGATGGTTACACCGTTTTTGCGTCTACCTTTGTCCCTTATCTGCCAAATACTATTTTGAAAGGTAACGCCAGCTATACCATCAATGACTTTTCCTATATGAATTTCCAATGGTTTGATTTTGAGCTAATTGCGGTAAACAAAGACACGCCGTACCAAGACTTACCTAGCTTGTTAACCGCTATTAAAGAGAACCCTAAGTCAGTAAAAGCTGCCGTTTTACAAGGTTCTGGGGGGCATCTGATGGCAAAAATTCTACTTGAGAAAAACGGTATTCCTCAAGATAACCTCAACCTGGTCACGTTCAATAGCGGTGGTAAAGCACGCTCGGCTGTTGCTGGCGGCCAGGTTGACTTCATGATTGTCAGTGCACAAGGCAGTGAAGGCATCCGAGAGTTCATCCGCCCACTGGCGGTAGTCCGTGATAATCGCAGTGACTATTGGGATGCTCCAACAATCAATGAAGCTCTTAAACCGATGGGAATTGAAGTACCAGTTTTAACGGGCTCCATGCGCGGATTTGCGGTCACCAATGAGTTCAAAAATAAATACCCTGAGCGATACAACAAACTTGCGCATGCGTTTGAAAGAGCTCTGGCACGTCAAGAAGTGCAACAACTCCTGAAATCCAACGAAATTGGTGGGGTATGGGTTGGTCCAGAACGTGCGACACAGATGATGCTTGATAACTACCAAGCCTTCGAAACATATAAACACCTGCTCGACTAATCATTCCCAACGCTGGCTAGTGATGCTCTAGCCAGCAATCTCAATAACTGGAGGTTTTATGAGATTGTTCAGTCAACGCTCTGCCGATTTTTCTGTGTTGATCATCTTAGCTCTGTTTGTCTGCTGGTACTCTTGGGATAGCTACCATGCCTCATCTGCCGTAGAAAATCTTGTTTTAATTGCGCCTATCGCATTGGTTGCGTTAGCACTTTGTTTAATGGAGTTGATCCGCCAGTTTCTTGCTCGGCCCCTCTCATCGCCAAAAGAATCTCTCCCGGAAACGGAAGGTGATCTGAAGTCCGTCCTTCCGATCATCGCACTTTTTACTGTTTATGTGCTGTCTTTGGAAAAATTAGGATTTGATATTGCAACCACATTATTTGTCGGCTTGTTCTTATGGATTCAAAAGGAACGCCGTTTAATTTGGCTAATTGGCTATAGCGTTGCATTTGGTCTCCTGATGTCGACATTCTTCGCTCAGATGCTTCCATACCCGATGCCAATGAGCTTACTTCCAACGGATTACTAGGAGAATAAAATGCTAGATTTTTCCGCGATTATTGCCGGTGGTGAGCTGCTGTTCTCTTCAGTGGGTCCTTGGCTATACGTTTTTCCCGGTATGGCTATCGGCCTGGTGTTTGGTGCAATTCCCGGCCTACAGATATCCATGGCGATGGCTATCTTTCTTCCTGCAACACTCTACATGGGCTTTCTGGAAGCGATGCTGTTTCTTACGGCTATCTTTACAGGAGGGTCATTTGGAAGTGGTATTCCTGCGATTCTGATGAACATTCCAGGAACATCTTCCGCCATCGCTACGGCGTTTGACGGTTACCCAATGGCTAGAAAAGGCGAACATAATAAAGCGTTAGGAGTTGCGCTTGGGTCATCTTGTTTCGGCGTGCTGTTCGGTTACATGATCCTATTTATGCTCATTCAGCCTATCTCTGGTTTGGTCTTGAAATTGGGGCCATCTGAGATGTTTGTCGTCATTCTCTGGGGAATGACCCTCATAGCTAGCCTCAAGGGCGACTTCATGCTCAAAGGCCTGCTCTCTGGGATGATCGGACTGCTCATCGGCACCATAGGTTTTAGTGAAGTCGGCGTTGCCAGGGGCACGTTAGGCAACGAATATTTGTTGGATGGTGTGCCTGTTATACCGGCAATGATGGGCATGTTTGCGGCCTCAGAGTTATTCAAGCTCGTAAACACCAACTATCTGATTGCTGATAAATCAGCACGTAAAGTGAGTATTCGTTTGATCCTCAGCGGATTCAAACATGCTTTCAAGTATCCTAAAGTGATGCTAAGGGGCAGCCTGATCGGTGTTTTTGTTGGTGCAGTACCGGGGGTTGGCTCATCAGTATCTAACCTGCTCTCCTATGTAGAAACCAAACGGCGTGATGACAAACCAGACAGTTTTGGCAAAGGCAACCCTAAAGGTGTGGTTGCAGCGGAATCTGCAAACTCAACATCTGAAGCAGGTTCTATGGCGACACTTCTCGCATTAGGCATTCCCGGCGGGGGAGCAACTGCCGTCATGCTGGCTGCATTTGCAATGCATAACATCACTGGTGGGCCCCAGTTTATTCGAGAACAGACAGACATTGTCTACGCAATCATTTTGGCTAACTTTGGGCAAGTTGTATTACTAATATTACTCGGACTAATATTTATTCCACTTCTAGCAAATGTCGTAAAAGTCCCTATGAACATTCTTATCCCATCGGTTCTTTCGATGGCTGTATTTGGCTCATTTGGTTTGACTGGGAACATTTCAGGTCCATTTACTGTGCTAGTGTTCTCGATCATAGGCTGGATATTTACAAAGCTGAATTACTCCGTACCGGCGGCGGTCATCGGTATTTTGTTGGGAGGTATGGCTGAGAGTAACTTACTGCACACCTACCAGATTAGTGGTGGTGAAATAACGTATGTTTTCGAACGCCCAATCACACTCCTGATAATTGGTTTGTTAATGTTATCGCTCTTTGGTTCAAAAGTTACCGGACTATTGACGCGGCGAGCGAGCCAACCAACGCACAAACACGCTTCATAGCGTTCTGTTTATCTCTCATAATCTCAAGCGCCTTTCCTGAGTGAAAGGCGCTTGAGTAAGTTATTTTTCTCTTCTGAACAGGCACTACCGCTCATAATGGATTGCCCGATTCCTCAGAGGTACACGTTTAAAAAAGCGGTATGTTTACCCGAGATCTTCTTCGCCGAGTATGCCAACTTAATCCGGCTCGGCGAGTTAACAGCCGGGCAAAGCATGTGACTCATGGCGGGACCAGCGGCATAGGTACAACCGCATTAGCAATATGTCACGCCATTAGGGTCCAGGCTTTCGCCACCACACGAGGCGATGAAAAGTGTCAGGCAATCCGAGAGTTAGGCGGCATTCCGATTGATTATCAAAAGCAAAAGTTTTCAGGCGTTATCCAGTGGCTATACAGGATGGCTATACAGGACACACACCTTACTATGACGGCGTGTGTCCTCTTTAATTAACATCGCTCAGAGACAAAAATAGCCCACGTTCCGTGAGCTATTGGGTAATTAATCGATCTTAAACCTTAGCGGTTGTGGTTTACGACAGCGCCGCGACCAATGCTTTACCGACGCCATGAGCACTGGTTGGGTTTTGCCCGGTAATCAGTCGCTCATCAACAATGACGAACTCCTGCCAGGGCTGCACTTTACTGAAACGGGCTGCTTTTCGGGTCAGTGATTCTTCCAGCAAGAACGGAATGTGTTCGATGGTGCCAAAATCAATCTCTTCTTCGCGGGTAAAGCCGGTAACCGATTTAGAGGCCAGTAAGCTTTCACCGCTGCTCAGAGTAATTGGCAGCAGTGCCGCCGGGCCATGACAGACAGCCGCAATCGTGCCGCCACCTTCATAATGTTTGGCCGCCAGTTGTGCAAAGCTGGCATTGCTTGCCAGATCGGACAGCAAGCCGAAGCCGCCCGGGTAGAATAGCGCAACATAGTCATCAATATTGATTTGCGAGACCGGAATGGTGTTATTGATGCGATTTTGAAAATCATCATCCGCCAGTACTCGGCTGTTCACCTCATCACCTTCGATGTCAGTGCCATACAGCGGTGCTTTGCCACCGTTAATCGACGCTATGTCATACTCAAATCCCGCTGTGCTCAGCTCATGAATGACGTGCGTAATCTCTGGTGAGTAAGTGCCGTTCGCCTGGTCGGTATCGCCCAGAGTGGCATGGTTGGTTACCGGAATTAGAATCTTCTTCATTGCTGTCTCCTGCATTATTGAGTACAAAAAAGATACTAATTGAAAATCATTTCAATGATAATACCGCCAATCAACAAAAGATTATTGCTAAATAGCAACAATGGAAGATTATGAACAGTTTCGAGGGCATCATCGAGTTTGTCGCCGTGGCGGAAACTCAGGGCTTTTCGGCAGCCGCTAAACAGCTCAGTTGCAGCACCAGTCACGTCAGCCGCCAAGTATCGCGGCTGGAGGATCGCCTGGGGGTCACCTTATTTGCCCGTTCAACCCGGCAAATCAACTTAACCGATGCCGGTCAGCTGTATTACTCGCAATGCCGAGAGCTGGTGACCGGGCTGGAACAGGCCAATGAAGGCTTAAACTCACAGCAAATTACTCTAAGCGGCACCTTGCGTGTTAGTGCTGCCGGCGGATTCGCGGAAGAACACGTCGCTCCGGCCCTGATGCAGTTTGCCAAGTTGTACCCAGAAGTGACCATCGAGATGGATTTTAACTCCCGGATGGTCAATTTTATTGAAGATGGCATCGACTTCGCGATTCGTTACGGCGCGCTAAAAGATTCGGGTCTGGTTGCCAGAAAGCTGGTTGACCGCCCAATGGCCGCCGTCGCCAGCCGTGACTATTTACATCGCTTTGGTGAGCCAACCCACCCGAATCAACTCAAACAGCATAGCTGCATCATTACCAATAACGATCACTGGCAATTTGCCAGCGAGAGCAAACCTCTCAGCGTGCGAGTTCACGGGCGCTGGAAAAGTAACAATTCCAATGCAGCCATTGCAGCCTGCGAGGAGGGGCTTGGCATCGCCTATATGCCGAAAAGCAGCCTGGCCAGAGGATTGGAATCCGGCACGCTGTTTCCGATCCTGCAAGACTTCTGGGGACCAGGCAACAGCAGCTGGATTGTGTATCAGAACCAACGCTTTCTGCCGTTACGTGCCCGCCTGGCGATCGACTATCTGGTTAGTTATTTCGCTGACTGGGCACAAGCTGGCAAATAATGTCCGCTCTAAGCAGGACACACACCGTATTCGAAAGCCACAGCTAAACAGGACACACACCCGATTAGACAGTGTGTGTCCTGCTTAATGTCTCCCACAAATTGTAAACCTAAGCCGGAGCGATAGAGTCAGATTAATAACGGGATAGTCACCTATGTTCCAAAAGCTCATTAATCTGAACATAAAAAAGCTGCACAACATAACTATATGTATTTAAGAACAAATAACTCATTTGTAAGAAAATAAATTAAGGAGGGTTACCCATGTTCTAAAAGCTTTTAAAGCTGTACAAAGAGGCAGATCCGCCGTTAAAAATCCTGTCCATATAATGCGTATGTCCCGCTAACGGTTTGCTGATCACGGTTTGTCCTGATAAGGGTTTCTGCTAGGATAAATCACGCCTGTTTACTGCTTGGACGCTCCCCATGGCCCTCATCAAAGTTCACCAACAACTGACCGACATTCCGCAGCCTGAGTGGGACGCGCTGCGCTGCTGTGACTATCCGTTTCTGTCATACGCCTATCTGAGCGCGTTAGAACAGAGCGGCTGTGTCAGTGATGACAGCGGTTGGCATCCACTCCATCTGACCTTAGAAGATGAGCACGGCTCTCTGCTGGCAGCGATGCCGATGTATCTGAAAAGTCACTCCTGGGGCGAATACGTGTTTGACTGGTCATGGCAGGAAGCATTTGAAAAAGCAGGCGAAGAGTATTTTCCCAAGCTGGTGACGGCAATTCCGTTTACGCCGGTCAGCGGCCCGCGCCTGCTCTATCGCGCAGAGGTCATCAGCTACGACGACGCCCTGCAGCCGATGCTGAGCGCAGTGCGTCAGCTGTGTGCCGAGCATCAGTTTTCCGGCTGGCATGGACTGTTTGTCGAAGCGCGGCATATCCAAAAGTTCAAGCCGCTCTCGGTACGGATGGACTGCCAGTATCACTGGTATAACCGTGGCTATCAGCACTTTGATGATTTCCTTGCGACCCTGACTTCACGTAAACGAAAAAACCTGCGTAAAGAGCGCGAGAAAGTACAACAGCAACAGGTGGAACTTCGCGTTATTGAGGGAGAGCTGCTCTCTGCCGACGATGTGGCGGTGTTTTTTGAGTTCTACCAGCTGACTTATCTCAAACGCGGCCGCTATCCTCATCTCAATCAGGCCTTCTTTGAACAGCTACGCCGGCAGATGCCCACCCAGATTGTCCTCATCATGGCGTACCACCAACAGCTGCCCGTCGCCGGAGCCTGGTATTTTAAAGACTCGCAAACCTTATACGGCCGTTACTGGGGCTGCACACAAGAGTTCGACAGCCTGCACTTTGAAGCCTGCTACTATCAGGGGATAGAGTACTGCATCACGCATCAGCTTGCGCACTTTGACCCGGGCGCGCAAGGGGAACACAAGATTCAGCGCGGCTTTGAGCCGCTTGCCACCTGGTCCGTGCACTGGATTGAGTCCGCGACGTTTCGCCCGGCGGTCGCCGATTTCGTCCGCCGGGAGCAGCAGCTGGTACAAGACAGAATGGCGGCTCTCGCCACGTATCTGCCTTACAAGTCAGATCAGCCCTGAGCGCCCGTGCCTCAGACTACCGGTAAGGCTGTTTGAGCGCAGCAAAGCTCACCGATTTGATTGAGAAACTGACGCGGCAGCAGCGGATGGGATTTAGCGGCCACCAGCAACACAATATCGACCGCTGGCAGCGGCGGAAAGTCACTCAGGATGGTGAGATCGTCGGTTACACTGAGCCGCCCCATCGCGCCAACCGCCAGCCCCTGACGGACAATCGCCCGCTGCGCCGATGACGTATTACAACACGCCACTAAGTGAAACGGCACACCGCGCTTGGTCAGGCTGTCGATCGCAGCAGCATGATAACGGCAATCTGCCTGAAACAGCGCCAGCGGCAACGAAGCACTCTGAGTGACCGCCGCATCCGGCTGCGCGCAGATCCAAACGCCCTGATCACTGGTAATCCAGTACCCTTCCTCACTGTTGGACGAACGCGTCACAATCGCGGCATCCAGCTTACCTTCGTCCAGCCACTGGCGCAGTACCACACTCGGCTCATTAAACACCTGAATTGAACAGGTCGGTTTCGCCGCCAGTAACGCCTGCATTAATTTCGGCAATACCTGATCGTTATAGTCTTCCGGACAGCCGAGTCGCAGTGGCTGTTTGTGCTGGAACTGTTGCAACTCGACCAGCGCCTTATCGTGCCGATCCAGCAGTTCATGGGCATGATTGACCAGGCGGATACCCGCTTCGCTCAGGGCCAGATTACGCCCCTCTTTGACAAACAGTTCACTACCGATTTCCTGCTCCAGCTTGCGCATCTGCGCACTGAACGCCGATTGGGTCCGGGCAATTTGCTTGGCGGCGCGGGTAAAACTGCCGGTGTCGACAAAGGCCAGAAAACTGCGTAACGAGTCAATATCCATATCAATCCATCGCTTTTATTAATGGTTATTATCCAAACAATCCGTTAGTCAGGCTGCGATTGTTTTTCTATGCTGAGCAACAGACAAGACAAGGAGTTATGTATGCAACTTTATATCGCCAATCAAAACTACTCAACCTGGTCACTCAGAGCCTGGCTGATTTTTGCCCACTACCAACTGCCGGTCGAGATCCGTAAACTGCAGCTATGCACCCCGGAGTTTTATACCACGCTGCAAGCCATTACGCCGACAGGCAAAGTCCCGGCGCTACAGAATGGTGACATCGTCGTGTGGGAATCGCTGGCGATTCTTGAGTACGTCAATGACAACTATCTAAATGGCCAAGCCTGGCCTGCGGATAAAGCCGACAAAGCCAAAGCCCGGGCCATCAGCTGCGAAATGCATTCGGGGTTCAATGCGCTGCGTAACGAAATGCCGATGAACTGCCGCGCGCGCCGTCACGTTGAGTTAAGCGATGCCGCACAACAGGATATCGCCCGCATTGATACGTTATGGAGTGAGCAGATGGCGCGCTATCCAGGCCAATGGTTGTTTGGCAAGTGGTCTATTGCGGATGCAATGTTTGCCCCGGTCGCGCTGCGCTTTAAAACCTACGGTATCGAACTGTCACCCGGCGCCGCCCAATACCGGGATCACGTGCTCGCCAGCCCGACCATCCAGCGCTGGCTCAGCGAAGCCAGCTTAGAAACCGAGATTGTTGATATCGATGAGGCCGGCACGCCAGTCTGATTTTTATTGGGACATGATTTTTATTGGGACACACACCGTTATTCTTAACGGGACACACCGTAAATACTCTTAACGGGACACACACCGTAAATATTGACGACTGATTAAAGTGTGTGTCCTGCTAATATATCCGAGCAGGACACACACCTTGAATTATGGTGTGTGTCCTTATCCACTCCCTTCAACACAAATGAATCTGAACAGGACACACACTTTAAGAGCAAAAACTAAACGTATAGTGTCCTTCACTCTCTAAACCAATATCAGAAAACGAAAGTAAATGAGGGTTATGACATCAAGGTGTACCAAAGCGGAAGGAAAGGTGTACCAAAGAGGACGTAAATACAGCAGAAATGAATCTGTACCCGGTTTTAAATAACTAAGAAATGACGATCCCCAGCATACGCTGGCGATTTAACTGCGATTTAGCATGCATGAGATGACGCTGCGAACCAACCCATGCTCTCGGCCTCTTCTCAAGTTCAGAGCAAAGCGTTAAACACTCTTTCTGCACCAGTGATAAACGCTGCAGAATACCCGGTGCGCTCTCATCGAGAACCCCACGTTTACCTTCTCTCATCTGCCGTCCCAGCCAATCCAATAGCTCCAGATAATCCATCAATCGAAACGGGATACCACGCTTTTTTTCCTGGCTGTGGTAACCAATAAAATCCAGCAAAGCACGCGCAGAGGTTTTACCTCTATCCAGGGCAACCAGGCGCGCTTTCACCGAAGTATGGTCAGACTGCTCAGGCGTATCCGCGACTTTCGCCCGTACAGGATTAAGATCAGCGTACGCCATAGCCGCCAGCAGAGCTTTGTCATCGAGCAGGGCCTGAGACTTAAACCGCCCTTCCCAGAACCGACCTGTGCACTGATCCTCTTGATTCGCCTGCCGTGCTATCTGGTAATTTAACTCTTTCATAAACCAGCTCAGTGAGCAAAGACGAGAGCGCCAAACCTCGATAATTTCCCGGCACTTCTGCCATTCGGCGGCAGCTAATTTCTGACCTGATTGATAACGCTGAATCAGTCTAGGCAAACAATGTTCTATCCCCCAGCGTTCAATGACGTCTGAATCGGAAAGTCCAGCCACGCCGTCCATGTCAATAAAGGCCACCAGGTGATAGTGATTACTCATCACTGCATAAGCGCAAATATCAATGCAGTAAATGGTCGCCAGAGTTAAAATGCGCTCTTCCACCCAAGCGCGACGATGTTGATAAGACTGACCGGTATGAGAATCCTCTCCACATAAATACGAACGACGTACGCAGCGAGAAACGCAGTGATAATAGGGTGTGATGTCAGGGCAAATCAACTGAGAGCGTGCTGTCGTCATAGGTCATGTCATTTATGGGTGATATGACGAGTCTGGCGCACAGAGCATAAAGCGCAAACGCACAAGAAAAAACTGCAGTCCAGATATCGTAACAGCTGCAACTGCACTGCTTATAAAGTAGTAGAAAGTGGCCGCTCACCCGGGGGAAATGAACAGAAATAAACAGAGAAATAATCAGGACACACACCGTCAGTCACATTGAAATGATGGTGTGTGTCCTCGTCAAGGGCTGGGAAAAATGAACAGGACTGATGTCACCAGGAATAACGCACATTGATCAGTGCGGTGTTGTAGCCGGCGTTCTCATCATACAGCCCGCCGTTCGAGTAGTGAACATACATAAAGGCGAGATAAACCGCGTCATATTTCAGCCCGGCCGCGATTCGGTCTTCAAACTGGAAGTGGCCGCCCATGTCACGATCGTTGACATAACGGTCGCTGATGTAACTCACCCCGATACCGAACTCAACCACAGGGACGCCACCGAGCAGCGGCTGCGTGAACTGGTAATAGAGCACCGGCGTCAGCGCAATGATGCTGAAATCATCATCGTCGCGCAGGAACCAGCGGTTGTAGGACGCATCCCAGTACACAGCGAGATGGCCGCGGTCACTCTCCAGCCAGCGGTAATCGAGGTCGTGTTGCACCCCAATGCGCCCCAGCAGATCGTCATCAAACGAATAACCGGCCCCGATGCTGACACCGTCCACCAGGCTCTGACTGTAACTGGCAGGAACAAACAGAATAGACATGATGACTATCAATAGATTACGAAATAAAATATTCATAGTTTTGCTTTCTTGTTGTTATTGATAAAGGACATTTTAGTATAGGCACGCCATTAGGAAAGTTGCACAGCAGATCACATTTTGCACTTTCTTGGCGCGGCGTCTGCAGGCAAAATGACTAAGGCTGCGGCAGCGGCCGTTTGCAGGCAGGCAGGCCAGGGTTAAAAAAGTACCAACTGCATGTCGTCGCTTCCGCTCTTATGCCAACGCTGTCTCTCATACCTGCGCATTCTCTGGAGCGACCCTTTCACTCTCATACCAACAATGTTTGTCATCCCGTGAATTAACCGACTACGCTTATGACTAATCCCCTCCCGATAAGGTTAGCATAATGAACAAAATCACCACTTCCCTCTGCCTCGCACTCACCGCTTTCTCTGTGCCAACGCTCGCCGCCGGTGACTACCTGCTTGACCCTAACCTCTCTTCGGTCAGTTTCGCCACCATCAAAAAGCAGTACATCGTCGAGCCGGCCAGCATACGTACCCTGAGCGGACAGCTGAGCGAAGATGGTAAGTTCTCAGTCAATATCGACCTGACAGGCATCCGTACCGGCGTACCGACCCGGGACAGTCGCCTCAACGAGATCTATTTTGAGAGCATGAAATATCCCCAGGTGACGGTCAGCGGTGCGGTCGACAGTAAACTACTGTCCGGGGCCGCCAGCAGCAGCATTATCTCAGCAGAGGTCACCCTGTACGGCCACAGCAAGATGGTGGATTTCCCGGTGGTGATCATTCCCGCCGATGGTAAGGTCATGGTCAGCTCCAGCGCTCCGGTCATCATCAACGCCGCTGATTTCTCGATTCCGGCCGCCAACCTGAGCGCCCTGTCAGACACCGTGGGCGGGCTGAGTTTGTCGGACAGCGTACCGGTCAGCCTGACGCTGCTGTTTCAACAATAAGTTCAGTAATTACTTAAACAGTAACTTCAACAATAACACGCGGCACTTGAGCGCTTAATGGAATCAATAGTTTAGTGAAACCAGCACCAGCCGGCGTCACTAATTTGTAGTCAAGTCACTAATTTGTAATCAAGTCACTAATTTGCAATCAAACCGCCATTAAAGCCTCATGAAAGCGCCGCGAATCTGACACACAGCCTGACTAGCATAACGTCAACACATAGGATTGTGAGGACGTTATGCTATCCACCAGCCCCTTCAAATTACCGCGTAAAACCCCGTTTGGCCTTGGCGAACACTTGGCAGAATGGGCAACCGGATTAAGCCAGCTGGATAAATTCTACGCCCAGCGCCCGGCCGGCTGTGACACCGCGCAGTTCCTGCGCTTTACCCTCGAAATTCTCGGTATCGATTATCAGCTCACGAAAGGCTCGTTAGCTCATGTGCCGCAAAGCGGTGCCACTGTAGTGGTTGCCAACCACCCGCTCGGCTGCGTGGAAGGCGTCATTCTGGCCGAAATGCTGCTGACCCGCCGCTCTGACATCAAGATCCTCGCCAACCACTACCTCAAAACCGTACCGGAACTCGATTCACTGTTTATCGGCGTCGATGTGTTTGAAACCGAGAAATCGGCCAAAGCCAATCTGATCGCGATGCGCCAGGCACATAAACACCTTGAGCAAGGGGGGGTTGCTGCTGATTTTCCCGGCTGGTGAAGTGTCGCAACTGGTCGATCGCAAACAGCGCCGCCTGGAAGACAAAGAGTGGAGTCACTCAGTCAGCCGCCTGATCAAAAAACACAAAGCCAAAACGGTGCC
The DNA here is from genome assembly GCF_019226825.1 of Vibrio ostreae. Taxonomy (NCBI): domain Bacteria; kingdom Pseudomonadati; phylum Pseudomonadota; class Gammaproteobacteria; order Vibrionales; family Vibrionaceae; genus Vibrio; species Vibrio ostreae. The sequence goes on from NZ_CP076643.1 coordinate 2,253,088, forward strand.
GGTGTTTATCGACGGCCATAATTCGAAACGCTTTTATATGGCAGGTAAAATCCACCCGCTGCTGCGCACCCTGATGCTGGGACGCGAGCTGCTCAATAAAAAACAGAGCTGCATCTCAATCGCGATTGGCGAAACCATTCACTACAAAGAGATTCACGATCTGTGCGACCAGCAGTTGGTCAATTACCTGCGCCTCAACACCTACCTACTGCACAGCCAGCACACCATCACGCGGAATAAGGCGACCCAGGACAGTTCGCTGCAGCCAATCGACAGCCGACTGCCATCGGAGGATCTGCGCCAGGATTTAGCGCGCCTGCCTTTCTCCGATCATCTGCTGCGCCACAACGAATTTGACGTCTACTGCACCCGGGCCGAAAACATTCCGGCCATCATGCATGAGATTGGTCGGGTAAGAGAAATCAACTTCCGTCAGGTCGGTGAAGGCACTGGGCTTGCGCTCGATATCGATGAGTTTGATCGCGACTACCTGCATCTGTTTATTTGGGATCGCGAGCGTCAGGCACTGGTCGGCGCCTACCGTCTTGGCCTGGTGGATCAAATTCTGACAGAGCGCGGTATCGACGGCCTCTACTCCAGCACCCTGTTCCATTACGATCCGCGCTTTTTGCACAACATGGGCAATGCGATTGAAATGGGTCGCTCGGTGATCGACGCCTATTATCAGAAGAGCATGGCACCGCTGCTGCTGCTGTGGAAAGGCATCGCCACTTACGTCAGCCGCAACCCGCAGTACACTCATCTGTTCGGGCCAGTCAGCATCAGCAGTGATTACAGCGATCAGGCTCGGTGCCTGCTGGCCGATACCATGACCCTGCACTACTACGACAAAGCGCAGGCGGATTTGGTCGAAGCCACCAACCCGCTGCCGGTCGGTCAAAATCTGTGGAATGCCAGCCTGCTTACCTCACTGGCCGATCTACAACTGCTGTCGCGGGTGATTGCGCGTATCGATGAAGGCAAAGGGATACCTGTTCTGCTGCGCCAGTATCTCGGCCTGAACGGCAAACTGGTCAGCTTCAACATCGACCCGGACTTTAACGATGCGCTGGACGGCCTGATTGTGGTTGACCTGCGCAACGTGCCGCAGCGCACGCTGGCGCGCTATATGGGCAGCGCCGAAGCTGAGCAGTATCTGGACTACCACCAGCAATAATTATCTGCCAGACGAAACCATCTCTTAGGAGGACACACACCGTAATTAAATGCGTATCTCTTAACAGGACACACACCGCAATTAAAGGTGCGTGTCCTCGTAACAAAGAGGCATCGTAACGGCGTGTGTCCCGCTTACTTTCCCTGCAATCATCTTTCTGCCCGCGAAGCCACGCCCTTTCTTAACGGGACACACACCGTAACTCAAGCAGCAACTAAAGGTGTGTGTCCCCGTAACAAAGAGGCATCGTAAGGGCGTGTGTCCTGCTTACTCTTTCTCTGCAGACTTAAGCGCTACGATGGCGCGGGTGGGTGACAATCTCACTGATGATGTGCTCGCGAAACCAGCGGTGTGCGCTGTCATTGTTGAATTTTTCGTGCCAATAGACGGAATGCTGAGACTGCGCGACCCGAAACGGTAGCACCCGAACCACCAGGCCGAAGTCCTGCGCCATGTATGTCGCCAGATGCTGCGGCACCACAGAGATCATCTCGCTGCTGCGAATGGCACTAAAAGTCGGGATATAGCCCTGAGTGGTCAGTTTAATATTGCGTTTCAGACGGCGTTGGCTGAAATAGCGGTCAATCTGTTTCGAGCTGCCGCCACCAGTCACGGTCTGCACAAACGGCTGGGCAAGAAACTGATCCATGCTGATCTCAACCTGATTAGCCAGCGGATGATCCGCGCTCATCACCATCACCCAGTGATCTTTATCGATCACCTTACGGATGAAATTGGGCGCAAAGTCTTCATCTATGGTGATCACAAAGTCGATCAACCCCTCCAGCAGCAGGCTGCGCGCCTGCACATCCCAGTTGATAGTATGAAACGACACCTGCGACTCATCAGCCAGATAGGGCCGGAGCACATCCGGCAGAATGTAGGCACTGACGTAATCCGGACAGGCAATAATAAACTCGCGCTTATCCTTATCCGGATCATAACTGGCGGCAAAAATATCATTCAGCCCGTCCAGCACCAGCGCCAGACTCGACTGGATCTCAAGCGCAGTTGGCGTGAGCTGCATATGTGACCCGACCCTCACCAGCAGTTGGTCATTGAGTAAGCGGCGTAACTGGGCGAGATGCTTACTCATGGTCGGCTGGGCGATACCCAGCGACTCTGCTGCCGCGGTAACACTCTTGTACTCCAGTAAGGCATTGAGCGGGATCAGCAGATTCATATTGATCTGATTAAGCGGTTTAACCTGCTTCATAAACATTCCAAAACATAATATTTCACATTCATTTTAGGTTATGGATAACTTGTACTCAATCTCTATACTGGACCGCAGATAACAGGTTGCTCTCTGCGACCCGTTCACAGCACCACCCCGCGTACCAACGGCGTATCACCCGCTTTGACAGATCCGACAAATCACGCCCGTCAGACACAGCCTTCATGCTGGGCCGACGCACGCCCGTGATTGCCTTGTGTATTCCTCAAAGCCGCTGCCCACCGTTGTGCGTTAAACCTGAAGTAGCAGCACACCACAGCTGCGAGGATCTAACATGCAAAAATACCGCCCTGAAGATTACCAACGCGCCCGGGAAGAGATCACCGACCTGCGCTCCGCGATTCAATTTCTCTCCGAATATGAAGGCCAGCTGCTGGAAACCGATATCGAAGTCGATCCGGTCGGTGAACTGTCCGGTGTCTATCGCCATATCGGCGCGGCCGGCACCACCATGCGCCCGACCAAAGAAGGTCCGATGATGCTGTTTAACAACATCAAAGGCTTTGAGAAATCACCGGTTGCGATTGGCGTACTGGCCAGTCGCGCACGTACCGCCCTGCTGCTCGGCCATGAGCCGGAACACCTCGGTCATGCCATGATGCAGGCCGCCAATAGCCCGATCAAACCGATCCTGGTCGATCAGGCGCCGTGCCAGGAAGTGGTGCACTACGCCGACGATCCGGACTTCGATATCCGCAAACTGATCCCGGCCCCCACCAACACAGTGGAAGATGCCGGCCCGTACGTCACCCTCGGCCTGGTGTATGCCGAAGATCCGCAAAACGGCGATACCAACGTCACCATTCACCGCCAGTGCTTTCAGTCGCGGGATGAAGTATCGATCTTCTTCGCGCCGGGCCGTCATATTGATGTGTTCCGTAAAAAAGCCGAAGCGATGGGCAAACCTCTTCCCATCACGGTCAATATCGGTCTCGATCCGGCAGTGTACGTTTCCGCCTGCTTTGAGCCACCAGTGACCCCGCTGGGCTTTAACGAACTGGAAATCGCCGGCGCGTTCCGTAACCGCCCGGTTGAACTGGTTCAAGCCAAAACCGTCGATACCAAAGCCATCGCCCATGCTGAAATCGTGATTGAAGGTGAGATCATGCCGGACTACCGCGTGGTGGAAGATCAAAACAGCCACACCGGTAAAGCCATGCCGGAGTTTCCCGGTTACACCGGCGAAGCCAACCCGAGCCTGCCGGTGATCAAAGTAAAATCGGTGACAACGCGCACCAACCCAATCACCCAAACCTGTATCGGCTGCAGTGAAGAGCACGTCAGCCTGGCGGGTATCTGTACGGAAGCGAGTATTTTGTCGATGACTGAGCGCGCTATGCCGGGCCGCGTCCTGAATGTCTACGCCCACTCGTCCGGTGGCGGTAAACTGATGGCGGTGATGCAATTCAAAAAACTGAGCGCCAAAGATGAAGGTCGTCAGCGCCAGGCCGCACTGGTCGCCTTCGGTGCCTTCCCTGAGCTGAAGAACATCATAGTGGTTGAAGATGACGTGGATATTTTTGACTCTAACGATGTGCTGTGGGCGCTCAATACCCGCCACCAGGCCGATGTCGATACCATCGTCATTCCGGGCGTGACCACCCACGTACTCGACCCGTCACAAATGCCGGACATGAGCCCGTCGATCAAGGCGCGAGGTATGTCGTGTAAGACCATCTACGATTGCACCGTGCCACTGGAGCTGAAAGAGACCCGCTTCCAGCGCTCGCAGTTTATGGAAGTCGATTATCAACGCTTCTTACCACAAGACTGATCCTACGAGCAGAGCTCCAGCAGAACATGCGCTAAGCAGGACACACACCTCAACGAGCGATAAACCCAAAGGCGTGTGTCCTCGTTAGAGATAGTGTGTGTCCCGGTTAAAGATTTGCCCTGTTAAGGCTTCAACGATTAAAGGGATTTAAGAGAAGGCGTGTTCAAGTGACCAAAAGTAAAAAGGCACAGCCAGAAATCAATCGGACTGCGCCTCAACAATCGGCAGGACAACCCGGCGTATGCTCCCCCTTATACCGGGTTGTCCCTGTGCTTACTGTGCCCCGGCCAATGGGTGGGCGAGAGACAAGTAACTGATTCACCTAAGGGCGAAGATTATCGGTTAGTGGATCACTCCCTTGCTCAGGAAAGATCGGCGATTTCTCTTTCCACGATTTTTTTCACTTGATCCTCATCGGCAACAAAGCTTTCTCTGTCTTTGCGTAACGATTTCACCAAACCAAACATCATCGCAATAATAACAAGGGTAAAGGGCAAAGCCCCTGCAATCGAGGCCGCTTGCAGTGCTTTTAACGCCTCTTTCCCCCCCATTAACATAATCATCAGGGTGACCACTCCCAGTAACGAGCCCCACAAAATACGTTGCTGGACAGGTGGACGACGCCCGAACGATAGCAGCCGGCCCAATACCAGAGTGCCAGAGTCCGAAGCGGTCACGAAAAAGACCACCACCACAATCAGCGCGCAGACTTTTGCAATGGTCGCTGCGATACCAGGGGTGAGCACATCAAAGGCGGCAAACAAGGTGCCCGCATAATCCCAATGGTTTACCGCGGTGTGGTAAATGGTCATGTTCGAGCCATAAATCGATTGATAGATACCCGCTGAACCGATAACGCTGAACCAGATCAAGGAAACTAACGTCGGGATAAAGATGACGCCCATAACAAACTCGCGGATGGTACGTCCTCGTGAGATGCGCGCGATAAACATGCCGACAAACGCCGACCAGGCAATCCACCATCCCCAATAGAAGATGGTCCAGCCGCCCTGCCAGGTTTGTTCTTCTGTGCTTCGTGCCGTCCACAAAGTCATAAAGAAAGACTGGGAAACGTATTCTCCCAGCGTCGTTAAACTGCTCGCAATCAAGTAGTTACCATTCGATGCCAAAAGAAAATACAGAATAATAGTAATGCAGATGTAGCTGTTGAACTGAGACAGCATATTAATACCTTTGGCGACACCGCTTGTGGCCGACAAGGTCGCAATCAAGGTAATAAAGATGATAGACAGAACGGTGACGGTGGTGGATTTTTCTGCTAAAAAGTTGAGTGAAATGAGTCCGGCGCTGATCTGCTCCACCCCCAGTCCCAGCGTGGTGGCAATACCGAAGATAGTGCCAAAAACGGCCAGTATATCCACCGCATGCCCTATCGGGCCGTAAATCTTATTGCCAATTAATGGATAAAGCGCGGAACGAATTGAAAGCGGCAGCCCCTTCCGAAAAGAAAAATAAGCGAGTGACAAGCCGACGATGGCATACAACCCCCACCCCACAGCTCCCCAATGGAATACGGTTAGGGTCACTCCCCCCACCGCGGCTTCGGCCACCAGATCATTAGGAACCGGAAATCCGGCATCTCCGGGTTGCAAGCCAGCGGCCAGTGCGACCTGTTTGGCTTCAAAAAAACGCCTGACCGCGCTTTTCACCTCGGCGCTCATGAACGGATTGCCGCCGCTCCAGTCGCTGGCAAAGTGTATCATGGGTTCAGACATGGAAAAAAACAGCATACCGGCCCCGGTTCCACAGCCAAACAGCATAGAAAACCAAGCAAAATTGGAAAACTCCGGTTTTTCGTCATCCCTGCCTAACCGAATGCCTCCCACCTTAGAAAGCATTAACGTTGTGCACACCAGGAAAGAAAGCAGCATGATGATAATGTAATACCAGCCCAGCGTTTCTTCGATCCATCTTTTTAGCCCCAGGAACTGCTGACTGGCCACTTCCCCCAGCAAAATGGTATAGAGAATAAACACCACAACCATCACTAAAGCGGTTATTCCCAGGGTTGCATTGAGGCCTTTAAGTACTCCTCGCTGAGCAATAAAGGCATCGATCTGTCTATCTTCAAGCATTGGTAACCTCTTATTTTTTTTATTGTGCCAGTGTTATCCTAAAAATCTAAAAGGGATACAACAAACTAGAAAAACAGGGTCATTCCATAAGTAAATTAATGGATTACCAGCAAAACCCCATCCGTTTAACCCGGTTTATATGCACTAGTGTCGCTTACTCTGGGATAATGCGATCAAGTCATCGCCACAGGGGCAGTGACTTGATCCGATTGCATTATTGAGTCACAACCACTGAATACATGTTCTATTACTTATTACTTATTACTTATTACTTATTACTTATTACTTATTACTTAGTAATTATTGGCTATTGGCTTTTGGCTACGCGCTAGCCGGGCAAATATTGTTTACTCCAGCCTAAGCTGGCGATATTAAGCTCGATCATGCTTGCTATTTCACACTCGCTATAGCCGATACTGGCTAACACGGCTTGGGTTGAGTGACCAAATTTTTCCGTCGCAGCGATCGCCCGTATTGCCGCCCGGCTTGGCCGAATCGAATAGTGGTCAATTTGGGTAAAACAATGCCCGCTGGGATGATCAGGATAAATAGAAAACGCATAACTCCCTAAATGCGTGCCAACGCTGCCATCGTGCACACGGCTGTATTGCTGGCGTAAGGCCTCGATGGAGTTTGGCTCCGCCACCGCGACATCGGCCTCACGGAGAAGATTGAGCCAATGGGCAGTCGCCGCTTGTTTGAAAGCATTTTTTAAATAGACGTGTACATCCGGCGTATCGCTCAGCTCGGTTAAACCCTCAATGGCGGTGAGTTGGCCCAATTCGCTCGGGTTGGAGTCGAGAAAGATCCAACCGTCCAGGGTTTGATAAAAATGTGACAGCGGATGATTGCCTAATACGGTGCGGCCCGATGCCTCGTTAAATGGCTCTCGTCCTTCATAATCAAACATAAACGGAAGCTGAGCCATATTGGTGACCGCCGAAAGAGACGTTCTGACCCTGCTGACCTGACCGGTCATTAATTGATGGTACATCGCCAACGCCATCCCCATACCCGCCGCAAAACCACAGTTGACGTCTAAGGTACCGACATGAGCGTGTTCTTCCGGCGTTTCACTTCCGCCAAAACGCATCATGATGCCACTGTTGGCCTGAATAATATCATCGTAACCAATGTAGTTGGTTTTAGGTCCTGGCAAGGGGCCACCAAAACAGTCTAAGCGACAAAACAGCACCTCCGGATTGACCGCAAGCAGACTCTGAGCGTCCAGGCCCAGAGGTTCAAGCTGGCGTTGCGGGGCATTAATCAGCACCAGATCCACCGACCGGATCAGGCGATGCAGCACTTCACGGCCTTGTTCGGTCATGATGTTAACCAACGCTTTCTTTTTGCCCATATCAGTTTGAAAGCTGTAGACACAGCCGATGAGCGGATCATAAAGCGGCGTGACCGGATCCAGCTTAATCACCTCTGCCCCAAATCGGCCTAAAAACGCGCCCGAGTGAGGTCCGGCGATCACATTGGTCAGATCGAGCACTTTTTTACCGTCCAGCCAGCCTTTCTGCTCTTGGCCAGTGGCGCCAACCGCTTGAACTGCATTAGGTGCAAAAGGAGAAACTGTGCTATTTAAACGCTCTAATGCTGCCTCAAAACTGACAAATTCTCTGCCCCTGGCTTGGATAAACGACGCCGGATTGTGTTCAAACCAGACTAACGGGCCAGGCTGCTTCATCCAACCATATTCTGGGTCATTCACCTCAATAATTAAACCGGCCTGGTTGGTATGCTCGTCATGCAACCATTCTTGCGTTGTACGCTGTGACGCGCCAGGGATCCCCGTGTCGCCAAAAATGCGATCCCACTCACTGGCCGTTTTGGTCAGAAACGCCCGCTTCATTTTAGCGGCAACGACCTTGGCCCATTTTTTCCGGCAACGGGTAGACTCCGAGTGAGGTCTCCCCGTCCCATTCATCGACCGGTAAGTGCAGATCTTTTACTTCGGGAAAGCCTTCCGCCATCAGCTCATCGTACACACCAAGAACCTGCAGAGCACGTTTGGCATGATTACGGTGAGACGGACACACACAGTAAAACTTTCGGCCATCGGCACAATCATAGGTGCGGAAAAACGGATCTAAGTACTCTTGCAGCTCGGCATAACTGAGATCCATGTCTATGTTATTGTCGCGACGATAAGCAATTTCATGCTCCCGCATGGTCTTGTAGCGCTCGGGCAGCTGATCAATCACAAACGAATTATATGAAAGGCCTTCCATTAAGGCCGCCGCGACCGGCACTTCGATGTGGTCGCCCTGGCCGCTTTGCGCCCGTTCATACAAGGCCATGACAACGGAACTGGCAGCCAGCGATATGGCATAGGAGGAGCCAAGCGGAACCGGCGAAAAGCTGGGCTCAATCCCCATCAGCACACGGTTAAATCCCATATCGGTAAAAGAGCCTGAGGTGGCCGCGATGATCGCCTCGGTCGCTTTCCATTCTCGTCTTAGCATGTCGTTGCTGGCAAAGCCTGGTATCGACAAGGTGATCAGTTCAGGACGCTCTGCGCGTAATGCATCGAAATCAATGCCAAGTCGACTTAAAACACCCGGCCGAAAGTTCTCGATCACCACGTCTGCCTGCGCAATCAGCTGTTGTGCCTGGCTCAGCCCCGTCGCGGATTTTAAGTCTAAGGTGATGCACTGTTTATTGCGATTTAACACTGCATTGGCAGGGCTAACCCACTGTGGCCCTTGCGGTGGGTCAATATGAATTACTGTTGCGCCAAGGTCGGCTAACGTCATGGCAACAGCTGGAGCAGCGATTTGTTGTCCAAAGTCCACGACCCGGACACCAACAAGAGGCAGTTGATGGTTATTATTCATCTCTATTGATCCTGTGTAAAAAGCGTCTTTTCACTGAATGAAGAAACCCCGTTTGGAGCGGGCTTATTCACTTGTTTTTTATTACCGCGGCAGAGCCACCTCGTAAGTACTGCAAAGTTCAGCACAGGCGGAATACTAGAATTGCACTTCGATAGCCACTAGCAATAAAAACAAGACCAATGGGTGAATTTTTTTTATGCCTGCGAAAAAATAACAAAGTTGAATATACAAGCGGCTGATAAAAATAAGATATTTAAATAGGCTCACCAGAGCAGATTAACAGCTATAAAAATACTTAACTCTAAGGGTTATTTTTTATTGCTTTAAAGAGCTAAGCTTATTCATAACAATGAAGTTGTTTATCAGTCTTAGGTTGGGTTAATTCCTGCTGAGTCATAACGCAATAATGCTTACCCGTATTTAATTGCCGTATTGAATGCTTAGCCGTATTTGAGGTGTTATTTGCAGATAAGCTAAGGATAAGCTAAATAACAATAAGTGGAGCCGATATGTCTAACCAAATAATTCTGCCTCGTATCCTCCAGGTAGGAGAAAATGCCAGTTTAGAAATTCCGACCATTCTGAACAGTCTAGGGTGCTCTCGCCCCCTCATCATTACAGATAAAATGATGGTTGAACTGGGCTATGCGCAACAAGTTCAGTCTTGCTTAAACGAGCATCAAATCATCTCGGAAGTGTTTGATGATACCGTGCCAGAGCCAACAGTCAGCTCAATTCAGGCGGGAGTCAACGTCGTTCGTCATGGTAACTTTGACAGTATTATTGCTTTAGGCGGCGGCAGTCCAATCGACAGCGCAAAGGCGATCAGTATCCTGGGTAAATTTGGCGGCGAAATGCGCGATTACAAATTCCCAAGAGTCGTCAATGAACAAGGCCTGCCTATCATCGCCGTCCCGACCACAGCCGGTACCGGCTCCGAAGTGACGCGCTTTACCATCATCACCGACGAGACCAATGATGAAAAGATGCTGTGTGCAGGGGTGGGTTTTATGCCAATCGCTGCTCTGGTCGATTACACACTGACCCTGAGCCTGCCTGCCCGAATCACCGCCGATACCGGCATTGACGCTTTGACGCATGCCATAGAAGCCTATGTCAGTAAAAAGGCCAGTCCGTACAGTGACAGCCAAGCCATTGCCGCGATGAAGTTAATCGGCCCTCACCTGCGCCGCGCTTATCACGATGGTCGTGATCATCAAGCCCGGGAAGCCATGATGTTAGGTTCTACATTAGCCGGCATTGCCTTTTCTAACGCTTCCGTTGCCTTAGTGCACGGTATGAGCCGACCGATTGGCGCCGCCTTTCATGTTCCTCACGGGCTCTCCAATGCCATGCTGTTACCCGCGGTGACCGAGTTTTCAATTCCAAGCGCAGCGCACAGGTACGCGGACTGTGCGCGGGCAATGGGTGTTGCTACGCAATCCGATAGCGATCAAGAGGCCAACCGTAAACTCATGGCGGAACTGCATGCGCTCAATGACGAACTGATGGTACCGACGCCAGCGCAATTTGGCATCGACCGCCAGCAGTTTTTGGCACTCATGCCTACGATGGCAGAACAAGCTCTGGCATCAGGCTCACCAAATAATAACCCCGTTGTACCAACACCAGAACAAATCATCGAAATTTATCAACAGCTTTGGTGAGTGAGTACAGCATGACGAGCTCGCCCGGACGGCTCGCTCTTAGCGCAATGTTTGTACTTAACGCAATGTTTGTACTTAACGCGATATTTGTACTTAACACCATATTGATAATTAACGTAATACCTTGTACTCAAAGAAAAAACCAGTGACAGGCAAACTATATTCGAGGAAGAACAATGAACACCATCGGACACCTAATTAACGGTCAGTTAGTAACAACAGCTCAACGCTTGCAAGATGTTTACAACCCTGCAACCGGTACAGCCTCAAAGCAGGTTGCCTTAGCACCGAAAGAAACCGTGCAAGAAGCGATTGCCGCTGCGCAGGCAGCATTCCCGGCCTGGCGCGATACGCCAGCGATCAAAAGAGCCAGGGTTATGTTCCGCTTCAAGGAATTACTGGAGCAACATGCAGATAAAATTTGCCAGTTGATCGGCGAAGAGCATGGCAAGATCTGCCATGACGCGGCTGGTGAGCTACAAAGAGGCATCGAGAACGTCGAATTTGCCTGCGGCGTGCCGGAACTGCTCAAAGGCGAGTTCAGTAAAAATGTCGGGCCAAATATTGATTCCTGGAGTGAATTTCAGCCATTAGGTGTAGTGGCCGGAATTACCCCTTTCAACTTCCCGGCCATGGTACCGATGTGGATGTTTCCGCTCGCCATTGCCTGTGGTAACACCTTCGTTCTGAAACCTTCAGAACGCGACCCGAGCTCAACCCTGTATATTGCCCAGCTGTTAAAAGAAGCGGGCCTGCCGGATGGCGTACTCAACGTAGTCAATGGCGATAAAGAAGCCGTTGATGTGCTATTAACGGATGAGCGTATTAAAGCGGTCAGCTTTGTCGGGTCGACCCCGATTGCCGAATACATTTATGCCACAGCGTGTGCCAATGGTAAGCGTTGCCAAGCATTGGGCGGAGCGAAAAACCACGCGATTGTGATGCCGGATGCGGATATGGACAATGCGGTTAACCAACTGCTCGGCGCGGCATTTGGCTCATCAGGTGAACGCTGCATGGCGTTGTCGGTTGCGGTTGCGGTCGGCAAAGAAGCGGCCAATGCCTTGGTCGACAAAATGCAAACCGCGATGCAGCACCTTGCAGTTGGTGAGTACAGTGACAAAAACAATGATTTTGGCCCGGTGATCACGCGCGAGCATCAGCAAAAGATTATCGGTTACATTAACAGTGCGGAAGCTGATGGTGCGAGCGTAGTGGTCGATGGTCGCCATCCCAACGTAGCGGGCTATGAGAGCGGCTTCTTTGTCGGCGCAACATTGATAGATGGCGTCACCCCCGTCAATGCAAAGCTACCAGGAAGAAATTTTCGGTCCCGTCCTGCAGGTGGTTCGTGTCGAGACCATGGAACAAGCAATGCAGCTGATTAATGATCATGAATACGGAAACGGTACTTGCATCTTCACGCGTGATGGCGAAGCTGCGCGCTATTTCTCTGACCACATTCAAGTGGGCATGGTCGGGATCAACGTACCGCTTCCTGTCCCCGTCGCTTATCATAGCTTTGGCGGTTGGAAACGCTCGCTGTTTGGTGATCTGCATGCCTATGGCCCTGATGGGGTGCGCTTCTACACCAAGCGTAAAACCATCACACAGCGTTGGCCGTCAAGCGGCGTGCGCGAAGGTGTGACCTTTGCTTTCCCGAGCTAAGCCTCCCATCGTCATCATAGCCAGTCCAGCCTAGCGCTGGCCTGGCTTTTTTATCCGGTGTAAAAGTCGCTGTTTACGATATTCAGCGAATCGCTTCTTCATATTCATCACCTCCGTCATTGGATAAACATTAGTCAGTGCAGACCAGAGCAGATTAAAGGGAACTGGTCACAAAATAGCAAATGCAGCCGTTCACGCCCAACTTGTTAAGGTTAGAATGACGGTAAAAAAACGTTTTAAACGCACACAGCCTAGTGAACATAAGAAGCAAAAAATGAAAAAAAAACTGCCCCCCCCTCAATTGGCTTAGATCATTTGAAGTTTCCGCACGCTGCCTGAACTTCACCCAGGCAGCTCAGGAACTTAACATGACTCAAGCCGCCGTCAGCCAGCAAATCAAAGGATTAGAAGCGCAATTAGGCACTGAGCTGTTTAAACGCTTACCCAGAGGCTTAGAACTGACCAAATCCGGCCGTGCATATATTCCCATCGTGCATGAATCTATCAAACGGCTGGCCGACGTCACCAATGAATTGTTTGGACAAGGGCAGACCCGACCGTTAACCATTCGCTCTAGTCTGGTTTTTTTTAGCACGTGGTTAGCGCCGCGATTAGGGCGTTTCAGAAAACTGCATCCAGAGGTCAACCTGCGCCTGCCGGCCAATATCTGGGTAGAAAATCTCGATAAAGAATCGGACATGGAGATTCGTTACGGAATGGGGGAGTGGTTTGGTATGCATTGCCACAGACTCACCTGGGACTACCTGATCCCGGTATGTAGCCCTGCACTTCTCAATACTACTATCCCGCTAACCACGCCCAATCAACTGCTCAATCACACCCTGCTGCATGTTGACGGGTATAACGAAGGATGGGCTTACTGGCTGAACAAAACCGGCTTTGCGCACATTGACTCTTCGCAGGGGATTCATTTTGATACCTTAATTTCAGCCCTCGAACTGGCCAAAGCTGGCGAAGGGGTTGCATTAGGAAGAAGCTCTTTGATTCAAGGCATGCTCACCGCCGGGCAATTGGTGGCGCCATTTGAACAAAAACTCCCAACCAGTGAGGCATTTTATCTGGTAAGCCCTAACCAAGCTATCGAGCATCCCCACGCTCGCCTGTTTCGGTCTTGGCTGTTAAACGAAGTGGAACAAGGAAAAAGCCACTGGTCTTTGCCGGCCTGCGGGACGGCCTAGTGCTGATTATATGGGGTCTGTAGACACAAACGAAGCCCCCTTAAAACTCACTCCTCTCAGCCCTCTTTTAGCAGGACACACACCATCTCTTAACCGGACACACACCGTAACTCAAGCAGCAACTAAAGGTGTGTGTCCTGTTCCGGGAAAGTGAATACACAAAAAGGCGCAGCCAGAAATGCATCTGACTGCGCCTTTGTTGTACACAATTATCAAAGCTCTCGAAGCTTCACAAACTAACGAGCGCCTGATCTAGCCAGCTAAGCTATTCAATAAAAGACCTAAAAATAAGGAATATCCTTTGAACGTAAAACCCCATACTCTAGCTGCGCTTGTTGACTATCATTTAGGATGCCTTCTGTTAACTCTCGGTATTTCTCCACTAAATCCGCATCACTTAGTGGATCTTCAGGATCTCCTTTACGGGTTTTCTGGTGATGCTCAATCACAACTCCAGTGTTCAAAGTAATGACCACTTTGGACGATCTTACACTAGGGTATAATGCACTCAGGCCTTCATCTCGATAAACCTGAATCCGTTTTGCAAAATCGCGGATATCTTGGCGCTGCAAAGTTTCTTCGCTAAACGCATGCAGGCGAGTTTTGCCCGTCAAACAATAAACCGCCACGCAATACTGCAAACTAAAACGGGCTTGCTGGGCATCTTCAGGGGAGGGGCGATCGCACATTTTTTTGGTTGCATCATAGCCATATACGTCTATGGATTGAATATCAGCATAGGTAAGTTGATGTTCTTTAAATACATGTCCGACACCATCAATAGCAGGGAAGATATGCCCACAACATCCATGGTTCTTGACGGTCATTCTAGTGATAGGAGTCCATTCATACATGCCATCAAAGGCATTATCCCAATTCACAGTCGCCTCTGTCGTCGCATTTGCCCAACCATACAAGCCACTCAAACTATCGATGGAAGCTTTTACACCCGCCAATGCCGATTTGCCCGCTAGTATGCCGGCCTGAGCCGCATGACCTGCATGCAACGCTTTTGTCATGCCTTTCCCTTGAAGATTGGCTTGGTGTCCACCGGCAAAACTACTCGCAATGCCGATGGCATGCATGATCTGCTCTTGAGTTCCTGATGCCAACATTACAGTTGCCACAGCTGCACCAATCGTGCCCACTGTCGAAGTGGTATGCCAATATTTATAGTGTGCAGGCTGAATAGCCAATGCTAATCGACATCCCACTTCATAGCCTGCAATGATGGAGCGATGTAAAGCCTCAAGCGAAACGCTATCTTGCTGAGCAACCGCAAGCGCGGCCGAAATAGTCGGGCTCCCCGGATGATAACCGCCGTCTTTGAAAATATCATCGAACTCTACGGTGTGGCTGGCCACCCCATTGATGAAAGCAGCATAGCTTGCCGAAACAAAGTCACTATCCACATAGGAATACGCTTTGCCTAGCCCTTTATCGAGAACATGTTTTAATTCAGTACAAGGGCTTCTGACTGCACCAGGTAAGGTTGTTGCATACCAGTCTAATAATACGCGTCGTGTTGCCCATGAAACACCATCGGACAATGGACAAGACTGCCAGTGAAAGGCTAATTCTGATAGTTCAACGATTGGATTTTTCAAGCGAAGCTCCAAAAAAGCAAATTGTAATGATGTTGAGACATTATCAAATAGAAAAAGGGCATATCTGCCCTTCTTCTATTTACCTAATTATTCGATAACGCCTGCTTTCTTTAGATTGTATTCCGCCAACTCAGAAATTTGTTTAGCAGCTTTGTAATAATCGACAGGACCTAGCCAAGAATCAATAACCCCAGAGTTTCGAGCATAGGATTGATAATCTTCATCCAGCATTGCTTTATGGAAGGCATCAGCAATTTGCTGCTGTGTTTCTTCAGGGATACCTTTAGGTCCAAATACTCCTCGTAACTGCACCCAGCTGTTTTCAACATTATAGCCTTGATCTGAGAAGGTTTTGATACTCTCATAACCATCTAACGGCTGCATGCCATGCACACCTAGCCCTTTAATTCGGCCAGCATCAAAGAAAGACTTCGCACCACCTAGACTAGACATACCTACGTCGATATGGCCACCAAGTAAAGCAGCAACAATATCTGGCGTAGAGTTAAACGCGACCCAGTTAAGCTCCACACCCGCCGCTTCAGCATACATACTCATACTAATGTATTGAGTCGATCCAACAGGGCCAAAGCCCCCTACGTTAATCGTACGTTTTTTAGCGGCTTGTTCTAAATCCTTAAGATCATTTAAATCTGAATCGACACGAACATACATTAGATTTTGATCTTCTTGGGTAGTTGCAATCCAAGAGAAGTCATCTAGAGCAAATGTACCTTTTAAGTTATCCACCATCCCGGTGAAATGAGAAAGCGTGTTAATACCTAATGTTTGACCATCAGGTTTCGCGGATCGTACACGCGCCATTTGCGAAGCACCACCGCCACCAGGTGAGTTGACTACAATGATATTCTCGCCAATCTGAGGCTCAAGCGATTTTGTTAAAGTACGAATAAAGATATCGGACGAGCCGCCAGCCTTAGTATGCATATAAATAGTGACAGGGCCATTAGGCCACTTGTCCTCTGCTATTGCACCTAAACTAACACTAGCTACGACTGCAGCTACCGCGACTTTACCTAAGATTGATTTTATAGACATGCTGTTACCTTCTTTCTTTTTATAGGTGGTTTTATGAACGATTATCATCGTCTCACCGTTGCACCATCCATAAAACTAAATATATGTAAGGCCTGCCCTAACTTTTAATCAGTTTTCTCTCTTAACGGTCATAAGCACTACCTTTCCATTGACCCCCTCATCCACTTAAGGAACTTCAGCAATGCCTCACTAGGCGATGCCTTGCTAGACCAAACCAGGTAATAGCTTTCCCCTGGCTTATAAGATTCAGGGAAAGGCGAGACCAACTGTCCTTTCTCAATCATTCCTTCAACAAAAACTTTTACTGCCAATGCCACGCCCATCCCCATAGAGGCCGCCTCATAAGCGGAAGAAGAGTAATCAAAGCGAATACCTTTTTGGTTATCAAAAGCAATATTTCTTGAATTAAGCCACCCTTCCCAATCATGGTTTCGCGCTAGGGAATGCAGTAACGTCAGACCTTGAAGATCCTCTGGTTTTGAAATTTCATGTTTTTCAAGGAATTCAGGGCTACAGACGGGAATAAGCTCGATATCAACCAGCTTCTCGGCATGCAATTCAGGCCAATCACCAAAGCCCGAACGTATCGCAGCATCAATATTCTGCGTTTCAAAGTCTACTGGCTTAAGAGAGGAAGATATTCGCACTTCAGTAGCTTCAAAATGTTTGTGAAAGTCAGCTAGTCTAGGGATTAACCAACGCTGCGAAAAGGTTGTGTAGGACTGAATGGATAAAATATCTCTGCGTCCCCTACGGGACACCTTACGTGCCGCATCAGCAATGTCTTGAAAGGCATTCTCAATCCCCTTCAAACAACTCTTTGCCTTCGTCGGTTAATTCAATGCCACGGTGCAAGCGTCGAAAGAGCGCCACCCCCAAATAATCTTCTAAAACCTTAACCTGTCTGCTTACAGCGACTTGCGAAACATTTAGATCTTCAGCTGCCGCAGTCAAGCTCAAAAGGCGTGCAGCCGATTCAAACGCTTTGAGTGGGTTCAGTGGTGGCAAAGGCTGTTTCATGATTGACCTACTATCGATAAGTGTAGAGGAACATCATTAGCCATAACTTTTTGTTAGTCAACGCTATTATTGTCAGTCAAATCAGCATAGTAAATTAAAGCTTATTGACTAAAATGAATTTCTTCTGAACATCTAAGCCAAGGTAACTATGCTGCATACTACTATTATCCAACCAAGGTTTTCCGAAACCGATAAGTTAGGGCATATCAGTAACACGGTACTTCCTGTGTGGATGGCCGAATCCCGATCCGCATTTTGTAGGGGCGCCTTAGAAATTACTCAACCTTGGGTGGTTGCTAATATTTCTATCGACTTTGTCAAAGAGATATTCCACGGCGATAATGTGGCGATCACCACATCTGTACATCGAATTGGCTCTAAATCGATCTCATTCTATCAAGAAATATTTCAGAACAATACCCTCTGCGCTTTGGGAAAAACCACTGTGGTATGTATCGATGAACATAATAAAAGCTGCTCTGTACCAGAAGAATGCAAAGACAAGCTTTCTGGATATCTTAAATACCAAGATGAAATAGTAAATTTGACGATCTAATCAGAGGTGGGAGAGTCACCTCATGGACAATCGAGATTCAAACAAGGCCATTAAGTCCAATATGCTGGTCTATGCCTCACAATAAATAAAACACCTTTCACCAATCAATTTGTTTAAGCAAGGTCTCCGTATCTCCTTACCCCTCCATTGAACAGTCATAAATAAGGTCCCCTAACCTTTGGTCACCCAAGCCATGACTTATGATCAGTAGCTCAGAATTCCATCATCTGAGACTCTTTCCATGAGAAATCCCCTGCTCTTCCAACAAAAATAAACAAGAAGGGAGATCATCAAATGATGGTTCAAAAGATATTTAAGAATACGGGAAAATTACTCAGAATTGCGACTATTGCGCTCTCCGCTACGGTTGCAACCAGTTTAGTTCACGCAGAAGGTGACTGGCCTACAGGCCCTGTAAAAATGATCATGCACACCAAGGCAGGTGGCTCTGCTGATGTGTTTATTCGTACTTTGGCGAAAAGCCTAGAACCAGAGATTGGACAAGAAATTATTGTCATTAATTCGCCGGGCGGAGGCGGTGCCAGCCAGATAGGTCGTATCCGACCAGCAGAACCTGATGGTCTTACACTCGGTGTGAATACCCTGACGCACTTCACCAGCATGCTTACTAACCTAAAAGGCACCTTTTCTATCGATGACTTTTCGTGGATTGCCTCCACCCAAGAAGACGCCATTATTTTCTTTGTCAGGGAAAACTCGGATATTCATGACATGAATACCATTAAATCTAAAGCACTGAAAAATAAAGAAAATATTAATATTGATAGCTTAAGGCCGATTGGCTCCATGCAAAATATGGGTATGTCCATGTTGAAAAATGCGGCTGACGTAAAATTCAAATGGGTTGGTTTTAATGCCACGCCAGACATTATCGCAGCATTATTAGGTGGACATTTGGATGTGGGAATTTCCAATCTCGGTGCATTAAAGTCTTTCTTTGATGCTGACCGCATCAAGGGTTTAGGCGTTCTTGGTGAGAAACGTTTATCCGGTCTGCCGGATGTCGCCACCCTCACTCAACAAGGCTATGACGCAGATAACAGTTGGTTACCAGTCCGCGGTATTTTTGGCCCAGCTAACATGCCAATGGAAACACAGCCAAAATCGCTGATGCATTTCACAAAGCCATGCAATCTGACAGCAATCAAACATACGCCCGCGCCGCTGGCGTAGAAAACTCGTTAATGGGGCCTGAAGCCTCCTTTGTCAAAAACATCTCTAAAATCGCGAAGACTCAATTGGATCAAGCAGGCGTCTTAAAATAAAGATCGCCGTTTGAACTTAGATATTTCAGCTCGACATACGTCAACAATATAACGGACATTGATGTCTTTGAACAATATGCTTTAAATAACCATGTCAGGCTAGTGTGCCTGTTCGACAAGAGGTCAACCTTCCCATGCCAAAAGCATTTGATAAAATTCGCATCATCGACACTACCCATGTTCTTGCGGGTCCATTTGCCAGCTATCAGCTTGCCGTTCTTGGCGCTGAAGTGATTAAGGTAGAATCGCCGGATGATCCAGACCAAGCACGCTTGCAAGGCTCGGACAGATCTCTGAATGATATTGGCATGGGCACGGCCTTTATGTCACAGGCATCCAACAAAAAAAACACTGGCTCTGGATCTCAAAACCGAAGCAGGTAGAGAAGCTATGAAGCGCCTGATAGCCACCGCCGATGTGTTTGTTGAAAACTACCGCCCAGGAGCCTTTGATGACCTTGGTTTAGGCTATGAGGAAATGTCTAAGCTAAACCCCCAACTCATTTACTGCTCTATTTCCGCCTTTGGATCCACTGGCCCACGTCGTGAAGTAACCGCTTATGACAATATCATTCAGGGCTTTTCTGGCATGATGGCAATGACCGGTTATGGTGACAAACCTCTTAAAAGCGGCGCGCCTGTAGTAGATTACGCCACAGGAACAACCGCTGCATTTGCTATTTCTACGGCGCTATTCCAGCGTGAACGTGAGGGCGGCAAAGGCCAATTTATCGACGTTTCCATGCTCGAAGTGGCCATGATTCTATACAGTTCTCACATCACCAGTTATATGTGGAATGGCAAGCATCCAGAAGCAAAAGGTAATACCTACCCCTTCGCGACGATTGGTTGCTATGAAGCCTCTGACGTGCCAATGATGATTGCCGCGTCTAACTTGACACAACAAAAGGCTTTGTGGACGGCTCTAGGGCGTGAAGACATGATCAAGATGAACAACAACCAACGTCTTGATAGTCATGCGGAAGAAGCGGCCGTACTAGCTAGCATTATTAAGACTCAAACCGCCGATTATTGGGAAGAGTTTCTCAACAAGAAACGAGTACCAGCGGCGCGTATTCGTCGTATGGAAGAAGTCATGGCCGACCCACAAGTGGCGGCTCGACAAGCAATACAAGCACTTAGTGACCCGAACAGCCAAGTGAATGGCTTAAAAGTGCCAGTCTCTGCATTTAAGTTATCCAGCAGTCCAGCAGAAGTAAATAAAGCACCACAACCCGTTGGCGCACAAAGCGAAGAGCTACTTAAGGAGTTAGGGTATTCGGAACAAGAGATTGCCAATATGCGAAAGCAAGGAGCCACTAACTAGCGCCCTATTCAATGTAATGAGACTACATTTTCTATAGGTATCTTGCTTTTAAAAAGGCGAATGCATCTTAGCCAGTTCGCCTTTTTATATTGAGTTGTCTCGTCCTCAATGTGTCAACACATTTTAGGACGAGACAAGTTAATCCCCCCTACGAAACTCTGTTTAAGAGGACGCAACAATGATCTATACCGTGGAATGCCATTAAACCACTACAAAACCTACTCAAGAAGCAGAATGGAATGAATTTTATCTCATCAATGGAGAAACAACTGACTAGCTTTTAAGAATAGGCTGATAACGTCTCAATAGAAGTAAAATGCCATCCATGCAGAAGTCAAAGTTTAGCCATCTTGGCGATAAACGTTAGTTGTCTTGTTTCTTTATGAGCTTTACCATCCAAGGCACATTCGGCAAAATCAGAAAAATACGCATTAGATGAAACGCCGTTATTAAGGCTACATCATCATGCAAAAACTTAGCCGTTAAGGCCATCTCTGTGACGCTGCCCGGGGCAGATCCAAGCACTAAAGTACGCCAGCTGATGTCACTCAAATCCGCAATAGTTATCGCCAACAAGGCACTGCTAATAATCAATAATCCTGTGGTCGAAACGATACTACCAATCTGCCGTCCTGCCCGCTGGAAAAGCGCTCTCTTAAATGTGGAACCTAGCCATGTTCCCAGTAGTATCTGCCCAATTGCTAAGACTTCACTGGGGTAAGGAGATAGAGGCAGCACATCTGTAGCAGAAGCCATTGAAGCAAATGCAAGCGCTCCTAAAAAAAATGGGCTATTAATCCGAAGGAAATAAAATAGGGTACTGGTAAGCACGGCACCAACGGTTAAGCAGAACATACCTAGATATTCATACTCAAACCCGACTAACGCAGATGCCCTAGAACCAGCGCCATTGATATAGTACAAAGCTAAAGGGATACAAGTCACAATAGCCGTGATTCTTAGTGTTTGTGCGAAAACGACCACGCCTGTATTACCACCATACTTTTGGGCAAGGTTCGCCATCTCGACAGGCCCCCCTGGCAAACAAGACAAAAATGCCGTAACCCGGTCACAGTTAGAAATTCTTTTTAAAAATAGGGATAGGACGAAGCTAAGCAGAACGGTCGAAATTGCCATGCCT
Organism: Vibrio ostreae; assembly: GCF_019226825.1. Classification (NCBI taxonomy): domain Bacteria; kingdom Pseudomonadati; phylum Pseudomonadota; class Gammaproteobacteria; order Vibrionales; family Vibrionaceae; genus Vibrio; species Vibrio ostreae. Next base: position 2,274,744 of record NZ_CP076643.1, read on the forward strand.
ATAATAATACCGACATGATCAAATATAGATCGTAGGGCATCTGACGAGAAATATAGACCAACTTGCGCGGCGATTATAATCTGACCGATGGGTCGGGTTCTGACCGGAATCTCCACATTGACAATAAACATATTAATGATGGCCATGCAAACCAATGGTCCAATCATCCAAGGCAATGGCAGATTAAATCTCGACGCTATATACCCTGTTAACGTTGCCAAACCGTAGCACGCAAGAATCCTAATAATATTGCTAGTTTTCATCGTCATATACTCATTTAAAGTGAGAAATCTAGACTCGGCCTTGCTCTAGTAAGCAGGCCTATGGATTGCAACTATCTATATCGCTTTTGAGAGGTAAAAAAGCCAGCCCTAAGGCTGGCAAGACTCTAAACGCGAGGGCGACACGACTAGAATGAAACTCTTTCAATCACCAATGCGATTCCTTGACCAACACCAACACACATACTGATTAATGCATAGCGCTTATCAGTGCTTTCAAGCTGATTGATCGCGGTTGTTACTAAGCGAGCACCAGAAGCACCAAGAGGATGACCGATTGCAATGGCCCCACCATTGGGATTGACTCTCGGATCATCATCTTTCAGGCCAAGTTGTCTGCATACGCCTAATGCTTGCGCGGCAAAGGCCTCATTCAACTCGATCACATCCATTTGTTCTAAGGTAAAACACGTCTGTTCTAGGACTTTATTAATAGCAGGTACAGGCCCCATGCCCATAACACGAGGCGGTACACCCGCCACTGCCATACCAAGCACTTTAGCACGTGGTGTCAGTTGGTAGTCTTTAACCGCTTGATCGTTTGCCATTAACAAAGCACAAGCGCCGTCATTAATGCCCGAAGCATTGCCCGCAGTGACTGTTCCATCGCTCACGGTAACACTACGAAGGCCAGCCAATGCTTCCATAGAGGTGCTAGGGCGTGGGTGCTCATCTTGCCGGATAACCACATCATCTTTCTTTGGATGCGTAATGGTTACAGGAAAAATTTCCTTGTCGAAAAAACCCGCTTGATTGGCCGCATGCCAACGTTGTTGGCTACGGAACGCTAAAGCATCTTGGTCTTCACGACTTATTTTTTCTTCCACAGCAACGTTTTCTGCTGTTTGCGGTAGCGCATCCACCCCATACATGGCTTCCATTTTCGGGTTTACTAAACGCCAACCTATAGTGGTATCTTCCAAGTTTTGGCTACGATCAAAAGCAGACATGGCCTTCTTCATCACGTAAGGAGAGCGACTCATACTTTCTACGCCACCAGCAATCATAAGGCGGGCCTCCCCTAAACGCAGGGCACGGGCAGCGGAGCCAACTGCATCAAGGCCAGAGCCGCAAAGGCGGTTGATAGTAGAACCCGGCACACTATGCGGTAAGCCTGCCAACAAACCAGACATACGCGCCACGTTACGGTTATCTTCACCGGCCTGATTGGCACAACCGTAGATAATGTCATCCACTTTGGCCCACTCAACCGATGGGTTACGCTTCATCAATTCTTTGATCGGCAAGGCACCTAGGTCATCGGTACGGATAGAAGACAAGCCCCCCATAAAACGACCGAATGGTGTTCTAATTGCATCGCAAATATAGGCTTCAGCCATTTTTTCACCTGTAAATATATTAGTTGTTAATCATGGCAAGATTGCCGGCCTTATGGCCTTTTCCACTGACCTTAGCAAGATGCGCCATCAGAGACTCCAACTCCTCTACAGGCATATTGCGAGCAATGAAAATTGGCCCCCCCCTTCCAGCGTGGGAAGCCATAGCCTCTGGTTAACGCAATATCAATTTCTTCTGGGGTCGCACAGACCTTTTCCTCTAGCAGTAGCAGCGACTCATTAATGAGGCTGGCAATAACCCGCTGCTGAATATCGGCTTGGCTAAAATTGACAGGGCTAATGTCTTTCTCAGCACGGTAATCCTCAATCAATTCAGCAATAAAAGAGGACGAAGACGGCGTGCCTTTCTCATCGTAATCGTAATAACCTGCCTGCGTCTTACGCCCCAAGCGGTCTGCTTCACAAATACGGTCAGGGATTTCCACATAGCGGGATAAATGTCGTGTGCTTTGCATCTGTTGACGCATGCGCCAAGCAATATCCAGCCCTGACATGTCCGCCACTTTAAAAGGTCCCATAGCAAAGCCATAGTCTTCTATTGCTTGGTCTACTTGTTCTGGACTGGCGCCCTCTTCAACCAAAAACTCACATTGACGACGGTAAGCCGCATAAATTCGGTTGCCGACAAAGCCCCAAGCATTCTTGGTGGTGACGGCTTTCTTACCCAGTTTTTTGGCAAACACTTTTACTTTATTAAGAGCGTCTTCGCTGGTGCTATCCAGTTCTACAATCTCTAATAAGGTCATAATGTGCGCTGGACTAAAGAAATGCAGACCTAATACGCGGCTAGGATTAGGAACATTGGCGAAAATTTCCTCTACATCTAGGTAAGAGGTATTGGTCGCCAGCAACACATCCGGGCCAACAAGGTTACCAAGCTCAGTAAACAGGGACTTTTTCGCATCAAGGTTTTCAATAATAGCCTCAATCACCAAGTCCACTTCTTTCAAGGAACTAAGTTCACCCGAAGCATGCAGCCGATTGAGACATTGCTCTTTCTGTGCCGCCGTTAGTTTGCCTCGTTTAACTGCGCCTTCAAGCTCTGATACGACATGACTCTTGCCACGCTCAAGGGCGGCGTCATTGATTTCAACCATGAACACTTCATAGCCAGACATCAGGGCATTGATGCAGATACCACTACCCATGGTACCTGCACCGATCACGCCCACCTTGGCCATCGGCTGTTGGGTTGACACTTGTTTACCCAACGCATTTTCAGCAAAGAACAGATAACGTAATGCCTTAGCGGGCAAGCTTCTGCGCAGCTGTAAAAAATGCTCTCTTTCCAACGCAACGCCAGCGGCAAAGCTTAAGCTGGATGTTTGAGACATCAAATCCGCAGCCACCTGAGCCGATGGCAAACCTTTAGCACGCTTGAGTAACCCTTTGGTATGAGCCTGATAAGCATCATGATCGTATACGGGAATATTACGTTCACTCAGCCTTTGCTTGGTCAAAGGTGATCCCATCGCGCTAAGAGCCTGTTTTATGTCGGCTATCGTATCTTCAGCAATAATGGCCGAGAGCAAACCAATATCTTGCGCTTCTTGAGCCAAAATAGGCTTGCCTGACACAATCATTTCTGTTGCTTTTAGCATACCAACGGCACGGGGAAGACGCTGTGTCCCGCCAGCCCCTGGCACAATTCCCACCGATACTTCCGGCAGGCCAAGTTTGGCGTTTTCTACCGCCAGTCGATAATCAGACGCTAAGGCCAGTTCTAAGCCGCCACCTAAAGTAAAGCCTTTGACAATGGCGACGACAGGTAACGGAAACTGCTCAATGGCATGAGTCACTTGAGGCAGTGTCGGCTCGGTCGGCTCAGACTCCAGCTCTTTCAAATCGGCCCCTGCCATCAAGGAACGCCCTTCCCCTCTTAAAATCACCGCCTCAACTTTCTCTTGGTCGATGTTTTCTAAGCAGGAAAGAACCCCTTTTCTAACCGCATCCGTACTGGCATTAACGGGTGGATTATCAATCGAAATCACAGCGAAGGTGTCGACAATTTGCAAAGAGACTGGGTATTGATTAGCCAATGACATCACTCCCCTCCTTAGCTTCTCTCATTGAGAACGAGTACCGCATCCGCAGCAACCACGCCTGCACCCGCTTTCAACACAAATAAGGGGTTTATTTCAGCGGTAACCAGCTCATCTCCTAAGCTCGCAATAAACTCAGAGAAATTCACAATGACCTCAGCTAAGGCCTTGGTATCACGCAAGTCAGCACCACGGTAACCATCCAATAATGGCCAAGCTACCAGGTCACGCATCATTTCCTCAGCCTGTTTGAGGGTTAGCCCTTTGCCATTCTCAAGCAAACGGATGGTCGTGTCTTTATACAGCTCGGCGGCCACCCCCCCCGCGCCTAACAGTATGGAAACGCCCAGTTCATCACGGTTGGCACCGAGAATAATTTCGTAACCACCGGCCACCATTTCTTCAACAAGAAACGCGCTCGGCTCTGTTTTCGTGTGTTTTGCCACGGAGCCACGCATCGCAGTTAAGGCTTGACCAATGCTTTGACGGTCATTAAACAGAGAAACACCACCAATATCGCTCTTGTGCATCAGCTTAGAATCGAGGACTTTCAGCACCACTGGTGCGTTAAGCTCATTAAGTGCGGCTTCTGCTTCTGCTTCGTTGTGAACAATCTTATGAGCTGGTACAGGGATGCCAGCCGCAGCAAACAAAGATTTAGCTTGAGCTTCATCGAATACAGATGTTTCAAAAGGCGCTCTGAGGGCAACCTCTTTTGAACCCTGTGCGCTAAGCAACTCAAGCGCTTCAGGTCGAGTGCGGTACAAAGCTTCTAACGCAGCACTGCAACTTTCCGGTGAAGTGAAACTTGGGATATGAGCCGAGTTCAAACGCTTCAACGTATCAGGCGCATTAGGACTCACATAGGTCATCACTGGCTTATTGCTATTTGGTAAACAATCTTGGATGGCCCCCACCACTAGATCGGGCATAGCTAAACCAGAAGAACCGATGATCACAACCAGCGCATCGTAGCTCTTACTGTCTAATAAGATGGTAATGGCTTTACGCAAGAGATCTGGCTGTAGACCCGCTAAAGTAACATCAATCGGGTTACGATCTAGTACCGTTGGCGTGTCACCTTGTATGTCGCGTAACAACATGGCCGTTTCTTCATCCGGCACTGGTGTTTCAAAGTCCACCATTCCCAGGGCATCGGATACCAGCGTTCCTGCACCACCTGTTGAGGTTAAAATGGCCACTCGACGGCCTAGCATCTTACGGTCGTTACATAAAGCCGCAGGGATATCAATTAGCTCATCAAAGGTATTGGCTCGGATCACACCAAGTTGTTTAAAGAACGCATCATAAACTCGGTCTTCGCCTGCTAGAGCTCCGGTATGAGAGCTCGCTGCACGAGCACCAGCTTCAGAGCGGCCAATTTTAAAGGCTACGATAGGCTTGCCTGCAAGGCTTGCTTTCAGAGCAGCTTCTCTAAAACGTTCAGGGTTACGAATACTTTCAAGGTACAGGGCAATGACTTTGGTGTCTTTGTCATCCACAAGATGCTCAACAAAGTCGGCAACTTCTAAATCCACTTCGTTACTGGTGGACACCAGGGATGAAAGACCAATACCCTTACCCGCAGCACGAGACAGCAATGCACCTAATACACCACCACTTTGCGAAACAACTGCAATATTACCCACAGGTAAGTCGGACACTTCCAATGCACCACTGGCAGATAATGGGATTTTATTAGTGAGGTTAATCAAGCCGATGGTATTTGGCCCAAGAATACGCATATCCCCTGCGGCATCCAGCAGTTGTTGCTGCATATCTAGACCGTCTTGACCTGCCTCAGCGAAACCACTTGCCAATACGATGGCTGCTTTACAACCTAGTTGGCTCAGTTCTCGTACGGCATCAATGCTGCGTTTAGCGCCTAGCAACACAAGCGCCACATCAGGAGCCGCAGGAATGTCATTAATAGACTGGTAACATTTTAGTCCCTGTATTTCGGTCGCTTTTGGATTTACTGGGTAAATGTCTCCGGCAAAGCCATGCTTGATTAGGTAAGAGACAGGGCGTCCAGAGGTTTTGCGAGGGTCTGCAGAGGCACCAATAACAGCAACACTTTTCGGGTTTAACAAAGCATCCATATGCATTATTTGTCTCCTGCACTGCGTTCAAGAAAAGCTTGAACTGATTGACGATGTTCATGCGATGTATAGCAAATGCCTTGTGCTTTACTGCCCTCGGCAAACACTTGGTGCTCTGACATCTCGTAACTTTTATTGAGGATAGATTTGGTTAGCGCTGTCGCTGTACGCGAGCCAGCACTCATTTCTACAGCCATCGCAATGGCAACATTAAGTAGATTTTCAGACTCACAAATACGATCCGCAATACCCAGCTCCAAAGCTTCTTTTTGAGCGACTTTACGACCACTAAAAATTAAATCTTTGGCTCTGCTTAAGCCAACTCGGCGTGGTAGAAAATATAAGCCACCACCGTCTGGCACTAGACCGCGAGCGATGTAAGCCCAAGTAAAACTTGCATAAGGCGCCGCAACGACAAAGTCACAAGACAAGGCAAAATCAGCACCAAGTCCCGCAGCGGCACCATTGACCGCGGCAACCGTAGGAATTGGCAGATTCAGCAGCAGGCTAGCGGCATAATGAACGCCCTGCTGACGATCCCAACCGTTAAAACCTACCGTTGCTGGGTCGGCTTCCATTCGAATTTTCATACCTGCAATGTCGCCTCCAGCACAAAAACCTTTGCCTTCGCCGGTCACAACTAACGCTTTAATGTCTTTATCCGAACGAATGGCGATTAGATGCTGAACGAGTTCTGCTCGCATGGCATCGCTCATGGCATTGCGTTTCTCTGGGCGGTTTAATGTTAGAATTGCGATATTATTTTGAGTTTCAAATTTAACTAATGGAACCTGACTCATAGCAGCCTCGCTTTTGAATTCATTATTTTTGAGGAGGATCAAATCACTATTTGACCAATTGACCTCTTAATTCTTATTCAAAAAGACAAGGCGCCACAATTGAGAATCCATTAATACAAACCTAACTAAATGTTAGGTCAAATATCATCAGCGTTTTTATAAAAACCTCAAAGACGGCAGCTATAACAAAAAATGCATCAGAGCCTAATAAATAGTCAGTTTTGCCACTAACTTTATTAAGTCATAGTTTTCTCGTGGTTACGGCTAAATGAGAAAAACTCCTTTCTCGCTTAGCCTTAGAAAAATAATAATTCAGCAGTCTTGTTCCAATACACGCTCGTGAGCTACCGAAGCCGCGTGCCAAGGGACTAAAAGACGAAGAGGACTACAATGAAAAAAACAATCGGCACTGCACTGCTAGAAACGCCACTCAAGCTATCCTTTAGGGGATTAGAGGCGGTGGTTAGTGCATTACTACTCACTCTATCAATACTCTATCTATTTGAAGCATTGCCATTCCTATCCGTCACTTCCGGGGGAAAGGTAGGTCCGGGTAACTTTCCTCTAGGTATTGCCTGCATTGCTATCGCTTTGACATCTTTGTTTTTAATCATGAGCTTAAGTAAGCGATATAGCCTACATGACTCACGTAAGGTGACATTTGACCGATATTTATGCGTACTTTTCGGAGCAGCGATCATTATTCTTATTGGTAGTCAGCTAGCGTCCTTAGGAGCCTTTTTCGCCCCTTGGGTCATGGCGACAGGAATAATGTTTTGCTGTCAAGAAAAAGGGCTACGTCTGTTTGTCATCCCACCTTGTATTGGTGGAGCAATATACGTTCTGTTCGCACTCGCTCTTGGCGTCTATTTTCCATAGGAACATCACATGATTGACAACTTACTAATAGGGTTTGGCGCGTTTTCAGACCCTCTCGTTTTTATTGGTTTATTAGTTGGTGCGTTTTTAGGATACTTGATTGGAGCAATACCAGGATTAGGTCCTACATTAGGGGTATCTCTATTAATTCCATTTACTTATAGCGTTGACCCACTCGTTGCAGTGGTAACTCTTGTTGCTTTATACGCTGCCGCAGAGTACGGTGGTGCAATTTCAGCAATTTTAATTAACTCTCCTGGTACAGCGGCCGCTGTGGCGACTTCGTGGGACGGATATCCTCTTACTCGACAAGGCAAAGCTGGCCTTGCTTTGAATGTTTCAATCATTTCTTCGGGTATTGGCATCTTCATAAGTACTATCCTGCTCTTCTTTACAGCAGTCCCTTTATCAGAGTTTGCGCTAAATTTTGGACCCGAAGCCTACTTCTCGCTCGCTGTTATGGGATTAAGTTTGGTCTCGATTTTCTCAACTGGATCTTTAATCAAAGGCGGTATTGCTATGATGGTAGGTCTGGGATTAGCAACGATTGGGCTTGATGCCCAATCAGGCGTGCCACGGTTTGCTTTTGACCCTGAGTTTTTTGAAGGTTTACCTCTGGTACCCGCTTTATTAGGGTTGTTTGCTCTATCGGAAGTACTATGCATGATAGAGCAATCCAATAGACCCCAGCATGAAAGCAGTAAAATGAGTGGCATCTTCGTTGTACCTGTTAAGGTTTACTACAATCTGAAGCTAACACTATTGCGCAGCGCTTTCATGGGATATGTAATTGGTATCATTCCAGGTGCAGGAGCCTCTATAGCTTCATTCCTATCATACGGCATAGCAAAACGATTATCTAAAACACCTGAGAAGTTCGGCCATGGCAGTGTAGAGGGTATTTCATCATCAGAATCAGCAAACAATGCTGCAGTTTCTGGTGCTTTAGCTCCTTTACTAGCCTTAGGCATACCAGGTTCACCGACCACCGCGATAATTATTGGCGCTTTGATGATTCATGGTATTCAGCCTGGTCCGTTACTATTCACCATGAACCCAGAAGTTCCCTTCACCATTTTTGCATCCTTGTGGATAAGCGTCCCTATCATGGTGTTAATCGGTCTTTTAGGCGCGAAATATTGGGCTAAAGTCGCGGATGTACCTCGTTCAATACTAGCTTCAATTGTTGCCTGCATCTGTCTAATGGGCGCATATTCTTCCGAAAACTCAATGTTCCCAGTCTACATCACAATCGCATTTGGTATTTTGGGATATGTATTTCGTAAGGCCGATATCCCCCTAGCACCTATTGTACTAGCTCTCGTACTAGGCGAAATGCTTGAAACAAATTTCCGACGTGCTGTAGTTATCTCTGGTGGCGATTACTGGGTATTTTTCCAAAAACCACTTTCTCTGATACTACTTTCTGTCGCGATCATTTCTTTCTTGGTCCCATTAATAAAATGGGCAAAATCTAAAATTTAATCGGAATTAAGGCCATCAAAACTAGGTGGCCTTTTTTATAAGCATGCGAGCAAGTCATGTGATTTCGCGCTGACTTCCGCTATTAAACAATACCTCCTTAAAGGCATTATTATGCCTCGCTTTCTCGCCTAGGAATTAAGCATCCTTCAATTAGACGGATTAATCCATCAAGACAGTCTATTCAAGGATGCTTAATTCCCTCATCGAGAATAAATACTCAATGAATCAGCTATTGGTAAAGGAAATTGCTCTTAAATGTCGTAGGTAAGATGGAAGCGATCAAATACAAGGAAGGCAGAGAATTCAAGGCGAGATAGAAGATGATGGGCTCTAGAAGTGTTTCGACCTCGGATGCGATAGCTCTCACCCGTAGTACTTATTTCATGAACTTTATAAAGGGCTTATAGCTTTCCTCTGAGCCAACACCTCTGGTTTTTAATTTCTTTTCGTCTTTTGGATCAAGCGGTTTATCTGCATCTAACATATCTAGCCTCCTGCTTACTTTCTGAGCATTGCAGGAGGCTAAAAAATATCAAACTATAATGTCACCGCACACTTGTTTTTGGGTCGGGTAACTGAATTACTCTACGGTTACCGCTTTAGCCAGGTTGCGTGGCTGGTCGACGTCGGTGCCTTTGATCAGGGCGACGTGGTATGACAGCAATTGCATTGGTACGGTGTAGAAGATCGGTGCGGTGATCTCGCTGACGTGCGGCATCGGGATGATCTTCATGCCTTCGTCGGCTTCAAAGCCGGCCTTCTCATCGGCGAACACATACAGCAGGCCGCCACGGGCGCGCACTTCTTCTACGTTCGATTTTAGTTTTTCCAGCAGGTCGTTGTTGGGTGCAATCACCACGACCGGCATATCGGCGTCGATCAGTGCCAGCGGGCCGTGTTTCAGTTCACCGGCTGCATAGGCTTCTGCGTGGATGTAGGAAATTTCTTTCAGCTTCAGTGACGCTTCCATCGCGATTGGGTAGTACTCACCGCGGCCCAGGAACAGGGTGTGGTGCTTGTCGGCAAAATCTTCCGCCAGGGTCTGGATCTGCTTGTCGAACGCCAGAGCGCTTTCAATTTGTGCCGGCAGCGCGTGGATCGCCTCAACGATTTCCGCTTCTTTGGCTTTATTGATTCGGCCCTGCTCTTTACCGATTGCCGTGACCAGCATCAACATCGCCGCCAGTTGCGTCGTAAAGGCTTTGGTTGAAGCCACACCGATTTCGGTTCCGGCGCGGGTCATGAACGCGATGTCGGATTCACGTACCAGAGATGAACCCGAGACGTTACAGATGGTCATCGCGGCCATGTAGCCACGCTCTTTGGCGATACGCAGCGCAGCCAGAGTATCGGCGGTTTCACCCGACTGAGACAAGGTGATCAGCAGGCTGTTCGGACGGGTCACGAAGTTGCGGTAACGAAATTCAGACGCGATTTCTACGTCACAGCTGACACCGGCCAGCGCTTCAAACCAGTAGCGCGCTGCCATGCCCGAGTTGTAAGAAGTACCACAGGCGATGATCTGCACGTGCTCTACTTTACTCAGGATCTCGACCGCGTTAACACCAATGCTTTCGGTGATCACTGAATCTTTGGTGATACGGCCTTCCATGGTGTTGAGCAGCGCTTTTGGCTGTTCAAAGATCTCTTTTTGCATGAAGTGACGGTACTGGCCTTTATCACCGGCATCGTGCTCTGCGTTCGATTCGACAATCTCACGCTCAACCTGCTCACCTAAAGTGTTAAAAACTGTCACTTCGCGGCGGGTCATTTCCGCCACGTCACCTTCTTCCAGGTACATAAAGCGGCGGGTCACACTCAGCAGGGCCAGCTGATCTGAAGCCAGGAAGTTTTCGCCGACACCAAAACCGATCACGATCGGGCTGCCGGAACGGGCCACGACCAGACGGCTTGGGTCTTTGCGATCCACAACCACAGTACCGTACGCTCCTTCCAGCTGCTTAACGGTTTTTTGTACCGCTTCCAGCAGCGAAGAAGCGCTGCGCAGTTCCCACTCCACCAGGTGAGCGATCACTTCGGTATCGGTTTGTGATTCAAATACGTAGCCCGCGCGCGCAGTTGCTCACGCAGGGTTTCGTAGTTTTCGATGATGCCGTTGTGCACCACAGCGATGTCACCGGACATGTGCGGGTGGGCGTTGACTTCAGACGGCTCACCGTGCGTGGCCCAGCGGGTATGGGCGATCCCGGTACCACCGGAGACCTGCGCGGCGTCAACCGCGTCGGCCAGTTCCTGCACTTTACCCAGGCGGCGGATGCGGGTCAGCTGCTGCTCTCCATCTACAATCGCTACACCGGCTGAGTCGTAACCACGGTACTCAAGACGGCGCAGGCCTTCGACCAGAATTTCTGCCACATCACGCTGCGCTACCGCGCCAACAATTCCACACATGTTTATACTCCATTAATCATTTTGTTCTGTTTTGAACGACATTATCCTACCCGCCAACACAGGCATACCATTCAAAACGGGATAATTGGTTATCAGGCCCGGATCACCCGCACCTGATGAGATTCAATTTGCGCGGCATCTTCATCTGCCAGACCGCGATCCGTTACCAGCACATCAATACTGTCCCAGGCCAGTTCCAGATTGGGAATCTTACGGCCGATTTTTTCTGACTCGACCATCACAATCACTTCACGCGACACTTCCGCCATCACCTTGCTCAGGCCGACCAGTTCGTTGAACGTGGTGGTGCCGCGTGCCAAATCAATGCCGTCTGCGCCGATAAACAGCTGATCAAAATCATAAGAGCGCAGCACAGATTCTGCCACCTGGCCCTGGAATGATTCCGAATGGGTATCCCAGGTGCCGCCGGTCATTAATAAGGTGGGTTCGCTTTCCAGTTCATTGAGGGCATTGGCGACATTGAGCGAGTTGGTCATCACCACCAGGCCGCGTTTGTCGTTCAGTTGCTGAATCAGTGCCGCGGTGGTACTGCCGCTGTCGATCACAATTCGGTTATGTTCCCGGATTAACTCTGCTGCCGCCTTTGCCAGTTCAACCTTTCGAAACGAAACTTTTGAATTCATTTCATCAGCGACCACTTCGCGCGGCAGGGCTATCGCACCACCGTAGCGTCTGAGCAGCAGGCCATTGGTTTCCAGTGAGGCCAAATCCTTACGGATGGTGACTTCGGAAGTATCAAACTGACTGGAAAGCGCTTCGACGCTCACTTCACCTTTCTCATTGACCAGATTGGCAATCGCGTGGCGTCTGAGCTGAGTGTTTCGTTTCGACATGATTTCTTGTTTTGTTAGTTTCAAATCGAAAGAAATTATAATCAAGATGAAACATTTCTGTCCATTTATTTCGATCCAAAAAATTATTATTTCGCGCTAAAACCTTGTCCTAAGACAAACCTTAGACAGTGATATTGCCTTCATTCAGTGTTAGAATTCACACCCGAAAAGAAAAAAAATTACAGAATCAGACCACGAACTGGTGTCACAAAAGCCGTTCAACATGGATAAGTTGAAGATTTCTGAAATTTCATCCCATACAAATGGTCATAAAATGACTAAATTTGTTGAAAGACTTTCAGCTTTGAGGTGAGTAAAACTCGTGAACTACACTTGGCAATAGAAGAAGATAAGTTGCCACCACCGAGCTCACTTCGACGCTAACAACGAAACTTTACTTTATTTATTAAATTTTATTTACCGGAGAGACCCTTCCATGAAAAAGACCAAAATCGTTTGTACGATTGGCCCTAAAACTGAATCTGTAGAGAAGCTGACTGAACTGGTTGCAGCTGGCATGAACGTGATGCGCCTTAACTTCTCTCACGGTGACTTTGTTGAGCACGGTACTCGCATCGCGAACTTCCGTACTGTCATGGAAAACACAGGTAAGGAACTGGCTATCCTGCTGGATACTAAAGGTCCTGAAATCCGTACCATCAAACTGGAAAACGGTGATGACGTTGAGCTGGTTGCCGGCCAGGAATTCACCTTCACGACGGATACTAAAGTAGTCGGTAACAAAGACATCGTTGCAGTGACTTACGCAGGTTTCGCGAACGACCTGAACGTCGGTAACACTATCCTGGTTGACGACGGTCTGATCGAAATGGAAGTGGTGGCGAAAACTGACAGCGAAGTAAAATGTAAAGTTCTCAACAACGGCGCACTGGGCGAAAACAAAGGTGTTAACCTGCCAGGCGTTTCTGTGAACCTGCCAGCGCTGTCTGAAAAAGATAAAAACGATCTGAAATTTGGTTGTGAGCAAGGCGTTGATTTCGTTGCAGCATCTTTCATCCGTAAAGGTTCTGACGTGAAAGAAATCCGCGACGTGCTGAAAGCATTCGGCGGCGAAAACATCCAGATCATCTCTAAAATCGAAAACCAGGAAGGCGTAGACAACTTCGACGAAATTCTGGAGCTGTCTGACGGTATCATGGTTGCACGTGGCGACCTGGGTGTAGAAATCCCGGCTGAAGAAGTTATCTTCGCGCAGAAGATGATGATCGAGAAATGTAACCGCGCACGTAAAGTGGTTATCACTGCAACCCAAATGCTGGATTCAATGATCAAGAACCCACGTCCGACTCGCGCAGAAGCGGGTGACGTAGCGAACGCGATCATGGACGGTACTGACGCAGTGATGCTGTCTGGTGAAACCGCGAAAGGCAAATACCCGGTTGAAGCTGTGACGATCATGGCGCAAATCGCAAACCGTACTGACGCCGCACTGAAAGCGGAACTGGGCTCTCGTCTCGACAGCCCACGTCTGCGCATCACTGAAGCTGTATGTAAAGGCGCGGTAGATACTGCTGAGAAACTGGCTGCACCACTGATCGTGGTTGCAACTGAAGCGGGTAAATCAGCACGTTCAGTACGTAAGTACTTCCCGACTGCGAACATCATCGCGGTAACGACTAACAAGAAAACCGCCGCTCAGCTGGTGCTGACTAAAGGTGTGCGTCCGGTCGTGGTTGATTCAATCGCCAGCACTGATGACTTCTACCGTCTGGGTAAAGAGATTGCTCTGGAATCTGGTCTGGGTAAGAAAGGCGACATCGTGGTCATGGTTTCTGGCGCTCTGGTTGCTTCAGGTACCACTAACACAACATCTGTTCACGTACTGTAATTTCAGTAGCAGCACTTGTCCGGTCTGCGCCGGATAAAATAACAGACAATAAAAAATCGGGGCATGCCCCGATTTTTTTGTCTTTAATTTCTGTGGTTCAGCTACCAGCCAAAGAACTCTTTGTGATGGGTATTCAGCAATAAAACCATAGGTAGGAAATAAAGTGCGCTCAGTTTTATGCCCAACACCAACAAAAAGCCAATGGTCAGCCTCACCAGAAAGTGGTTAACCATACCTGCCCCGTTTTGCCCGGCGTCCTTATCGTGCTGTCTGTTCATCACGCAGCGGTGACGACATGACCACCCAGTTTCCGGACAGCTATTGATGAAAAGAACAACAGTCTACTTATTGTACAGTTTAGCTCAAGCAAAAAGAGAAATTAGACTTTAGTCTCAGTGTCAGAAAAATGTGACACTCATCAAGATTTGTCGGCATTAATAGACTTTATGCGATATCATCACAGCTATAACAGAGGGAAACCCGGTTACGCCCCAGAGTTTTAGACTCATACAAGGCAATATCGGCGCATTTATAGGAACGGGTGCTGTCCTGATTCAAGTCGGTAATTCCGGCACTGATGGTCACGGTTAGACTTTGGTCTAGGTCAACCGCATGGCGCAGACGCTCGACCACCGCCTGCGCTTCATCGATAGCCGTATGCGGCATAATCACAGCAAATTCCTCACCGCCGATCCGGCTGATAAAGTCGGTGGTGCGTAACTGGCTCACCAGAAGGTCGGCGACCTGCGCGATGACCCGGTCACCGGCGTCATGCCCCTGCTCATCATTAATCCGTTTGAAAAAGTCGATATCAATCAGCACCAGACAAGCATCGTGGCTGTCGGGATAACGCGCCACCAGCTGAGTCTGAGCCTGCAACTCCTGCTCAAATTTACGCCGGTTCCACAAATGGGTCAGCGAGTCCTTCTCACTCAATTCACGCAGCTTATTTTCCAGTGCTTTGTGCTCGGAAATATCCACCAGTGAAGTTATGTAATAACTGATGCGTCCGGCTTCGGAGATAGCCTGGATGCGCATGATGGTGGTCAGATGGCGCTGCTCCGGGGTGACAAATTCCACTTCGCCCTGCCAGAACTGGGCCTGCTCGACCAGTTCCAGCACATGCATTATATACTCGATACCCTGCTGAGACAGCAGTGTTTTCAGGCCGTTGCGGCCGACAACCCGCTCACTGCTGAGGCCGGTGATGTTCTCGAACTCCTGATTGACCTTGATGACCTGGTGCGAGGTATCGGAGATCATCACCGCCGACATCCCCTCCAGAGCCGCGCGCGCCAGTTTGCTTTCAATGTTACGGCGATGGTAATGCAGCGCCATCGACAAGGTCGGCAGGATAAACACCAGCAACAGCAGAAACACGAATATCCCCTGCTTAACCAGATCATCCACATCCCGTTGCAGACGCTGTTCCAATTGCTCAGGCGACAAGGTGATCACCAGATGCAGCTTTTGGTCTGCGGAGAGATCAAAGGTGGTAAAAATCAGCAGATGGCCTTTTTCCTGGGTATAGCCATTTTGTATCTGCTTGATTTCATTCCAGCTGAGCGGAAAACGCTGCGCCAGACTTTCTCCGCGCAGGGAGCCTTGCCCCGGCGCATCTCGGTAATCACGTCCTGAGGCGGCCAAATAGATCCCCTGCTCAGAAACCAGCTGCGGCCGCAGTTCGTTATTTAGTACATAATTGAGCCGGTTGGCCAGATTCCAAGGTTCGACACTGACCATGATGTAGCCATAGCGCTTATCCAGTACCGATACCGGTCTAATGACCTGAATAGACGGTAAGGTTAAGTCAACATCCGGCCCCAGCGCGTGCTGTGAACTCCAGATACCAATATCATCGGCGGCGAGGGTTTGAGCGTAGCGAAAGAATCCGCTCTGTGAGTGATCGTGGCGGTCTTCCGTACTTTGCGCAGAATGGGTATGCGGATAATAATCGACCCGCAGTTTTTCGATGCCTTGATTGTCAACGAAACGGATATGATTGTAGCACTTCTGGCTCTTGAGCACAGAGACGAACATACTTTCCAGTTGGTTCTTATTGTGTTCGCTCGGGTCAAGCGCAAAATCGGCCGTCAGCTGGCCGTCGCCGAGCAGGTCAACCACAGAGAACAGCTGCTCCTGACTGTTGGCAAATTCACGCTCACTGTAGGTCAGTTGATTCAGGCCGCTCTGAGCGATCTCAATAATGGATGCTTGCTTGATTACCTGGTAGCGCTGGGAGTAGTATGCGGCCGTTGCGGTCAAAATCAGGGTGCTGACAATCGCAAGAAAGATCACTACTCTTGAAAATCTCATCACTCTGCGCCACTAATCTGCCAAAAATTAAGTCGGGCATTATAGCACCATCGCGCGCAGACAGAATATAAAATAGCCGATTCATCATTTAACTCCATGCTTTCTGCATTCGGCAGCAAAATAACGTGGTGTTGCAATGAATTATCGGCTGTCGCTGGTGAATCATCCTTGAAACTAAAAGTTAATCAGTTATCCGTTTGTTATTTGAATTGGCTGCGCTCGGCACAGCTACTCCTCCAGACGATAGATAACCTGGACCCGATCGCGGATAGTCAGCACTGAGTCCTGATAGGTATCACTGATGGCGCGCTTTTCGCTCATGTTCATGCTGCGCATCAGTACCGGTTGCTGATTGGCATCGTTATATTCCACCTGCCAGATAGCACCGAGATGACGCTCAAAACCTTTTGCCACTGATTGTGCCTTAAGTTTGGCATCCTCAATCGCGGCCATACGCGCCTGCATCTGATATTTAGCCGGATCACTGACTTTGAGCTGAATGTTATCCACCTGGTTGATACCCGCAGCCAGAGCAATATCGAGATACTGATTCAGATTGGCGATCTCGCCGACTTCAACCGTTACATTACGCGACGCACGGTAGCCGACCAGTTCCGGCTGGCCCGATTGCGGATAATGATACTGCGGCGCAACAAACAGGTTGGAGCTGGCAATCTGCTTACGCTCCACGCCAGATTCGGCCAGGCGGTCGGTAAACTGCGCCACCACCTTGTCCACCGCAGCTTTGGCCTGCTCGGCATTCATCGTGGTTTCCACCACCTGCACCGAGAACTGCGCCATGTCAGGCTGAGCCTCGACTTCACCATACCCTGTGGTCACCAGATGAGGAAAATCCGGAGTTTGTGCAAGCACACTCAGTGATGTCACACTGCAAAACACTAACGCTAGCTGGGCGATCCATTTCATTTATTCACCTTTTCTCGTCAAAGCCGGGGCCTGACCATACAGGGCCCGGGCAGATAAACCAGAGCAATAGCGCATCAACCCGTGCTGACTGCTCCCCTGTCTCTTGTGTTGTCTCGCCTGCACAGTTTAGCTTAGCCCGCAGACACCCCCAACTGTGCACACCACCAACACGCAGACTTTGAGCTTATAATAGGTGAAAGGTTGCACACTCTCCGTCAATCCCAGGTAAACTGACATAACTTTGACCTGATAGCCCTTACGACCCTGACTGTGACTATATTGATTGCGGCAAAACACGCTGCGCCACGCGGATAATGTCGCGCGACAGACGCTTCAGAATGCCACTCTCCAGCTGCCAGTGATGCCAGTACAGCTTTTGATCGATGCGCATACCCGGCAAGATCTCCACCAACAGCCCCTGCTCCAGCTCAGCGCGAATCTGAATTTCCGGGATCATGGCAAACCCGATCCCGGCCAGCGCGCCTTTCACACACGCCTCAGAACTGCCGACACTGTGCTTAACCGGACTTTGCATCTCATAGCCCAGCGACTTACGCACAAAGCGCTCGTTGACATAATCATTGGGATCAAACGCGATTGAAGGGGCGCTTTCCAGTGCTGCGCCGCTCACGCCAGCCGGGAAATAGCGCTGATAAAATCCCGGCGCACAGACACACAGATAAGGCATATCGCCAAGCAGCACCGCTTCACAGCCGGGGATCGATTTAGCCGACTGACTGATGGCAGCGACCACCTCGCCGTTTTTGAGTTTTTCTATCGTGCGGTGCTCGTCATCGACCAGCAGGTTAAGCTGGATATTGCTCTGCTCAACCAACGGTGCCAGCGCCGGGATCAGCCAGGTCGCCAGACTGTCTGCATTGGTAGCAATGGAGACTGAGACGGTTTTGTCGCTGTCATCACCACTCAGATCCGGCAGAATTTCCTGTTCCAGAATGCATACCTGACGATATAAACCGAGCAACTTCTGTCCGGCCGGTGTGACGCGTGGTGGTTGCTCGCGCACCAGCACCGGCTGCGCCAGCCACTTTTCCAGCTGCTTAATCCGTTGTGATACCGCCGACTGCGAGATACACAGTACGTCGGCGGCTTTTTCAAAACTGCGCTGAGCGATGATCTCATCCAGGGCTTCTATCCAGCGATAATCCAATCCGCGCATGACCCGACCTCATTAGCCTAACTTATTAGCAATTAATATTATTAGATTTATTTATTTTCACCCATCCTTTATTTTAACGCCAGATTTAATACTTACTCAGTTTTAAAACATAACTATTGTTTTCTGAACATAACTATTGTTTTCCGAACAACTATTGGCTTTAGGTTTCACTATGAACTTATGGATTTTACTGCAGGGCTTTGGTTTCGGCGCGACCATGATTATTCCGATCGGGGCTCAGAATGCGTTTGTGCTTAATCAGGGCATTAAGCGCAACCATCATCTCACCACCGCCACCCTGTGCAGCTTTTTAGACATCTTTTTTATCTCACTGGGGATCTTTGGCGGCGGCGCAATTCTGACTCAAAATGAATGGTTGCTGGCGCTGGTGACCCTGGGCGGCATTCTGTTTCTGATTTTCTATGGTATCCAGTCGCTGAAAAGCGCCTTTGACCAGCAGCAGGCAAGCAACGATAAGCAGGCGATGCTGCGCGGTCGCCGGGCGGTGATTCTTGGCACCCTGGCCGTGACCGTGCTCAACCCGCACCTGTATCTGGATACGATTGTGATTCTGGGATCGATTGGCGGCCAGTTTGAAGGCAGCGACCGGCTTTCCTTTGCCATCGGTACCATACTGGCCTCATTCGTGTGGTTCTATTCACTCTCCATCGGCGCGGCAAAACTGGCCCCGACGCTGTCCAAACCTAAGGTGAAAAAGATCATCGATCTGGTGGTGGCCGCAGTGATGTTTCTCATCGCCTTTACGCTCGGCCATAACCTGCAGTGGCCGGTTTAATCCGGCGCTGCAGCATAGAAGAAGTGCCAAGCATAGAAAAAGTGCCAAGCACATAACGTAAAAACGGAGGCTGATGCCTCCGTTTTTTCTTAGTGAACCAAGTTGGTCCTAATAAATAACGAGCTGAATGAATAATTAGTCCAGCTTGTTGAGATGCACATCCATTTGCGGGAATGGGATCTCGATACCGTTTTCATCCAGCGCTTCTTTAATTGCCTGAGTCAGATCCCAGTAGACCGGCCAGTAATCGGCACTGTTCACCCAAGGGCGCACAATCAGGTTGACCGATGAATCTGCCAGCGTATGCACGGCAATATTGACCGCCGGATCTTTCAGTACGCGCGGGTCACTTTCCACCACTTTACGCAGCACTTCTTTGGTCTTTTTCAGATCCGCTTTGTACGATACGCCAATCAGCATATCCACCCGGCGGGTGTCGTAGCGTGAGTAGTTGACAATCGAGTCGCCAATCACAGATGAGTTCGGCAGTACGATCATCTTGTTATCCGGCGTTTTCAGAATGGTCTGGAAAATATGGATAGAATCCACTGAACCGGCCACGCCAGCCACTTCGACGTAGTCACCGGATTTGAACGGACGGAATGCCACGATCAGTACACCAGCGGCGAAGTTAGACAGCGAGCCTTGCAGAGCCAGGCCAATCGCCAGACCGGCCGCACCGATAACCGCGACCACAGATGCCGTCTGCACCCCGATGCGGCCCAGCGCCGCAATCAATACGATGACAAACAGCAGGTAACGCACCAGACCGTAGATGAACTGCACCACGGCTTTGTCCATCTGTTTCTTCTGCAGTACTTTGGACACGCTGCCGGCAATCACCTTGACGATGATATTACCGATAAACAAGATCAGCAGCGCAGAGATAATATTCACGCCGTATTGGATCAACAGATCCGAGTTATTGGTCAGCCAGGTATTGACCTGACCCAGACTATCGACAATTGGTATGTCTACACTGCTCGATTCACCAGCCATAGTGTTTATCCTCTAGAGTAATCATTATGTATTTCTATATAAACCACTGACTATCATACACATAATATGCGCCGTGCTGACATCAGATTTTGGTTAATTATTCGTTTGGCACAGCTTATCTGCGACAATTTGCATTAAATTGACACAGTAAGTTTAAAGGCTTACAAAGCAAAAGGTTATGAGGTGAGCATCGTGCCTGTTACAGCGTATGCAATAAATACCGGCGTTGCCAACTCAGGCACTGATTTGTTTGCGGCAGATACAAAAAAACCCGCTCGATGAGCGGGTTTGCGAATCACATCAATGCCAGATTACAGTACGTCAACTGAGTTCAGGTCAGAGAATGCTTGCTCCAGGCGAGTTACCATTGAAGCTTGACCAGCACGCAGCCATACGCGTGGATCGTAGTATTTCTTGTTTGGTGCATCTTCACCAGTCGGGTTACCGATTTGACCTTGCAGGTAATCGTGGTTAGCCGCTTCGTATTCACGGATACCATCCCAACATGCCCACTGAGTATCAGTATCGATGTTCATTTTGATAACACCGTAGCCGATAGATTCGCGGATTTCTTCCAGAGAAGAACCTGAACCACCGTGGAATACGAAGTTCAGTGAGTTTTCTGGCAGGTTGAATTTCTCAGAAACGTATTTTTGAGAATCACGCAGGATAGTTGGAGTCAGTACAACGTTACCTGGTTTGTAAACGCCGTGTACGTTACCGAAAGAGGCTGCGATAGTGAAACGGTGGCTGATTGCGCTCAGTTTTTCGTAAGCGTATGCCACGTCTTCCGGAGAAGTGTACAGCTCAGATGCGTCCATGTCAGAGTTATCAACGCCGTCTTCTTCACCACCGGTACAACCCAGTTCGATTTCCAGAGTCATGTTCATTTTCGCCATGCGCTCAAGGTATTTCGCTGAGATCTCGATGTTTTCTTCCAGAGACTCTTCAGACAGGTCGATCATGTGAGAAGAAAACAGTGGCTTACCGGTTTCTGCGAAGTGTTTTTCACCCGCGTCCAGCAGACCGTCGATCCATGGCAGCAGTTTTTTCGCTGCGTGGTCAGTGTGCAGGATGACAGGCACGCCGTAAGATTCTGCAACAGTGTGAACGTGTTTTGCACCCGCGATCGCACCCAGGATTTGAGTTTGCTGACCTTCAAGTTTCAGACCTTTACCAGCAAAGAAACCCGCGCCGCCGTTAGAGAACTGCACGATAACCGGAGATTTAACTTTCGCTGCTGCTTCCAGTACTGCGTTTACAGAATCAGAACCGATACAGTTTACTGCTGGCAGAGCAAATTTGTTTGCTTTAGCAATTTCAAATACTTTCTGAACGTCGTCGCCAGAGATCACACCTGGTTTAACGAAATCGAAGATCTTAGACATGGATATAATCCTATTTTTGTCGTTTTAATTAAAAACGGTAAGTTTACATTCTTGTAAAAGCTTGCTTACAACTGGCGCTATTCTAGCAGAAGAAACCGGCCGGTGCAGCAAACAAGAAAGCGGGAAATCACTCCCGCTTTCTATCAATTAGTTACGCTTTAGCGCGTGCTTCCAGCATTTCAACTGCAGGCAGAACTTTACCTTCTACAAACTCAAGGAAAGCGCCGCCGCCGGTTGAGATGTATGAAACGTCTGCTTTGATGCCGAACTTGTCGATCGCAGCCAGTGTGTCACCACCACCGGCAACAGAGAAGCCTTCAGACGCTGCAATCGCTTCTGAAATGCCACGGGTACCGGCTTCGAAGTTCTTGAACTCGAATACGCCTACCGGGCCGTTCCACAGGATAGTTTTCGCGTTTTTCAGGATTTCAGCCAGTTGCGCCGTTGAATCCGGGCCCAGGTCGAAGATCATGTCGTCGTCCTGAACGTCAGCCACGTTTTTGATTTCCGCTTCTGCGTTTTCATCGAAGGCTTTGGCACACGCCACGTCAGTCGCAACCGGAATGGCACACTCGTCCATCAGTTTCTTAGCCGTGTCAACCAGGTCAGCTTCGTACAGAGACTTACCTACGTTGTGGCCTGCTGCTGCGATGAAGGTGTTGGCGATACCACCGCCAACAACCAGTTGGTCAGCGATTTTCGACAGTGATTCAAGTACCGTCAGTTTGGTCGATACTTTAGAGCCGCCAACGATAGCAACCATTGGGCGAGCTGGATTGTCCATGGCTTTACCCAGTGCATCCAGTTCGTTCGCCAGCAGAGGACCTGCACATGCAACAGGAGCAAACATGCCCACGCCGTGAGTTGAAGCTTGTGCACGGTGCGCGGTACCGAAAGCGTCCATTACGAATACGTCACACAATGCTGCGTATTTCTTAGACAGCTCTTCTTCATTTTTCTTTTCGCCTTTGTTGAAACGAACGTTTTCCAGAACAACCAGTTCACCAGCGTTCAGTTCCAGACCTTCCAGGTACTCTTTCGCCAGTTTCACTTCGCAGTCCAGCGCGTCGTTCAGGTAGTTCACAACAGGCTGTAGAGAGAACTCTTCTGCGTATTCGCCTTCAGTAGGACGACCCAGGTGAGATGTCACCATTACTTTCGCGCCAGCTTCCAGGCAGTGCTTGATCGTTGGTAGTGATGCCAGGATACGTGCATCAGAAGTCACTTTGCCATCTTTTACTGGTACGTTCAGGTCAGCACGGATAAATACGCGTTTACCTGCCAGATCCAGGTCAGTCATCTTGATTACAGACATGGTTTGTCCTCTCAAATATTCAAAGAAAATAAAGTTTTCGTCAGTTCGGCGATCCTGCCGAACCTGTCAATTCTTAAATTGCTTAGTCAATTTTTAAACTAAGTTAGTCAATTTTCAAACTACTTAGTCAATGTTCAAATTACTTAGGATATGGGGATCATGATATTTATTTCAATGCTAAAAATAAATATTTTTCCCCAATCAGGGGCAGCGTTCTCCCCATTCGGGGGCAACCGCCTCACCAGGCTAAAGCGCTATTGCGCGGCCTGCATCGCTAACGCAGTATCGAGCATACGGTTAGCAAATCCCCATTCGTTGTCGCACCAGACCAGCATTTTGACCAGTTGCCCGTTACTTACCCGTGTCTGGGTTCCGTCCACAATCGCACTGTGCGGATCATGGTTAAAATCGATGGAAACGAGCGGCGCTTCAGTATAGTCAACAATGTTGCTTAATGTACACTGAGACGCCTGTACTATGGTTTGATTTACGTCATTAACTTTCACATTTGTGTTCAAGGTAACGCTTAAATCCATCGCGGTCACATTTACGGTCGGCACGCGCACCGAAATGGCTTCAAATTTGTTGGAAAATTTCGGAAATATCCGTTCGATCCCTTTGTGCAGTTTGGTATCGACCGGAATGATCGACTGGCTGGCCGCACGGGTACGGCGCAGGTCACTGTGATAAGCATCGATGACCTGCTGATCATTCATTGATGAGTGAATGGTGGTGATGGTGCCGGAGTCAATGCCGAACGCATCATCGAGAACCTTGATGATCGGTACGATGCAGTTGGTGGTACAGGAACCGTTGGAAACGATGTGCTGATCAGCGCTCAGAGTGTCGTGGTTCACACCATAGATGATGGTGTTATCGATGTCCGCTGCACCAGGATGGGAAAACAGCACCTTGCCGGCGCCGGCCTCAATATGTTGCAGTCCATCGGCACGCGATCCGTACACGCCGGTACAATCGAGCACGATGTCGACATCAAGATCGCGCCACGGCAGCAGCGGTATTTCAGCCAGATGCAGAATACGCACCCGGTCAAAGTCGCCGTTGTCATGATGAATATACATGTGTTCCTGATCGTGGCTGATTTTTTTTACCAAACCGGCCATGACTGGTGTCATATTGCAACAGGTGCGCCATGGCTTCGGGCTTGGCAAGCTCATTCACCGCCACCACTTTAATGTGTTGGTTTTTGCCACTTTCGTACACAGCCCGCAGCACGTTACGGCCAATGCGTCCGAATCCGTTGATCGCCACTTTTAACATCGGTTCACTATCCCTTATTCCTTGTGCTGTGATGGTAGCGAGAAACGTCCGTTGATTCACCAAAAATCCGCCGCCAGCGGCTATCTTTTCTGCTTGTTTTGGAGTGAAACCGCTCCCAGCCGGGCTGGTTTACTGTACACCCAGTGATTAATTAAGCCGCTCTATGCCTGATTTCGCGCATAAAGAAGCCCGGCACCATGGCCGGGCTTGAAACAGGACAGTGTTCAATCTTAATCAGGCAGGCTTACTGCTCAAAACGACTGCTCAGATCGTTGAGGGTTTTGACTACACTCTGATAGCCGCCCAGGGCCAGGTACCACTCTTTCGGGTTGAGGTAGTAAACCTGATCTTTTTGCCATGCCGTCGTCGCGGTGATCTTGTCCATTGCTGACAGAGTATCCACCGCTTTACCTTCACCACCGGTCGCCGCGCCGCGATCCAGCACAAACAGCCAGCTAGGGTTTTCAGCCAGGGCCGCATCCAGACGCTGCTGACGCTCAGCCTGTTGCTGCTTGGCTTCTTCTGAGCCTGGTTTGGCACGTGGTTTCGGCTCTGCCGCTTCCACGGCCGGTACCACAGATTTGAGGCCGGTCAGGTCATACAGCATACCAAAACGCTCACCCGGCGCATGCAACATCACATGGCCGTTAATGGTAAACAGCACCAGTACCGGGCCTTGTTTGGCCGCTTGCGCATGCAGGCTGTGCAGTTTGTTATTGAATTCGACACTCAGTTGCTGCGCTTTTTCCTGCTGGTTGAACAGGGTGCCGAGCAGTGCCAGATTATGCTGCATGCCTTGCACGAAGTGGCCAGCATCAATGCTCAGATCCAGTGTCGGCGCCAGTTTGCTCAGCTCCTCGTAAGCACGTGACGAACGGCCGGCAACGATGATTAAGTCCGGCTGCAGCTGTTTCAGCGCATCGTAATCGGGCTTGAACAGATCGCCGATTTTAGTGACGTCGTCTCCTGAGTAGTGGCTGAGGTATTGCGGCATAAAAGTGTCCGGCACGCCCGCGGCGCTGACACCCAGGGCATTCATGGTATCCAGGGTTGCCAGGTCAAACACAGCCACACGCTGCGGTGCCTGCTCAACGGTCGTCGTGCCCTGCTTGTGCTGCACGGTCAGCGGAAACGCCAGCGCAGGCTGGATAAAACTCAATACGCTGGCGACTACCGCCAGGCCAACTGCCAATATTTTCATTGCTGTTCTCTTATATAGTCAGGTTTGCTCACGATAAAGCGGAAGGCCGGTATTTTATTCTCCGGGCCTCCCGCCTTTACTCTGTCAACTTAGAAGCGCATGGTCAGCGCCAGGTTGTACTTACGACCATCGAGGATGTAACGGTAGTTCTCGTCTTTCTCCGGGTTGATCTCTTTGTTAAACGCGTTGTACACGCCTGCTTTCAGGCTGATGTCTTGTTTGATTTTGTACACCAGACCGAGGTCAAACAGGGTATAGCCCGGGATCTTGAGGCCGTTGCTTGAACTGCCGCTGGTACCGGTCTGCCAGCGACCGGTGGTTTTGCTGCGGTAGTTACCCTGGGTCCAGAGCAGCAGTTTCTCCGTTGCCTGCCATTCCACTGACGCGTTGTAC
Source organism: Vibrio ostreae (assembly GCF_019226825.1). NCBI lineage: Bacteria > Pseudomonadati > Pseudomonadota > Gammaproteobacteria > Vibrionales > Vibrionaceae > Vibrio > Vibrio ostreae. Next base: position 2,300,599 of record NZ_CP076643.1, read on the forward strand.
ATGTGTTTCGCCACATCATTGAGCGGCTCACCTTTGTACTCACCGCTCTTCTGCTCGGTTTTGGTAAAGGTGTACGACTGGCGCAGCAGCACATCTTCGTTGATCTGGTAATCCATGGTCGCTTCAATACCGGACATTTCCGCTTTAGCGATGTTTTCGTAGGCGGTATAACCGTATTGGTGCGCCGGATAGACAGTGCCGCCGTAGTTACACTCGACGTTGGCTTCACAGATACGGCCGGTACGGTTGATCTTGTCTTCAAACTCGGTCAGATACGCGGTCAGCGTGGCGGAGATACCCGAATCATAGCTGTCGTCAAAGCCAAGGCCGATTTCATAGTTGATACTGGTTTCCGGTTTTAGATCCGGGTTACCGATGATCACACCACCGCGCGAGGTGGAACCAAAATCGGTTGCGCTCTGGCGCAGGCTCGGCGCTTTGTAGCCGGAAGTCACCCCGCCTTTGACCACCCAGGCATCGGTCAGGCCGTAAACGGTGTACACTTTCGGGCTGAAGTGGTTACCAAACGCTTCGTTGTCATCAAAACGGCCGCTCAGCACAATTGACCAGTCATCCATCGGCAGCCATTCATTTTCGGCAAAAATCGAGTACTGGTAACGTTCCATGGTGTTGATGGCATCGGCGTCGGCGACCACAGGCTCAGACAAGCCATTGCTGGCACCATCTTCCAGTTTTTCGTTTTTGTAGGTCGCGCCGACCGTCAGGGTATTGGCGTCCCAGAACCAGTTGGCTTGTGAGTTCAGGGTCAGCACATCGAAGTCGATACCGTTACCGGTATTTTCGTTCACCCGCGACGGGTTCTCGGAGTGGTCGTAGTTGACGTAAGATTTAACGCGCATGCGATCATAGTGACCTTCATGCTCAAGGAAATAGGTGTCACGGATGGATTTGCTGTAGCTCTGCTCCGCATCACTGATGCTGCCGTCGCGGTTGGTGACGGTTTTCGCAATACTCACGCCCGGGTTATGGGTGCGCTCCTGCTCGGCACGGCTGTAGCCGAATGTCAGGTTGTTTTGCTCATTCACGCTCCAGTTGAGCTTAGTGCTGAAGTTGCGGCGTTTGTATTCCGGATCGGACGCTTCACTGTCATCGCTGCCGATAAAGTGACTTTCGTCCTGATTGAGGTAAGAACCGGTGAACTGCAGTGAGAGCGTATCATCGATCAACGGCGCATTGAGCGCCACGCTGGTCTGGGTGGAATCTTCATTCACTTTGTTCGAGCTGTCGGCCAGGTTGTATTCCGTGGTGATGCTGCCGCTCCACTCATTGCCGACTTTCTTGGTGATCACGTTAATCACGCCGCCCATCGCATCCGAGCCGTACAAGGATGACGCCGGACCACGGATGACTTCGATACGCTCGATTTGCGAAACAGGAGGCAAAAAGTTAATCGGCGTACCAGCCTGGGTGCCATTAAGGCCAAAGGCATCGTTGCCTTGTACCGGACGGCCGTCAATCAGGAACAAGGTGTAATCAGATGACATACCGCGAATCATGATCGACTGCTCTACACCACCACCGGAGACTTGCACCCCGGAAATATTTTTTAACACATCAGTGATGTCGGTGTAGGACTTTTTTTCGATATCTTCAGCGGTGATCACCGAGATGGTTGCCGGGGCACGGGTAATATTCTGCTCAAAGCCCGAGGCGGTGACCACCACAGTTTCGTGAGCCTGATCTTGCGCCTCATTGGCCAGAGCCGGGAATTGACAAACCAGGCCGAGGGATACTGCTAATGAGACTCTAGATGGCGTCCATGTGTACATCTGACACTCCTTTCTGCTTTAAATGAAAATAATTATCAAAATCAAGATGAGAATTATTCACAAAAAGGAGTGCATGAATAGGGCAAGATGTGGAATACTTAGGCCCAGTTATGGAACAAAGCCTAATTTTTGTTGTCACCTCGGCCCGAAGAGGAAAGAAAAATGCAGGATCTCAGTGCAGTGCGCGCCTTCCATGCGCTCTGCCAACACAAAAGCCTGACCGGAGCGGCCAAAGCCCTCAACCAGCCTAAATCCACGCTCAGCCGCCGTCTGACTCAGTTAGAAGAAGACTTAGGCCAGGCTCTGGTCACACGCCAGGGCAACCGCCTGGCGCTGACCAAAGCCGGCGAAGTATTTGCCACCTACTCTGAGCAGTTGCTCGATCTGGCCAATAAAAGTCAGGAAGCCCTGCACGAGCTCAACCATGAGGTCAGCGGTGAAATGACCCTGGTCGTTCATCCTAACCTGACCCGCGGCTGGATGAGCCGGGTACTGGATGAATTTATGCTGCAACATCCGCAGCTGCGTGTGCGTCTCTACAGCCAGTTTCAGCATGGTGAACAGGCGCTGGAACCGGATTTGATTATCTGGATCGGCGATATCGGTCCGGCTGGCTACCGGCGCGAACTGCTCGGAGAGTGGCGCTGCGCCGTCTATGCCTCCCCTGCTTATCTTGAGCAGCATCGCCAGCCCGACCATCCGCGCGATCTGACGCAGCACGCCTGGATTGACCTGGTCGCGCTGCGCCACGAAGCGCTGACGCTGACCCACCCGCAACTGGGCGATTATGTGCTGCCGGCCAAAGAGAGCCGCCTGCAGTGCGACAGTCTCTACATGCAGATCGATACCATTGCCAAGGGACGCGGTATCGGCCTGCTGCCCAACTGGGTGGCACAAAGCTATGAAAAGCATCATCCGGGCAGTATCGCGGTCTGTCTGCCGCAGTGGTCAGCCGCCCCTTCCAATATCAACTGCTACTACCCGACCGGACGCCATCCGTTGCGGCTGCGCCTGTTTATTGATGCGCTGCGCGCCGCCTGCCCCGATGAGTGGAAATAAGCATGTCGCGTAGCATGCCTTAAACGAAAAAGGCCCTGCTCAGTGAGCAGGGCCTTGGGTTTGATTGCGTATTAAACCCGGCTTACGCCAGCAGTTCGTTCGCCGTATTGACCACGTTTTCCGCCGTGAAGCCGAACATCTTGAACAGCTCGCCCGCTGGTGCAGATTCACCGAAAGTAGTCATACCGATGATACGACCGCCAAAGCCGACGTACTTGTACCAGAAGTCTGCGATGCCCGCTTCAACCGCGATACGTGCGGTGACGTCTGATGGCAGTACCGCTTCACGGTAAGCCGCATCCTGCTTGTCGAAGGTGTCAGTCGATGGCATAGACACCACGCGAACCTGCTTACCTGCGGCAGTCAGTTGCGCTGCGGCTTGTACGGTCAGTTCCACTTCAGAGCCAGTCGCGATCAGGATCAGCTCAGGTTTGCCGGCACAATCTTGCAGGATATAACCGCCTTTGGCGATGTCCGCCACTTGCTGCGCGCTGCGCGCTTGCTGAGCCAGGTTCTGACGCGAGAAGATCAGCGCCGATGGCGCATCTTTACGCTCGATAGCCAGTTTCCACGCGACCGCAGATTCGACCTGGTCACACGGGCGCCACGTGCTCATGTTTGGTGTCATACGCAGTGACGCGATCTGCTCGACCGGTTGGTGAGTCGGGCCATCTTCACCCAGACCGATGGAGTCGTGAGTGTAGACCTGGATGTTCTGAATCTTCATCAGCGCCGCCATACGCATCGCGTTACGTGCGTATTCCATGAACATCAGGAAAGTCGCGCCGTAAGGCACGAAACCACCGTGCAGGGCAATACCGTTGATGATGGCGGTCATACCGAATTCACGTACACCATAGTGGATGTAGTTTCCGGCGAAATCTTCGTGAGTCAGCGACTTAGAGCCAGACCACATGGTCAGGTTAGACGGAGCCAGGTCGGCTGAGCCGCCCATGAATTCAGGCAGGATCTTACCGAACGCTTCCAGCGCGTTTTGGGACGCTTTACGTGACGCAATGTTGGCCGGATTGGCTTGCAGATCAGCAATCACTGCGCTGGTCACTTGTTCCCAGTCAGCCGGCAGATCACCGGCCATGCGGCGCTGGTATTCCGCCGCTTCGGCCGGGTAAGCCTCAGCGTAGGCTGCAAATTTTTCATTCCAGGCGGCTTCTTTGGCTGCACCGGCTTCTTTGGCATCCCACTCGGCGTAGATATCGGCCGGGATTTCAAACGCGCCGTATTCCCAACCGAGGAATTCACGCGCAGCTTTGATTTCGTCTGCGCCCAGCGGAGCGCCGTGACAGTCGTGTGAGCCCGCTTTGTTTGGTGAACCAAAACCGATGATGGTCTTGGTACAGATCAGGGTCGGACGACCGGTTTCCGCCTGTGCGGCTTCGATAGCTGCATTAATCGCTTCTGGATCGTGACCGTCTACTGCCGGGATAACGTGCCAGCCGTAAGCTTCGAAACGTTTTGGCGTATCGTCAGAGAACCAGCCTTCAACGTGACCGTCGATAGAGATGCCGTTGTCATCCCAGAAGGCAATCAGTTTGCCCAGACCGAGCGTACCGGCCAGAGAACATGCTTCGTGCGAGATGCCTTCCATCAGACAGCCGTCGCCCAGGAATGCATAAGTAAAGTGGTCAACGATGTCGTGACCTTCTTTATTGAACTGCGCGGCCAGCGCTTTTTCCGCAATCGCCATACCCACGGCGTTAGTGATACCCTGACCCAGCGGACCTGTGGTGGTCTCGATGCCTGGTGCGTAACCGTATTCAGGGTGACCCGGGGTTTTCGAGTGCAGCTGACGGAAGTTTTTCAGGTCGTCGATTGACAGCTCGTAGCCACTCAGGTGCAGCAGAGAGTAGATCAGCATAGAGCCGTGGCCATTGGACAGCACGAAGCGGTCACGGTCAGCCCAGTTCGGGTTTTGCGGGTTGTGGTTCAGGTGACTGCGCCACAGCACTTCAGCGATGTCAGCCATCCCCATCGGGGCGCCTGGGTGACCAGAGTTAGCCTGTTGTACACCATCCATGCTCAGCGCGCGGATTGCGTTAGCCAGTTGTTTACGGGAAGACATGTCAGCTCCTAAAGCAATATGCGAAAAATATCCGTCGGTCGCCAATTGACCTCACCAAGCCGCTTTCAGGGCGTGACGTTGAGGTCAATCGGGGAGAAAATTGGCCGATATTGTCGCAAAGCCGGATCGGCACTGCAAACCTTTTGCTGGCGCTTTGTTCCAATTTTGCAATGCTTTACGACATATTGATGCACAAAGCCTGCAAAAGTCCTGCCGATAAGCAAACGTTTGGTTAGCAATCATTCAAAAAAAGAGCTTGTAATTTAAGCATTCAAAACTAGAATAGACGTCTAGATGTAGAAACGCCTACATAATGAACGATTTTACAGAGCAGTGACCACGGCGCACTGCTCTTTTGATTATAGAATTGGAGCAATCATGGCTAAGCACCTGTTTACTTCTGAATCAGTATCAGAAGGCCATCCGGATAAAATCGCAGACCAAATCTCTGATGCGGTTTTAGATGCCATTTTGGAACAAGATCCAAAAGCACGTGTTGCTTGTGAAACTTACGTGAAAACCGGCATGGTTATGGTCGGTGGTGAAATCACCACTTCAGCTTGGGTTGATATCGAAGAGCTGACGCGTGAAACCGTACGTGAAATTGGCTACACCCACTCAGACATGGGTTTCGATGCGGACTCTTGTGCGGTACTGAACACCATCGGTAAACAGTCTCCAGACATCAACCAGGGCGTCGACAAATCTGACCCTAAAGAACAGGGCGCCGGCGACCAGGGCATCATGTTCGGTTATGCATGTAACGAAACTGACGTGCTGATGCCTGCACCAATTACATACTCTCACCGTCTGGTTGAGCGTCAGGCGAAAGTGCGTAAGAACGGCACCCTGCCGTGGTTGCGTCCGGATGCAAAATCTCAGGTCACTTTCCAGTACGACCAGGGCAAGATCGTCGGTATCGACGCGGTGGTTCTGTCAACGCAACACTGTGATTCAATCTCTACCCCGGATCTGCGTGAAGCGGTGATGGAAGAGATCATTAAGCCGGTTCTGCCAGCTGAATGGCTGAACAAAGAGACAAAATTCTTCATCAACCCAACCGGCCGTTTCGTTATCGGTGGTCCTATGGGTGACTGTGGCCTGACCGGTCGTAAGATCATCGTTGATACTTACGGCGGCGCAGCACGTCACGGTGGTGGTGCATTCTCTGGTAAAGATCCATCAAAAGTAGACCGCAGTGCAGCGTACGCCGCGCGTTACGTAGCGAAAAACATTGTTGCTGCCGGTATGGCTGACCGCTGTGAGATCCAGCTGTCTTACGCTATCGGTGTTGCGGATCCAACCTCAATCATGGTGGAAACGTTCGGTACTGAAAAAGTCTCACACGACATCATCATTGAAGCGGTACGTCAGTTCTTCGATCTGCGTCCGTACGGTCTGCAAGAGATGCTGAACCTGCTGCAACCTATCTACAAGAAGACCGCAGCATACGGTCACTTCGGCCGCGAAGAGTTCCCTTGGGAAGCCACTGACAAAGCCGCTGAACTGCGTGACTTCGCGGGTCTGAAATAAGTTCTTTCAACGGACATAAGTTCAGCCAGCGCACATCATAAAGCGCCACATTTCAAAGCCCTTGCCATCGCGCCAGGGCTTTTTTATTCCCCCTCTTTCTTGCCCGCTTACTTGCCCGCTTAGCTCGCTGCCTATCAGTGCTTTCAATCTGCTATTGCCTGGTTAAATTTTATTCGTTTATTTGTGTTTTTGCTGCACGTCAGCAATAGTTAATACGAACAGACTGAATAGTTAACACCAACAGACGCAATCGTTCATACCAACAGACGAAATAATGAATACCGATAGAATTGATACTGCGCTGCCCGGGGGACTTTCCTCTTCAAGACACCACGCTCTTGCAAGGCACCCCGCTGGCTGCGTTCCTTATCCCACTGCTGTGCCTAATCGATCAGGGAGGATTTATGCCTCGTACGGTTCACTCTTCCGACTTCGACCATAAGCAAAAAGAAGTCGGTCCACAGGAATACGCCCGCACGCTGCCATGTAACTCGGTGAGTGTGTCTGCTCCGTTTCACTGGCTGGCGCTCGGCCTGCATGACTTTATCCGCATGCCGCTCATCAGCGCGTTCTACGGGCTGTGCTTTATGGCCGCCGCGATCGGTATTGTGCTGCTGGTGCAGTGGCAAGGCACCCACCTGGTCATTCTGCCCAGTCTGGTGATCTATATGCTGATTGGCCCTTTCCTTGCGCTCGGTTTGTACGCCGCGAGCTGGGAACGGGAGAAAGGCCACTCCGCCGGTCTGCTCCATTCGATTAAAGCCATTACCCGTAACTCCAGTTCACAGTGGGCATTTGCGGTGATGCTGGCCGTGGCGATGATTTTCTGGATGCGGATTGCCGCGCTGCTGCACGCGCTCTATCCGTCGGTGCAGGGCGCGCCGCTGACCGACTTCCTGCCGTTTCTGGTGATTGGCTCGCTGGTCGGTTTCGTGATTGCCTGTGTCATCTTCAGTATCTCGGCGTTTTCGATTCCGTTGATGATGGAGCGCCGCGTCGATGTGATGACCGCCGTGTTCAGCAGCTTTAACGCGGTGAAGTCCAACATTCAGGCCATGATCGTCTGGGCCGGGGTGATTGGCGGCGGGATCCTGATTGGCTTTGCCACCTACGGTATCGGTATGCTGTTTACTATGCCGATTCTCGGCTACAGCACCTGGCACGCCTACCATGCGATCATCAAGAAGAAACATGACGGCTAATCCTGGCCACAAGCGGACAATGTGTAACAAATGACACTGATGTCAAAGGTCTCCAACCTGACTCACTGTCCCGTCCACTGGATACTACAGCGAGTACGGTCAACAGTGTTATGATAAAACCTCAGCCAAATGCTGAGGTTTTTTTTTATCTTTTCTCTCGTGCCCCCGTGACCACACGCCGTTACTGAGCACGCTTCGCCGGAGTCCCTGTTTGTGGTCGATTTTGAACTGCAGTATCGCGCCAAAGCGCAAATTCAACGTTGTATCGACAAAGCCGAGCGCTATTTTAAGCGTCCCTTTGCCACTCCAAAGCTGAGCTTTCAACTGCGCGGTAAAGTGGCCGGCAAAGCCTATCTGCAGTTGCAGGAGATCCGTCTCAATCCGGTGCTGTTTGGCGAAAACCCGCACGCTTTCATCGAGGAAGTGGTGCCGCATGAAATCGCCCACCTGATCACCTATCAGATTTACGGCCGGGTGCGCCCGCACGGCAGCGAGTGGCAACACATCATGACTGAGGTATTTGGCGTGCCCGCCAATACCACCCACCGTTTCTCGGTCGCCTCAGTACAGGGCAAGACCTTTGAGTATCTGTGTGCCTGTAACCGTTATCCGCTCTCGGTGCGCCGCCACAATAAAGTGCTGCGCAATCAGGCGGTGTACCGCTGCCAGCAGTGCCAGCAAACTCTGACCTTCACCGGCAAACAACTCTCTTAAAGCTGCGTCTGTGCGGCCATTGCCGAGCCTGACTTTATCGGACGTTATGCGCTAACGACCACCGCAGCGCGCAAGTTTTGGTCAGACAGTGCGCTGCGTTCCGTAATGATAAAAACATCTGCTCAAACTGCCATTTATGAGTGATAGACTGGAAAAAATCACACTATAACCAGTCTTTACTATGTTGCGTTTATTACTTGCGCTGGGCTTAAGCAGCCTGGTTTCGGCAGCCTGGGCTTCAGCACCGACCTCTTTTTATCAGGCCAAAAAGGCCGCACTGACGATTTATCAGGATCATCCGGTCAGCTTTTACTGTGGCTGTAACATCACCTGGCAGGGCAAAAAAGGCACACCGGATCTGCAGAGTTGTGGCTATCAGGTGCGCAAACAGCAAAAACGTGCCAGTCGCATCGAATGGGAACACGTTGTTCCGGCCTGGCAGTTTGGCCACCAGCTGCAATGCTGGCAAAAAGGCGGGCGCAAAGAGTGCTCACGTCATGACGCCACCTTCAAGCGTATGGAAGCGGATCTGCACAATCTGACCCCGGCGATCGGTGAGGTGAACGGCGACCGATCCAATCTCAACTTCAGCCAGTGGAACGGCATCGACGGTGCGACTTACGGCCGCTGCGAAGTACAGGTCAACTTTAAACAGCGCCGGGTGATGCCGCCGGAGGCGCGCGCGGCGCGATTGCACGGACCTATCTGTATATGAGCGACCGCTACGGTTTTCGTCTCTCCAAGGCCCAGGCTCAGTTGATGCAGGCCTGGAACCGCCAGTATCCGGTTAACCAGTGGGAGTGCGTGCGCGATCAGCGTATCGAACGCATTCAGGGCAACCACAACCCGTATGTCATCGAGCAGTGCCGCAGCTACGCACTGAGCGCCAAACCTTAATCGTACGCGCTTTATCATCTGCGCGTTAATCCGCGCGGCCACACCACAGCCTGACTGCCCGGCCGCAAGCGGTCGATGACCATGCGGACAGATGACCATGCTGACTTTGCGCCAAAACTGACTTTGTGCCAAAACAAGGGCAATCCGCGATTGCCCCTTGTTTTTTTGCTGTAAAGCGCCCATCTTAAGGGCCAGATAATTAGCATAATTTCAGGAATACCAGCATGCGAGTTCCCCGTATTTATCACCCGCACCCTATTACTCACCTTGGCGCGCTCACTTTGAGTGAGGATGCGGCCGGTCACATCGGGCGCGTACTGCGCATGCAACCGGGTCAGGAAGTCCTGCTGTTTGACGGCAGTGGCGCGGAATTTCCGGCTGTGATTACCGAATCCGGTAAGAAGCAGGTGGTGGTCGAACTTTCTGAGCGGGTTGAGAACAGTATTGAGTCCCCGCTCGATCTCCATCTGGGACAAGTCATTTCCCGTGGCGATAAAATGGAGTTCACCATTCAGAAATCGGTCGAGCTCGGCGTCAACACCATCACACCGCTCATATCTGAGCGCTGCGGCGTCAAGCTGGATCCGAAACGGTTTGAGAAGAAACTGCAGCAATGGCAGAAGATAGCCATCAGCGCCTGTGAACAGTGTGGCCGTAATATCGTGCCGGAAATTCGTCCGATCATGAGCCTGGAAGAGTGGTGTGGCGAGCAGAGCGACGCGCTCAAACTCAACCTGCATCCGCGCGCTAAATATTCCATCAATACCCTGCCACAGCCGGTAAGCAAAGTGCGCCTGCTGATTGGCCCGGAAGGCGGCCTGTCATCACAAGAGATCAAGATGACCCGCGATCACCAATTTGAAGAGACGCTGCTCGGCCCGCGCGTACTGCGCACCGAAACCGCAGCCTTAACCGCAATTACAGCCCTGCAAGTTCGCTTCGGCGATCTTGGCTAACGGAGATGAGCATGATTAAACTCGGCATCGTAATGGACCCGATTTCGTCCATTAACATCAAAAAAGACACCAGCTTCGCCATGATGCTAGAAGCGCAACGTCGCGGTTATGAGATTCATTATATGGAGATGAATGATCTACACTTAGATCAAGGCGTCGCCATGGCTGACACCAAAGTTGTCGAGCTGAAAGAAGATCCAACCGGCTGGTATGAATTCAAGTCCGAGCAATCCATCGCCCTGTCTGAACTCGACGCCGTGCTGATGCGTAAAGATCCTCCGTTTGATACTGAATACATTTACGCGACCTACATTCTGGAACGTGCAGAAGAAGAAGGTACCCTGGTGGTCAACAAGCCACAAAGCCTGCGTGACTGTAACGAAAAACTGTTCACTGCCTGGTTCCCGGAACTGACGCCGACCACGATGGTGACGCGTAAAGCCGAGAAGATTAAAGCGTTCCGCGAGCAGCATGGTGACATTATCCTTAAGCCTCTCGACGGCATGGGCGGCGCCTCGATTTTCCGGGTCAAGCAAGGCGATCCGAACGTGTCGGTGATCATTGAAACGCTGACCAACCAGGGACAAAACTACTGCATGGCACAGACGTTCGTGCCGGATATCAGCAACGGTGACAAACGTATCCTGGTGGTGGATGGTGAACCGATGCCTTACTGTCTGGCTCGTATTCCGGCCGCCGGTGAAACCCGTGGTAACCTGGCTGCCGGTGGTCGTGGTGAAGCACGCCCGATCAGCGACACTGATCGCAAGATTGCCGAAACCGTGGCACCGGTACTAAAAGAAAAAGGTCTGATCTTTGTCGGCCTTGACGTCATTGGCGATAAACTGACTGAGATTAACGTGACCAGCCCGACTTGCGTACGCGAGATTGAGGCGGCCTTCGATATCTCAATCACAGGTAAACTGATGGACGCGATTGAGCGTCGTATCAAAGCCTTGTCATTGTAAGGAGCTCCGCTCCTGAAAATTGGGCCTCACTCGCGGTGCAAATACCGCAGTGCCGGCCCTTGCAAGTGGAGACACAGATGAACCTGACCAACCATTTTCTCGTCGCCATGCCAAGCATGCAGGATCCTTACTTCAAGCACAGTGTGATTTACATCTGTGAACACAATGAAGAGGGGGGCGATGGGGCTGATGATCAATGCTCCGATTGATGTCACTGTCGGCGGGATGCTCGAGCAGGTTGAAGTGGAAGCGGCGTATCCGCAGTCACACGCTGACAGCCTGAAACGTCCGGTATTTAACGGTGGGCCGATTTCGGAAGATCGCGGTTTTATTCTGCACCGTCCGAAAGATCATTATGAATCGAGCATTCATATGACCAACGAGATCAGTGTCACCACCTCAAAAGATATTCTGACGGTACTGGGCACCGATGCCGAGCCAAGCGGCTACATTGTCGCACTGGGTTACTCCGGCTGGTCGCCGGGTCAGCTCGAAGATGAACTGGCGGAAAACTCCTGGCTGACGATTGAAGCCGATCCGGAGCTGATCTTTAACACCCCGGTGCATGAAAAGTGGAATAAAGCGATTCAGAAACTGGGTATTAATCCGCACCAGCTGTCCACCCAGACCGGACACGCCTGAGCGGCGCGCAATTTAAGAGAAACACCCTATGTCACGCACTATTATGGCGTTTGATTTCGGTACTAAGAGTATCGGCAGCGCCATTGGCCAGGAAATCACTGGCACCGCCTCACCATTGAAAGCGTTTAAAGCCAACGATGGCATTCCCAACTGGGATGAGATTGAAAAGCAGATCAAAGAGTGGCAACCCGATCTGCTGGTGGTTGGCCTGCCGACTGACCTGCAAGGCAAAGCGCTGGAAACCATTACCCCGCGCGCCAAGAAGTTTGCCCAGCGGCTGCACGGCCGCTACGGCCTGCCGGTCGAACTGCATGATGAACGGCTGTCAACGGCCGAAGCGCGCGCCGAGCTGTTCTCGATGGGCGGCTACAAAGCGCTGAGCAAAGGCAACGTCGACTGCCAGTCGGCGGTGGTGATCCTGGAAAGCTGGTTCGAAACCCTGTGGGGCGAATAGCGACTGACTGCGCAGCATTTCCATCCTGCTCCAGCAACAGCATGTAAAAAACAGCCTGCTTCGGCTGTTTTTTATCATTCCCCATCACCCCGGGCGCTGAATCCATATACACTTAGTCCATATACACTTAGTCCATATAAACTTAGTCCATATCAATCTGCACATTCGCCAGTGAACCGCCGGACAGCGCAGAACCCTCTGTGCCCGAGCGGGTTTTGAGCATCAGACGCAGATCATTGGCCGAATCGGCACTGTGCAGCGCTTCCTGCTCATCGATTTTATCCTCTGCCACCAGCTGGTACAGCGCCTGATCAAAGGTCTGCATGCCGTTTTCACGTGATTTGGCCATGGTCGCTTTCAGTTCATGCAGATCGCCGCGCCGGATAAGATCCGCCACGCGCGGACTGTTGAGCAATATTTCAAACACCCCGTGCCGCCCCTGACCCTGTTTATCCGCCAGCAATTGCTGCGCGATAATCCCTTGCAGGTTGAGCGACAGATCAAACAGAAACTGCTCGCGGCGCTCTTTGCTGACCAGATGTAAAATGCGCTCCAGCGCCTGGTTGGCATTATTAGCGTGCAGGGTAGCCAGACACAGATGGCCGGTTTCGGCAAAGGTCATGGCGTATTCCATCGTCTCACGTGTGCGGATCTCCCCGATGACGATCATGTCCGGCGCCTGACGCAGCGAGTTTTTCAGCGCCACTTCAAAACTGTCGGTATCCAGGCCGACTTCACGCTGGGTCACGATACTGCGCTGATGGGGATGAACGAACTCAATCGGATCTTCCACGCTGAGGATATGCCCGCTGCGCTCGGCATTGCGATAGCCGGTCATCGCCGCCAGGGTGGTCGACTTACCGGAGCCGGTCGCCCCCACTACCAGCACCAGGCCGCGCTTGGCCAGTGCCAGATCTTTCAGTACCGGCGGCAAATCGAGCTGCTCAAAGGTCGGGATGTCGGTTTCGATGCGGCGGATCACCGCGCCCGGCTGCTCGCGCTGCATAAAAGCACTGACCCGGAAACGGCCAAAGTCACGCACCAGGGCAAAATTAGCTTCATGGCTGGCGGTAAACTCTTGCTGGCGGGCACTGTCCATCATCGCATCCAGCAGTTGCCCGACCTGAGCCGAGCCAAGTGCACTGCCCTCAGCCTCCAGTGCGCCGTTGACCCGGTACAGCAGCGGCGCGCCGACCGTGATATAGATATCGGACGCTTTACGCGTCACCATGCCCTGCAGGCACTCATCGAGTTGCATCATGCTCTCTTTATCCTGATTACTCATAAACGCTCAGTCAGCTGCTTAAAACCCAGCAATATCGGTGGCGATTTTTTGCTGCACTTCAGCCTGATCCACCAGCCCTTTCGCCAGCAGCTGCTTGGCATTCTGCTCCATGGTCTGCATGCCGTGCATGGCACCGGTCTGGATAATCGAGTACATCTGCGCCACTTTATCCTCGCGGATCAAGTTACGGATCGCCGGTGTGGCCAGCATCACCTCATGACAGGCCACCCGGCCGCCCCCGACCCGTTTGAGCAGCTTCTGGGCGATCACCGCGCGCAGTGACTCCGACAGCATGGAGCGCACCATAGATTTATCATTGCCGGGGAAGACATCGATAATCCGGTCGATGGTTTTCGCCGCCGAGCTGGTGTGCAGGGTACCAAACACTAAGTGGCCGGTTTCTGCGGCGGTCAGCGCCAGGCTGATAGTCTCCTGGTCACGCAGCTCACCAACCAGAATCACATCCGGATCCTCACGCAGCGCGCTGCGCAGCGCATTTTTAAAGCTATGGGTATCGCGGTGCACTTCACGCTGGTTAATCAGGCATTTATTGTTGCTATGGACAAACTCGATCGGGTCTTCAATGGTCAGGATATGTTTATTATGGTGGGCATTGATGTAATCCACCATCGCCGCCAGTGTGGTCGATTTACCGGAACCGGTCGGGCCGGTGACCAGCACCAGGCCTTTCTCATAGTTGGCGATTTTACTGAAGATCTCCGGCGCTTCCAGCTGCTCTAAACTTGGAATCGTGGTCGGGATGGTCCGCAGCACCGCTGAGGCACCACGCGCCTGATGAAATGCGTTGACCCGGAAACGGCCGACCGACGGCAGTTCAAAGGAAAAGTCCACTTCGAGCCGTTCTTCATACTCGCTGCGCTGGGCATCGTTCATAATTTCAAAAATTAATCGATGCACGTCAGCATGGCTAAAAGCAGGCACACCAAGCTTTCTCACCTCGCCGTCGATGCGAACCATCGGAGGAACGCCTGCAGAAAGATGTAGATCTGACGCATTATGTTTTACACTAAATTCCAGTAATTCAGAGATATCCATTTAATTTTCCTATGGTCAACAGACCCAAATAAGTCCGGCTATGAGTAGTATTCAACAAAATCTTGAACTTATCACGGCGCAGATCGCAAGCGCACAACAAAAGTGTGGTCGCGCTCCAGGCTCAGTGCAACTTCTGGCAGTGAGCAAGACTAAACCGGTTGAAGCCATTCTGGAAGCTGCCGCGGCAGGCCAGCGCAGCTTTGGTGAAAACTATGTCCAGGAAGGCTGCGATAAAGTGCAGTTTTTCGCCACCCAACATCCTGAGCTCGATCTGGAATGGCATTTTATCGGCCCGCTGCAATCCAATAAAACCCGCCTGATTGCCGAGCACTTTGACTGGATGCACACCATTGACCGCGCCAAGATTGCCCAACGCCTCAGTGAACAGCGTCCGGCCCATCTGCCGCCGCTGCAGGTGCTTATCCAGGTGAATACCAGTGGTGAAACCTCTAAGTCCGGCATCAGTGCGCAGCAATTATTTCCGCTCGCGGAATTGATTTCTACTCTGCCGGGCCTCACGTTAAGAGGATTGATGTCAATTCCGGAGAACGTCACCGACTATCAGTCGCAGTTGGCCGCCTTTCAGCAACTGGCCGCGTTAAAACAGCAACTGGCGGACAAGTTTGACGGCATTGATACCCTGTCGATGGGCATGAGCGGCGATATGGACGCGGCAATTGAAGCCGGCAGTACCATTGTGCGCATCGGTACCGCGATTTTTGGTCAGCGCGATTACAGCCAGAAAGGGTAATCCGCGCCGTGATCCAGGGTGTGGTTAACGTACCATTTGCCGCACCGTTTTACCGTCTGTAACGATTTAAGCGGGTGCACCGCGCAGACAGACTGTACCCTAAGTCATCAGTCTGGTTGTGACACGAATTTGGAACTCAGGTCTGCGGCTCTGAGCCGGTATCGGCCGATATCAGCACAGGTCAGCAGCCACAATATTGGACAAGAGAAGCATGGAACAAAGAACCGTCGCCTTTATCGGCGCAGGAAACATGGCACACGCCATCATCGCAGGTTTGGTCAGCAGCGGCTATCCGGCGCAGAGCATCATTGCCACCGCACCTTCTGAAACCCGCCGCCTGCCGCTGGAGCAGAACTATGGTATCCGCACCAGCAGTGACAACCTGGCGGCGGCTAGCGAAGCCGATGTGGTGGTGCTGGCAGTCAAACCGCAGCTGATGGCTGAGGTTTGTAAGCCGCTGCAGGCGATCGATTTTTCCGGCAAGCTGGTGATTTCGATTGCGGCTGGTGTGTCGGCGGCGCGTCTCAATGAGATGCTGGCAACGCAACTGCGTCTGGTGCGCGTCATGCCAAACACCCCTTCGCTGGTGAACCGCGGTATGGCCGGTCTGTTTGCGACTCCGCAGGTGGCCGAGCAGGATAAAGTGTTCACCGCAGAGCTGATGCGCGCCGTGGGTGAAGTATGCTGGGTGGAACAAGAGTCAGGCATTAACAGCGTGATTGCTGCGGCAGGCAGTGCCCCGGCCTATTTCTTCCTGTTTATGGAAGCAATGCAGGCTGAAGCGATAGCCCAAGGCTTTGACGCGGCAACCGCGCGTCTGCTGGTGCAGCAGTCAGCGCTCGGCGCTGCGGAGATGGTTAAAGCCAATCCGCAGATTGAACTGTCGACCCTGCGTGAGCAGGTGACCTCGAAAGGCGGCACCACCGCCGAAGCCATCCGCACTTTCAATGAGCATCAGCTCAGTGAGATTGTCGCGCAAGCGATGCGCGCTGCCGTGAGCCGCGCACAAGAGATGGAAAAATTATTTTAATATTAACGATCGTTTCATTACCCTAGTGCACACTCAATACTTCCGCTGCCGCACCCGTGCCAGACAGTGGTAAATTGTGGCGTGTCAGACCCAACGATCATCCTACGCAGTAAGGGCAACCTATGAATGCAATGAGTTTTTTAATCTCCACCCTGTTTGATCTTTATATCATGGTCGTGATTCTTAGAATCTGGCTGCAGGCAGCGCGTGCTGATTTCTACAACCCATTTTCCCAGTTTGTGGTAAAAGCGACCCAGCCGGTAGTCGGCCCGCTTCGCCGTGTTATTCCATCCGTCGGCAGCCTGGATCTGGCCACGATCTTGTTCGGTTATGTGTTGTGTATTCTCAAATACGTTGCCCTGATCCTGATCGCCTCCGGCGGCAGTGTGGTATTCAGCGCTGACTTCCTGCTGCTTGGCCTGCTGTCGCTGATTAAAGCGGCCGGTGGCCTGCTGTTCTGGGTACTGCTGCTGCGCGCTATTCTGAGCTGGGTCAGCCAGGGTCGCAGCCCGGTGGAGTACGTGTTCCATCAGCTGACCGAGCCTATGCTGGCACCGATTCGCCGCGTGATCCCTGTGATGGGCGGTTTTGACCTCAGCGTACTGGTGCTGTTCATTGTGCTGCAGTTTGCTAACTTCCTGATGGGCGACTTTATCGGTCCTATCTGGTATCAGCTATAATGAAAGCAGCCTGGTTTGACGGGGACGATCTGGTATTACGGCTGTATATTCAGCCCAAGGCCAGCCGTGACACAATTGTCGGCTTGCATGGCGATGAGCTCAAAGTGGCGATTACCGCCCCGCCGGTGGACGGCAAAGCCAACGCACATCTCAGTAAGTTCCTGGCAAAACAGTGTAAGGTAGCGAAAGGACTGATCGCGATAGAAAAAGGGGAGCTTGGCCGCCACAAACAAGTGCGCATCAGTGCTCCGGTCTGTCTGCCGCCGCCGGTTGCGGCACTGCTCAGTTAATTACATACTTCCCCACCTTATGGTGGGGATTGTTTTTAGAGCAGTGCCATTTGATCACCATCCCGAACCTGCGGACCGGGTGGGTCTTTTATGGAGAAAGCCCTTATGCATCTGAAACATTCTCTGCGCCAGCTCAGCGCACGTCACTGGGCTCTGGGCCTGCTGCTGATGGCCATCGTGCTACCGGCCAGCGCACAACAACAGATCACGATAAAGGATATTGAGGTACACTACTCGGCGTTTAACTCGACCTTCCTCACGCCGCAAGTCGCCACGCAGTACCAGTTGACCCGTAATGGCTACTCGGCCATCCTCAACGTCAGCGTACTCGATACGGCCGCGCTGGGTAAACCGGCCACCGAGGCTAAGCTCTCCGGCCAGGCCAAGAACCTGATCGGCAACATACGTGAGCTGGAGTTTCGCGAGGTGAAAGAAGGCGATGCGATTTATTATCTGGCTGAATTTCCGATCAGTAACGAAGAAAACCTGACCTTTGACATTGACGTCAACGCCGGGATGAAAGGCGCCGGCAAGCTCAAATTCAGCCAAAAATTTTATGTAGAACCGTAAACAAAATTGAGATAAGCATGAACAAGATTGTATTGGCCACTGGCAACCAGGGCAAAGTACGCGAAATGGCCGACCTGCTGGCCGAATTTGGTTTTGACGTGGTCGCACAAAGCGAATTTAACGTCTCTGACGTGGCAGAAACCGGCACCACCTTTATCGAAAACGCGATTATCAAAGCGCGTCACGCCGCCAAAGAGACCGGTATGGCGGCGATTGCTGATGACTCAGGCCTGGAAGTGGATTACCTGGCCGGTGCGCCGGGTGTCTATTCTGCCCGTTACGCAGGTGTTGGCGCGACCGATGCCGACAATCTCAATAAGCTGCTTGAGGCGATGCAGGGCGTACCGCAGGAGCAGCGCACGGCGCGTTTCCACTGCGTGCTGGTAATGATGCGTCACGCTGACGACCCAACACCGCTGGTGTGCCACGGTAAGTGGGAAGGGCGTATTCTGGAGCAGGCTCAGGGCAGTAACGGTTTTGGCTATGATCCTGTGTTCTTTGTACCGCAAGAGAACTGCGCTTCGGCAGAGCTTGAACCGGCGCGTAAGAAGCAGCTGTCACACCGTGGGCAGGCATTGCACAAGCTGTTTCAGGCGATTGAAGAACAAAAGCAGTTTGCCATTGAAGAGCAGAAGCTGTGATGTTAACTCCTCCGGCGCTGAGCCTGTATGTGCACATTCCGTGGTGCGTGCAGAAATGCCCGTACTGCGACTTTAACTCGCACGCCCTGAAAAATGATATTCCGGAAGATGAGTATATTGATGCCCTGCTGGAAGATCTCGATACCGATATTGAGCGTTATCAGCTCAATCAGGCCCCGCGCCCGCTGCATTCGATTTTTATCGGCGGCGGTACGCCAAGCCTGATTTCAGCCGAAGGCATCGGCCGACTGCTGCGCGGGATTGAAGCACGGATCCCGTTTCAGCCGGAGATCGAAATCACCATGGAAGCCAACCCGGGCACGATTGAAGCCGAGCGTTTTGCCGGCTACCGCAGCGCGGGCGTGACCCGGATTTCGATTGGGGTGCAGAGCTTTGAGCCGGAGAAACTGACCCGCCTCGGCCGCATTCATGGTCAGGCTGAAGCGGTCAATGCCGCCAAACTGGCGCACCAGATTGGCCTCAACAGCTTTAACCTTGATCTGATGCACGGCCTGCCGGATCAGAGCCTGGAGCAGGCGCTGGCTGATCTTGACCGCGCGATCGAGCTCGATCCACCGCACCTGTCCTGGTATCAGCTCACCATCGAGCCCAATACGCTGTTTTACTTTAAGCCGCCAACCCTGCCGGATGATGATGCGCTGTGGGATATTTTTGATCTCGGCCATCACAAGCTGACCGAGGCCGGTTATGTACAGTATGAGATCTCCGGTTACAGCAAACCGGGTTATCAGTGCCAGCACAACCTCAACTACTGGCGTTTTGGTGATTATCTGGGTATCGGCTGCGGCTCGCACGGCAAGCTCAGTTTCAGTGATGGCCGCATCGTACGGACCACTAAGGTGAAGCATCCGCGCGGTTATCTGGCGGCCTATCAGAATCTGACCAAGCCGTATCTGGATAACGAGCAGCTGGTGGCCGATATCGATCGTCCGTTCGAGTTCTTTATGAACCGTTTCCGTTTGATCGAGCCGTGTCCGAAAGCTGACTTCACCGCCACCACCGGCCTGCCGCTCAGTGTGATTGAACCTACCCTCAACTGGGCGTTGCAGCAGGGCTATCTGAGTGAGGATGCCACCCACTGGCAGATCACCGAGAAAGGTAAACTGTTCTTAAACGATCTGCTGGAAGCCTTTATGGCGGAAGAAGAAGACGAGTAGCTTCCGTAGCTTGCTCACCTCATCGAGGTTATCTCAGCTGCTGTTCGTGAATGAGAAATAGCAAAAAGTCAGCCGATTGGCTGACTTTTGTCTCTGCAGAGCGAATGATCACACTCCGGTGCACTCAGAAGATAGAGCGGCCGATTCGCTGCGCCAGCAGCTCAAGTGCCCGAGTACCGGCCAGTGAGTTACCGCACGGATCCAGCTCCGGTGACCAGACCGCGATGGTCATTTCGCCCGGCACGATAGCGATAATACCGCCGCCGACCCCGGATTTACCCGGCATGCCGACCCGGTAGGCAAACTCCCCGGCACCATCATACAGGCCACAGGTCGCCAGCAGCGCGTTGATCTGCTTACTTTGCGTGGCAGTGATCACCGGCTCGCCGGTATGCACCGACACGCCTTTATTGGCCAGATAACTGAACATTTTCGCCAGCTCGACACAGCTCATTTTCAGCGCGCAGGCATGAAAATAGTTATTCAGTACCGGCAGCACTTCGTTGTCAAAGTTACCAAACGCACGCATCAGATAAGCGATGGCCGCGTTGCGGTCGCTGTGCATCATCTCCGACGCGGCGACCACTTTGTCATATACTAACTGCGCTTCGCCGCTCAGTTGGCGCGCGAACTCCAGCAGGCGCTGGCGCGGCGCCGACAAGCGGCTTTGCAGCAAATCGGCAATCACAATCGCCCCGGCGTTAATAAACGGGTTGCGCGGAATGCCCTTCTCCATTTCGAGCTGGATCAGCGAGTTAAACGCTTGTCCGGACGGCTCCTTGCCGACCCGGCGCCATAGCTCATCCGGCTGATACAGATTCATGGCCAGGGTCAGGCTGAGCGCTTTCGAGATCGACTGAATCGAGAAGCCCTCGTGCGCGTCACCGGCGGTGATCACGTCACCCTGATTGGTGTACACGGCGATACCCAGCTTGTCATTCGGCACCTGTGCCAGGGCTGGTATGTAGTCTGCGACTTTTCCTTGTCCGATCAGTGGGCGAACTTCATCCAGGATGTCCGCCAGTATGTCTGAGGTCGGTTTCATGTCTTCAACTGTCTTGGTTGTTATTGTTGTTGATAGGATATGAGGTGCAGCCAGCTCAGGCTGCGCAGTCAAAAAAGCCAACATTGCAGTCATGTTGGCTTCGTTTCACGTTATGCCCGGTCAGTATCAGTTGCCCGGTCTGGCTTGTCCAGCGTTAGCTGGCGGCCCAGATTAACTGATGCGCTGAAATTTGATGTCCCACACACCGTGGCCGAGACGGTGGCCGCGCTGCTCAAATTTAGTCAGCGGACGATCCGCCGGACGCTCGACAAAATCGCCTTGCTGCGCGATGTTCTGGTAACCCGGCGCCTGATTCATCACTTCAATCATGTGCTCGGCGTAGTTTTCCCAGTCGGTCGCCATGTGGAAGATACCTTCACCCGGGATCAGCTTCTGACGCACCATCTCCGCGAACTCCAGCTGCACGATACGGCGTTTGTGGTGACGCTTCTTGTGCCACGGGTCCGGGAAGAACAGCTGCAGTGTCGTCAGGCTGCTGTCAGGAATCATATTGGCGAACACTTCCACCGCGTCGTGACACATCACGCGCAGGTTAGTCACCCCCGCCTCACGCGCCGAAGAGAGACACGCCCCCACACCCGGGCTGTGCACTTCGATACCGATGAAGTTTTTCTCCGGTGCATTCTTAGCCATCTCAACCAGAGAGGCGCCCATGCCAAAGCCAATTTCCAGTACCACAGGGTTGCTGTTACCAAATACCTCGCTCCAGTCCAACAGAGCATCCTGATAATCAATACCCATGGTTGGCCAACACTCTTTCATCGCGGCTTCCTGACCTTTGGTCAGACGGCCTTCACGACGAACGAAACTGCGAATTTTACGCACAATTTTGCCGTCTTCAGTGAACTCATTTTTGGTTACTTCAGTCATGGATATTGCCTGCTTAATTTTTACTCTCACTCAAAGGGCTTGTGATTATCCAAAGAATTGCTTTGGGTGCAAGTGTTATTGCTAACCAAAGAACCGCAAAGAGAGCGAAATAACCGCAAATATTGTCTGTTTTACTTCTGGTAAAATATGTGCTGCAATTTTGCCCCATTATTATTCTTAATACAGAGCAAGTCGTGACTCCTTTCGCTAAGGCTATTCTTACCTGGTATGACGCTTACGGGCGTAAAAACCTGCCGTGGCAACACAACAAAACCGCATACAGCGTCTGGCTGTCGGAAATTATGCTGCAACAGACTCAGGTTGCTACCGTGATCCCTTACTACCAGCGCTTTATGCAGCGCTTCCCGACCGTGACTGCGCTGGCCGCAGCCGAGCAGGATGAGGTGCTGCATCACTGGACCGGCCTTGGCTATTACGCCCGCGCGCGTAATCTGCACAAAGCCGCCAAGATTGTCGCCACCGAGTACGGCGGTGAGTTTCCGACCGACATCGAGCAGCTCAATGCCCTGCCCGGCATCGGCCGTTCGACTGCTGCCGCGATTTTGTCTTCGGTGTACAAACAGCCGCACGCTATCTTAGATGGTAACGTCAAGCGTACCCTGGCACGCAGTTTTGCGGTCGAAGGCTGGCCGGGGCAAAAGAAAGTTGAGAATCAGTTGTGGCAACATGCCGAGCAGCACACTCCGGCCACCGATGTCGACAAATACAATCAGGCGATGATGGATATGGGCGCGATGATCTGTACCCGTTCCAAACCCAAATGCAGCCTGTGTCCGGTGATGGAGTTCTGCAGCGCATACCAGCAAGGCAACCCGCTCGACTATCCGGGCAAAAAGCCGAAGAAAGACAAACCGGTCAAAGAAACCTGGTTTGTCATGCTGCATCACGGTGAAGACGTGTGGCTGGAGCAACGGCCGCAAAGCGGGATCTGGGGCGGCCTGTTCTGCTTTCCGGAAACGGCCGATGCCGCGATTGAACACGCTCTGGATCAGCGCAGTATTGCTGATAAGCTGGTAGTAGCGAAAAAGACTTTAATCGCTTTTCGCCACACATTCAGCCATTATCACCTCGATATTACTCCGGTTTTGCTGGAATTATCCGCCAAACCCGACATCATCATGGAAGCGGACAAAGGTCTTTGGTATAACTTAAACCAACCTGAAGAAATCGGCTTAGCTGCCCCTGTAAAGCAGCTGCTGCAAAGTCTTCCATTTGAAATTCATGCATAAAAAATTAAAGAGGAAGTCGTTATGAGCCGCACTGTATTTTGTGCTCGACTACAAAAAGAAGCGGATGGTCTGGATTTTCAGCTGTATCCGGGTGAACTGGGCAAACGTATTTTCGATAACATTTCGAAAGAAGCCTGGGCGCAATGGCAATCTAAGCAAACCATGTTGATCAACGAGAAGAAGCTCAACATGATGGATCCTGAGCACCGTAAACTGCTCGAGCAGGAAATGGTGAACTTCCTGTTTGAAGGTCAGGAAGTTCATATCGAAGGTTACACGCCACCAAGCGAGTAATTCGAGACCATTTCTATGAAAAACAATGACATCATAGCCTTCCGCTCTGGTGTCATTTTTGTTTTTAACCGTCTCAATCACGTTCGGGGAGCAAATGAGAAAGCTAGTTTATTGCCTGACGGCCATGCTGTTGGCAGGCTGCAGCCGGGAATTTGTCGAGAGCTTGTACGATGTCGATTACGAGCCTACTAACCGCTTTGCCACCAATCTGGCGCAGCTGCCGGGCCAGTTTGTCAAAGACACCGCGGCCCTCGATGCGCTGATCAACAGTTTCTCCGGCAATATCGAAAAACGCTGGGGCAGCCGCGAAATCAAGATTGCCGGTAAGCGTAACTATGTCAAATACATCGATGACTACCTGAGCCGGGCCGAAGTTAACTTCAACGACGGTCAGATCCTGGTCGAAACCATCTCGCCGACCGATCCTAAAGGTCACCTCAAGAAAGCCATAGTCACCACCCTGCTCACTCCGGATGATCCGGCCCATGTCGACTTATTCTCATCACAAAATATTGAATTAAAAGGGCAGCCTTTTCTGTATCGTCAGGTGGTCGATCAGGAACACAAGCCAATTCAGTGGAGCTGGCGCGCCAACCGCTACGCGGATTACCTGATTGCTCATCACCTTAAAGTTAAACAGGTCGACTTTAAACAAGCCTATTATGTCGAGATCCCTATGGTCGAAGATCAGGTCGAGATCCGCAGTTACCAGTACGCCAGTATTGTCCAGCGTGCGGCGCGCAAATATGACATTCCGGAAGATTTGATTTACGCCATCATCAAAACCGAGAGCAGTTTCAACCCTTATGCGGTGAGCTGGGCCAACGCCTACGGACTGATGCAGGTAGTGCCAAAAACCGCCGGGCGCGATGTGTTTAAGCTGGTCAAGAACCGCTCCGGCCAGCCGTCCCCCGAATATCTGTTTAATCCGGAGAACAATATTGATACCGGAACGGCCTACTTTCACATTCTCAAAACCCGCTATCTGCGCGATGTGCGCAACCCGGTCTCACTCGAGTACAGCATGATTTCAGCCTATAACGGTGGCACCGGCGGGGTACTCAACACCTTCGACCGCAACCGGCAGCGGGCGATGAATGACCTCAATTCACTCAAACCGAATCAGGTTTACTGGGCTTTGACCAAAAAACACCCGAACGCAGAGTCGCGCCGCTATCTGGAGAAAGTGACCCAATTTAAGAAACAATTTAACGCTGGCTGAGAAAAAGTTAACGCTGGCAAAGAAAAAGTGATGCATTTGCAGCAAAAACCACCACCTTGCTTAAAATAGCGGCGCTTAAGCGATTTTTTAATTTTTTTTAGAAAAACAGGTTGACGACCGGAGGGAAAATCCGTTTAATAGCGCTCCGTTGCCCGGATAGCTCAGTCGGTAGAGCAGAGGATTGAAAATCCTCGTGTCGGTGGTTCGATTCCGCCTCCGGGCACCACAATTTAAATGTTGTTGGTGCAGGTCACCAGCAGCAGTAAAAGAATACAGTGCGCCGACTTAGCTCAGTAGGTAGAGCAACTGACTTGTAATCAGTAGGTCACCAGTTCGATTCCGGTAGTCGGCACCATTCTTTTGCCTCGATAGCTCAGTCGGTAGAGCAGAGGATTGAAAATCCTCGTGTCGGTGGTTCGATTCCGCCTCGAGGCACCATATTATTTCCGGTGCTCACTAACCTTATAAGGTTAAGTTGAAAATCATCGGTCAGTGCCCTGGGCGGGCCCGTTATTCCGCCTCGAGGCACCATTATTTGGTGCTTTACTCTGCAAAGAGTACACAAATAATTCCCCCTTAGTTCAGTCGGTAGAACGGCGGACTGTTAATCCGTATGTCGCAAGTTCAAGTCTTGCAGGGGGAGCCACTTTACAAAACCCAGTCTTCGGACTGGGTTTTTGCTTTTCTGCAGTATGGAAAATTAAACACCTTTGTGAACGGTAGATATGTCGCAACCGAAGGTCGGCCCGTACAAGTCCTGACAGCGGGAACCTCTTTACAAAATCCAGTCTTCGGACTGGGTTTTTGCTTTTGTGCAGTATGAAAAATTTAACGGCTTTGTGAACGGTAGATATGTCGCAACCAGTAGGCTGGCCCGTACAAGTCCTGACAGCGGGAACCTCTTTACAAAATCCAGTCTTCGGACTGGGTTTTTGCTTTTGTGCAGTATGAAAAATTTAACGGCTTTGTGAACGGTAGATATGTCGCAACCAGTAGGCTGGCCCGTACAAGTCCTGACAGCGTGAACCTCTTTACAAAACCCAGTCTTCGGACTGGGTTTTTGCTTTTCTGCAGTATGGAAAATTAAACACCTTTGTGAACGGTAGATATGTCGCAACCGAAGGTCGGCCCGTACAAGTCCTGACAGCGGGAACCTCTTTACAAAACCCAGTCTTCGGACTGGTTTTTTGCTTTTCTGCAGTATGGAAAATTAAACACCTTTGTGAACGGTAGATATGTCGCAACCGAAGGTCGGCCCGTACAAGTCCTGACAGCGGGAACCTCTTTTAGAAAATCCAGTCTTCGGACTGGGTTTTTGCTTTTGTGCGCAATCAACAGTGCCGTATGAGACATTAAACGCTCCTGCCCGGTAACGGATAGCGCCCCGTATACTCACCAACAGCCGTAGTATTCAGTGCAAAAGAGAGCCTCACAGCGTGAAGCTGCCGTTTAGTTTGATCCGCTTTGCCGAAAAAACACCCATTCCGAACTAACTATCTGGCAGCTAACAAGCCAGCGCCCTCGCCTGTCGCCCTGGCGCAACAGCTTTTAGGGCGCGGGATCTGGGCAAATAGTAGCTTCTGATGGATAAAAACAGGCCATTAAGTATAGAAAAACAACAAACGATATTTTTTTTGCATTTTACTGTTGACGGGAAATCGGAAAACTCGTTTAATACACCCCGTTGCCTCGATAGCTCAGTCGGTAGAGCAGAGGATTGAAAATCCTCGTGTCGGTGGTTCGATTCCGCCTCGAGGCACCATATTTTAGAATGTTGGTGTACATCACGAGCATGCAACAAAACATAAAGATTCGGTGTGCCGACTTAGCTCAGTAGGTAGAGCAACTGACTTGTAATCAGTAGGTCACCAGTTCGATTCCGGTAGTCGGCACCATTCTTTACAAGACCTTGAGTCTTAAAAATCTGTTCCCCCTTAGTTCAGTCGGTAGAACGGCGGACTGTTAATCCGTATGTCGCAAGTTCAAGTCTTGCAGGGGGAGCCACTTTTCCTCAATGAGCTTTAATAGCTGATTGAAAAGGCCGACTTAGCTCAGTAGGTAGAGCAACTGACTTGTAATCAGTAGGTCACCAGTTCGATTCCGGTAGTCGGCACCATTGTTTTGACAATAGCAAAACAGTGAACAACAAATAATTCCCCCTTAGTTCAGTCGGTAGAACGGCGGACTGTTAATCCGTATGTCGCAAGTTCAAGTCTTGCAGGGGGAGCCACTTTAGAAAACCCAGTCTTCGGACTGGGTTTTTGCTTTTCTGGTCCAAAAAAACTGTGCGAAAATTCCATTTCTTTGTGAACGATGAATATGTCGCAACCAGTAGGCTGGCCCGTACAAGTCCTGACAGCGTGAACCACTTTTAGAAAACCCAGTCTTCGGACTGGGTTTTTGCTTTTCTGGTATATGGAAAATTCTTCATTTGTGAACGGTAGATATGTCGCAACCGAAGGTCGGCCCGTACAAGTCCTGACAGCGTGAACCACTTTTAGAAAACCCAGTCTTCGGACTGGGTTTTTGCTTTTCTGGCCCCCACCCTGACAGACTGACCAGCCGGCAAACTGCAGAGGTAAAAAAGGCAAGCCGCAGCTTGCCTTGTGCTTGAGCACGCTCAGATTACTTGATGCCTTTTTCCTTTTTGATCAAGTCATAGGCATGCTGGATTTCCTGCGATTTCTCTTTGGCGACGTTCATCATCTCCGGCGGCAGGCCTTTGGCCATCAGTTTATCCGGATGATGCTCGTTCATCAGTTTACGGTAAGCGCGCTTGATTTCTTTCGCGTCGGAATTTTCATCCACCCCGAGTACCGAATACGCATCGGCCAGACGGTCGCGGCTTGACGTTTGCTGCCACTGGCCGCCTGAATAGTGTTGCTGCCCCTGTCCACCAGCGCCACCTTGCTGGAAACGAAACGCCGCTTCCTGCATACGCAGGCGACGCTCTAGCTGGTCAGCCGAAAAACCTAATATCTGAGCAACACGGTGCAGCACATCGCGCTCACTCGGATGCAGATCGCCGTCGGCAAAAGCGGCTGAGATTTGCAACTCGAGGAAAAACTGCAGCAGGTCAAAACGGCCGCCGGACGAAATGCGTACTTTTTCCAGTACCCGGTCAAGCGGGAAATCGGCATCTTTACCGTCACGAAACGCGTCCTGCGCTGCACGGCGCTGGTCGCCATGTAGGTTCATGCGATCCATCATGACACTGGCCAGTTGAATCTCTTGTTTGGTGACCTGGCCTTTCGCTTTGGCCACATGGCCCATCACAGCAAAGGCCGCTTTAAAGAATTCTTCCTGCCGTTCCGCCTGGCTCGGACCGGAACCAAACCCGCCGGAACTGAAGCCGGCACGGCTCATACGACGGGCTTTATCAAACTGATGCCCAATAAACAGGCCAAAGATTGCGCCTAGCGGACCGCCAAACAGGAGGCCGAAGAAAGCGCCAAGAATTTTGCCAAAAATATGCATTATGTGCTCTCAATCTATGAATTTTTTAGGTGTGCCGTGGTCTGATAGTGCCGGGAGCGTGAAATTCCTTTATGATAAGGAACGGTTTTTATTATACCCAAGTCATCTCATCGGCTGTGTCACAGCCAGGTTCAGGATGAATTTACATACAGGTGCTTGGGTGTATCATCTCCCAATATCGGACTTAAACAATTTCAACAGGATAGTACAATTCGATGTCACGTTTTTCCCGCACGTTTTTAGCCGCTTCGATTAGCGCCGCGCTCTTTGCGCCTCAGACTCAAGCAGACGCTACGGTGGATGACAGTGTGCAGGAACTGCCCACTATCGATCAATGCCTGGTGGATAAACCAGCAGCAGAGAATTCCGCCCAACAGCCTATCAATGTCGAAGCGGATAAGCTAGAAGCAATTAATGGCGATCGCGCCACCTACTCCGGCCATGTTGTTGTCATTCAGGGTAATAAGCAGATTCAGGCTGACAATGTGACCCTGCACCAGAAAGAGAACCTGGTGGTGGCTGAAGGTAATGTGAATTTCAGTGACGGCCAGGTCAGAGCGCGCTCAGATAAAGCCACCAATGATCTGACCAATGATCAGATGACACTGGAGAACACGGAATACAAATTCCTGTGTGAGCCAGGCCGTGGTAATGCAGCCTATATCTCCAAGACAGGTAAAGCGGTATACGAGATTGAAGATGGCTCAATTACCTCCTGTCCGGAAGATGATAATGCCTGGCGCCTGAGAGCCTCGGGGATTCATGTCGACCAGGATGAGGAACAGGCCACCTTCTATAACCCGCGTCTGGAAGTGCTCGACGTGCCGGTGTTTTACTTCCCGTACCTGACCGTGCCGATTGGTGATACCCGTAAAACTGGTTTCCTGTATCCGACCGTTTCTTACGGTTCGCGCGATGGTTTCGAACTGGAAGTACCATTCTACTGGAACCTGGCACCGCAGTACGATCTGGAAACCACCCTGCACTATATGGACAAGCGTGGTACTCAGCTCAACAGTATCTTCCGCTACCTGACTGATTTTGGTCAGGGCAGCCTCAAATCTGAGTTTTTGCCGGATGATGATCTGAACCCGGATCTGGGTAAGCGCTGGGCATTCCAGTATCAGCACAGCGGCATTTATGACCAGTCATGGAAATTCGATTTCGATTACTCCAAAGTCAGCGATATTAACTACTTCTCTGATCTGAGCTCGTCGATCGGTAACCGTGAAGACGGTCAGCTGATTCAGGAAGGTGAAGTTGCCTACCGCAGCCAGAACTGGGACAGCGCAATCCGGGTACGCCAATTCCAGCTGCTGCTGGATGATAACAACAGCACCCAGCAGCCTTATCGTCTGATGCCGCAACTGGCGTTTAACTACTATTCACCTCAGGCTCTGCGTTACATGGATCTGGACTTTAAATCGCATATTTCGCGTTTTGAGACCGATGCCAACGGCCGTCCTTCTGCGACCCGGGTACATATCGAACCAGGCATGCAAATCCCGATTGCCACCACCTGGGGCACCTGGACCACAGAAGCGCGCGTACTGGGCACTTACTATCAGCAAGATCTGGACGACGTCGATATGACCGACTCCGATAACCGCGATCTGGAAGAGAGCGTGACCCGCGTCATTCCTGAATTCCGCACTCACGCCGGTATCGTGCTGGAACGAAATACCAAGATCTTTGACAGCTACACCCAGACCCTGGAACCACAGATCCAGTACCTGTATGTACCTAAAAAAGACCAGAGCAATATCGCCCTGTATGACACTACCCTGCTGCAAACCGACTACTACGGTCTGTTCCGCAGCCGCAAATACAGCAACATCGACCGTGTCGCCGCGGCGAACCAGCTAAGCTACGGCGCTTCCACCCGTTTCTTCGACGATGCGTATAAAGAGCGCCTCAATATCTCGTTCGGTCAGATTTTCTATATCGACAAAGATTTGAAAGTCCGCTCCACAGCATCGGATGAAGAGACGGAGTCGAACTACTCGGCCTGGGCAGTGGAAATGGATTTCAACTACGATGACTTCCTGTTTTACCACGGCGGCGTGCAGTATGACGTCGATACCAGCTCCATGCAGCTCGCCAACAGTACGCTGGAATACCGGTTTGATGGTGGTTTCATCCAGACCAACTACCGTTATGTGCCAAAAGAGTACATTCAGGAAACCGTGGACTTTGATGTCTCCAACATTACTGAAGACGGTATTTCTCAGGCCGGTCTGCTGGCCAGCTACCAGCTGTCACGCAAATGGAGCTTCAGCGGCCAGTACTTCTATGATCTGACCACAGATCAGGCGCTGGAGTGGCTGGCGGGCTTCCGCTATACCTCTGACTGCTGGTACATGGGTTTCAACTACAGCAACCAGCTTAAGGGCTGGAACCAGACCCTTAGCGACGGTTATGACAACTTTGGCGATCCTGATTATGAGAACAACTTCAGCTTCAATATCGGCATTATCGGCTTTGGTACCAGTGTTGGTTCCGACTCTGATCTGCTGAGCAGCAGTGATAACTCTCTGGGCTACGGTCGTCCGTTCTTCCTGAATAACTGAGTCTCTGAGTCACGAACAGACAGGCCTGCCCAAGGCAGGCCTTTGCAATAGATAGGACATGTAATGAAATTGTGGAAACACACCCTACTGACGCTTATCGGGCTACTTACTATCGGTACTGCGCAGGCACAGCCGGTTGAAATGGACCGCGTCGCTGTCGTCGTCAATGACGGCGTTATTTTACAAAGCGATGTGGATGCCGCCATGCTGACCGTTCAGGCCAATGCCAAACAAAACGGTCGTTCACTGCCGGCGCAGGATGTGCTGCGTGAGCAGGTGGTGGAAAAACTGATCATTGATACCCTGCAACAGCAGGAAGCAGATCGGATCGGGGTACGCATCGATGATGAACGCCTTAATCAGGCCATCAACGATATCGCACGGGATAACAAACAGACTCCTGAGCAGCTGCGCGCGGCTGTGGCAGAACAAGGCCTGACCTACGCCGAATTCCGCGAACAGATCCGTAAAGAGATGTCCGCCAGTGAAGCGCGTAATGCACTGGTGCGCCGCCGCATCAACATTCTGCCGGCTGAAGTCGATACCCTGGCCGAGATCCTGGCCCAGGAAACCAATGCCACTGTGCAGTACAAAATCAGCCACATCCAGCTACGCTTCAATGACGGGCAGGATAAAGCTGATGTCGAAGCTCAGGCCAAGAAACTGGTCCAGGAGCTGAACGATGGCGCTGACTTCAGTAAAATGGCCAGCACCTACTCAAAGGGCCCGAAAGCGCTCGAAGGCGGTGACTGGGGCTGGATGCGCAAAGAAGAGATGCCAACCATCTTCGCTGACCAGATTAAAATGCAGAACAAAGGCACTATTATTGGTCCGTTCCGCAGCGGTGTCGGTTTCCACATCCTCAAAATTGATGATGTCAAAGGTCTGGAGACCGTGGCCGTGACTGAAGTCAATGCCCGCCATATCCTGATTAAGCCGACTATTATCCTCAGTGATGAAGGCGCTCAGAAGCAGCTCAATGACTTCATTCGCCGCATTAACAACGGTGAAGCGACCTTTGCTGAACTGGCACGTCAGTACAGCCAGGATCCGGGTTCAGCGGCTCAAAATGGTGAACTGGGTTATCAGACCCCTGACCTGTATGTACCGGAATTTAAACACCAGGTAGAAACCCTGCCAGTGGGGCAAATCAGTAAGCCATTTAAAACCGTGCACGGCTGGCATATTGTCGAAGTGATGGATCGCCGCGAAGTTGACCGTACCGACTCTGCACTGAAAAACAAAGCGTACCGAATTCTGTTCAACCGTAAGTTCAATGAAGAAGCCAGCGCCTGGCTGCAGGAGCTGCGTGCCGGTGCTTTCGTTGAAGTACTCAAGGACAACGAAGATGACAATTAAACGCATCGTCGTCACCGCCGGAGAACCGGCGGGCATTGGCCCGGATCTGGTGTTGGCACTGTCGCAGGAAGACTGGTCGCATCAACTGGTGGTGTGTGCCGACAAATCGGTGCTGGCTGAACGCGCCAAACTGCTCGGCCTTGATGTCACCTTATTAGACTACGATGCTGCAGCACCGGCCTCTGCGCAGCGTGCCGGCACCCTGGTAGTGGATCACATCACGATCAGCAAACCTGTGGTTGCCGGTCAGCTCAATGAAGCCAACGGCCGCTACGTATTAAATACGCTAGAAAGAGCCGCTGCAGGCTGTATGAATGATGAATTTGATGCTATTGTCACCGGCCCCGTGCATAAAGGGGTGATCAACCGGGCTGGCGTTGCATTCAGCGGCCACACCGAGTTCTTTGCTGAGCAGTCCAATACCCCTCTGGTGGTGATGATGCTGGCAACAGAAGGGCTGCGGGTTGCACTGGTCACGACCCATATTCCATTGGCTTATGTGTCTAAAGCGGTAACCAGTGAGCGCCTGGAAAAGATCATTCATATTCTCCACAAGGATTTGGTCGAGAAATTTGCGATTGAGCAGCCGAACATTTATGTTTGCGGCCTCAATCCGCATGCCGGGGAAGATGGTGTACTGGGTCATGAAGAGATCGACACCATCACACCAACCCTGGAAAAATTGCGTCAGCAGGATGGTATCAATCTGATCGGTCCGTTACCGGCCGATACCATCTTCAGCGAAAAATATTTGCAGCATGCAGATGCTGTTCTGGGCATGTACCACGATCAGGTGCTGCCGGTACTGAAATACAAAGGCTTTGGCCGCTCGGTAAACATTACCCTCGGCCTGCCGTTTATTCGGACTTCGGTTGACCACGGTACGGCGCTTGACCTGGCAGGTACAGGCAGCGCAGACGTCGGCAGCTTCAGAACAGCCCTTGCGCAAGCGATTGAATTAGTAGACAAGAAGAAGGCTTCTTGACGACAGTAGAAGAATATTGAGAACACTATGAGAAACGATGTCCATTTAGGACACAAAGCGCGTAAACGTTTTGGTCAGAACTTTCTGAACGATCCATACATCATTGATGGCATCGTATCAGCCATTAACCCTCGTCCGGGACAAAACCTGGTTGAGATCGGTCCTGGTCTGGGTGCCATCACCGAGCCGGTCGGCCGTGAAGTGGATAAGTTCACCGTGATTGAGCTTGACCGTGACCTGGCTGAGCGCCTGCGCAACCATCCGGATCTGGCTGACAAGCTGACCATCCATGAAGGCGATGCAATGCGCTTTGATTTTACCCAGCTGGTGAAGCCGGGTAACAAGCTGCGCATTTTCGGTAACCTGCCGTACAACATCTCTACCCCGTTGATGTTCCACCTGTTTGAATATCATAAAGATGTGCAGGACATGCACTTTATGCTGCAAAAAGAGGTGGTTAACCGTCTGGCAGCAGGTCCGGGCAGCAAGGCTTACGGCCGGCTGACCGTGATGGCGCAATACTACTGCAAAGTGGTTCCAGTACTGGAAGTGCCGCCGACTGCATTTGTGCCGCCACCGAAAGTCGACTCAGCCGTAGTCCGCCTGGTGCCTTACGAGGTTCTGCCACACCCGACGACCAGCCTGAAGTGGCTGGACCGCGTGGTACGTGAAGGCTTTAACCAGCGCCGTAAAACGGTACGTAACTGCTACAAAGGTCTGCTGGAACTGGAAGTACTGGAAGAGCTGGGTGTCAACCCGACCATGCGTCCGGAAAACCTGACCCTGCAGCAATTCGTTGCCATGGCCAACTGGCTTGACGCCAACCACGGCCAGCAGGCATAAACAGAAAGGATGACCCTAACGGTCATCCTTTTTTGCATTCTTGCCCGCTTGAGTAATTTGTTCCCTTTCGTTGTTTCGTGTCCGGTATGCCTTTATGAGCGCATCTTGTCAGGTTATGTTTGCGTAACGGTGGTCATCTTCCATATCCTGCGGTAATGTCGACACAGCGATTCGGAAAAGGAGTTTTTATGGATACTGCCACGCCCTGTATTAAGGTACAGGTTCATACCAAATACATACCTGAGCAATCCACCCCGGAACAACAGCGCTATGTTTTCGCCTATTTGATCACGATAAAGAATCTCAGTAACCAAACCGTGCAGTTGATCAGTCGCCGCTGGTTGATTACCGATGCCAACGGCAAACAGATGACAGTCGAAGGCGATGGCGTGGTTGGCGAACAGCCGTTTATCCCCGGTCATGATGAATATACCTACAGCAGCGGTACAGCCCTGGAGACTCCGGTCGGCGTGATGCAGGGCCACTACATCATGCACGATGAAGAGGGTAAACAGTTTATCGCGGAAATTGAGCCATTCCGGCTTGCCGTCCCTCATGTACTGAATTAAAGGATACGGCGTGGCCAATTATATTGTCGGTGATATCCAGGGCTGCCTGGATGAATTACAGCTGCTGCTGCAACAAGCCCAGTTCTCTGCCGAGCAGGATACCTTATGGGTCGCCGGTGACCTGGTGGCGCGCGGGCCAAAATCGCTCGAAACATTGCGTTTTATCCGCGATCTCGGCACGGCCGCTAAAGTCGTACTGGGGAATCACGATTTGCACCTGTTGGCGGTCGCCAACGGTATCCACCCGGTCAAAAAGAAAGACAAGACCGAGCCGATTTTCGCCGCACCGGACGGGCCTGAGCTGCTGCAATGGCTACGTCGTCAGCCGCTGCTGCAGGAACATGATGAGTTTGTCGTTGCCCACGCCGGCATTTCACCGATGTGGGATCTAGCGACTGCCAGAGCGGCAGCGGAGGAAATCAGCGCCCTGCTCAGCGGTGAGCGCTGGTTGTGGCTGATTGAAAACATGTACAGCAATATGCCGGATCAGTGGAGCGCGGATTTAAAAGGTATCGATCGCTACCGCTATATCATCAACAGTTACACCCGGATGCGCTTCTGCCATCCCGACGGCAAACTGGATATGAAATGCAAGTTACCGCCGGATCAGGTCAGCCGTAAAAAGCTGCTGCCATGGTTTGAGCTCAAACAGCGGGTCGCGCTGGATAAAACCGTATTATTCGGCCACTGGGCCGCGCTGGAAGGCTATCGCAGCAAGCAAATCATCGGCCTGGATACCGGCTGTGTCTGGGGCGGAACTCTGACTATGCTGCGCTGGGAAGATAAACGTTATTTTGCAGTTGAGGCGTTGCAGTACTGACCTGCAGCAACCTTGCGGTAGCAAATAAAAACTCGTCATAACGACGAGTTTTTTAGTGCTTACGGCCTGTTTCCGGTGCCGCAGGATTTGGACTCTAGATTTTCTCAAGCACAACAAAATCCATATCGTACTGGTTTTTTTCATCGGCACGGTAGTGCTCACGATGAGTTTCTGTCCAGCTACTGTCCCATTCAGGGAAGTAGGTATCGCCAGAAATTTCCGCATCGATAAAAGTCAGATAAAGTTTACTCGCTTTTGGCAAAGCTTCATTGTAGATGCTACCTCCACCGATAATCATAGCTTCGTCTGCATCTCCAGCTTCTGCCAAAGCGATTTCTAGAGATGGCACTATAGTAACACCCTCGGCGGAATACTCCGGATTGCGTGTAATCACTATATTTCTACGGCCAGGCAAAGGTTTACCAATCGATTCATAAGTCTTACGACCCATAATTACTGGTTTTCCAAGCGTATGTTGCTTGAACCAAATGAAATCCGCAGGCAAGTGCCAAGGCATTTCATTATCATTCCCGATAACGTGTGGATTATCTCGTTCGATATTCCCGTTGCGTGCCAAAGCAGCAATCATACTAATAACCACAATAAAATACCTTTGCTCAAGAATGAGGGTGGGATTATACCTAATTAGAAGAATAGGACAATCTTCACTCATTAGCTCCTATACAATCGGCTTGCGGCGATAGAATAACAGCCCCGGCACAGCAAGACCAACCGCAAGGCCGGCAATGATGAACATCGCTTTAAGAAAGTTCTCAAGCAGGGTTTCCAGCAGCTCCGGATTAAAGCCGAGATGGTTGATCTCCACCATAGCGATCATCGCCCGGTACGCAAATACGCCCGGCACCATAGGGATCAGGGCCGCAACAGTAAACACTTTCGGGTGCGCAAGAAATTTGTGCGACCAGTGCACGCCAATCATACCCACGATAGTAGCGGCGAAAAATGTCGCCCATTCAATCGGAATGCCAAAATGCATCATGATAAAGCGTGAGCCATGCCCTATCGCTCCGCCCAGCGCGCAATATTTGAGTGCCCGCACCGGTACGTTAAACACCAGCGCAAAGCCGACCGCTGGAATGGCGGCAAAAAACATATCGTCAATCAGTCCGAGTAACAGTTGCCAGTTCATCTTACCACCCCCAGATTCCGGTAATACTCATCGCGGCTATAATGCCAAGACAGGTCGACAGCGTCAGCAGACTGGCCATCACAAAACGGGCAATACCGATATCGATGTACCCCTTAAGCATATCTGCCACCGAATTGATCAGCGGGAAACCCGGCACCAGCATCAGCACAGAAGATGCCATCACCAGAGTCGGGTTATTGCCGAGCTGAAAGTTCACCGCCTGGGCGGAAATCACTGAAGTGACAAAAGCGGTCGCGGCAAAGTTAAGCAGCGGATTGAAATGACGATGGCCGATCTCCTGACGTACTGTCATACCGACCGCAGAGGCAATAAAGGTGATGGCAAACACGGTCCAGTCACCACCGGCCAGGCGGCTGAATGCCGCACACGACAAACCGATCATCACGACCACCACCCAGCGGTTGTAGCGCTCTGGGCTGATCTGATTCAGCTTTTTTTGTGCCATGTTATGATCCAGCAAGCCACGCTCGATCATAATGCAGATGCGCTGGATCTCCGTCACTGCCCGCATGTTAATTCCGCGATCCGCGCAGCGGCGGGTCGTGGTAATACAGTGGCCCTGTTGTACTGTGGTAACCACCAGTGAACTGGCTGATAACGAGACTTCCACCTCGCTCATGCCACACGCCAGCCCGATGCGGCGCATAATATCCCCAACCAGGGTACTTTCCGCTCCATGAGCCAGCAGCATTTGTCCGGCCTGAGCAATCAAACGAGAAATACTTCTCTGTTGCGAGGTCATGATCCCTTTCCTAAACGTCAACTTACTTAAAATAAAACCCGCCAAACCAATGGCGGCAACAGGCTGCCAACCACACCGTAACCCAAGCGCTACTCGCAATGGTGCCCGGCGCGCAGGTTACAGTGTGCATGAAAAAAGCGCTTGGAAATATGATTTAGATACAAAAAAGCCGCAATTTCCATTGCGGCTCTGAATTGAGAGTTTTTTGCCTGATACGCGCAAAATCTCAGAATTTAGTCCGATTATTCACGCACATAGATGACGTGACCATCGTCTTCTTCGTCATCCCAGTCATCCCAGTCGTCGTCATCATCTTCGGTGATCACGTTACGACCAGCCATGGCGTCTTTGTGGTAATCATCCCACATAAACTCGACTTTCTGCTCTTCGCTCAGCTCTTCTTCGGCGCGCGGCAGAGTTTCCATGAAGTCAGCCAGCTCGCGACAAAGTTCCGCCGTACCTTGTTTGTTGACCGCTGAAACCTTGAAGTAAGGGCCTTCCCACGCGAGCGCTTCTAAGATCTCCTGGATCTTTTCATCCGCTTCTTCTTCCAGCATCAGATCCGCTTTATTGAACACCAACCAAACAGGCTTCTTGGCCAGCTTTTCGCTGTACTGCTCCAGCTCATCCATAATGGTCAGCGCGTTTTGGGCTGGTTCACTTCCATCGATAGGTAAAATATCGATCATGTGCAATAGCACGCGACAACGCTCAAGGTGTTTGAGGAAGCGAATCCCCAGACCGGCACCTTCAGCAGCACCTTCGATCAGCCCTGGAATGTCAGCAACCACAAAGCTTTTCTCAGGTACTACACTCACGACACCCAGACTTGGGATCAAGGTGGTAAACGGATAATCCGCTACCTTTGGCTTCGCTGCTGACACAGAACGAATAAAGGTTGATTTACCTGCGTTCGGCAGGCCCAGCATACCGACATCAGCCAGCAGCAGCAGCTCAAGACGCAGTTCACGAACCTCACCTTTGGTACCCATAGTCTTTTGACGTGGCGCGCGGTTTACCGACGATTTAAAACGGGTGTTACCCAGACCGTGCCAGCCACCTTTGGCAATCATGACTTTCTTGCCATGCTCAGCCACTTCCCCGACAATCTCATTGGTATGAATATCTACCGCACGAGTTCCAACCGGCACTTTCAGCGTAATGTCTTTACCGCGTTTACCGGTACAGTTACCGCCGCTACCATTTTGACCACGTTCTGCCGCGTAGAAACGCTGAAAACGATAGTCAACCAGTGTGTTTAAGTTCTCATCAGCCTGGATGTAGACATCGCCGCCATCGCCGCCGTCGCCGCCGTCAGGGCCACCTTTCGTTACGAATTTTTCACGCCAAAAGCTCACGACACCGTTACCGCCATCGCCTGCTTCGACTTTAATTACCGCTTCATCAACGAATTTCATTACTTACTCCGCATTACTTGCGTTGCAATATCACCGCGTTGCCATCCAAACCTGCTGCGACAACTGATTGTCGCCACTTAAGCCTGCGCTATGCCAATGATATAAATTTTAGCAGAAGTTTGCGTGACCCAGGATCGCGCCCCCTCTGCTTGGGAACAGATAACAAGCCGCTCTGCAATGACGCTACCTGAGGTAACACTCGGCAGGGCCTCTTGTTATTGGCTCTTCTCTCCAGATAAATAAAAAACCCCACCTAACGGCAGGGCTTTTAAAT
This sequence comes from Vibrio ostreae, assembly GCF_019226825.1. Taxonomy (NCBI): domain Bacteria; kingdom Pseudomonadati; phylum Pseudomonadota; class Gammaproteobacteria; order Vibrionales; family Vibrionaceae; genus Vibrio; species Vibrio ostreae. The sequence continues at coordinate 2,339,305 of NZ_CP076643.1, forward strand.
TCATCGAGAAACTAAACTTATTCAGCGTCGATGCTAACGAATTTACGGTTTTTAGGACCTTTCACTTCGAATTTCACTTTACCGTCAGATAGAGCGAACAGAGTGTGGTCTTTACCGATACCTACGTTAGTACCAGCGTGGAACTTAGTGCCACGTTGACGAACGATGATGTTACCTGCAAGTACAGATTCACCGCCGAAACGTTTTACACCAAGGCGTTTACTTTCAGAATCGCGGCCGTTACGAGTAGAACCACCAGCTTTTTTGTGTGCCATTGTTAAACTCTCCTAATAACTTAAGCGTTGATACCAGTGATTTTCACTTCTGTGAACCACTGACGGTGACCTTGTTGCTTACGAGAGTGCTTACGACGACGGAACTTAACGATTTTAACTTTATCGCCACGACCGTGCTGTACAACTTCAGCAGTCACTTTACCGCCCTCTACCAGAGGAGCGCCAACTTGGATTTCTTCACCGTTAGCAACCAGCAGAACTTTATCAAATTCTACAGTTGCGCCAGTTTCAACGTCTAATTTCTCTAAACGAAGAGTTTGACCTTCGCTTACACGGTGTTGTTTACCACCAGATTGGAAAACAGCGTACATATTTTACTCCGCTCTTTCCGCACAGCCAATGCTTACATTTTGAGCAATAAGGGTGTGCGCTAAACTAATCATCAATAGGGCGCAGATTCTACGTGAATGACGACCCTATGACAAGCCATATTTGAAAAAAATTGGCGAAAAGCTAATCGCCAAATAAAAGTGCGCCAATCATGCCCTTAAGCCATGTATTAATCAACGTTTTTTAGTGTATTATTGCCGCATTCTTGAAGAACCAAATGCCTTACAAGTTCTAACTTCAGCCGGATGTACAATGGATTTTAAAGCTATCCAAACGCTTACTGCCGATGACATGGCAAAAGTGAATGAAACAATTCAAGCGCAGCTCAACTCTGACGTTTCTTTAATCAACCAACTTGGCTTTTATATCGTCAATAGCGGTGGCAAGCGTCTGCGTCCGCTGCTGGCGGTTTTATCGGCCAGAGCGCTCGGTTATCAGGGCCAGGGTCATACCCTCGCTGCTGCGTTTATTGAATTTACCCATACCGCCACACTGCTGCACGATGACGTGGTCGATGAATCGGACATGCGCCGCGGCAAAGCGACGGCCAACGCTGCGTTTGGTAATGCGTCCAGTATACTGGTCGGCGATTACATTTATACCCGCTCGTTCCAGATGATGGTGGAGCTTGGATCGATGAAGATCCTGCAACTGATGAGTGAAGCGGTTAACGTGATTGCAGAAGGTGAAGTTCAGCAATTAATGAACTGTAATGATCCGGACACCAGCGAAGAGAGCTACATGCAGGTCATCTACTCCAAGACTGCCCGCTTGTTTGAAGCCGCTACTCAGATTGGTGCAATCTTAAACGATGCGCCAGCGCCTATTGAAATGGCCCTGCAAAATTACGGTAAATATCTTGGCACCGCATTCCAGCTCATCGACGATGTGATGGACTACACTGCCGACGGGAAAGAGATGGGCAAAAACGTCGGTGACGACCTGGCAGAAGGAAAACCGACCCTGCCACTGCTGCATGCGATGCGGAACGGCACGCCGGAGCAGGAAGCGATGATCCGTGAAGCGATCGAACAGGCCAACGGCATGGATCGTTTAGATGACATTCTCGCGGCAATGGATCAGGCCGGCTCGCTGGCATACACCGTTAAGAAAGCGCAGGACGAAGCCGATAAGGCGATTGCAGAGCTGGATGCGATTCCGGACAGCGAATACAAACAAGCGCTGATTACCCTGGCTCATATGGCGGTACACCGCAGTAAATAGGCCGGCGTCCCCACGCCCAGCGACTCGTCGCGCGACAGTCATAATTCGTCCTCAATGTGTAAACACATATCAGGACGAGACACCGCTAACAATAAAGCCTCGCACCCAGCGAGGCTTTTTGTTACGTAACCGGACCGACCGTATCAGTTGCATAGCTTGCCCATGATCAACCGCAGCGCGCATAAAAAAACCGCTCGTCACAAGAGCGGCTTTTATGTGATTTGTCGGCAGGGCTGAGCGATCAGCCAGACGATTTACTTAACGAAATCAACACCGATTTGGATATCACCTTTCAGGGTATCCAGCATGCCTTCCAGTGCGTCCTGCTCGAACGCGCTCAGCGCGCCGTAGCTCAGCACTTCTTCGATACCCTCTTTACCCAGCTTGACTGGTTGAGCAAAGAAAGAGGCATGTTCACCATCACCTTCGACATACGCATACTCGATAACCGCTTCATCGCCCTGCAGCGCTTTAACCAGCGACAGACCAAAACGACATGCAGCCTGACCCATCGACAGCGTTGCCGAGCCGCCACCCGCTTTCGCTTCTACCACTTCAGTACCCGCGTTCTGGATACGCTTGGTCAGTGCCGCCACTTCTTCATCGCTGAACTCAACGCCCTCTACTTGTGACAGCAGCGGCAGGATAGTCACACCTGAGTGGCCACCAATCACAGGCACACGGATCTGGCCTGGATCTTTGTCTTTCAGTTCTGCAACGAAAGTTTCTGCGCGGATCACGTCCAGCGTCGTGATACCAAACAATTTGCGTTTGTTGTAAACACCGGCTTTTTTCAGCACTTCGGCCGCGATTGGCACAGTGGTGTTGACCGGGTTAGTGATGATACCGATGCACGCATTCGGACAAACTACGGCGATACGCTCAGCCAAAGACTTAACGATACCCGCGTTAACATTGAAAAGATCCGCACGATCCATGCCCGGTTTACGTGCGACACCCGCAGAGATCAAGACTACGTCGGCACCATCCAGCGCAGGGGTTGGATCTTCACCAGAGTAACCTTTGATCGAAACCGGAGTCGGAATGTGGCTTAAATCAGCCGCTACGCCTGGCGTTACCGGTGCAATGTCATATAGAGCCAGATCACTACCGGCAGGAAGACGGTTTTTCAGTAACAGAGCGAGGGCTTGACCGATGCCGCCTGCGGCACCAATAACAGCGACTTTCATCGTAGTTCTCCTTGAGAGTGAATCTTCTTATAAGTTTTTAAATATTATGTAGGGTGGTGTTGTCTATCTTTTATCCAACCCTGAAAAAGCTATAGCAATCACAAAGTGATTACAATCAATTAACGTCAGCTTTGCGACCTTGCGCAACTCCGCTCGTAGCGGCCTTTGGCAAGGGGCGCGATTATGAAATGATTTGTGTTGGATGACAAAGATTTAAGTGCTTAACTGAACTAACCTTATCTATTTTACAGTGACCTTTTAGACAGTTTTAGGTGATAATTTGGCACGACTCCCCGACCTATGGGAAAATACTTTGAGGGGCCGTATCTCTTTCGCGCCAGTAAAACCGCGCAAGAGATACCGCTCTTCATCATCATTTCGCAAACAGTAGAAGAACAATGCGCCATACAGATAACAAACAAGACAATCTCGTCCGTGCTTTCAAAGCGTTGTTGAAAGAAGAACGCTTTGGCTCTCAAGGTGATATTGTCGACGCTCTCAAAAATGAAGGCTTCGACAACATTAACCAGTCAAAAGTATCACGCATGCTGACTAAGTTCGGCGCGGTTCGTACCCGCAATGCGAAAATGGAAATGGTTTACTGTCTGCCAGCCGAACTGGGTGTGCCGACCGTGTCCAGCTCGCTGCGTGAACTGGTCCTCGATATCGACCACAACAATGCCCTGGTTGTCATTCATACCGGTCCGGGCGCCGCGCAGTTGATCGCACGTCTGCTCGATTCTCTGGGCAAATCGGAAGGCATCCTCGGTGTGGTGGCCGGTGACGATACCATTTTCATTACCCCGACCTTAAGCATCAGCACCAAGCAACTGTTCACGTCCGTATGTGAACTTTTTGAGTATGCGGGCTAAGCTTTGCTATCGGCTGCAGTAACCTGGTTTTACTGAGTCAATTACCAACAAAGCGTATTAAAAACAGCCAGATGGAGTCACTCAGCCTAGCGTTAGTGTGACTCCACTCTCAAGTTAACCAAGGGTTAACATCTGGAACAAAATCTAATTAACTGATTGATTTTCATCCCTTTAATGCCTAAAAATCACGCGACTAAGTGTGAATTAAACCAGTCTGTTTTCCTACATATTGAGACAATCCTATAATTATCTTTCAATTTTTTGCTATTATTCAGCGACTTTTTTAACTTGTCGGTTGAAAAAGCTATCGTTTCTCGATGAAGAAACGCCCAAAGCAACTACACTTGGTTTGGGGCAAAATAGTAAAAGAAGGAAGGGAAATTCATGGCATTGAATAAAATAATTAAGGTCGGTGCAATTGCTGCCGCAATATTGGGCGCAGGCGCTGTTAACGCACAGGAATTCATCACAATTGGTACAGGTTCAGTAACTGGTGTTTACTATCCTACCGGTGGTGCTATCTGTAAGCTGATTAACAAAGACCGCAAGGAACACAATATCCGCTGCTCTGTAGAATCGACTGGCGGTTCTATTTACAACGTCAACACCATTCGTTCCGGCGAACTGGATTTCGGTATCGTTCAGTCTGACTGGCAATACCACGGTTACAACGGTACCAGCGAGTTTAAAGACCAAGGCCCGTACAAGAAACTGCGCGCAGTGTTCTCTCTGCATACCGAACCTTTCAACATCATCGCTCGCTCAGATTCAGGCATCAACAACGTGAAGGATCTGGCCGGTAAGCGCGTCAACATCGGTAACCCGGGTTCTGGTGACCGCGCCACCATGCAGGTTGTGATGGATGCATTTGGCTGGACCAATGATTCATTCAAACTGGCTTCAGAACTGAAAGGCTCCGAGCGTTCACAAGCTCTGTGTGACAACAAGATTGACGCCTTCATCTACATGGTTGGCCACCCGAACGGTTCAATCAAAGAAGCAACCACTTCTTGTGATGCAAAACTGGTTCCTGCTACCGGTCCTGAAATCGAGAAAATTGTTGCTGACAACCCGTACTACGCTTACAGCACAGTACCGGCTGGCATGTACCGCGGTACTGACACTGACGTGAAAAGCTTCGGTGTGGCAGCCACACTAGTGACCAGCGCTGATGTATCAGACGATGTGGCTTATAACGTGGCCAAAGCGGTGTTCGAGAACTTCGACACCTTTACCCGTCTGCACCCTGCTTTCGCTAACCTGAAAAAAGAAGACATGGTCAAAGCAGGTATCTCTATCCCACTTCACCCAGGTGCAGTGAAATACTACAAAGAAGTTGGTCTGCTTAAATAATTAAGCCGGCTGACTGATGCCCCGCTAACATCAGCAGACCTACGTCTGCTGATGATGACAATATCAAGCCCGATCTTTATCGGGCTTTTAACAGTAGTGTTTTTAGTCACTACCGTGTGTTTAGTAACAACCATGTATTTAGTAACAACCATGTGTTTAGTAACAACCGTGTGTTTAGCTTTTCGTTTGCTTTGAAAGGCTGCCTTTCCATGTTTACCAAGACCATCAAATAATAAGGATAACATCCATGACGCAGACAACGACGCCGTCGCAAGATGTGCAAGAGATGGTTGCACAGGCTGATACCGGAGCAAGGAATCCAAAAGGGATCCCAGGCCGAATTCTGTGGTTTGTACCACTGTGCTGGTCACTGTTCCAGCTGTGGTACGCCTCCCCGCTGCCATTCATTTTTGATTTTGGCGTACTCAATGATACCCAGGCTCGCGCCATCCATTTAAGCTTCGCTATTTTCCTCGCCTTCACCGCCTATCCGGCGCTGAAGAGCTCTTCCCGTGAGCGTATTCCGGCGGTCGACTGGATTCTGGCTCTGGCGGGCAGCTTTTCCGCGGCCTACATTTATCTGTTTTACCAAGAGCTGGCCGGCCGTTCAGGCGCACCAACCACGCTCGATGTGGTGGTCGCCGGCACTGGGATGCTGTTACTGCTCGAAGCGACACGGCGCGCGCTCGGTCCGCCGCTGATGGCGGTAGCCGGTGTTTTCCTGCTGTATACCTTTGCCGGTCCTTACATGCCGGACGTGATTGCTCACAAAGGTGCCAGTCTGAATAAAGCCATGTCGCACCTGTGGCTGACCACAGAGGGTGTCTTCGGTGTGGCACTCGGCGTATCAACCTCGTTTGTATTCCTGTTTGTGCTGTTCGGCGCGATGCTGGAACGCGCAGGTGCCGGTGCTTACTTTATTAAAGTCGCCTTCTCGATGCTCGGTCACATGCGTGGCGGTCCGGCCAAAGCGGCAGTGGTTGCCTCCGGTTTGTCCGGCCTGGTATCCGGCTCTTCGATTGCTAACGTGGTGACCACAGGTACCTTCACCATTCCGCTGATGAAGCGGGTCGGTTTCCCGGGCACTAAAGCGGGGGCAGTGGAAGTTGCCGCATCAACCAACGGTCAGCTGACACCGCCGATTATGGGCGCAGCCGCGTTCCTGATGGTGGAATATGTCGGTATCTCCTATGTGGAAGTCATTCGTGCCGCCTTGCTGCCAGCACTTATTTCCTACATTGCATTGATTTATATCGTGCACCTTGAAGCGTGTAAGGCCGGTATGCAAGGTCTGCCACGCCGCCACAACCCGACCCTGCTGCAAAGCCTGGCGTCATTTATCGGCACCATTCTTGCCCTGTGTGTCATCAGTGCCGTGGTGTATTACGGCATTGGCTGGACCAAAGATGTGTTTGGCGCTGCCGCCACTCCAATGGTTACCATCGCATTGCTGATCGTCTACGTCCTGCTGGTACGCGTGTCAGCCAAGTACGCCGATCAAGCCGGTATGAATCTCGATGAGGAACTGACTGAAATCCCGGACACCGGGCCAACGGTCAAATCCGGCCTGCACTTCCTGCTGCCGATTGTGGTTCTGGTCTGGTGTCTGACCGTTGAGCGTTTCTCGCCGGGTCTGTCTGCATTCTGGGCCACGGTGTTTATGGTGTTCATTCTGCTGACCCAGCGCCCGCTGATGGCAATCTTCAATCAGACCGGAGATCTGTCCGGCAAGCTGAATGAAGGCGTAACGGATCTGCTGGAAAGCCTGGTTGCCGGTGCGCGCAACATGATCGGTATCGGTGTAGCGACTGCAGCAGCAGGTACGGTTGTTGGCGTAGTGACTCTGACCGGTATCGGCCTGGTGATGACTGACTTTGTCGAGTTCATCTCTGGTGGCAGCGTGATCATGATGCTGATCTTTACTGCGGTGATCAGCCTGATCTTAGGTATGGGCCTACCAACCACAGCCAACTACATTGTGGTATCCACCCTGATGGCCCCGGTGATTGTCACCCTGGGCGCGCAGCACGGCCTGATCATTCCGCTGATTGCCGTACACCTGTTCGTGTTCTACTTCGGTATTCTGGCCGATGATACACCGCCGGTCGGTCTGGCCGCGTTTGCTGCGGCAGCGATTGCCAAGTCAGACCCGATACGGACCGGTATCCAGGGCTTTACCTACGATATCCGTACTGCCATTCTGCCGTTTATGTTTGTGTTCAACACCCAGCTTCTGTTGATGGGGATTGATACCTGGTGGCACCTCGCGCTGACGGTGATATCGTCGATTATCGCCATGCTGCTGTTCTCGGCGGCCACTCAGGGTTGGTGGTTTACCAAGACCAAATGGTGGGAAATCGTCGCCCTGCTGGTGCTGACGTTCACCTTCTTCCGTCCGGGATTCTGGTGGGATATGGTTTATCCGGCGCAGAAACTGTATCCGGGTACTCAGCTTGAGCAGGTGGTCGAACAGACTCCGGTCGGCCAGTCGGTGGCGATGATTGTGGCTGGTGACACGCTCGACGGTGATCATGTCTCGAAAACCGTATTGCTGCCGTTTGATGATCGTGCCCAGGGCGCGGATGAGCGCATTGCTTCAATGGGACTGATGCTGAAACCGGAAAACAATCGTATGCTGATTGATATGGTGGAATTCGGCAGTCCGGCAGAAGCGGCCGGTATCGACTTTGACTGGGAGATCCGTTCGATTGTGGTCGACAGTGATCGTCCGATGAAAGAGTGGGTATTTCTGCCAGCGCTGTTGCTGACCCTGTTACTGGGCTGGAACCAGAAACGCCGTGCGGCGCGCGAGCAGAATATTGCCTGATGCGATTGATCAGATGCCCTGCCTGGCAGGGCATCTGTGATCAGGCCCCCGGCAGCCAAATCCTGCTCAGATATACTGGGTAGTATGAAGGCCCTACCCTACACAGAGATTACGCATCATGTATAAACATATCCTTGTACCGGTTGATTTAAACGAAAAAGGCTTTGGTGATAAAGCCCTGCAACAGGCAATCTGGCATGCCAAACAAGCCAATGCCACCCTGCATCTGCTTAACGTGTTACCCGGCATCCATATGTCGATGGTCGCGACCTACTTTCCGAAAGATGCGGCCGCCAAAATGAAGCAGGATGTGCGTCAACAGCTGACTGCATTTGCCGAGCAACAGATTGGTGATGCCGTGCCTTATCAGTTGCATGTTGCTGAAGGCAAACCGTATTCGACCATCCTCGACTACGCTAAACAACTGCATGCTGATCTGATTGTCATGCCAAGCCACAAGCGCTCGAAACTTGATAAAGTCATGCTCGGTTCAGTGGCCAGTAAAGTCGTGGAGCTTTCACCGGTTCATGTACTGGTGGTCAAACCCCAGGCTTAACTCTGCTTTGCCCGCAGCGGCCATCTTAGTGATAGAAAAAGACGCTCAATGCGTCTTTTTTATTCGGTAAAACCTATTAAATAAATCGTTCAAACCCATTTTTGTTTTTGCGAATAATTATCAATAATACTCGCATCAAACAGATACAGGGTTGGACCGATCATGAAAAAGACACTCAGCTTTGCCGCTATTCACTTCACCATTGCGTTTAGCGTCGCCTACATTCTGACCGGGGATGTCATCATCGGCAGCCTGATCGCCATGCTGGAACCTATGGTCAATACCGTGGCTTTTTACTTTCATGATCAAGCCTGGAACCGTTACGCTCAACGCAGCGGTAAGACGGTCAATGCGCGCATCAAAACCGCGACCTTTGCACTCATTCACTTCAGTGTCGCCTTTAATGTCGCCTATCTGCTGACGGGGAGCTGGTTAGTCGGCGGGATCATGGCGCTGATTGAACCCAGCATTAATACCTGTGCTTACTATCTGCATGAGAAAAACTGGCAAAGTAAACACACCACTTCGTGGGGATGTGCTCACTAAGTATAAAGAATCAGTCATGCCAGCGCCGCTCTGCTGAAAATAGAAATCCCGCCTGCCTGCGGGATTTGTTGACCTCTGTCGGAGCTTAAAGCGCAGTGACCTCGGCTCAGAGCGGAATGACGCCACCGATAGCTCATAACGGGAAATGGCTGACGCACAGATCCTGATTTAACCCGAGCTGGAACGCCAGTATCTGCCCGTCCAGCTCAATCCGGACATCATAACGGGCTTGGTTTTCCGGCCGCTGCGGATCAAAGTATTGCGGAGCCTCAATCTGGAACAGTGCGCTGGCACGGCTGCTGCGTACATCAATCGGCAGCTGATAAGTCATGCTGCCAAACTTAACCGTCGCCGCAATCAGTCCGGGTGAATAGGTCTGAAAGAACAACTCCACCAGCACTTCACAACCACCGCCATGGTGCCAGATCTGCTCGGTCGCAACATGCTCAAGCCGCACATGGCGGATACACTGCAAAAACGGCGCACGCCAGATGCCGATCCGGCTGTCATAAGGTTTGGTCTGCTCAGCCGATAAGGCACACAGCTGGGCCGGCTCTTCATCAAGCAGCCACTCTTCCTCCTGTTCAAGGAACAGGATTTCAAACCGGTTACGGCCCGGATTCAACCAAGGTCGAATATCTTTACGATACACAGCCTGCAAGCCATCGCAGTCAAACAGGGCAACTCCGTTGAGACGCACTTCAGCATGATAGTCGATCCCCTCCAGCACCAGATCAATCGCCGCAAAGCTGAGCAGAGTGTCGTCGACCTCGATGTCATGCATCAGATGCCATTCCTGCTCAGCAATGCTCTGTTCAGACAGCTCATCAGGCAACACGGCGCTGAGCGGCGCCGGAAAGGTAATGTCATTCTGGGGAATGGATAAATCGGTCAGAGGAGAGAGCTGCCAGAGGCCGGCAAGAGAAAGCTGCATGAGATCCGCCGTTAGATAATAATCAGTTAAGGGCTTGAAGCACGGTTTACTTCATTCAAACATGCAGGGTAAAAAAATACCAGCCAAGTGGCTGGTATTTGTAACGATTATTATTTATGCGTCGTCGTCTTCATCTTCTTCGTCGTCACCGTACAACGCATCTTCACCCTCATAGTAGGTGCCCCAGCCGTCGTAAATGACGTCGTATTTTTCCGCCAGGTTGACCAGCTTCTCGACCTGCGCATCAATGCTGTCTGCATTCAGTGCAGACTGCATGGTCGCATCGAAACACAACAGCTTGTTGCCGTCTTCATCTTCGGTTTCTTCCGCTTCAAGCACTTCGAAACCCATCTTGAACGCTTCGACTGCCGCTTTCTCTAGCGTGTCAAAATCTTCGGCAAAGAAGTGGTGTTCGATCTCGTACTCAGCTTCTGGATCACTGCCGTCCTCAAGGAGTGCCTGAATGATATCGCGAGTCTCTTCCTTTTGGATCTCGAGTAACTCTTCAACTGACAGATATTCATCTTCATGAGACATAAGTGTGCTCCAGAATGGTTAAATTAGGTCAAATTTCAGTGCGACGAAATATGGCACGGATCGTCAGTAATTACCACCCACAAAACGATCCGGATCCGATCTTTCTGCCGCTGTTGGTTGATAAATATGCCAAAACCACCTCACGCCAGCAAGCCGCCAAAACAAAGCCGCATCACTGCGGCTTGGTTATGATATGAGCTGACGAATTAGCTATGAACTGATATTAGTTATGCACCGATATTCGTTATAAAGCGGTATTACTTATAAAACGGCATTAGTGATGAACCGATTCTCTACTCGGTACCACCCACGGTCAACGCATCCAGCTTCAGCGTTGGCTGACCAACACCGACCGGCACGCTCTGGCCGGCTTTACCGCACACGCCGACCCCGCGGTCGATACTCAGATCGTTACCGACCATAGAAACTTGCTGCATCGCTTCAATCCCGGAACCAATTAAGGTGGCGCCTTTTATCGGATGAGTCACTTTACCGTTTTCAATCATGTAAGCTTCAGAAGCTGAGAACACAAACTTACCGGAGGTGATGTCAACCTGACCGCCACCGAAGTTCGGTGCGTAGATACCTTTCTTCACTGTCGAGATGATCTCTTCCGGCGTATGCTGACCAGGCAGCATGTAGGTGTTGGTCATACGCGGCATTGGCAGATGGGCATAAGACTCACGGCGGCCGTTACCGGTCGGTGCCACCCCCATCAGGCGCGCATTGTGCTTGTCCTGCATGTAGCCTTTCAGAACACCTTTTTCGATCAGCACATTGTACTGACCGTTCACACCTTCATCATCAACGTTGAGTGAGCCGCGCAGATCTTTCAGCGTGCCGTCATCGACGATGGTACACAGATCAGAGGTGACTTTCTGGCCAATCTTGCCGGAGAAGACCGACGATTCTTTGCGGTTGAAGTCGCCTTCCAGACCATGACCTACTGCTTCGTGCAGCAGTACGCCCGGCCAGCCAGAGCCCAGTACCACCGGCATAGTACCGGCCGGGGCCGCGACCGCTTCCAGGTTAACCAGCGCCTGACGAATCGCTTCGTCAGCAAAAGAGTACGCCATCTGCTGACCATTTTCTTCCGAGAGGAAAAAGTCGTAATTGAAACGGCCACCGCCGCCTGAGCTGCCGCGTTCACGGCGATCGCCTTTTTGCGCCAGAACACTGATCGACAGACGCACCAGCGGACGGATATCACCGGCATAAGTACCATCGGTCGCTGCGACCAGGATCTGCTCATGCACACCACTTAGGCTGATAGAGACTTCCTGAATCAGCGGCTCTTTGGTGCGGATGTAAGCATCCAGCTGTTTGAGCAGTTCGGTTTTCTGCTGTTTCTCCCAGCACTCCAGCGGATTAACCGCAGCGTAGTAACTCTGGTTACTGCTGCGTTGAAAAGCCTGAACTTTGCCATTCTGGCCTTGCTGGGCAATGCCGCGCGCTGCGATAGCGCTCTGTTTCAGCCCGTCGAGCTGGATTTGGTCAGAGTAGGCAAAACCGGTTTTCTCGCCGGTAATCGCACGCACACCGACACCACAGTCAATGTTGAATGAACCGTCCTTGATGATGCTGTCTTCGAGCACCAGTGACTCATGCCAGCTGGACTGAAAGTAGATGTCAGCATAATCAATTTCACGAGTGGCGATGGTCGCCAAAGTGTCAGCGATATCCTGCTCTGTCAGCCCGGCGGGGGTTAATAGTGCTTCTTCAATACGGGTAATACTCATAGCTAACTCTTTATCTCTTTAAATTGATTATCAAAGCGCGTGTGCTCAATGATAGGCATGGTACGTCTTAGCCTGTCCAATTGGTCCAGTTCAATATCAGCCACCAGATTGGCAGGGCTTTGTCCCAGCGAAGCCACTACTTCACCCCACGGGTTGATGATCATGGAGTGGCCCCAGGTTTCACGTCCGCACGGATGGTGACCGCCCTGACCGACCGCGATCACCCAGCACTGGGTCTCGATTGCGCGGGCACGCAGCAACACTTCCCAGTGCGCGCGTCCGGTTACCGCGGTAAACGCGGCAGGTACCAGCAGAATCTGAGCCCCGAGGCGGCGCAGCTCTGCGTATAAATTAGGAAAACGAACGTCATAACAGATAGACAGCCCAAGCTGTCCGAACGGTGTCGGTACGACCACCACTTGGTTACCCGGGGTAAAGGTTTCCGACTCCCGATAACGCTGATGGCCATCGGCAACATCCACATCAAACATATGCAGCTTATCATAATGTGCCACTGCTGCGCCCTGCGGATTAAATAAAATCGATGTGGTTGTCACGCCCTCAGCTCTGGCGATCGGCATACTGCCTACCAGTAACCATAGCTGATTGTCGCGCGCAATGCGGGATAGCTCAGCCTGCATCGGCCCCTGGCCGAACGCTTCAGCATGACTGTGGTAGTCTTCGCGATTGCCCAGTACCACCGCGTTTTCCGGTGTCACCACCCATTCCGCACCCTGACCGGCCAGCACTTGTGCCTGCCTGGCGATGTAGGCCAGATTCTGTTCTACATCCGGACCTGAGGTCATCTGAATTAATCCGACACGTTGCATGTTCTCACTCCCTATTCTGCTAACTTTCTCAGCTTTTCCGGTAACTTGAACTCACCGCGGGTACGCGAGAGCTCTTTAACCGTCGGCGCATCCAGTGGCCCTTTCACTTCATAGTTGACCTGGGTAAAGATCTCGACCACAGGTGAAATCAGCGTATTAACGGCCAGCACATACAGCGCGGTGGCCGGCGTGACCGCAAATGCGCTCAAAACCGGAATACCGGAGGTCAGATCCGGCACAAAATTCACTTCCGCATCAACCGTTCGGGTGTTGAGATCCGCCAGACCTTTAATGGTCATCTCGCCCGCCACCGCATCCATTTTGATGTTATTGGTGACAAACACCCCCTGGGAAATTTCGCCGTTACCGGTGATCGAGTTAAATGCCATGCCGTCATCAAACACGTCACTGAAATCAAGCTGCATTTTACGAATGATCGAATCGAGGCTGAACAGCCCCAGCAAGCGGGCCGCGCCGCTGACATTCGAGATCACGCCTTTGCCGAGCTCAGTCTCCAACTTGCCCTGCAGAGTGTTGACCTTCATTGACCAAGGCGCCCCGTCCCACTGCAGCTGGCTGGTCATATCAAACGGCGCTTTCTGAATACCGGAGCTGATACCGAAACGCTCCATCAGATCGCTGTTATTGTCACCTTTCATGGCCAGATTCATCGTGGTATGGCTGCGGTCATTGTGCAGCGTCCAGCCACCGTTGATGTGCACTTCATTGGTACCGCTGGTCAGATCAATCTGTTTCCAGTTCAGGGTATTGTGCTGGCGTTCCATCGCCATCGCCAGCTTACCGACTTTATAGCCCTGCAACCAGAAGTCACTGATATCCAACTTAAGATCCGGCATCAGCGCGTGGAACTGACGATCAAAATCAGAAATCAAGGGGGCATCCTGTTTCTCGATATCGACCAGCGGCGCTTTCCCATCCTGCTCATCGAGCTGCGGAATATAGAGATGCAGACGCTGTAAGTTAACACTGAGCTTGTCCGGCAGTTGATAATCCGCCACACCCTGCGCTTCCTGACTGTCGATCGTCATCTGCCACAACTGATCTTTCTGACGCGCATTAAAAACCACATCATGCCAGTCCAGATCCGCCACATGCAGCTCTTTGACTCGCACGTCGACCCGCTGCGGGGGCGGGATCTGCGGGGTATTCACAGTCGCCAAAGCTGAGGTTGACTTGCTTTGTGGCTCAGGCTGCAGCAGAGAAATCCACTGGTCAAGATCTAACTTGTCAGTACGGATCTGCGCATCATGCCCGACCACTGGGCTGATGCGAAAACTGCCCTGGCCGACCACCAGATTGGTGGCGGTCAGGACCGGAACGGACTTGGTAATGTCGATTTCAGCCTGGTACTTGGCATTCGGCACCTGAACCCGGGCACTGATCGACTGCTGGTTACCGGAGGCTTGCAGCAATGCCGTCCCCTTGCTATTAACCGGCTTATTGAGCGGATACGGATAACGGCTTGCCACCCGGTTCAGATTAGCACGTGCATCAATCTGATAGGTAAAGCCGACATCGTTAAGCTGAATATCGACGCCCATCTGCCACGGCGCATGGCCCTGGAGAGGATTGAGCCAGCGCGCGCCGACATACGGCGCGAGCGGTTTCAGTTCCCAGTCACCGACCAGATCGATATTAACCGCATAGCCCTGCGCGGCACTTTCGCCCCGAAAATCAAACGAAATCGGCTGCTCAAGCAGCGAAGCCGACAAACCGGCGGCGGTCACCACATCATTGTCAAACTCAATCCGGCCGCTGACCGCTTCCAGCGTCATCGGCGGCGCATCAATCTCGACATGGTTTTTATCCAGGTCCACCCAGCCCCAGGCACGCGGCTCCTGCTCGGAGCTAAACGGAATATTGAGCTGGAATTCAGACGTCACATCACCGCTGACCTGAATCGCAGTCAGTGCCGCCCCCACCGAGTCGACCAGCGGCGTCGCGGTCATGTAATCACGCACCGTATTGCCCTGCGCCACTGCGCTGGCTTCAATTTCAATATGTCCGTCCGATTCAAGATGCGGAATACGGCCGGTAATGCGCTGCGCTTTGACCTCTTTCAGTGTTGCGGCATGTGAGTCAAGGTACATGGCATCATTTTCAAACAGCAGATCAAGCTGCATATCGGTAATCGCCGGCCAGGCGGTATCAAAACTAAAGGTCGCCTGTTTGAGACCAACCCAGGCCTGGAACATGCCGTTGTGATTCGAATAAGGGAAATCGCCCAGCTCACCGTACCACAGCAGCTTGGCAGTATTGACTTTACCGCCCTGAATCGCGGTTGAGAGATAGTCGGTCAGCTCATGACCCAGCGCCAGGGTCGGCAGATAACGCCAGGTCTCGCCGGCATTATGCAGATCGGCTTCGGCGTAAAAGGACAGAAACGGACTTTTATCCTCAGGAAAATCGAGCCGGAACGCGCCCAGCACCTGCAGATCCGGGGTCGCCGCGGTGACTTTATCCGCCCACAGTGACCAGCCGCTGTCATCGCGCTGCCACACCATATCGACCTGACCCTGGCGAATATTGAGCGGCGCCTGGAACACGTCACCATACGGCAGCACATCATCAATCAGACTGGCGTGAATCACCGCCTTATCCGGCGTTCCGCTCACTTTAGCCTGCAGATTATGCACTTCCGGCAGCAGTTCCCACTGCTTGATACCGATATCTTGCAACGTGGCCGAATAGCGCAGTGACTCAGGCGTCACACCTTGCTGCACACGCAGGTTTTCCACCAGACCGCTCGGACTGAGCTCATCAAGTAACTGATTGGTTTGCTGGGATTCCGGCACCAGACGGGTCAAGGGCAGCAGGGCCGCAATATCCAGTTGGGAGACGTTGAGGCGCCACTGCTGCGGCTGCCAGTCCAGGGCGAAATCGAGCTCCGGCCACGGCGTATCGTCAGTACGAGCTTTTAGTAAGTGCGCACTTACTTTCCAGCCATCTTTATGCGGAGAAAGGACCAGAATACCCGATTCAAGCAGCAGCTCATGGCGCTGCGAATCTGTGGCTTGTTCACTGCCGGATGACAACTCGGCATCCTGCTCAGCTTCTGACTCGGCAGGAGCCTGCTGCCAGATAAGCTCAGACGGTTTTAAGGCGACATAGCCATCGACCGGCTGATTGTTCTCCAGTGTCATCCAGCCGTCGAAGCTGACCACACCGCGCTGAATCCCGGTCGCATCTTTCAGATAACGGGTCAGCCACGGCAGGACGCGCAGCTTATCGGCACTGACATAGAAATCACCGGAAATGTCACTCAAAGAGCCGTGATCGCGAAAGTCAGCACTCACTTTGAGCGAGTTGATTTCCGCATCGGCCAGGCTGACTACCCCTTCGGCCAGATGGCGCTGGCCCTGGTTTTTCCAGTGCAGCTTATCAATATCGAGCTGGCGCATATCGCCGGCCAGACTTTGATACTGAATGGTGGAGTTCTGCAAAGAGAAGTCATCTAACTGACGTAAGAAAAGATCATCCAGGCGGCGTAATACCCGCCCCTGAGCGCCGGGCAGCGCCTCGTCACCGGAAGACGGGTTCAGCTGGTTGAGATCAACCGAACGGATATCAAGCCTGAGCTGATGGATAACCAGATTAGCGACCACCGGCTCTTGCTGTAGCAGCGAGTCAAACAGATCAAACTCGACATCAATCCGGTCGGTGTTAAATTGAATCTGACTGCCGTCAGGGAAACGGGCCTGAACGCCCTGCAGGGCCAGCGACGGGTGGGTATTGCGCCAGAAGCCACGTACATCCGAGATTTCAAACTGAATGTGGCTCTGCGCGCTGACCCAGCCCTGGATCTCATCCTTAAAGCGATTCATTTCCGGCAACAGAACACGCAGCGCCGTGATGGCAATTGCCAGCAGCACCAACAAACTGACCAGCAGCCAGGTTACGATCCGCCCAAGGCGAGTTAACATTGAGATCACTCGCTGTCCTATTACATCATTACGACATCAAATTGCTCTTGCACATACAAAGGTTCAGCCTGAATACGTACTTCCTTCCCGATGAAGACTTCCAGCTCCGCCAGTGAGTGTGATTCGTCGTCGTGCAGCGTTTCTGCCACCGCCGGTGACGCATAGACCACAAACTGATCCGCATCGTAGGCCCGATTAACCCGGGTAATTTCACGCAGGATCTCGAAACACACGGTATCAACGGTCTTCACGCTGCCACGCCCTTCACAAGTTGGACAAGTGGAACACAGCACATGTTCAATACTTTCGCGCGTCCGTTTACGGGTCATTTCCACCAGACCAAGGTGGGTAAAGCCGTTAATGTTGGTTTTCACCCGGTCTTTGCTCAGGGCTGCATCAAGCGAAGTAAGTACCCGCTTACGGTGTTCTTCGGATATCATGTCGATAAAGTCGATAATGATAATACCGCCCAGGTTACGCAAACGCAGCTGGCGCGCAATCGCCTGAGTGGCTTCAATATTGGTGTTGAAAATCGTCTCTTCCAGATTACGACGCCCGACAAACGCACCGGTGTTGATATCGATGGTGGTCATGGCTTCGGTCTGATCGATGATCAGGTAACCGCCGGACTTCAGTTCGACTTTACGCTCCAGGGAACGCTGAATCTCGTTCTCGGTGTCGTACATATCGAAAATGGGCTGATCGCCTTCGTACAACTCAAGCTTATCGGTCAGCTCAGGCACAAATTCCGAGGTGAACTCAAGCAGATTTTCATATTCCTGCCGTGAATCGACCATAATTTTGGTCAGGTCAGTACCGACGAAATCACGCAGAATGCGCTGTGCCAGGCCCAGTTCGCCATACAGGGTCGAACGACTCTTGTATTTAGCCCGGCGCTCCATCACTTTACCCCACAGACGCTTAAGGAAAGCGGCATCCTGGGACAGCTCTTTCTCTTTCGCCGCTTCGGCAGCGGTACGGATAATAAAGCCACCGTGCTCATCGCAATATTGCGAGACCACATTTTTCAGACGATCACGTTCAGATTCGCTTTCAATCCGCTGCGAGACACCGACATGGCTGGCACCCGGCATGTAGACCAGGTAACGGGAAGGAAGAGTGATATCTGTGGTCAGACGCGCACCCTTAGTGCCAAGCGGATCTTTCACCACCTGCACCACGATATCCTGGCCCTGACGCACCAGTTCCGAAATATCACGCACCTGGAATTGCTGTTTCTCGTTCTCGGCCACGCATTCAGTGTGCGGAACGATATCAGAAGCATGCAAAAACGCCGCTTTGTCTAAGCCGATATCAACAAACGCAGCCTGCATACCAGGCAGAACCCGGCTCACTTTGCCTTTGTAGATGTTGCCGACAATGCCCCGCTTTGCTTCACGTTCAATGTGGATTTCCTGAAGGACACCGCCTTCAATCATCGCCACCCGCGTTTCACTCGGTGTGACGTTTAAGAGCAACTCTGCACTCATGAGCGCACCTCAATGTTTTAAATTATAAGAATTCGCGCAAGAGCTGGTCAGTTTCGTAGAGTGGTAGCCCGACGACGGCGTAGTAGCTGCCTTCTAATCTTGTTACAAATCGTCCACCCAATCCCTGAATGCCATAACTGCCAGCTTTATCGCAAGGTTCACCGCTTTGCCAGTACTGTTCGATTTCTTGTTCGGTCAGAGCTTTAAACCAGACGTCTGTGGTCACCACGACAGAGCGATGCTGCTGTGCTGTAGCCACCGTTACCGCGGTCATCACCTGATGGCGATTGGCCTGCAGATGCAGCAGCATGCGGCGGGAGTCCGCAAAATCGTGCGGTTTTTCCAGCACCAGTCCGTCCTGCACCACTATGGTGTCGGAGCCAATCACGACCATATCATGACTTGCTACCGTATGATTGCTGGCTGCTGCCAGGGCTAAGCCAGCCAGCGCTTTATCACGGGATAAACGTGCTACATACTGCCGCGCACTTTCATCCGCTTGCTGCGCTTCTTCGACATTGGGGACCAGGACATCAAACTGATAACCCAACTGAGCTAACAATTCGCGCCGTCTTGGCGAGCCGGAAGCTAAGATCAGTTTTTTATCGCTCATCGCGTTATCACTTAATATGCCAATGACGTCGAACCCGACGCAGTAATAAGAACATCCACGGCCAGAGTATACAGCTAATTAAGCCACTCCAGAGTGACAATGGATTAAATGTCACGTCCTGGATCAAATATTCGCCAAAGAAAATCAGGATTTCCAGCACCATAGAAAGCACGGCAATCACCATTGCCTGCTGCCACAGTGCCATATTACGCAGCACCAGGAAGTTGAGTGCGACCAGGTAAACCACGATCGACATCATCATGCCGCGAATACCCAGCGTCGAGCCGAGCAGTAAATCCCACAGTAAACCCAGTATCAGTGCGCTACCGACGTTGACCCGGTGCGGCAGCGCCAGCACCCAGTAACAGGTCACCAGCAGCAACCAGGACGGGCGCAGCAGATCGAGCGCACCTGGCCAGGGAATGGTTTGCAACACCAGAGCAAAAAAGAATGAGGCCCAGATAACAACACGGCCTGCCCAATCATTACTGGCCATTATTATTGTCCTCTGCACTACTGCCAACTGTTGTCGGTTGCATATCAACGTTAATCACTTGCTGCTGGCGGTCTTCATTCGGCCAGATCAATAGCAGGTAGCGTAAGCGGTCAAAATCGACCACCGGCGTTGCTTTAATCGCCGCAAATTCACGCCGGGTATCTTTATCGACCTGGGCAACGTAAGCCACCGGATAACCTTCCGGATAAACCCCGCCCAACCCCGATGTCACCAGCATATCGCCGACTTCAATATCGGTACTGGTGGCAATGTGCTCAAGCTGAATCTCATCGCTCTGACCGTTCCCGGACGCGATGACACGGATATCATTACGGATATTCTGCACCGGAATGGCATTGTTGGGGTCAATCAGCAGCAATACGCGGCTGTTATGCGCCGCAACAAAGGTCACCTGACCGACAATCCCTTTTTCATTGATGACCGGCTGGCCTTCGTAAACGCCATCCACGCGGCCTTTATCAATCACCACCTGATGACGATACGGTGAGGTATCGACCGCCATCACTTCCGTCACGACTTTTTTCTCATCTCGCACAAAAGTAGAGCCAAGCAGTTTACGCAGGCGCTGGTTTTCTTCGCGGTATTGGTCAAGCAGGATCAGATCGCTTTTCAGCGTCAACACGTCCTGTTTCAGCGTGCGATTCGATTCCATCAGTTGCTGACGGGTGTTAAAACGCTCGTAGAATCCATCAAACATGCTGCGCGGCAGGTCGGCAGCATATTGAATAGGCGCAACTAAACTGTTGAGCAAAAAACGTACATGAGTGAATGTACCTAAACGACTATCAGCCAGCATAAGGCTGGCTGATATAATGACCGCGAAAAACAGACGCAACTGAAGGGAAGGCCCACGGCCAAATATTGGCTTCATCTTAAACCATCCTAAAGTTGAATTCGGGCACTCCGCAGAGTGCCAGACAAGCCATTATTCATCGCTGAACAGATCGCCACCATGCATATCGATCATTTCAAGAGCTTTACCGCCACCACGCGCCACACAAGTCAGCGGGTCTTCAGCGATAACAACTGGGATGCCGGTCTCTTCTGTCAGCAGACGATCCAGATCTTTCAGCAGTGCGCCGCCGCCGGTCAGAACCATGCCGTTCTCGGAAATATCAGACGCCAGCTCTGGCGGACACTGTTCCAGCGCCACCATCACCGCCGAAACGATACCGGTCAGCGGCTCTTGCAGCGCTTCCAGGATTTCATTCGAGTTCAGGGTAAAGCTGCGTGGCACACCTTCGGCCAGGTTACGGCCGCGTACTTCAATTTCCTGAACTTCATCGCCCGGATAAGCGGAACCGATCTCGTGTTTGATCTTCTCGGCAGTCGCTTCACCGATCAGGCTGCCGTAGTTACGGCGCACGTAGTTGATGATCGCTTCATCAAAACGGTCACCACCGATACGCACTGATGATGAGTACACCACACCGTTCAGAGAGATAACCGCCACTTCAGTGGTACCACCACCGATATCGACCACCATAGAACCGGTTGGCTCAGACACACGCAGGCCCGCACCGATCGCCGCCGCCATCGGCTCATCAATCAAATACACTTCACGTGCACCGGCACCCAGCGCCGATTCACGGATTGCACGACGCTCAACCTGGGTTGAACCACATGGCACACAAACCAGCACGCGCGGGCTAGGTTTCAGAATACTGTTGTCATGCACGCTGCGGATAAAGTGCTGCAGCATTTTCTCTGTCACGTAGAAGTCAGCAATCACGCCGTCTTTCATCGGACGAATAGCGGAAATATTGCCCGGCGTACGGCCTAGCATCTGCTTAGCTGCGTGACCCACAGCCGCAACAGTTTTGCCACCACGACCTTTATCCTGGCGAATGGCAACGACAGAAGGCTCGTCTAGAACGATACCCTGTCCTTTAACATAAATAAGTGTGTTGGCTGTACCTAAATCGATCGATAGGTCATTTGAAAACATGCCACGAAGTTTTTTGAACATAATCTTCGTTCGTCCTGCAAGAAATGAAGAGAAAAATTGCACTAAATGTACCAATGCCTTGCCATCACAGCAAGGCATTGAGGTCTAAACATGGGCTGAAACACGCAATTTCTAACAGATTCCTAACCTGGGGGGTGAAAATGACGGGATCATTGCCCGGTCAGGCGTGCTTCACCACGGAAAATCACCCGATCGTTGCCGCGATGCACGCCGAAGGTCACCACTGCCGACGGATCCTCATCACCAACACCGCGCCAATTGTATTGCAGCCAGGGATTATCGGCCCCCTGCGGACCACAGGTTACGCTGCTGTCGGCCAGCTGCGGCGAGCGGCTACTGCTGTCATCAAGTCGCAGCCAGAAACGTACCTGTTCACGCACACTGTTCTGCTCCTGCTCGGAATGGGGAGTCGCCATCAGTTGATCGCTCTCTCCTGCCGCTACTGTCGGGGTTTGCAGTGACGCCTGGCGCGGCTCGAGTGATGAATTGAACTTATCGGCATCTGCAGTCCATATGCTCTGGCGGCAAACCGAATTGGCGCTCGATCGGAACCAGCTGCCGTTATCATCACGGTTGGTGACAAAGCGGCTGCCCTGCCAGTATTCCGTCCGCAGCGGTACATTTATCTTACTGACGGTGGTACCGCCGACGTCATCCAGCACCATACGCCCGTAACGAATATCCGGTTGCGAACCAAACACCGCACCGCGATCCACTGTCGTTCCATCCTGAGTTAATGTCAGTTGCGGTGAAGTAAAGTCCACACCATCCACTTTATCGGTCACCCGCAAGCCAAATCCGCTGCTAAACGGACCATCCGCGCTGGTGGTATAAGGAGAGGGATTGGTTACACGCTTGCTGAATGTCAGTGAGTGCTCACCTGACAACACACCATCCGACCAGGAGCCGGAGCCATCCCAGAACTGTAGGTCGTAATCGGCAATCCGCGCGCCGAGATCGCCACCACTGCTGTCCACCGCCAGCAGCTTAATATCGGCGATCAGAGCCGGATCAAATGATGAATAGTTTTGGGTAACCTGGCCCTGGCTGTTCTGCGCTTCAACACTAAACCCATAACCAAACGGCTGATTCATGTAAGCAAAACCTGTCTGACCATCGGGATAATCCCAGTCGTTGGCGCTGAGACTGAGCCAGGCCGGATAAAAGCGGCCAATTTCGCGATAACCCGGATTGACCGTCATGCCGAGGTACTCATCACTCAGGCCCGCTTGTACCCGCAACACCCCGACTTCACTCCAGTTGAGATCGCTAAAGGGCAGATATTCATCGTTAACCCCTGAGGTATTGTATCGTTGCAACTCACCATTGAGCGTACCGTTCGCTCCATCTTCGGGTTCAGCAACCCGATAGCTGAGTTCTGCCTTTGCACTGAGTTGTACGGCAGACGAAAAGAAGTTTTGCGTCACCGGCCGGGCACACAGGCCTGAAGTTTCAATCTCACCTTGTGCGGCGCCACCACTGATCCAGCGTAGCGGACGCACATTCAGCCCGAATGTGTTGCCGGCCGCAGTAAAGGCAGTGCTGTTGCGATCGGTAATATTGCCGTCCATCGCACTGCTGTCACCGGGCGAACAAATGGCTAAGGTCCACGGACGTGAATAGACAGTAAAACTGCCCTGCAACGTGCCTTTACCTTTGATCGGGCAATCGTCGCCCAGCTCGCGGCAGTTAAAGTTGCTGTCTTCCAGCAGCACGGTTTTGATGCCGCTGTCGTCCATCACTAAATCTGCGGTTGCTTCGCCTTCAGTGAAAGTCGGGTTGAAGGTCAAGTCACCGACACCATTTGCTGGTGCCTGCCATTCAGAGCTGATCGTTGGCGTGCCTTGGTAGGCCAAATCTTTTGGGCTGCCATCCGCAGTACAGGTTTGGGCCGTGATAGTAACTGGCTGCGGTTTGCTGGCAATCACATGCTGGTCATCGGCGGCCAGTTTATACGGTACAAAATGGTAAGTGCCGACGACCGAGTCACTGGTGCCTTTTGGATTGAGATGCCCGCTGATGGTCAGGGTCTGGCTTGCCGTCGCGGCTAAATCAAACCATAGCTCGCCATTGCTGTTAGGGGTATACAGCCCGTTGCTGCCGCTGCCTTTTCCTTCCACCAGCGTCAAATCACTGCTGGCTGGTGAAATACGGATCTGACCGCTGTAAGAACTGCTGGGCAGACTGTTAAGATCCACCACCTGAAACTCCAGGCGTTGGGTCTCACAGATGAGTGCATAGTCCGCTGCAGGCTGTAACGTGAGTGCATACTGACTGGTGATCGAGCTGCCGTCCCAGCACTCCGGTTTATTGGCGGGTGCACGTAAAGCCAGACCACTGCTGACAGTAAGCAGATTGGTGGTGATCGAGCCCTGCATATTCATATAGTTGGGAATGGTGACACTTTTCGCCAGCACCGATGCACGCAGCTCATTATTACTGCGCAGCAGCATATCCGCGCGTGGGCCGTAGAATACCGGCGCGATATAACCCGTCATACCATCGCGATAATGGGTATCCAGAGCATTGGTCGGAGCCAGACTATCGGCAATATTAACCTGCACGTTACTCTCAAAATACCAGTTACCGCTACCACTGCCGGATACTGTTCTGAAATTGACCCGCGCCGAGTTGTAAAAATAGAGCGCGACATTACCGCGATAACTCAGTTCTTCAATTTTTCGACCATCATCAAGCATCAGATACAGTCGTTTCGCATTACTGCTGCTCGATGTCCCTTCTAGTGACAGCCGAGAAACATTTCTCTTAAGAGTGATATAAATATTGCCATCACTCGGCTCAGAATAAGAACAGTCTGACGAATTGACCCCGCATTTATTCTGGTAGCTATTACTTCCTGTACTGGCTTCAGCATTGGTGATGGTGACGTTAGATGTACTATCGAAATTGATATTAAGTAGCTGTGGTGTATCGGCTTTCCGCAGGTCGACCAGGCCATCATCATTACCGGGGTAACAGCCCATGCTACCGTTACATATCTGTGTTCCTTGATTTTTAAAAGCAATGTCCTGATTGCCGACTTCATCAAAACCAATGCGCAACGTATCCCATGAAGTCCCGTTTTGCCATGGCTGGGAGTAATGATAAATATTTTGCTGATCTGCCAGATAAGCCGGTGACCAGCCACGGATATCGGTGGCCGCGTTCTGCACATTGAACTTGCTGGGCGGGAAAGCGGCGTAGGCACTGCTACCCGCAGTTTTCCAGCTCTGCACCGGCTGCGGAAATACATCACAGGTTTCAAGCGGAATAAGAATCGGTTCTTCCGTCAGGCTGGCATCGCAGTTGAGGTTATAAATCGACTCATCACCGGTCACCTCTCCTACCAATGTAAAATCTAGCCGCCACTCTCTATACTCCCATTCACCTCCATTGGTCAGATTGCGGATTGAATAAATGTTCACAAAAGGAAAATATTCAATTCGCACCCGATAGCGAATACCTTTATCTAAAAACGGTTCATTAAAAATATATCTAAAATCCAGAAAACTTCGCTCTCGACCTGTGTACCAAAGCCTCTGACCATTACTTAACATCAATGTTTGCTGGATACTTCCCTGACCAATGACATCAAACTGGATGACCTTAGCGGTCAGCCCTGGAACTAAAATATTACAGCTTTGAGTTAGAGCAAATGCTGGTTTAGCCGCGCAGAGTAACAGCAGCAATGTCAGTTGAATGATTCGTTTCACAATGCCTCCTTCACCAGCACATCCTGAACTCGTTCCACCTGATAACGACCACTGCCGCAGGTGACACGACTTTCCAGCTTAAACACTTGGTCCTCCTGCAGCTCTCCCAGCGAGATGCACTGCGCTTGCGCTGAACAGCCCGGATATTGCGCCATAAGGTTGTCGACCTGGGTTGCAACTTCAGCCCACTGCTCGTTACATACCGTGCGCACAGCGGCCGACTGACCGAGCGGATAGAATTGGGTCAGCGCCATCTCATTGACGGAATGGGCAGCAAACCAGGCCTGAGTACCGAGGAGTTCGCGCGCCAGGCCGTCCTGATTGGACCATTCCATCCGGCTTAATGCCGAAGCGAGAAAGCCCATCACCACGATAACAAACAGGGCGACCATATATAAATTGCCGCCCTGTTTACGCCGCCCGGCCAATGGCTGACGGGCAGCTGGGCATGATTGCACTTTATCAGGGAACATTGAGTACCTGCACATCCTGTTCAAAATCACTCGACTCACCATTCTGACTGAAACGCAGCGACAAATGCACCACGCCACTGCGTTGCAAACTGGCCGACTCATAATCAAAACTGCCGCTGCTGATGCTGTCACCGACGATAACACTATTACGGCTGATGGTATTGGCCGCAAAATTAAGGCAATACTCCACCGCCGAGCGATACATATAAAATCGTTGTGCCACCGACTGGCTGCTGAGCGGCTGCGCTAAAGTCAGCGTGGTATCACTGCCGCTCATCGCAATGCCGCTGCCGGAGTTAAACTCTTCCTGATGACTCGGATTGATCATCATGGTCAAACCATCAAAGTTGAGCGAACTGCTCGCCTGCGACACGTTACCGACCAGAAAACTGAGCTGTGTGTTGTCTTCGCCGCCCAGGGCATAAAAACCGGAATAGACAATCGGATAAAACGACAAGCACTGCTGTGTACTGTCAGATGAGATCGCCAGACTGTTCGGAATCGCGTGGCGAATCTCACGCATCATTTTTTCCAGCACAAACTGGGCCTGGGTCTGGATACGCTGCCGGGCCACGCTATCAGCGTAGCCGCGACTGCCGAGTTCGACAAATCCGGCGATCCCGAGTACCAGAATCGAACCGACAATCAGGGTCAGGATCATTTCGACCAGAGTAAATCCGCGCTCGCGCATCAGTAATTCCCCCGATAGGCGACAAACTGGTACTGGCCATAACCGCCGGTATCCACTGTGAGGCGGATTTGCTTGAGTGCAGTCACTGCCGCCAGCGGCTGATAATTACTGCCGGCATAACTAACGGCCACGGTGACGGTAAAATGGCGGTAGTTGGCACTGACATCCTGGCCCAGCACATTGGCCAGCGGATAAACATCGGGATTCGAACCGCAATCGCTCGCCCTGTCGCTGTACCAGCAGCCAATATAGTCATCGACATCGTTAAACTGATCCGGTGAGGATTCTCCGGGCGTTGAATTCCCGTCCCGGCCCAGTGATTCAGGAGGCGTACACGCCTCGGCACCCGCTTCACCGCAGCGCAAAAAGCCGCCGTCAAAATCACTATTTTCGTCAAAACCGAGCGCCAGGATCTGGCTCATCATACTCTGGCCAAGATTGGCAGCCCGGGTCTGGTAATGCGGCGTAGCGGAGCGCTCGACCTGCGGATAGAGAAAACTGACCAGAGTCACCATCGCCAGGCCAATGATCACCATCACTACAATGCTTTCAATCAGGGTGAAACCACGCTGGCGCATCATACGCAGCCTCCGCGTGACACATAGCCCTGCGAGTTAATGCAAATCTGGGTTGAGCTGTCCGGCGCGCTGATCAGTATCGTCAGGCCGGGCTGGTTAATCCCGACCGGATTACCGAGCAGATCAAACGACAGGCTCTGGTTATTGAGCGATACAGAAGAGGCGAACGAGAGTTGGTCACCACGCAGCACATCACTGCGCGAGTCATCATTTCCGGCCTGACAGGCCGCGACCGAGCCTAAACAGTCTGGCGTCACGGCCAGGGTATAATAGCCGTTACTTTGCAGCTGTTCGGCACTGAGGTTGGACTGCATGCGGCTGAGCTGGATCTGGCGGATAATCGAGATCGCCTGCTCCTGGGCGGTAAAGGCAGAAAAGCTCGCCACACCGACAAAGCGGCTGGCGGCATACACCGACACAATGCCGATTAAGATGATCACCACGATCAGTTCCACCAGGGTAAACCCGGCGTTAGTACGAGCAGATGAGTGCATCGATTCTCTGGTTAAGGAAAGATAAAGGGTAAGTGTAACAAGCCGGTCAAAGCTCAGGCTCTAATTTCAGACCGGCTAAAGCAATAAAGGCCAGCGAGGCTGGCCTTTATTAAGAGTTAATCAGCACAGTTCTGTAACTGAATCGTTGGCTCTGCAGTTGAAGTGGCAACTTGATATGACACATAACACTCAGTATTAACATTAGAAAAGCCGTAACCAATACCTGCCGAGACACCGTTGACCTGAGTCCAATCATCTTCAAGCCCAGAGACAACAGCAGTCAAGGCTGCCGATGTCGCAGCGGGATAACCGTAAACGAGCGCTACATCCGTACCATCCAGATTCAAAGTTGTGGATGGTGCTCCTTCTACGCCAGCAATTGCAGCTTTACCATACGTTACGCCAGCCGCACCAGCGATAGCGCCTTTTAAGCCCTGCGCAGCGGCTGTTCTTGCATCATCTTGCAAATTCAGGAAACGGGGCGCGGCTGTGACCGCCAAAATGCCGAGGATTACGATCACTACCACCAGTTCGATAAGGGTAAAACCGCCTTGTCTTTTCATTGTAACTCTCTCTTATATAGAAAAATAAATCGTTTATTGTAAGGTGACCGTTACCCGGCCGGTTCGGATCTCGTACACAAACTGATGTGCGCTGTTGCCTTCCTGCTGCACGTAAGTGCAGGTCCAGTTACTGCCGTCAGCCTGTGCGCTGTATCGGATATCATCATTACTGCTGGCATTGGCCACCGTATCGACTTGCGGCGGGTTCTGCAGCAGGTTGTCCATCAAGTCGACACAATTCTGGTCATTCAGACTGCCCGGCGCGCTGCCACCGTTATCATTGAGCGCAAACGGATAACCGTCGCGAAAATCGGTGCTGGTGCCGCTGCTGTCCTGGGCGCGGGTCAGCCAGAAGTCCATGCCATCATAGTTAACCGTATTGTAGCGCTCGTTACCAACCGTCACCGAGGGACGCGAGCGCGCTTCCCACTGCGCACGGGCAGAGAGCACGCCAGTGGCATAACCACCGGCCACACCTTCAATACTGGCCTTTTTGGCCTCATCGGTAACGTCGAGAAAACGGGGTAAGGCGGCCACCGCCAGTAAGCCCACCACCACAATCACGATCACCAATTCGACCAGGGAGAAACCCGACTGCTTACTCATATCTCTAATCCTAACACACTCATCAATGTTGCATATACAGGCAACCGGTTTTCGCTCAACTTCGTGACACGGTAAATAGAATCTGCGGCCCGATTAAGGCTGCGGGCGTATTTTCGCTGAAAACCTGTTGTTTTGTAACCGTATTTCTATCGTATTGTCGTTGTGGTATTCAAACACACATTCATAGCCGTTACTCAGCGTTGTGCCAGTCACCCGCGGCGGCTGATTCAAAATTGTGACCTGCGGGTAAAGCTGGGCTAACAGAGTGTTGCAATCTACCGCGCCCTCGCCGTCCAGGCGCGGATAGAGCCAGCCATGCGGTGAGAATGTCATCCATTCGCCATCAATCTCACTGCGCTGCGGCTGGCCGCGCAGCAGCCACTCCTGCTTGTAAAAGTTGGCCCGCTCAATCATACGGCCGCTGGCCACCTCAAACGCGGTACGCTGTAATTCTCTGTTTATCGGCTGCCAGGCAGAAAACATGACCGCAATCAGACTCAATACCACCAAGGCCCACAAAATCAGGCCGGAACGCTGTGTGAGCACCGTTAACGCCCTTTGATGGCATCCATCATGCCCCACATCGGCAGGAAGATACCCAGCGCCAGTACCAATACCATCGCGGCGACAATCACCAGCAGAATAGGTTCGATCCTGGCGGTCAGCGTTTTGAGATCATAATCCACTTCACGATCATAGAAATCCGACACTTCGAGCAGCAGCTCATCAATCCGGCCGGTCTCTTCCCCGACCGCGATCATCTGGATCACCAGCGGGGTAAACACGCCACTGTTGATCGCTGTGGCCGACACACTGCTGCCAGCCTCAATCGCCGCCTTCATCTCCAGCAGGCGCGCCTCGAGAAACTTATTGTCGAGCGCTTCGGCAGCCAGAGCCAACGACTGATTAAGTGGCACCCCAGCACGTAACATTAAGGAAAACGTGCGGGAAAAACGCGACAACTGTGCCCGATTGACTATGGTACCGACAATCGGCATGCGCAGGCGGAATTTATCCCACTTTTCGCGTCCGGCTGCGGTGTTGAGCCAGGCGCGAAACGCAAACAGCAAGGCCACCATCACCGCGACCATACCCAGCCAGTAGTGAACGAAAAAGTCCGACATACCAATCAGAATCCGGGTCGGCAACGGCAGATCAACACCGAAGCGCTTAAACATGCTGGCAAACTGCGGAATCACTTTGATATTGAGAATAAACAGCGCCAGTAAGATAAAACTGATCACAAAGGTCGGATAACGCAACGCGGTTTTGATCCGTTTGCGGGTTTCAACCTCCTGCTCATAGTAGTTGGCCAGCTGTAATAATGCCTGATCAAGACGACCGGTATTTTCACCAACATTGATCATCGATACAAATAGCGGGCTGAACACACCGGCATGCATCTGCATCGCCGATGACAGACCACGTCCGTTGGTCAGTTCGTTGGTCACTTCTTCCAGCGCATGCTGCAACTGCTTGTTGGAGCAGTTTTGAGTCAGACCTTTGATCGAACGCAGCAGTGGCACACCGGCCTTGGTCAGGCTGTACATCTGGCGGCAGAAGATCACCATGACTTCGATCGGTACCGCAGGTACCAGCAGCGTGCGCCAGTCAAAACCGCTACCAGCGCTGGTTTTGCCTTTACCACGCGCGATCGACGTCGGGATCACCCCTTTGTTGATCAGCGTTTCAGCCGCCAGCTCTTCGTTCGGCGCTTCAACCGAACCTGAGGTCTTGCTGCCGTCCAGATTGCGGCCTGAGTAACGATAGGTTGGCATACGTTATCCTACAACTCGAACGCCTGGGCCATACCGGACGAGTCACCCTCCCCCAGGGCCATCACTTCATCCAGACTGACCACGCCCTGCAGCGCCAGCTCCATCGCCGACACCAACAGAGGTTTGTAGTCTTTATCGGCGCGCGCAGCGCGGGCAAAACCGACCGCATCATTGGCACGCAGTGCGTCCATCATATGGTGTTCCAGCTCCAGCATTTCAAATACCCCGATCCGACCGCGATAGCCGGTCAGGTTACAGCTCTGGCAGCCGCGGCCACGCATAAACGGCGCCGCGACCTGATTGGGAAAACGCTGTGCCAGCCACTGCTGGCGCGCATCATCCACCACATCCTCGCTTTTACAATCCGGGCAGACTTTACGGATCAGGCGTTGTGCAATAACGGCCCGCACCGCACTGGCCACCAGGTAGCCAGGTGCGCCCATATCAATCAGACGCAGCGCACTGTCGACTGCGTCGTTAGTATGCAGGGTCGACAGCACCAGGTGACCGGTCAGTGCCGCACGCAGGCCAATTTCCACCGTCTCCCGGTCACGCATCTCGCCGACCAGAATGATATCCGGGTCCTGACGCAGAAAGGTGCGCAGCAGGGTTGAGAAATCGAGATTAATTTTCGGATTGACCTGCACCTGGTTGACCCGCTCGATGCGGTATTCAACCGGGTCTTCCGCGGTAATGATTTTCTTACCGGCGACATTAAGCTCGGACAGCGCGCCATACAAAGTAGTGGTTTTACCGGAACCGGTCGGCCCGGTAACCAAGATCATACCATGCGGGCGTTTAAGCTGACGCCGTAGACGCAGCAACAGATCTTCCGGAATACCGGACTGTTCCAGCTTGCGCACCCCGGAGGTCTGGTTGAGCAGACGCATCACCACCGACTCACCATGCTGCACCGGCATGGTCGACATCCGGATATCCACTGACTGACCTTTACTGCGGATATTAAACCGGCCGTCCTGCGGCAAGCGTTTCTCGGAAATATCCAGGTTGGCCATCAGTTTGAGGCGCAGTACCAGCGCCGGTGCGATGTTAACTTCATTAAGCAGGGTTTCATGCAATACCCCGTCGATGCGCTGGCGTAGACGCAGCATGTTCGCTTCCGGCTCGATATGGATATCCGACGCACCGACCTGAATCGCATCTTCAAACAAGGAGTTGATCAACTTCACCACGGTGACATCTTCGCTGTCTTCACCGCCTATGGTGTAGTCAAAAGCATCGTTGCCCTGGTGTTCAGCGTGCAGCTGCTCCGCAAACGAGGCGATTTCTTTAGTGCGACGGTAATATCGGTCAAACCCTTCCACCAGCTGCTTTTCCGAGGCAATCACGAACTCAAAGCCGTACATCGGCAGCTGGTTCAGCAGCGACTCCTGGGCAAACAGATCCGCCGGATCACTCATGGCGACGCGCAGAATATCGCCTTCACGGCCAATCACCAGCGCCCGTAAGCGGCGCGCATGCACTTCCGGCAGCAGTTGCACCGCATCAATGTCGATGTGGGCGCGATTGAGATCAATCAGTGGCAGAGAAAGCTGCTGGGACAGAAAGGTCAGCATCTGCTGCTCGGTGAGAAAACCAAGCTCAATCAGAGTGCTGCCCAGTTTACGCCCGCTTTCACGCTGGGCTACCAGCGCCTGTTCAAGCTGCGTTTCACTGACAATGCCCTCTTCAACCAGCAGGTCGCCGAGACGTTTCCGAAGTTTAATTTGCACGTTTGTCTTCCTCCACAGCAGCAATCACGGCCAGACGATCGCGGATAAAGGTTTGTGATTGCGAAGAGAGTCCCACTTTGCTCAGCGCCTGCTGATATGACGCTCTCGCCTCAGGCAGGGTGAACGCCCGCTCCTGCTGAATGGCCAGACCCAGCCACCAGCGGCCATTGCCGGGCTCTTTTTGTGTCAGCGCCTGATAGCTCTCCAGCGCCAGTTCGTTATGTTTACTCTTTTGCGCCAGAGCGGCACGAAGCGATAAATACTCCAGCGATGGCGCGGCAGGCAGAAAAGCCAATGGCGACAGCGCCGCTTCCGGCTGCTGTTCTTTAATCAGTAATTTCGCCAGAGCGATACGCAGCCGCTCGCCCTGGCGATTAAGTTCAATGCCGTTTTGCAACAGGTCAAACGCACGCCGTACATCCCCTTTACCGTAGTAAAGCGCCGCCAGTTTCTGGCGCACGGTTTCATCCTCCGGGGTATAACGCAGTGCTTCACTGTAGGCATCGACCGCATCCTGAAAATCATTGCTGTCGAGCGCTTTATCGGCGCGGCTGAGCGCTTTTTGCGCCAGTTGCTGCGGGGTCAGTTCCACCTGCTCAACCATCATGTGCGCGTCACGGTTATCGCTTTCCACGCTCTGTGCCGATGTATCGGTAGCCGATTGACGATCTGACTCCTGCGCAGCAGGTTGCTGCGGCGGCGCCGATCGCGGTGCCGTGACGGATAGAGACTGTGGCTGAGATCGGGCCGCGGCTTGAGCGACATTTTTTCGCGCGGCGCATCACTAACGGTACGTGACGGCCGGTAGACTTCAATCGCCGTCGGGCTGGTATTGCGGGTCGGCGAAGCCGTCGGAGCTAACTCAGTTTGCTGCGCTGCGAGCAAGACAGGTTCGCCTTGCCCTTCGTCCGCTGGCAGACTGTGCGGCGCCTGCCAGGACACCGCCCAGCCGCCTAAAGCCAGGCTGAGCGCGCAACCGCCCAGCGCCCAGACCCAGCCGGGACGGGTTTTCACCGGCGCCACACGGGCCGCTTCAATCTGCTCCAGTGAGGCTCCGCGCTTGGCCGCCAACTGGGACAGCGCTTTGTTGATCTCACTCATTACTGACTCCATCCCCACAGCAGCGGGGTTTTGAATTTAGGTTTACAGGTATCAAAGGTGTCATGAATTGCCGCATAAACATGCTGGTTGCTCACTTCAGGTACCGCATCATAAAACGCCAGTAACAGCGCTTTATGGCACACCTGATTGATAAGACGCGGGATACCATGACACGCGCGCCACAAGGCTTTCTTTTGCCCGAGGCTGAACAGCTCCTGAGCCGCACCGGACTTTTGTAAACGGTTATCGATATAAGCCACGCTCTCTGCCAGATTGAGCGGACGCAGGGTGGCACTGAAAGTGATGCGCTGACGAAACTGGCGCAGATGATGTTCGCTCAGGCGCACATCCAGTTCCGGCTGGCCTATCAATACCATCTGCAGTAATTTGGTCTGCTCGGTTTCCAGGTTGCCGAACAAACGCAGCACCTCCAGCGCTTCATCGGATAACGCCTGCGCTTCATCCACCATAGCGACTACCCGCTTGCCCTCATCGTGCAGCGTCATCAAACGGGCCTGAATGCTTTCCACCAGCGTGCTGTCACTGAGTTCACCGAGCTGCAGTTCGTGGGCCACCGCGCGGCGCAACTCCATCGCACTCAGCGCCGGATTGGGTAAATAGAGCAGCTCGACATCAGAGGACAAATGGGCCAGCAACATCCGGCACACCATGGTTTTACCGGTGCCGACTTCACCGGTGATTTTGATTACCCCTTCGCCCATTTCCAGTGCGGCGCCGACACTTTGAATCGCCTCATAATGCGGCGCTAAGCCCAGAAATAACCGCGTGTCCGGGGTGAGGTGAAACGGCAACTGCTCCAATCCGAAGTGGGCCAGATACATAATAATTACTCAGCGTCCGGGAACCATTCCTGCAGCAGATCGCGCGAACGTTCCAGCTCTTTATGCCAGGTGTTCACCCCGACCACGGTCGGCTTCAGCAAGATGACCAGCTCGGTTTTCTCTTTGGTCTGGGTGGTGCTGCGGAACAGGTGGCCGAGGGCAGGAATATCGCCCAAAAACGGCACTTTCGACACGCTGTTACTGGTATCGGTTTTCATCAGACCGCCAATCACCACCACATCGCCATCCTGAGCACGAATCACCGAATCCGATTCACGAATCGAACTGCGCGCCAGTGGCAGCGTAAAAGTGCTGTCGTTATAGGTAATTTCTTTGTCCTGCTGCTCGACTTCGATTACAGACGGGTGCACATGCAGCAGCACATTGCCTTTATCATCGATCTGCGGCGTGACATCGAGCGAGATGCCGGAGAAGAACGGCGTCAGTTCAACGTTGGGGGCAGCCTGGGTATTGTCGCCCGAGCCGACCACACTGGTCAGATCGGTCACATAGTACTCATCACTGCCGACCTTGATCACCGCTTTCTGGTTGTTGGCAGCCGTCACGCGCGGGCTGGACAGCACATTCAGATCGCCCTGGGTGGCCATAAAATTAAGCACCGAGGTAAAACTGCCGTCGGAAATGGTGATATTGGTCTGGCCGCCGAGCAAGGTACCGATGGCATCCAGTCCCGGCAGGGTCGAGCTACCGCTGCCAACCCGGTTGATCACCACATCGCCGTTGCCGAGCGACATGTTTGACCAGTTAATCCCTTGCTGATAGCTGTCAGTCAGAGTCACTTCGAGAATTTTCGCTTCCAGCACTACCTGGCGCTGCATACGCTGCTGCGACACATCGAGAAAACGGCGCACTTCGCGGATTTCATCCGGATAGGCACGCAGAGTGATCACCCCCGCTTGCGGGGTCACCACCACATTCTGCCCGCGCCCGCTGCCAATCAGGCGGCCGACCGCGGTTTCCAATTGCGGCCAGAAGTCACTCTCACTGGTGGTTTCGATTTCTGTCCCGCCACGTGCTGTTTCTGCCGAAACCGAGCTTTCCCGATTAGACCCGCTTGAATCAGAAGATGAAGAACTATTGCTGTTGACTGAACGTCTTCCGTTACTTGAATTATTACTGGAGTCCGTATTGGTAATCGTACCGGTGGTGATCGACGTCAAGGAGCGGCCACTGCGCTTAAACTGCAGATAATCGACCGGAATGGTCACGGTACGCAGGCCCGCCGGATACACCTGCACCACTTTTCCCTGGGTTTCGATGTCATAACCGTAAAGGTTGCGTACCACATCCAGTGCTTCATCCAGAGTAACATCGCTCAGATTGACCGTGATGTTGCCTTCAACGGCAGGGTGAATGGCTACGCTGTAGCCGGTATTTTGTACCAGGCTGGCAAAAAAAGCCTTGGCATCCACCTCTTTGGCCTGAATGCGAAAGCGCTTGAGATTACGCACCGCACCGGATTCCGTCTCATGCAAATCGGGCATCAGATCGGCTTCGACCGAAGCGGGCAACTGCTCCAGATTACGGCTGTTTGAGTCCTGAATCGACTGGTCAAGTGACTTCTTTACCTCAACCGGATCCCGATGCCCCATCGAACACCCCATTAAGGCGGCGATCATGACACCGATAACCACTTTACGCATAAGTAATCTTCTACCTTATTGTTTGATATCAAGGGAAAACAGCGTGAGTTCCCAATGCTGTCCACCACGCGTGAGCCTGACCATGGATTCAGTCACAGCCGCGACCAGATAACCATCCACTTTATCGCCGCTCTGCACGACCTGGTCGTTGACGATGGCATTGCAGGTCTGGCTGCACAAAATGCTGTGCAGCTCAGGTAACGCCGTTTTCGCCGGTGCACTGGCTTTAGCAGCCGGAGTAAACCCCAGCGGCGCGGTCGGATCTGTGCTGGCGAATGCCAAAGTGCTGCCGAGGAGCGCGCCGCCCAGCAGCATATAACTTTGCCTGACTCGTGTTGTCAGCCTGCGAATTACCATATTAGCCACCAATAAACTCCTGGCGTGAGCCCAGGGTATACACCTGCACAATCAAGCGTGCCTGCGGGTATTCTTCCACCGCGTAGTGGAAACTGCGCCAGTAGTATTTGACCGGCAGACTCTCCAGCGCCAGCAGATAATCACGGATGGCAAAATAGCTCCCCGTCAGCTCAAGGCGCACCGGATGGACATAATACGTGCTGCTTTCCTGCTCCTGCTGCGGTTGACCGGTTTTCATCGGCTCAGCCGGCAGTGACGTCAGACTGATCAATTTGAGCTTGCTGCTGCGCTCTAAAACGCTTTGCAGCAATTGTGCCATTTGAGTCGGCGAAACCAGAGTCGACGTCAGTTCAGCCAAGGTCATCGACAGCTCCTGACTCTGCGCTTGCAGGCTGGCGAGCTGCTTATCGACATCCGCATCGGGATTTTTGCTCAGTGCGACTTCAAACTGCTGAATCGTCATCACTTTGCTGCCATTCGCTGCATTCAGACTGGCCAGTTGGCTGCGTTGCTGCTGGTAGCGTGCCAGGACAGGATCCAGCAGCCAGGTCTGCAGCAGCAAGGCAACCGCGACTAAACCACACACGGCAATCAGCCATTTCTCGCGCGCCGAGCGCACAGCAAAAGCCTCGTTCCAGGCAATCCAGCGTTGCTTCATCACTTAGCTCCTTGCTGAGTCTTCAGTTCAAAAGTAATCACATCATCGTCATTGCGGCCAATCACCAAGCGGTCAAAACTGCGTCCGGTCAGGTGCAATTCACTCTGAAACTCGGCAATCCAGCTCGGCACCACTTCCGCATCACGGGCCAGCCCTTCAATGTCGAAGCGCTGCGGCGTCATATCAATCTGACGCAATGAAATATCTCTGCGGGCCAGTTTGGCCAGGGCATTCATCACCCCGGAATAACCCACCTGCTGGGAGTGATCAAACTGATTGATCGCAGCCAGTGACTCCTGTTTAGCGTCAATCTCTTTTTTGAGCCGGGCGACAGCAGCCAGTTTCTCTGCCGAGGGCTGATGCTGGGCGACCTGCTGTTTCAAGGTGCTAATCTGTTTGTCCCGCTGCGCTGCGAGCGCTTTAGCCTCCGCAACCTGCTGATCCAGAGCAGACAAACGAAAGTGATAAACGACGGCCACAGCCAGCATGATCAACGCCACTCCGCCCCAGGCGAGGCAAACATTAGCCAGGGTGAAATGATCTTTTTGCGGCTTGAGCTGCTGCTGATAGAAATTCACCGCTGAGTCAGGCAGATGGCGGCAATGGCGCGCCAGCAACTGGCCGGATAACTCCTGCGGCACCTCATCGGAGAGAGTGAACACCTTTACGTTCAAACGCTCATTCAAGCCGCTAATCAACTCCGCATGATCCTCGCCATCACAGCAGATATGCAGCTGATGCAGGGGAATGCCTTTTAGCTGGGAGGAGAGGTAATCAATCGAACGTTGCAGCTCCAGAGCCAGTCCGTCCAGTTGCAACATCGAGCTGGCCATACCGGTTAGCGGCGCGACGATGCCGCGCAAAGTGCGCTGGAAATTACACTGCTTATCGACAAACGCATCCAGTTTAAAATGGCCGCCCTGACTGCGTTGCAACAACAAAAAGTGCGCCTGTTCGGGCAGGCAATGAGCCCAGACTTCCTGCTCGGGAACCATGCGCCCCAGATGGCAGCCGAGCTTTTCCAGACTGTCCGCCAACTCGAGGATCGGCGCTTTGGTCATGACATACGTCTGGACCTTGTTGCTGCCGGTCAACGGGTGAGCATCAGCGACCACCTCGGTCACTTTCTCGCTGATTAGATCTTTAAGTAGAAAAGGCAGGGCGGCCGTCCACTCTTCACGCGGTACGGCCGGCTGATCAATCTGGTAGCTCTGATAAAGCTGGGAGTGTAACACCACATCCAGGGTGACCCCTTTCAGGCCGGCTTTGCGCACCGCTGCACACAAAGCTTGTTGCCAGCTATGACCGTCAAGCGTGCTGCGTTCCGGCAAGGCAGGCACAGCCGCAGAGGCAAAATAAATTGCATCTGGCTGCACCACAGCGCTGATGGTGTGCTTCTGGCTGCTCTTGCGGGTCAGTTTCTTGATTACATCATCCAATGTCATAGATTATTTCACTTTGTTCGCCAGCGGTTACGACGTCCGGGTTTGACCAGACTTTTCAGTGCGTTGACAGGCGGTGGCGGCGCAGGAATCAAATCCTGCTCTTCGGCAAACAGACGCCCCTGGCCACCATCAACACCGAGCGACAACAACATCTGCCATTCGGATTCACTCTCCACCCCGACCGCAATCACTTTGGTTTCCGTGCCGCTGCACACCCCGATCATACTGCGTACAAACAGCTGATTTTCATGGCGCTGATCGATGTTCTTAATGAGGCTACGATGTAGTTTCAAATACTTAATTTTTAAATCTTTAATGTAATGAGTGGCGACAATAGTCCGCCCGGCCTGGCCAACCACCAGCTCACAGCCCATTCCGGCCATCATCCGCATCACCGGACGCATGTAATCGAGATGCTGCACCAGATGTCCTTCAGCAAATTCGAACGACAAACGCGAGCGCAGGCTATGCGGCAACTGCATCAGCTCATTGCGGAACCAGCGCAGATAGCGCTTATCGGCAAACGGCACCACATGCATATTGAGCGAGAAGGTTTCAGCCTCCCACTCGGCTTGTTTGAGCAGTTGCAGCACCCGGCTGAATACGGCGCGATCCAGTACCATTTCATAGCCAACCGTTTCTAGTGCAGCGCTGAAGCGGGAGGCTTTCAGCAGACCCTGCTCAGGATCATCAATCCGTACAAATAACTCATTATGAACTAATGTTAGTCCATTAACCGCATCAGATAAATAACATGGCTGACGAAAAAGCCTGATTTTTTCGGGAGTTAAGCATTGGTCAAACAGAGTTCTCCAGCGTACGCTACCGCGCTCATCATCTGCTTTGGCCACTTTTTTAAACCGGCTCCAGGCATTACTGCCCTGCAACTGGGCGCTGCGCAGTGCCGTTTCCGCTTCATCAATAATCCGGCCACGTCGCTCACCTTCCTGGTACATACTGACCCCGATATGGAACCAGTTGTCATGATCCATCGGGATTGGCGGTGTGATGCGTTCAATTAATTTGAGACATTGTGTCGCTACATGCGCGACATCCTTCGAGCTCTGATTCGGCATAAAAATAGCAAATACCGCATCGTAATAGCGGGACAGAATCACTTCCGGATAACGGGCAATGACGTTGGAGATGCACTCTCCGACCTCAACCACAAAATCATCAATGGTACGTTTATCCTGCTCTTCCCGCGCGGCATCCAGCTCTTCCATACGAATCATAATCACGCCGCCATGAGCGCCGCTTTCCAGCATGGTTGATTCCAGCTTACTGTCGAACAATATCCGGTTGGCCGCCCCGGTCAGCTGATCCAGAAAGGTCTGGCTGCGGATAAAGGTATCAAAACGGCTGCGTTCCTGGCGCGCATCCTGTAACTCTTCAATCAACACATCCAACGCTTCACTGGCGGTATACGGCCACTCACGCTCATCTCCTTTGGCGTACTGCTCAACCCGGCCGGCCAGAATCATCCGCCCGCGCTCTTCCAGCAGCTCTGAGCCATGCAACTGCTCTTTGAGCCACTTCACTCCGCGCACCAGGCAGAACACGATTAACATCACCGCCAGAGTGATCGAGCCCATGGCACCCATGGAGTAACCATAACCGAGGTATGGCGGGACTATCTTGAAATGAATCGAGTAGCCCTGATTACGCGCTAAAGCGATATCCGTATCGTACAGGCGAGCGGGGTCGGTCTTCGATGAGGTGTCTTTAAAACGGTAGATAGTGCCGGCCGGCGAAGAGAGCTGCATCTCCACGATGTTAGAGGCCTGCAGCATTTTGGGCATCCAGCGCTGCATGGAGTATGCCGCATCCGGATCTTCTAATTCTTTGTCCACCACCTCAACGATCCCGTGCAGGTAGTGATTGAGGTACTCCTGCCCCATACGCTGAAACGACAAAGTGCCACCGATGAACAGAATAAACATCGCACTGATAACAATTAACGTAACGAACGCAACTAAACGCGTACTCAATTTAAGCGTCGGTGTATACCGCATGAAACTGAATTCCCTTCCTATTCATCGGTTGAGGCAACAAACTCAACGGGCATTGAAGCATTCTGTCACTCGGGATCCCGGTGATCTTATTCACTCAAAGCGACCAGCGGAGCTGATCAATACAGCTTTGCGAGCCGAGAAGTCATGCTTATTGTGATGTCCCGTCTGGCGGTGGACTATATCATCCGATGCTCGCCATCAATACGCGGACGGGTTTACTGCCTGATAATCGATGTTCGACCCCGCCTCAATACCGGGTTGCGCGGTATCAGCGGGAGACTCAGTCTGGGCTGGATACGGTTCCTGAAGCCACAATTTGAGTATCGATGAGTTAACTATATAAAAAAGCCGCGAAATTCGCGGCTTTTTTATATCTCGGAGCTCTTAGAATGGGATGTCGTCATCAAAATCCATTGGTGGCTCATTGTACTGCGGCTGCGACTGCTGCGGTGCCTGCTGCTGCTGTGGCTGTTGTGGCTGGCGCTGCTGCATTGCCGGTTGCTGAGGCTGACCCCAACCACCCTGCTGTTGTGATGACTGGTTCATGCCACCACCTTGTTGCGGCATACCGCCTTGCTGACGGCCACCCAGCATCTGCATGATACCGTTATAACCCTGAACAACGATTTCAGTGGTGTAACGATCCTGACCAGATTGATCCTGCCATTTACGAGTCTGCAGTTGGCCTTCAATATAAACCTGTGAACCTTTACGCAGGTATTCACCAGCGACTTCTGCCAGCTTGCCGAACAGAGCAACACGGTGCCATTCGGTTTTCTCGCGCTGTTCACCAGTCGCTTTGTCACGCCATGTTTCTGACGTAGCAACTGTGATGTTTGCTACCGCACCACCACTAGGCATGTAGCGAACTTCAGGATCGCCACCCAGGTTACCAACCAAAATTACTTTATTCACGCCACGGCTTGCCATGTTCTGCTCCGTATTTAAATTCGGTGTATTTCTGAAATAGTCGGCAAGGATAACATGCTTTGCATCGACTACCAATCATCCACCAGATAGTTCTCTCTCCCGGCGCAAAAATCCATCCTTCACGCTCAATTTCTTCGGCGCACTTCGAGCTTTTTACCCCTGATAAGCTGCTCATTTACCTGAACAATTGAATTCTCACGCAAAGCCTGATTTTGCATTCGCCTCTGTCGATTAATTTCGGCATGTTACAGCTTTCAGCCCCACAGATGGAAAGGAGAACTGTCATGTCACGCACCAATTACACCCGCACGATTTACCTGCTGTGTCCGGATCAAAACCAGCCACCCGCCCCCTCGCTGCAAGAGGCATTATCGCGTCTGCCAGTCGACGTACCCAGCATCGAACCCGAACAACTCCTGCACGAATACAAAACCGACAAACATAAAATCCTGTTATTTAATTATGACCAACACCAGGAACTTCGCCAGCGCCTGAGCCCGTTACGGCTGACCAATATCAACCTGGAAACCATACTGTTTAATGTCAACCGCCGGCTGCGCACCGAGGATTTGCTCTCATTCGGTCATCTTAAGGGGCTGTTTTATCGGCAAGACACGCCTGAACTGATTGCCGACAATCTGGCGGAAATCATCAATGGCTATAATCGCCTGCCGCGCCATGTCAGTAGTCAGCTGCTGCATCATTTCCGTCACGTCTGTCAGCATCACAACACCCAGGCCAGCCTCAACCTGACCACGCGCGAGCTGGAAATACTGCGCTGCCTGCAGACCGGCAAGTCCAACCTCAGAATGGCGGAAAGTCTGTTCATCAGTGAATTTACGGTCAAATCGCATCTCTATCAGATCTTTAAAAAGATTGCGGTCAAAAACCGTACTCAGGCGGTCGCCTGGGCTAACCAAAATCTGTTCTCATAACTGAGGTGAGCAGCACATTTTCTGGTCCGGGACAGAGAATGTGCTGAAGTCACGCCCCAGAACATGGTAAAGTCGTAGCCAAATTGGCTTCCAACTATACAGAATCAAAGAAAAATAGGGCTTTAAACTTATGATCAACAAATGCCTTTTCCCGGCAGCTGGCTACGGCACCCGCTTCTTACCGGCAACAAAATCAATGCCAAAAGAGATGATGCCAGTGGTGAACAAACCTCTGATTGAATATGGTGTTGAAGAGGCCATTCAGGCGGGTATGACTGGTATGTGCATTGTGACCGGACGAGGCAAGCACTCGATCATGGACCACTTTGATATGAACTACGAGCTGGAACATCAGATCAGCGGCACCAACAAGGAAAAACTGCTGGTTGATATCCGTTCGATCATCGATACCGCGCAGTTCACTTACATCCGTCAACGCGAGATGAAAGGCCTGGGTCACGCGATTCTGACCGGTCGTGAACTGGTCGGTGATGAACCCTTTGCCGTGGTGCTGGCCGATGACCTGTGTGTGAATGAGCAGCAGGGTGTGCTGGCCCAGATGGTTGCACTGTACAAACAGTTCCGCTGCTCGATTGTCGCCGTACAGGAAGTCCCGCAGGATGAGACCCACAAATACGGTGTGATCTCAGGCGAGATGATCAAAGACGATCTGTTTCGCGTGGATGACATGGTGGAAAAACCAGAACCAGGTACTGCACCGAGCAATCTGGCGATCATCGGCCGCTACATTCTGACTCCGGATATTTTTGAGCTGATCGAAAATACCGAACCAGGCAAAGGCGGTGAAATCCAAATCACCGACGCGCTGCTGAAACAAGCCAAAGCGGGCTGTGTGCTGGCTTACAAATTCAAAGGTAAGCGTTTCGACTGCGGCAGCGTTGAAGGCTACATTGAAGCCACCAACTACTGCTTCGAGAACCTGTACCAGAAAGATCAGCAAAAGGTTGAGCTCGACAAGCACTCAACCCAGAA
The DNA here is from genome assembly GCF_019226825.1 of Vibrio ostreae. Classification (NCBI taxonomy): domain Bacteria; kingdom Pseudomonadati; phylum Pseudomonadota; class Gammaproteobacteria; order Vibrionales; family Vibrionaceae; genus Vibrio; species Vibrio ostreae. The sequence continues at coordinate 2,382,641 of NZ_CP076643.1, forward strand.
ATCATAATTGCTGTACCTGACCTGATTCTGCAAGCCATCCTCCGGGATGGCTTTTTTTAACTGTTTTTTTATCCAGTAATTATTTGCACACTTGTCACTCTATGTAATACTTGTCCGACTTGGTATGACATAGAGAAAACTGATGGATAAAATCGAAGTTCGTGGTGCCCGTACCCACAATCTGAAGAACATCAACCTGACCATTCCGCGTGACAAACTGATTGTCATCACCGGGCTGTCCGGCTCGGGTAAATCATCGCTGGCTTTTGACACCCTGTACGCTGAAGGACAACGTCGCTACGTTGAATCCCTGTCGGCCTATGCCCGTCAGTTTCTCTCTTTGATGGAAAAACCCGACGTCGACCATATTGAAGGTCTGTCGCCGGCCATTTCTATCGAACAAAAATCGACCTCTCACAACCCACGCTCAACCGTCGGTACCATTACCGAAGTCTATGACTACCTGCGTCTGCTCTATGCCCGGGTCGGTGAGCCACGTTGTCCGGATCACCATGTGCCGCTGGCCGCACAGACCATCAGCCAGATGGTCGATAAAGTGCTGGAAATGCCGGAAGGCGCCAAGATGATGCTGCTGGCACCGATCGTCAAAGAGCGTAAAGGTGAGCACGTTAAAACGCTGGAGAATCTGGCCGCACAGGGCTTTATCCGCGCCCGTATCGACGGTGAAACCTGTGATCTGTCCGATCCGCCGCCGCTGGAACTGCATAAAAAGCACACCATTGAAGTGGTGGTGGATCGTTTCAAAGTACGTAGCGATCTGCAGCAGCGTCTGGCAGAGTCGTTTGAAACCGCGCTCGAACTGTCCGGCGGTATCGTCGTGGTCGCTCCGATGGACGGTGACGGTGAAGAGCATGTCTTCTCCGCCAACTTCGCCTGTCCGCACTGTGGCTACAGCATGCGTGAACTGGAGCCGCGCCTGTTCTCATTCAACAACCCGGCCGGTGCCTGTCCGACCTGTGACGGTCTTGGCGTACAGCAGTATTTCGATCCGCAGCGCGTGATTCAAGATGACAGTCTGAGTCTGGCCCAGGGCGCGATTCGCGGCTGGGATCAGAAAAACTTCTACTACTTCCAGATGCTGACTTCACTGGCCAAACATTACGATTTCGACCTGCAGGCACCATTTAAACAGTTACCGAAAAAGATCCAGGACGTGATCCTGAACGGCTCCGGCCGCACCGAAATCGAATTCAACTACATCAATGACCGTGGTGACATCCGGGTTAAACGTCATCCGTTTGAGGGCATACTCAATACTCTGGAGCGCCGTTACCGCGATACCGAATCCAACTCGGTGCGTGAAGATCTGGTGAAATATATTTCGACCAAATCCTGTGCCAGTTGTGACGGCACCCGGCTGCGGCTGGAAGCACGTAATGTGTTTGTCAACGACACCACCCTGCCGCAGATTGTTGAACTGAGCATTGCTGACGCGCTGCAGTTTTTCCAGTCGCTGCAACTGGAGGGCCAACGCGCCAAGATCGCCGAGAAGGTCATGAAAGAGATCAACGACCGGCTGCATTTTTTGGTCAACGTCGGCCTCAACTACCTCAACTTATCGCGCAGCGCCGAAACCCTGTCCGGCGGTGAAGCACAGCGCATCCGTCTGGCAAGTCAGATTGGTGCTGGCCTGGTTGGCGTAATGTACGTGCTGGATGAGCCGTCTATCGGCCTCCACCAGCGTGATAATGAGCGCCTGCTTAGCACCCTGACTCATCTGCGCGATCTGGGCAATACTGTCCTGGTGGTCGAACACGATGAAGATGCCATCCGCCTTGCCGATCATGTGATTGATATCGGTCCGGGAGCCGGAGTGCATGGCGGCGCTGTGGTTGCCGAAGGCACGGTGCATGAAATCATTGCCAACCCGGACTCGCTGACCGGCCAATACCTCAGCGGCAGCAAAGCGATTCAGATCCCGGCCAAACGCGTGCCTCGTGACCCGAAAAAAACCGTCGAGCTCATCGGCGCCTCCGGTAACAACCTCAAAGACGTTAATCTGTCGCTGCCGGTGGGCCTGTTCAGCTGCATTACCGGCGTATCGGGTTCCGGCAAGTCGACCCTGATCAATGACACCTTCTTTAATATCGCTCACATCGCCCTGAACGGCGCCACCACCTCCAAACCGGCACCGTACAAATCGATTCAGGGTCTGGAGCACTTTGATAAGGTGATCGATATCGATCAGAGTCCGATTGGGCGTACACCACGCTCGAACCCGGCCACTTATACCGGCATTTTCACGCCGATTCGCGAGCTGTTTGCCGGTACTCAGGAGTCGCGCTCCCGCGGCTACAAACCAGGCCGTTTCAGCTTTAACGTCCGTGGCGGACGCTGTGAAGCGTGTCAGGGCGATGGCGTAATTAAGGTTGAAATGCACTTCCTGCCGGACGTGTATGTGCCGTGTGATATCTGTAAAGGTAAGCGCTACAACCGCGAAACCCTGGAAGTGCGCTACAAAGGTAAAACCATTGATGAAGTGCTGGAAATGACGGTGGAAGACGCGCGAGCTTTCTTCGAACCGGTGCCGGTGATTGCGCGTAAACTGCAGACCCTGATCGATGTCGGCTTGTCTTATATTCGTCTGGGCCAGGCAGCAACCACTCTGTCCGGTGGTGAAGCACAACGGGTCAAACTGGCGCGCGAGCTGTCGAAACGCGATACCGGCAAAACCTTATATATTCTTGATGAACCGACCACAGGTCTGCACTTCCACGATATTCAGCAACTGCTCGATGTCCTGCACCGCCTGCGCGATAATGGCAACACCGTGGTGGTGATCGAACACAACCTGGATGTGATTAAAACTGCCGACTGGATCGTCGATCTCGGTCCGGAAGGTGGCCAGGGCGGCGGCGAAATTATTGCCGAAGGAACCCCGGAAGATGTGGCCCAGATCGAAGGTTCACATACCGCGCGCTTCCTTAAACCTATGTTGAAATAGAAAAAAGCGCTAAAAGTGAAGAAACCAGCGGATGACGCTGGTTTCTTTTTTCGTTTACTAGTGAGACGTTATGGCAACCTTGTTACTCAGTGGCACTCAGCTCGAACCGCAGGCCCCTCGAGCTCCGTTGAATAAACCTTTTCTCCTGGTGCTGGGCACTGTTTACCTGCTCGCCATGCATTTTTTCATGCCTAATCCCGGCGGCTCCGGACTGGCGCTGGCTTTTAATCCGGCGACCTGGCTGACCCTGAGCGTGGCACTGGCCATTGGCCTTTATCAGCTGGCCTCCTATCGTAAGCTGCGTTACTCCAAGCTAAGTATTGTCCTGCTGATCTGCAGCGTAATTATGTCGCTGCCGATGCTCTACACCAATGCCTACTGGCCGGGAGCCATCAGCCGCATGACCGGATTATGGGCCGGCCTGCTGCTGTTTATCGTGCTGCAGCAGTTCTACTTCAGTAATAAACACAAACAGCGTCTGTTGTGGTACATCATATTGGGCTGTCTGATTGAAGCTGCCTTTGGCCTGGTGCAGTATTTTGTGCTGCAGCCAGGCAATCCGTTTGGCTACAATGCCGTCGATAATCGTCCGTATGGCATTTTCCAGCAGCCTAACGTCATGGCCAGCTTCCTCGCCACTGGCCTGGTTTTGTCCGGCTACCTACTGGCCCGTCAGCCGAAGAAATACAACAAACACCTCAGTGAAGTGAGCCTGCTTTATCTTACCCCACTGATGACAGTACCGCTGCTGATCGTTCTTGCCTCACGCACCGGCTGGCTGTCGGCCATTCTGGGAGTCGGTCTGATCCTGCCGTATCTGTACCGTTTTTCTCCCCGCCAGCGCTTCGTTAACTGGCTGCTGGCCACACTGGGCGGGATACTAATTGGTATCGGCGCCATGTACTCCCAGGGCGGCGATGGTCTGGTGGCGGACAAAGCTGACTTGGACAGCCCGCGCCGCTACACCTTCCCGCAAACCCTCGACATGCTGATCGAAAAACCGTTTACTGGTTACGGCTACGGCGACTTTGAGTCCAGTTATATTCTCTACACCGCACGCCAGCACCAGCTCAATGATCAATACCCGGCCGGTCTGCCGGCGATGGACCATCCGCACAACGAAATCCTTTACTGGGGGGTCGAAGGCGGCCTGTTGCCGGTTCTGGGGATGGCCATTGCTGCGGCTTTTGTCCTACTGCGCATCCGCTCAGCCAAACGGGGGACCCGGCTGGCGATGTTTGCTCTGGTGCTGCCGATCCTGCTGCACACCCAGCTTGAGTATCCGTTTTATCACTCCGCCATTCACTGGATCACCTTCGTGATCCTGCTGTTCTGGATCGATCTGCGCGTCGCCAGATTCCATGTGGTCCGTTTTAGTAAGATCAGCCGTTCGGTGCTGCGCGTACTGAGCCTGATCCTGCCGCTACTGACCGGGTTTTATATGCTCAGCGCGCTGCACACTAACTACGTTCTGATGCAGTTTGAGCACTCCAAGCCGCGTAATCCGGCCCTGCTGGATAACGTCACTAACCCTGTTGTATGGCGTGACCGCTTCGACTGGGATGTGTACAGCACTTACCTCAATATAGGTCTGGCACAAGACAAACCTGAGTATATCCAGCCGTACATTGACTGGTCGCTGGACATTATCAGACACAAACCGCGCCCGGCGTTTTACAGCAATCTGATCCTGGCCTATCAGGGGCTGGGCGATAACAGCCGGGCCGAACAAATCCGCGCCGAAGCCAGTTTCCTGTTTCCGGGCAAGGATTTCAGTCAGATTCAATACCGGGCCCCGTCTGAAGCGCTATCTCAGACTGCGTCCAGCACCTCATCCGCTGATCTCGGTCACAGCCAGCTACGCAGGGCTTTAGACTCTTTACCTGAGCCTGCTAACCAGTGATCAAAAAAGGTGGCCTTGCGCCACCTTTACTCTATCTGGATCTCATGTCGCGACAATCAACGCTGCAGCGCTTCTTGTAGTGCTTTCAGACACAAGGCAATATTTTCAGAACGGGCGCCATAACCCATCAAGCCGATTCGCCACGCTTTACCCGCCAGCGCGCCCAGGCCAGCACCGATTTCCAGGTTGTACTCTTGCAGCAGATAACGGCGCACCGCTGCATCATCAACGCCTTCAGGAATATAAACCGCATTCAGTTGCGGCAGGCGGCTTGCTTCATCCACCACAAAGCTCAGCCCAAGCGTCTCTAAACCTGCTTTTAATTTCTGGTGCATCTTACTGTGTCGCGCCCAGGCATTCTCCAGCCCTTCATTTTTCAGGACCAGCAGTGCTTCATGCAGTGCATACAGGCTGTTGACCGGAGCCGTATGGTGGTAGCTGCGCTTACCCTGCCCGCTCCAGTAACCCAGCACCAGGCTTTGATCCAAGAACCAGCTCTGAACCGGTGCCGTGCGGGTCTGAATTTTTTCAATCGCCAGCGCAGAAAACGTCAGCGGCGAGAGACCGGGTACGCACGACAGACATTTCTGACTGCCGGAATAGACCGCATCCAGCTGCCATTCATCCACCAGCAGAGGTACACCACCGAGCGAGGTGACGGCATCAACAATCGTCAGCATACTGTGTCGCTTGGCAAGCTGGCCGAGCGCTTTGGCGTCGCTGCAGGCACCGGTCGAGGTTTCAGCATGCACAAAGGCCAAAATTTTCGCATCCGGATTCTGTTCGATAGCGGCGGCCACTTTATCTACCGAGACTGGCGTCCCCCATTCATCATCCACCAGTACCACTTCACCACCGCAGCGCAGCACGTTTTCACGCATGCGCTCACCAAACACGCCGTTACGGCACACAATCACTTTGTCACCCGGCTCGACCAGATTGACGAAACAGGCTTCCATACCGGCACTGCCCGGCGCCGAGACAGCAATGGTAAATTCGTTCTCGGTCTGAAACGCATATTTAAGCAGTTGTTTGAGTTCGTCCATCATGGTGATAAACAGCGGATCAAGGTGACCGACGGTCGGACGACTCAACGCCTGCAGCACCTGAGGTGAAATATCAGAAGGCCCCGGGCCCATCAGAATGCGGTGTGGTGGAATAAAACTGCGAATAGTCATGTTGGCTCCATGCGTTGGGGGGATGAAATATCAAGACTAATGCAAATTATGCCCTATCACAATTGGCCATAAGTCGAGAGGTCGAACCTGTCACATGCGCAGTGAATAATTATTTTGTCCGCAAGCAGAATTTACAATTGACATTAACGGCATAAACCCGTTCAATGTGTGAGCTATTTAGCAGAAGAGGAGCACTGCCCAGGCAGATATTTTGTGGAGCCTCAACTCCAAAACAAAATATTCAGGGGGAGTAGTGCCGAGACAAATCTTAATTGTGGTTTTGATTTGTCGGTTGACTGGGCTGAATCCCTTCAACTGTCATTGGCCCCGAGCTGATGAAGAGCTTCTGAGGTCATCTTTTCATAGTCTCACCTCTTTTTTGCTCTAAAGAACACTCTCTTCAAACATCGGATGTTGGAATACCAACCATTTTTATTTCTGGAATTCTGGGAGAAATGCCGTGAGAGCATTCAATGTCGCCAAGTTTGGCGGAACAAGCGTTGCAAATTTTGAAGCCATGAGCCGTTGCTCTGCCATTATCGAGAACAATCCACAAACCAAACTTGTGGTGAGCAGTGCATGCTCGGGCGTGACAAACCTGCTGGTTGAACTGGCGAACGGTGTCCAGGACGCAGAGCGTCGCTTGGCTGTAGTCAAAGAACTGGCAGACATTCACAACGCCATTATCGACCAACTGGCGGAGCCGGTTAAGGTTGAGAAAGAAGTACACGCTATTCTCGACAGCGTCGCGAGCGCAGCAGAAGCGGCATCGTTCCAGTCGAGTAAAAAGCTGACCGACCATCTGGTCGCATGCGGTGAACTGATGTCGACTCATATCCTGGCTCAACTGATGCGTGAACGCGGGGTTGACGCGGTGCGTTTTGACATCCGTGAAGTGCTGCGTACCGATGACAACTATGGTAAAGCTGAAGCACAAGTCGAAGAAGTGAAACGTCTGGCGCAAGAGAAACTGATTCCTCTGTGTGAGAATCAGGTTGTCGTCACACAAGGTTTTATCGGTTCCGATGAGCAAGGCAATACCACCACTCTCGGCCGTGGCGGCAGTGACTACTCAGCGGCGCTGATCGCCGAAGCGGTTCAGGCTTCAGGCCTTGAGATCTGGACCGACGTACCGGGCATTTACACCACTGACCCGCGTATCGCACCAAAAGCATCACCGATTCCGGAAATCACTTTCAGCGAAGCGTCAGAAATGGCCAACTTCGGTGCCAAAATTCTTCATCCTTCAACGCTGGTACCGGCGATTCGTCACGGTATTCCTGTGTTCGTCGGTTCATCGAAAGAACCGGAAAAAGGCGGGACCTGGATTCGTCAGCAAGTGGAAGAATCACCACAATTCCGTGCTCTGGCACTGCGTTGCAACCAAACCATGGTGACCCTGCGCAGCGACAAGATGTTCCATGCCTACGGTTTCCTGGCCAAAGTGTTTGAAGTGCTGGCGAAATATAAGATCTCGGTTGATTTGATCACGACTTCAGAAATCAGTGTTTCCCTGACTCTGGATAAAACCGATACGTCAGGCGGCGCACCGGAACTGCATCAGGCCGCACGTGAAGAGCTAGAACAACTTTGTACGGTAGAAGTCGAACACAACCTGTGTCTGGTTGCTCTGATCGGTAACCAGATGGAAACCAAAGGTTACGCTAAGCAAGTGTTCAGCACCCTGGGTGACTTCAACCTGCGCATGATCTGTTACGGCGCGAGCGATCACAACCTGTGCTTCCTGGTTGACGCACCGGTCGCGAAGAACGTCATCCAGACTCTGCACCAGGAGCTGTTTGAAGGTTAATGCTCTGCCAGTGCCAAGTAGTGAGTTTCAGGCATTAAAAAGGTCACCCTCGGGTGACCTTTTTGTTGGCTGGCGTTTATCAGCCGTTAATATTCGGACCGAGCCATTTTTCCGCTTCCAGGTTGTCCCAGCCCTTACGCTCGGCGTAACTCTGGACCTGATCATCCTGAATCTGTGCAATAGCAAAGTAACGCGAGTCCGGATGCGAGAAGTACCAGCCCGACACTGAAGCGCCCGGCCACATCGCATAACTGGTAGTCAGCGACATACCAATGGTCTGCTCGACGTTGAGCATTTCCCATAGCGTGCCTTTCTCGGTGTGCTCCGGACAGGCCGGATAACCCGGTGCCGGACGAATACCCTGGTATTTCTCACGAATCAGCTCGTCGTTAGACAGGTTTTCATCGGCTGCATAACCCCAGATTTCCTTACGCACTTTTTCATGCAGGCATTCAGCAAATGCTTCCGCCAGACGATCCGCCACCGCCTGAATCATGATCGCGTTGTAATCGTCGCCCTGCGCCTTGTACAGATCCGCCAGCTCACGCTCACCGATACCACCGGTCACCGCAAACGCACCAATCCAGTCCTGCTTACCACTCTCTTTCGGCGCAATGTAATCAGCCAGACAGTAGTTAGCGCCTTTCGGCTTCAGGGTTTGCTGACGCAGGTTATACAGCACATGCGCCACCTCGCTGCGCGACTCATCGGTGTAGACTTCAATATCATCACCAATACTGGCGGCCGGGAACAAGGCACACATGCCGCTCGCTTTAAGCAGGTCTTCGCGTTCAACCCGATCGAGCAGATCGTTGGCATCTTTAAACAGACGCTGCGCTTCTTCCCCCACCTCTTCATGCTCGAGAATCGCCGGGTATTTGCCCATCAGAGACCAGGTCATAAAGAACGGAGTCCAGTCGATGTACTGACGCAGCGTAGCAATATCAAAATCGTCAAATACATGCACACCCGGTTTAGCCGGGACCGGCGGCGTGTAGCTGTCCCAGTCGATCGGCGCTTTATTGGCGCGTGCTTCTTGCAGCGTGACCGGACGGCTTTTCGGCGTCTTACGCGCGTGCTGATCACGAGTACGCTCGTAATCCAGATTCAGCTTTTCGATAAAGGCCGGCTTCTGCGTTTCCGACAGCAGCGCCGAACACACACCTACCGCGCGAGAAGCGTTGTTCACGTACACCACCGGCTGATGATAGTTCTGCTCAATCTTCACCGCAGTGTGTGCTTTCGAGGTGGTCGCACCGCCGATCAGCAACGGCAGATCAAAGCCCTGGCGCTCCATCTCTTTGGCGACGTGCACCATCTCATCCAGTGACGGAGTGATCAGACCGGACAGGCCGATAATATCCACCTGCTCTTCTTTGGCGACTTTGAGAATGGTCTCACACGGTACCATCACGCCCAGGTCGATAATTTCGTAGTTATTACACTGCAGCACCACGCCAACGATATTCTTACCGATGTCATGCACATCGCCTTTCACCGTCGCGAGCAGAATCTTACCGTTGGAAGAACCGGATTGTTTTTCCGCATTGATGAACGGCTCAAGGTGCGCCACCGCCTGTTTCATTACCCGCGCCGATTTCACCACCTGCGGCAGGAACATCTTACCTTCACCAAACAGATCGCCGACCACGTTCATGCCGTCCATCAGCGGACCTTCAATCACTTCCAGTGGTTTGCTGGCATTCACACGGGCTTCTTCAGTATCTTCAACGATAAATTCAGTAATACCTTTCACCAACGCGTGCTCAAGACGCTTGGCGACCGGCCAGGTACGCCACTCTTGTGCAGACGCATCTTCCTGCTTGCCGACCGCATTTTCGCGGTACTGTTCGGCGATTTCCAGCAGACGCTCGGTACCATCATCCCGACGGTTGAGCACCACGTCTTCCACCGCTTCGCGCAGCTTGTCCGGCACGTTATCGTAAATCTCAAGCTGCCCGGCATTGACAATGCCCATGTCCATGCCGTTTTTGAAACAGTGATACAGGAACACAGCGTGGATCGCTTCACGCACATAGTTGTTACCACGGAACGAGAACGACACGTTAGAGACACCACCGGAGATCATCGCGTGCGGCAGATCGCGTTTGATGTCCGCCACGGCATTGATAAAGTCCAGGGCGTAGTTATTGTGTTCATCGATACCGGTCGCGACCGCAAAGATGTTCGGGTCAAAAATGACATCTTCCGGCGGGAAACCGACTTCATCGACCAGGATATGGTAAGCACGGGTACAGATTTCCAGCTTGCGCTCACGGGTGTCCGCCTGACCGACTTCGTCAAAAGCCATAACGATCACTGCCGCGCCATAGCGACGAACCAGCTTAGCCTGCTGAACGAATTTCTCTTTACCCTCTTTAAGGGAAATCGAGTTCACGATGCCTTTGCCCTGGATACATTTCAGGCCGGCTTCAATCACTTCCCATTTGGAGGAGTCGACCATGACCGGAACCTTGGAAATCTCCGGCTCGGAGGCACACAGGTTAAGGAAGCGCACCATACACGCTTCCGCATCCAGCATACCTTCATCCATGTTGATATCGATGATTTGGGCACCGTTTTCCACCTGCTCGCGCGCGACATCCAGCGCCTCATCGTACAGCTCTTCTTTGATCAGACGTTTAAAGCGGGCAGAACCGGTAACGTTGGTCCGCTCACCGACGTTCACAAACAGTGTCTCTTTAGCGATGTTGAGCGGCTCAAGGCCTGACAGGCGACATTCTACATTCAGCTCTGGCAGCGCGCGGGGCGTTACGCCCTCAACAGCTTGCGCCATCGCCGCAATATGTTCTGGTGTGGTACCACAACAGCCGCCGACCAGGTTAAGGAAACCGGTTTGGGCCCATTCAGAAATGTGCTCAGCCATATCTTCCGGTGACAGATCGTATTCACCAAATGCGTTTGGCAGACCAGCGTTCGGGTGAGCAGAGACATAGCACTCAGAAATACGCGACAGCTCTTCGACATACTGACGCAACTCATCCGGACCCAACGCACAGTTAAGACCAAATGAGATAGGACGCACGTGACGCAGCGCATTATAGAACGCTTCTGTTGTCTGGCCAGACAGTGTCCGGCCGGAAGCGTCGGTAATGGTGCCGGAAATCATCACCGGCAGCTCAATCCCCATTTCTTCAAATACCGACTCAACCGCGAAAGCACACGCTTTGGCATTCAGAGTGTCAAATATGGTTTCGATAAGAATCAGGTCACTGCCACCGTTAATCAGCGCACGGGTCGACTCTGAATAAGCCGTCACCAGTTGATCAAACGTAACGTTACGATAGCCGGGATCATTCACATCCGGTGAAATCGAACAGGTCCGGTTGGTTGGACCAAGCACGCCAGCGACAAAACGTGGCTTATCCGGTGTCTTTGCCGTCCATTCATCGGCAGCTGCACGGGCTAACTTTGCCGCCGCGAAGTTAATCTCTGCGCTCAGCGATTGCATGTCGTAATCGGCCATCGCAATTGTAGTGGCGTTAAATGTGTTGGTTTCCAGAATATCCGCGCCGGCTTCCAGATAAGCAGAGTGAATTTCTTTAATCAGTTGAGGCTGACTCAGTACAAGTAAGTCATTGTTACCTTTGAGATCGCAATGCCAGTCAGCAAAGCGCTCACCGCGATAATCTTGCTCTTCCAGTTTATAGCCCTGAATCATCGTACCCATACCACCGTCAATGAGTAAGATACGCCTATTCAGTTGCGTTTCGATTTGGTGTCTCACATTACTTCCCACAGTACAGCCTCATTCCTTATGCCTTTTAACATCCTATCACACATTGATTAGAAATCTAGACGTCTAAAATACCAAATTGACACTTATTATTCCTATTATCAATGAATCATGCAGCACTAAAAAAACGTTTGCTATTTGCTCAACATCCAACGACAATTTCGCTCATATTTTGTTACACAATGAGAAAAAAATGTCGGTCTATTACACTCTGTGCTTTCTATCTGCCGCGGCGATGATGATCGCCTTTTTAAACAGTAAAATAGGGAAGATGCAAACCACCATTGCCATAACAGCGGGTTCTATGCTCCTCTCGTTACTTATCTTAATTGCTGGTCAGAATAATTGGTTCCATCTGACACAAATCGCCACCGAAACCGTCACTAGTATCAACTTCGAAAATTTTCTTCTCAAAGGCATCCTTGGTTTTCTTCTCTTTGCCGGCGGCCTCGGTATCAAACTTCCTAATCTGAAAGACCAAAAATGGGAAATCACCGTCTTAGCGCTCGGAGCGACATTATTCTCCACCTTTTTTATCGGTTTCGTTCTGTACGGCTTCTGCCAACTTATCGGTATCCAGTTTGATTTGGTTTATTGCTTACTGTTTGGCGCTCTCATTTCTCCGACCGACCCTATCGCCGTTCTGGCTATTGTAAAAAAAACTCAACGCGCCCAAGCGTATCTCGACTCAAATCGAAGGTGAATCCCTGTTCAACGATGGTTTCGGCCTGGTTATCTTCGTCACCATCTTTACCATTGCATTCGGCACTGAAGCGCCTACCGTGATGAGCGTAACTGGCCTGTTTATCCAGGAAGCAATTGGCGGTATCGTCTACGGTTTCCTGCTTGGCCTGCTGTTCCATTATCTGATTAGTGCCACTGATGACCACTCCATGGAGCTGCTGCTGACCATTGGTGTTCCAACCGCAGGTTACGCGTTCGCGGATGTGATCCATGTATCCGGCCCGCTGGCGATGGTAGTATCCGGTATCATGATCGGTAACTGGACCCGCTTTATCGGTTTCTCTAAAGAGAGTGAAGAACATCTGGATCACTTCTGGGAACTGGTCGATGAATTTCTTAACGGCGTACTGTTCCTGCTGATCGGTATGTCAATGCTGCTGTTTGAATTCCACCAAGAAGACTGGATTCTGATGGCATTTGCGGTCCCTCTGGTACTGGCTGCCCGCTACCTGAGCGTGTTTACTTCATACATTGGTTTCAAACGCTACCGCAGCTACAACCCGTGGTCGATTAAAATCCTTACCTGGGGCGGTCTGCGTGGAGGCCTGGCGCTGGCAATGGCTCTGTCCATCCCGTCTGGCGTGATGATCATTCCTGATAAACTGATTGATGTAAAAGAGCTGATTCTGGTCATGACCTACGCGGTCGTGGTGTTCTCGATCTTAATTCAGGGCTCAACCATTACCCCTATGATTGAGAAAGCCAAGAAGGAAGAGAAAGCGATGGCGCAGCAAAACGCTGCACAAGAGAACCTGGTCAACGATCAGCAGTCCTGAATCTCCGGCTGATACCCAAGCTTATGCGAACGCCCCGCCATCATTGGCGGGGCTTTTTTGTGTGTGTTCTCAAGCTCTATGGGCCAGGTTCTAGGTTCTAGGTTCTAGGTTCTAGGTTCTAGGTTCTAGGTTCTAGGTTCTAGCATCGTAACGCCGCAGGAAAAAAATAGCGACACGGCTATCTACCCGACATCAACACAAAAGATGCTTCTACCTTCTCTCATACCAAGGGGCCAAGGTGAAGCTCCTAAATGTCAGCGGACACCTAATCTAGGTTGGTGCAGTATCAGCTCTGTGGGCTCTATCCGTCGTTCAATTAGCCTAGGAACCTATGCTCTGAAGTTGTAACGAATCAGATAAAAGATATGCCGTAATCACTTGGAGTGAAAAATCTCTCCTTATAGGCGCTGGAAGTCCGAGTTTGAAATAGCACCCAATAAAAAAGCCCAGGCACAAGTCTGGGCTTCTAAACAACAATGGCAGACGGCCAGCATTGCTGCGGGGACGCCTAGTCTAGGGTTTCGAATAAGTGGCGGATGGCCGGGCTGGCGCACCATCGGAGACGCGTACGTCCGGGACTCGTCATCGCAACGCGATGAATTTGGCTCAGCTTAAAACGACAAAACCCCAGTATTACTGCGGGGACGCCTAGTCTAGGGTTTCGGATAAGTGGCGGACGGCCGGGCTGGCGCACCATCGGAGACGCGTACGTCCGGGACTCGTTCGGCCAAAGGACGAAACACTTCTCTATCACCATAAACAAAAAACCCAGTCATAAGACTGGGTTTCTGTAAATAAGTGGCGGAGCGGACGGGACTCGAACCCGCGACCCCCGGCGTGACAGGCCGGTATTCTAACCAACTGAACTACCGCTCCGCATTGGTCAGACTATAAAAGTCTTTTTCATTTTTTGCTTTGAGCTTTTGCTTAAAAAAACTCAAAACAAGAAGTTAAAGCCTGGCGATGTTCTACTCTCACATGGGGAGGCCCCACACTACCATCGACGCTGTTTCGTTTCACTTCTGAGTTCGGAATGGAGTCAGGTGGGTCCAAAACGCTATGGTCGCCAAGCAAAATTCTGTTTAACTACCGCATTACGCAGTAATTACCTTTTATTTTCACTTTTTTAAAAGTGAAGACAAAAGATTGGAAAGCTGTTTTCGTTCTCATTACACATTCAATGTACTGGTCATTGAGTCCATCAAAACCCCTTGGGTGTTGTATGGTTAAGCCTCACGGGCAATTAGTACAGGTTAGCTCAACGCCTCACAACGCTTACACACCCTGCCTATCAACGTTCTAGTCTCGAACAACCCTTTAGGACACTTAAAGTGTCAGGGAAGACTCATCTCAGGGCTCGCTTCCCGCTTAGATGCTTTCAGCGGTTATCGATTCCGAACTTAGCTACCGGGCAATGCGTCTGGCGACACAACCCGAACACCAGAGGTTCGTCCACTCCGGTCCTCTCGTACTAGGAGCAGCCCCCTTCAATCTTCCAACGCCCACGGCAGATAGGGACCGAACTGTCTCACGACGTTCTAAACCCAGCTCGCGTACCACTTTAAATGGCGAACAGCCATACCCTTGGGACCGACTTCAGCCCCAGGATGTGATGAGCCGACATCGAGGTGCCAAACACCGCCGTCGATATGAACTCTTGGGCGGTATCAGCCTGTTATCCCCGGAGTACCTTTTATCCGTTGAGCGATGGCCCTTCCATTCAGAACCACCGGATCACTATGACCTGCTTTCGCACCTGCTCGAATTGTCATTCTCGCAGTCAAGCGGGCTTATGCCATTGCACTAACCTCACGATGTCCAACCGTGATTAGCCCACCTTCGTGCTCCTCCGTTACTCTTTGGGAGGAGACCGCCCCAGTCAAACTACCCACCAGGCACTGTCCTCGAACCGGATAACGGTCCAGAGTTAGAACATCAAACATACAAGGGTGGTATTTCAAGGACGGCTCCAACGCAACTGGCGTCACGTCTTCAAAGCCTCCCACCTATCCTACACATGTAGGTTCAATGTTCAGTGCCAAGCTGTAGTAAAGGTTCACGGGGTCTTTCCGTCTAGCCGCGGGTACACTGCATCTTCACAGCGATTTCAATTTCACTGAGTCTCGGGTGGAGACAGCGTGGCCATCATTACGCCATTCGTGCAGGTCGGAACTTACCCGACAAGGAATTTCGCTACCTTAGGACCGTTATAGTTACGGCCGCCGTTTACCGGGGCTTCGATCAAGAGCGTCGACCGAAGTCTAACCCCATCAATTAACCTTCCGGCACCGGGCAGGCGTCACACCGTATACGTCATCTTACGATTTTGCACAGTGCTGTGTTTTTAATAAACAGTTGCAGCCACCTGGTATCTGCGACTCTCATCAGCTCCATCCGCGAGGGACTTCACCATCAAGAGCGTACCTTCTCCCGAAGTTACGGTACCATTTTGCCTAGTTCCTTCACCCGAGTTCTCTCAAGCGCCTTGGTATTCTCTACCCGACCACCTGTGTCGGTTTGGGGTACGATTCCTTACAATCTGAAGCTTAGAGGCTTTTCCTGGAAGCATGGCATCAATGACTTCATCACCGTAGTGACTCGACGTCGTGTCTCAGCCTTATAGAGAGCCGGATTTACCTAACTCTCAAGCCTACGCACTTGAACCTGGACAACCGTCGCCAGGCCCACCTAGCCTTCTCCGTCCCCCCATCGCAATTGTAAGAAGTACGGGAATATTAACCCGTTTCCCATCGACTACGCCTTTCGGCCTCGCCTTAGGGGTCGACTTACCCTGCCCCGATTAACGTTGGACAGGAACCCTTGGTCTTCCGGCGAGGAGGTTTTTCACCCCCTTTATCGTTACTCATGTCAGCATTCGCACTTCTGATACCTCCAGCATGCCTTACAGCACACCTTCAACGGCTTACAGAACGCTCCCCTACCCAATGCGATAAATCGCATTGCCGCAGCTTCGGTTTACAGCTTAGCCCCGTTACATCTTCCGCGCAGGCCGACTCGACTAGTGAGCTATTACGCTTTCTTTAAATGATGGCTGCTTCTAAGCCAACATCCTAGCTGTCTGAGCCTTCCCACATCGTTTCCCACTTAGCTGTAATTTGGGACCTTAGCTGGCGGTCTGGGTTGTTTCCCTCTCCACGACGGACGTTAGCACCCGCCGTGTGTCTCCCGGATAGTACTTACTGGTATTCGGAGTTTGCAAAGGGTTGGTAAGTCGGAATGACCCCCTAGCCTTAACAGTGCTCTACCCCCAGTAGTATTCGTCCGAGGCGCTACCTAAATAGCTTTCGGGGAGAACCAGCTATCTCCGAGTTTGATTGGCCTTTCACCCCTAGCCACAAGTCATCCGCTAATTTTTCAACATTAGTCGGTTCGGTCCTCCAATTGATGTTACTCAATCTTCAACCTGCCCATGGCTAGATCACTCGGTTTCGGGTCTATATCCAGAGACTGTGCGCCCAGTTAAGACTCGGTTTCCCTACGGCTCCCCTAAATGGTTAACCTTGCCACTGAATATAAGTCGCTGACCCATTATACAAAAGGTACGCAGTCACACCACGAAGGTGCTCCTACTGCTTGTACGTACACGGTTTCAGGTTCTATTTCACTCCCCTCACAGGGGTTCTTTTCGCCTTTCCCTCACGGTACTGGTTCACTATCGGTCAGTCAGGAGTATTTAGCCTTGGAGGATGGTCCCCCCATGTTCAGACAGGATAACACGTGTCCCGCCCTACTCGATTTCACTGAACATACGCTGTCGGCTACGGGGCTATCACCCTGTTTCGCGGTCCTTTCCAGAACCTTCACCTGACGCATATAAAGCTTAAGGGCTAATCCAATTTCGCTCGCCGCTACTTTCGGAATCTCAATTGATTTCTTTTCCTCGGGGTACTTAGATGTTTCAGTTCCCCCGGTTCGCCTCATTAACCTATGTATTCAGTTAATGATACCTGCTTATGCAGGTGGGTTTCCCCCATTCGGAAATCGTAGACTCAAGTGGCTCTTACTGCCTCATCTACGCTTATCGCAAGTTAGTACGTCCTTCATCGCCTCTGACTGCCAAGGCATCCACCGTGTACGCTTAGTCACTTAACCATACAACCCGAAGGAGTTTCGAGTTGATGAACCAAGTCACCAAGGTTTCGTTGTCTCTCATTATTTGAATGAGCGAGAGACTTTTCGATTTTGCCGGACTCAATTTTGAAACTT